>NZ_RMVG01000021.1 GCF_003813865.1 Candidatus Pantoea deserta
GGGTGCCGCCTCGCCCACGGCCAGCGCAACAAAGGCGGAATACAGATTCACCGTCTCAATGCCGACACTGCGCAAAGCCAGCCGGTGAGCCGATATACTGTTGATCTTCTTGTAGGGGGGATTGAGGATGGCATGGGTATATCCTCGTACATGAAGACCGTCAGCGGTAGCTTGTTCAATGTAATCTCCCGCGATAATGCGAGGCATTACGTGCTCGTATTTATTCAGTTGCTGTGCAAGGTGGCTAAGCAGGTTAGTGTCAATCTCGTAAGCTGTAGCTTCGACGGATTCGAAACTAAAACCGCCCGACACCCAGCGATCCAGAAAGGCGCTAGACAAGGCACCGACACCCGCACCAGCATCTAATAAACGGCACACCTGCTGGGTACTGGGCGGGAATAAGGATGCCATAAAGCGGGCCACGCTCGCAGGGGTCATAAACTGACCAAATTCAGCCTTATGTTTTCGTGCTGTTCGGGGAGCTACTTTACGGCGGATACCGTCTGCTGCGTCTAAGTGTTGGTTCATTCAGAATCTCTGTTGGCGCGGCGTGATGACACCGACATACTTGTAATGAGTGGTTCGTTACGCGCCTGAACGACGGATTACCCGGCCACATGAAAATTAAAATTGTCCACCAGAACATGAATTCCGGGCACCTGCTGGACGTATAAATCCCGTTTGCAGCCCCATCTGCATACTGCTGCCCACCCGGTCTGCATTTGCACTCGCCTCAGGCAGCACACAAATTCTGCCACAGCAAAAATATGTTGAAAACCGACTTACCGCTTCGCTGGTCAGGTACTTCGCATGTCGTGTTCCGGGCATTGATCGCATCAACCGAAAACATTCCGCATTTGATCGGCCTGCTGACACATACAGAACAAACACACTGATTCATTAGTCATATCGAAATAAGGGATGCGTTATTGGCGACGGAACCAGAGTGCAATCTCAAGCTTTCATCTGTGAGAATGTTACCTTAGGCAAGGACTGCTGACGTAACCTTTGCTAACGACCTTTTCAGGAGTGGCGGCCCTGATGCTTCTGCCTAAAGCTGGATACCTGTCGTATTAGGTAATGCGGTAACTGTAGGGAATGGACAACGGAAATTTGCAGTGATGCGGTGACGGGTGCAGGTAGCGTGGTGACTAAGCCCGTGCGGGTAAAAGACGTGTATGCCGGCAATCCCGCCACACTTTTAGAAAGCTCTAAGCATTGTCTCCTCAAATTTTTAATCCAGATTTATCGCCATCCTGGGTCGTTAAGGTCGGCTTATCGCCAAAGCGGCCATCGAAGCCGCCAGACAGATGATTAGCAGAAGAACATAGCTGTCAGTGATGATGATCCCTTAGAAAAACTGTCAGCACATCTTTCGGAGGAACACCTCCGCACTCTGAAATTAACCAGCCTACTGCCCCACGGTGGTAGGTTCCATGAAAAAGCATATGATTTAGCATGTCTGTGGCTGTCATTTCTCCCTCGCCACCATCGACAAAACTGAACTTGATAGTTTCTCCTAAATCGGCCGGAGCCATTGAGCTGACGCGCTGAATATACCAGTTTGTACAGTCATCCATTTTGACCTCAAGCTCCTCTACCGAGGGTGTTTCAGGGGTATTCAGGGCAGTGTAACCATGCTGCTGACCCGAAATATTTGCTCTAAAAATCATGTCGACCACATGAATATGGTTCATCAGTCTTAGCATCAGATGACGCTTTTCTGCATAAGCAGATTCGCTGATACCTTTAACTGCTTTTAGCGTTTCAGCATCAATCCAGCGCTTGAATTTTAAGAGAGTCACCAGTGTGTTCTTGTCCATGAATTTCCTCCTGATTTGCGTGTTCCGATAGCATATCAATAAAGTACGCTCTGTAGCAGAGCTTCCTGTTCTGAGGCATAAGCATGAACAAGGTCCGCTTTTCGCTCATAGCGGGCCTTGCCTTTCGTGTATGTCTGCTCTGTGCCAGAAGCGGACATTGTAAATTAATAACTTAAAGACAAATTGAAAAGCGGGGAAATAGAATGACTGTTGGAAAGAGTAATTAAGGCTGTAGTTAATAAACAAATGCTCCAAAAACCACAACCTAATTACTAACTAACTGATGCAAATTGAATAACTGGCTTGTTTAATCTGCCTGCCAAATGGTAATGTTTAATTGCATTTTCCCAGTTTTCAAAATCAAAAACACTAGCCTCGCTTGTTTCTGTTTCAGACAACTGTCGCCATATTTCCCTGAACATCTGCTGCCAGCCATCTATACCGAGCTGTGAAAGATAGTGCCGCACATGAAACCAGTGAATCCTCGGCAGAGAGTTTTTTGCACGAAATGGCTGGCCGGAAAGAAGGCCATAGCTGATAAAGAGACCTGTGACTGGCATTTCCTCAAGGATATTTTCTGCCAGCGTTCCTCCGGTGGCATCGTAAACCACCTCAGCCCGGGCTGCATAGTGACGGACAGCGTCGTGGTCAGTTTCCTGAACCGGTGTGATGCCACACTGTGCCAGCCGTGATGAATGGGCAGGAGAACGATGAATGCCGGTAACCGATAGCGCTCCGGCACGGATAGCCCACTGACCTAACAACATGGCACAGTCACTACCGGCGGCCGTCAGGAGAACGTGTTTACCTGCCGGCGTTAAGTGGCTAATCATCAGCTTTGCAGCCAGAGGATTGATATAAGCCCGTGCGGCCAGCGTCGCTTCAGTATTCTCAGGCACAATGATGGCTAGAGCGGCAGGAACATCGACATAATTTTGCCAGGTGCCTTCTCCCCTCAAGGCCAGTACCTGCCGGGAAAGCAGGTATCGGTATGCCGATGGCGCATCCGTCACTACTCCGGTTCCTTCATATCCGGCGACCTGTGGGAGCGCTATGCGATGCTGATAAGCGCCTGTCATGGGTATCAGGTCTGAAGCATTAACGGGCGCACAGAGCATTTTTACCCTGATCATGCCCTCTGCAAGTTTTGCTTTTGTTCCTTCCTCAATATACAAAACGCTTTCAGGCGCACCGAAACGTCTGTAAACCAGAGCCTTATTTGACATTTTCTAAGCAATCCCGATTGTGCTTACAATTTAAACCTGAAAATCTCTTTTCCCGCTCATGTATTTAACTTTTTACCGTGCTGAACTGCAAGCGGGCCTTAGCCCGGAAGGAACGACTTCCGGGCTTCGGATCCCACGCTACGAGCAGCAACGTGAAAGTATGTTTACTGCCTGTTTTCATACATAACTTTTCCCAGGGGCGACATGTGTGCGTCTTTAAGGGGAGGCGGAAGCCGGTTCGTGCCTTATACCGCACGGTCAATAATGGCAGGCCCGCGAGCGGCTTTGCACTAAGCGCAAAAGCATTTTCAATTTCTTGTTCTTCAGTCTGTTTTTCAGAACGATATAATTTCAGCTAATTCGAACTGAAACGGGTTTACTATGCGAGATTACGACAATACGGCCATGATCACTTATCGTGGTGCTTCCGTTGAGAATACCCATCAGGCCCATATCTGCGTCACGGATGCAGACGGAAATATTTTGTTTTACCTGGGGGATCCCCACAGAAAAACACTCGCCCGTTCCGCTGCTAAACCCATGCAGACGCTGGCTATCCTCGAATCCGGTGCCGCAGAGCAGTATGCGTTCAGTGACGCGGAAATTGCCCTGATGTGCGCCTCCCACAGCAGCGAACAGCAACATCTTACTCTGGCAAAAAGTCTTCTTTGTCGTACAGGCCTTGCTGAATCAGACATGCAGTGCGGAGGGCATCCGGCCCTGTCGGACGTCGTAAACCGGGCCTGGATAAAAACAGACTATGCTCCTACAGCTCTGTGTAATAACTGTTCAGGAAAGCACATTGGCATGCTGGCAGGAGCGGTGTCACTGACCGGATCAACGGATAATTATCATCTTCCTGAACACGTTATGCAGAGACGGGTCAGAGATGTGGTATCCGATATATGTAAGCTTGATGAAACCGACGTCGCCTGGGCCACGGACGGGTGTAATCTGCCTGCCCCGGCCTTTTCTCTGGACAGGCTTGCTTTTTCTTATGCCACGCTTGCTTCCTGTGCTGACAAGGATGCGCATCCCGATCCAGCCGACAAAAGAGCAGCGCTTTATGCAAGAATATTCAGGGCCATGTCCTCTTATCCGGAGCTTGTTGGTGGAGAGGGCCGGTTCTGTACGGAGCTGATGAGCATCTGTGAAGGCCAGCTGGTCGGAAAGCTGGGCGCTGACGCCTGCTATGGTATTGCGCTGCGGGAAAGTGACGCAACGCGTAAAGCCGGCGCAAAAGGGGCTGTCGGCATTGCTTTCAAGCTTGAAGATGGAAACATTGATGCGATGTATTCCGTCATATGCGAAGCGTTGCTCAGGCTGGGTTTTTTAAGCGATAAGCAGGCTTTAGCGCTGAACCACTTTCACCATCCTGCGATGGTTAACACCATGTCCGAAACGACCGGACACCGCGAGTTTCCGTTTACGTTACGTCGTTCATGACGCTCTGGCTTTGTCGCGCAGGGACTGTATTTCACTTTCTGTGAGCATCCCTACGCGGCTAAGCCGATCAGCCAGAAAGCTTTTAAGTACCCTGACTTTGGCTGACTGCCTTCTGTTCGGCAGGTGAGCAAGATAAATAAACTTCCCGGTCAGGTCGTTTTTAAATTCATAATCGGGGAGCACGATTTTAAGCGCTCCCTGCCGGATAAAATCACGCACAAGCCAGATCTCAAATTCTGCGATGCCGGTTCCTTCCAGGACAGCGCTGAGCAGCAGCTCAGTATGATCCGACTGTAATGTTCCTCTGGGAAGGTGGCTGAAACGACTCTGATGTTTTCTGAAACGCCACTGCGTTTCTGCCTCGGGATGGATATATTGCAGACAATTATGGGCAGACAAATCTGCCGGCTTTTGAGGATGCCCGTTCAGGGATAAATATTCCGGCGTGGCGCACAGCACGCTGTCATTTCGGGACAGAGGATGTACGACCAGGTCATTGATATAGTTTTCACCCTCATGAATATCCAGATCAAATCCGCCCCTGACCAGATCGTTATGGTTATCAGTGAGCCTGACGTCGAGCTGTATGGACGGGTAAATTTTGAGAAACTGCGGGATTAAGGGCGCAAGGTATATTCGTCCAAACGCAACCGGTGCGGTCAACTTAACCTGACCGCTTGGTTCAGCATCAAGCGCGGAGACAGCGCGATGTGCATCATCAATATCGCTCAGGATGGCCGTTACTCTTTCAAAGTAAAGGTATCCTGCTTCGGTTAAGGTTATTTCGTGGGTTGACCGGTGAAACAGCGCTACTTTGAGGTGCTTTTCTATAGCGCTGATTTTGCGCGTGACGGTAGAAGCAGAGATGCCTGCTTCACGGGCCGCTGCGGAAAAGCTTCCCAGCAGAACGGTCCTGACAAAGAGTTGCATCGTGCCGGTAAAATTTAAATCGGTCATATCCTGATTGTTGCGCTGGCTGCAAAAGCAAATAATATCAGCCAGCACGTTTTCAGGCTTCATTTTGTGAAGAGAGCGAGCGTTCAGGTAAATTCAGTCTTACGCCACGACAGCTACGGGCGTCCTGAACGTCACGCACCTGGCCCATCCAGCGCGATAAATCAGCGTCAGGAAAAAGCGCTTTTCAACCGTTCCAGACCTTCGTGCAGGGTTTCTCTTGGGCAGGCGAAGTTAATGCGCTCAAACCCATCACCCTCTTTACCAAACGTTTCGCCCCATGTCAGGCCTACCTGGGCTTTGTCGAGAATAGTATGCCTGAGAGCATCTGGCGTGAGCTGAAATGCCCTGAAGTCCAGCCAGGCTATGTAGCCACCGCCAGGTCTGATGAGCTTTACCTGGGGCAGGTTTGTCCTGAAGTAATTATCCATAAAATCCAGGTTTGCCTGCAGATAGCCGTTGAGGCGGGTAAGCCACTCTGCTCCGTCCCGGTAAGCGGCAGTTGTGGCCGCGACGCTGAAAATGTTGGTGGCAAAGTCAAAGTCCAAACCAGACCTTATCTTTTCCAGCTTATCCCACTTTGCTCGATCAGGAATGATACCGATAGCATACGTCAGCCCCTGCAGGTTAAAGGCTTTAGACGGCGATGTGAGCGTAACGGAGTTAAGGCTGCTTTCAGAAGAAACGCTGCCATAGGGGACAAAAACCGCATGACCGTATGTCAGATAGCTGTTAATTTCATCTGATACAACCAGAACACCATGTCTGCCACAGACTTCTGCGATACCTGATAACTCTGCCCGGCTGAATAACAAGCCGGTAGGATTATGTGGGTTTACAAGGAAAAACAGTTTCACGTCTTCTGAAACTATCTTTTCTTCGAAGGCAGCGAGATCGAAGCTGTATCTGACCCCGTCGAAAGACAGGGCCTGCGTAACGACCTTGCGCTCCGCACCTTCAATGACGCTGATGACGGGATGAAAATGAGGAGCATGGATCAGAACGCCGTCGCCAGGCCGGGTGTAGGCCCGCAAACAGAGAGAGAGCATGGCCCACATGCCGGGGCAGTTCGTCAGCCAGTCAGCTTTAATCTTCCACTGATGATGTTCACTGAACCAGTTTATAACCGACTGATAATAGTCGTCCGTCTTGTATTCATAAGCATAAATACCGCTCTCCGCCTTTTTTATTAAGGCATTCCGGACACAAGACGGGGAATGAAAATCCATATCAGCTGTACCGAGTGAAATGACTTTTTCTTTCTGATACCGTCCCCACTTAATAGACGGGGAATTAGCCCGGTCAATAATTTCATCAAAAATGTCGTCTCGTTCCGCCATCGTTTACCTCTGTCAGCACAATCGAACTAACCGCTCTGGCACAATTTTACATCAAATATTTCTTTATTGCGTGTCAGTTTGTATCAATAACATAAAAAGTAGCAATGACAGCATACTAAGCCTTATCATGAAATAACAGGAAACTGAGTCACGGAGTTGATTTTGGTAAGTAAGGTTTCGTCGAATGTGATACGGGATTACATAAGAGACTGCGTCATGTTAGTGGTGGAAATGCAGAGTTCTGGCTGGAAGGCAAGATAAAAGCTGTGCTGAAGGGGTTCCGCTGGACTGCTGAGGATAAGGCTCTTCCCACATACTGTACAGTATCCCCATAGAGCCTGCATATTTAGCGTAAACGCTCGATTTCTTTGTCAATCACCTCTTTGCGCAGATAAAAAACCGGCCTGACATTCACGTCTACAGCTCCGCTGGCCTGCACTTCCAGTAAAGCTCGCTCCTGCTCGAGTTCTGTCCTCCTGCACGCCACAGACTGGCCTGTATTACTGTTGAACTCTGGACCTGAGTCAATTCGGACGCTTCTGTTTTCAACCCCGATGTTGTTATTGCCGGGGCGGAGCGTGTCCAGTCCTGCAGCAAAACCTTTTACAGAAATGAGCAGGCTTGCAGAAATTAAACACAATCGAATATTAACAGTTTTGAATCTTATTCTGTCAGTCACTTTTTCCTCTTTATCAGGTAGGGCAGGCTTAAGAAAACCCTCATCATATAGCCATGCCAGTCACTATACAGAAATGCTACTTTTAAACGAACGGACAAAGTCCGAGCGAAAAAACGTTTAAATTAGACTCCTGTAAAAGATGCATGGCAGAGATAATCTCTCATATAATCACTTCGGCCACAATATTTACCTGCTGCAAATGATTTTTTTTGGTAATTAAATGTGGCTGATGAGTTTATATACAAAAATGCCTCATGCAAATTAAAGCGGTTTAAAAAAGAGTGCTTATGCCGCAGTCAGGCTCGCGTATGAGATGTCTGAATGAGGTAATATCTATATAGCTTAATGCTCACAAACTGATGCTTTGATTGTTAAGCTCGTGTGTTCTCAACAGGCACTTACAGTCCGCTTTTCGCTCAAAGCGGACGTTGCTAACATCGGCATGTACTAATCTGCAGAGATCAGTTAACAGTACATAACCATGCAACCGTGCAGAAATCTTCAGAGGCGTTTTTCACGATGCAGGCATAGACTGGCGTGACACATCAGGCGCTTCGCAGTTATGCGTAAGGAGCAAGGTTCGCCGTGAAGGAAGAGCGGACGCTGAAACCTGTTTCAGTAAAAATTCATCTTATTCAGCAGAAGAAGCGCATCAGTGCAGCCCGGCCCTATTCAGGCAGCGATTGCATAAAGCTACACCCAAACGAGGCCCTTTAACCGATACCCGGAGTCTGAATGTAGCTTTAGTTGTTCACCACTCAGGGTTTCAAAATGACTTTTGTCCATCCGTCATCGCGATTGTCAAAGTGCTTATATCCCTCAGGCGCTTCCGCTAGCTGGAGACGATGCGAGATAATCTGTCCCGGATGCGCTCTGCCCTGATGGATCAGTCTGGCCAGCTGGCGGTTATAGGCTTTAACGTTGCACTGGCCGGTTTTGATCGACTGTCCTTTAAACCAGAAACTGCCAAAGTCGAAAGGCACTTTACCCTCTTTAGCCAGATCGGTTGCCCCGCCAGGGTCCTGTGGAACGAAAACGCCCACCGCGCCAATACTGCCCGTCGCTTTTGTCGAGGCGACAAGGCTATTGAGCGTGGCGGAGTTATCCTCGTGGCCGTGTTTATTACAACACTGATAACCCACGCATTCGCAACCGCAATCCGTGCCGCGCCCATCGGTTAACTCCATGATTTTATTTACCGCTTCATCACCAACCGCATTAATGGCCACCGCACCAAGTTTCTCGGCTAACGCCAGTCGGTCTGGATGGGTATCGACGACAAACACCTGTGAAGCGCCCTTAATCATGGCTGAATGCGTAGCCATTAGCCCCACCGGGCCGGCGCCATAGATAGCAACACTCTCTCCGGGGCGCAATCCTGCCAGTTCAGTGGCATGCCATCCGGTCGGGAAGATGTCGGAAAGCATGACGTAATGCTCTTCCTTCTCAACCGCGTCCGGCGGCAGCACCAGACAGTTAAAGTCAGCAAAGGGAACGCGAAGGAGTTCCGCCTGCCCACCATCCCACTCGCCCATATCAGCGAAACCATAGGCGGCGCCTGCGGCGCCTGGGTTCGCCGTCAGACAATAACCGGTCAACCCTCTTTCGCAATTTTCACAGAATCCGCAGCCAACGTTAAATGGCAGGCAGACATAATCACCGACTTTGATTCTCTCGACGGCGCCGCCGACTTCGATAACCTGCCCCAGATTTTCATGGCCGAATATGCGGCCCTGCTCGAAGCTGGTGCGGCCTTCGTACATATGCAGATCGGAGCCGCAGATGTTAGTCGTAGTAATGCGGACAATCACATCGGTTGGGCGAACAATTTTAGGATCCGGAACATCTTTTACCGACACATCAAAGGGTCCATTATAAACAACTGCTTTCATGATGTTCTCCTCTTATAAGCGATCAGGTTTGAAGATTGCGACTTAAAAAATTAGTATCGCAACCTTCTTGTTGATACTGCTTCATCAATCAAACATCTTGATTGAGCTTAAAGTGTAGAGCATCTCATAATTCACCTTTACAATATTTAACTGGCTTCATAGCAAATGTCTCACCTGGCAAAGCTAATCATTTACTTTTCGTCATCTGACGACACATTTGTTATTACTTTAAAAAATAGCGAGGCGTAAAAAAAACCCCTTCCCGGCATTAGATTATTTTTATTATAATCACAGCGAAAGCCGGTTAACTCATTGAGATCCCTTTAACACTGTCAATACATTCCATGTCGGTAACTACAACAAATAAGCGAAGCATCCTGCCTCGCTTTTATTGGAAATATTTTAATATCATTCAAAATGCCGGCACGTTAGAAAAATGCACAATTCGACCTGCCTCTTTGAAGAAAGCAGGCAGCAAAAGTCGCCTCTGGCAGAAATGGCGTTCGGCACGCTGAAAGGAATGACGACAAAAGCGGCGTAACGCTGCGCTTTAACCGGAATTGAGAATGCATCAGCCTGACTCGCCTTGTATAACAAAGGGTTAGTCAGGCTTTATGGTTAAAAGTAATAAGCGGTTTCTGCGCGCTGCCTTGCGTTTACCTGAAACTCCACTGCACGCTGATAACAAATACTGTAGGAAAAATAATGCCGCTTTCTACGCCAAAATAGTCCGTAAAATTATACTGAACGGCATGATAAATATAGGGAGCGAAGCCCACACCCGTCGCGTTTTTAAATGAGTGATAAACGCCCTCATCCCCACAGTGACTAAAGGCGTCGGCAAAAAATTCACCGGTATAGCCATACACGCCCTTAAATGTCCAGGGTGACTGCGTGGTCCAGTCCCGGCGAACACCCAGCGCAATACAGCGATGTCCATAGCTATTTTTCAGCGTTCCGGCTAAAAAGCTGTAAGGCGAATCCTCAGAGAAGCGCCGCTCAGCAGAAAAAAACTCGTTGCCAAACTTTTCCGTGTAAAGGCCGTGGTTGCCTATGAGATGATAAACAAATGAACCGGTATTAACAGAATACAGGTTAATCTCACTGGCTCTGGCTGGAATAAACGTGGCCGCAACCAGCAGCCAAAGCGATAATATAAACCGGACAGACATGCCGTATACCCTCTTTCCCGTACATAAAATGTTTTGCGTAATAAATATTAGCTCAGCGGCTTCAACCGCTTTTTCCCTGAACAATAGTTGCCTGCTCCCCAGACGAACAGCGCAGACAGCGCAATCAGCCCCAGGACGCCGAATGCTATACCAAATGAGTATTTTGCAGCAATATTTCCTGCAAGCGCAGGGCTTAACGCTGCCCCGCCGCCCTGTAGCAGCATGATAAGTCCCTGACCGGCGTTGATATGTCCGCTGCCTTCGAGAATTTGCACCACATAGCCCGGCACGGCAACGCCCAGCAAACCGGCGGCAACGCCGTCCATGATTTGCACCGGGATCATCGAAAACGAACCGGAAAAGGCCGACGCCACCGCAGCCCGAACTGGCAGAATCAACAGCGCGGCGGTAATCAGTAGCAGATAGCCCTGCTTATTCGCCCGACTGGCGGCGAACAAGGCGACCGGAATCATCACGCATTGTGAGATAACCACCGTTGCGGCGGCGTAGACCCCTGCGGGCAGCGTACTGCTGTGGGAAGCGGCAACGCGCATGCTTAGCATCGGCAGCAAAGCGGCATTGCTCAGATGAAAAAGTAAAAGCGTAACGCCGAGAATAAGCAGCGCAGGCTGACGGACAATAAGCGACAGGCGTGGAATTTCCGGTGCGGCGTCCTCTTTGCCCAGTCCGCGTGCGGCGTTATCGTCAATGTCCGCGCTGCGGATAGCAAGCACCGCCAGAGCGGCAAAGAGCGCCATGGCGGTCATCAGTATAAACACTGCCCCCGTGCCCCAGTACCAGACCGCCAGCCCCGCTATCACCGCCGCTGTCATATTGCCGCCGTGATTAAAGGCTTCGTTTCTGCCCATCTGTCGTGCAAAGCCTGCATGCCCGGTTAAGCCGAGCGTGATCCCGGTAAGCACCGGCGGAATACAGGCAGCGGCCAGGCCGGTGGCGACCTGCGAAAAAACGGCAATGCCCGCATCGGGAAAATACCAGAGCAACAGCGTCGCCAGCGTAATAACCAGCGATCCGGCCAGTAAAATGCCCCGTTTATAGCGCGTCATATCGGTAAGCAATCCGGCAGGAAGGGTGGCAACCAGACCGGCTACTCCTCCGGCCGTCATCACCCAGCCAATATTATCCGCTCCCCAGTGATGCTCGGTTAAAAAAATACCTAAAAAAGGGCCTAAGCCATCCCGCACGTCCGCCAGAAAAAAATTCACCAGACATAACGCCTGAAGCGATCGTAATGCCATTGTCTTTTCCATAAAAAGTTTCGTCTCGCAACCATTTCTCGCTGCGTTAAATTCTGGCAGGAAACAGAGGAATAGAAAGCTAGCAGGCTGATAAGGGAGGCGGGGAGCGGCAGGCTGGCCGGGCGAAGCTGATAAAACGGGCTTTTGCGCCTGAGTTATTTTCAGTAACAAGATTATTCAGTCTGGCCGGGCGCGTACAAAACCATCAGGCCAGGCGGCAGTAAAAAGCCTGGCTTACTCGCCAGGCATAGCGTGCGGATTAAGCGTCAATGCCGACGCTTTATGTGGCCGCGATCGGCTTAAAATCCCTCCAGCACAATTTTGCCGCGCGCCCGGTTGCTCTCGATAAGCGCATGAGCACGGCGCAGATTTTCTGCATTGATAGCGCCGAAATGTTCGCCTTTGGTCGTGCGTAGCGTGCCGTCGTCAATCAGGCGGCGCACGTTTTCCAGAATCTCATTCTGACGCGCCATATCCGGCGTCTGGAACAGCGAACGGGTAAACATCAACTCCCAGTGCAGCGAGATGGCTTTGCGTTTCAGCGGCATCGCATCCAGCGTCTCCGGATCGTCAATCACCGCCAGACGCCCCTGCGGCGCCAGCACTTCGACAATCTGCTGATAGTGTTTATCCGTGTGGGTCAGGCTGGCGACGTAACGTACGCTGTTAATGCCGAGCGCGCGCAGCTGTTCCGTCAGCGGCTTCGAGTGATCGATTACGTCGTGTGCGCCCAGCTCCCGTACCCACTCAGCCGTCTCAGGACGCGAGGCTGTGGCGATAACGCGCAGTCCGGTCAGTTTGCTGGCCAGCTGTGTCAGAATCGAGCCAACGCCTCCGCCCGCGCCGATAATCAGCAGGGCTTCGTCTTCGTTCTCTTTAACTTCCAGCCGGTCGAACAGCAGCTCCCACGCCGTCAGCGAGGTCAGCGGCAGCGCGGCGGCATCGGCGTTGCTCAGTGACGCCGGCTTGTGTCCGGCGATGCGTTCATCCACCAGGCCGTATTCGGCATAGGAACCTGGGCGATCAATCGCTCCGGCATAAAATACTTCATCGCCTGGCTTAAACAGCGTTACGCGCTCGCCTACCGCCTCTACCGTCCCCACGGCGTCCCAGCCCAGGATGCGAGGCTGGGCAGTGGGCGCGCCGTTGCGCACTTTGGTATCGACCGGGTTAACGGCAATGGCGGCGATTTTCACCAGCAGATCGTGCGGACCCGGCTGCGGTTCTGGCAGCGACGTATCATAAAGCGATTGAGGATCGGCGATGGGCAGCCCGTTCTGGCTATAGACAATGGCTTTCATATCTCTTCCTTACTCAGTAATAAGATTGCTGTTGGTTTATAACAGCATAGAACGCAGGCGCAGGGAGAAAAACCGGCCGCTGACAGCAACACTTTCACTGCGAAAGTGAAAATGAGGCTTGAATGCCCTCTTTTACCCAACAGCGCCAGCGGGTTTACCGCGCTGGCGATAATCTGAAAACCGGTGACTGCTGGTAAATTCGCCATACTTTGAAATGTCGCTATGAAGGCGTTAACACCTGCCATATGCAGCGAAAACGGTAAAAAAGCTCCTGCTTAAGCCGCGTCAGCGTACTCAATTCGCCATGGTTATTAATATTTATATACGAATATTATTAATTTATTACAATGCGGATTTTGTGCTGTCATTAGAAGAATGTAAGTTGCTATTTCAATAAGTTATGCGCTTTTTGCGCCGGTGAAATGAGCGTTAATATGGTTCATGCTGTCTATCTTTTAGACGATGACAACTCCATTATTGCTGCTGTAACCAATCTGCTGACTTCGGCGGGTTTTACGGTGGTATCTTTTACCTCGCCGCAGGCGTTTTTAGCCCTGCCGGACTACCCCTCGCCTTCCTGCTTAATCCTTGACCTCAACATGCCGGGTATTAATGGCCTTGAAGTGGTACACGCGCTGAGCCAGCGCGGCTATACCCTTCCCGCCATTTTCCTGACCGGGTTCGGTACTATCCCGATCAGCGTTCAGGCGATGAAAGCCGGCGCCTGGGAGTTTCTGACTAAACCGGTCGAGCCGGATGCGTTAATCACGGCAGTCACCGACGCGCTGAAGGTCTCAGAGGAGGCGCAGGCCTACGCTGCCGAAAAGCGTGACGCGACGCAGCGCTATCACTCTCTGACACCACGAGAGCTGGAGGTGATGCTGCTGGCGGCGCGCGGACTGCTCAACAAGCAGATTGCCGCTGAGCTGGGCGTCAGCGAAATTACCGCCAAAGTGCACAAGCGCCGGGTCATAGAGAAGATGGGCGTGCGCTCGGTCTCAGAACTGGCGAGAGTCGCCGAGCGGCTGGGGTTATTAAAGTAGGGGTTTTTCCAGCGGTAGCGTAAACCAGAACTCGCTGCCCTCTGCTCCCCGGCTGGCGGCGCAGAGCGTTCCCTGATGGCGTTTGATAATACCGTGGCTAATCGCCAGCCCCATCCCCATACCTGTCTGTTTGGTGGTATAAAACGACTCGAACACTTTCTCCAGCACCGTTTCACTCATCCCGGTCCCGGTATCAGCGACGGCGAACCTGAGGGTTTCCGGGTCAGGGTTGGACGAGCTAAGCGTCAGATGGCGCGGACGATCCTTCACAGCGCTCATCGCGTCCAGCGCATTAATAATCAGGTTTAACAGCACCTGCTGAATCTGAATGGTGTCGCACACTACCTGAGCGTTTGCCGCATAAAAAGCGTATTCGACCGTAACCTGATGCCGCTCCAGTTCGCTACGCGACAGCGAAATAATCTGGTGCGCGATTCGATGCAGGTTCTCACTGTGGAAAACCGGCTGGTGATTACGCGTCAGCGCCTGCAAACCATGAATAATCTCCCCGGCCCGTTTGCCTTCGCTGACAATCTCTTCGAAACTCAGCCGCACCTGTTCGGCCGCCTCGGATCCCCGATTGAGCCAGCGCAGCCCTGCTCCCGCATTGGCCACGATCGACATCAATGGCTGGTTAACCTCATGGGCAATAGATGCCGTTAACTGGCCGACAGTCGTCACGCGCGTCACGCGCGCCAGTTCCGCCTGGGCGATGCGCGCGGCGTCTTCTGATTCGCGCTGGGCGGTGATATCGGTAATGGTGCCGAAATACTCCTTCAGCGCTGGCCAGCTGGCGACCGGTTCGCCAATGCCCTTGATATAGCGCATCTCCCCGCTGGCGCGCAGGATGCGAAACTCTGCCTGCATCGGTATCCCCTGGCTTACGCTTTGCTTAATCAGCTCGCTGATGCAGGGCGCGTCATCCGGATGGACGCGCGTCATAAAGTCGACCATTGACAGTTTTTTTTGCGCCGCAGGCAGCCCCAGAATACGGGTGTACTCCTCAGACAGCAGCATCATGTCCTGCTCCAGGTGCCAGTGCCAGGTGCCGGTGTGACTGATTTTCTCACCCAGCATCAGCGACTGCTGGCTGTCGCGAAGCTCTTTCTCAACGCGTCGCCGCTGCATGTTCTCTTCCAGCAGCTCCGCATAGAGCCGCGCCGTTTCCAGCGAAACGGCCGCCTGCGCGCCAAGCAGATTCACAATGCGCGAGTGCCCGTCGGTGAAGGCGTCCGGCATCAGCTGATTTTCAAGAAACAGCACGCCGATCATCCTGGCCTGTTTGTACATCGGCACGCAGAGCACCGCGGCGCCGGAAGCCACCAGGTAGGGATCCTGACTGAAAGGACTGTAATCTTCCGGCTTGCCGGTGCGGATCTCTTTCCCGGTGCGGATAACGGCGGAAAGCACCGACAGCGGCAAATCGGTCGCCAGCGGCCTGCTCGACGCAATCCTGACCTTGATGCCGTCCGCGCTGGTTTCCGCCGAGGCTTCGGTTTGCGGAATATTGCCGTCAAGAATGCGGATCAGCAGACAGCGCTGCGCGCCCGCGCGCTCCAGCAGCATTCGCATCAGAATATGGATCAGGCGATCCAGATTAATCTCTTCCGTCAATGCGCGTATGGCGATGACCATGCTCTCCAGATCGCGCACGGTAGCATCCTGCGCCAGGGGAAAAGAGGAGCTGGATCCGCTCTGCACCGCCGTCGCCAGATGAGGGAAGTGCTTTTCAATCCGCCTGGCCCGCGCCGTCGCTCCCCAGTTGTCCCAGCCCTTAATCGCATTGCGCATAAACGTATCCGCCGTTACCGTCAGCTGAGCGGCCCTGGCGCAGCGCCCGGCCAGTTCGTGCGCCAGGGCGTTAATATGCGCATAGCCTTCGCTGGCTGAAAGCGCAATGGCTTTTTCATACTGCGCCAGCGCCGCTGCGGTATCGCCCTTAAGGCGCGCGATTTCAGCCTGCAACAGCGCCGCTTTATCCGCAAACAGCGCCGGGTTTAACGCCGCCCAGCGGACGATCTTTTCCAGCCGACGCTCGACGTCCCGCACCGACGCGGGCGCGCAGGCGTGGTGATCGAGCGGCAGCGATATGGACAGCGCGCCGTAGAAACAGAGATCCAGCAAATAGATATAGCCCGGCACGGCGCGCTCCAGCCGCTCGGCCTGACCAAAACAGTGCAGTGCGCCCAGGTACTCTTCCGCATAGAAGTGCGCCATACCGCGATAGAGCCATGACCAGAACTGCTCCATCGCTTTCGGACCGGAGGCCAGGCCTGGCTCGCTGTCTGGCAGCGTAGAGGGATAGAGCCGCCACGCGCTGGACTGGCTGCTTTTACTTCGCAGATGCATTATCAGCGACTTCTGCATCATCAGCACGTTTTCCACGTCGGGATAGAAGGCTTTGCGGGTAAAGGCCAGCCCACGCTCAAGCGTAATCAGCAACGCATCCAGATGATCGCCCCGCGCCATCATGTTCATCATCTGATGGCGCAGCGCGAGGCAGGCGAAAGAGCTGTCGCCATGCGCCACCGCAACCTCAAAACTCTCTCTGGCGAAGCCAATGGCGCTGGCCAGCGGCTGAGTCCATATCGCGACCTGGTCGAGCGGCAGCAGGGTTCGTGCTTTAAAGCGGGTAAAGTCATGCTGCCGGGTCAGTTCAGTGGCCAGTAGCCCACACCTGAACGCCAGCTGATACGCCTGATAGCGATCGGTGATCAGCACGCTAAACCAGGCCAGGCCAAAGGCTGACGCGCCGGTCAGGCCGTGATCCAGCGTCATCTCGATAATTTTGCAGGTCAGCAGCAGATGCAGCTGCGGGCAGTCGTAGGAGGAAGAGAAAATGGTGCTGGCCATCAGATTCAGCGCCGACTCCTTTTCGCGATCCTGCGTCAGCGGCAGCGCGCGGAGAACCTGCTCTGGCTGTTCGCCCAGCCGCCGGGTGACGGACTGGAAGGCGGCGTCGCATTCGCGCTGGTCAGGATAGCGATTGAAGTGAATGCCAAACACGGCCAGCCAGGCCAGCGCCGTTTCCAGCGCCAGATGATTGTCTGACTGACGCATATGAATCTCAGCGGACAGACAGGCGGCTTCGGCCTTCTGATTCACCGTGCCTGGCATGCCGATCAGCGCGGAGCAGCGCTGCTGCGCGCGGTTCAGATCGCCCCTGAGAAAATCACACTCGGCCTCTTCCAGCGCCAGCGAGAAGTCATGCGGCGCAGCGGCGGCGCGGCGCGCGGTGGCGAGATAACGCAGCGCGGAATCATAGTCTCCGGTATCTTTCGCGCGCTTCGCCGCCGTCAGGCTGAGTTGATAGTAGTGGCGGTTCTGCGCGGCCGTCAGCGGAGCCGCTGTCGCCAGACCGATATGGTGCATCGCCCGGAAAAGCGTCTCATTTCCTCTGGCGCGGGCGACCGATGCGGCCAGCAGACTGGCCGCCTGCTGGTGCAGCCGCAGCGTCTGCGCGTGGGTGAGCAGCGAAAATGCGGCTTCGTGCACGCGATCGTGGGTAAACGCATAGCGGGTGTCTGTCAGCGCAATCAGTTTCCCGGCAACGGCGGGAGCCAGCTTTTGCGTGATTTGCCCCACGCTGAGCGAAAGAATCTCGCCCAGCAGCGGCAGTTCGCCGCGGCTTCCCAGGCCAGCCAGATTGCCTAACAGCCAGCGTGTCGCATAGGGCAACTGCGCCAGCTGCTTTATCACCAGCCGAGCCACATTGTCCGTACAGGGCCGCGCGGCAAGCGCGGCGTGCTGGTAATGCCAGCGCAGCGGATATTTTGCCGGATGGATTAGCTCCTCCTCGACCGCGTGGCGAAAAAAAGTACGCACGAAGAGCGGATTGCCGCCGGTTTTTTCCTGTATCAGCGCCGCCAGCTCGCTGGTCTCGCCGGGCCGCGCATTCAGCACCGTCGCCAGCCAGCGCGCAATCGCTTTTATGGTGAGCGGCGCGGGCGCAATGTCCTTAACGCGCGCCGCAGATGTGCGGAGACGAAGCAGCAAATCGGCGTTCGCCTCGGACTCGCAATGGGCCAGTACCAGCATAAAGGGCAGATTTTCACTGCGTAAAAACAGATTTTCCAGCAGCTGTAAACTGGCGCTATCCGCAAGGTGCACATCGTCGATCAGCATCACCAGCGGCCGTTCAGGACGCGCTAACGCCTTAATTAGGCTGCACGCCATATGGTTAAACCGCGCCCGCGAATCCAGCGCATTTCCCCGGCTGACAGCCTGCGGCGGCACGTTTAACAGCTGCTTCAGCTCTGGCACCATATCCACGGCCAGACCGGCATAGTCGCCGAGCGCCTGTAAAAGCCGCGTGCGCCAGGCGATCATCTCGTCGGCGGAGAGACCCAGAAGATAGAGCGTGACGGCGCGAAACGCCGCGGCGATCGCGGCATAAGGTCCCACCGTGGCATGACGATCCGCTTTGCCGACCGCGATAAGCACAGGTTTGTGCTGAAGAATCTTCAGCGCCGAGGCGATGACAGAGGACTTGCCCGCGCCAGGCGGGCCGATAATGACCACCAGGTTATGCGTGCCGCTGCGCATCGTCTCCTCTGCCGCGCTGACGACCCCATGAGCCTGAGCATGATCGTTGCAGAGCGCCTCGGTAAGATAGCTGGCGGTAAAACTCTCCTGCAAGCCCGGCCTGAAAGGCGCGATGCGGTTATCGCGCGTCAGGGTTGCCTGACAGCGGCGCAGATCGGCCAGCAGCCCGTCGATAGTCTGATAGCGATTAGCCGGCGATTTCGCCAGCAGCCGCAGCAGGATGGCGGCAAGCACTGGCGGAACGGGCTGGTCAGTTAGCGTCGGCGCGCGTGGCGCTGAGGCGATATGATGGTGGATCCACTCGGCAGGCGTGGCGCCTGGCGTGCCGAAGGGCAGCTTACCGGTCAACAGCTGATAGAGCACAATACCCAGGCTGTAGAGGTCGCTGAGGCTGTTGACCCCATGCGGCGTACGCCCGCTGTGCTCCGGCGACATATAGGCCAGCGAGCTGGCAGCTACGGGCCAGGTTTTTTTTACCTCGGCATCTGCGTTTGCCTGAGCCAGGCCAAAGCCGCCCAGGCGCACCTTCCCCTCCGCATACAGGTAAAAGTGACCGGGCCTGATGTCACCATGCACGATATTCTGTCGATGCGCATGACTTACGGCCTGCGCCAGCTCAACCGCACAGAGCAGAAAGTCAGCCAGGCTTTTACAGGGCGTAGTAATCACATCGGAAAGCGGCGTAAAAGGGAAAGCGGGATAGAGAAGTGCGTAGCGGTTAAGATAGCGCGTCTGGCCAACAGGCCTGAGCGCCCAGCTGGCGGAAAGCTGTGAAGCCAGACTGAACTCATTTTTCAGCCACTGCATGGTCTGAAAGGCGATCTCGTCGCTGGCCGCCGTCGCCAGCACCTTTGACTCAGCATCAGAAAAGTGACAGTGTAACCAAAGCACGACGCCGTCGTTGGCCAGCGGCGTGAAGCGGGTATCTGCTGGCAGCCTGATATCATCGTTGCCAGACTCGTCTGGCGTCACAGAGAGAGTGCTCATTCGCCCCCTTGCCCTTCAAGCTGGCGACGGATTAACTCCAGCAGCCCGTCTATATCCAGAGGTTTATGCATAAAGGTTATCGCTCCCAGGAAAAGCGCCTGCTCAGACACGCTCTCTTCCGCATCGGCCGATATAAACAGTACCGGCGGCGGGGAACCCTGCTTTTTCAGCGCCTCAAACAAGTCGAAGCCGCTCATGCCTTTTAACCGGATATCGATAATCAGCATCGCCACGCTGTCCAGACAGGTGATGTTTTCCAGTAGCGACTCGCCCGACGCGAAGCTCTCGGTGCGGTAACCGTCCGACTGAAGCAGATTGCTCAGCCCCTGCCGCACGGCGCGCTCGTCGTCAACAATCACAATACGCGGCAGCGTCATGCTGTTTTCCTCAGACACGCCTCGCGTCAACGTAAGGATGCCCTGTTATTGTTTTTATCATTGTCAGGCGGCAGGGTGCCACGAATGGGTAAATGACGCGTAAAGCGCGAAGCGTCACTTCTGCCAATAACGATGCCAGGCATTTAACAATTAATCAACGAAATCGTGGCGCTCTCAGACTGTTCTTTTCGCTGACCCGCCGGAAAGCCGATCAGCGAAAAATATTAACGAACCGGCGCCGGTACAGGAGCCAGCGTGCGGTGTTCGCTCTTCTGACGCGAAGGCGCTTTGTGCACCATGGTGTAGGCATAATCGACGCCGATACCATAGGCGCCAGAGTGCTCTTTGGCGATGTTCATGACCGCGTCATAGGTATCACGATGCGCCCAGTCGCGCTGCCACTCCAGCATCACCTGCTGCCAGGTCACCGGAATGACGCCCGCCTGAATCATGCGCTGCATGGCATAGTCGTGCGCCTCTTTTGAGGTGCCGCCTGAAGCATCCGCCACCATATAGATCTCATAACCGCCTTCCAGCATCGCACACAGCGCAAAGGTGTTGTTGCACACCTCGGTCCACAGGCCGGATACCACAACCTTTTTCTTACCGTTAGCCGCCAGCGCGTCACGTACTTTCTGATCGTCCCAGGAGTTCATCGAAGTGCGCTCCAGAATATCCTGTCCAGGAAACACGTCGAGCAGCTCCGGGAAGGTATGACCCGAAAAGCTTTCTGTCTCAACGGTGGTAAGCACCGTCGGGATATTGAAGACTTTTGCCGCTTTCGCCAGCGCCACCACATTATTTTTCAGCACCTGCCGGTCGATCGACTGGACGCCAAATGCCATCTGCGGCTGCTGATCGATGAAGATGATCTGGCTGTTTTGCGGCGTCAGAACTTCAAGTTTGCTATTGGTCATAGTTGTGCCCATTGAGGTTAATGTTGCTGAATGACGTAGGTTTTTTTGACGTTTAAGCAACCGCACTCGGCGAGTTGTCTGGGCGCAGTCTAGGAGGCTTTGGAACGGGCGACTATTATCTTTGCGTATAACTATACCTTTGTATAACTAGACGCTGCGCTGACCCACTGAACATAATCCAGCCATTTCCTGCTCTGCCTGTTATTCAGGGCAGCTTTACTGGTTAAAGGAGAGATTATGGTTACGCTGGGCAAAGCAGACATCATTCTTACCAATGGTCGCTTTCATACGGTGGATCGTGAAAACCCACTGGCGGACGCGGTCGCCATTCGCGACGGTAAGTTTCTTGAGGTGGGCAGCCTTAATGATGTTATGCAGCACCACTGCGACGGCACAAAGGTCATTGACCTCAAAGGTCACACCGCTATTCCCGGTCTCAACGATTCGCACCTGCATCTGATTCGCGGCGGTCTCAACTATAACCTTGAGCTGCGCTGGGAAGGTGTGCCTTCGGTCGCCGACGCGCTGCGCATGCTGAAAGCGCAGGCGCTGCGCACGCCTTCGCCGCAGTGGGTGCGCGTCGTTGGCGGCTGGACCGAATTTCAGTTTGCCGAGCGCCGTATGCCGACGCTGGATGAAATCAATGAGGCCGCGCCCGATACGCCGGTATTTGTGCTGCATCTCTATGATCGCGCCCTGCTTAATCGCGCGGCGCTCAAGGTAGTAGGCTACACCCGCGACACGCCCAATCCGCCGGGCGGCGAAATCCAGCGTGACGGCAACGGCAACCCGACCGGCATGTTGATTGCGCGTCCCAACGCCATGATCCTCTACGCCACGCTGGCAAAAGGTCCCAGACTGCCGCTTGAGCAGCAGGTTAACTCCACGCGTCAGTTTATGCGTGAGCTGAACCGTCTCGGCCTGACCAGCGCCATCGACGCGGGCGGCGGTTTCCAGAACTACCCGGAAGATTACCAGGTGATCGCCGAACTGCACCAGAAAAAGCAGATGACAGTTCGTATCGCCTACAACCTCTTCACGCAGCGTCCCGGCCACGAGCTGGAAGACTTTGAAAAGTGGACCGACATGCTGACGCCGGGACAAGGCAGCGACTACTTTCGTCACAACGGCGCGGGTGAAATGCTGGTGTTCTCCGCCGCCGACTTTGAAGACTTTCTGGAGCCGCGTCCTGACCTGGCGCCAGGCATGGAAGATGAGCTGGAGCGCGTGGTTCGCCACCTGGTTGAACATCGCTGGCCATTCCGCCTGCATGCCACCTATAACGAATCTATCAGCCGTATGCTCGACGTATTCGAAAAGGTGGATCGTGATATCCCATTCAACGGCCTGCACTGGTTCTTTGACCATGCTGAAACGGTGACGCAGCGCAACATCGACCGTATCAAAGCGCTGGGCGGCGGCATTGCCGTTCAGCACCGCATGGCGTTTCAGGGCGAATACTTTGCCGAACGCTATGGTCTCGAAGCCACACGCCATACGCCGCCGGTGGCGCGTATGCTTGAGACCGGCGTGCCGGTCGGGCTTGGTACCGACGCGACGCGCGTGGCGAGCTACAACCCCTGGACCGCGCTCTACTGGCTGGTTTCCGGTCGTACCGTCGGCGGCATGCAGATGTATGACGTGAACGCCCGCCTTGACCGCGACACCGCGCTGATGCTCTGGACCCAGGGCAGCGCCTGGTTCTCCAGCGAGCAGAACAAAAAAGGCCAGATCAAAAATGGCCAGCTTGCCGACATGGTGGTATTGAGCAAAGACTACTTCCGCGTGCCGGAAGAGGAGATCAAGGGGATTGAATCCGTGCTGACGCTGGTGGACGGCAATATCGTTTACGCGGCAGGCGCATTCAGCGACGAAGCCCCGCCCGCCATTCCTGTGCTGCCAGAGTGGTCCCCGGTGGTCAAGGTGCCGGGTCACTACCGCAGCGCGCCCCCTGCCGCCAGCCGCGTCGGCATGCGCGCTCAGACCCACCACTGTAGCGGTCCCTGTGGCGTTCACAGCCATGCCCATGACATCGCCCGCGGCGCTAATCTGCCGGTCGCCGAAGAGAATGCCTTCTGGGGCGCGCTCGGCTGTAGCTGCTTCGCATTCTGATGCCGCGCCCCTGCGGCGCGGACTACTGCTGTTTCTGACAACTGCAAGGAAAAGAGAATGAGCACGATAACCACTGCTGACGGTACGCAAATTTATTTCAAAGACTGGGGAACAGGCAAACCGGTGCTGTTCAGCCACGGCTGGCCGCTGGATGCCGATATGTGGGACAGCCAGCTAAATTATCTGGCGGAGCGCGGCTATCGCGTCATCGCGTTTGACCGCCGCGGCTTTGGCCGTTCGGATCAGCCGTGGACTGGCTATGACTACGATACCTTTTCATCAGACATTAACGACCTGATCACCGCGCTGGATCTGGATGAGGTCACGCTGGTCGGCTTCTCAATGGGCGGAGGCGACGTCACGCGCTATATCGGTCGCTACGGCAGCGCTCGCGTGGCAGGCCTGGTGTTGCTGGGTGCCGTCACGCCGATCTTTGGTAAACAGGCGGACTATCCGCAAGGGGTGGATGCGTCTGTCTTTGAGGGGATTCAGGCCGGTCTGCTGAAAGATCGCGCGCAGTTTATCAGCGATTTTGCCGTGCCTTTTTACGGCACCAACGCGGGCCAAACGGTCTCCCAGGGCGTACTGACCCAGACACTCAATATTGCCCTGCTGGCGTCGCTGAAAGGTACGCTGGATTGCGTTACCGCCTTCTCGCAAACCGACTTCCGCCCCGATGTGGCTAAAATCGACGTGCCAACGCTGGTGATCCACGGCAGCAACGATCAGGTCGTCCCGTTTGAGACCACCGGTAAAGTTGCGGCGGAAAGCATCCCCAACGCGACGCTGAAAGTCTATGACAATGCGCCGCACGGCTTCGCCGTGACGCATCAGGATCGGCTGAACGAGGATCTGCTGAGCTTTCTGCAATCGCTGTAACCGCTTCATCCTGTGTTCGCCTCGTCAGGAGGCGGACACGTCTCTTTTCCCTTATGAATAACTCCGGACAGGGCTTTTGCCAGAGGCGTTCGCAGGGTGCGCGGCGAAGGTCCGCTTGTACTGCGCAGACGCCCTGCTTTTGCTTGCGCGCTAACTCACTCACCTGAGCCGCAAAGAGCATTTAACTTTATTGCCCACAATAAACACCGCTCATCCGGGCAAAAAATGCACAAACGCATCGCTATGGATGTACAGACGTCTAGATGTAGATTATAGTGCGTTCCCTACGATAAAAGGGATCTGGCTCATGAACAAAAAAGTGCTCTCTATTCTGCTGGCGGCGTCCGTTACGCTGCTCAGCGCTTGTAACAAAGACGACGACAGTAAAATCAAGGTTGCCATCAATACCGGACCAGACCAGACGCTTTGGGACACCGTGAAGCAGGTGGCGCATGATAAATACCATCTGGATGTCGATGTCGTGGCCTTTAACGACTATGTGCAGCCGAATGAGGCTCTGTTCAACAAAGATGTCGACGCTAACGCCTTCCAGAGCCTGCCCTATCTGGAAATGCAGTCTAAAGAGCGCGGCTATCACTTTGCGGTGATCACCAATACCTTTGTATTCCCTATCGCCGGTTATTCACGCAAAATTAAATCGCTGGATGCGCTGCCGGACGGCGCGACCATTACCATTTCGAACGAGGCCACCACGCTTGGCCGCAGTTTGCTGCTGCTACAGGCGCAGGGGCTAATTAAGGTGAAGCCAGAAGCCGGTCTGCTGCCGACCACGCTGGACATCACAGCCAACCCCAAAAAGCTGAAGTTTGTTGAGGTCGACACGCCGCAGCTGGCGCGTACGCTGGACGATCCGCAGGTTTACGTGTCAATCATCAACAATAACTTTGCCGCCCTGGCGAATCTGTCCGCTTCGCGCGACGGCATGTTCATGGAAGGCAAAGCTTCGCCTTACGTTAACGCCATCGTGGCGCGCGAAGATAACAAAGACAGCCCGAATATTCAGAAACTGAAAGAGGCTTTCCAGTCTCAGGAAGTGCTGGATAAAGCCAACGAAATTTATAAAGGCGATATTATTAAAGGCTGGTAATCGTCTTTAACGTCAGCCTCCGCTGTCCGGCGGAGGCGTTTTCGCCCTTTCCTGAAATCGCGCTTCGCGCTTGCCTGCTTTGATTACAAATGTAGCCAGAATGTAATCAAATGAAAATATCTTCCCTGAATCCTCAATAAGTTATCTACCGTTGTTTCCATAACATTTCATTAGCAATTAAAGCCAAAACGCTTTTCCTTAACTGGACTTTATTAGGAGTGCCATAACCCCTGTTTATGCCATTACCATGCGCTTATTGCCAAGAGGAGCCAGCAAATGAAAGAGCTTGTGCAGGATGTGTTATCTGTTTTTTCTCCGCAAAGCGTCAATCCCGTATTAATTCGTCCCGGTTTATCGCCGCGCGAGATCGCTTCGGTTCAGCCTTTTGGCATAACGTCCGTAAGCTGGGTGACGTCAATGGAAGAGCTTGAGTCTGCTTTTGTGAGAAAGGCGCAGGAGGCGGGCGCGGTCGGCTATCACATTACCGATGTCGAGTCCCACAAATCAGGTAGCGACGGACAACGCCTGCTGGCAGGTAAAGCGACGCTTTATACGTTGCCTGATCACAGCGGCAACGAGCAGCTTGCGGCCGGATTTATTCTGTAATGGCGACTGGCTCAGCGTCGTAAATGATGAGCTTCGCTGAGCCAGCGCGTATCGTTCCAGACAAGGCAATCCGCACGGAGGCGGATGTGTTTACAAATCCGCTTAAAAGTATGTTGTAACTACAACCCTTAATCACCGCAACTACCGCGCTGGCGTCTCACTCTTTGATCCAACACAATAAACTTTGTTTTAAGTCAAAACCGAAAAATACTGCTATTGAAGAGTCTTGAAGCAGATGCTATAACTGCGCCGTGTTTATTACTGGAGTACAATCCGTCCACCGATGAGAAGCAACAGTGTGGATGTCTTGTTAAAATTATGCGCGTAGCCTCTACGAACGTTTTTCTTTTATCCCGTCCCTTTCCTTTCTGGAATATTGCTGACCAGCACTGGCGCAGCGCCCTGTAGCCTGACTTCATTTCTGTTCGCCATACAAAATGCGCGCCTCCCCGGCGTAAGACAGTTAATGAATGTTTCAGGAGCAAATGATGTTTGCATGGGTTTTATTATTCCTCGCTATTTTTAGCGAAATTATCGGTACCCTGGCGATGAAATGGTCCAGCGTAGACGAGAGCGCAACAGGTTATCTGGTCATGCTGGTAATGATTGCCTGCTCATATATTTTTCTCAGCTTTGCCGTTAAAAAAATCGCCCTCGGCGTTGCCTATGCGTTATGGGAAGGCATTGGCATCCTCTTTATTACCCTTTTTAGCGTTGGGTTATTCGGCGAATCGCTGTCGCTAACGAAAATCGGTGGTCTGGCGGTGTTGATCGCCGGCATTATGCTGATTAAAACTGGCACCACGCAGCGGAAGGAGTTGCAGCATGTCCACGGCTGATACAGTGCATATTCTCTGGCTGGCGCTGGCGATACTGCTGGAGATCGCCGCCAACATTTTCCTTAAATACTCCGACGGCTTTAAAAAACCGCTGCCGGGCGTCGCGTCGCTGGCATCCGTGCTGCTGGCGTTTAGCGCGCTGTCACAGGCGGTCAAAGGGATCGATCTCTCTGTAGCCTATGCGCTGTGGGGCGGATTTGGTATTGCCGCCACGGTCGCGGCAGGCTGGATAATGTTTGGCCAGCGGCTCAACGCCAGAGGCTGGGCTGGGCTGAGCCTGCTGCTGGCAGGTATGATTATCATCAAGCTGGCCTGATGCTGACACGTCTTGCAGCGCCTGCTGCAAGACGTTCTCCCCCTGCGCACGCGAGAATGAAGCGCTCGCCTGTGGCATCAGACATTCGCTTCCCCCAAGGCGGGAAAGAAAGAGCGCGTCCCGCCTGAACCCTTCACTGGCCGTTACCTTCCTACGCGCGCAGGAAAGATCTCCTGTAGCCAGGCGATAAACACCCGCAGTCGATGGGTGACATAGCGATTCTGTGGGTAAACCACGTGAAAGGGGTAGCGCGCAGGTCGCCACGGCGCAAGGATCTCCACCAGCCGTCCGGCGTCGATATGCGCAGCCGTCGCATAGGTAAAGGTCTGAACAATCCCTAACCCTGCCAGCGCCGCCGCCAGATGGGCGTTGCTCTCATTAACACCCACGCGATACTCCGCCTTGATCTCCGTCTTCTCTCCGCCGCGTTCAAAGCGAAAAGGAAACGGCCGTCCGGTTTGCGGTGACAGGTAGCTGATCAGACGATGACCATTTTTAAGTTCGTCCGGATAGGCAGGCACGCCATAGTGCTTGAGATAAGCAGGCGTGGCGCAGGTAATTAGCGTCGCTTCGCCAATCTTACGGGCAATGAGCGAAGAGTCATCCAGCGGACCGCCGCGAATTACGCAGTCTACATTATCGCTAATCAGGTCAACGGCGCGATCGGCGACCCCTAAATCGATGCGGATGTCAGGGTAACGGGCGATAAAGTCGGGCAGCGCCGGGATCAGCACCTCACTGGCCGTCGAGCCGCCGACATCGATGCGCAGCGCCCCGCGCGGCCTGCTGCGCGCAACGTTAAAGGAGGCGTCGATGTCGTCCAGATCGTGCAGAATGCGTTGCGTTTTCTCGTAATATTCCCTGCCCTCCGGAGTCACCGTGACGCGGCGCGTCGTGCGCTGCAACAGACGAATACCCAGGTGCGCTTCCAGCTCCTGTACCATTTTGCTCAAGGTCGCGTTCGGCATATCCAGCGAATCTGCAGCGCGCGTGAAGTTGCCCGCCTCCACCACGCGAGCAAATGCCTTGATCGCCATCAGTTGATCCATCTTCCCCTCGCCTGATTATCCACACACAGAAATAGTCATTCCAGTTTTACAGGATTTTTCAGTAATCGTTTAGAGGATAGATTCCTGTTACGCGCTGCAACAGCAGAACGCAGCAAAATCTGACCATATCAACTGAGAGGAAAAGATCATGACACTTTCACTGCAAGGCAAAATCGCACTGGTTACCGGGGGCACAAGCGGCATTGGACTGGCATCGGCCCGGCAGCTCGCCGCACAGGGCGCACGCGTGTTTATCACCGGACGTCGTCAGGACGCGCTGAATGAAGCCGTCGCGCTGATTGGCAATGCCGCAACGGGCATTCGCGCAGACGCTTCGCAGCTTGCCGATCTCGATGCGGTTTATGCTGAAATCGCGCGCAGCGCCGGTCATCTGGACATTCTTTTTGCCAACGCAGGCGGCGGCGATATGTTGCCGCTGGGTGCTATCACCGAAGAGCATTTCGATCGAATTTTCGCGACCAACGTGCGTGGCGTGCTGTTTACGGTGCAGAAGGCGCTTCCCTTGCTGGTCGATGGCGCGTCAG
Source organism: Candidatus Pantoea deserta (assembly GCF_003813865.1). Taxonomy (GTDB): domain Bacteria; phylum Pseudomonadota; class Gammaproteobacteria; order Enterobacterales; family Enterobacteriaceae; genus Pantoea; species Pantoea deserta. Next base: position 28,416 of record NZ_RMVG01000021.1, read on the forward strand.
TGATATTAACCTCGTCAACCACATCGGTTCAGGGCACCGCCGGGTTTAGCGTCTACAGCGCCAGTAAAGCGGCGGTGCGCAATTTCGCCCGCTCATGGGCGCTGGACCTGAAAGATCGCGCCATTCGCGTCAATGTTATCAGCCCTGGTCCGGTTCGCACGCCCGGCTTAGGCGGACTGGTTGATGAATCCAGCCGTCAGGGCCTGTTTGACGCGCTGGCGGCGCAGGTGCCGCTGGGTCGTCTGGGCGAGCCGGAGGAGATTGGTAAAGTTGTCGCCTTCCTGGCGTCCGACGCCGCCAGTTTTATCAATGCCGCGGAGATCTTTGCCGACGGCGGTATGGCGCAGGTTTAGCCCCATCAGCCCCGGGGATAGCGTGCCCTGGGGCTGATATATCAGTAAAAGTTGTACAAGTTTTTTACATTCCGATCTTCACAATTTCCCTTACTTACGCCAGAATACAAAGAGTTAGGCAGATAAGGCTATTTTTTGAGAGCATTTTTTGCAAAAACGTTAATGCAATTTTCTTGCATATTCTTGTACACATTTTCTTTCGATGTACAAGTTGTCATTTTTTTGACTGATCATCGTTTAACTCATTTTGGGGTGAAATCATGCGTCAGAGCAGCAGCCTTCTCTCTTCTTCTGAAGACATCGCACGTTATTTTCGTGAAGCCAGCCTGCCTTCGCAGCAGGAAACCCTGGGTCAGATCGTGGTTGAGCTTCTTCGCGCGGGTAAAAATGTTAACCGTAAAGGCATTTGCACCAAGCTGGTCAGAAGGCTTGAAGTCGCCTCTACCGCAGAAGAAGAGCAGCATTTTCAGCATCTGATTGGCCTGCTGTTAGGACGATAATTCCCCGTTTCAATTTAAGATTTCCGTTTTTCTGGCACGACCTTTAGTTAAAAGCAGGTTTCTGCCGGCTTATGCCGGCACCAGCCAGGTGCGCTGGTTCTTTCTGTAGTCAACCGCACCTCAATCCTGCCCCAGCCTCAGGGGCGTGCAGCGGGACACAGAGCAAATGTTATGTATAAAAGTAACGACGAAAGATTAACTGACATCCTTATCGGCGAAGCGACAATGGAACTCATTTTGTCGGGTCAAGCCGTGTCCAGCCGAGCGCTGAAAGAGATCCTTCAACGCATGGCGGAGCAGGAGCAGGATGAAGAGCGGCATCAGGCGCTGATGCGCGCCCTTAATGAGGTGCAGCAGAACCTCAACACCCAGTCGGATCAGTCGCGCGTCGCGCTACGGGATCGCAATAATACCGAGCATCATTTCAAGGGTGAAGCTATCCCCGGCGATAAGCGCAAACACTAACGGACCGGCCCCACTCTTTTCCTGAGGAAAGCATGATGAACATTGCCTGTCTTGGTTGGGGTTCACTGATCTGGAAACCGGGCGACCTGCCCGTTGAAGGAAGCTGGCATCAGGATGGTCCGCGTCTGCCCATCGAATTTTCCCGCACCAGCGACGGCGGCGAACTGGCAACGGCAATCTGCATCAATGCGCCTGCCGTGCCGGTTTTCTGGGCCAGACTGGCGACCGGAGATCTGGGGCAGGCCTGTATCCAGCTGCGGGAAAGAGAGGGTATTCCTGACGAGCGCGTCGACGGAATCGGTATCCTCACCGTTACGTCGCAAACCCCCGGCGTGCTGGCCGACTGGGCGCGCCAGCGCCAACTGGATGCGGTTATCTGGACCGCCCTGCCGCCAAAATTTGGCCGCGTCGAGGGATTGATTCCTACGCTTGCGCAGGCCATTGATCACCTGCAACAGCTCAACGGCGAAGAGGCGGCTCACGCGCGCGCCTATATCATGCAGGTTCCGTCGCAGATCGATACGCCCTACCGGCGCGCCATTACCGCGCAGCTCGGCTGGGATCGATAACCTTCGTGGCCAGCGCGTAATCATAAAGCCGCTCGCTGGCAAGATTCTTCATTTTCACTTCGCACATAATATCGAAAGCGTCAAACGACAGCGCCCAGTCATTGAGCGTGGGGTTGAAATAGAAGTCCGAATGCGCCCGCAGTTTGGTTTTCGCCACGCCCAGGCTGTGCTGATCGGGATAGCCCTGCGTCGGGATTAGGCCTTCCTGAGAAATAGAATAGTGCAGCACCGGGCGGACACCGCGCCATGACTCCTTGATCAGCGCGATGCGCGCATCGTCCGGCTGGATAAAGGCGTTCTCTTTTACCCAGTGATGATGAATATCCAGCACGATGGGACAGAGCGCTTTCGCCTGAAGCACATCATCCAGCGAACAGGAGATCTCGTCATTCTCTACCGTCAGCATATTGCGCGCTTCCGGGCTGAGCCGCCCGAATGCCTGGCGGAATCCTTCGAATCCCCCTTTGCCATTCATATGAATATTAATTTTAAAGTCCTGAAACGCTTTGCCATAGCCCATCAGCGCGGCGCACAGCGCATGGTACTCCACATCCTCAATGGCTCGCTGCACCACATCAGGATTATCAGAGGCGAGCACCGAATATTGACCAGGATGAAAAGAGAGGCGAATACCGTGCTGACGCGCCAGCGCGCCGCAGCGCCTGAACAGCGGCAGGAGATCGGGCAGAAACTCGCGGTAGAGCGGGGTCGCTTCAGGCACGGTATAGAGCGGCAGCAGATCGCTGCCAATACGCATCATCCGCAGCGCTTCTGGCTGTGTTGCCAGCGTTTCCAGCAGGCCCGCAAGATGCGTCAGGTTCAGACGAGCCAGATTCTCGATCAGGACGATTTGCTCTTCTCGCGTTAAGCTGAGAAAGCGGGTGCGCGTTGTGCTTTTAAACGGGAAACGTTGCTTAATATCTGCATCCAGATACTTACATGCGAAGCCTAATTTCATATTTCCTCCCTGTTAAGCACCAACAATCAGTGTAACAGTTATTTGAAATTCAGCCGGATGCGGGAAACAAGCACGCCTGCGCAGGACGCGCAGGCGTAGCGATCAGCGACGCGCTTTTTTTGGCTTGTTGCTGCTGTAGATAAAGAACAGCGCCACCGCCAGGCAGGCAATGGCTGCCAGACGAGCCGGCGAAAAGGCGATGGCCGCATTGCCTAACCAGCCGAAATTATCGATCAGCATACTCATGGCAAGCTGACCGAAGATCACGGCGACGGTCGCGACGGCTGTACCGATGCGCTGCACGGCCAGAACCATAATCACGATATAGGGAACCCCACAAAGCGCGCCCAGCAGCTGCCATTTCGGCACATCCAGCAGGGTCTGCGGCTGCGCCGGCTCAAAGAAGAAGATCAACAGGGCCGTCACCACCGCGCCGAGGGCAAAGGTGAGAAAGGCGCAGCGGAATACGCCGACTTTACCGCCGAGCTGGCCGTTGATCGCCGCCTGAATACTCAGCAGCGCGCCGCCCAGCACCGCTAAACAGATCATAAAAATTGTCATATTAACCCTTAGCCACCAGCGCCAGCGCGATAATGATAAACACCAGCGCGATAATACGTTTGCCGTCGATTCTGCGATGCGGCGTTCCCAGCAGACCAAAATGGTCGATGATGAGACTCTTAAACACCTGACCGGCCAGAATGCCAATCATGGTCATGGCAATCCCAATGACCGGCGTCGCCAGCGTCAGGATCACCACATAGCCAGGGCCTAATATGCCGCCCAGTAGCTGCCAGCCTGGCTGCGCGAAAAATGACGGGCTATTGCGTGGGCTGAAAAACAGCATCAGCAAAAAGGTCAGCGCCGCGCCAACGCCAAAAATACTCAGTGTCGCCCAGAGATCGCCGACCTGCTGGCCCAGCGGTCCAAGCAGGCCCGCCTCCACCGACAGCCCCATGCCGCCCGCTATCACCAGAAAAATAAATATCAGTTGCATAACCGCTTCCTTTAAATCGAGGCGGAACAGCATAATGCAGCGGATTAAGATGAAAAACGCTATAGTCTGGCAAACACTTTTGCAGGAAATGCATCAATGGATACGACTGGCTCAATCGACCTGCGCGCGCTGCGCTTTTTTCTCAGCGTTTTCGACGCGCAGAACTTTTCTGTGGTCGCGCGACGCGAAGGCGTCTCTGCCTCAATGGTGTCACGCACCATTGTGCAGCTGGAGGATGCGCTGGGCCAGCAGCTGTTCTATCGCAACACGCGGGCGGTGATCCCGACGGAGGCAGGACGTCTTTTCGTAGAGTATGCCCGCGCCATAGATAATCAGTTCAGCGAAGCGCGTCAGGCCTTGCAGGAGCGATCGTTACAGCCCGCCGGGCTGGTACGGCTGAATGCCCCTGTTTTCTTTGGGCAGCGCCATATCGCGCCCTGGCTGGCGGGTTTGTCGACGCGCTATCCTCAGCTGGAGATAGAACTGACGCTGACCGATGATTATGTTGATCCGCATCGTACCGCGACCGATCTTATTTTCCGCATCGGCACCCTGACCGACTCCTCCTTTCACGCGCGCGTGCTAGGGAATCAGCGCTATTATCTCGCCGCATCGCCGGAGTATGTTGCGCAACATGGCGCACCCGCCTCTCCAGAGGCGCTAAGCGGGCATCGTTGTCTGGTTTATCGCGGCTCCGCAGGGGCGAATCGCTGGCTTTTCCGACGCGGCGATAATCCCTGGGTGCATTATCCGGTCGTGCCGCTGCTGTCGTCGAACAATGCAGAGACGCTGCTGACCGCAGCGCTGGGCGGCATGGGCATGGTTCTGTTTCCCGACTGGCTGACAGGGGATCATTTGCAAAACGGAAATTTAGTCAGGCTGCTGGAGAATTATGACGCCGGGATTAATCCTGCCCCTCAGCAAATAGCGGCCATTTATCCCAATACTCGCCATCCGCCGCTCAATGTACGCGTGGTCATTGACTATTTCGTCGAGGTTTATGGCGCGCCGCTCTACTGGCAGCGCGCGTTTTGCCAAGAGGCGTTAAGGCTCTGAAGCGACGCTGACGTCAGTGATGTTAGCGCGCTTTTGGTTCAATAAGCTCCGGCTGCTTGCTTTTGCTTTATTTAAGCAAGATGAAAGTCATCTTTCCGCACGCAACCACGCGGCGACGCTCTTTGGTCAAACCTGAAGAGCAGGCGTAGCCTTAAGCGAAAAGTGGTATACAGAATGAAACTTTAAAGCCGCAGAGATAAAAATAACATCTTAAAAAATAATGCTTTTTTATTATAAGGCATAACAGGAATTAAAAATGAACATTGAAACCGTGGTGAAATTAAAGCAAAACGGTAAAAAGAATTTCAAGCCGGTTTCAATAGCTATTTATGGATCTGCTTTTTTTTTTTGATTCTCAAAAAAAGCGCTAGACATTTTCCTTACAACCTCTGTTAATGTGTGCCTCTGCAAAGCCAAGACTGGAATTATCCATGCTGACTACCATTATCTATCGCAGCCATCTTTCTGACGACGTGCCTGTAAAAACGCTGGATAATTTAGCCACAGATGCAAATAAAATTAACGAAACCTTTGACGTTACCGGCATTCTGCTGTTTGACGGCACCCATTTCTTTCAGCTGCTGGAAGGTTCTGATGAGGCGGTGCGCGCAATTTATGAGCGCATTTGCGCCGACAAACGCCATCATAATCTGGTCGAACTGATGTATGACTATTCCCCTTCGCGCCGCTTCGGCAACGTGGGAATGGAACTGTTCGACCTGCGTAAATATGATAAAGAAACCGTACTGCAGGCCGTGCTGGACAAAGGAACGACAAAATATCAGCTCACCTATGACGATCGCGCGCTGCAATTTTTACGCACCTTTGTCGAGGCGAGAGAAAAAGGCAACTATTTTGAAATCCCCGCTATCGATACCTGGGATTTCGTGGTTGAAGATTCACAGCAAAAAACTATCGCGCCGCCCGATGCCGCCGACTGTAGTTTTGCTTTTCAGCCCATTATCGATCCGCTGATGCAGCAAATCGTCTCGCTGGAGGCGCTGATACGCACCCCGGACGGCGGCGCGCCCGGCGACTATTTCGCGCAATTTACAGGCGAAGCGATCTACGCCGCAGACATTAAAGCCAAAGGCGTGGCCTTTGCGCAGGCGAAAGCGCTTAACATTCAGGGCCAGACACTGTCTGTTAACCTGCTCCCTATGTCGCTGGTCATGGTGCCCAACGCGGTAGAACAGCTGCTGAATGAGATCCACCAGAACGGGCTGGTGCCAGAGCAGATCGTTGTTGAAGTGACGGAAAACGAAGTTATTTCACGGCTGGATGAGTTTACTATCGCCGTTAAAAAGTTAAGGGCGGCCGGCATCAGCATCGCGCTTGATGACTTTGGCGCAGGTTTCGCCGGCCTCTCTTTGCTGTCGCGTTTCCAGCCGGATAAGGTCAAGATCGATCGCAACCTTATTACCGATGTGCATAAAAGCGGACCAAAGCAGGCAATCGTCCATGCTATTCTGAAGTGCTGCTCATCGCTGGAGATCAGCGTGATTGCCGAAGGGATTGAAAAGCCAGAAGAGTGGATGTGGCTGGAAGCCGCAGGCATCAGTCTTTTCCAGGGTTACCTTTTTGCCCGTCCCCACCTCAACGGCATTCCGCCGGTCGCCTGGCCGGAAATTCAGTAATGCGCGCAGGCTGGCCGCGCTGAAGCCGATGGCCAGCCTGTTGCTTAATACCAGCGTCTAGATTTCGTCGCCGGGTAAAACGGTACTTTTCCCCAGCTTAACCAGAAAACTGCCGTCTACGCGTTTGATTTTAGCGCCGCGATCGCCCCAGTACATGGCAATACCGAAAAACTCATCGGCAGAGAGTTCATAGCCAATCATCACCGCTTTGTGGTCCCCACTGCTGAGCAGTTCATTCAGCTCATCCAGATTGCTGGCGATAACGTAATCCATATTGCCCCCTGGGTAGTGATCTTATCGGACGCTGCTTAAAGATTAACCCTATGCTATTCCGCAGAGTCTGTCATTAAATCCTCGCCGCCGATAACCTCTCTGATGCGCTGTGCAATATAGCCCGCATGGGTTTCCAGCGCGAAATGGCCCGTATCCAGCAGTTCGACCTGAGCGTGAGGATTGTCCCGCCGCCAGCACTCTGCGCCAGGCGGAATAAAAAAGGGATCGTGTTTTCCCCAGATCACCAGCGTCGGGAGCTGCCTGTCGCGGAAGAACTGCTGAAAGGCGGGATAAAGGGTCAGGTTGTTGGCGTAATCCAGAAACAGGTCGAGCTGTATCTCTTTGTTGCCGGGCCGCTCCATCAGCAGCGTATCAAGCATGTAGCCTTCCGGAGCAACCAGCGTCTCATCGCTGACGCCGTGAAGATATTGCCAGCGGGTGCCTTCCAGATTCAGCACCTTTTCCCTGACGGTCTGACGATTCTCCGCCGTAGGCTGCGCCCAGTATTGCTGAACAGGCTGCCATGCATCGCCCAGCCCTTCCAGATAGGCATTGCCGTTTTGCGAGATCAGGCCGGTCACGCGTTCAGGATAAGCCAGCGCCAGCCGCAGGCCGCTCGGCGCACCGTAATCGAAGACATAGAGCGCATAGCTTTCTAACCCCAGCGCATTCACAAACGCCTTCAGCGTTTCGCCCAGCGCATCGAAGCTATAGCGGTAGCGACGCGCCTCCGGCACCTCGGTAAAGCCGAAACCGGGCAGATCGGGGGCGATTAAATGGAAGCTATCGCTCAGCAGAGGAATGAGATTGCGAAACTGATGCGAAGAGCTGGGATAGCCATGCAATAACAACAGGGTCGGCAAATCAGGATTGCCTGCCTCGCGATAAAACAGACGTACGCCATCGGCGTCAACAAAGCGGTAGTGTACGGGACTGGGCTGGTTACTGGACATGCTCACCTCATTTTAACCGTTAAAGTAGTTTATTACAGGTTACAGTCAGAGCCTGGCACAGAACCATAACCTTTAAAAGTTATTTATAACGGTTATCAGCGGTGCCTTATGTCTACCAAAATAAATAAATGCCTTAAACCAGTAACTTATAAGAGAACTGGTCAGGCTGTACTTCAGGAAATAACTGGTTAAAATATCTGTTACCGGTTACATACACGCAGCAGGATAAGTAAAAATGACAAGTGAAACGGCTAACACCCCGGCGCCTGGGCATATCGCCGATCACCTTGCGCTGGATTTTCTTAACACCGTGGCGCAGGTGGAAAATCAGCCTCATGATTTTTTCCAAACGGATGCGGATGTCATTCGCTGGCTTAATGACGTGGGCTATGCCTCACATGCCGGAGAAGTAAAGACGCGCAGCGGCGCGTTACTGAAAGCGGCGCGTGAGCTGCGCGCCGTTATTCTGCATGCGGTTGAGCAGAAAAAAAACGGCGGCGTCTGGCAGACTGAGCGGCTGAATCACTTTCTGCGCAGCGCGATAAGCCATCCCGAATTAACCCTGAATCAGCAGGGTCAGACTGAATACCACCGCGTCTACGCCTCGGCGACGCCGGAACAACAGCTGGCTCCCGTGGCTGAACAGGCTGCCGATCTGCTGGCTAACGGCGATTTTGCGCTGGTACGCAACTGCGAACACCCCGACTGCACGCTGTGGTTTTACGATCGCACTAAAGCGCATCGCCGCCGCTGGTGCAGCATGGCGGTCTGCGGCAACCGGGCAAAGGCGGCCCGTTTTCGGCAGATGAGCCAGCAGTAGCCGTTTATCACGCTTTTCATCATGCCTGAACGGCGGCCAGAGGGGCGGCTTTCGCCCCCTCTCTATGACGTAGCGGCGCAGTCTTCTGTTCATCTCCCTTTTTTAATGCGCCCAATCGGCCAAATTTTTAATGCCATCACATAACAGCTATCATCCTGACATCTTTTTGTGACATCTCACTCAACCTTGCAACATCTCTCTGACGGCAACCTCAACTACGGAGATACTGAGTTGTACTCTGTACATAACAGTTTTATACAGTAAAACAACCATCCCGCAAGGCTGCGCTTTGCCGGGGACGATTTCTGTTAAGAGGTACATCATGTCTGAAAAGATGCACGCTTCTACTGCGCCCTCAGAGCTGGAAAAGCAAACCGTAAGACGGGTGGTCTGGCGGATCCTGCCCTTTTTGATTGTCTGCTATCTGATCGCCATTATCGATCGAGGCAATATCGGCATGGCCTCGCTGCAAATGAATGAAGATTTAGGCCTGTCAAAAGCGGTTTTCGGCCTGGCAAGCAGCCTGTTCTTTGTTGGCTATTTTCTGTTTGAAGTACCGAGCAATCTGGCGATGCAGAAAATCGGCGCGAAGATCTGGATCTCCCGCATCATGATTACCTGGGGTATCGTGTCGGTGTGTACCGCGTTTGTGCAGAGCAGCGAAATGCTCTACGTGCTGCGGTTTTTGCTGGGCGCCGCCGAAGCCGGCTTTTTCCCCGGCGTGATCCTCTATCTTACCTACTGGATCCCGGCTAAATACCGCGCTCGCGTCATTGCGACCTTTATGGTGGCAATCCCCGCCGCCAACTTTATCGGCTCTCCCATATCCGGCGCGATCCTTTCGCTTGACGGCTGGTATGGCATGCGCGGCTGGCACTGGCTGTTTATTCTGGAGGGCATTCCAGCGGTGCTGCTGGGCATTGCGGCCTTTTTCGTGCTCAGCAACCGTCCGGACAGCGCAGGCTGGCTCACCGCCGAACAGCGTAACTGGCTGTCGTCTACGCTGGCGGCGGAAAATGCCCAGCGCAAAGCCATTGGACATATCTCCCTGTGGCAGCTGCTGCGCCACAAGCATATCTGGATGATGGCGCTGATCTATGCCGGCGCCTCTGCCGCTGGCACCACCCTCAGCGTCTGGTCGCCCCAGCTGCTGAAATCATTTGGACTGGATAACTTCACCACGGGTCTGGTTAACGCCATCCCTTACGGCCTGGCGTCGGTGCTGATGATCGTCTGGGGCCGCAGCTCAGACCGCACGGGCGAGCGCCGCTGGCACACCGCACTGACGCTGTTCCTGATCGCCGGCGGTCTGCTTTCCGCCTTTATCAGCCAGTCGCTAAGCGGTAGCGTGGTGATCCTGTCGCTGGTGTTGATCGGCGCTTACTCAATGAAGGGACCCTTCTGGGCGCTGGCCTCTGGATGGCTCTCCTCGTCTACGGCGGCGGCAGGCCTGGCCGCGATTGGCGCGGTGGCGAACCTGATTGGCGGCGGTCTGATGGTCAACGTCTACGGCATGATTAACCAGGCGACCGGCAGCCATACGCTGGCAATGGTGCCGCTGGCCGTGCTTTGCGCAGCGGGCGGGATTGCCGTGCTGGTCATGGGCCGAAAGTCCTCGCTACGCGTTGACGCACACGCTCAGGTGAAATGAGTTAACGCAGAAGCCGGTTCTGATACCGGCTTCTGCACATCCGCAATCTCTCAACGCCGTTCTGCCGCCCTGCCGATCCGCCGCTCAGACATCTCTGCCGCCGCACTCTCTTTACCAGGGAATCGCCCTACACAGAATCCTCCTTAACCGGCGTATCGGGAAAGTTTTCCCGACCTGCTGGCTCACGCCCCTGCCCGCGCAGGCACGACAGCGTCTGCATAGCGAGCCATAAACGGTCCTGACGCTCCGTCAGACGCCCTGTGGCTTACCGTTCGGCTCCCCACAGGCGTAGCAACGCTCTGCTTCCCGCAGGCTGAAGTCTGAATCAAAGGCCAGGACGCGGAGAATGTCGGTCGGGGCGCGAGCGGGCAGCCACGATCGGCGAACGGGCCGATAACAGGCAGCCTGGTGAAGAGGCAAACCAGGGGCTTGCACAGCGCGGTCTGACTGAAGAGCGCCATTCGGGCGGCGAGAGTCGTCTTTTACACAGCGAGAATGCCGTCAGCAGGCAAAAAAAAGCAGCCGACCATGGGCTGCTGTCTTGAGGGCGCAGGCAAGACCTGCGCCATAGCGGTTACAGACTTTATCAGCAGGGACTATGCCGACGTCGACTCCTCTACCGCTCCGGCCCGCAGCACGCTCAGCACATTGCGTGCCGCCGTTGAACCCATTTTAACGTAGGAGGTATCGCTGACCCCGCCGATATGAGGCGACAGGATCACATTGCTCAGCGACTGCCAGCGGTGCGGCGCCGTCAGCGGCTCCTGGGTAAAGCTGTCCAGCGCCGCGCAGCCTAGCGTGCCGTCCTGCAACGCGTTCGCCAGCGCCTCTTCCTCGATCAGACCGCCACGGGCCGTATTAATTAACATCGCGCCCGGTTTAAACTGCGCCAGGGTGTCGCGGTTAATCATGGCGCGATTTTGTTCGGTCAGCGGGCAGTGCAGCGACACCACATCGGCGCGATTAAACAGCGCGGTCAACTCCACCGCCTCACAGCCGTCGGGCAGCTGTTTTGCCCAGGGATCGTAGGCGATTACCTGCATGCCAAAGGCGACGCCCGCCTTTGCTACCCTGCTGCCGATGGCGCCCAGTCCAATCAGCCCCAGCGTGCGCCCTTCCAGCTCGATTGACTTATGCTGCGCCTTGTCCCAGTGCCCTTCACGCATACGCGCATCCAGCGTCACCACCGATTTGGCGCAGGCGAGAATCAGCGCCCAGGTATGTTCCGCCACGGCAGCGGCATTTGCGCCTGTGGCGGCCAGCACGCGTATTTCACGCTGCGCGGCCGCAGCCTGATCGATCACGTCAATGCCGCTGCCGTGCTTGGCGATAACGCGCAGCGCGGGCGCGGCGTCCATGATTGACGCGCTGATTTTGCCATAGCGCACGATAATCGCGTGCGGGTTGTGCTGCTGGCACAAGGCGATCAGATCGGCTTCGCTCGGCTGGCGACCAGCGTAAACCAGCTGATAATCGCTCAGCAGATCCACGGCTTCCTGCGCCAGATCGCTGCCGGTGATGATAATACTCGGCTTATGGCTCATCATAATGTCTCCCCGCTGGTCAGCATACCGGCGGCGCGCAGCGCCTCTTCCAGCCAGGGCGCGCGAATGTCTCCCTGTCGAATCGCCTGAAGGCGGCGGTTTTCCCCATCCAGTTTCTTTTGCGCCAGCTCCAGCAGCGCGGCCACCTCTGCACGAGGCAGTACCACCACGCCATCGGTATCGCCGATAATCAGATCGCCAGGCTGGATCGCTGCGCCCGCCACGGATACCGGGTGATTTACGCGTCCGGCGACAGACTTGGTTGGTCCACAGGGGTTGAGTCCGGCGGCAAACACCGGGAAAGCGCCCTGCGTCAGCGCATCGGCGTCACGCACAGCGCCATCGATAATAATCCCGGCAATACCGGCGGCCTGCGCCTGCGTCGACATAATTTCGCCAATCAGCGCGCAGCTCTGATCGCCTTTGCCATCGACAACGATGACATCGCCCGGCTGCGCGATAGCCAGCGCCGCATGAATAGCCAGGTTATCACCGGGGCGAACTTCAACGGTAATGGCCGGGCCGGCAACCTTCATCCTGGCGCTAAGCGGCTTAACCCGACCATGTAAGGTGCCGCGTCGGCCCGCGACATCCGCAAGAATCGCTGCCTGAAATTCGGCGGCGCGCTGTACCAGCTCGGCATCAACGCGCGTTATATCGCGCTGCAACATTGAGAATGTATGTTCTGTCATGGCTATCGCTCCGGTTGTTGTACTCTGTAAAACAGTGTTTTACTATATACAACCACTATAACCAGCCTTTAGTTAAGCCTGCCAGTGTTAAAGATTCATTTGTGATGTAAACACGATGTGAATCACAAATTGCGGGTTACAATCCGTAGCGGCAAAATCAGGAGGATCACGATGGGAAATGAAGGCGTAGTCGCAGTAGAAAAAGCGCTGTCACTACTGGATTGTTTTAAACCGGGCGAAGAGTCGCTAACGCTCACCGCCCTCGCTCAGGCCTCCGGCCAGCATAAAACCACGGTTTATCGGCTGATGAATTCACTGGAGCGAATGCACTATGTGATCCGGCGCGAAAATGGCTGCTATTCGCTTGGGCCGCGTCTGCTCTACCTGGGCAAGCTTTATGAGCAATCTTTCCATCTGGCGCATATTGTCCAGCCGGAACTCCATGCGCTGGCCGCGTCGACCGGCGAAAGCGCCTCCTGGTACATTATCGAAGAGGGCCAGCGTCTCTGTCTGTTTCGCGCCGAGTCGTCGGAAGGGCTGCGGGAAACGCGGCTGGCAGGCAGTTCACTGCCGCTGGACAACTCGGCTATCGGGCAGGTGTTACGTTACTGGGGACTCAGGGAGCCGCTGTTCGATCGGCCGCCAGAGCTGCCGCTCTATACCGCCGGTATCCGCGATCCGCATATCGCGGCCTTATCGCTGCCGGTCTTTGGCGAAGGCGATACGCTGGCTGCCGCGCTGGCCATTACCGGTCCGGTTTCGCGCCTGACGCCTGAAAGCCATAAAACCGGCGTTACCCGCACCATGCAGGACACCGCCAGCCGCCTGTCACTACGGCTGGGAGCCAGTAAGAGCTTCTGCGATCGCTTTTATCCGCGCTAGTCGGAGGAAGATGAAGCGTTCGCCTTATGCAGCGTATTAAGCGCCTGGTCCAGCGCCTGCACCTCAAGCTGGCCCGGCGCGGACGCTTCCCCTGGCGTGCCGAAGGTCAGGTTACTGCCGAATATTTCGCCTGAAAGGCGCGTCACGGCGCCCAGCCCGCCCATCGCCATCGTCAGCAGCGGCTTATCGCTGCGCTGACGTATCTGCCAGGTTATATCCATCAGACGGCTGACGTCCTGCGCCGTTTGCGGCATTACGGCAATCTTTAAAATGTCTGCGCCATGCGCCTCCTGCCAGGTCAGACGTCGTAACATCTCAGCGTTATCGGGCGTCGCCTTGAAGTCGTGATAAGAGAGAATAACCGCGACATGGCGCTGATGCGCCTGCGCCACCAGCCGATCCACCGCCTGCGCGCCAATACGCATTTCAATATCGATAAGATCGGCGAAACCGGCGGCGAGCCACTGCTGGTAGAGCGCGATATAGCTGGCGTCGTCCGGCGACAGACTGCCGCCTTCGGCTTCGGTACGCAGGGTCAGCAATAGAGGTTTGCCGTTAAGCTCGCGCCGCATCGCCTGACCTAACTGCGTCACCTTATCGACGTCGGTGGCAAAATCGAGCTTATCAACGCGCAGCTCCACCATCTGCACCTGAGGGGTTTGCGCCGCCTGCCGCGCCAGCGCCAGTGCGCTTTCGCTGTCCGCGCCGGTGGTTGAAATGATTATTGCCGGTTTGCCCTGCTGAATGGTCAGATTGCCCACCTGCAAAGGCCTGACCTGTGAGGAGGGCGGCTCCGCGCCCGCTGCGGAGACCGCCATCATCATTAGTAACGCCAAAGGTGTTCTCAGCATAAAACCGCTCCCTGTTAGTGAATTAACTCAGGTTTTAAGATCTAGTTCACACTTTCGCCATGAGCAAGAAAAGTGGCGTTAATTAGCGCGTTGCTGCTGCGGAGCCGTTAACCGAGCGCCCTTTTTATGGAACAGCAGGTAGGCGGTGCTGGTCACCGCCAGGCTAATCACCCAGGAGATGTCCGCGCCAGGGATCAGATGCGCATAAGGCCCGGTAAAAAATGCATTTTCAACAAAGGGAAGCTGTACCGCCACGCCCCCAAAATAGATCATCAGCGCGTTAACATTGACCAGCCCGTAGCAGCCGCCGTCCGCGCGGAAAATAGAGTCGATATCATAGCGCTGCTGCTTCACCACATAAAAATCGAGCAGATTAATCACGCTCCACGGGATCAGCACGCCAATCAGCGCCCAGATGAGATTGAGGAAAAAAGAGACGAAGTTGGCTGAGGCCGCCAGCGATACCAGCACGCCGCCCACCAGCACAATGGCGGAAAAAACAATGCGCACGCGCGCCGCAGGCAGCCACGCCGGGCGAAAGGTCTGGACCGCGGTAATCAGCGACAGCACTGAGCCGTAGAGATTCATAGAGTTATGGCAGATGATGTTTAGCAGAAAAAGGATCATCAGGATCGGACCCAGCCAGCCGGTTGCCTGACGCACCGCCGCCATCGCTTCAGTGTCGCCGCCGACCAGATTCACCGCCACCACGCCAAACAGAAACGCCAGAATCGTACCGCCGCACGCGCCGAGCCAGGTGCAGATAAAGGGTTTAAACACGCCGATACGAGCAGGCAGATAGCGCGAATAGTCGGAGGTATAGGGCGAAAAGCTAATTTGCCACACCGCGCAGATGCAGAAAGTGGCAAACCAGCCGTTGAGACTAAAGCTGCCGCGCTGCCAGAAATCCCCCGGCAGCGGCCGTCCGAGCATCACCATCAGCCCAGCCGCCAGCGCGATACCCATCACCCATGCGCCGACTTTATTGATGCGGTGAATAAAACGATAGCCGACGATACCGATCAGCGTGGCCGCCACCGCGCCGAGAATGGTCGCGCTGTGCAGAGAGAGCGCCGGGATCACGTTATTAATCACCTTGCCAGAGAGCGTCACGTTAGAGATAAAAAAGCCGAGATAAATCGCCGTCGTGAAGCCGATCACCAGCAGCGAGCCATAGCGACCGAACTGGGCGCGGCTCTGCACCATCTGGGGAATGCCGACGCGCGGTCCCTGCGCCGAGGTGAGCGCCAGAAACAGCCCGCCGAACAGATGCCCGGCAATAATCGCCGAGATCGCCGACAGAATATTAAGGTGGTATGTCTGGGTAGAGATGGCGCCGGTCACCACCGCCAGCGGCGCGATATTGGTACAGAACCATAAGGTAAACAGGCTGCGCGCCTGGCCGTGCCGCTCGTTTTCCGGCACATAGTCTACCGATTTGTTTTCTATCACGTTGTTTTGAGACATTTTTATCCTCCACGCCGGGGATTTTTATATTGTGATCTGTAGGGTTGGGTACATGAACAGCGGCAAAGCCTGCCCGGAGACCCTCATGGTCCCGATAACAAACAGGCTTGTGGCTTTATCCTTTACGTCAGGCGCGCCGCCGAAATCCCTGGGACGCGCGCCTGCGGGTGACGTCGTCCCTGACGTTCTTTCCTGGTGTGATAACAGCGTTAACGCATGATGAAAGGATCGCCGATCGGCTCATCGCTGGTGCGCAACCACACGGTTTTGGTGGTGGTGAACTCCAGCGCCGCCTCCATGCCGCCTTCGCGTCCATGTCCGGAGAGTCCGTAGCCGCCAAAGGGCGCCAGCGGCGACACCATGCGATAGGTATTGATCCAGACCACGCCGCAGCGCAGCGCACGGGTCACGCGATGGGCGCGCGCCAGGTTCTGCGTAAAGACGCCCGCGGCCAGACCATAAGCGGTCGCGTTGGCCAGGCGAATCGCCTCCGCTTCATTGCGGAAGCTCACGACGGAGAGCACCGGGCCAAAAAGCTCGTTGACCACCGTTGCCGCCTGCGGCGTAGCGGAGCAGTCGAGAATGGTGGGCGGATAGTAGAAGCCGGGACTATCAATTTCGTAGTGGCCCGTCAGCAGCGTTGCGCCCTGATCCAGCGACTGGGCAACCAGCGTTTGAATGCGGGTTTTTTGCTGCCGGGTACAGAGCGGGCCGAACTGGGTGGTCATCTCCTGCGGCGAGCCAATCACGATGCGCTGCACGCGCTCCACCAGCATCGTCAGAAAGCGCTCCTTGATGCTCTCCGCCACCAGCAGGCGCGAACCCGCGACGCAGCTCTGACCGGAGGCGGCGAAAATCGCGGCGACCTGAGCATTGGCCGCGCTTTCCAGATCGGCGTCCTCAAACAGGATAAACGGGGATTTCCCTCCCAGCTCCAGCGTGGTTTTACTCAGGTTTTCAGCGCTGTTGCGCACGATATGCCGCGCCGTTTCCGGCCCGCCGGTAAAGGCGATATGCGCGACGTCGGGATGCGTGGTCAGCGCCGTGCCGCAGCTCTCGCCGAAGCCGGTAATCAGGTTACAGACCCCAGCCGGAAAACCTGCCTCAGCAATCAGTCGGGCAAAAGCCAGCAGCGGCGTTGGCGCGCTTTCGGCCGCTTTCACCACCAGCGTACAGCCCGCCGCCAGCGCCGGACCGATTTTCACCGCAGAGAGAAACAGCTGGCTGTTCCAGGGAATAATGGCCGCGACCACGCCAACCGGCTCGCGACGCGTCCAGGTCTCGGTATCGGCTTTATCAATGCTGAGCACGCGCCCTTCCATCTTGTCGGCCAGCCCGGCGTAGTAGCGGTAGTAGTCGGCGACATAGGCGATTTGCGCGCGGGTTTCCCGGATGATCTTGCCGGTATCCAGCGTTTCCAGCCGCGCCAGCTCGTCGGCATTCTGCTCAACCAGATCCGCCAGGCGCATCAGTAGTCGTCCGCGCGCCGAGGCGGTCAGGTCGCGCCATTCGGGCGCGTTAAAGGCGCGGCTGGCGGCCTCGACGGCGCGATTGACCTCGTCGCCGCGCGCTTCGGCGATCTCCGCCCAGGGTTCTCCCGTGGCGGGATTGAGCGAGGTGAAGGTCGCTGCCCCAGACTCAAACTGACCGTTGATAAAAAGTTTGAACGATTCCATCTCGGCACCTGTTAATGAAATTCGGGCATGACCTGATTAATGAAGCGCGTCAGCGAGGCTTTTTTACGCTCAAAGGACATGCCGCTGTCAATCCACAATGCGAACTCGTCGTAACCCAGCGCTTCATAGTGCTTGAGACGGGTAATCACCTCGTTGGCGCTGCCAATGGCCAGGTTTTTGCGCATCGCTTCGGCGGAATACCAGGTGTTGGCGGCAATCTCGGCGTCGCTCAGCGGCGCGATCAGGCCCTGACTCACCGGACGCTCATTCTTAAACCAGGCGCCGAAATAGTTGTAGAAGCGGTTAAGCTCCTGCGCGGCCTGCTGCGCGTCGGCTTCGTTCTCCGCCACGTAGCCATGCTGCAACAACATAATTTTCAATGGCTTTTCTGGCGCAAGCCGCTGACGCGTTTCGTGGAAGCACTGCGCCAGGCGCACAATTTCTTCATCGCCCTGATGCAGTGGCGTCACCTGCACGTTGCAGCCGTGCGTCACGGCAAATTCATGACTGTTGGGATCGCGCGCTGCGATCCAGATGGGAGGATGCGGCTGCTGCTTCGGCTTCGGCGATGAGGTGGAGAGCGGAAACTGCCAGAACTCGCCGTGGTGGGCATAATCCCCTTCCCACAGTTTTTTCACTGCCGGCACCAGCTCGCGCATGCGCTGTCCGGCATCCCAGGCGGTCAGGCCCGGCATCATGCGTTCGTATTCGTAGCTGTAAGCGCCGCGTGCGATACCCAGCTCCAGACGCCCTCCGGTAATGATGTCGGTCATCGCCGCTTCGCCCGCGAGGCGCAGCGGATGGCTAAAAGGCGCAATAATGGTGCCGGTGCCGAGCCGCACGTTTTTAGTGCGATTCGCCAGATCGGCAATGTTGATCAGCGGGTTGGGCGCGATGGTGAAGTTCATGCCGTGATGCTCACCGGTCCAGATAGCATGCATCCTGGCGTTATCCGCCATTTCGCACAGCTCCATCATCTCCTGGTAGAGCCTGTCCTGCGGCTCATCGGGCGAAATACGTTCCATATGGATAAACAGTGACAGTTTCATAGGGTACTCCGGTACAGATTTCAGCTGGCGAATTGTTTTATTGAACCGTTGCTTTCATCGCCGTAGTAGATGCTGTAATTGCCGACGCTATTCTCTCTGACGAAGCGATTCATCAGCGATTTCAGCGCCGAATCTTTGATGGACAACGCAGAAATTTTTTCCAGATCCAGCCATTCGCCCTGACGCAGCGCGCCAGGCTTGCTGTCGGTGGGCAGCGCGCAAAGAAACACGATGTGCTGCTTGTTATGCTGGCGATCCTCATAGACCGAATAGACGAAGCCGGGGTTGGCGTTTACTCCCAGTTCCGCGATCAGCGCGTTAAGGGTCTCGCTGACGCTGCCGTCGGCGACATGCCGCGACGGCAGACAGGCTGTGCCCGCTTTCTGCACCATCACCGCATGGCCGTTGCATTCGATCAGCGCGCTGACCTCAACGCTGAGACGATTAATCAGCGTCTCCGCATTGTGATAAGGCGTAAAATAGGCGCCGCGGTAGTAGCCCAGCCCTGCCGTCGCCTGCGAATCAAAGCCTTCGACCTTGCCGATTAGCAGCGCATGATCTCCCGCGTCCACCACCTGATGCAGCGAGCAGTCGAACCAGGCCGAGCTGCCCTCCAGCAGCGGCGTGCCGTTCTCGCTGGCATGCCACTCAACCAGAGCGAAGCGATCCTCTACCTTAGACGCGAAGATATTCGAGGTCTCTTTCTGCCGCTCCGCCAGGATATTGACCGCAAAGGATGAGCAGGTGGTGAAGTTGGCGAAATTGGCGGAACGCTTATCGATGCTGACCAGCAGCAGCGCCGGTTCGAGCGACACCGAGGTAAAAGAGTTAGCGGTAAAGCCAATCGGCTGGCCCGCCGCGTCACGACTGGTCACTACGGTGACGCCGGTCATAAACGCGCCGAATGCGTCGCGCAGCTGTCTGCGTTTATCTGTCTGCATGAGACACTCCTGCAAGTGCGTGGGGTGAACGCCCGGCGGCAGCGGGCGCGTTGAGAAAGGCGATAATTTCCTGATTAACGCGCTGCGCGTCGGTCAGGCTCACCATATGGCGCGCATTAGCGATAATCACCGCCTGGCCGAACGGCGCGGCGTCGGCCATTGCTCGCGCCATCTGCGGATTTGAATTAGCATCCAGCTCGCCGGTCAGCACCAGCACCGGACAGGCGATTTCGTCCCAGCGGTCGGCATAAATTTCATCGCCGCTGGCAAAGGCCTGATAGGCGGCGGCATAGCCCTGCACGTCGACCTGCTGAAGCCAGCGGCCCACGCGTTCGCGCAGCGCCGCCTCGCTTTCATCTTCGCCAAACCAGCGCGTCAGCGGTGAATCCAGCTGCGCACTGCCCGCCGCCAGCTCCTGAGCGCGCTGCAATACAGCCTGACGCGCCGCATCGCTACGGCGGTAGACGCCGCTCATCACAATGGCATGACTCACCTGCTCCGGATGGCTAATCGCCAGCCCGGCGGTAATCAGCGCGCCCATTGAATGCCCGGCGACAGCGAAGCGGGATTCCGCGCGCTGCTCCAGAAACTCCGCCAGCCAGGCGACATAGTCCGGCAGCGTCACCGGTCGACTAAAGGCGTCGCTTTCACCGTGGCCGGGCATATCCACCGCGATAACGCGAAAGCGCGCGCTTAGCGCCTCAATCTGGGGAAACCAGGATTCAGCGTTCATCCCGACGCCGTGGATTAGCACCAGCGGCGTGCCTGTTCCGGCTTCGAGATAGCTGACGCGCATCTGGCTGTTACACAGCTGCTGGGTTTTTCGCATCATGGCCTAACTCTTTCAGGTCGGAGTAACGATTACCGATACGGTGGTGCGGGCGTCCACCCAGCGCCGCGCCCAGGGCGATAACGATTTCGTCGTAGCGCGGCGCGTCGCCGATAGTGAACTGCATGGTCAGGTAGTGTTCGCGGCTGCCTTCATCGTTTTTGTGCATCATGGGGATTAGCACCGGGGTGTTGGCCGGGCCGCGCGTGTTGTTGAAGGCCAGATAGCTTTTGCTCTGTACCGCGCTACGGTAGTGATTGCCAAAGTGCAGGGTATGGATCAGCGCGGAGGCGTGCTCCAGTTCGCCATCCAGACCGACAACGGCGCTTTTACCAAAGGCCTCGACATTTTCGCCCCCGCCCGCCTCTTTCAGGATCAGGCTGGTGAGCAGCTCGCCCAGCACAGGGGCAAATTCACGGATCTGCGGCGCGAGATCGTCAACGTAGCCCTGACCGTCCCAGGGATTTTTCACCACGGCGGCGGCGGCGATCATTACCAGCGGCTTAGCGGCAGCTTTGCCGCCGTCAACATACAGCGTTTCGGTCGTCACCAGCGTTTTACGAATGGCGGGATGCATAGTCCTCTCCTGAAAGTTAAAAAATTGCTAAGTGAATGTTTCGGGAGTGGTATAGCATTACGGAAATTGCCATGTCAAAATATGGTATACCATCATATGACATATCATTTCAGGATGGCCGGGCAGTGTGGTTTTTGCTCCAGGATACTGATTAGGAGAGAGTTTTTCGGAAGTGGGCCTGAACGGATTCAAAACAGGCGTCTGGCAGCAATGTTTAAAGCTACCGGCAAAAAACGTCGGCTCTTCAAGGCATTGTCTTCAGGACAAGAGGGTATTGAACTATTTTTAAGCAGAATGCAAAAGTGTGAGGCGGGCCAGATTTAGGGGCATTCTCCCCGCTACGCTGAACGGCGCGTCGTTGCGCATCTGGATTATTCGGTGTTAATAGTAAGTCCTGCTCCGGCGCTGCCGGCCAGGCGTGATTTTTATTTATCTTATTAAATACAGAGGGATTTGATGGTCGATAACCACTCGCTGAAAATTGAAAATACGCCGGTCACGCTGCGTGAGCTGGCGCTTAACAAGGTACGGCAGGCAATTATCGCCGGCTACTTCAAAGCGGGCGATCGGCTGGTGGAGCGTCAGCTTACTGAACAGCTCGGCGTCAGCCGCAGCGTGGTACGCGAGGTGATCCGCTATCTGGAAGCCGAGGGGCTGATTGAGATCCTGCCGAAAAAAGGTCCTATCGTGGCGGTACTGACGTGGGAGATCGCCGAGCAGATCTATAACATTCGCCTGCTGCTGGAGCAGGAAGCGGCCTATGACTGCGCGCAGCGCGCGACGGATGCCGACAAGGCGCTGCTGCGCCAGCAGCTTCAGCATATCGCCCAGGCATCGCGCGAGCATGACGATATCAAACGCGTCGAGGCGTCTCAGGCTTTTTACGAAACCCTGTTCCGCGTGGCGAAACACACTATCGCCTGGGAGATCGTGCAGCGCATGAACAGCCGAATCAGTCGGCTACGCGCTCTGACTCTCGCCTGGCCAGAGCGAGAGGTGGCGGGTTTTGAGCGTATGTCACGCATCTGTCAGGCTATTGAAGAGAATGATGCGCCGCGCGCCAGGCAAGCCGTCTTTGAGCACCTCAGCGAAGCCGCCAGCCTGGCGAAACAGATCCTTTCCCAGCAGGAGTAAAGCATGGCCGCATACTGGATTGCACACGTAACTGTCCACGATGCCGCGCAGTATCAGCGCTACATGGATCTCGCCCCTGCCGCGTTTAAGCAGTTCAATGCGCGTTTTCTGGCGCGCGGCGGCGAGGCGACAACGCTGGAGGGTAACGTCTTTCAGAAGCACGTGCTGATTGAGTTTGATGACTATCAGAGCGCGCTGGCCTGTTACCACTCAGAAGCCTATCAGCGCGCGCGGGCAGAACGCGCTCACGTTGCCGAGGCGATGATCGCTATCGTCGAGAGTCTGTAAGCCAGCGGCACCCTGTTTAAGGCATAAAAAAACCGGTCAGCGACCGGCTTTTATCTCAGCGAGGTTCAGGCAGCGACGCCTTTGTGCTGCGTGGCGATATGCCCTGCCCACAGGCTGGCTACCCACTTCACCCCTTTAGCGGTAAAGCGCGCCTGCGAAAACGCATGCTGGTTTTCACCTGTGCCTGAGCGCAGCGTAAAGTAACCCGCCTGCATATGATGATGCTGCGGCGTCAGCGTGCCTTTGTCGCGATACATGATGTTCCGCTCCAGCAGGAACTGACGGAAATCAGGTTCTTTAACCTTCAGCATCTTGCATAGCTGACGGAAGCCGAGCGAGTCCGTGACCTCAACGAACCGATCGAAAAATTCCGCCTTTGGGGCGGAAAGCGCCAGCTGCTGTTCCGCCGCGCGACGCTGCTCGAACTGTTCGGCCCAGGCGCGCGCCGCTTCCGCAGGGTTAGTAAAGTCAGGCAGATGCGCCACTTTTTCCCGCTCCTGCCATTTGTCCAGCAGATCGGCGGTAAAACCCGGCGACAGGCGCGCCACGGCTAACAGCGAGTCGCGCTTGTTCAGGCAAAACTCCTGACGCATCTCTCCTTCATGCTCGTAAAGGTTGATCGTGACCGGCTGCGAAAGCCGCTGGGCGGTCTCCAGGCTCTTGATCAAACGTTTTACTTCACCGTGAGTGATGCCGATCAGTCGGGCAATTTCACGGCTGCTCATCAGGACAGAAGCGTTGAGAGCAGAAAGATTTTCAGTAGAGAACATCATCAGCGTCACCTCATGCAAACGTACCCAGCCGTTCGGGCTGTTGAATAAGTATACAGGATACTGTTGTTATATCCAGTATTTTTTTTAAGCGTTTTCATAAGAACTCACCGCCTCGCCTGATTGCGCAACAGCCGCCGCGCTTGCTTAACCTGTGGCAGCGACCAGGCTTTACTCCATCCCCTGCGATTGTCTTTAACCCTGTCTCGCTGTCAGGGGAGACAGCCTACGCGGCGGAAGACGCTCCGCTCCCCGCCGCGCTAACCGGCATCGCCATCAAGAAAGGACGTTAATATGAGAGCACTGACTTATCATGGCCCGCATAAGGTTCGCGTTGAAACCGTTCCCGATCCCATTCTGCATGAGCCAGACGACATTATTTTGCGCGTAACGGCCACGGCTATCTGCGGCTCCGATCTGCACCTCTATCGCGGCAAAATTCCCGGCACCGAGCATGGCGAAATTTTTGGCCATGAGTTTATGGGCGAAGTGGTGGAAGCCGGCACAGCGGTAACAAACGTCGCCATCGGCGATCGCGTGGTGGTGCCTTTTGTCATCGCCTGTGGCGACTGTTTTTTCTGCCATCTGCATCAGTACGCCGCCTGTGAAAATACCAACAGTGGACGCGGCGCCATCCTGAATAAAAAAAGTATTACGCCGCCCGCCGCGCTGTTCGGCTTCAGCAACCTTTACGGCGGCGTGCCTGGCGGACAGGCGGAGTATGTGCGCGTGCCGAAAGCCAACGTCGGGCCTTTTAAGGTGCCGCTGGCGCTGCCGGATGACAAAGTCTTGTTTCTGTCCGATATTCTGCCGACCGCCTGGCAGGCGGTGCAGAATGCCGGCCTGGAGAAGGGTTCCAGCGTCGCGATTTTCGGCGCAGGCCCGGTCGGGTTGCTGAGCGCCGCCTGCGCGCGTCTGGTCGGCGCGGAAGAGATTTTTATGATCGACCATAACAACTACCGGCTGGCGTTCGCTCGCGAGCGTTACGGCGTCACGCCAATCAACTTCGATGACATCGACGATCCCGCCGACTGGATTATCGAGCACACCAAAAACCACCGCGGCGTCGATGCCGTTATCGATGCGGTCGGGTTCGAAGCCAAAGGCAGCCTGACCGAAACCGTGCTGAGCAACCTGAAGCTGGAAGGCAGCAGCGGCAAAGCGTTGCGTCAGTGTATTGCGGCGGTGCGACGCGGCGGCATTGTCAGCGTGCCGGGCGTCTATGCCGGTTTTATCCACGGTTTCCTTTTCGGCGACGCTTTCGACAAAGGGTTAACCTTTAAAATGGGCCAGACGCACGTACAGGCCTACCTGCCGCGTCTGCTGTCGCTGATCGAGCAGGGGCTGTTAACGCCTGAAGAGATTGTGACGCATCATATGCCGCTGGAAGATGCGGCGCACGGCTATGAGATTTTTGAGAAGCGCAAAGAGGATTGCCGCAAGGTTATTCTGGTGCCGGGCATGGCATCACAGCGCGCTGCCAGCTAAAACGGCCGCACGGGCTGCCTCAGGCAGCCCGTCAATGTTTAACGCACCGTATCTTCATCCTGGTCGTTCAGCTCAGAGAGGGAGATCTCGCGCGATGGCGCGTTATCCAGCCGGTCGCCATACTCGCCCCGCACATCCGGCAGGCTGGTAAACTGCCCGTCGACAAATAAAAAACTCAGATGCTGCGCCACCTCCTGAAGCATCTCATCAGCCTCGTTTTCCGAGGTGCCTTTGGCATCTTTGCCGTCAAGCTGCCAGCGCAGCTTGCCGCCAACCTGTTCTGCGCCGCCAATATCGACCACATGGCCGTCAATATTTTCCACCAGCAGGCGGGACTGGCAGTAGTAGAGTAAATAAGGCATCAGGTCACGTTTATTTTCAGGCATAGATTCTCCTGCGGCAGAATATATCTGCTGTTAAAAATGGAAATAATAACGTAGCGCATAGATCGCCCAGTAAATAGCGTTAGCGGCCAGATAAGCCCAGCATCCCCAGTAAGCGACGGGTTCACGTTTGGTGCGGAGTTTGGGCAGAAAGGCGAGCAGATAGCCCGCAGAGGCGATAAGCGAAACGAAATAGAAAAACTTCATCTTCCCTCCTTAAAGTCATTTATTTACTAGAAGGATAGACAGTTTTTGCAGAGTATTCGCATCAGAGAAAATAAATACACAGGCGACAGGGTGTCGCGTTACGCTTAAATAATCACGTCCTGCTGGCGCGACTGACGGGCGACGACGATTTCATTTTGATGAAAAGGTTAATCCAGTCGTTAAGGATAAACGCCGTCGCCTTTTTGCAGCAAAAAACGCTTCGGCCTTTACGCCGTATTAAAACGCTGCCGCGCAGCGTTTCTGTTTCGGCGTGACGTCAGGAGGCTTTTTTCAGCAGACGCGGCAGCTGGTTATCCAGCTCCAGCAGGCAGGCATCCATCATTTTTTCCGTTTCCTGCGTCACTTTCTGATAATTATTGGCCTTCCAGTCTGCTAATGGCGCGGTTTTTGCTGCTGGCGCGCAGTCGGCCATCGTAAAGGCGCTAAAGACGTTGCCGCCTTCCGGGCGCTTATAGAAGATAACGCGGTAAGAGAGATCGTAATTGCTGTTGGCGGTAGAGAGATCGCTGTAGACCAGCGACCAGTGCGATGCGCCGATGATCAGGGTATCCTGATAGACGTAACTTCCCCCCTGTTTGTTCAGGTATTCAGCGATTTTCGCCTCCGCCCTGGGTGCGAAATAGCGGCTGGTCGGCTCAGACAAGGCATCAACCTTCGTGCCCCGATAACCCTTTTTATCAAACATATCGCTGCTTATACTGGCACCGCCCAGCAGGACGCCGACCGCGGTCAGGCCCGCTACGACACCCGTCGAGGCCGGTCCGACGACGCGCAGATGATCGTCGGCATAGTGATTGCCGTTCATATCTGGCTGCGCCAGCGTCGTCAGGACTTCCAGCCGACTGCCTTCAGCGCCTGTTACTACCGTGGGTTTCTTACCGCCTGCGCATCCTGCAAGCAGCGTGACAGACAGCGCGCCAGCCGCAATAACATTTATTTTCACGAGTTGTTCCTTTTTAACATCCCTGACAATCCTGTGCCGTGGCTGACATACAGCGCATACGGCGCAGGACAACCTTCCCTTATTAACGGTCTCAAACCGCTAAGCTTTAGTTATCTGTCTGATTTACTCACAAGAAGGCTATGCTTAACAGCGGAGGTGACAACTATGTGTGGACGCTTTGCGCAATACCGCAGCCGGGACGACTATTTTGACGCCCTCGGCATTGACGATGACGAGCTGATTTACGATCCCCAGCCCGTGGGGCGTTATAACGTCGCGCCCGGTACCCGCGTGCTGTTGCTGAATATGCGCGATGAGCATTTACACCTCGATCCGGTATTCTGGGGCTATGGACCCGAATGGTGGCACAAACAGCCGTTGATTAACGCGCGCAGTGAAACCGCGCCTACCGGCCGGATGTTCAAACCGCTGTGGCATCATGGCCGCGCCGTTGTTCCGGCAGACGGCTGGTTCGAATGGAAAAAAGAGGGATCGCGCAAACAGCCCTACTTTATCTATCACCAGCATGGCGAGCCGCTGTTCTTCGCGGCAATCGGCAAGGCGCCCTTCGATAAAGAGCACGGCCACGAAGGCTTTGTTATTGTCACCTCCGCCAGCAATAAAGGCATGGTGGACATTCACGACCGCCGTCCGCTGGTGCTGCGCGCCGATGCGGTAGAGGAGTGGCTGAGCGCGGAAACCTCGCCGGAGCGGGCGCAAAAACTTACCGAACAGGCGGCCCTGCCTGAAAGCGCCTTCCGCTGGCATCCGGTGACGAAGAAAGTCGGCAACATTCATAATCAGGGTGAAGAGATGATTCAGGAGACGGCGGAAACCAGCTAGTCCAGCGCGGCTGCCGTGGGGAATTCGCAGCTTGCAAAACGGGACGGGGAAAAAAGATTGCAGTAAACTTCTTCCTTCTTTTTCAACAGCAGTGAATGACAGTGAACAACGAAGCGCACTCCTCGGTCAATGTTCCTCAGTCCATCCCGGCACGCAACCGCATGTTCCGGGCGTTGCTTAACCGCGATAAAACGCCCGTTGCGGTGCTTATCTCCGCCGCCCTGGTAGGCGTGCTTGTCGGGCTGGTGGGCAGCGCCTTTGCCAAAGCGGTCAGCTGGGTTCAGCATCTCCGTTTCGCCTGGGCCAGTCCAACGCTCTACTCAGGCTGGACGCTCTACGCGCTCGCCTTTCTGCTCTCCGCGCTGCTGGCGATGGCAGGCTACTTCCTGGTTCGCCACTTTGCGCCCGAAGCCGCCGGCTCCGGCATCCCTGAAATCGAGGGGGCGCTGGAAGAGCTGCGTCCGGTGCGCTGGTGGCGCGTGATCCCTGTGAAGTTTTTCGGCGGTATGGGCACGCTTGGCGCAGGTATGGTGCTGGGGCGCGAAGGACCGACGGTGCAGCTTGGCGGCAATATCGGCCGTATGGTGCTCGACCTGCTGCGTATCCGCAGCGACGAAGCTCGCCACTCGCTGCTGGCGACCGGCGCGGCTGCGGGTCTGGCCGCCGCGTTCAACGCGCCGCTGGCCGGTATCCTGTTTATCATTGAAGAGATGCGTCCGCAGTTCCGCTATAACCTCATCTCGATTAAGGCCGTGTTTACCGGCGTGATTATGGCGAGCATCGTGTTTCGTCTGGTGAACGGGGCTAGTCCGGTAATTTCAGTCGGCAAACTGGCGGATGCGCCGGTGCAGACGCTCTGGCTCTATCTGGTGCTGGGCATGCTGTTTGGCATGGTGGGCGTGCTGTTTAATCGCCTGATTTTTCTCTGTCAGGATGCCTTTGCGCGTCTCTACGCCGGTCGTCTCTGGCGAGCGGTTGCCACTGGCGGCGTGCTGGGCGGCGGCTGCGGCGTGCTGGCGCTGTGGTTCGCGCCTGGCACCGGCGGCGGCTTTGAGCTGATCCCTCAGGCGGCGGGCGGCCAGTTTACCTTTGGCGCGCTGCTGATAATCTTCGCTATCCGGCTGGTTACCACTCTGCTCTGTTTTAGTTCCGGCGCGCCGGGCGGCATTTTTGCGCCGATGCTGGCGCTGGGCACGCTGCTCGGCACCGCCTATGGCGTGCTGATGGCCGATCTCTTTCCGCTCTATCACCTGCAACCGGCAACCTTCGCTATCGCAGGTATGGGCGCGCTGCTTGCCGCATCGGTGCGCGCGCCGCTGACCGGCATTGTGCTGGTGCTGGAGATGACCGATAACTATCAGCTGATCCTGCCGATGATCGTTACCGGCCTGGGCGCGACGCTGCTGGCGCAGTTTCTCGGCGGCAAGCCGCTCTACTCTTCTATTCTGGCAAGAACCCTGGCGCGTCAGCAGGCAGAGAGCGGCAAGCCCTAACGCACCTTGCCGCGAAAGACCCAGAAGGCCCAGCTGTGATAGAGCAGCGTGAGCGGCATAATGATAGCGGCGCCGATCAGCACAAAGCGCTGCGTCACCGCTGACGCGGCGCTGCGCTGCAAATCCTGCTGATAGGGGATCAGCCAGGGATAGAAACCGCAGGCGACACCGGCAAACACGGCGCTGATTAACCCCAGCGTTAGCGCCAGTTGCCAGGTGGCGCGACCGCGCCACAGAGCCAGCAGCTGGGCAAGCCAGAGCGTAAAGATAAGCGAGATGGCCACTTTTCCCGGCCAGCGCTGCCAGCTGGTCATCCAGATGTCGCGATTAAGCAGCAGAACCGAGAGAAAGATCACCAGCGACAGCACCCAGCAGAGCCAGGCCAACGCGCTGGCCTGGTCATCAACGTCCTCGCCGATCCGCCAGCGGATCCAGCAGCAGCCGAGCAGCAGATAGATCACCACCAGCCCCAGGCCGCACAGCAGCGGCGTCAGAGTAAAGCCCGTTTCCAGCCCCCGCTGCGGCTCCGCGCTGAACACCACGCCCGCGCACCATCCCTGAAGAAAGGCGGCCAGCAGTGAACTGGCGCACATCAGCCGATCCAGCCAGTGACGAAAGGCTTCCTGCGCCTGCGCGCGATACTCCAGCGCCAGCCCGCGTAGAAACAGCGCCAGCACCATAGCGAAAACCGGCCCGCACAGAGTGTTGAACAGCATGCTATAGACGGGAGGAAAAAGCGCAAACATGCCGCCGGCCAGCAGCACCAGCCAGGTTTCATTGGCGTCCCAGATGGGCAGAATGCTGTCTACCATTCTTTTACGCTGCGACTCCTGATGAAACAGGAGAAAAAGCATACCCACGCCAAGGTCGGTGCCATCAAGCAGCACATAGATCAGCATTGAAAGCAGCAGCGCCAGCGCGGCGAAATCGGCGATAGTCATGGCGACGTCCTGATCTCTTGCGTGACAACGTCATTTCCTGGCTGCAAGGGCGAACTCACCAGACGCAGCAGATAGCGCAGACCCAGCGCGAAACTCAGCGCGTATACCACCACTATGGCTGCAAGAATGGTCACGGTTGTTGAGAAAGACAGCGCCGAAATACTGTCTGAGGTGCGCAACATGCCGTACACCGTCCAGGGCTGGCGGCCAATTTCGGTCACCATCCAGCCGGAGAGCATGGCGATAAATCCGGCGGGCGACAGCCATACCAGCATCTTTAGCAGACGAGGCGACGTGGTGAGCCTGCCTCGCCAGTGCTGCACGTTAGCCACCAGGCTGGCGAGGAGCATCACCATTCCCAGCCCCACCATCAGCCGAAAAGCGAAAAATACCGGCGCGACCGGCGGAAGGGTTTGTGCATCAAACTCGCTCAGACTTTTGATATGGCCGGAAAGGTTATGACGCAGATAGAGCGACGCGATATTGGGAATGGCCACCTCCAGCCGGTTGCGCTGCGCCTGTTGATCGGGCAAGGCAAAGAGCCGCAGCGGCTCGCCCCTGTCAGCCGCAGGCTGATGCCAGCTGCCTTCGATCGCCGCCAGCTTGGCGGGCTGATGCGCCAGGGTATTCTCGCCATGCAGATCGCCCACCACGACCTGCAAAGGCACCGCGACCAGGGTAAAGCTGAGCGCGGCGGTGAGCATACGCCGCGCGGCCTGCTCCTGAACGTTAAGCAACAGGCGACGCGCCGCCACGCCTGCCATCATAAACGCCACGGCAATGAATGAGGCGAGCAGCATATGGCTGAAGCGCCAGGGAAATGACGGCGCGGAGAGCACCATCGTCCAGCCCTCTGGTAAAAACCGCCCGCTCTCATCACGGATAAAACCGCTCGGCGTCTGGAGCCAGGAGTTGGCAGCCAGGATCCAGAACGCGCTCAGCAGCGCGCCCAGCGTCACAAAGCAGGTCACGATAAAATGAATGCCCGGTCTGATTTTACCCATGCCAAACAGCATCACGCCGGTCAGCCCCGACTCCAGAAAAAAGGCCACCAGCACTTCATAAAACAGCAGCGGGCCGATTACGCCGCCGACCTTTTGCGACAGCCCCGACCAGTGCGTGCCGAACTGCACTTCCATAATGACGCCGGAGACCGCGCCGATCGCCACCGTCAGGGCAAACACCTTTAGCCAGAAGTGCAGCGCCTCGCGCGCGCCTGGCTGTTTGCCCCACAGCCAGCGCGCTTCAAACCACAGCAAAAAGGGCGACAGTCCGAGCGTCAGCGCCGCCAGGGTAATATGCATCCCCATCGTCAGCGCAAACTGCCCGCGCGACAGCAGCAGCACCCACTCAGCGTCACTCATTGCTCGGTTTTCCGCTGTAACGGGTAATCGGCTTCTCCTCCTCGCGCTGCATGCCTGCGGAAAACGCCTCCAGCGCGGCGAACAGCGGCCGCAGTCCCTGCCATAATTTTTCGTCATTCAACAGATGCAGCACGCCGCGGATGCCGGGCGCGGCATGCTCCTGCTGCGTGGCGTCGCTGGCGGGCTTCATCGCCAGGGCGGCATCGCGCAGCGCCAGCAGAATATGATTAAGCCGTTCCGGCGGAATGGTACTCAGCGTCATCATGATCAGGGAGAGATTCTGGATCGCGCTCTGCGTTCCCGGTCGGTTCAGCCCGGCTACCAGAATCTTGCCAATATCGTTGTTGGCTTTGATGGCGTCATTTGCCAGACGCAAAAAACCGTGCTGGTGCAGATTCTCCACCAGTTCATCCATCGCCTCCTGGGCGGTGGCTTCGGTGCGCGTCGGCGGTACGGTATAGGAGAGTCGTTCTGCCATTAAAATTTCTCCGGATGTTCTACGTGTTCAGGCGGCTGACGGTAGCCGTCCTGCCGCCACTTCTGCTCCACCGGAACGTGATCCAGCGGCGTGCGCTGCCCGTGGCGGAAATTATGGCGCGGAATAGGGTTCGGCTGCGGCGCGCGCGTCAGTCGGGTCATGCTGACCGCGATCTCTTTGTAAGCCGGCGTATTGACGTCTGGATCGTGATGCTCGCCGGTCAGCCCGTTAACCCCTGGCTTGCCGTGGTGAATAGGAATAAACAGCAGGTTTCCCGCCACGCGATCGGTAACCACCACCGGCACCTCTACCGTGCCGCGCCGCGATTTAAGTTCAACCCACTCGCCCTCTTTCAGGCCGCGCGCC
Source organism: Candidatus Pantoea deserta (assembly GCF_003813865.1). Lineage (GTDB taxonomy): Bacteria > Pseudomonadota > Gammaproteobacteria > Enterobacterales > Enterobacteriaceae > Pantoea > Pantoea deserta. Next base: position 59,875 of record NZ_RMVG01000021.1, read on the forward strand.
TGCGCCAGCTGCGGCGAGATCTCCACAAACCAGTTAGGCGATAGCGACAACATGCGACCGCCCTGACCGGTCTGGTTGGTCGACTGGAAGTGTTCCAGCATGCGGCCATTGTCCAGCATCAGATCGTACTCTTCGTCCGCCTCTTCCATTGGCGGCTGCCAGCTCAGCGGATAGAGGCGCGCTTTGCCGTCGGGGAAGGTAAATTTTTTGGTGTAGAGCAGCGGCGTGCTCTCGCCGTCCGGCGTCACTGGCCAAATCTGCGACTGCCAGCCCACCAGACGCTCGTAGCTGACGCCAGCGAATATCTCTGCGATACCGGCGGCTTCCGCCATAATCGCGCCGGGATTGGGGTAGTTCCAGTGATGACCGAGGCGCGCCGCCAGTTCGGTAAAGATTTGCCAGTCGGGACGGCTGTCGCCCAGCGGTTTCATGGCTGGTGAAAAATGCTGAATGCGGCGTTCGGTATTAACGAAGGTGCCCTCTTTCTCCACGCTGGGACAGCCTGGCAGCACCACATCGGCAAATTCGGCGGTACGGCTCATAAAGATGTCCTGCACCACCATAAAGTCGAGGCGGCTGAAGGCCTCATGCACTTTCGTGGAGTCGGCGTCGGAGAAGGCCGTCTCTTCGCCCGTGATATACATAGCGCGCAGTTTTCCCTCATGCGCGTGCTGCACCATCATGAAATTATCAGACCCAGCCTTATCGGAGAGTTCCTCAGGCGTAACGCCCCAGGCGCGCGCCCACTTCTCGCGCATCGCCGGATCGGTAACTTTTTCGTAGCCAGGGTAAACGTTGCTCAGGCAGCCAAAGTCGCTGGCGCCCTGCACATTGTTATGACCGCGCATCGGATAGCCGCCGGTGCCGGGGCGTCCGTAGTTGCCCGTCACCAGCAGCAAATTGGACAGCGCGGTGCTGGTGTCGGCGCCATGACTATGCTGAGTAATGCCCATGGCCCACAGCAGACAAACGCTCTCCGCCTGCCCGATCATTTCCGCCGCCGAGGTGAGTTCCTCAACGCTGAGTCCGGTAACCTCGCTGGCAAATTCCAGAGTAAAAGGCGCAAGCGAGGCGCGATACTCCTCGACCTGATTGACGCGCTGCGCCAGAAACGCCTCGTCGGCATAGCCTTTGTCGAACATATACTTCGACATCGCCGAGGCCCAGACTATATCGGTGCCGGGCTTAATACGCAGGAACTGATCGGCGCGTTCGGCCATTTCATGACGGCGCGGATCCACCACCAGCAGCTTCTGTCCACGGTGCTTGTGGCTCTGCTTGATGTGCGACGCGATAACCGGATGGTTCTCCGCCAGATTGCTGCCGACGGTAATAATCAAATCGGTTTTCTGTAGATCGCGGATCGTCCCTGCATCGCCGCCGTAGCCTACGGTGCGGAACAGGCCTTCGGTCGCCGGGTTCTGGCAGTAGCGCGACGAGTTATCGACATTATTAGTGCCGAAGATCAGTCGGGCGATTTTCTGCGTCAGATAGGCCTCTTCATTGCTGGCCTTGCTGGAGCCGATAAAGCCGATGGCGTCGCCGCCGTACTGGCGCGCCACATCCCGCAGGCCTTGCGCCACCCGATCCAGCGCTTCGTCCCAGCTGGCCGGACGAAAACGGCCATTTTCGCGGATCAGCGGCGTGGTCAGGCGATGAGGGCTGTTGACGAAATCCCAGCCGAATTTGCCTTTCACGCAGGTAGAAATTCCGTTGGCGGGCGCGTCGGCCACCGGCTGCACCTTCAGGATATGCCGATCGCGCGTCCAGATTTCAAAGCTGCATCCAACGCCGCAGTAGGTGCAGACGGTTTTCGTGCGTTTGATTTCCGCCTGCCGCAGCGCATCGTCAATCAGCGAAATGCCGGTGATCGGCTCCATGCCAATGCTGTTTTCCAGCGATTTTACGAAGTCGATCATGGGTCGCTTCAGCCCTTCATCCATTGCGGTAAAGGGACCCGCGTCGGGCTGCATGGTTTTTTCCAGCAGCGCGTTACAGGGGCAGACCGTTACGCAATGGCCGCAGCTCACGCAGCTCGAACCGGCAATTTGCGTGCCGCCGTCCCAGAGCACGCGCGGATGCTCCTGGGTGTAGTCGATGCTGAGGGTTTCGTTGACCTCGACGTTCTGACAGGCTTCCACACAGCGCCCGCACAGAATGCACTGATCGGGATCGTAGGTGTAAAAGGGGTTCGAATGGTCTTTTCCGGTGGGTTTACGCTGGTAAGGATAGTACTGAATCGGAATATGCATATCCGCGACGGTATTGTGCAGCGTACAGTCGCCAGTGTTATGTTCGCATACGGTGCAGTAAAGCTCGTGCCGATTAAGGATGCGGTCCATCCCTTCCTGCTGCGCGGCGCGCGGCCATTCCCCTTCGCTGTTGATCTCCAGCCCCTGGAAGGTGCGCAGCGTACAGCCGCGTACTCGTTCCCCATTCGCTTCAACCCAGCAGACATCACAGGTTTCCAGCGGTTGTAGCGCCGGATGGTAACAGACATGGGGCAGTTTTTTTCCCTGCTCGGTAAGAAAGTCGATCAAGGGCTGATTAATAGCGCCCACCAGGGGTTCGCCATTATAAATAATGGTACAGGTTTTTTCTGACATTTAACGCCTCGTTCTCGACATTGCAATCGGCATCCAGCCAGCGTGTTCAGGTTTTTATGTAAAGTTATGTCTTCAGCTTAGCGACAAAAAAATCGTCTGCAACGAAGCGGATCCGCTTAACGGGTATCCCCTGCTCTTTCTTAAAGGAAAGCCATGGCAAATCAGCCGAAAAAAGCCCTTATTTTCAAAACGATAAATATATTTATGAGCGGGTTCGCAAAAAATTGTTAATCATTGCGAACCGATGCGCTTATTTATTTGCCGGGCAGAGCGTTGTTGACTCTCTATACTTTTTAATCAGACATTTTTTGACAAACAACAGGCAAAAGACAGAGGTGAATAATGAAAGCATTAGTCTGGCACGGCGTGGGAAATATCCAGCTGGATGACGTTCCCGATCCGCAAATTGAGCAACCGGGCGATGCTGTTATTCGGATTACCGCTTCGGCAATTTGCGGCACCGACCTGCACTTTATTCGCGGTACCTTTAGTGATATGCAGCCTGGCACCATTCTGGGCCATGAAGCCGTGGGCATCGTGGAGCAGGTCGGGGACGAAGCCGGTAATCTCAGTCCAGGGGACCGCGTGGTGGTCTGCTCCACGGTATCGTGCGGCGTCTGCCCGCCCTGCCGGGCCGGTCATACCGCTCAGTGCGATAACGCTAACCCCAACGGTCCGGAAGCGGGCACCTGTTTTTTTGGCGGTCCCAAAGCCACCGGACCCGTTAACGGTTTACAGGCTGAGAAAGCGCGTATTCCGTTTGCCGCTAATACGCTGGTGAAAATTCCCGACGGCGTCACCGATGAACAGGCTATTCTGATCAGCGATATTTTCCCTACCGCCTGGTTTGGCGCGGAACTGGCCGACATCACGCGCGGCGACATCGTCGTGGTGTTCGGCTGCGGGCCGGTCGGACAGTTCGCTATCGCCAGCGCGCTGCTGATGGGCGCGGCGCGGGTTATCGCGGTTGACTGCCGCGTTGACCGCCTGGCGATGGCGCGCCGTCAGGGCGCGTTCACGGTCAATTTTGAACGGGAAGATCCGGTGCAGGTGATTAAAAAGCTGACGGGAGGAACCGGCGCGGACTGCGCCATTGATGCGGTGGGCGTCGACAGCCAGCATGCGCATCACGGCCCGGCGAGCGACGAGGCAGAAGAGAAAGCCGGGAAGTTCGAGCAGGAAGTGGCGCAGGTCGCTCCGGAAACCCATCCGCATGAGGGTAACTGGGTTCCCGGCGATGCCCCGACCCAGGCGCTGGAGTGGGCCATCGCCAGTCTGAAGAAAGCGGGACGTCTCAGCATTATCGGCGTCTATCCTCCCGCCGCAGAGATTTTCCCCATCGGTAAAGCGATGAACAAGAATCTCACCATCAGGATGGGCAACTGTAACCACCATACCCATATTCCTCACTTGCTGGAGCTGACGCGCACCGGCGCAATCGATCCTGCCCAGGTGCTGACCAACGTAGAGCCGATTGAGAATGTAGTGGAGGCCTATAAGGCTTTTGACAAGCGCGAACCCGGCTGGGTGAAAGTGGAGCTGACGACCTGAAAGGTCGGGATCTCTCTCCCGTCGAGCAGGCGAAACCCGTAACAGCAGCAAAGAAAAGCAGCCATCAGGCTGCTTTTTGCTAAGAGGCGTTACGCCGACTGCGCTTCCAGCCGGAACTGTTCGACCGACTGCGCCAGCTGCGAGGACTGCTCTTCCATCGCGCTGGCGGCAGCGGAAATTTCCTGCACCAGCGCCGCATTTTGCTGGGTAACGCTGTCCATTTCATTGACCGCGACAGAGACCTGGCTGATGCCGCGGCTCTGCTCATCCGACGCGGTGGCGATCTCGCCCATTATCGCCTGCACCGAGATGACCGCCTGGGTAATCTCCTGCATGGTGTCCCCGGCATTGCGCACCTGGCTGACGCCGCTGTCGACGCGCTGAGTTGACTCGGCGATCAGCGACGCGATGTCTTTAACCGCCGAAGCGCTGCGCTGCGCAAGGTTGCGCACCTCAGAGGCGACCACGGCAAAGCCTCGGCCCTGCTCACCCGCACGCGCGGCTTCGACCGCTGCGTTCAGCGCCAGAATATTGGTCTGAAACGCAATGCTGTTGATGATGGCGGTGATGTCGCCGATCTTGCGCGCGCTCTCGTTGATCTGCGCCATGGTCTGCACCACTTCGCCCACCAGCGCTTCGCCTTTGCGTGCGGTCAGCGACGCCTTTTCCGTTAGCGTAGAGGCCTGATGCGCATTGGCGGCATTGTGTTTCACCGTGGCCGTAAGCTGTTCCATGCTGGCGGCGGTCTCTTCCAGAGCGGCAGCCTGCTGCTCGGTGCGTGAGGCCAGGTTGATGTTGCCTTTTGCGATCTCTTCCGCGCCGTCGCGCACCGAGGCGCTGGTCTCTTTAATATGACTCACCATGGCGCTCAGGCGCGCCTGCATGGTATGCAGCGCATAGAACAGGCTACTCTGATCGCCTGCTTTCAGGGGGATGCGGGTATGCAGCTGGCCATCCGCCACTGCCAGCGCAATGGCGGCGGCATCGGCAGGTTCGCCCCCCAGCGGACGCAGTACGATGCGGCTGAAGACGATACCCAGCAGCAGGCTCACCAGCACAATGCTCGCCAGCATCATCCACAGGGCGTTATGCAGCTGCTGACGCGCGGCGCTCATCACTAAATCCAGCGGCGCGGCGACGCCCAGATACCAGACGTTGCTGCTGTTGCCGATGGCGATCGGCTGCCAGGTGACCAGCGCTTTTTCGCCGAGAATCGCATCGTCCTGCTCCGTCACCTCTGGCGTCAGATGGCTTTTATCTCCCTTCCATAGCTGGTTGGTCTGCGCTTTGTCGGGCGAAGAGACGATCTTTCCGCCGCTGGAGAGCAGCATGGCGTAGCCCGCACCCTGCCAGGGCTTGATCTCATTGACGCGCTGCTGGAGATTCGCCAGCGAAATATCGGACGTCACCACGCCCCAGAGCTTGCCGCGATCGATGATGGGGGTGGTGATTGAGGTAAGCAGCGTTGGCACGCCGTTATAGGCGTAGCTGTAGGGTTCAGTCGGGAAATCCTTGCGCGTGCGCTGCGCCACCAGATAGTAATCCCCCTGGCCTGGCGTCAGATAAGACGTCAGGGGATGCATTTTGTAGTTGCCGGACTTATCGACATCGACAAACCAGGCATAGCGTCCCTCCGGCGGCTGCCCGCTCTGAGTGGCAAGCTCGGCGTCGCGTCCGTCGAACACGTCTTTTTCCAGGATCACCGAAACAGACAGGTAGTCAGGATTGCTGCGCAGAGTATATTCAGCCAGCTTATCGAGGACGTGGCGATCCTGAATCCCGGCATCCGGCAGGGCTATCAGGCTCTGTCCCAGGCTCTGCGCGACATCGCGCGCATGAGTCAGGGTCTTCTCAACCTCCAGCGCCTTACTGCGCGCGATCTGTTGCAGATACTCTTCCGCCAGCTGGCGCTGCGCCTGGCCCGATTGCCAGCTCAGCACGCCGATAGTGATGGCGAAACCAGTGGCGATCGTGAGCGCACCGGTCAGCAGCATCATGGCGCGAGTAGTTATTCTTTTTTTTGATACGCGGTCCGCTTTCATTACTGGTTTCCCCAATGTTCAGAGTCAGGCGAATAAAACAGCAGTGCTGTTAAACACCTTATCGGCGAGGGTGGGTGAAACTTAAGCAGTTAAAGCAGAAACCGGGCGAACGTGCAGGCGTCCGCCCGGCTGAAAGAAGCATCAGGCCAGTTTATTCAGGGCGTTAACCGCCAGCTGCGCCAGATACTGCGCGGTAGGAAACAGCGCGTTATCGTCAACGCGGAATTTTGGATGGTGCAGCGCCCAGGGACCGCCGGACCCGACCATCATAAAGGTGCCTGGGACCTTCTGCTGGTAGAATGCAAAATCCTCACCGATCGGGCTGGCGTCGATGCGACGCGCCTCAAACCCCACATCGCTCGCCTGCTCCAGCGCAAATTCCACCCACTCCGGCGTGTTAACCACTGAGGGCGGACCGGCGTGCCAGAGAAAGTCGATCTCCGCGCCAAAGGCTGCGGCCAGACCGTCGAGTAGCGCGCGGAAACGCTGTTCGATCAGCGCGCGCGCCTCAGCGCTAAAGGTGCGCACCGTGCCTTCCAGATACGCGGTATCCGGGATGACGTTCCAGGTGCTGCCGCTGTGGATCTGGGTAATCGAGACCACGGCATTCTGGTCTGAAGGCACGTTGCGGCTGATCAGCGTCTGCACCGCGCTAATAATCTGACCTACGATGATGATTGGATCGTTGCCTTCATGCGGTTTCGCCGCGTGCGCGCCTTTTGCCGCCACCTTGATTTCAAAGCGATCGACGCCCGCCGTCAGCGCGCCGTCTTTTCCGCCTACCACGCCGACCGGCAGCGTCGGATCGTTGTGAATACCAAAAATCACCGCCGCGTCGTCCAGCGCGCCGGTAGCGATCAAATCGGGCGCGCCCAGGCCGGTCTCTTCGGCCGCCTGGAACAGGATGCGCACGCGCCCTTTTAGCGATGCCGCCTGCTGCTGTAGCAAAATAGCGGCGCCGAGCGCGGCCGAGGTGTGAAAATCATGGCCGCAGGCGTGCATGACGCCAGGCTTCTCCGAGGTAAAGGCCACCCCGGACTCCTCTTCGATCGGCAGCGCGTCGATGTCGGCGCGCACTACTACCAGCGGACCAGACGCCTCGCCGACTTCGGCCACCAGACCGGTCTTCAGCGGCAGATCGAGAATGCGGATGCCTGCGTCGGTCAGCGCCGCGCGGATTTTGTTTGTGGTTTCGAACTCCTGGTTCGACAGCTCAGGGAAACGGTGCATATCGTGGCGGAATGCCTGGATCTGGCTGGCAAGCGCCCGATCCTGTTCGCGGATCTCTTTCATCTTATTTCCTTTCGGTGCGATGGGCTGCGGCAAAGTATGCGGCGGCGCGCTTAAATATTGAAATCATCATTGGTTTCGATGTTAGTCATCTGGCGCAAAAAGCGGCGCGTAACGGGATTGTCGGAGAAGCTGATCACCTGCTCTGCCGGTCCCTGCTCAACGATATGGCCATCTGCCATAAAGATGACGCGATCGGCCACCTCTTTGGCGAACTGCATCTCGTGCGTCACGATCACCATAGTGGTTTTTTGCTGCGCCAGGCTTTTCATAACCTGAAGCACTTCATGGACGCGCTCAGGATCGAGCGCCGACGTCGGCTCATCGAACAGAATGGCGCGCGGCTTTACCGCCAGCGCGCGCGCGATGCTGACGCGCTGCTGCTGGCCCCCGGACAGCGTGACCGGATACTGCTGCGCCTGCGCAGCCATCCCGACCAGCTCCAGCAGCTGCATTCCGATGTCGCTGGCCTGCGCCTTCGGCATTTTTTTCACCATGATCAGACCTTCGGTGATGTTCTCCAGCGCGGTTTTGTTGCGAAACAGACTGTAGTTCTGGAACACCATTGCCGTCTGACCGCGCAAGGCATGTTCCTCTTTCGCGCTGTAGCTGGCGGTGTCGAGCGACACATCGCCGATCTGAATAACGCCGGATTCCGGCTTTTCCAGCAGGTTGAGGCAGCGCAGCAGCGTCGATTTGCCTGAGCCGGAGGGACCAATAATCGCCACCACCTCGCCTTCGCCAATCGTCAGGCTGATGTCATCCAGCACCACTTTGTCGCCGAAGCGTTTATTAAGCTGTTTTACACTGATCATAGGAGCCTTAACGTTGCAGTGAATGACTGAGTTTCTTCTCCAGCAGCGCCTGAAGGCGGGCGTAACCGATGATCACCAGCCAGTAAATCAGACCTACCACGAGGAAGGTTTCAAAATAACGCAGCGACTCCGCCGCGATCATTTTGCCCTCGGCGAACATCTCCGACACGCCCAGCGCAAAGGCTACCGAAGTATCTTTAATCAGCGAGATAAAGGTGTTGCCGGTCGCAGGCAGCGCGTTGAGCAGCGCCTGCGGCAGAATAATACGGCGATAAATCTGCGCGCGGCGCATACCGATGGACAGCCCCGCCTCCATCTGCGTCGGATCGACCGAAGCCAGCCCGGCGCGGTAGATCTCCGCCATGTAGGCTGAGGTTTTCAGGCTAAAGCCGATAATCGCGGCGGTGGTGGCGGACATGCCGTTCAGCGCCGGAAAGAGCTGCGGCAGGCCAAAGTAGATAATAAACAGCTGCACCAGCGACGGCATCCCGCGGAACAGCGAGATATACAGCTCCACCAGTTTGCTCACAAGCGTTGACTTGCTGTTGCGCAGCAGTGACAGACCGAGACCGATGATCATGGCACACGCCATCGACACCACGGCCAGCATCAGCGTAACCGGCAGATAGCTGAGGATCTGCGGCGAGATTTTCAGCAGATAGTTAACATCGAAATTCATAAAAAGCCCTTAACGACGTTTGCCACCCGGCGGTGGCAAACGTTGACATGTGAATGCAGGGTTTAGTGGGACGGCTGCGCGGTGATGTCTTCGCCGAAGTATTTTTCTGAGATGGCTTTCAGGCGACCATCCTGACGCATCGCCTCGACCTCTTTGTCAAACGCGGCGCGCAGCTTGTCGCCCTTCTCGTCTTTATGGAAGGGGAAGCCTACTGACTCCACCACCAGAGGCTGACCGACAAACTTCAGCGGCAACCCTTTCTGGTTGATCTCTGCCAGCAGAATAGGTCCAGAGTTGACGTAGCCCTGCACGCGATTATTGATGGCGTCATTCATCGCGCCGTCGCGGCTCTCGTAGGTGCGGATAGTCACGCCGTTATCGCCAAAGGCTTTTTTCAGGTTAGCCAGATGGTTGGAACCCAGCACGCCCGCGATGGTTTTGCCGCGCAGGTCGTCCAGCGTAGTAATAGTCGCGTTGTCTTTGTTGGTGACGATCTGGCTGCCGTAGTAGCTATAGGGCGTGGAGAAGTTGTACTTCTCCTGACGCGCCGGCGTAATCGCCACCACGTTCGCCACGGTATCCAGCTTGCCGCCTTCCAGCTGCCCCATCAGTCCGCTGAAATCTGACGTAACCCACTCAATCTTGTAGTTCAGGTCTTTAGCGATGGCTTCGGTGACGTCAACGTCAAAGCCGGTCAGCTTGCCGTCCTTTTTAAAGGCACCGGGAAAGCTCAGGCCGGTGGCGCCGACGCGAATGGTCGTAGCATCGACGCCGCTCTGGGCTGAGGCGCTGTTATTGTCGCAGGCGCTAAGCAGTGAGGCCGCGATTACCACGGACAGTGCGATTAACCCTTTTTTCATGTTGTTCTCCCTAATGTCTTCTGCATAGCCGCGCTTAGCGGGCCTGCGCTAAATTAATGGTTTTTTTCATATAAACGGTGATGTGGCCTTTGCCGAGATCTTTTTTGCTGATCTTCTCAAAACCCATCGTCTCGTAAAGCTGGATCAGCCACGGATGACTTTCGGCGGTGCCGAGCGAATAGGCCGGCGCGCGCAGCACATCGCGCAGTACCGCCTGCTCCAGCCAGTCGAGCATCAGCGCGCCCAACCGCTGACCGCGATAGTGCGGTGCGGTTGCGAACCAGCCGATATGCGGCAGACCGAACGGTCCGGGCAGCGGTCCCCAGGGATAACGCAGCGTGACCGAAGCCACCAGCTCGCCATCGCGGAACATGCCGTAAACGCCGTGCGTGGCGATATGGCGCTGCATCTGCGCGGCATCGGCGGTAGCGGCATCGAATTTAATCCCCAGTTCGCGCGCGGAGGCATAAGCGGCGTGCACCAGCGGGTAATAGGCGGGCGTATCTTCGACGCCCAGCTGGCGAAAACTGTCGGTCATGAGCGCCTCTCAAGTAATCCCGACACCTGCGCGGCGGCAATCACCTCATCCACTTTGCGCGGGGCGGAACCAAGATAATTCACCGGATCGAGCCAGGCGTTTAGCTCGTCGTCGCTGATGCTGTTGTCCATCTGCGGATGAGCGCGCAGCGTCTCTTTAAAGTCGCGCCGCTGCTCGTAGGCCTGCATCGCGCACTCGTACACCACATGGTGCGCGGTCTGCTTGCCCAGTTTTTTGCCCAGTTCGAACATCACTTTTTCCGACAGCAGCAGACCGCCCTGCATATCCAGGTTCTGGCGCATGCGCGCTTCATTAACGGTCATGCCGCGCATAATGGCGATGGCGTTTTGCAGCTGTGCGGACAGGTAGATGCAAATTTCCGGCAGCGCAATCCATTCGGCGCGCCAGCTCATCGCATCGCGTTCATGCTCGACGTGCATGGATTCATAGATCAGCGCGGCGCTTTTCAGCACCGGCGCGGTCAGACTGGCCAGTCCCTCCAGCGCGGCGGGATTGCGCTTGTGCGGCATGGTGGTCGAGCCAATCTTGCCTGCCGAGAAAGGTTCTTCGATCTCATTGATTTCAGAACGCATCAGGTTGTAAAGCTCGTTGCCAATTTTACCCAGTGTGCCGCTGATCAATGCCGCTACCGAGGCAAATTCCGAGAAGCGGTCGCGCGCTGACTGCCAGCCAATGGTCGGCGTCGCCAGTCCAAGAATATCCAGCGTGCGTTTTTCCACTTCCGGTCCTTGCGGACCAAAGGAGGCGTAGGTTGAAATGGCGCCGTTAATATTGCCGGTCAGCGTGCGCGGTTTGATCTCGCTAAGACGCGTAAGATGACGCACAAACTCGTCCAGCCATACGGCGACTTTAAAGCCAAAAGTCGTCGGCAGCGCCTGCATCCCGTGGGTGCGGCCTGTCATCGGCGTATGCTGATAACGTCTGGCGACGCCAGCCAGCTCCTGCGCCAGCGCCACCGCGTCGCGCTGAATAATCGCGAACGCATCACGCAGTTGCAGTACGGTGGCGGTATCAACAATGTCCTGCGTCGTTGCGCCGTAGTGAATAAATTCGCCAGCTTCGCCGCACTGTTTTTGCAGCGCGATCAGCGTGGGCATCAGAGAATGTTTCATCTGCGCGCCCTGCTGCGCAATCTCGTCAATGTCCAGCAGGGTGGGATCGGCCCGCTCTACGATAGCGCGTGCGGCTTCGGCCGGAATTACCCCAAGCTCGCCTTCCGCCTGCGCCAGTGCGACTTCGACCTGAACCTGCTGTTTTAGCCGGTTTTGCTCCGACCAGACGCCACGCATTTCTGGTGTGCCAAAATTGTTGCCAATTAACAGAAAATCAATAATATGTGACGCCATATCTATGTCACTTATGTTGTTTTACGAAGCCCTAAAATAGCACCTTCAAACCGGCCTGATTGATAATGGAAAGGCATATGTTATAGCGTCTGGTTATAACAATATGGCAAAGGGGTCATGACTTTGTGTAAAAATATCGAAGTGGTTTTCCAGCTTAACTATCTGTTATTAAAGATGAATAGAGTCGGAAAATAACTATATTGTAAATAACCGGTCAATTTCTTTTTGCATATTTGTTATTAAGCCACTGTCCCGCTCCGTCGTTTTCAGAACAGTGCCACGCCCTGCGTCCTCACACAGACGCGCCTGACCGTACCCTGTCATAACCCGATATCTCCAGGCAGAGTGGCTCTATTACACTGTGCTCATCGCGCTTAACTTTATGGATAATGAAGATGAAAATTGACAAGGCAGATGAATCTTTCCTGCATACCTTTTTTGGCGAATCCCCTGACGTCGTTGAACCCGACTCGGCCCGCGCAGAGGCCTTGCGCCAGGCTTTGCAGGCGGCTCGCGCGCAGAGGATGGCGGAATCCGACAGCGACTGGAAACGCAATGTGCTGTTTCTGGCGCTGTTTGTCTTTCTTTATGCCGCACTTGGCGCATCGCTGACACTGGATCTCGCCCACCACGCTACCGGCCATAAAAGTTTCGACTATGCGCTACAGGCAGTGCCGGTGCTGATCGCTTTTTCCGGCTTTTTTCTGTCGCTACTGTTTTTGTTTGTCACGCGCAGCGGCGCGCGCCGACTGCAAAACTGGGAGCGCGCCATTGTTGTGCTGGAGAAGTACACGGCCGGCAACCTCTATAAGCAGATGCTGGATCTGGGTCCACGCACCACCCATTATTCGTTTTCAGCCATTAACGTCGCGCTGGCGCTGTTCATCTGCCTGACCTGGGTGGTGATGTACAACTATTTTACCTTTACCACCAGCGGCGTGATTGGCAGCGTTATCTCGCTGTTTATTACCACCATGACCTATGTGATTCTGGATATTCAGCTGTTGAAACCGCATCGCCTGGATAACGAAGAGCCGGTCGGGCTGGAGAAAGACGACAAGGAATGACGCCGAAACGGCCGCTTGCTGCGGCCGTTATTACAGAGAAGCATCTTACAGGGACATTTAACGGATAAAGCCGGGCAGGCTAATAGATCGTAAAAAAGCCCGATGCCAGGGCGTCGGGCTTATAGCGAAATCAGCGGCTCGGATGGTTTACTTCAACCGGTCGCAGATCGAACAGTAATACTTCGGCATTATCACCTTCGCTCAGGCTCAGGCTCTTCTCATGGCGTATACGCGCACCGTCGCCCGCTTTATACTTTGTGCCGTTTACCGTTACGCTACCGCGAGCCACATGCAGGTAGGCATAGCGATCCTCATCCAGCGTAAAGGTTTGCTGCTCATCGCCGTCGAACAGGCCCGCATAGAGGCGCACATCCTGACGCACCGACAGGGCATTTTCCTCTTTTCCTGGCGCTACGATCAGGCGCAGCTGCCCGCGCTTTTCGCTTTCCGGCACGGAAATCTGCTGATAGCCAGGCTGCGTTCCTTTTTCTGCGGGAACAATCCAGATTTGCAGAAAGTGCACACCCTCGCTTTTCGAATGGTTAAATTCGCTGTGCGTGACGCCGCTGCCTGCGCTCATTAGCTGGACATCGCCAGGTACAATAACGGAACCCGTTCCCATTGAATCCTTATGTTCCAGCGCCCCTTCCAGCACGTAGGAGATAATTTCCATATTGCTGTGAGGATGCGCGCCGAAACCGCGCGACGCGGCTACCCGGTCGTCATTGATAACCAGCAGATCGGAGAAACCCGTCTGCTTGGGATCCCAGTAGTTCGCGAAGGAAAAGGTGTGACGAGAGTACAGCCAGCCGTGGTCACCAAGGCCGCGTTGCTCTGACAGTCGTTGCTCGATCATGGTGTGCTCCTGTTGTGTACGGGGGATGCGCTTGTGCGCTTCCGATGTCACAGACAATACCGTAAACTAAATTCTGTAAAAACAGGCTCTGATGGCAATCACTGTCACAAATAAGTGGACACTATGCTGATCGACGATCTTCGTATCTATGTTGCGGTCATCCGCGCGGGCAATTTTACCGCCGCGGCAGAGCAGCTGATGTTATCCAAGCAGTACGTCAGCCGCCGTATGGCGGCGCTGGAAGCGTCGCTGGGTTCGCAACTGTTAATCCGTAATACGCGTAAGCTCTCGGTGACCGAGGCCGGAATGCTGTTTCTGCCGCATGCCCAGCGTATTCTGGACGATATTCGCGAGGCGGAGCAGGCTATGTCGGCGCGCCGTCAGGAGCTGCACGGCTCCTTTCGCATCAGCATGCCGATGTCGTTCGGCATGAGCCATCTTTCACCGCTTATCGCGCAGTTCCTGGCGCAGCATCCTGCGCTGCAATTCCATATTGAACTGGCCGATCGCTACGTTGACCTGATCGGTGAAGGCTTTGATATGGCTATCCGTATCGGTACCCTGGCAGATTCCACCCTGATTGCTCGCCGCCTCGGCGCACAGCGCCGTCTGATCTGCGCCAGCCCGGCCTATCTGGCGCGCGCCGGTCAGCCCATGACGCCGGACGATCTCTCCCGGCACGCCTGCCTGCGCTACGGACGCGAGGCCTTAAGCGGCTGGGAGTTACAGCAGGCGGGCAAAAGCAAAAATGTTATGGTGCAGGGTCCCATGCTGAGTAACAACGGCGAGGTGCTGCGCGATGCGGCGATCGCCGGACTGGGGCTGGTGCTGCTGCCGGAATTTATCGTCAGCCCGGCGCTGAAAAGCGGTGAGCTGGTGAGTGTGCTGGAGCCGTTTCAGCCTGCGCCGCTCTGTCTTAATGCGGTCTATCCGCAACACCGCCAGCGCAGCGAGGTTAATCGCGTACTGCTTCAGTTTTTACAGCAGCAGCTGGGGAATTAAGCGGGCCTGGCAGCCCGCCTGAGGTTACAGAGTAACGTACAGATGCAGCACCCTTACCAGTTGGGTAACAAAACCATATTCGTTATCGTACCAGGAAACGGTTTTAACCAGCTGCACATCACCGGCTTCGCTGATCTCCGTCTGGGTGGCGTCGAACACAGAACCGTACGGCACGCCGATCACGTCGGTAGAGACGATTTGATCTTCGGTGTATTTAAAAGACTCATTGTTTTCACAGGCGCGCTTCAGCGCCGCGTTGATTTCGTCAACCGTGGTTTTCTTTTCCAGCACAGAGACCAGCTCGGTAACAGAGCCGGTTTTGGTCGGGACGCGCTGCGCATGCCCTTTTAGCTTACCGGTCAGTTCCGGGATCACCAGACCGATAGCCTTCGCCGCGCCGGTCGTATGCGGAATGATATTTTCCGCTGCCGCGCGCGATGAGCGGAAATCTTTGCCGCGCGGTCCATCCACCAGCGCCTGAGTGCCGGTATAGGCATGAATGGTGGTCATGGTGCCTGCTTTAATGCCGAAGCTGTCGTGCAGCGCTTTCGCCATCGGAGCAAGGCAGTTGGTGGTACAGGAGGCAACCGAAACAATCTTATCTTCTGCGCTAAGGGTGTCGTGATTGACGTTATAGACAATGGTTTTCATCTCACCGGCTGGGGCAGAGATCAATACCTTGCCCGCTCCAGCGTCCAGATGCGCCTGCGCTTTTTCCGCTGAGGTATAGAAGCCGGTACATTCGATCACCACATCGACATTGAGCGATCCCCAGGGAATATTCTTCGCCTCTTTTTCGGCAAACACGGTGATCTTATTGCCGTTTACCCATAGCGCGTTCCCGTCGACGCTGACGTCGCCGTGGAAAGCGCCATAGTTTGAATCGTACTTCAGAAGGTAGGCCAGCATTTCTGGTGAAGTGAGATCATTGATCGCCACGACCTCGACCGCTTCCTGCTGTTCAAGAATACGCCTTAAGACCAGGCGGCCAATACGTCCGAAACCGTTGATGCCAATTTTCTTCATGGTGATCTCCCAGTTTGGTGACACTGCATGTTGAGGATGGATATCGGTTAATCTGCTGAACCAGGGTATTACGGCACAATAAGGTTGCATTGCCGTGAAGAGAAGGAGTATAGCCTGAGCGACCTGAACTAATTTATCCGTACAGGCGATAGTGCCGGCGCGACAACGTCAGACTGCGACGACCGCAATTAATGTCAAAGAACGGCAAAAAAAGGAGAATGATAAAGAGACATCCCTGCCCCATGCCGCAAGCGCACAGGATGAAGGCGATACGATAATGGCAGTCGCTCTGGCTATTCGCGGGTTATTGACGACAGCTGTGGTTTCTTCCTGTAATACCAGTCGTCAACGGTGAACAGTTGCATTATGGCATATCGATTTTCAGCATCTGATTTACTTTTTTAAATCAATAACTTAAAAATACCGATACATATCACCAATCAATTGTCAGTGATTAGTCGGCACATCCAGTTAGCGCCAGGAATAATCTGACTATACTTTTAGCAAGGTCACAAGGAGTGAATAAATTATGAAAAGGAAACAGGTCTGGAAATGGGTTCTGGCCGGGTGCTTAATTAGCTGGGTTATTTTTATCATTGGCATGCTGCTGATTATTAAGTGGGTCTTTTATTGTCCTTAACATCCGTTCCCGTCAGGGAATTGGATGTTGCTCAGCTCTTCAACAAGGATAACGCATCGCTTTTCGTTAACCGATGCGGTAATTTTCTGTCTGGGTGAACATGGTGATTTTATTATTCCTTATCCCGATTCCGAGTCATTCAACGATGCCGAAAACAAAACAAGCGCGTTTAATGATAAGCAGAGCAGGCTCTGCTGAAGTGAGGTTAGCGCCAGTTTATTTATCGGGCGCGCATGCTGATGCAAAATTATCCGCTATAGCTGCGCTTTTGTTTAATCTGCCTCCATCGATAAGATTAACGCCACTATTGACTATTTCTTCATCGCTTCTCCCGTTGCAATACGCTGTAATGGCAGAACCCGTCATAAGCCTGTCTTAAATAATCGTAGCCAGTAAAAGCGTCAGGGTAACGCAGGACCTTTTCGCATCCTGAAGCTTAAATCTGGCCATCCCCCGTTTCTGATGCACGCCTGATAACAAGATTCTCTGCGTTATTTTGCCAGACGCGCGGCTGTTCATTATGGACATAAGCGGCAGCTCTCTTTTGTACGGCGAGCAGGATATAACTGACATTATCGCGTCTGACAACGCCGACCCCGGATGCGTTCTGAAGCTATTGTCTGACAGCCGCGGCAGAAATGGCATGGGCCAGACGTTTTGTCCGCCGGGTTTCAGAGTGATAAGAACGCAGGTGGTCTGTTCAGGCAGGCATAACAGGGATGACGAGCAGCTCAGCAATCCCTTGCCGCTGCCCTGCCAGACAGTAAAACCGCCGCTGGCGTTTTAGGCTTTGAAACGTCTGCGCTTAAACAGCGCGTTTTGCTTACTGCGATTCACTTTGCTCCTGGCGTAGGCCATCACCGTCGTCCAGTCGGGATCGGCAGTATTTCTCATACTGTTATTGAGCGCCTCGGCCAGCTCGCTCCATTTTTGCACCTGAAGATGCGTGTCGCTGGCCAGCGCGGCTTTAAGCGCGTCCATAAGCGCATCGACCTTTTTTTTCACATCGGTCAGGGTATCACCTGTCTGATAACTTGCTGCGATGCGTCTTAACTCAAGCGCATAATGGTTTATATCGATATTTATTATGTACAAACAAACCTCTGTTCATTTTGACTCAGGATGATAAGCATAGCGGCTAATCAGGAATGCATGACGTAAATGCATCAGAAAATAAATTATTTATTTTTTGTTTAAGGAAGAATCATTCCAAAAATTTTCTTCATTTTGATTTAACGCAAATTTATTACGGCAAGCCATAGAATAACATAAATATTATTAATCAATAAAGCCTGTCTGTATTGACTTCTTGTGTCTGATTCATCCGCGACTATGCTCTTTTTAACGCCTCTTCTCTGGACATCGCCTGTGCACTCTCTCGATCCGCAAATGTTGCTGTTACTTTATTTTGTCTTACCCGTCTGGCTTATTGCCGGCTTTGCCGACTGGCTTTGCCATCGCGCCACCAACATTGAAACCACAACCGGATTAAAAGAGACCTACATTCATATCCTGATGTTTGTGGAAATGGGCGTGCCGCTGTTGTCCGCGCTGTTTCTTGATGTTAACGCGCTGGTCTTTGCCGCAATGATCGTCCTTTTCTTCTGCCATGAGGCAACGGCGCTGTGGGACGTCAACTATGCCGTTACCGCGCGAAAAGTCACGCCCGTTGAGCAGCATATCCATAGTTATTTAGAACTGGTGCCGCTGATGGCGCTGCTGCTGGTCATATCCCGACACTGGCCGCAGTTCCTGGCGCTCTTTGGCTTAGGCAGCGAACCTGCTCGCTTCGAACTGAAGCTGCGGCCCGACCCCCTCCCTGTCGGCTATATCGTTTTTATCCTTACGGCCATTTTTCTGCTGGAAATGTTGCCCTATCTGGAAGAGTACTGGCGCGGCAAAAAGGCCCGCAGGAAAGCGCTTTCCCGCTAATCCCTTTATCAAAGGGCCAGTAAGGCCCTTTGATGGATAGCCTTATGCCGTGCGGAACACCGCCACCCTGTGACGCAGCTGCCCTGCCCGCTGAGCCAGCTCGTCCGCCGATGCCGCCGACTGTTCTACCAGCACCGCATTCTGCTGTGTCACCTGATCCATCTGGTTAACAGCAATGTTTACCTGCGCGACGCCGCTGCTCTGCTCTGCCGAGGATGAGGAGATGTCGCGGATAAGCTGTGACGTTTGCTCGATAGCGCTCAGACTCTGCTTCACCTTATCGCCTGCGCTTTGCGCCATTTTCATGCCTTCCTGCGCCTGGGTGACAGAGCGCTCGATCAGACCCTTGATCTCTTTTGCCGCGCTGGCGGAGCGCTGTGCCAGCGCGCGCACCTCGCTGGCGACCACAGCGAAGCCCTTGCCTGACTCACCGGCCCTGGCGGCCTCGACCGCTGCGTTTAACGCCAGGATATTGGTCTGGAAAGCAATGCTGTCAATCACGGAGGTGATCTCTTCAATCTTACCGGAGCTGCCGCGAATATTGCGCATCGACTCCATAACTGAATCCATTGCCTCGCCGCTCAGCAGTGCCGCCTGGGTGGCCGAAACGGCCTTGTCTGAGGCATAGCGGGTATTGTCGGCATTTTGCTGAATGATTGACGCCAGCTGCTCCATACTGGCAGCGGTTTCGGCCAGAGACGCTGCCTGTTCTTCCGTGCGCGAAGAGAGATCGCTGTTGCCCTGAGCAATCTCTTTTGAAGAGGTCGCAATGGTTGCGGCGTTGCTCTTAATCTCCGACACCAGCTGAGCAAGTTGCTGTTGCATCTGCATAAGGGCATGCAGCAACTTCGCCGTCTCGTTGTTACCGCTGATATTAAGGCGCGAGGTTAAATCCCCTGCCGCCACCTGGCTGGCGAGATGCACCGCGTCCTGAAGCGGGCGCGTGACGGAGCGACTAATCATCAGCGCAAAGCAAACAGCGATCAGCGCAACCGCCAGCAAACCGGCAAGCAGCTCGTACTGCGCATGACGACGCGCATCGATTTGCGTTTGTAACATTTGCTCCAGACGGTCGCCGTTTTGCGCGCCCAGCGCGCTGAACTGGTTAATGGCCTGGGTAAAGACCCGCACATACTCCACCGGCGCGACGCTGTCGCTTCGGCTGACAAAGATATGCTGGGCCAGTTGTAGCGCAGCCAGCGCCTGTTGCGTTGCCTCCTGTGCCGCCGCGCCGAAATCTGCGGCGAGCGCAGGTTCTATGTCGTACACCTTGTCTAAATTCCCGCCAAACTGTTCCAGCGCGTTTTTGCCCGCCTCGACCTGAAACGCCATGCGGCTGTAATCGTTTTCTGCGACAGCACCGGAGGCAATCAGCGACGCACCAGACGCCCTGATTTGTCCTAACGTCTCGGTTAACTGAGGCAGGCGATTAAAAATACTGGTGATGAGCTGATAGGTATTAAGATCGCTATCCAGCGACATACCGTAAAAATCCAGTACGTCGAGGTTTGTTCTCAGCATGATCTGAATAAGATCGGCATGATCCTTCAGGCTGTCGGCAAAAGAGAGGCTGCCGCTTCCGATGCGGTTCTGAAGCGTCATCCATGCCTGACGCATTTTGTCGAACTGCTGTAGGGGTTGCGCATTCGGTTCCTCCTGGCGCAGCTCCGTCTGGATAAGGTCGGAAAGATGATCGATTTCGGCAACAAGCGCAACGCGCGGCGGGTTGTCCGGTTTGTTTAACGCAATCGCGATGGCCGTCTCCGCACGGTGACGCTGAAGCAGGTTCAGCAAGGAGAGCATCTGTTTTTCCACCGGCACCCCGCTCAGCTCACGCTGTTTAGCCTCAATAATCTGGTTGCCCGTCTGGAGAAATAATGTGGTAGGTAAAACAAATAAGATCAGGGCAAATAACCCCAGGATAAGAAATTTGGCTGGCAAGTTAATGCTATCAAGTACTTTTTTCATGATTTCCATTCTGAGTTATCTGATACGTGATATGACTTAACACGCACAAAAGTTGAGCCGTTTTTATTTTTCCATTACATAATCATGCGTTGCTGCCAGCTCTTTCAGGCGCAGTCTTTCTGGTTTCACTCATATCAACTCGTTAACAGAAAAGGATTATAGGTTGCTAACCGTGATTTACCACTGAATGAACAGGCGATATTTATTTCATGCCGACGCTAAGTCAAATGCTTATTAATCAACAAGTTGTGCAGAAAAAATCGTGCAGCAGGCTTGTGCCTGTTAGTTTTTTTTCAGGTTCAAATTTTATTACTTTTAAAATTCATGGCTGGCGCGTGAATGCCGATAACCCACCGCCCGGCTATATCAATTAATAATCTGGTCATTATCCGACCAGCTATTTTTACAAGAAAAATAACCTGCGCAGGTATGCAACCGGATCAGTGACGTCAGTTCTGATATATTTGCTGCATAGCTGGCTGTTCGGTTGCGGCAATTAATTATCGCAGGGATAGTTTATCGGTATACAACAATGGCCGAGGGATAACGTTATTCACTGAGCTGGCTGCGGGCAAACCAGGCCTTCCAGCGATTTTCAACCAGATGGTAACGATAGCTCTGGTTGTGGTCTCGCCTGAGCCAGCGCTCTTCAAATAATGCGTCGCTGCGGATCCAGCGTTCAAACCGCTGGCGCTCCTCTTCTTCACTTGTCGTCAAGGGTTTCGCTCACTCTCACGCTTCGGTTAAACGCTGAGTATAGACGACTGGACAGTTTCTGGTGTAACGGCATGCAGTGCGTGAAAGACGCGAACCGGGCCAGCCGATATAAGACGTTAAGCAAAGATAATGATAAACATTACGCTAAAAGGCTCCGTTTAAAACAGAGGGTTTTATTCTGACCTAAACGCAACCTGAGCGAAATCGTGCTGGCTAAATTGAGACTAATTTCACAGATTAGCACTTTTTGAGAATTTGTACGCCGACCAAATAACTGTACAA
>NZ_RMVG01000022.1 GCF_003813865.1 Candidatus Pantoea deserta
GGGGAAAGAGGAAGCAGGGAACAAGTCGGGGCGTCTCGCAAATACGCGGCAGATCTTTCATTTAACATAATCATGATTATGCGCACTTCAGTCAGCCATCCAGTAAGATGGGTCTTTGCCTGCCAGTATGCCATCCGTCACTCAGTAAGGCTATCGCGCCGGCCGCGCCGGTTGTGAGGCGTCCGTTCCTGCTCAATACTTTTTGCATATCAGGCAATCATTGCTGATGTCGTGCGGAGTCACGTTTCCTGTTCGCTCCAGCACGTCAGATAAAGCCGTCAACGGCTTTGGAGGGAACATGAAAAACTGGCCTAATCCTTTTATTAAAGAACGCGCCGACCCTTTTATTTTGCTGCATGAGCAGCGCTACTATTTTATGGGTTCGGTGCCTGACTATGACTGTCTGGAATTGCGCAGCGCCAGCACCTTACTGGGATTGCGTAAAGCGACGCCCATTGTCGTCTGGCGCAAGCCCGACAGCGGACCCTGTAGCGAGTTAATCTGGGCGCCTGAAATGCACCGCGTTGGCGATCGCTGGGTCATCTACTTTTCCGCTGCGCCGTCGCGCGAAATGGTCAATGACCTGTTTCAGCATCGTATGTTCGCTCTGATCTGTGATGGCGATAATCCGCTCACCGATCCCTGGCGCGAATGCCATCAAATCGCCACCCCACTGGACACCTTCTCTCTTGACGGCACCTACTGCTTTCACCAGGGCAGGCATTTTTACCTGTGGGCGCAGCAAATACCCGACATTGAGGGCAATACCTGTCTCCTGATGGCCGAGTTGAGCGAGCCCTGGACCCTTAAAGGCGAGCCATTGCTGCTCAGTCGGCCAGAATTAGCATGGGAAAAAGGCGGCGGCACCGGCGTCAATGAAGCGCCGACGACGCTGTTTCACGATGATCGCTTTTTTGTCGCCTATTCGGCTGCCGTAACGGATGAACACTACGCGATGGGACTGCTGTGGGCGGATAAAGATGCCGATCCGCTTAAAGCTGAGAACTGGATGAAAGTCGATCATGCGGTGCTGAGCACCAACGTTGAAAATCAGCAGTTTGGTCCTGGCCACAGCTGTTTTACCGCAGACGGTCAGGGGCGTGACGTGCTGATTTACCATACGCGCAATCATGCCGGAATGGCGGGCGATGCTAAATACGATCCCAGTCGTCATACCCGACTTAAATACTTCTCGTGGAGAGAGGACGGGATGCCTGATTTTGGGCAGCCGAAAGCGGAAAATCACTAATCAGCTCCTTCGCCTGACTAAGCGCCCGACCGTTTCGCCACTGTCAATCTGTCACCTGACAACCTTACTTCTGCATCAGGACAGGCATTCACAAAGGCTGCGGGCATTTTTCCGCGCCGGGTTCTGATTCAACCCGACGCGCCCTTTTCTGCTTCTCTTCTCGCAGTGAAAAACAGAGCACTGTTCAGTGCCGCATTGTCAACGGGCTGCCTGTGAGTGTATAAATGAAACGCTGTTTTAATTTCACAGAAAAGCCTGAGTCCCTACTGACAGATGCAAGGAGAGAACATGTCAAAGAAAGCCGCGCTGTTGCTGGCGCCTGGTTTCGAAGAAGCTGAAGCCTTTATTACGCTGGATATTCTCAGCCGTCTGGGCGTGGTGGTTACCACCATTGCCTGCCATCCTCAGAATCAGGTGATTAGCTATCACGGCGTGGTGACGCTGGCGGATGCGCTGCTTGAGGAGCACTCCTCCGCACTGTTTGACGCGGTGATTATTCCCGGCGGACCGGAGGGCACCATGAATCTGGCTGCCAGCCCGGCGGTCAGCGCGTTTATCCGCCGCCACGACGAAGCGGGCAAAATTATTGCTCCCGTCTGTTCTGCCGCCGCGCGCGTGCTGGCGGGAAATCAGCTGCTGAAAGGTCGCCGCTACACCTGCTCTGGCGAGTTGTGGATGCATTACAGCGACGGTGAGTATGTGATGGCGGATGTGGTCGAAGATGGCAATCTGCTTAGCGGCAGAGGACTGGGCGTCGCCTTCGATTTTGCCTTTCAGCTCGCGCTGCGGCTGACCGGTAACGCGGGGGCGGCGGATTTTCAGGCGGAACACATCTATTATGACCGCTGGCGCAGCGCTCGCCCGCAGTGAAAAAAGTAAGGCCAGCATGGCTGGCCTTACGGAGAGGTTAAACGCTGGGGAAAGTAATATTACTCCCCGGCGCTTCGCGATGCAGATGGATAAAGTTCAGGTGACGCTCATACTGATCGAGAATATCGATAATGACCTGCTCTTTGCTGTAATCCATTAAGTCATTACCCTGGCTGCCCTCCAGCAGGAAGGTCTCCAGGCGGTAATAGGTGGACTTCCCGCTGCGAGCGCGATAGGTAAAGCCAGGCACCGAATACTGCTGCGGCCAGACCTGATAGACAAAGTCCTGCTCCTCGCCCAGATGCACGCGCAGATCGATATAGCCTAGCGCGCTTTCCTCGGTTTCCAGGCGCTCCAGCGTAACGCCGCCCCCGCGTAGCTCCAGCTCTTTCGCGACCTCCTGCATAGCCGGAAAGATCACCGTATCCATCATCTGTTGGGTATAGCGCGTGCCCGGATAGTTCATCAGGCGTGACAGACGTTTTTTCCAGCTCAGACGATCGTTGCTGGCTGCCAGATAGGGCGCGGTATCGCGGCTGGCGCTGGCGCGACGGTAGTCTTCAACCTTCAGGGACTTATACAGCCCCGCCATAATAAAGAAGATCACGAAGCTGAACGGCAGCCCCATAATCACCGTCGCGTTCTGCAACGCGGAAATCCCGTTGGTCATCAGCATACCCAGCGTCAGCACCCCAATGGCCACAGACCAGAAGATACGCAGCCAGTTAGGCGCATCGCTGTTAATGTCTTTCAGTTTTGACGTGAAGTTGCCAAGCACCAGCGAGCCGGAGTCCGCCGAGGTGACGTAGAACAGCATACCGGTAATGGTGGCCACTGAAGCGCTCAGCTTAAAGGCGGGATACTGTTCCAGCAGCAGATAAAAGCCGCGTTCCGCATGGGCCATAACCTCATGGGCGAAACCGGCATTGCCGTGCAGGATCTCATAGAGCGCGGCGTTGCCGAACACCGACAGCCACAGCAGCGTGAAGGTAAAGGGAATAATCAGCGTGCCCAGCACGAACTCGCGGATGGTGCGGCCACGGGAGATACGCGCCAGGAACAGGCCAACAAATGGCGACCAGGCGACCCACCAGGCCCAGAAGAACAGGGTCCAGCTGTTCATCCACTGCGTCGGGCGGTCAAAGGCGAAGGTATTAAGCGTCATACCCATAAAGCGATTGATGTAATCGCCGACGTTAAGCACCAGCGCGTTAAGCAGAAAATCGGTTTTGCCAAAAAAGAGCACAAACAAAATCAGACCCAGCGCCAGCGCGACATTCAGCTCAGACAGAATACGAATGCCTTTGTCGACGCCGGAGGTGACCGAGATGGTGGCGATCACCACCGACAGCACGATCAGCGCGGTCTGCGCGCCCAGTCCTTCCGGAATATCGAACAGAACCTTCAGCCCGTAGTTAAGCTGCACCACGCCGATGCCCAGCGTGGTGGCGATACCAAAAATGGTGCCGACCACCGCGGCAATATCTACGGTATGACCGATCGGACCGTTGATGCGCTTGCCAAAAATGGGATAAAGCGCGGAGCGAATGGTCAGCGGCAAGTTATAGCGGTAGCTGAAGTAGCCCAGCGCAATGCCCATCAGCGCATACATCGACCAGCCGGTCAGACCGTAGTGGAACAGCGTCCAGACCATCGCCTGTCGCGCCGCTTCTAAGGTCTGTCCTGCGCCTTCCGGCGGCTGCATATACTGCGTTACCGGCTCGGCCACCGAGAAGAACATCAGGTCGATGCCGATGCCGGCAGCGAACAGCATGGCGGACCAGCTAAGCAAACTAAACTCCGGCTTCGACTGCTCCGGGCCGAGCTTGATAGCGCCAAAGCGCGAGCAGGCCATAAAGAGTACGAAGACGATATAGAGCGTGGCGGCAAGCATGTAATACCAGCCAAATGTTGACGAAACCCAGTTCACCGCCGTCTGAATCCAGGCGGCAGCCAGCTCGCTATAGAGAATCGTCACCAGTGAAAACGTCAGAATCAGTCCAGCTGAGGTGTAAAACACCACAGGATTGATTCTGTCTTTTTCACTTGCAGGTGGATTAGTCATCAATTACCTCTGGTTTTAATAAAATAATTCAAAGACTTATATTAAATTTCACGTGCGATGGTCGAATGTTTGCTCTCCTCCTCCTGAGGGTAAAGCGTAGCGGCCCACGGGTATCCTGCACGCTGCGCTCTGCAACAATCAAGGCACAACATCCTAACAAGTTTCTTTTTTATATTGAACGTTCAATCAATAAAAGTTCTAATAGTGGCATTGTTTATGGGCGGAGCGCTTGTTATGCCAAAGGTGGGAATGCAGCCGATACGACGTCGGCAGCTGATTGATGCGACCCTGAGCACCATTAACGACGTGGGCATTAACGATGCCACTATCGCGCAGATTGCGCGGCGCGCCGGGGTCTCGACCGGCATTATCAGCCATTACTTCAAAGACAAAAATGGATTACTTGAAGCCACCATGCGCGACGTTACGCGGCAGCTACGCGAAGCGGTCGCCGTCAGGCTGAAGCCGCTGGCGTCTGCCAGCACCGAGGCGCGACTCTGCGCCATCGTCGAAGGCAACTTTGACGAAACTCAGGTCCATAAGGCGGCCATGAAGGCCTGGCTTGATTTCTGGTCCAGCAGCATGCACCAGCCTCAGCTTAACCGGCTGGAGCGCGTCAGCAGTAGTCGGCTGTTCTCCTCGCTGGCTGCGGAGTTTCGCCGCGAACTGCCGCGCGAGGCGGCGCGAATGGCCGCCTACGGGCTGGCGGCGCTGATAGATGGCCTCTGGCTGCGCGCCGCGCTGGGCGGCAAGCCTTTCGACCTGCACATCGCCCGCACGCTTACCACGCAATACATCCGCCAGCAGTTAGCTGGCAACACGAATCCCTGATAAAGGAGGAACCATGTCCCGATTCGCAGAGCAACACCTCTACATTGATGGCGCTTATCTCCCTTCGGCCGCTGGCGACACCTTTGAAACCGTGAACCCGGCCAACGGCGAGGTGCTGGCAAAAGTGCATGAGGCCGGGCGTGAAGACGTTGATCGCGCCGTTGCCGCCGCGCGTAAAGGTCAGAAGATCTGGGCAGCGATGACTGCCATGCAGCGCTCGCGCATCCTGCGTCGCGCCGTCGATATCCTGCGTGAGCGTAATGATGAACTGGCCGCGCTGGAAACCCTGGATACCGGCAAGCCGCTGAGCGAGACCGCCAGCGTAGACATCGTTACTGGCGCAGACGTGCTGGAATACTATGCAGGCTTAATCCCCTCGCTGGAAGGCCAGCAGATCCCGCTGCGCGACACCTCATTTGTGTATACGCGCCGCGAACCGCTTGGCGTGGTCGCAGGCATCGGGGCATGGAACTACCCGATTCAGATTGCGCTGTGGAAATCCGCGCCGGCGCTGGCGGCAGGCAACGCCATGATCTTTAAGCCGAGCGAAGTCACCCCGCTCTCCGCGCTCAGGCTGGCGGAAATTTACAGCGAAGCCGGAGTGCCGGACGGCGTCTTTAACGTTCTGCCGGGCAGCGGCGCGGTTACCGGCCAGCTGCTTACCGAACATCCGGGCATCGATAAAGTCTCCTTCACCGGCGGCGTCGCCAGCGGCAAGAAAGTGATGGCCAACGCGGCGGGTTCGACGCTGAAAGAGGTGACGATGGAGCTGGGCGGTAAGTCGCCGCTGATCATCTTTGACGACGCCGATCTCGATCTGGCCGCTGACATCGCCATGATGGCGAATTTCTACAGCTCCGGTCAGGTCTGTACTAACGGCACGCGCGTGTTTATCCCGGCGACCCATAAAGCGGCGTTTGAGGAAAAAATCCTGGCGCGCGTCGGCCGCATCCGCGCAGGCGACCTGAACGATCCGCAGACCAACTTCGGACCGCTGGTGAGCTTTAGTCACCGCGATAACGTGATGCGCTATATCGATACCGGCGTAGCGGAAGGCGCGCGCCTGCTGTGCGGCGGCAAACGGATGCAGGGCGCGGGATTCGACAAAGGCGCCTGGGTTGAACCTACAGTATTTACCGACTGCCGGGATGAGATGACCATCGTGCGCGAGGAGATTTTTGGCCCGGTGATGTCGATCCTGACCTACGAAAGCGAAGACGAGGTCGTGCGCCGCGCTAACGCGACGGAGTATGGACTGGCGGCAGGCGTGGTGACGCAGGATCTGAATCGCGCGCACCGCGTGATCCATCAGATTGAAGCCGGGATTTGCTGGATTAATACCTGGGGCGAGTCGGCGGCGGAAATGCCGGTCGGCGGCTACAAGCACTCCGGCATCGGTCGCGAAAACGGCCTGATGACGCTGCAAAACTACACCCAGGTGAAATCGGTGCAGGTCGAGCTGGACCGTTTTCAGTCGGTATTTTAATTAATGAATAAACCTGAGGAGCGACTAATGGAATTTGATTACATCATTATCGGAGCCGGATCCGCAGGGAACGTTTTGGCCACCCGTCTTACCGAAGACAGCGACGTCAATGTTCTGCTGCTGGAAGCGGGCGGTCCTGATTACCGTATGGATTTTCGCACGCAGATGCCTGCGGCGCTGGCCTATCCTTTGCAGGGAAAACGTTATAACTGGGCGTATGAAACCGAGCCGGAACCCCATATGAATAACCGCCGCATGGAGTGTGGCCGCGGCAAGGGGCTGGGCGGATCATCGCTGATCAACGGCATGTGCTACATCCGCGCCAACGCGATGGATCTGGACGGCTGGGCCGAGGCTCCGGGGCTGGAATCCTGGCGCTATCTCAACTGCCTGCCCTACTATCGCAAAGCCGAAACGCGCGACATCGGACCCAACGACTACCACGGCGGTGAAGGCCCGGTCTGCGTCGCAACGCCTAAGGCTGATAATAATCCGCTGTTCGCCGCCATGATTGAAGCCGGCGTGCAGGCAGGCTATCCGCGCACTGACGATCTCAACGGCTATCAGCAAGAGGGCTTCGGCCCCATGGACCGTACCGTGACGCCGCAGGGACGCCGCTCCAGTACCGCGCGCGGCTACCTAGACCAGGCGAAAAACCGCCCTAACCTGAAAATCGTGACGCATGCCACCACCGATCGCATTCTGTTCGACGGTAAACGCGCCGTTGGCGTACAGTACCTGCTCGGCTCCAGCAACACGCAGCACAAAGTGCATGCGCGTCGCGAAGTGCTGCTGTGCGCGGGCGCTATCGCCTCGCCGCAGATTCTGCAACGATCCGGCGTGGGCGCGGCCAGTCTGCTGAAATCCTTCGACATCCCCGTGGTGCACGATCTGCCCGGCGTCGGCGAGAATTTGCAGGACCATCTGGAAATGTACCTGCAATATGAATGTAAAGAGCCGGTTTCGCTCTACCCTGCCCTGAAATGGTGGAATCAGCCGAAAATCGGCGCGGAGTGGATGTTTAACGGCACCGGCATCGGCGCCAGCAACCACTTTGAAGCGGGCGGCTTTATCCGCAGCCGTGAAGAGTTTGCCTGGCCTAACATTCAGTATCACTTTCTGCCGGTGGCGATTAACTACAACGGTTCGAACGCGGTTAACGCGCACGGTTTCCAGTGTCACGTCGGCTCCATGCGCTCGCCGAGCCGCGGCCATGTGCGCATCAAGTCGCGCGATCCGCGCCGTCATCCGGCCATTCTGTTCAACTATATGGCCAGCGAGCAGGACTGGCATGAGTTCCGCGACGCTATCCGGATCACACGCGATATTATCAACCAGCCGGCGCTGGATAAGTATCGCGGCCGTGAGATCAGCCCTGGCGTAGAGTGTGAAACCGACGAACAGCTGGACGAGTTTGTGCGTAACCATGCGGAAACCGCTTACCATCCGTGCGGCACCTGTAAAATGGGCAGCGATGAGATGGCGGTCGTGGATGCGGAAGGCCGCGTTCACGGCATGCAGGGACTGCGCGTGGTAGACGCGTCGATCATGCCGCTGATTATTACGGGCAACCTGAACGCGACCACCATTATGATCGGCGAGAAAATCGCCGACAATATCCGTGGCCGTCAGCCGCTGCCGGCGTCAACCGCGCCCTACTTTGTGGCGGGCGATACCCCGGTGCGCGGCAAAGCGCAACGCGCCTGATAAGTAAAAAGCCCGCTCAGGCGGGCTTTTTATTACATCATCTGCGGCTCACGAATCGCATTGCCTTTAGCGAAGCGGTCCAGCCGGTAAGGCGTAATATCGGTAAACGGCTGCTGGCGGGTGATTAACTGCGCGCACAGCAGCCCTGCACCGGGACCAATACCGAAACCGTGGCCGCTAAAGCCAGACGCGATAAACAGACCCGGCACGCTTTGCATCTCATCGATGACCGGCACCAGATCGGGCGTCGTATCAATCCAGCCGCCCCAGGCGTGATCGATTTTAATCCCCTCAAGCGCCGGGAACGCCTTCACCAGCGTGCGCAGCGCCTCATCCAGAATCTGCCGATCCGGTTTGGGATCGAGCACGCGAATTTTCTCAAAGGGCGAAACCGCATGGTTTGACCAGCCGCCTGCGGCCTCTGGTCCGTTAAAGAATGAGCCGTTGAGGCGAAGCTTGAGCTTTTTGGCGATTTTGCTGCGGTACATCGGATAAAACTTTGCTGCATAGCGGATATTCTGGGGAGCCAGATCGAGCTGGCCTCGTCCGGGAACGGCAACCGTGTAACTTCCGTCCAGGCGGCGACGGATGCAAAGCTCCGGCATACTCAGGCAGCCCTGAATCACCTCCGGCGCGACCGTGGTTTTAAACGCGGTGCCGAGAA
Source organism: Candidatus Pantoea deserta (assembly GCF_003813865.1). Taxonomy (GTDB): domain Bacteria; phylum Pseudomonadota; class Gammaproteobacteria; order Enterobacterales; family Enterobacteriaceae; genus Pantoea; species Pantoea deserta. The sequence continues at coordinate 8,873 of NZ_RMVG01000022.1, forward strand.
TATTGGCGCTGGGCAGCTCAATGCCATACTGCTTACAAAAACGCGAACTCCACGCGCCGCCGCAGCAGATCACCTGGCTGGCGCGCACGCGACCGCGCTCAGTCCAGACGCCAGAAACCCGACCGGCGCTGACATCCAGCCCGCGCACTGCGCAGCGCTGATGAATGGATGCGCCGAGCTTTTGCGCGCCAGCGGCGATCGCGGGCGCAGCCAGCGACGGCTCCGCTCGTCCGTCGGTCGGCGACCAGATACCGCCTACCCACTGCGCGCTATCGCCCAGCCGTTTATGCACTTCTTGCGCCGACAGCAGGTGGCTGACGAAACCGATCTGTTTCGCCTGCTTACCCCAGGTTTCCCAGCGCGCCACGTCCGCCTCGCTGTGCGTGCCGTAGAGAATGCCGCTGCGGCGAAAGCCGAGATCGCTGCCAATTTCACTACTCAGCTCTTCCCAGCGTTGCAGGCTGCGCATCGCCAGCGGCAGCTCATAGATGTCGCGGTTCTGCTGTCTGACCCAGCCCCAGTTACGCCCCGACTGCTCGCCGCCAATGACGCCTTTCTCGAACAGCGCCACCGAAACGCCCTGCTTCGCCAGCTCATAGGTGACGGAGGTGCCGATAATGCCGCCGCCAATCACAATCACATCAACCTGCTCAGGAAACGCCGGGCTGTCAGGGACAGCATTGATTTTTATGCGCATATAATAACCTTTTTTGCTTCAGCGCGTTCAGAGATGCTGTTCCGGCGGAACATGCATGATCCACAATACTCTGGCGTCGCTATCCGTATGGTTGAAAATGTTGTGCGGCAGATGGCTCCTGAACTGAAAGCTGTCGCCGGTCATCAGACGCGCGGTGTCGCCATTGATCTCCAGCGTCAGCTCGCCTGACAGAACAAGTCCCGCTTTCTCGCCCTTGCCGAGCAGCATCTCGTCAGAACGCACGCCCGGCGGAATATGGATCACCATAAACTGCATGTCATGATCGCCTGAAGGCGACAGCATCTCTTTGGCGATGCCGCGCTTGCCGACATTGAAGTGCGGCCTTGCTTCGCAGCGGCGCACATAGTGTTCCGCGCCGCCTGGCGTCATCTCGCGCTCTTCCAGAAACGCGGACAGCGGCACCTTCAGCACCAGACGCAACTGCTCCAGCACCCGTACGGTGGGATTGGTCAGGTTGCGTTCTATCTGGCTGATAGCGCCCGCTGAGACGTTCGCCAGCAGCGCCAGTTCGTTGATAGTGAGATGACGCGCCTTACGCAGCGTTTTCAGTCGCGACCCGATGTCCGTTTCGGCGGCACCCTCTTCCGCCCTGTTTTGCGATGCATTTTTCATCTTGTGCTTTTCCTTTGCCGTCGCGCCTGTTTACCGTGGCGATCAATCAGGGCATACCCCATTTATCTTTAATGGCTTGCAACGAGCCGTCCTGCTTCATGGCGGTCAGGGCGCTGTCAATTTCCGCCAGCAGCTTGTCATTGCCTTTTTTCACGCCAAACGCCATAGGAGAGACATGTTCCGGCTTATAGCCTTCCACCACGTGCATCCCTTTCAGCCCGCCCGCTTTTGCCTGGGCTTTCAGAATGGGGTAATCGTTCATGCCGGCCGCAATGCGGCCCAGCGAGAGATCCCGAGTCATATCCGCCGGGCTGTCATATACCTTTACCTCTTTAGCGATACCGCTTTGCATCAGGCTTTGCGTGTAATCCGTCCCGGCCATGGTGCCGACGATTTCGCCTTTAAGATCCTGCCAGGAATCATATTTTTTGCTGTTATCGTCACGCACCACCAGCCCTGCGCCAAAGGCCGTGACCGGCTGCGAGAAACCGATACGTTTCGCTCGTTCAGGGGTAGGCGTCATACCGGCGACGATCATATCGATCTTGCCGGCGATAACCGACTGAATCAGCGTGGAAAAAGGCACGGCGGTGAAATCCACGTCAAGATGCTGGCGTTTCGCCACCTCGGCCGCGACTTCGGGCATAAAGCCCTCGATTTTACCGCTCTGGGTATTCAGAAAGGTGGTGGGCGCGCTGGAAGGCGGTGAACCCGCCGTCAGCGCAGCGGCCTGCGCATCCATGCTAACCGTGGCGGCAATACTCATTGCTACACATAAACTAAGAAAAAGCTTGCGGCGGACAGCAGACATAACTCACTCCTGGTTCATCGGAAAAGGGCGGACGTCTTATTCACTATAATGAAATTAATGCTGCCGCTGTCAACGTTTTATTTTATGAAAATGTCGCACCTCACAGAATGCTGGAAAAGGCGTTGCTTTAACCACGACGCCCATCTATAGCTGATGCTTATGCGGGTAATAAGTAATTGCTATCTCGCTTGCAGGGGTATTTATTGACAGCGCTTAGCGAACAAAGATATTCATTATAATGAAACACGATAGCCCCGACATGCGTTGTGCTGAACGATCAGGAGCTTAAGATGGACTGGAGCAGCATTCATACCTACCTGCCCTTTTTACTTAAAGGGGCCGAAATGACGATCGCCATCACGCTAATATCGCTGGTGATCAGTACGCCGCTGGGACTGATATTTGCGGCGGCAAAGATGTGTCCGTGGAAAATTATTTCCTGGCCGGTGGCGGCAATTATTAATATTACGCGCGGCCTGCCCATGATAGTGGTGCTGTTTTATATCTACTTTGTCTTCCCGGATATTGGAATTACCCTGACCTCTTTTCAGGCCAGCGTCATTGGCATTGCCTTTTGTTTTTCTACCTATATCGCGGAAATATTTCGTGCAGGCATTGAATCCGTCGATCGCGGCCAGCTTGAAGCGGCGCGCTCGATGGGCATGGGGCTGGGCAAAGCGATGCGCCGCGTGATTCTGCCTCAGGCGTTTCACGTTGCGCTGCCGCCTTACAGCAATACGCTGGTGATGATGCTCAAAGATTCCGCGCTGGCCTCAACTATCGCCGTCACGGAGATGACCCGACAGGGCCAGCTGATCGCGGCCTCGACCTTTGATAACACTACGGTCTATACGCTGGTGGCGGTGCTCTACCTGCTGTTGTGTATGCCGCTGATGGCGATGACCAGGCGGCTGGAAAAACGCCAGATTAAAGGAGCCTGAATGATCGAAATCAATGAGGTGCATAAAAAATTTGGCCGGGTGGAAGTGTTGAAAGGCGTGAGCTTCACCGTCAGCGCCGGCGAAGTGGTTTGTCTTATCGGTCCCTCTGGTTCTGGTAAATCCACTATCCTGCGCTGTATTAACGGCCTTGAGACCTATGAAGGCGGCGACATTCGCGTGCTGGGTCAACGCGTGAACAGTCGCCACAAAAGCATCAACGATCTGCGCCGCCAGATTGGCATGGTATTCCAGCGCTTTAATCTGTTTCCACACCGCAGCGTGCTGGAAAACGTGATGGAAGGTCCCATCCATGTTAACGGCGAATCGCGCGCGGAAGCGGAAAAGCGCGCTAAATCGCTGCTGGAGCTGGTAGGACTGGCGGATAAGATCAATGCCTGGCCAACCCAGCTTTCCGGCGGACAGCAGCAGCGCGTGGCCATCGCACGCACGCTGGCGCTTCAGCCCAGGGCGATACTCTTCGACGAGCCGACCTCAGCGCTTGATCCGGAACTGGTGGGAGAAGTGCTCCAGGTGATGCGCACCCTGGCGCGTGAAGGGATGACGATGATTGTCGTCACTCACGAAATGCAGTTCGCCCGTGAAGTAGCCGATCGCGTCTGCTTTTTGCACAGCGGGCAGATTGTCGAACAGGGTCCGGCGCAGCAACTTCTGCTGCATCCGCAGGAAGCCCGCACGCAGGACTTTCTGCGCCGCGTGCTGGGCAGAAGCGACGTCGCCACCTGCGCCCGCTGTCGGGAGGCAGTTTAGCGACGCTTTTGTGACGCGTTGGTTAAAACCCGACGCGCCGCAAGCGCGGGCACGCAGAACCTTTAATCTCAGGATGTTAGACAGCCTTTACCCATCTACCGCTTGCCTCTTTTGCCGCTTTGCTTTTTTCTTTTTGCTTCAATTACTTGTGAGAAAACCGAGCAGGGTTATACTTCAGTCTACGGTGGTTGCTCACCGATACTAACAACTTAACGTCCTGTTTTACTGCTTACGGGGTAACGCTTTTCCAGCGTCCAGGCTCTGTTCAGTCGCCTGCCCGTCTTGTTTTCCTGACAGGGAAATCACATCAGCAACGCTGAGCTATTCAGCTCACTCCATCCTGATCACGACGCCGGGAAGATCGCTTCTTGTGCACCAGTGTGGATTTCCTTTTCCCGATTTTTTACAGGGGGGACGCGATGTTGCCTTTTTCTAGCTTCTGGCAGGCCGGATACGAAGGAGCCGACCACATTAATACTGCGGGTCAGCGCCTGGTGATGGATGCCCTGACCGATCATCAGACGCAGTTTCACAGCGATTACGCGGCGTTACAGCACTTCGGCATTCGCTCCGTGCGCGAAAGCATAGGCTGGCGGCAGGCGGAGGCAGACCCTGAACAGACCTTTGCGGTGCTGCGCGCCAAGATGCAGGCGGCGCATGAGCTGGGCATCCAGATTAACTGGACCTTCTGCCACTACGGCTGGCCAGAGGATATCGATCTTTTTTCGCCTGATTTTGTCTCGCGCTTCGCCGCCTTCTGCCAGCGTATCGCGACCTTCCTCGCGCCCTGGTATACCCGGCCGCCCGTCTATTCGCCCATGAATGAGATTTCATTTCTCAGCTGGGGACTCTCCGTCGGGCTGTTCGGCAACCACCGCGACGCCGATCCCGATGCGATCAAACGTCAGCTGGTGCGCGCGACACTGGCGGGCTGCGATGCCATCTGGCTGGCAGACCCGCGGGCGCGCTTTCTTCATTGCGATCCTGTTATCTATCTGGTTCCCGATGAAGAGAGCGATGCCAGTCGGCAGCTTACGGCGGATCTCAATGCCGCGCAGTTTCAGGCCTGGGACATGCTGAGCGGCGCGCGCGAACCGGAACTGGGCGGCGCGCCGCGCTACCTCGATATTATCGGCGCCAACTACTATCACGCCAATCAGTGGGAGGTTAACTCGAACCAGCGTCTGGCGTGGCATCTGGGCGATCGTCGCCGGAAGCCGCTGCACAAGATGCTGACAGAATTGCATCAGCGCTATCAGCGTCCTGTTTTGCTGGCGGAGACCAGCCATGTCGGCAGCGGCCGTCCGGCATGGATGGCGCATATCACCGCTCAGGTCGCTCAGGCGCAACTGGCGGGCTGCCAGATCCTGGGCGTCTGTATTTACCCTGTTATTGAAAGTCCTCTCTGGGAAGATCCCCTCCATTGGCCGCGAAGCGGACTCTGGGACGTCGCCCCTGATTTTACGCGTCTGTTACACCAGCCAACCGCCGCAGCACTGCGGCAATCACAACGTTCGCTTCACCGATTTCATGCTTTTCCGACACCGGCCAGCGGGCCACAGGAGCTTCGTATGAAACATTCTGTTTTGGTGGTTTTTAGTCATCTTCGCTGGGGTTTTGTCTTTCAACGTCCACAGCATTTAATGTCACGACTTGCGCAGCACTATCGCATCCTGTTTATCGAGGAGCCGGTTTATCAATCTGGCGAGGCGGGACTACGACAGCATTCGCCCGCGCCGAACGTTACCGTTATCGAACCGCATACCGATGTTGACGCGCCAGGCTTTCACGATAGTCAGATCGCCGTGCTGCAACCCTTGCTGGCGTCGCTGCTGGAGAAGGATGAGCAGCCGCTGGTGTGGTTTTATACGCCCATGGCGCTGCCGCTGCTGAACTGTTTTAATCCCGGCGCCATTATTTATGACTGCATGGACGAGCTTTCTGCTTTTCAGATGGCTCCGCGCCAGCTTCAGCAGCGTGAATCGGCCCTGCTGAGTCGCGCTGATGTGGTCTTTACGGGCGGTACCAGCCTGTATGAAGCCAAGAAACATCGCCACCAGAACGTGTTTTGTTTTCCCAGCAGCGTTGATGCCGCCCATTTTGAACAGGCGCTCGATCGCAGCAACGGTCATCCGCTACAGGACAATCTTCCCCGGCCAAGACTGGGCTATTACGGCGTTATTGATGAGCGTATGGACATCGCGCTTATTGCTGAGCTGGCCGACGCGCATCCCGACTGGCAGATCGTTATGGTCGGGCCTGTGGTAAAAATCGATCCAGCCGGTCTGCCGCAGCGCGCGAATCTGCACTGGTTCGGCCAGCAGCCTTATGAAGCGCTGCCGCACTTTTTAGCCGGCTGGGACCTCTGCCTGATGCCTTTCGCGCTTAACGCTTCCACGCGCTTTATCAGCCCGACCAAGGTGCTGGAATATATGGCCGCGCAGTTGCCGATCGTCAGCACCGCCGTGCCGGATGTCGTCCGTCATTTTACCGGCGTGGTGAGCATTGCGGATACGCCCCAGGGTTTTATCCATGCCTGTGAAGCGGCGTTACAGCTGAGTGAGGAACAGCGGCGTGAACAGGCGGCGCAGATGGCGGCGATCGTAGCCGACACCTCGTGGGATCACACCGCAGAGCAGATGCAGGCGCAGATCGCCGGGCTGCGCGATAGGGTGGTACAGCCGGTGGCTGCCGTTGACGTGGCTGAAACCAGCGAGCCGGTGCATGCCGTTTCGCTGCGTCCGGTAGAGTGCCTGATACTGGGGGCGGGTCCGACCGGATTAAGCGCGGGCTATCACTACGGCAAGGGCGCGGTGGTGCTGGAGAAAAATGCCGCGCCAGGCGGCTGGTGCCGTTCGATCGAGGATAAAGGGTTCACCTTTGATTACGCCGGCCACATTATGTTTTCCAACGACCCTTATGTGCTTCAGCTCTATGACAAACTGCTGGGCGATAACCTCCACTGGCAAACGCGCGAAGCTTGGGTTTACAGCCACGGTGTCTTTACGCGCTACCCTTTTCAGTCCGCGCTGCATGGACTACCGGCTGAAGTGATTGGCGAATGCGTGCTGGGAGCGATTGAAGCGCGTTACGGTGTCACCAATAGTCAGGATCCAGCGCCAATCAGCGCGGTAAGGCTGGCCGCCAACAGCACCTGTCGGGACTGCTGCGCCGATGGGGTGTTGGGCAACGAGGCGACGGGACCGGCCGGTGCGGATGAGCCGGAGGAAGATTTTGAGAATTTTATCTTTCGCACCTGGGGTAAAGGGATCGCGCGTCACTTTGCCGTTCCCTATAACCGCAAGTTGTGGAAAACGCCCCTGGCGGAAATGGAAACCTCCTGGCTCGGCGGTCGCGTTCCTCTGCCGGATCTGCAACAGATTATCTCCGGGGCGCTGGCGCCGCTGGCCAGGCCGGTGGGTCCAAATGCCCGCTTTGGCTATCCGAAACGCGGTGGCTTCCAGGCACTGATGAATGGTTTTCTGCCGCATCTGAACTGTGCGCTGGAAACCCGCGCTGAGATTGTCGAGGTCCAGCCGCAAACGCGCAGCGTTATCCTTAAAGACGGACGTCACTATCACTACGAGCAGCTGATCAGCACCCTGCCGCTGCCGGAGCTGGTGCGGCTGATGGGCACGCGCGCGCCCGAAGCGGTGCAAAAAGCCGCCTCGATGCTGCGTCACGTCTCGGTGCGCTGCGTCAACCTTGGCATTGGGCGGGCGAATCTGAGTGACAAGCACTGGATTTACTATCCAGGCGATACGCTGTTTCACCGTATTTTCCTTCAGGGGAACGCCAGTCCGGAGTGCAATCCGGAAGGCGGCTTTGGGCTGACCTGCGAGATTACTTATCGTGCCGATCAGCCTCTGCCCTGTGAGGGTGAGGCGCTGATTCAGCGCTGTATCGATGACTGCATCCGCGTCGGCATAATTCGCGAAGACGACGTTATCCTGACGGCAAATGAGGTCGATATGCCCTACGCCTATGTGGTTTACGATCATCACCGTAAGGCCAACGTGTCCCTGATCCGTAGCTGGCTGGCCGCGCAGGGTATCCACCTCTCCGGCCGCTACAGCGAATGGGAGTATTACAACTCCGACCATGCTTTCCTGGCAGGTAAGCGCGCGGCGGAATCGGTGAAAGCGCTACTGAACGAGCGCAAAACCACGGCGTAGCGACAAGGGTCGCCTGACAAACCGCAGGCGACCCTTTTTTCATCAAAACCCCCGGTTTTTCGGTTCTGGCTTGATATAACCAGGATTAGGCGTAATTAAAAGTCTGACATCCAGCGCCACCAGAACAGCGTACAGCTCCGCAGAGAGACCGGTATCGACACACCGTGTCCAGCAGGTTGTTGAGTACCAGCCTGCGCGGCGCGCCAGATGCATTAATGAACAATCACCAAACGGCCACAAGGGCGCGGCGTGAATTAAGTCGGCATGTTGTGACAACGACTGGCCTGACTCCCGGAAACGGCAAAATTATTGAAGATGGAGCTATCTGGCCTTCTGCGCCACAGCCTGGAAAAGTTACGCCCAGAATGAGGGCTGTTTGCCAGAATTGCGGCTTTTACGCAGCATGACTCAACGCAATTCCCCCCTTACATGCATTATTGTGAGTAATAAAAAAGGCCCACAGCGTGGACCTTGAATTAAGGTTAAATAAAACCGTTATCTTTTAACCCTTTGTCAGCAGCACACGGCTCGCCTCAGGGTCAGGATGTTCTGACGACGCTAAGCGTCTGCGCTTTTCGCATTTTCACTTTCCAGATGATCCATAACAACCCAAACCAGAATGGCATGGCGCAAAGCGCAGCCAGCGTATCGGGATCGAACACCATGATAACCACAGAGAAGACAAAAAATACCAGGCTGATCCAGCTCATCACTATACCGGCAGGCATTTTGAATACCGACGTTTCGTGCAGGTCCGGGCGTTTTTTTCTATACACCAGATAAGCCACCAGAATCATTCCCCAGCTGTAGATCACCAGAATTGCCGCCAGAGTCGAAACGATGGTGAACAGCGTCATGACGTTCGGCACCAGGAAGAGCAGCAGCGTGCCGCTCAGCATACAGAAACAGGAGAAAAACAGGCTACGTATCGGAATACGCGTCGAGCGCGACAATATACGGAACTGCCAGTGCGCATGTTTTTCTACTGACAGGCCGTAGAGCATACGCGTACTGGAGTAGACGCCGCTGTTGGCCGACGACATGGCTGACGTCAGGGCAACAAAGTTAATTATCGCTGCCGCCGCAGGCAGACCGGCTTTATCAAACAGCGTGACAAAGGGGCTGACGTCCGGCGAAATCGCCGCCCAGGAGGTTACGGCGATAATCACAATCATCGAAAGCATATAGAAAATAATGATGCGCAGCGGAATAGCGTTGATGGCTTTCGGCAGGATCTTCTCAGGATCGCGGGTTTCCGCCGTCATGGTGCCCAGTAGCTCAATACCGGTATAGGAGAAGATGGCGATCTGAAATCCGGCCAGAAACCCGGTCAGCCCGTGTGGAAGAAATACCGCCGGATCCGTCAGATGATGCAGCGAAGCGCGCACGCCATCCGGCGAGGTCCAGCCGGTCGCGACCATCCAGATGCCGGTAAAAATCAGCGCGACAATGGTCACGACTTTGATCAGCGCAAACCAGAACTCTGCTTCGCCGAACATCTTGACCGACAACAGGTTAAACATGCAGAGAATGCCCAGCGTGATCAGCGCCGGTATCCAGGCGGACATCTCAGGAAACCAGTATTGCATATAGCCGCCGCAGACCACCACGTCGGCGATACAGGTCACTACCCAGCTTAGCCAGTAAGACCAGCCAAGATAAAAACTGGCTTTCGGTCCAAGATAATCAGCGACGAAATCGGCAAAAGATCGATAGTCGAGCCGGGACAACAGCACTTCGCCCATTGCCCGCATCACCATATACATGAAAAAACCCACCAGCATATAGATGATAAGAATCGACGTGCCCGAAACGGCGATGTTCTTCCCTGCCCCCATAAACAATCCGGTCCCAATCGCGCCGCCCAGGGCGATCATCTGGATATGGCGCTCGCTCAGCCCACGCTCTAGCTGCTGCGCCGACGAGGATTTCGCTGACGACAGTGGCTGCCGTGCAGGTTCTTTAGCAGTCATGGCAACTCCTTCAGGGTTAAGATGAGAAACGCGCGGCGGCTGGTTTCAACAGCAGACCAGCCCGTAAACCGGGCGCGACCCTGGCATTGGGGAACAGGATCCAGGGCGCAGCATCTTCCACTCGCCAGATTTTGCCGTTCTCACTGGCGATCGCGTAGCCCGCTGGTAGCTGCGTGAAGTTCTCCACTGCCGCATCCAGGTTGAGCCTGAAACTACTGCTGGTTTTGATAATGCTCTCCGCCACCGTAAAAAAGCGCATCGGCGGCTGGGTTCGGGTCGGTAGCGGCGTTCCAGCCAGCAAGGCACGAATGGCAAGATCGGTGGCGGCAAAGCGGCTGAGCGTGTTGCTGCCGAAGGGAAGCGCTTTGCCAAGTTCCAGCGTGCAGCTTTGCGCACGGAAGGTTTCGCTGACAAAGTGGCTGAAGGTGCCCCCTGGCGCGGTGTGTTGTACCACGGCATCCAGATCGCAGGCGTCGAGCAAGACATAGAACTCTGCCTGATAGTCATGGTGGTGGCTGGGAATTAACGCGAACTGGGGAAAGCGCGAGCCGCGGATCGCGGTATGCATATCAAGGTGATAGCGCGGCAACACGCCTGCGGCATCAGCGCGCTGAAAAAAATCGCTGGTCACCTTTTCCAGCCGCGCCGCACGGCGGCTCTCATTGCCCGGCATCGCCTGACGATGACGCCCGCCGAACAGCCGGTTCATATCACTGTGCAAATAGCGTTTGCCTGCCCGCAATGCAGGCAGGTTGCCAAAGATCAGCAGTAGCGCCTGATTCAGCGGCTGCTGCCCGCTGCTCAGTGACGCCAGCAGCGCCGCCAGCATCTCGACAGGCGCGGTCTCGTTGCCGTGAATACCCGCTGACAGCACCAGCGCTGCGCTGGCCTGTCGGGGAATAAGCTGTAATACGCCCTCTTCCAGCCACGTCGCCTCAATCCCGGCCGGGAACGGCAGGTCACGCCGCCGGCAGTTCAGCAGATCGCTAAGGATATCCGCCTGTTTTTCAGCGCTGAAAGTCATAGATGCTCCCCAGCGTCAGGATTTGCGTCAGTTCGTCCAGCGCCTGGTGAACCTCACGCAGCAGCTGCGGATCGACCAAATCGTTGCTGTGCAGGCGATCGCGATAGTGCTTTTCTACCCAGCGCGTCAGCTGCTGGTAGCGCGCATCGGTCATCAGGCTGCCGCGGTTAACGGCTGCACGCTCGGCCTCATTCAGCACCACGCGCAGGCGAAGGCAGGCAGGCCCGCCGCCGTTGCGCATGCTTTCACGCAGATCGAACAGCTGCACCTCGTCAATTGGCGAAGCGGCCTGTTGCGTCAGCGTCTGCAAATAGCGCCAGACGTTGTCGCGCTGGCGACACTCTTCCGGTACCACAATCATCATCTTGCCGTTGGGCTTGCTCAGCAGCTGGCTGTTAAACAGATAGGAGGCAACGGCGTCCTCTAGCGTGACCTGATCCTGCGGCACTTCAACGTTACGGAAAGGCAGGCCCAGCGCATCGCTTTTTTCCCGCAGCTGGTTGAGCAATGCCGTCTGGTCAAGGAACGCCTGCTGGTGGTGAAACAGCACATGCCGATTGCTCACCGCAATTACATCGTTATGGAAAACGCCGCTGTCGATGGCGACCGGGTTCTGTTGGGCGAACAGCGTGAACTCCGGGTTGAGCTGATGCAGCCGCGCCACTGCTTCGCTCGCTTCACGCGTCTGGCGCGCCGGATAGCGCTGCGGCGCAGCACCGCCGCCGAACGCGCGCCGACCGTAGACAAACAGCTGAATGCCCTGGCTGACATAGTCAGCGCAAAAACGGTTATGGTTAGCCGCGCCCTCATCACCAAAGTCGCTCTGCTGCGGCAGCGCATCGTGGTGGCTAAAGTGCGCGTCATCGTTAAAGGTGGCGCGCAGGATGGCAGAAGTCACCGGCGCTTCAAGGGAGCGGTGCAGCTTATTGTTGAGGTTGGCCACGGTAAAATGCACCCGACCATCTGCGCTGTCTGCCGAGGGCGACACCGTCGCCGCATTCGCCGTCCACATTGAGGACGCCGAGCTCAGCGCTGAAAGCAGATGCGGCGAGGTCGCCGCCGCGCGCGCCAGCACCTGCGTATCGCTGCCGGTAAAGCCCAGCGCGCGCAGCGCGCCCACGTTGGGACGCGGCTGCGGCGGTAAGATCCCCTGTACAAAACCGCGATCGGCCAGCGCTTTCATCTTCTCTAAGCCCTGAAGGGCGGCTTTGCGCGGGTTCGACAGGCCATCACGGTTGTGCAGCGAGGCCTCATTGCCGACTGACAGACCGGCATAGTGATGCGTCGGGCCAACCAGCCCGTCAAAATTTGCTTCATAACCAGACATAGAAACCTCAGTATCAGAAAGGAAGGCCCGGAGAAGGCGTGGCAGGCAGGCTCAAAGAGTCGCTGGTTAGCGAAGCCATTGGCCAGGCGCAATAGTCAGCGGCGTAATAGGCCGAAGGCCGGTGGTTGCCGGACGCGCCGACGCCGCCAAACGGGGCTTTGCTCGACGCGCCGGTCAGCGGTTTATTCCAGTTGACAATGCCGGCCCGTGCCTCTTCAGTCAGCTGCTCAAACAGCGCCGCGTCCGGCGATACCAGTCCCACCGCCAGCCCGTAGCGCGTGCTGTTTGCCAGACGAATCGCCTCGTCGAAGTTCTCATAGCGCACAACGGTCAGCAGCGGTCCAAAATACTCTTCATCCGGCGTGGCAATGCCTGTGGCCTCAATAATGCCCGGCGTCAGGCGCGTTGACCGCGCGTCGGGCTGGTGCATTTTCAGCAGGCTGGTTGCGCCCAGTGCCAGCAGCTTCTGTTCGGCATCAAGCATCGCCTGCGCCGCATGGAGTGAGATCACCCCGCCCATAAACGGCTGCGGCTCAGCGTTCCACTGCCCGACGCGGATCTGCGCGCTGGCCTCCACCAGCCGCGCCAGCAGCGCATCACCTTCGGCCCCGGTTTTTACCAGCAGCCGTCTGGCGCAGGTGCAGCGTTGGCCGGCCGAGATAAAGGCAGACTGGATAATCAGCTGCACAGCCGCGTCGCGATCGCGATAGCCATCGACAATCAGCGCATTGTTGCCGCCCATCTCCAGCGCCAGCATTTTTTCCGGCTTCCCTGCGAGATAGCGGTGAAAATGAAAGCCCGCCGCCGCACTGCCGGTAAACAGCACGCCGTCGATTTGGCTGTTTTCCAGCAGCGCTTTGCCCGTCTCTTTGCCGCCCTGCACCAGACTCAGTACGCCGTCCGGCAGCCCGGCTTTGCGCCAGAGCTGGACAGTCAGTTCGGCTGTGGCAGGCGTCAGCTCGCTGGGCTTAAACACCAGCGTATTGCCGGCGATCAGTGCCGGGATAATATGACCGTTTGGCAGATGGCCGGGAAAATTATAGGGGCCGAAAACCGCCATGACGCCGTGCGGCTTGTGGCGCAGCTGAGCTTTGCCATCGGGCAGGGTAACTTCGCTGAAGCCGGTGCGCTGTAGCCAGGCTTCCTGCGAGATCGCCGCTTTGCCGATCATCGCCTGCACCTCAGTCCGGGTTTCCCACAGCGGCTTGCTGGTTTCCTGAGAGATCAGAGAGGCAAGCTGCTCTTTCTCATCGGTCAGGCAGGCGGCGAAACGGTCGATAATCGCTATGCGTTCGTTAACCGGCAGACGCGCCCAGCGCGGCAATGCGGCACGCGCCGCTGCGCAGGCCGCCTCAACGTCTGCCTCATCTGCGCTGTTCGCCTGCCATAAAATTTGCTGATCTTCGGGAGAATATTTCGTCAGCAGCGGACCATTGCCTGGGCGCCACTGGCCGTCGATAAAATGTGCTGTATGGCTCATTACGCGTTCTCTTCAGGATAGAGCGGAACCAGGCGCAGCCGGTCAGCATCGCTGATTTGCAGGCAGTTACGCTGGGCCTCGTTGAGTATGATGGAGCGACCGTCAGCGGCGGGTTGCGCCAGCACCGCACGGAAGTTTTCGAAATCGTCGCTGGCGATAATGCAGGGCGCGCTGGCTTCTGCCAGTACGCTGCCCGCAGCGCCTGCTGTAACGATGCGGCTGTCGCGGATGGCGCGGATCGCGTCGGTTTCACCCTCCAGTACCGGACCCGCATCGAAAATATCGACCGAGCCGCGCCAGCTGAACCCCTCTTTTTCCAGGATCGCCCGCGCCGGTGCCGTATGCGGATGCACTTCGCCAATGACGCGCTGCGCGGCAGCGGGCAGCAGCGAAATATAGATCGGCCACGACGGCATCAGTTCGGCGATAAAGGTTTTCATGCCGGTTCCGGTCAGGCGATCGGCCTCTGCAAACGGAATTTCAAAAAAGTGGTGGCCGAGCGCGTCCCAGAATGGCGATCGCCCTTGCTCATCAACCACGCCGCGCATTTCAGCGAACAGATGGGAAGAGAACAGGTGGCGATGGGCGGCGATAAACAGCAGCCGCGCTTTCGACAGCAGCAGGCCGTTACGGTTAACCTGGTAGTCGGGATCGAGAAACAGCGTGCAGAGTTCGCTGTGCCCGGTATGGTCATAGCTGAGATGCAGCAGTTCCTGATTCTTATAGACCTTGATTTCGCGCGAGGCGCGCACGCTGCGCTGAATGCGGAAGTTGTAAAAAGGCTCATTCAGCCCCACCGCCACCTCGATTGCGCTTACCCCTACCACGCGGCCGGTGAGCGGATCTTCCAGCACAAACAGGAATCCCTGCTGCGCACGCGGCAGGCGTCCCGCGACGGTTTCAATACTGTGGTGAATACGTGCTTGCAGCCGCGCCGCATCATGCGGCAGCGAGGTCATGCCCACTCCGGCGCGCGAGGCCAGACGCAGGATGTCTGGCAGATCCGTTTCTTTAACAGGACGAAACAGCATGGACTTTCTCCTGTATTAACGGGTCAGCCGGGCGATGGCGCGTTCAAGCCGCACAAAGGCTTCTTCCAGATCGCCGAAGGGGATGTTCAGGGCGGGCGCAAAGCGCAGCACATCTGGACCCGCAATCAGGGCAATCACACCCTCTTCCGCCGCCAGGTTAGTCAGCGTTTTCGCTTTGCCGCGCCAGGTGGATGACAGCTCGGCACCGATCAGCAGCCCGGCGCCCCGGATATCGCTAAAGACGCCATATTTCTCACCTAGCGCGCCCAGCCGTGCCGCGATCCAGCGGTGACGCTCAGCAACGCCCTGAAGCAGCGCATTATCCAGCTGCGCCAGCACGCTGTTCGCCACGGTTGCGGCCAGCGGATTGCCACCAAAGGTGGTGCCGTGCGTACCGGGCTGAAACGCATCGGCCCAGGCGTTGCGGGTCAGCATCGCGCCAATCGGGAAGCCGCCGCCCAGCCCTTTTGCGCTGGTTAAAGTATCGGGCTCAACACCATATTGCTGATACGCATAGAGTGAACCTGTCCGTCCGGCACCGGTCTGCACTTCATCAAAAATTAGCGTGGCCTGGTAGCGATCGCAAAGCTGACGCAGCCCTTGCAGAAAGGCCGGATCGGCTGGACGGACACCGCCTTCACCAATGATCGGTTCGACAATAATGGCGCAGGTGCGCTCAGAGATCTGCTCGCTCACTGCCTTCAGATCGTTGTAGGGCAGATGGATGATATCAGCAGGCAACGGGGCGTAATCGGCTGAGTATTTCGGCTGTCCGCCCACCGTAACGGTAAAGAGCGTGCGGCCGTGAAAGGCGTTCTGGAAGGCGATAATCTCGCTTTTCCCTTTGCCGTGCCGGTCAGAGGCATATTTACGTGCCAGCTTCAGCGCCGCTTCGTTGGCTTCCGCGCCGGAGTTACAGAAAAAAACCTTATCGGCAAAGGTCCTCTCAACCAGCGTTTTCGCCAGCTCGAGCACTGGCTCATTGGTGTAACCGTTCCCGATATGCCACAGCCTGTCGATCTGCGCCTTCAGCGCCTCGCCAAGATGCGGATTGGCATGTCCCAGCGCGTTCACCGCAATGCCGCCCGCCATATCCACATACTCTTTTCCTTGCTGATCCCAGACGCGGGATCCGCTTGCTTTGACGGGAATAAACGGTGCGGGAGAAAAACAGGGCACCATATATTTATCGAAATCGTCACGATTAAGACGAGCTGACATTGTCATTTCTCCTGAAATGAATAGGTAACTATCGCCTGCGCTATTTGGCGGCGAAATTAACTGGCCGGAAAAATAAATTTTCCGCTTTTTTAATTACGCATAAAGCTGACGTGCGAACCGGTTTTCCCGGTGGCAGATTATTAAAAAACTGGCTCATCTGGCCTGAGTGAGATTCATGTTGATCGCAGCGTGTAACAAAGTCAACACACCAAATCTTCATTCTATTCACTTTATGACGACTATCAAAGATCTGAAAAATTTGATAAAAAAATAGTTTATGCACTTATACCGCATAAGATTTGCATAAAAATGCACTGCATGGAGGTTTCTTTTTATGCTTATTTATTCACATGCTCTAATGCCAGACAGGTCTGAATGACAGGTTTCTTAGCGGGTCATTAATACAAAAAAAGAAAATTAATGTTAGCTTTACTGCCGTTAAGAAAATAACGCCTCAGCTTATTGTCCCTACACATTTAATGAGTCTTTGATAAGGTTCTTTATGGAAAAGTTATCTTACGCGTCAGCAAGTGAAACCTCGGCCTGGACAACCTATCTACGCCAAATAGATCGCGTGGCACCTTATTTAGGTGAGCTGGCACGCTGGACTGACACGCTGCGCCATCCTAAACGCGCCCTGATTGTGGATATTCCACTGCAAATGGATGACGGAACGATTCGTCACTTTGAAGGCTACCGCGTTCAGCACAATCTCTCGCGCGGTCCCGGCAAAGGCGGGATCCGCTACCATCCTGACGTGGATCTCAATGAGGTGATGGCGCTGTCAGCCTGGATGACCATCAAATGCGCAGCGGTCAATTTGCCCTATGGCGGTGCCAAAGGCGGGATCCGCGTCGATCCTTTTGCGCTCTCAGAAGGCGAACTGGAACGCCTGACGCGACGCTATACCAGCGAAATCGGCATCGTGATTGGTCCGCAGAAAGATATTCCTGCGCCAGACGTCGGCACCAACGGCAAAGTGATGGCCTGGATTATGGATACCTACTCTATGAACCACGGCACCACGGTAACAGGCGTCGTCACCGGCAAACCGGTCCATCTCGGCGGTTCGCTCGGCCGTGAAAAAGCCACGGGACGCGGCGTCTTTATTACCGGCCGGGAAGTCGCGCGCCGCGCCGGTATTGAGATCGAAGGCAGCCGGATAGCTGTTCAGGGCTTTGGCAACGTTGGCAGCGAAGCCGCGCGCCTGTTCGCGGAAGCGGGCGCGCGCGTCGTGGCGATTCAGGATCACAGCGCCACGCTGTTTAACGAAGGCGGCATCGATCTGGCTGCGCTAAGCGCCTGGCAAACCCAGCACCGCAAAATTGCAGGCTTTACCGGCGCACGGGAGATCAGCAGCGAGGAGTTCTGGGATGTGCAGATGGACGTCCTCATCCCTGCCGCGCTTGAAGGGCAAATCACCCTTGAGCGAGCCAAAAATCTGCACTGCCGGCTGGTACTGGAAGGGGCAAACGGCCCGACCTACCCAGAAGCGGACGATATGCTGGCCGAAAGAGGGATTATTGTGGTGCCGGATGTGGTGTGCAATGCGGGCGGCGTCACCGTCAGCTACTTCGAATGGGTTCAGGATATGGCGAGCTTCTTCTGGAGCGAAGAGGAAATTAATCAGCGCATGGACAGGATTATGACGGAAGCGATGGTTCATGTCTGGGAGAAGGCCAGCGAAAAAGCCTGCTCCCTGCGCACCGCTGCCTATATTGTTGCCTGCGAACGTATTTTGATGGCGCGACAGGATCGTGGTATCTATCCGGGCTAATTTGTTCTGCCTGATATCTGGAGCGCGATGTACAGGTATCAGGCTTCATAAGGTCGTCGTTACACCTTGCTGCTTGCTGGTGCCCGTTTTAACTTTTAAAGTTTTCTGACAAGCTATTCAGGTTATCTTCGATTGCAGCCTTTTCCGTCTCGCCACGAGGTTCTCATCACGGCAGTTTACACAGCTGCTACGGCCAGGCTGGCTTCTGCTCAGAAGCAGCGTCGCTTCTATCATGATGTCGCTCACGATAGTGACTGGTTGCTGAAACAGGGTCGCCAGTATGGCGTCAAAGCGCAGCTGACCAGCAAGCTGAACTATCGCAGTCCTGTTTCGGCACGCTTACTGAACAGAATGCTCTCGGTCGCCTTACCTTTGTCATGGAAGCCGCAAAAGATATGGGCTGGATTTACCGTTTGCTCACTGACAGGGAGTGGTCGGGACGTCATGCAATAAACCTGAACTCCAGTGTGAACGGCATCTGTGTCTCGCAAACAGTCTGGCCACCGCGTTTGGCGCTGAAAGCCGTCAGGTAAAACCACTGCTGTCGCGCCTCACAGGGAACGTGGCTGCCATGGCTCTTTGACCGCTGTGGATGGAAGCTTGTTGCAGATCGCAATAATGTTTTCAAAAACCTTTTCACGCAAGCCACTGAAAAAAATAGATAAATCAATCCATGCGCAGAAACGGACGTGCTGGATAATATGTCAAACCGCTCAGTAAAACGGCAGTTACTGATTACAGTGGATAGTCTTTTACGAAGAGATCGGCTACTAAGGAACAGCATAACGCATCCGTCTTACGTTACGGCGTAACTTTCTGAGAAGTATGGGTGTGTATATTATAGTCAGACGCGCTACGATCCCTGTAAGCAGAATTGCTCAGCATGCAGACAGGCCGACGCTGCTGACATAAAAACCGTTGATAATCTCCCAGCCAGCGGCCGCCGCGCCGCATCTTACCTAATCGCGAATATAAGATTATCAAAGAACGGTTATGATCATACAAAACTGTCAAACCTAAACCCTATCGCTTCTTTCAGGGATTTTCGCAGCGACCGCCTCTGCTTATCACCTGAAACCGGGCAAGTCTTAACCCAAAACGCACTGGCGACGCTACGTGAATTCTGGTTGGGTAACCCGCTGCTTTTTTTCTCAGAATTCACGTAGCGCTGCCCGTTTTATGTACAGTCTTTCTCATCCTGAACAGGATCCATGCCAAAAAGATCCTTCGCGGGATCCTGACTTCATATAACTGGCATTATATAAAGCCAGAAGGAGTGTAAAAAGGGTCTGGTGAGCAATAAACAGGCAGCGCTACGCGAATTCTGCAACATAACCCCCCTGCTTGCGCGTCAGATTTTACGTAGCGCGATCATTCTGCCTGACGCTTTTTGCCGGTGATAAACGCAGATTCTGAACAGAAAAGCAGCAGTACGGCGCTGGCGATGTTGTACCCTCAATACCGCCAGACAGACGCTGAAAGCTGACGCTCGCCTGCCCGGCGATGTCCAGCAAACAGAGGCGAAAAAACAGGCGCATCTTAGTTTAAGCAAAGGTCTGTTTTTCACGCCGCAACGCTGGTTCACATCAACGCGTCACAGAATGTCTTCGTCTGTTTTAGGGGCTATTTAGTCTGGGTTTTAATAAGCAAAAAACACGCAGTGTAGAATTATCACGGGATGTGCTTCCGTTTTCACAAGGCAAAGTAGCTTTCCGTTACGCGTAAATACGATGTCTAACAGAGCGTTTAGCCAGGAGTAAGCGTTGAGGCGAGCGCTGTTTGGTTGTCTGTAACAGATTAATTGAGTGGGCAAGGTTCGGGTGAGTAAAGCATGGTTTTAGCGAAGGTAAATTATCAAACTTTCAGGGAGCCTCTGGCGTATATCACCTTCGGCTTAATTTCGCTGGCGCTGCCGTCGTCCTTTATTTATGAGAAAGCATCAAGAGTGCTCTTTTACTGGAGCGCATACTTTTCGGTTGCCGGACTGCTCATGGAGTGGTTATCCGGTAAAAAAGTTCTTTTCAATGATAAAAAGGCGGTTAGCTTTTTGTTGCTGGGAGCGCTTTACTACAGCTGGTCTTTATATGCTGACTATGCCTCGCCTTCCGCTGATGAGCTTTTTTTTACGGCAGGAAAAAGGTGTTTATTAGTATTTATCATTATCTCCAGTTGCACTCACCTGGTCAGATTGGGGTATATTAGCGAGATTGCGGTTAAGCGCCTGAGTTACGCTTCGCTGGGGAGCGCATTTATCGTTGCCAGCGGGTTTGCTCTCTTCCAGTCGTTTATTTCTGACGAGCGGGTGATAATGGGAATCAACCGCGCTACCATGTCTGCCTATACCTATTCCATGCTGTCGCTAACCCTTCTGGCTCTCTTGTCAAAAAGAAAAATGACCAGGCCTGCGGCGTTATGTTTTTTAACTATCGGGATCCTTTCTCTGTATGTGATTACGCTTACCCAAACGCGTTCGGCTATGGTTATTCATTTTTGCTTTATTCTCTTCTTTTTTTTATCCCTGTTTAAGGCGTTAAAAAGTAAAAATATTATTCTGTTTTTCTTAGCGTCCCTGTGCGTTCCTGTTGCTCTGTCTCATCAGGTGATACAGAACAGAATAGATACTACCTTCGAAGAGTATGTTAATTATACAAAGGGCAATGACCAGACATCGCTGGGATCGCGCTTTACGCTCTGGAAGATGGGCGTAATGGCGTTTGAGCACGCGCCCCTGGGTGAAACGCAGTATGAGCGCAACAATTTTATCGATGCTTATCTTAAGCAACATGGTAACCCAGAATCCTGGGCGAAGATTTATATTAAGGTCCATCTTCACAATGAGTTCATTCAGTTTGCATCGCTATTTGGCATCGTCGGCCTGGGCGTGCTGGCAGCTTTTTTCTGGGTTTTCATACTGTCAGAAATAAAAATATACCGACAGATAACACCCATTGCAGTAATGGGCTTTACCACGTTGTTATATGGTATGACCGATGTGTTAATGACCTCACTGGAATATATTCTGATATTTTCCGTGCTGACGGTGTTAGTCAGCACGCAGGTTAAACAGGGCGAAAATTAACGTCGTATGTTTTTGCTTATCAGACTTTTCCTGCAAGTTTAAGTCTGATGAGTTTCTTTTTAAAACTAAGCCTTACCAGCGGATGGAACAGGAAATGAAGCAGAGAAACCTGCCTGATGCTGTTTTTAACTTTATTAATATCCTCTGTGGCTTCGATTTCTTTCTCGTACTTATGTAAGATATTTATCCAGTGGCATGAGATAAGAGGAATATAGCGTTTACCAAAATTGACGACCATCTGCTCTGTCGCTGCAATTAACAGACTAATTTTTTCAGGCGTAACTTGTTCTGACAGGCTACCTTTGCGCTTATGGTAAAGATAGTGGCTGGATGCAGAGTAGGAAATAACGGTAGAGAGGTTAAGCAGCAGTGGAAAGGTCCAGGCGTCTTCGTAGCAAATAAATTCCGGGAATGAGATCTTCTCAAGAAATTTTCTGCTAAAAAACTGACCAATAAAGTGAGCCTGGAGATTTTTATGTGTCAGGAACTTTTTGATAACGTTATCCTGCGTCAGCTTGCAGGCTTTTACGCCTTGCCAGATAAATTTTTTATCCTGATCATCATAAAGCTCATTAAGCGGCGAAAGATGAATATCAGGTTGGCAGGCGCCCAGATAACCGGCGATGTCTTTTAACGACCCGGCCAGAACCTCATCGTCTCCATCAATCATCGTGATATATTGACCAGAACATTTGCTGAGCGCAAAGTTTCTGACCTTACCAATATTTTTAAAGTTAACGTCATATGTTTTTACATTAGCACGCAGTGAGGAAAATGTCGCTACGATCTCTCCCGTTCTGTCTGTGGAACTGTCGTTAACGATAATAACTTCTTGTAAGTAAAATGTATCTCCACAGGCAGATTCAATACTTGACAATGTTTTTCCCAGATAGGGTTCGCAATTGTGTGCAGTAACAATAATGCTAAGTGTGGCATAGGGTTTTAATGCCATGGATAACCTTGTTATTTGGTGTCGTGGAAAATGAAATCATTATATTAAGATCGGTAACTTAAACCGTTATGTTTACCTTTCGTTCAAAGAAAAGGTATTTTTTTATGAGTAGAGAATAGGCTGACGTTGAGATTATCGGGTTGATCTTAGTCAATGCGATTAGGATTTAAATTAACAGTAGAGAAATAGATGGACTTCATCTGGCAGCCGTTGAGTTTTTATTTTGTCAGTTGCGGCTATCAGAATCAAATCAGGCGGTAATATTTCCCACATTTTTACAGAGAAATTTCTTGAAAAGAAGCGTTGCGAATGGGTGGCAATAAGCGTAACCAGTCAGGTCTGATGACCTTTACGGGAAAAGAAACAGGCTGTTCACGTGCTATGTTGATTGGGAGGCAATGAACTTTCTGTAGTCGATTACACTTTCTATTCGAGGCAGCCATTACAAGGAAACGAGGTATTCATGAGTCAACTTTTTAGCGCAACGCAGATTGGCAAGCTCGCACTGGAAAACCGTATCGTTATCGCACCGATGTGCCAGTATTCCGCAAGCGAAGGTAAAGCCACCGCATGGCACCGTATTCATCTTGGACAGCTGGCGCTTTCTGGCGCGGGTTTGCTGATTATCGAGGCTACGGCCGTTGAGGCTATTGGCCGCATTACGCCGGGCGATCTGGGGCTGTGGGATGATGAAACCGAAACGGCCCTTCGCAGCGTGCTGGAAGATGTCCGCGCATATTCACCTGTCCCGATTGGTATCCAGTTGGGTCATGCCGGACGCAAAGCTTCCTGTGCCGCGCCCTGGCAAGGCGGCCATCAGCTTGCGCTCGAACAGGGCGGCTGGGAGACGGTAGCGCCTTCAGCGGCAGCGTTTCACGAGAATGAGCGCCCGCCGGTGGCGCTGGATCGCGACGATTTAGCCCGTATCAAACAGGCGTTTGTTGAGAGTGCGAAGCGCGCAGAAGGTCTGGGTATTGAACTGATCGAGATTCACGCCGCGCATGGCTATCTGCTGCATCAGTTCCTGTCGCCGCTCAGCAATCATCGTGAGGATGAGTACGGCGGTTCGCTGGAAAATCGTATGCGTTTCCCGCTGGAAATTTTCCACGCTGTGCGGGAAGCCGTTTCTGAGTCGGTTGCGGTTGGCGTACGCCTCTCCGCGACAGACTGGGTCGAGGGCGGCTGGGACAATTCACAGTCAATTGAATTCAGCAAGCAGCTTGAGGCGGCTGGCTGTGATTATGTGCATGTCTCAAGCGGAGGGCTTTCACCGCAACAGTCTATTTCTGTAGGTCCAGGTTATCAGCTTCCCTTCGCGCGTGATATTCGCAAAGAAGTTAATATTCCGGTCATTGCCGTGGGGCTGATCACCGAACCAAAACATGCTGAATCGGTGTTGCAGGAAGGCACAGCCGATCTGGTAGCGCTGGCGCGTGCGGTACTTTACGATCCGCGCTGGCCGTGGCATGCGGCGGCTGAGCTGGGGGCACAGGCCAGCGCGCCGCCGCAGTATCTGCGTTCCGAGCCACATGGGCTAAAAGGCACCCTCAAGGCAAATCACTAACCATCCAGCTTTGACCCTTCATGTTGCGCCAGACTGCTGGCGCAACGTCCCATTATTTCAGCCTTAAGGTTTTACTAAGCCTGCGAAGGTTAAACTCTTCTCATACCAGGAGGAGAGTACGATGAAAAATATCATTCCTCGCAGCCGCGACGAATATCTGACCCTGTTAATTTCAGCTGCTGCCATTTGTGGTTATCTGCTTATCTGGTTCAGAGGCTAGACGGACAGCTTCCGTTCAATCCTGCTCTTTCCGCTGAGCATTTCCTGACGCGTTCGATGTGAATGCTCAGGAACATAAGTTCTTCCCTGGTCAGCTCACACTGGTAGTGGTTGTGCAGATGCCGTGCGACGGTTTCTGCACATTGCCAGGCCATAGCATAATTGTCCTGAATGGCTTCCGACAGCGAGTTTTCCTCATCAGACACCACCGTTCGCGTCAGCATCCGCTGCGCAAAAAATTTCAGGTGGGTAACAAAACGCTGATAGCTCAGCGATGATTGATCATACTCCAGCGCCAGCTCATCTCTGACAAGCTGTAAGATCTCCTGCATGACGCGCGAAATATGCGCTATGTCCGACATCTCGCCACTGAGCTGCGCCGTAACAAGGTGTAGCGCGATAAAGCCCGCTTCATCTCTCTCCAGGCGAATGCCCAGCCGCTGATAAATGATCTCCCTCGCCTGCTGCCCCAGCGCGTATTCACGCGGGTATAGCCGTTTAGTTTCTTCCAGCAGCGCGTTTTTGATGGCCAGCCCCTTTTGCTGGCGTTCAATCGCATAGTGGCAGTGGTCGGTGAGCGTCAGGTAGATGCTTTCATCAAGCTTGCCCAGCGTGCGCGTAGCCTCCTGAATGATGAGATCGCAGGCTGTCATCACAGCGAGCGGGATTTGACTGAGCAGTTCTGCAAGATGACGGGTTAACTCATCGCTCTGACGCGCAAAGATCTTCTCTATCCGGGTCGGGTCGAGTCTATCCCCAGGTCTTTTTTTAAAACCGATGCCGCAACCCATGACCACTTCTTCGCGCTGGGCATTATTGATGACCACGACGACGTTGTTGTTAATGACCTTTGTAATTACCATGCGTCCCTCGCAGAGACCCCTTTTCGCGCCAGAGTAATCCTGCCTGACGTCAAAAGATTTTAAATTTGTATTCCACGATGATTTCAGACGAGAGCGTATGGGTTCGGTCATAGCGCCCATTGTGTAATACCGGCGTTTTCCCCTGCGCTTTGTAAGACCAGCCCGGACCCGCTATCGCCCACAGGGTAAGATCCCTGACAGGCATCCAGCGGGTAAAAGCGCTGATCTCACCGGTTCTGACGTGATTTTTCCTGTAGCTGAACTGAGCAATATTGCCCGTAAGCCCCACGCTCAGGTCTGGCGTCAGGGCATAATCGGAAAGGTTCGATAAAACTAACTCGCCATCGCGCATATAGTCATCGCCCGCATACGCCATTGAGATAAAGTTTCCGAAGGATTGTTTACTCATATGGCGCGGAAAGAAGCCCACCTCATCTTTTTTGCGGGCCTCGGTGTAAGCTACCCCCCATTTACTGCTCCAGCGCTCGCCTTTCCAGGTCGCATCAGCCGCGACGTGCCAGGCGTTATTATCAAAGTCGCGTTTGCTGGCAGGCATCGAGCTATAGGCGTCGAGCGCATGGGTGCGGTAAATTTGCGAACCGAAGCTGAGGCGCTCAGAAGGCGTCCACTGAGCAAGAACGAGCTGTCGTCTCAGATACTGATGGCTTTCACCATAGCCATACAGAATATTCAGCGTCTCGTTTTTCCACTGAACATCGCCGGTGGCGATATGGTTAATATAGTTTCCCGCGTTGGTCTGAAAGCGCATTGTGTCCGGCGAGTTGCGCGCCATTGAGCGCTCGACATAGGCTCCGCGCAGCGTTAATGCATTATATTGCATAGCGCCGGTCCAGCCGAGATAGGTGGTCGGCGACAGACGTGTTGAGGAGGTAATGACGCCGGTTTTTTTAATTTTTTGCCAGCCCCAGCGTGCGTTAACCGTAGCATCAGCCGGGTGTAACTTTAGCTTGATATTACGCTGGCCGAATTTTGTATAACCGTGCGCGCTGCTTTTTTGATTTGCGGCGCCGTGACTATAAAGTACGCCGCGCGAATTAAAGTAATCGCTTGCCCCCAACTTTGCCACGCCATAATAATCCGCGTCCACACCAATGATATCAGCCAGGTAGCCGGACTGATAATCCAGCGCAACTCCCTGCCCCCAGGCATTGTGAACACGTTTAGGGTTGGCGTTTTCTTCCTTAAGGTATTTCCAGTAATTTTTAAACAGTAATGTCATGCTGCTCTGGCTAAAAAAAGGGGATGTAAAACAGCATGACGAATCCGGCGCAGAGATTACAGGCTGTTGCTCTACAGCCTGACTCGCACCGCTAAAGGCTATTAACAGCGAGAAGGCGGATCCTTTGTAAACGCGCATGGCTTTTCCCTGATGTCGGCGAATTTAAAATGAAAATGTTATTAGTATGTATTTTGATGTCTGATTATTGGGGGGCTATATAGCGCAGCGTACCCACTTCAGTAACGTTAAATTTTCCGTCGCTGAAAATAATCTTTACTACTGCGCCATTGGCAATCGGTTTATTTTTATCTGGATTATCTGTCATATCAGCGATCATCATCTGCATCGCGGTGCCAGAGGAGACCACCAGGATATTATGCTTGCCCTGTTTAACCGCATCATCCGTAATGGTTCTCAGCGCAGCCTGCGTGCGTTTTTTTATCTGTGCGGCATTTTCCGCAAGACCCTTTTCATCCGCGCTGGCAATAGCATCAATAATGTCCTCTGCGGGTAGCGCGGCCGTTTTCATCGCCTGATAAAGCGCATCGCTGTCTTTGAGACAGAGTTTCTTTGCCGCCGCCGCTGCCATATTGCTGTTATAATCGCCCTCGAACCCGCCGAAGAAGGCCTCTCTCAGCTCAGTTAACTCTTTAAGACGATAATCTTTTACTCCTGCATGCTTTAACATCACCGTCATGGTTTCACGATGTCGCCCGGCGTCGCTGACGTAAAAATCGTCAAATCTCATCTGTTTTAGATTGTCACCTAATAAGCCTGCTACCCGGATACCCTCCTCTGTTAACGGCGAATCTATCCATCCCTGGACGCGGTCGAAAGTATTGAGCAGCGTTTTACCGTGGCGCACAAAGTAGATGTTTACGTTGTTATTTTCCGACGCGGGTGTCTCAGCGGCATAACAACCGCCAGGGATTAACATGATTAACAAAGTGGCTACACACATGATTAATTTCATTGTTTTCTCCTTCCTGGAAACGATAAAGCCCGCACCGCCATTAAAGCGCTGGCGCAATCGCATTAATGCGCTGATGCGGGTTTTGCCTGTAGAAGAACAGTCACAATTCAGAGCGACAGGGAATATTAAGCCAGTAGGGTTGTCAATAACATTATCTTTTTCTTCCAGATAATTGTGAGCTGCCTCGGAATCGCCATCAATAAATTGTTTAATAGGAATGGCTGTTAAATATTAATTAATTTCACGATGGTGAGAAGAATGGCTGGCAATCGACGAGGTGATTTAGAGATGTTTTTAGTGCGCGGAGGATGCAGTAACAGACAGGTTTAATTTATCGATCGGGATCGCATTCTGGCATCGTTTTTCTTCTGGACAGGGTATTTCCCGACTGCTAATTTCTTATCGAATCAGGATTGTTACCCAGTGGGCAAAACCTGACAGGCCTGTCGGCAGCAAGACTGCGACAGGCCTGTCAGGTTTTTTTGTTTTCATTAAGCGGGTTATTTTAACCTGTGGTTCAGGACGAAAAATGAAATACAAAGCATTGTCTCAGGACATTCTCAGACACGTCGGTGGAAGAGAAAACATCATCAGCCTTGTGCATTGTGCGACACGTTTGCGTTTTAACCTTAAAAGTATGGATAAAGCTGATGCTGAGGCATTAAAAAATAATCCCGGCGTGATTATGGTTGTTAACAGCGGCGGGCAGTTTCAGGTGGTAGTGGGACAGCATGTGCACGAGGTTTACGAGACCCTGTGCCAGCAAGCGGGACTCAATGACAACAGGCCGTTATCGCCCGCGCTTTCAGATAAAAAAAACAGTTTGCTGGCGAGATTTATTGATATTGTCTCGGCCATCTTTACCCCCTTTCTGGGCGTCATGGCTGCCTGCGGTATTTTGAAAGGCATTCTGGCGATCTGTCTGGCGAGTGGTTTGCTGAGCGAAGGCAGCATGACCTATCGCATCTGGTACGCGGCTGCGGATGCGCTGTTTAACTTTTTACCGATTATTCTTGGCTACACCGCAGGGAAAAAATTTGGCGGTAACCCGTTTTTGACGCTGATTGTCGGCGCTGCGCTGGTGCATCCGCTTATGCTGGACGCCTTTAATGCATCCGCGACGGGAGACACTGCCACTTTTCTTGGCCTGCCCGTCGTATTGATCAATTACGCGTCGTCGGTCATTCCCGTTATTTTCGCCGCCTGGTTTTGCTGCTGGCTTGAACGCCAGTGCGATAAAATCTTTCCCGCCGCCGTAAAAACCTTTTTTACCCCGTTGGTGTGCCTGTTCGTCACGGTGCCGCTGACATTTTTAGCGATAGGTCCGCTGGCGACCTCGCTTGGCGAGCTGCTGGCGCAGGGATTCCAGATCCTCTATCGCGCCGCGCCCTGGCTGGCTGGCGGTCTTCTTGGCGCGATATGGCAGATATGCGTTATTTTTGGCCTGCACTGGGCGCTTGTCCCGCTGATGATGAACAACCTGGCGGTGCTGGGGCACGACCCGATGTTGGTTATTTTGCTCCCCGCCGTATTTGGTCAGGTTGGCGCGACGCTGGGGATATTTATCAAAACTCGCGACGCCCGGCTAAAAACCCTGGCCGGTTCCAGCGTGGTTGCAGGCGTTTTTGGCATTACCGAACCGGCGGTTTATGGCGTTACGCTCCCTAATCGTCTTGCCTTTACCTTCGGTTGTATTGGCGGATGTCTCGGCGGAGCTGTCGTTGCGTTAAGCCAGAGTCAGGTCTACTCCTTCGGACTGGCCAGTATTTTTACCCTGGCGCAGATTATCCCTTCTACAGGCGTCGATCTTTCCGTATGGGGTGCGCTGGCGGGAACGGCTCTCGCTTTTATCCTTGCCTGCCTGCTGACGCTCGCGCTGGCGTCAGTGCCTAAAGGCAGCCGAGAGGAAGCCGGCGCGGAAGA
The DNA here is from genome assembly GCF_003813865.1 of Candidatus Pantoea deserta. Taxonomy (GTDB): domain Bacteria; phylum Pseudomonadota; class Gammaproteobacteria; order Enterobacterales; family Enterobacteriaceae; genus Pantoea; species Pantoea deserta. Next base: position 37,544 of record NZ_RMVG01000022.1, read on the forward strand.
GATACTTGCGCCGCTCAGTGGCGTGATCGTCGAGTTGCCGCCGGTTGCCGACGAAGACGCCGGTCATGAATTATCCGCTCAGGGAGTGGCGATTGTTCCCGCTGAAGGTAAAATCGTCGCCCCCTTTGATGGCGAAGTCACGTCGCTATCAGCGACCCGGCAGGTTATCGGTTTGATCAGCGCCAGCGGCACCGAAGTATGCATTCGCGTTGGCATTGATACCCTGAAACTGCCGCATCACTCTGTTAACGCCCAGGTAAAAACGGGTGACAGGTTTAAAACGGGTGATCTGCTCCTCTCTTTCGATCGCGAAGCGCTTATCCAGTCTGGATATGATTTAACCACCTCTGTAGTGACAGACCACAGCGCGGCGTTCAGGGAAATCAGGCCCGTTTATTCCTCCCCATCCATTCATTCAGGCGAGCGCTTGTTTCTGGTTCAGCGCTAATAAAAGGAGAAGTCGATGAATACCGTATTTCCGGAAGGGTTTTTATGGGGTGGCGCGCTTGCGGCCAACCAGGTTGAAGGCGCCTGGCAGGAGGATGGCAAAGGATTAACCACTTCCGATATGCAGCCTGAAGGCATATTTGGCAAGGTGGTGAGACGAAAGCCCGGCGACTTCTGTATTAAGGATAAGGCCATAGATTTTTATCATCGTTATCCAGAAGATATTTCTCTTTTCGCTGAGATGGGTTTTACCTGTTTACGCGTCTCCATTGCCTGGGCACGCCTGTTTCCACAGGGCGATGAGCCTGAGCCAAACGAGGCGGGTCTTGCCTGGTACGATAAGCTTTTTGACGAACTGGCTGCACACCATATTCAGCCGCTGGTTACGCTCTCGCATTATGAGATGCCGTGGGGACTGGTCGAAAAATATGGCGGATGGGCCAGCCGTGAGGTTATTTCCTGCTTTGAGCGCTATGCGCGAACGGTATTTCAACATTATGCGCATAAAGTGAAACTCTGGCTGACCTTCAACGAAATCAACATGTCCCTGCATGCTCCGCTGACCGGTGTGGGACTCCAGGGCAACCCAGGCAAGACCGAAATTTATCAGGCGATTCATCATCAGCTGGTGGCGAGCAGTCTGGCGGTGAAAGCCTGCCACGAGCTTGTTCCTGATGGGCGCATAGGGAATATGTTATTGGGCGGATTAATCTACCCGCTCTCCTGCAAGCCCACGGACGTTTTCGCCGCGCTGCGGGAAAATCAAAACTGGCAGTTTTTCGGCGATGTGCAGTGTCGGGGAGCCTATCCCGGATATATGAAACGCTATTTCCGCGACAATAATATTAAGCTGCAAATTGAACCCAGCGACCTGACCGCCTTGAGCCACACCGTAGACTTTGTTTCACTAAGCTATTACATGTCTGGATGCGCGACGGCCGAGCCAGAATTAGTTGAAAAGCTACGCGGCAATATACTTGATATGATCCCTAATCCTCATTTGCAAAGCTCTGAATGGGGATGGCAAATCGATCCCGTCGGATTGCGCACGCTGCTGAATATGCTCTGGGATCGTTATCAAAAACCGCTGTTTGTGGTTGAGAATGGGCTGGGCGCCAGTGAAAAACCCGACGCTGATGGCAAGATTAATGATGACTACCGCATAAACTATATCAACGATCATTTAGTGCAGGCGTGGGAAGCGATTAATGATGGCGTCGAGCTGATGGGATATACCTACTGGGGACCCATCGACCTTATTAGCGCCTCAAAAGCGGAAGTGAAAAAGCGCTATGGGTTTATCTATGTGGATTTGCAGCAGGATGGGTCAGGCTCCTTGCGTCGCAGTCGCAAAAAGAGCTTTTACTGGTATCAGCAGATTATTAAAAGCAACGGCGCCGCGCTGAAACGCTAAGAAAGGCCCTGCATCCGCAGGGCCGCTCTGTTAACGCTTACGGCACGATGTCAGAATATCATCTTCGCTTTTATAAACTTTTGACTGAGTGCCGGTCAGACCCAGCATGGTTGAGAACAAATTGTCCTGCGAGAAGTCATCTTTCGCCGCCAGACTATCGAGGCAACCTTTATTGATGCCGTAGCGTGACTGATAATCCGGGGAGAGCCAGATTAGCATCGGCACATGTTTCTGCACCTCAGGCGCAATGGCATACGGCATACCGTGTAAATAGGTGCCGTTTTCACCCAGTGATTCGCCGTGATCGGAAAGGTAAACCAGGCTGGTGGTAAATTTATCCTGGTGCGCCTGCAACAGTTTAATGGCTTTATCAACGATGAAATCGACATATAACAGGGTATTGTCATACGTATTTACCAGCTGCTGCTGGGAACAGTCCTGGATCTGATTAGTATCGCAGGTCGGTGTAAAGCGGCGGAACTGAGGCGGATAGCGATTAAAGTAAGTCGGACCGTGACTGCCGATAGTATGTAAAACAATCACGCCGTTGCCCTGAAGCTGTTGAATATACTCCTCCAGCCCATGGAACAGTACCTCATCGTAGCACTCCCCTTTAATACACATGCCCGACAGGTTCAGGCTGGTCATATCCTGATGCGGCACGCGGTCGCAGGCTCCTTTGCACCCGCCGTCATTTTCATTCCACAGGACCTTAATACCGGCACGCTGGATCACATCCAGCAGCCCTTCCTGATGACCGGCAAGCTCATCGTCATAGTGGACGCGCGGCATGCCTGAAAACATACAGGGAACGGATACTGCTGTTGCCGTACCGCAGGAGGCCGTATGCGGGAAATAGGTGACCTGATCTTTAGCCAGGAGCGGGTTGGTATCACGCCCATAGCCTGATAAAGAAAAGTTTGCCGCGCGCGACGTTTCCCCCACGATCAAAATCGTGAGATTTTTTTTGCCGCTTTGCATGGCGGGCGCAAGCTTTGCATCTTCGCCAATTTTTACCAGCGGCAGATTTGCGGTCACGTCATGTTTATACCAGGAGAGCGTCGCAGCAATGGAATTTGAGGGGCTGAGCGACTTCACCAGCTCTTTCTGGTTACGAAACAGCGAGGCGTAATCTTTATAAAACAGCGAGGCCACCAGCAAGATACAGACCACAGACGCTGCGATGCTGACAATACGATAAACCGCGCTTTTCCAGAACGGCGCAGGCGAACGTACGCGGATCCAGAAAGCCACGCCTGCCATCACGAGGCCCGAAAGCAGTAGCGTGACGACCAGCTTCGGCGTCATCAGGGCATAACTCTCTGATGGCGTCGTATCAAGAATATTTACCAGCATCGAGCGGTCGATAATGATGCCGAAATTCCAGATGAAATATTGTGCGGCAGCGGAAACCAGAATAAAGAGCGCGATAGTCAGGCGATCAAGCCAAAGAAACGAGGCGAGCGTGACCACGATATTAATGACTGAAATCGCCACCAGCGGCATCGAGAGAAAAACCAGCCAGTTACGCAGGTTATCCAGCGGCATGGCGACGATCACCTGATGGTAAAAGGCCAGATTAAGAAATACGGCGATATAAGTCGAAAACAGCAACAGAAAAGAGAGCCGACTCATCGTCGGTCTTTTATTGAATGGGAAAAACATGCTTGCAGTCCATCTGTTAACAGGAGTGCACATAATGCCGCTTTAACTTTAGGGAAACCTTAAGCTGCGGCTGTCACAGCCCCTGCCGACCATTAAACAGGCAAAGTACGTGGGACCTCGTGGCTGGATGCCTCAGAGGACAAGAGAATCACGCTGGGCTAACGGCTTTCGAGGCTAAGGTGTGCGCGTGTTACCTCGCCGCGAGAGGTGCCTTTGCAATCCATGCCCGGTAGGTAAAAGAGACCCTTTCAGTGGCCTGGTATTGAAACCTGTCATGCAGGCAGGCTCACGCAAGAAATCCCTTGAAATGCGATAAAAATTGACGCCTGGTCCAGGCTTATGGCGGATGCTGAAGGCAAACGACCCGCGCAAATATGAACATGCCGGGCGCGGCGTAAAAGCAACTGCCGCCATTCCTCAGTAAGGCACCTGAACTTTTCGCGCTGGCCAGTCCTGGTTCTGTTTGCTGAAATTGATCTGAATGAAATTTCCCCTGCAACTCCCTGCTTCAGACAGTCGCTAAAACAGGCTGATATACAGACAGAGAAAAAATTTCGGCCACCCTAAAAATAATAAATACAGGCGCAGATTAATTTTATCTTTTACAGTCATTACAGAGAATTTGATGCTGTAATAGTTTGTTAAAGCGCAGGCGTATAAGCTGGTATAAGCGTGACAGCCAGCCCGAATTTGTAATTTACAAAAAATAAACTTTCGTGCCATACATGGTCTCTTCGTTTATGTTATTACTCTGGGAGAGCGGAAATTCCGCATTTAATCTTTCACTGAGATTAATTTTATGTAATATTTATGGCGTTAATCATTAATGCTGAATAAGGATGGCTGACGTGGAAAGGGAATTAACGCTTAAGGTCGTTTCATTACTGATTGTTGTTATTTTGTTGCGGCTTATATTCAGAAGAAAAACGAAGAGAAATGATAATGATCCGGCCATTACTGCCGCCGATGAAAGAGAGCGCTATACATGGCGCCATATAACACGGCTTATAAAAGTTTTACGGTTTTCAGTAAGCTTTTATCTGTTATGGATCGCTTTAAAGATAATCTCTTCTTAAAACTATCAGATCGTCAGTTAAAAATGCAGCGCGTCCCCTGCTGCTCCGCGAAGTCAGCAGCTGGTACCAGAGAGTTCTGCTGCATCGATTTGCCGCCCTGAGATCCTGAACTGACGTACTTTTGTCACACTGCGGGCAGTTTGTTCAGAGCAGATATCTCAGGCTTGCAGGCCGGCATTATGCTTTACCGGCTCAGGCTCAGCCGCACAGGCTGAACCTGGGCTAGCGCGCCCAGGGACCTGAAGAGACCGATTCGCGCAGCATCAGGCTGGCGGCAAAGACGTCGGCGTTCTGCCAGTCACCGCCGTCAAGCATAGCCAGCAGCCGCGCAATCGCCTCCTGAACCATCTCGGTCACCGGGATTTTGACGCTGGAGAGCGCGGGAACGGTGAATGGCGCAAGCGGTATATCATCAAATCCCAGCACCGACACCTGCGCGGGCACGGCGATGTTCGCGGTGTGTAAATACCTGATGGCCCCCAGCGCCATTTCATCGTTGCTGGCGACCAGAGCGCTAAAGCCGCAGCCGCTGGCGAGCAGAAACTCCGCCGCCTGCGCGCCGCTCTCGGCGTGCCAGTTGCCTTCGGCAATCAGGGCGTCGCGCAGGGCGATACCCTGCTCTTCCAGCGCCGCTTTATAACCGGCGAGGCGCTCTCTTCCGGTAGGCGAATCCAGGGAGCCGGTAATAAAAGCAATGTCGCGATGCCCCAGATCGATGAGCGCCTTCACCGCCATCGCGGCGATCTGTTTTTGATCGGCATAGATGCCGTAGCTGTGGTGCTGGCGTAAGCGTCGATTTACCACCAGCACCGGCTGCTTATGCTGAGCGATAATCTCATCCATCTCATCGACGGTAAGAAAACGCGGATAGATGATAATGCCGTCACAGCGCAGATCGAGCAGAAAGTCTATCGCGGCCCGCTCCTGCGCCGCGCTGTGCTTGCCGTCGGCCAGAATCAGCTGGCGACCCTGCTGCTCCAGCATTCGGGCGGAATGCGACATCAGCTCAGAAAAGTAGTTGCCGCTGTAAAGGGTATTGGTGACGACCAGACCGATGGTCTGGGTGGATTTCACCGACAGGTTGCGCGCCAGCAGATTAGGCCGGAAATCTGTTTCGGTTACCGCCCGCATGACTTTGTCGCGCGTTTCCTGACTGACATAGCCATTCCCCGACAACACTCTGGAAACTGTGGCCTTAGACACGCCCGCTCTTTTTGCGACCTCAAGTATGGTGGCCATAACTTTTCCCTTTTCCCTCAATCCGCTGTGCAGTCTACCCAACCTGACACAGGCTATTTTACGCATTGCTGCACGAAGTGACTTTAATCACAGTTTAAAAAATATCCACCTCAGCCCTCTTGTTATCAATTTTGCAACTGTTCATGATTTTGTGAAACCGGTTTCCTATGACGTTCTGTTTCACTCTCTGGCGCTCTGTCCCTACAACAGCATGCCGCCAGCTACACCCTGGTTATAACAACAGAGACATAAAACGATGCCTAATCCCTATGCAGAAGTCTCTCGCGCTATCGTGCAGTCGCTGGGCGGCATGCGCAACATCGAGACCGTCACTCACTGCATGACGCGTCTGCGTTTTGTGGTGAAAGACCGCGCGCAGATTGATCGCGCCGCCCTGAAAGCCATTCCCGGCGTTATGGGTGTGGTCGACAACGATACCCAGTGTCAGGTCATTATTGGCAATAACGTCGGCAAGGCGTATCAGGCGGTGCTGGAACTTGGCACCCCTGACGCGCAGAGCGGCGTCACGGTAAAACGCAAAATCACGCTGAGACGTATCGGCGCAGGCATTCTTGACGCGCTGGTGGGCACGATGTCACCGCTGATCCCGGCCATTATCGGCGGGTCGATGGTGAAACTGCTGGCAATGGTGCTGGAGATGAGCGGCGTCCTGGCGAAAGGCTCCTCGACGCTGACCATCCTGACGCTGATCGGTGACGGCGCATTCTTCTTCTTGCCGGTGATGGTGGCCGCCTCGGCTGCGCTGAAGTTTAAAACCAATATGTCGCTGGCGATTGCTATCGCTGGGGTGCTGGTGCATCCCGGCTTTGTCGAACTGATGGCGAAAGCGGCGCAGGGACAGGCGGTAGATTTCGCCTCCATTCCTGTCACGCCGGTGAAATACACCTATACGGTGATCCCTGCGCTGGTGATGACCTGGCTGCTGTCGCATATTGAGCACATCATCGACCGTATCACCCCTGCGGTAACGAAAAATTTCCTGAAACCTATGCTGATCGTGCTGGTCGCCGCGCCGATTGCCATCGTGCTGATTGGTCCGCTGGGGATCTGGATCGGCAGCGGCATCTCTGCGCTGGTCTACACCGTCCACGGCTATCTCGGCTGGCTGTCGGTGGCGATTATGGGCGCCATCTGGCCGCTGCTGGTGATGACCGGCATGCATCGCGTGTTCACCCCAACCATTATCCAGACCATCGCGGAAACGGGCAAAGAAGGCATGGTAATGCCGTCAGAAATCGGCGCGAACCTGTCGCTTGGCGGCTCCTCGCTGGCCGTTGCCTTCAAAACTAAAAACCGCGAGCTGCGCCAGACCGCGCTGGCCGCGGCGGCCTCCGCCATCGTCGCCGGGATTTCGGAACCGGCCCTGTACGGCGTGGCGGTACGGCTTAAACGTCCGCTGGTCGCCTGTTTGATCAGCGGCTTTATCTGCGGCGCCGTAGCCGGTATAGGCGGTCTGGCCAGCCACTCAATGGCGTCGCCGGGTCTGTTTACCAGCGTTCAGTTTTTCGATCCCGCCAACCCGATGAGCATTGTCTGGGTGGTGGCGGTTATGGCGCTTTCCGTGGTGCTCTCTTTTATCCTGACGCTGATTTTGGGCTTTGAAGACATCCCGGAAAACGTGACGCAAGCCAGCGTCTCATCGACGCCAGCGGAAGCGATCAAGCCAGTTAAGGCAGCTATTCATCATTGAGGTCATTTATGTCGCAACAGACATTTCCAGCAGGTTTTTTATGGGGTGGCGCGTTAGCCGCAAATCAGGCGGAAGGCGGGTATCGTGAAGGAGGTAAAGGGCTGACCACGGTGGATATGATCCCGCACGGCGCGGCGCGTATGGCGGTAAAGCTGGGATTAGAGAAGCGTTTAACGCTGCGCGATGACGAATACTATCCCAGCCATCAGGCGATCGACTTTTATCATCGCTACAAAGAGGATATTGCCCTGATGGCGGAAATGGGATTCAAGGTATTTCGTACCTCGATCGCCTGGAGCCGCCTCTATCCGCAGGGTGATGAGCAGGAGCCAAACGCCCAGGGCGTTGCTTTTTATCGCAGCCTGTTCGAAGAGTGTAAAAAGTACGGTATCGAACCGCTGGTCACCCTCTGTCATTTCGACGTGCCGATGCATCTGGTGGTGGAGTATGGCTCGTGGCGCAGCCGGAAGATGGTCGATTTTTTTACTCGCTATGCACGCGCCTGTTTTGAGGCGTTTGACGGGCTGGTGAAGTACTGGCTGACCTTTAACGAAATCAACATCCTGCTGCACAGCCCGTTTTCCGGTGCGGGTCTGGTATTTGAAGAGGGCGAAAACCGCGAGCAGGTTAAGTACCAGGCGGCGCATCACGAACTGGTGGCCAGCGCGCTGGCAACGCGCATCGCGCATCAGGTGAATCCGGCTAATCAGGTGGGCTGTATGCTGGCGGGCGGCAATTTTTATCCCTGGTCATGCAAGCCGGAAGATGTCTGGGCCGCGCTGGAAAAGGATCGCGAAAATCTGTTTTTTATCGATGTACAGGCCAGAGGCGCCTACCCTTCCTATGCGGCGCGGCTGTTCCGTGAAAAAGGCGTCGTTATCCACATGGAGAGCGAAGATGCCGGGATCCTGAAAAACAGCGTCGATTTTGTCTCCTTTAGCTACTATGCGTCGCGCTGCGCCTCGGCGGAGATGAATGAGCAGAACAGCAGCGCCGCCAACGTCGTAAAATCCCTGACTAACCCCCACCTTAAACGCAGCGACTGGGGCTGGGGTATCGATCCCCTGGGGCTGCGCATTACGATGAATATGATGTATGACCGCTATCAGAAGCCGCTGTTTCTGGTGGAGAACGGACTGGGCGCGCAGGATAAGGTGGAGGCGGATGGCAGCATCAACGACGACTACCGCATCAGCTATCTGCGCGAGCATATTCAGGCGATGGCGCAGGCGATTGACGATGGGGTGCCGGTGATAGGCTACACCACCTGGGGCTGTATCGATCTGGTTGCCGCCTCAACCGGCGAAATGAGTAAGCGCTATGGTTTGGTCTACGTGGATCGGGACGATCTGGGACGCGGCACGCTGGCGCGAACGCGCAAGAAATCCTTCTGGTGGTATAAGAAAGTGATCGCCAGTAACGGGCGCGATCTCAGCTAAGGCGAAAAGGCAAAGGCAGCAAAATTCACGCGTGGCAGACCATTTTTTTCAGCTTATGCCACACTTAACAGACCCGCATTCTGTTAAGGAAATCTGATGAATTTTCGCTGCCGTCTTCTCTGCCTGAGTCTGGCGATATGGAGTCATTCTCTGCTGGCGATCCCGCTTCCGCAGCGCCCTCCCGATACGCTTCCGCCGGAGCAATATATCAGCCGTGTCAATGACAACCGCACCATAACGTGGCAGCTCTGGGCGCCTGCGGCCAAAGCCGTCGAAGTGGTCACTGGCGCGACTCCGGACCGCTATGTTTCGCAACCAATGAGCAAAAATGAGCAAGGGATCTGGTCCCTGACCAGCGAGCCTCTCCAGCCCGGCTTATATGAATACTTTTTTAACGTCGATGGCTTTCGCAGCATCGACACCGGCGGCGCTCAGCCGAAACCGCAGCGTCAGGTCAATACCAGCTTAATTCTGGTGCCGGGGAGCGTGCTGGACGATCGCAATGTGCCACACGGCGAGATCCATACGCTGAGCTGGCATTCGCCGTCGCTGAGTCGCGAGCGCCAGGTCTCTGTCTGGGTGCCGCCCGGCACGCGCGACGACTCGGCTCCGCTGCCGGTGCTCTACTACTATCACGGTTTCGGCGATACCGGTCTCTCCGTACTGACGCAGGGTCGCGTGCCGCAAATCATGGATAATCTGCTGGCTGAGGGAAAGATTGTGCCGATGCTGGTGGTAATGCCCGATACCGAAACCGATGCGGCTGAGGCGATACCGGAGCATTTCGCGCCTGCCAGCCGGCGTGAAACCTTTTACCCGCGCAACGCGCAAGCCGCGGACAAAGAGCTGATGCAGGAGATTATGCCGCTGATCGCCAGCCGCTATCGCATCCGCAGCGATGCAGACAGCCAGGCGCTGGCGGGTCTGTCCCAGGGCGGTTATCAGGCGCTGGTCAGCGGCATGCGCCATCTCGATAAGTTCGCCTGGCTGGGCATATTCAGCGGCGTGACCACTGAAACGGTGCCAGATTTTCGCGTTGCGGCGCAGCTGAAAAAGCCCGCCGCGATCAATCGCCAGCTAAAACTCCTGACGCTGGTCAGCGGCGAAGAGGACATTATTACCGGTCGGGATATGACCGGCTTTAAGGCGCAGCTTGATCAGCGCGGCATCCGCAGCGACTGGCATAGCTACCCGAAGCTGGGGCATGAGATGGATGTCTGGCGTCCAGCCTATATCGACTTTGTGCAAAAGCTGTTTCAACCAGAGAATTAGGGCAGCGCCTTTATCAGGGTCAGCTGATTTTCGTCTTCTCCCTGGCGATAGCTGACCCGATCCACACCAGAGAAAATAAGCTGCATTCCGCGCCCCCCTTCGCTCAGGCTGGCCAGATCCAGCGGCGCATCCGGGTCGATAACCGGCGGCTGGCGCTTATCTTCAGGCAGCGGCACGCCGCAGTCATACAGATTCACCGTTACCGTGCGGCTATCATGGCTGAAATCCACGCGATAATGCGCAGAGGCATCGTCGTGATAGCCGTGACGAATAATGTTGCTCGCCGCCTCGCACAGAGCCAGATCGAGCGGATAGATCCAGGTCTCATTCACCTGCAACGCCGCCAGGAACTGGCGCAGCGCGATACCGAGCGTCGTCAGGCTGTTAATGGTCGCGGGCAAGCGTAGCTGTTTCTCATGATGGGATTGAGACATAGATCAGGTTCCTTCTTCAATGGCAGCAAGCGCCTCGTTGCGGTCGCCGCAAAGGGTGAATACCCGGTCCATACGGGTCAGCGCAAACATCGCTTTGATATTCGCGTTGAGTGAGCAGAGTACCAGCTGCCCTTTGCCGCTCAGCGATTTCAGCAGAGAAATCAGCGCGCCCAGACAGCTACTGTCGATAAAATCCACGCGGGAAAAGTCGAGAACGAGGCGAGTCTCACCCTGCTGGATAAGCGCGGCGACCGCCTCTTTAAAACGCAGCGCGACCGACGCGTCGAGACGCCGGGCAACGGGCGTAATCAGCAGTGCGTTTTCAATTTTTTCCGTTTCAAGTTTCATTATGCTTCTCCCGCCTTAAGTCTTGCTGGCGCTCAATCACCAGTAAGGAAATATCGTCCGCCGCTGATGCGGCTGCGCCGCGCCACTGACTGAGCGACTGTTCTACCGCCTCCAGCAGCGCCGACAAAGAATGGTGATGGAGCGAGGCCAGCAGGGTTTCCAGTCGCGCGGCGCCAAACTGATGGCCCTCGGCGTTTTCGCACTCGCTGATGCCGTCGCTGTAAAGACAGAGACGCTCGCCCGGCGCAAGATGAAAGGCCGTCTCATCCCAGTCAAGATGATCGAGCAGGCCCACCGGCGGACCGCCCTCGCCAACCTCTCGTACCTCGCCCGTCGCGCTCACAATCACAGGGGTCGGATGGCCTGCCTGACAAAGACGCCCCTCGCCGCTGTGCCGATCGATAACGCCGTACACCATGGTGAAATAGCTGGTGACTTCCGGATGCTGCGCGCAAAAACGCTTATTCAGGATGCGCACTACCTGCGCTGGCGGCGTAATGTCGGCGCCGTTGAACAAAAAGGGATCGACCGTGCGGCCATGTAAGAACTGGCGTGCAACCGCCACGGACATCATTGCCGCCGTCACGCCGTGTCCGGCCACGTCGACGCAGTAAAATCCTGCCGCCTCGTCATTGAGCGGAAAGAGGTGAAACAGATCGCCGGACACCCAGGCAGAGGGCATAAACAGCCAGTCGGCAAAATAGTCGCCCTGACGCAGGTGGTGCGGCGGCAGAATGCTGCGCTGCAAAGTCGCCGCCGCCTGCAAATCCTGTTCAATTTGCCGCAGCGCCTCGCTGAGACGACGATTTTTGCTGGCGAGCGTCGCCTCCAGCTGCAAAATGCGCTCGCCCGCATGCAGCCGCGCCTGAAGTTCCACCTGATTCACCGGTTTGGGTAAAAAGTCATCGGCCCCGGCGGCGAAGCCGACACGCAGATCCTCCACGCTGTCGCGCGCGGTCAGCACGATCACGTAGATGTAGCGATCCTCTACCCGCTGGCGGATCTCGCTACACAGCGTCAGGCCATCCATGACCGGCATCTCCCAGTCGCTAATCACCAGACTAATAGCTTCCTGCGCCAGCAGCGTCAGCGCCTGTTCGCCATTCTCGGCTTCGAACACCTGATAGCCCCACTGCCGCAGCAGCCCAGCCAGCAGCCTGCGATAAAGCAAGGCGTCGTCGACGATGAGTACCGATCGCGGCTGACATTCGCTCATAGAAACCTCAGAAAGGAAGAAACCAGATCAGCGAAATCGTGCCTTCACGAAATTTCGCGTTGCTGCTGCTTCGGCCAGGAAAGCGCGTGCCGCTGTAGTTGCTGTACTGAACAGAGAACGAGCCTGGCGTATAGCCGGCGTAGCCGAAACTGTAGCTGTAGTCGCCGTTCCAGGGCTGCTGCTGCTCGGAGTGCGGATACCAGAAGGCAGTCGCGCGGATAAAAAAGTGCTGTTTAAAGGTGTAGCCGCAGCCGCCTAGCCCTACCTGTTTATTGGAGCGCAGATCGTTGTCTGCCAGCGAGTAGTAGCGCGGCACCCAGCTGACGCCGACCTGGCAGGTCAGCGCGTCGCCTTTGTTGATCAGCAAATGATTTTCCAGCGCCTTCGGTAGCGAAAATTTATAAGCGAAGGTAAAGGCGCCCTGTTCGAAATAGGTAAAGCGCGTATTGCCTGAAGGAAACAGCCGGTTATCGCCGTAATTGCTGTACACCAGGCTAAAGGTATTGGGATGCCAGTCGTCATAGCCGAAGCTGTAGCGAAAATCGGTATTGTATTTATCAAAATCGGTAATAGGCGCCCGCAGCGTAACGTTGGCAAACCAGAAGCTGTAAGGGGAATATTGCAGGCTGAGGTTAAGCAGCTGATTGATTTTCTTTTTCCGCTGCGCCGATTCCGAGCCGTTCGGGATGGTCAGCCACTGCTCTTTCAGCCCGCTGGTGAAGCTCAGCGCGCCGGAAAATTTATCTTTATTGCCGGAAAAAAGCCGTCCCCAGCGGCTGGTGAACACCCCGGCCTGAATCGGCTCGCTCTGCGCCGCCACCGTTTCGTTGTCGGCGTTGGCGGCAACGGCGGGCATTGTCGCCGCTGCAACTAAAGCAGACATCAGCGCGCCTGCGCCTCTGGCCGTAAGGCCGGGGTGAACCATGTCGCGCTCCTCGCTCAGTTAGGAATAAAACGACCGCCAATCTCTTTTTTCGCCATCCACCACAGCACGCCCAGCGCCGCGAGATGAATGAAGGTGTTGCGTATCCACGCCTGATGCCAGAGGTCAAAATGCACGAACTGGCTGACCGCCATCACCACAAATACATGCAGGATAAAGGTGTAAAGCGAGTGCTGGCCCAGCGGAATAAGGAACCAGCCCAGGGCGCGTTCGATGGGCCGCCAGCAGAACGTCAGCAGCAGATACACCAGCAGCATCAGGCTGAAATCGTTCAGTACGCGACAGGGACCGAGCGCGTTTTTGCTGGCGAGGTGGTAGTAAAACCAGTTGAAATCCGCAGGCGGAATGACGTGCAGCAGCAGGAACGAGGGCATAAAGGGATTCGTATGGTTCTGCGCGATAAACATCATGACGAGGGCGTAAATCACCATGATTCCCATCACGATATAGCCCCCTGGCGTGCGAGCCAGCGACATCAGTTCATCCTTGTACCAGCCGCAGCACATGCCCAGCACATAGATGAACTGCCAGGCCAACAGCGGGAAGGCAAACTCAAACTCGGCAACGGTGAGACGCGTCGGCCACAGGTGGTAGCTGACGTAACCCGCCAGCGACGCCAGCACCAGCCAGCCGACGCGCCGCGCTTTCAGCAGCGCCAGAAACAGCGGGCTGATCAGCAGCAGACAGATATAGAGACCCAGAATCTGCGTCTGATGCGGCCCGATTTGCAGATAGAGAATGATGTTAAACCAGGTCTCTTTGATTTGCGGCGTGGTGGGAAACAGCGCCCAGATCGTGCCGGAATAGCGATCGACGAAATGGGTGACTTCAAAGGTATTGATAAACGGCAGCCGCGACAGCAGCAGCATGATAAAGATGATGGCCAGGTTGACCAGATAGATTTTTCCGGCCCGTCGCCATAAGGTCCAGCCGACCGTCAGCAGCACCTCTTTTTGCAGGCGCTGGCGGTTAAGCATACCCAGCATAAATCCCGACAGAATGACGAAACCTTCCGCGCCTGTGGTCAGGCCGAACCGTTCCCAGGTAAAGATATTCACCAGTGAAAGCAACTCGGTATGCGCCACGACCATCATCACCAGCGCAATGCCGCGCAGCATATCGATGCGCAAATCGCGTCTTCCAGGCACGGCATAACGCCACGCGCGCCAGTTGACGCTTGCCGTCTCAGGCTGATACGCCAAATCTGCCATAAATCATTACCATGTATGATGAATAAAATTTTAATAGTTAAATTATGTGGATCTATACACTGTAAGCAGAAGTTTAGCTCTGTTGCGGTTTAAGTCACGCTGAAATGAAAAAATAGTTAAAAAGCTTGTAAATTACTGTAATGCAATACTATACAGATAGTGGAGACGGTTGGGTAGATTTCATGATGACCACACACTCCTGATAAAAACAGCAGCAAACATAATAAATTATCATCAGATTGTATTTTTCAAGCTAATGATTTGCGCATTCATCAGGTGAAAAAATAACCAACAGACGCTTCCGCTATCGACACGAGACGCCATGGATTATTACTTTTCACGCTTTGAACATCGCCGCCCGCCTGAACCGCTGAATACGCCGACCTGGGTGATGAAGCTCTGGCAGGTACTGGCCGTCGCCGGGCTGATTCTCGGCGCCAACTATATTCGCTGGCGCTGGATGGAGTCGCTTAATATGGATGCGCTCTGGTACGCCGTTCCGCTGGCGCTGGCGGAGACCCTCGCCTGGGTGGGGACGCTGCTGTTCACTATCAATATCTGGCAGGTCAAGGACCCGCCGCGTCCCTCCCCGCCTGAAGAGATCAACCAGTGCCTGCAAGAGCAGGATCGCACCGACGTACGGCCGCCGAAGGTCGATCTTTTTATCGCCACCTACTCCGAAGATCCGGAACTGGTACGCCTCTCTATCAGGGATGCGCTGAAGCTGACCTATCCCACGCCGCTCACGCTTGAGATACACGTTCTGGATGACGGCCGCCGACCGGAGATGCGCGCGGTCTGCGAGCAGGAGGGAGTGAATTATATTACCCGCGAAAACAATATCGGCTTTAAAGCGGGCAATATCCGCAACGGCATGGAGCAGACCGACGGTGATTTTATGGTGATCTGCGATGCCGACACGCGCGTCTTTCCTACCCTGCTGGCGCATACGCTAGGCTATTTCCGCGATCCCGACGTCGCCTGGGTGCAGACACCGCAGTGGTTTTACGACCTGCCCGAAGGGGAGCGCTTTTCTGACTGGCTGCGTCGCCGCATGGGTCTGCCTGGCTATCTGTCAGGCCGGGTCATCGAGGGGATCTTTGGCCGTTTAACCGTGGGCAGCGACCCCTTCTTCAACGATCCGCGCATGTTCTATGACGTGATCCTGCGCCGTCGCAACTGGGCCAACGCCGCCTTTTGCTGCGGCGCGGCGTCGGTTCACCGGCGTGAAGCGGTGATGCAGGCCGCGCTGCGCAGCTACGTTTTCAGCGTGGAAGAGGAAATTTCGCGTCACACGCGCGATATACGGGACGAAGAGATGCGCGCCACGCTGAGCCGGGCCATGCGTCCGCATGTGATTGCGGATACCGAGCTGACGCCCTATAAGTTCCACGTTTCCGAGGATATTTACACCTCTATCGTGCTGCACGGCGACAGCGGACGGCGCTGGCGCTCGGTGATGCATCCCGGTATCGAATCAAAAATGCTGTCGCCGCAGGACCTGCTTACCTGGATGATCCAGCGTTTTAAATACGCGGCTGGCTCGCTGGACATTCTGTTTCATGACAAAATTTTTAGCCGTCGCCGCTTTTCCCTTAGCCTGGGCCAGACGCTGATGTACGGCACCACCTTCTGGTCCTACCTTGCCTGTATCTGGAACACGGTTTTCCTGATTTCGCCGCTGATTTATCTGTTTACCGGAATTCCGCCGGTTTCAGCCTACTCAACGCCCTTTTATCTGCACTTTTTACCCTTCTTTATTGTGTCAGAGCTGGCGTTTATGTTCGGCACCTGGGGGATTTCCGCCTGGGACGGGCGTTCATCCTATCTGGCCTTTTTTTCCGTTAACCTGCGCGCGCTGAATACCGTGCTGCGTGGCGAAAAAGTGAAATTTCACGTTACGCCGAAAGAGCGCCAGTCGGGACGTTTTCTCTATCTGGTGAAGCCGCAGCTGGCCATTGTGGCCTTGACGCTCCTCGGTCTGATTTGGGGCGGTATCCAGGTGGCGCGCGGCAACGTTGACGACCCCTCAGGCTATGTCATCAACATCTTCTGGGGCGCGGTCAATATCGCCGCCATGATGCCTATGATTATGGCGGCGATGTGGACGCCGCCCGCCACGCAGGAGGCGGAATGAGCCTGAAATCGGGCATTTACAGCGCGCGCAGCTATCTCACCATTTTGATTGGCTTTTTGATTGGCTTCGCCATTGTGCTGTGGGTCGAGCGGCAGATGCCGACGCGGGTGGAAACCACCGACGGCATTGTGCTCAGCAAATCCTTTCCGCCGCTGCCGCAGCAGCGCGACCTCACCTTTGATGAAGCCGTCTGGGCGCGGATCGCCTGGCAATACTTCGTCAATAACACGCAGGCGAACGGACTGGTGAACGCCGAGGCGAACAAGCCCTGGTTTAGCCTGTGGAGCACCGGCAGCTATCTGCTGGCGGCTATCGCAGCGAAACAGCTCGCCATCATCTCCGATGCGGAGTTTGACGATCGCATCGCCTCCGCCCTGGATGCGCTTGGCACGCTGCCGCTGAAGCCTGACGGTCTGCCCGCGGCTTTTTATCAGGCGGAACTGCTGGAGCCGCTGCCTTCTGCGAGTCAGAACGCCGGTTCGGCCATTGATATGGGGCGTTTGCTGATGCCCTTGCAGATATTGCTGTGGCGCTATCCCCAGCATGCCGCGGCGGTCAGCCGGCTGCTGTCGCGCTGGCAGCTTGACGCTCTGCTGCAAAGCAGCGGGCCGCAGGGGGCCAGCCTGCCGGTTAACCGCTGGGTGATTCGCTCCGACGATCCGCGCGGCACCTACGGCTATCGTCTCTATGCGGGCAGCGTGCTGCGGCTGATCAATGCCGCAGCCGGTCTGGCCGTCAGTCAGCCGCCGGATGGCCTGAAGCTGGTGGAAATCGACGGACACGCGGTGCCTGACGAAGGGCTGCGTACGCCCTGGGGCAAACAACCGTCCCTGATTAGCATGCCCTATCTGCTGACCGGGCTGGAGCAGGGATTTGACGCGCGCAGCGGTGAAATCACCTGGCGCATCATGCAGATCGTGCAGAATCGCACCGGCACCCCCGCCGGCGCAGGCCAGATCAACAGCGACTACGCCGAGCAGACGCCTGATTTCGTCGGCGCGCTGCCAGGCAG
Source organism: Candidatus Pantoea deserta (assembly GCF_003813865.1). Lineage (GTDB taxonomy): Bacteria > Pseudomonadota > Gammaproteobacteria > Enterobacterales > Enterobacteriaceae > Pantoea > Pantoea deserta. Next base: position 55,108 of record NZ_RMVG01000022.1, read on the forward strand.
TCAGCCGCTGCCCATACAGAACCTCAATGACGACGCCAGCGGCACGCTCGCCAGCCGCGCGCTGACCTCGACCCGTTCCGCCTTCGCCTGGTACGCCCTGTTCCGCAACCGCTGGAGCGAGGCGCTGCGCCGGGAGATGCTGCCGATGATCGAGCCTGGAAAGGGCTGGAAAGCGGGTTTTAACGCCGACGGTTCCGTGAACGCGGACATTGACGCCGATACCAATGCGATGGTGCTGGAGAGTCTCTCCTATATCGCCCACGGACAGCTGCTCTGTCTGGGCTGTCTCGCCACCCCTTTACCCGCTAAGCCGCCGCAGCAACAAGGAGTAACATCGAAATGAGATTTTTATGGCTTCGCCAGTCTGGCTTCGCTGCCCTGCTGGCTACGCTGGTGCTTCTGTCGCCCGCGCTTCAGGCGGCGATTAGCCTGCCCGCGTCAGACTATAAGGTGCGTCACGGCGAACTGACCGAGCGCGAAATGGCGGTGGCGAGAAACGCCTGGTCCTATTTTGTCGCTAACTACCAGCCCAGCACCGGACTGGTGAATGCGGTTAATAAATATCCTTCCACCACCATGTGGGACAGCGCCTCCTATCTGGCGGCCCTGACGGCGGCGCGCGAGCTGGGCATTATCGATAAGGCGGAGTTTGATCGACGCCTGTTGCAGTTCCTGGCGACGCTCAACAAGCTGGTGCTGTTTCAGAATCAGGTGCCCAATAAGGCCTACAACACCATTACCGGCCAGAAGGTGGACTACCTGAATAAGCCCGGCGAGATTGGCTTCTCCGCCATAGATATTGGCCGCATGCTGCTCTGGCTGAAGATCCTGAAAGAGCGCTACCCGGAGTACGGCAACAGCATTGATAACGTGGTGCTGGGCTGGGACTTTACCCACGTCGTGGACGACTGCGGTACGCTGCACGGCGCTTATCTCGACGGCAAAAAGCAGCCTCAGTATGTTCAGGAAGGGCGTCTGGGTTATGAAGAGTATGCCGCGGCGGGCTATCAGCTGTGGGGGTTTACCACCTGTCAGGCAAGCCGCCCGGAGCCTTATGCGCTGGCGGATATTTACTGCGTGCTGGTGCCGTACGACTCGCGCGACCCGCGCATGACCAGCCAGCATAACTATGTCGTTACCGAATCCTATCTGCTGCACGGGCTGGAGATGGGCTGGGATAACGCCGATGACCGTGATAATGACTCAGGCGATTTCAGCCACCCGTGGATGAAAAACTTCGCCGACCGCGTGTATCAGGCGCAGGAAAACCGCTACATGATTACCGGAACGCTCACGGCGCGTTCGGAACACCAGCTCGATAAATCTCCCTACTTCGTTTACGACACCGTCTATAGCGATGGCTATAACTGGAATACCATTACCGACAAAGGCCAGTACGTGCCTAATGTCGCCGCGGTGTCGCTGAAGGCCGCGCTCGGCATGTGGGTGCTGTGGAACTCGCCCTACACCGATCGCCTGTTCGATACCATCGAAAACGCCGATGAAAAAGACAAAGGCTACTACGAAGGTCTGTATGAAAACGGCGACGGGCCGATCAAAGAGTTCACCGCCAACAACAACGGCATCATGCTGGAAGCGCTGCTGTTCAAGAAGGAAGGCAAGCTGCTGCGCTTTAACAGCAACGATCCGCGTAAACCCAGCTATGCGCCCTCCATGTGGGAAAAACGGCTGGTTGATATTTTCGAACCCAACAACACGCCGCGTAATCGTCCGTTCCTGAACGTAACGCCAGGCATTAAAAACTGGTGCGAACAGAGCGGCACCGCCGTGCGCAGCGCGCCTTCGTGCCAGGCCTGTAAATGCGCGCGCTGTGATAGTCAGGCGCCCGTTAAGTTACCGCCGGTGGCGACCTCATGCCTAAAACAGTAATTCGCACAGGTTTGGCGCTGCTGCTGGCGCTGGCGCTCATCGCCGGTTTGCTGGCGCGTAATCAGGCCGCAGGCTGGCGCTGGCTGGTGAACGGCGGCTGGCACACCACCGCGCGGCTGGGCGCGCTTTCCGATCAGGAGCGGCGCTGGGCGACCATAGCCTGGCGCTACTTTGAAAATAATACCCAGCCGCAAACCGGGCTGGTTAACGGCAGCGATAAACGCCCCGTTGTCAGCCTGTGGCAGATGGGCGACACGCTGATTGCCCTGACGGCGGCGCGTCAGCTCGATCTTATAGATGACGAGGTTTTCGATCGTCGCCTGACCACCCTCCTCGGCACCCTGAATCGCCTGCCGCTCACCTCGGCCAGCGTGCCCAACCTGCTCTACAGCGCCACCAGCGTGACGATGGTGGGCTACGCCAATAAGCCGCAGGTGCTGGGCTGGTCGGCAAAAGATATGGCGCGGCTAATGATGGCGCTGCGCATCGTAGCGGCGTTTCATCCGCAGTACAGCGAATATCTGGAGCGGGTGATCCTGCGCTGGGATTTCTGTCGGGTAGTGGATGCGAAAGGACAGCTCTATGCCGGTCAGATGCGCAATCAGACGCTGACGCCGCAGGCCGAGGGACGTCTGGGCGACAGCGAATACAGCGCAGCGGGATTTGGTCTCTGGGGCTTCGCCAACGACCAGTCGCTGCGTCCACCTGCGCAGCATGTCATTATTGACGGTCTGGCGCTGGATATTGACGCGCGCGACCCGCGCACCACCTGGACGCCTGCGGCCATCACCACCATGCCCTACGTGCTGAGCGGCATGGAGTATGCCTGGACGCTGCCCGGCGCCGATCGCGACATCGTCAACCTACAGCGCCAGCGCGCCAGCGCGGTGTATCGCGTGCAGGAGATGCGCTGGCAGCAAAAGAATATTCTCACCGCCCGCAGCGATTTCACCCTTTCCGCTCCGCCGTGGCACGTTAACGACACTATTTTCGCCAACGGCTACGCCTGGAACACGCTGGCGGATGACGGCAAATGGGTGCCGCGTCTGGCTCAGGTCTCGACGCGCGCCGTTTTCGGACTCTGGGCGCTGTGGCAAACCCCCTTTACCGATGCGCTGATGGCCATGACGCAGCGGCAGAACGATCCGCAGCGCGGCTGGTTTGAAGGGCGCGTGGAGGCCACCGGCGACTACAACCGCGCCATCACCCTTTCAACTAACGCGCTGGTGCTGGAGGCGCTGCTGTTTAAAGCCAACGGGGGAGCGCTGCTGCGTGACAGTTCGCTGAGCGCGCAGAGCTATTTCCGTCGCCAGCTGGAGGACCCCTTCACCGCGCCGCAGCGCTGTTTTCCTGTCAACCAGACCGCTCTGAGCGGCAATCCAGATTAAGGAGGCGCTATGCCTGAAAGCCAGCTTCCTGCGGCGCTCGACTCGCTGCGCGCGGCGGTACTGATGTACGACAGCCAGGAAAGATTGATTGCCTTTAACCGTCAGGTGGTGCGCTTTTATCCCGGCATCGAGCACCGTATCTGCCTCGGTATGACGCTGACGCAGCTGGCGGAGGAGTTTATCGCGTCAGCCTATATGACCGAGAATCATCAGCATCGTCAGGCGATGGCCGATAACCTGATTAGCCGCTGCCGCCTTGATAATCACAGCGAAATGCGGCGCATCGCCAACCGACAGGTATTTGTGCAGCACAACCGCACGCCCGAAGGCGGCATCGTCAGCCTGCATATCGATATGTCGGGTTTTGAACTGATCAACGAATCGCGCAACCAGCTGCACGCCGACTTTGTGCTGGCGGCGGAATCTACCCAGATCGGCATCTGGGACTGGCAGCAGCAAAAGGATCTGTTACAGGTCAATGATGCGCTGCTCAATATGCTGGGCTATCCGCGCGAGACCTGGCACTACAGCGCCAGCTTTCTTGATACGCTGCTGCACCCTGACGATCGCGAGCCGTTACAACAGCTCTTCTCCAGCGCCAGCAATCAGCAGTTGCCGGTGTTTGAAAGCGAGATTCGTTTGTTACACCGTAACGGGAATTACCGCTGGATGCTGCTGTCGGGCCAGGTCGCCAGCGTTACCGTGAAAGGAGAAACGGCGCGGGTTATCGGCACGCTTCAGGACATCACCAAACGTAAAGAGGCGGAGCAGCTCTCCTTACAGGCGCTGGCCACGGCGCGCGCGGCGAACGAAGCGAAAAGCATCTTTCTCGCCAATATGAGTCATGAAATTCGTACGCCAATGAACGGCATTCTGGGCATGACGCAGCTCTGTCTGGATACGCAGCTGACGCCTGAACAGCGTGAATATATGACGCTGGTCTACCATTCGGCGCACACGCTGCTACGGGTGATCAACGATATTCTGGATTATTCCAAAATCGAGGCGGGAAAAATCGAGCTGGACGAAGAAGAGTTTGAGCTGCGCGCTTTTCTGCATGCGCTGATGCGGCCATTAATGCCTGCCGCGTCTGAAAAGAATGTCGAACTGCTGGTCAATGTCGCTCCCGACGTTCCCGATACCCTCACGGCAGACAGCGTGCGCCTGCGCCAGGTGCTGACGAATCTGGTCAGCAACGCGCTCAAATTCACCCCTTCCGGCGAAGTCGAGCTTCTGGTGCAGCGTGATAAAGAGACGCGCCGCCTGCGCTTTCAGGTTCGCGATACCGGCATCGGCATTCCTGCTGACAAACAGCAGCTTATTTTCGAGTCTTTTAGCCAGGCCGATACCTCGACCACGCGCAAATATGGCGGGACCGGTCTGGGCCTGACCATTTCCGCGCGGCTGGTCGAAATTCTGGGAGGCGAGCTGCGCGTGCAGAGCGAACCGGGCAAGGGCAGCGTCTTTAGCTTTACGCTGCCTGCGCCGCCGCAGCCCGCCAGCGAGAGGCTGCAAACCTCGCCGCGCTTTAGCAGCGTGCCGGTGCTGGTGGTGGATGACAACGCCACCAACCGGCACATTATGAGCGATATGCTGCGCAACATGGGACTGCTGCCCAGCCTGGCGGCCAGCGCCGACGAGGCGATGGCCCTGCTTGAGCGAAGCGCCGGTTTTCCGCTGATTCTGCTGGATGCGCAGATGCCGGATAAAGACGGCATGACGCTGGCGCAGGAGATCAAATCAACGCCCGCGCTGGCTAACAGCCAGATTGTGATGCTCAGCTCCATGAGCCGCTTTATGGATGCCGATCAGCTTGCTCGTATCGGGGTGAATTATTTCCTGGGCAAACCGGTCGACCAGCGCGAGCTGTACGACATCATTAAGCAGGCACTGGCGCTGCAGCCCGCGGCTGTCCCTGCCGCGCGGCCGCCTGAGGCGATTACCTGCGCAGAGCAGCCTCTGCGTATCCTGCTGGCCGAAGACAATCTGGTGAACCAAAAACTGGCGGCGCATTTTCTTACCCGGCTGGGCCACCAGTTCGCGATCGTTGGCAACGGTCTTGAGGCCCTGCAACAGCTGGATAAGGAGAAGTGGGATCTGATTCTGATGGATCTGCAAATGCCTGAGCTGGATGGCGAACAGGCGACGCGGCTGATCCGCGAACAGGAAGCCGCCCGTCCCGGTCGCCCGCGTCAACGCATTATCGCCATGACCGCGCATGCCATGAAAGGCGATAAAGAGTTTTGCCTGCAACACGGTTTTGACGGCTATCTGGCGAAGCCGGTGAGTCTCGAATCGCTTAACGATGAGATCCTGCGCGTGATCACCCTTCTGCAGCCTGCGCAACCTGCTGCGCCGGACGCCCAGCCCGATCGCCAGACGCTGGCCGCGCGGCTCGGCCTGGATGACGCGCTGCTGGACGAGCTGCTGGCGCTTTTTGCGGCTGGTCTACCGGAGCTGCTGGCGCAGTTAAAAAGCGCCATCGCCGACCAGGACAGAACGCGTCTGCGTCGTCTGGCGCATAAGCTGCGCGGCGAAGCCTCAACCTTCGGCTTCGACGCCTTCACCCGTTTTCTACAGTCGCTGGAAGACGCGGCGCGTGAAACGTCGCCGCTGGAGAGCGCGGCCCTGACGACTGAACTGGAGCGGCAATCAGGTGCGCTTTTCGTTCAACTTCGCCAACTACAGGAGAGGCAATGATGCGTTACGCCCTGTCGCTGAGCGTGCTGTTTTGCGCGCCGCTGTTTGCCGCGCCCCTGCCGCCGCCGCAGAGCTGGTCGCTGGCGGGAGAGTGGCGCGCCCATGACGCTAATGACGCCGACTTTATCGGCTGGCGCGGCAGTGACGCTGACTGGCGAAAGCTGCGCGTGCCGGCTAACTGGTACAGCGCCGGTTGGGATCACCAGGGCGCGCTCTGGTACCGCACTGAATTTTCCTTGCCCAGACAAACTGCCGATCGGCTGGCGACGCTGGAGTTCGACGGCGTGGATTACTTTGCCGACGTCTGGTTCAACGGCCAGAATCTGGCGCGGCATGAGGGCTATTTCCAGCGCTTTGCCGTTGATGTGACAGAGCATCTGACGCGCTATAACCGGCTGGCGGTGCGCGTCGATAGTCCGTTTGAGGATCCGCAGAAAAACTGGCCGCTGCGTAAGAATCTGATAAAAGGCATTCTCAATCAGCATGACGCGCGACCGGGAGGCGCCTGGTCGCCGCAGGGGCAGGACGCAAACTCCGGCGGCATCTGGTCGCCGGTCAGACTCCGTCTCAGCCGCAGCGTGGCCATTGATAACGTCATCCTCCGGCCTGACTGGTCGCAGGGACTGACGCAGCCGCGCCTGCGCGTTGAGCTGGTGTATCGCGCGCCAGCCGCTAAAGCCGCCACGCTGAATCTGAGCGCGCGTCCCGATAACTTCTCAGGTGAGTCCTACCGGCTGACGCAGCCCGTCACGCTTCAGCCAACCGGCAAGGAGACGCAGCGGATTAGCGTCACGCTGCCGATGCCGGCGGCGCGGCTCTGGTGGCCGAAAGAGTATGGCAAGCCCAGCCTCTATCAGGTGCAGGTCAGGCTGAGCGACGAAAACGGCGTTCTTGACCAGCGCGCCAGCCGTACCGGTTTACGTCAGATTGTCGAGCAGGCGAATAATCAGGGATGGCTGATTAACGGTCAGCGCCTGTTTATTCGCGGCACCAACTATATCGGCTCCCCTTGGCTGAGCACCATGAACAAGGCGCGCTATGCGCGCGATTTCGATCTGGTGGAGAAGATGAATGCCAACGCCATCCGCGTACATGGCCATGTGGCGGGTCGCGCGCTTTATCAGGCGGCCGATGAGCGCGGGCTGCTGATCTGGCAGGATGTGCCGCTCCAGTGGGGCTATAACGATACCCCTGCCTTTGCAGAGAATGCCGCCAGACAGACGCAGGAGATGGTCGCTCAGTTTGGCAACTCTCCCTCTGTCGTGGTGTGGGGAGGACAAAACGAACCGCCTTTTAACTCGCCGTGGATGGGCAAGCGTTTCCCTGACTGGAACAAAGATCTTAACCGGCATCTGATGCAGCGCGTCGCGGATACCCTCGCGAAAGATAACAGCCGCATCGTGCATCCCTTTTCCGCCGTTGAAGAGCACTACTGGGCGGGCTGGTATTTCGGCTCGCTGGCCAATTTGCTGGAGCCGGCGAAAACCGCCACCATTACGGAGTTTGGCGCTCAGGCGCTGCCGCGACTCGCGACGCTGCGGACTTTTATTCCGCGCAGCGATTTGTGGCCCGCCACGACCCAGCCGGGCGACCCAAAATGGACGCGCTGGAAATATCATAACTTTCAGCCAATCCAGACCTTTCAGAACGCAAAGATTTCACGCGGCGAGACTATCCAGACCTTTATCGCCAATACCCAACGCTATCAGGCGCAGCTGGTCGCCCTTGCCGCCGAGAGCTATCGCCGTCAGCGCTTCCAGCCGGTGACGGCCCTGTTCCAGTTTATGTTTGTAGAAATCTGGCCATCGGTGAACTGGGGCGTGGTGGATTATCTGCGCCATCCCAAAGCGGGCTATTACGCGTTGCAGCGCGCCTATCAGCCGCTGCTGCCTTCAATTGAGCCGAAAAGCCTCGACTGGAAAGCGGGTAAACCCGGACAAATTACTCTCTGGACGATCAACGACTTGCCCGCCGCGCATCCCGGTAGCTGGCTGCGCTGGCGGATTAGCCAGGGCGATCGCATCCTGGCGCAGGGAGACAAGCAGGTGGATATCGCGCCTGACAGCGGCAGTAAAGTGGTGGAGCTGCCCGTGACACCGTCACAAAGCGGCGAGTTGCGCGTAACGGCAACGATTCTGGATGGGAAAAAGCGCCCGCTGGCGCGTAATGAGATGACTTTTGATGTCGCCAATTAAGGTCGACCGGTAAGCAACTCCGCACCGCCATAATCTGGCCGGGCTGAATTAACCGCAAAAAAAATCCGCAATCGCTGAGATTCCGGATTTCACCCTGCTTTAGCAGAGATCAGGCGCGACATCGCGCCTGTCTTGCGCGGTCTGAGACTTAGAAACTCTGCCACTCCGCGTCGTTGATTACGGCAACTCGCTGCGGCGCAGGCGACTTCAGGCGCGACGTCGGCGCGGCAGCGCGTACCGTCGGCAGCGCCGCATCGCTGCTCAGGTGGAACTTGCCTACCAGCTCCGTCAGCGCCCCCGCCTGCTCTTGCAGCGACTGCGCCGCCGCCGAGGCTTGCTCAACCAGCGCGGCGTTTTGCTGAGTGACGTCGTCCATCTGGTTAACGGCCTGATGCACCTGCGCAATCCCCTGGCTCTGCTCAACGGCCGCCGCCGCGATCTCACCCACCAGATCGCTGACCTGACGGATCGCCTCTTTCATCACGTCCATATTACGGCCGACGTCGCTGGCCTGCGCCGCGCCTGCTTCCGTCAGCTGGTGCGAGGCTTCGATCAGCGCCTTGATTTCATGGGCTGCGGCGGTTGAGCGCTGCGAAAGATTTCTTACCTCACCGGCAACCACCGCAAAACCTTTGCCGTGCTCGCCCGCGCGCGCCGCTTCTACCGCCGCATTCAGCGCCAGAATATTGGTCTGGAACGCTATGCCTTCAATCAGCGACACAATGTCATTGACCTTGCGCGAACTGCCGCGAATATTGTCCATCGTCGCCAGCATAGTGGTCAGCGATTCACCGCTCTTTTCAGAAAGACTGCTGGCATTGGCGGCCAGCTGGCTCGCCTGACGCGTGTTATCCGCGGTCTGACGCACGGTTTCGCTCAGTTCGGTCATGCTGGCCGCCGTCTGCTCCAGCGAGGCCGCCTGCTGTTCGGTCCGCGAGGAGAGATCCTCGTTGCCGGCAGAAATCTGCACCGAGGCGCTACTCACCGACAGCGAGGCCTGACTGACCGACGCCAGCGCGGTGGCGACCCGCTGCATCAACAGGTTAAAGGCGCGCGCCATATTGCCAATCTCATCGCGGCGACTCTCATCTGCGCTTAGCGTCAGGTCGAGATTTTCGCTGGCTCTGGCCATGACATCGCCCACCGCCGTCAGACTGCGACGAATACGCAGAATAGTCAGCGTAGAGAAGGCGCCAAACAGCAGCACAGTAAGCACCACGCCGCCAATGGTCGCCCAGAGCACGGTCTGGAACAGGCTGCGGTTGGTATCGCGCAGCTGGTTGCTGATGTCGATATTCAGCGTCAGCTGTTTCTGATAGTCGGCGATCAGCTGGCGAATGGCGGCGCCTATGCCGTCATTGCCTTCAATCAAGCTCAGCGTCAGCGTGTCCTGATGCGCATGCGAAGCCGCCAGGAACACCGGCAGCCTCTCGTTAATCGTCTGTAGGTTCTGATAGGCCACATTAGTCAACCGCTTGTCTTCATCGCTGGAGATGTCGTTGGCCATGTAGTAATCGATCTGCGATTTGATCTGCGTCAGCCCTGCGGCGATCGCTTTTTCGACATCGGCAAACTTTGCGTCTTCGGTCTGGCTCTGATGCTTATAGAGCGTCAGAGCCAGCTGATTACTTTCATCAATCATTTTTCCCAGATCTTTGATCGAGGGAATCGCGTTGGCCTGTACGTACTCAAAGCGATCCTGAAAACCGGACAGCAGCGAGATAGCCAGTATGGCCTGTAAAATAATTGCGCCGAAAAGCAGCGAAAATGCCAGCAGCAGGCGTTGGGTGATGTTCATCCTGTTCTCCATAAGATAGGCATCCCTGCCCTTATGCACTCAGGGAGGGTTAGCCTTCCCTATCATCGGCAGCCGGCCAGCTTTGATTAATTTTATTCCACTCCCCGGCCTACGCATTCTGTAAGGATTATGTAAGGATTTTAATAATTTTATTTAAGGTTAACGTAAGCGTGCCGATAACGGGTATCAACGACTATACCAAAAGGAAGGGATATGGCAGGTGTTTCTACATTAGGCATCGGTTCCGGGCTAAAGCTGAGCGACATTCTGGATAAACTCACCAGCGCGGAAAAACAGGTTCTTGCTCCGGTTTCAAAACAGCAGTCCGCCGCGACGGGGTTGAGGGGCAGCGATGTAAAAAACCACGTTATGAACATAATTGATTGCTTAAGCTGAATTAATGGCTTCAGCCCCTTTCAAAATATCCGCCGGTAGAGCAAATGTGTAATGCCCCAGTACCATTCTTCAATAATTAAGCTGTTGGAATTTAGGAAGAAAGCGATTGCCAATTATGTTCAGGTTTACTGATGGGATACTTTTTGGGTAATTCTGGGTGTGTTCTGATAGAAGCAGATAACTAACTCTATAAGCAACAAAAAAACCACACATTGGTTATTTACTCACCTCCATTCAATAGATACACTATTTACAGGGATTTACAACGACATAAGGAAAAAGAACATGGCTATTCCGGGTAATATGTGGCTCTATGACGATGGTGGAGCACTAATCAAAGGCGGTTGTGATGTTGCAGACAGGGAGTTCAGTATAGAGTTTAAAGGATTTCACCATAATCTCTCCATTCCCACTGATAATGCCACTGGCAAGCCTACCGGCACTCGTCAGCACTCACCAATGATCATCGTTAAAGAATTCGACTATTCCAGCCCATACCTCTACAAAGCAGTAGCTACTGGTCAGAACCTGAAATCTGCTGAAATCAAATGGTATAAAATCAGCAATGCTGGTCAAGAAGTGGAATACTTCAATATGCTCCTTGAAGGAGTTCGAATCGTATCAATATCTCCTACTATGGCCTCCCCAGAAGACAAGAACAACAATCACCTTGAATCTGTTGAGCTAAGGTATGAGAAGATCACCTGGAAGCATTGTGACGGAAATATAATTTTCACCGATGCCTGGAATGAGCGACAAACAGCATAAGGTGATCGAATGGATACCACAGAAGAACTAAACGGAACCTACTTCTATCACGGTCAATCGAATCTTTCGGCTGGTGAACTTTTTGATGTCATTTTTCTTGAACAATTTTGTGACGAGCTTGGCATTGGTATTGAATCAGGTGCCGCGATTCTTGCTGGTCAACCTTGGCTAAAAACCAGAACAAAACCAGGAGAGGCAATTAAAGGAACAAGTGTCGTTTCTAAATATGGAAGGATGCTTCTGCGAAACGCAAAAACTCCATTTGGCATTAGGGTTCCTACACCAGTTGGTGTAAGAATGAGAAAAACAAATAATCTTGCTGCGGTTATAGCCCGTTATGTTCCTTGGTTAGGTTGGATAGGCCTTGTAAACTCAATTTATCAAGTATCAAGGAAAACTCAGGAAAAATACAACCTGATAGCCCGTCCAAAAGACCGTATACAATGGACATCCTTCTAATGAATAATATTCAAGATCAAGTCTTAGACTTTTTTAAAGAGGAGATTTCAACCTGCTTAGATAAAAACTGGAAAGAAATCCCGTTGGAACTCGATTATGACTTATTTGATGCTCCCGGTGACGATCTACATGAAGCCTTGGATAAATTTGAAAAAAAATTTAATGTTGATCTTTCCAGTGTTAAATGGTCATGTTATTTTCCTTGGGAGAATACTCCGTTGCTAACACGATGGTTTAAAGTAAAACGGGAGGATGTAGAAAGAACTCGTAAGCCTTTAACCGTCAAAATGTTTGCAGAATCAGCGGAAGCTGGAAAATGGCTTTATGACTGATAAAATCATAATATTTTATTTTATAAAATAGGACACATATATGAAAGCTTACACACTAAAAGAAGATAAAGATTCCGGAGAGCTTCACCTCTTTGAAGGAGATATGCTACCAAATGATCCTAAATATAAATGTAACTCAGTTTCAAAATCAATATGTAAAAAGATGAATAAATCAGAAAATAAGGGAAACCGTTTCTCATGTGCCACAGAACAAGAAGCAAGGGAGAAAATTGCCAAAATTGGACGGAAAGTTTGTGGAACATGTGTCAGCCAT
>NZ_RMVG01000023.1 GCF_003813865.1 Candidatus Pantoea deserta
ACAGATACTCCTTTGTTAGTATTTTTCCAGACATCTTTTGGAGAGCGTTGTGTGAAAGCTGACAACCCTTTTAATCTGTTATTACCCGCTGCAATGGCAAAAGTGGCAGAAGACGCAGGCGTTTATAAAGCAACTAAACACCCTTTAACAACTTTCTTCCTTGCTATTACCGCCGGTGTCTTTATTTCCATCGCCTTTGTTTTTTATATCACTGCGACCACCGGTACCGCAGGTATGCCTTACGGCGTGGCGAAATTAATCGGCGGCATCTGTTTCTCTCTGGGTTTAATTCTGGTCGTCGTTTGCGGTGCCGACCTTTTCACCTCTACCGTTCTGATCGTCGTCGCCAAAGCCAGCGGTCGCATTAGCTGGGGTCAGCTGGTGCGCAACTGGATCAACGTTTATATCGGCAACCTGGCGGGGGCGCTCTTTTTCGTCGCCTTAATCTGGTTTTCCGGCGAGCATATGACGGCAAACGGCGCCTGGGGCTTGAACGTGCTGCAAACGGCCGATCATAAAATGCATCACACTTTTATTGAGGCGGTCTGCCTCGGCACGCTGGCAAATTTAATGGTGTGTCTGGCGGTGTGGATGAGCTATTCCGGCCACAGCCTGGTCGACAAAACCATCGCCATGATCCTGCCGGTTTCCATGTTCGTCGCCAGCGGTTTCGAACACAGTATCGCTAACATGTTCCTTATTCCGCTCGCCATTATTATTCGCGACTTCTCCAGCCCGGCATTCTGGCAGGCCGCTGGCGCCAGCGCCGACCAGTTCCAGGCACTTAGCCCCGTTAACTTTATTATCGATAATCTGATTCCGGTGACGATTGGCAACATTATCGGCGGCGGTTTGCTGGTAGGACTCACTTACTGGGTAATTTATTTACGCAACGGCTCTACCGCGCACTAACCATTTCTGGCAGATGCCGCCGCAGCTGGCGACATCAACATAAAGTCTTCTTAGATAAGGCAGGTATATCATGACCGATCTGAATGCAAAACAGGCTGCGGCCTGGGCAGGATTTGCCAACGGCGAATGGCAGAACAGCGTTAACGTTCGCGACTTCATTCAAAAGAACTACACCCCGTATGAAGGCGATGAATCTTTCCTGGCCGGCGCCACCGACGCGACCACAAAACTGTGGAACGCCGTGCTGGAAGGCATCAAGATTGAAAACCGGACCCATGCGCCCGTCGATTTCGATACCGATCTCGCCTCAACCATCACCGCGCACGATGCGGGCTACATTGAGAAATCACTGGAAAAAATCGTCGGTCTGCAAACCGAAGCCCCACTGAAACGCGCCATTATTCCCTTTGGCGGCATCAAAATGGTGGAAGGCTCCTGTAAAGTTTATGGCCGCGAGCTGGATCCGACGATTAAGAAAATTTTCACCGACTACCGTAAAACCCATAACCAGGGCGTGTTCGACGTTTATACCCAGGACATCCTGCGCTGCCGTAAATCCGGGGTCCTGACCGGTCTGCCTGACGCTTACGGCCGCGGCCGTATCATCGGCGACTATCGTCGCGTTGCCCTGTACGGTATTGATTTCCTGATGCAGGATAAACTGGCGCAGTTCAACTCGCTGCAAGACAACCTGGAAAACGGCGTCGATCTCGAAGCCACCATTCGCTTGCGTGAAGAGATTGCTGAACAGCATCGCGCGCTGGCCCAAATCAAAGAGATGGCGGCCAAATACGGTTGCGACATTTCCGGCCCGGCAACAAACGCGCAGGAAGCCGTACAGTGGACTTACTTTGGCTATCTCGCTGCGGTGAAATCACAAAACGGCGCGGCCATGTCGTTTGGTCGCGTGTCGACCTTCCTCGACATCTATATCGAACGCGACCTGCAAGCCGGTAAACTCACCGAAGAACAGGCGCAGGAACTTATTGACCATCTGGTTATGAAGCTGCGCATGGTTCGCTTCCTGCGTACGCCGGAATATGATGAACTCTTCTCAGGCGACCCGATCTGGGCAACCGAATCGCTGGCCGGTATGGGCGTTGACGGCCGTACGCTGGTGACGAAGAGCACCTTCCGTTTCCTGAATACCCTTTACACTATGGGTCCGTCGCCTGAGCCGAACATGACCATTCTGTGGTCAGAAAAACTGCCGGTGAACTTCAAGAAATACGCGGCGAAAGTCTCCATCGATACCTCTTCTCTGCAATATGAGAACGACGATCTGATGCGTCCTGACTTTAATAACGATGACTATGCTATCGCCTGCTGCGTTAGCCCGATGATCGTGGGCAAACAGATGCAGTTCTTCGGCGCGCGCGCCAACCTGGCGAAAACCCTGCTGTACGCAATCAACGGCGGCATGGATGAGAAACTGAAAATGCAGGTCGGTCCGAAAGAGGCGCCGATTACCGATGAAGTGCTGGATTTCGACACCGTTATGGGCCGCATGGATCACTTCATGGACTGGCTGGCGAAACAGTATGTGACCGCGTTGAATATCATCCACTACATGCACGATAAATACAGCTATGAAGCCTCGCTGATGGCGCTGCATGACCGTGACGTCTATCGCACAATGGCATGCGGCATCGCTGGCTTGTCAGTGGCTGCCGACTCGCTGTCTGCGATTAAGTACGCCAAAGTGAAACCGGTACGCGACGAAACCGGTCTGGCGGTTGACTTCGAAATCGAAGGCGACTATCCGCAGTTTGGTAATAACGATGCGCGCGTGGACGATCTGGCCTGCGATCTGGTTGAACGTTTCATGAAGAAAATCCAGAAACTGAACACCTACCGCAACGCTGTGCCGACTCAGTCCGTGCTGACTATTACCTCTAATGTGGTTTACGGTAAGAAAACCGGTAATACCCCGGATGGCCGTCGCGCTGGCGCGCCTTTTGGTCCAGGCGCAAACCCTATGCACGGCCGCGACCAGAAAGGCGCTGTCGCCTCATTAACCTCGGTGGCTAAACTGCCCTTCGCCTACGCAAAAGATGGTATTTCCTACACCTTCTCTATCGTGCCGAATGCGCTGGGTAAAGATGACAACGTGCGTAAAACCAACCTTGCAGGCCTGATGGATGGTTATTTCCACCACGAAGCCAGCATCGAAGGCGGTCAGCACCTGAACGTTAACGTGATGAACCGCGAGATGTTGCTGGATGCAATGGAGCATCCGGAAAAATATCCGCAGCTGACTATCCGCGTTTCCGGCTATGCCGTACGTTTCAACTCGCTGACCAAAGAACAGCAGCAGGACGTGATTACGCGTACCTTTACGCAGTCACTTTAACCTGATGCGATAAGCTGTAAAAAGGCTCCTTCGGGAGCCTTTTCTCCAAGGCCCGTTTTGTCTGCGCTCTCAAAGAAGAAGCCAGTCAAAACTGACTTTACCACTGAGCACAACAGAGATTGTGCGCCTGCTAACAGGCTAACCTGGAGAATCATCGCAATGTCTTGCAACGGTCGTATCCACTCATTCGAATCCTGCGGGACGGTTGACGGTCCCGGCATCCGTTTTATCACCTTCTTTCAAGGCTGCCTGATGCGCTGCCTTTACTGCCATAACCGCGATACCTGGGACACGCACGGCGGGAAAGAGATCAGCGTTGAAGAGCTAATGAAGGACGTGCTGTCGTATCGGCACTTTATGAACGCATCCGGCGGCGGCGTAACGGCATCCGGCGGCGAAGCCATCCTGCAAGCCGAGTTTGTGCGCGACTGGTTTCGCGCCTGCAAAGCCGAAGGCATTCATACCTGCCTTGATACCAATGGTTTTGTACGCCGCTACGATCCGGTAATTGATGAACTGCTGGACGTAACCGACCTGGTCATGCTCGATCTTAAGCAGATCAATGATGAGGTGCATCAGGTGCTGGTCGGCGTCTCTAACCATCGCACTATGGATTTTGCCCGCTATCTACAGAAAAGAGGCACGCGCACCTGGATACGCTATGTCGTCGTGCCCGGCTATTCCGATGACGATGACTCTGCGCATCGGCTTGGCGAATTTACCAAAGACATGGATAACGTCGAGAAGATCGAGCTGCTGCCCTATCATGAGCTGGGCAAACATAAATGGATTGCAATGGGCGAAGAGTACAAGCTTGATGGCGTGAAGCCGCCGACTAAAGAGACCATGGAGCGCGTGAAAAACATTCTCGCCAGCTACGGTCACTACGTTATGTACTAACCCGAAGGGAGCCTGAGGCTCCCTTTTTTGTCAGAAGCGCGGCAGAAAAACGTCTGATCTCCCTGCTCGCCTGGCCGACGCTCTGCTCATCAGACGCGCCGGTAAACAGGCCCGCGCGCGGCGCTGGTGACAACGTCTTCCGGCGCGTTACGCCTGGCGCACGGGTTACTCCTGCCTGCCTGTCAGGCGTGCGCCACCGGCGTCGCCTGCTGATCCGCCTTACGCAGCAGCATCACCAGATAAACCAGCGCCACACCGGCGATCATCACAAACAGAATGCGGTCAGAATAGTTCTGCATCAGCATCGCGGTCATGCTCGGACCCGCCAGGCTGCCCAGGGTATAGCTCAGCAGCAGCGCCTGATTCATCGCCACCAGCTCATGATGCGCCACCGTTTCGCACGCCCAGGACATGGCGACCGGATAGAGCGTAAAGCCTGCCAGACCGAGCACAAAAAGCGCAGGCGCCATCGCGGCGTTGGTCAGCATGGCAATCGCGCCCAGAATCACAACGAACACCTGCACGCGCAGCACCAGCAGGCGGCCAAAACGATCGGCCAGTCGGCCGATCGGCCACTGTCCGACGATGCCGGCGCTGACCAGCAGCGCCATCCAGTAGCCAACATTCGCATCGCTCATTCCCTGATGAGAGAGATAGAGCGGCATCAGGCCATAAAGCGATCCCAGAACGATACCGGAAATAACACAGCCGTTGATGCCCAGCCTTGAGCTGCGGCGACGCAACATTGGCCAGATTTTACCCGGCGCGGCCTCGGTGGCTTCGCTGGCGGCCGTCACTTTGACAAAAATCAGCGGCAGAATAGCGCACAGCATCAGAGCAGCAAGCCACGGGATCACGCTAAACAGCTCCGTAGAGACTTTGCTCACCAGCAGCTGCCCGGCCACGGTGCCGAGATAGTAAACGATCATATAGGCGGCCAGCAGCTGCCCGCGGTTACGCACCGTGCCGCTGCACAGCAGCGCGCTTTCCACCACGACCCAGATCAGCGCACAGCCGATACCCGCGCCAAAACGCAGGGTCGACCAGGCCCAGAAGCCTTCCAGCATCATTAGCCCGGCGGTCGCCCCAGCGAAAACCAGCGTGGCCAGATAATAGCTGCGATTAAAGCCGTAATGCTTGATCAGCCAGCCTGCAATCAATGTACCCAGCAGATTGCCGGTGTAAAAGGACGAGCTGACCACGCCAACCTGCCAGGTTGCCAGCGCATCGTGAGTTAGCCACAGCGGAACCAGCGTATTGAGCACTGCAATTGCAACCGTCAGCAAAAGCAGGCCGCAAAGCAGCAGCACCACGGGACGTGACCAGGTAGACATAGGGATAAAACCAAAGAAAAGAGAGGAAGTTGCGCGCAGTTTGCCACTGGCGAAATTAAAGGAAAAGCATAAAAAAAAGGCGCAGCACATTTTGCTGCAAGATAATTTAATTTATTAATCTTCAGTAGTTTACACAGCGGTGAAACCAGACGGGTTTTTAGGCTATCTCTATGAAAAACTGGATTTTTAAGCGCAACGCCCCTTGAAGGGTCGATAACGTTTATTTCTGATAAGTTTCCTCTTCGTACTTATTCAGACAATAAAAAACCCGGACGTGTCCGGGTTTTAATCATGCTGGCGCGTTAGCCGATAAACTCAACGCCATTCATATAGGGGCGCAGAACTTCCGGCACCTGAATACGTCCGTCGGCCTGCTGATAGTTTTCCAGCACTGCGACCAGCGTACGACCAACCGCCAGACCAGAGCCGTTCAGGGTGTGAACCAGACGCGGCTTTTTGTCGGTCTTGCTGCGGCAGCGCGCCTGCATGCGACGAGCCTGGAAATCCCACATATTGGAGCAGGATGAGATTTCGCGGTAGGTGTTTTGCGCCGGCAGCCAGACTTCCAGATCGTACGTTTTGGTTGAGCCTGCGCCCATATCGCCGGTGCACAGCAGCACTTTGCGGTACGGCAGTCCCAGCAGCTGTAGCACCTTCTCTGCATGGCCCACCAGCTCTTCCAGCGCGTCCATCGAGGTTTCCGGCGCGACGATTTGCACCATCTCAACCTTGTCGAACTGATGCATACGGATTAACCCGCGCGTGTCGCGGCCGTAGGAGCCGGCCTCCGAGCGGAAGCAAGGCGTATGCGCGGTCAGTTTGATCGGCAGACTCTCCTCTTCCACAATCTCGTCGCGCACCAGGTTGGTCAGCGGAACCTCAGCGGTCGGGATGAGCGCATAGTTGCTGCTGCCCGCTTCCTCGCTCAGCGGACGCGTATGAAACAGGTCTTCGCCGAATTTAGGTAACTGGCCGGTGCCGTACAGGGTTTCATGGTTAACCAGGTAAGGCACATAGGTTTCCAGATAGCCGTGCTGTTCAGTATGCAGGTCGATCATAAACTGGCTCAGCGCACGATGCAGACGCGCAATCTGTCCCTGCATAACCACAAAGCGAGAACCGGTCAGCTTAACGGCAGAGGCAAAATCGAGACCTTTCGCCAGCTCGCCCAGCTCCACGTGATCTTTGACCTGAAAATCAAACTGGCGCGGCTCGCCCCAGCGGCTGATTTCCAGGTTTTCGCTGTCGTCTTTACCCAGGGGAACGTCATCCGCAGGCAGGTTTGGCAGCGCCAGCGCAAAATCACGAATTTCGTTTTGCAGGGCATCCAGTTCCGCTTTGGCCGCGTCCAGGCGTTCGCCCAACGCGTTCACTTCCTGACGCAGCGGCTCGATGTCTTCCCCACGTGCTTTGGCCTGACCGATGGATTTGGATCGGGAGTTGCGCTCTGCCTGCAAATTCTCTGTTTCGACCTGCAAGACTTTACGACGCTCTTCGAGGGAGCGCAGCGTTTCCACATCCAGCTTAAATCCTCGGCGTGCCAGTTTTTCTGCGACTGCGTCTGGCTCATTACGCAGCAGATTGGGATCGAGCATGCTTATCCTGTGTAATAAAGGTTAATAGAATAGAGGAAGGCATTCCCGATGGAATGCCTTGAAAACCTTGTTCACCTTACCGTAACGTCTGTTTTAGCGGTAGCGTTTTGTCGGGCTATTTTGATCCTGTTCAGCCAGCCAGGCGAGCTTTTCGCCAATTTTGCCTTCAAGCCCGCGCTGCGTCGGCGCGTAATAGCGCGTCTGCGCCATTTCAGGGGGGAAATAGACCTCGCCAGCGGCATAGGCGTTCTCTTCATCATGGGCGTAACGGTACTCTTTACCCAGCCCCATCTCTTTCATCAGCCGGGTCGGCGCGTTGCGCAGATGCTCAGGCACATCATAGTCAGGATGCTCGCGCGCATCGCGCATCGCGGCTTTGAATGCGGTATAGACGGCGTTGCTTTTAGGCGCGCAGGCCAGATAGACAATCGCCTGCGCAATCGCGCGTTCGCCTTCGGCTGGTCCTACGCGGGTAAAACAGTCCCAGGCGGCAATCGCCACCTGCATCGCGCGCGGATCGGCGTTGCCGACGTCCTCTGAAGCAATCGCCAGCAGGCGGCGCGCCACATAGAGCGGATCGCCGCCGGCGGTGATAATGCGCGCATACCAGTACAGCGCCGCATCCGGCGCGGAACCGCGTACCGATTTATGCAGCGCGGAGATGAGATCGTAAAAACGGTCGCCCTTGTTATCGAAGCGCGCCGCGCGCTCGCCGGAGACTTCCGTCAGCAGCTGCGGCGTCAGCTCGCGTTTGCCCTGTGCATTGCTCTCCGCCATATCCGCCATCATTTCCAGCGTATTGAGCGCGCGACGGGCATCGCCGTTCACCAGCTCGGCGATCATACGCCGCGTGTTGTCAGGCAGCAGAATATCGCTGTCGCCATAGCCGCGCGCTTTATCCTGCATCGCCTGGTCCAGCACCTGCTCAATATCGGCGGTGGTCAGGGACTTCAGCAGATAGACGCGCGCGCGCGACAGCAGCGCAGAGTTCAGTTCAAACGAGGGGTTCTCCGTCGTTGCGCCGATAAAGGTGATGGTGCCATCTTCAATATGCGGCAAAAACGCATCCTGCTGGCTTTTGTTAAAGCGGTGCACCTCGTCGACGAACAGAATAGTGCGTCGCCCGACCTGACGGCTGTGGCGTGCTCGCTCGATCGCTTCGCGAATCTCTTTGACGCCGGAGGTTACGGCGGAGATACGCTCTACGTCAGCGTTACCATAGCGCGCGATAATCTCCGCCAGCGTGGTTTTACCTGTGCCTGGCGGTCCCCAGAGGATCATTGAGTGCAGGTGACCCGCCTCAATAGCGCGCGGCAGGGGTTTCCCCGGTGCCAGCAGGTGCTGCTGACCGATATACTGCTGGAGCGTTTCAGGTCGCATACGCGCCGCCAGCGGCTTGAAATCCTCAGAGGAAAAATCCAGAGACAGATTACCCACGCTTACCTCACTGTCGTTGGTCGTCTACCGTCACCCCTTTAGGCGGCGTGAAGGTAAATTTATCCGGGCTGATGGCGCCGTTTTTCTGGCTTTTAAGCTGATAGCTGCTGCGCTGGCCATCCTGCTCAATCGCGCTGAACTGATTAATGGTTCCCGAAGCGGTCACGGAAAGCGTGAACTGCTTGAGATTGCCGTCGCTGTTCTTCGGCGTCAGCTCAAAGGTGTCGCCCTGCTGTTTGATATTGTATTGCTGCCAGTCGGAGGGCTGGTTACGCGCAATCAGCATAAACGGCGTATTGCTGGTCGCATTTTTCAACAGGCTGACGCTGGCCTGTTCCACAAAGGGGTTATAGAACCACAGGTTTTTCCCGTCAGAGATGATTACGCTTTCATCCGGCGCGGTCATATGCCAGTTGAACAGGCTGGGCCGTTTAACCCAAAGCTCACCCTCGCCTTCCTGCACGTTAGCGCCGCTGCTGTCGGTCACTTTTTGCGTGAAGCTGGCGTGGAAGCTGTTGACCTTATTCAGGCGCTGTTGCAGATCGCTGGAAGCATCCGCCATTACGCTGGCAGAGGCAAAAACGGCCAACAGGCCAGGCACGATTAGGCTTGATTTCATCTGCTTCAATTCCTTATTTATCTCTATCCAGTGAATACTGTCTTTATTCTGGTCGCCGTTCCGGCATGGAGCCAGGAGAAAAACCCGAAAGCGTTATGTGATATAGGGGGTAAAACGCATCTAAACAATGGGCCAGTAAAAACTGGCCCATGATTGTTTGTTGCAAAGCATGTCGCACTACATTTCGTGCGGCGGTGGAGAAAGGACTTCGCGGTTGCCGTTATGGCCCGGCTCAGAGACAATGCCCTGCGCTTCCATCTGTTCAATGATACGCGCGGCGCGGTTATAGCCAATACGGAACTGACGC
Organism: Candidatus Pantoea deserta; assembly: GCF_003813865.1. Taxonomy (GTDB): domain Bacteria; phylum Pseudomonadota; class Gammaproteobacteria; order Enterobacterales; family Enterobacteriaceae; genus Pantoea; species Pantoea deserta. Next base: position 9,458 of record NZ_RMVG01000023.1, read on the forward strand.
TGTACGCCAGAAATCGAGGCGCGACGTTTGTCTACCACGAAAGCGACCGCCTGATCGAACAGCGGATCCAGCTCTTCATCGCCCTCCAGACCGCCGCCGCCGCCTTCGCTCTCTTCGCCCGCGGTGATGCTCTCAATATATTGCGGACGGCCGCGCGCTTTCCAGTCCTGCACAACAGCGTGCACTTCCTGATCGCGCACGAAGGCGCCATGTACGCGAACCGGCATAGAGGAGTTAGGCGGCATATAGAGCATGTCCCCCATACCCAGCAGGGATTCAGCGCCGCCCTGGTCAAGAATGGTACGCGAGTCAATTTTACTCGACACGGTAAAGGCGATACGCGTCGGGATATTAGCTTTAATCAGGCCGGTGATCACATCGACAGACGGACGCTGTGTGGCCAGCACCAGGTGGATCCCCGCCGCACGCGCTTTCTGCGCCAGTCGGGCGATCAGCTCTTCCACCTTTTTGCCCACTGCCATCATCAGATCGGCGAACTCATCCACCAGCACCACGATATAAGGCAGTTTTTCCAGTACCGGCGGCGTGGTGTCCATACTGTCGCCCGGCTTCCAGAACGGATCGGGAATAGGACGGCCCATGGCTTCCGCCTGTTCCACTTTTTCATTGTATCCGGCCAGATTACGCACGCCCAGCGCCGACATCAGCTTGTAGCGACGCTCCATCTCACCCACGCTCCAGCGCAGCGCATTGGCCGCGTCTTTCATGTCGGTGACCACTTCGGTCAGCAGGTGTGGAATACCTTCATAAACCGATAGCTCCAGCATTTTCGGATCGATCATGATAAAGCGTACTTCTTCCGGCGTCGCTTTATACAGCATGCTAATGATCATGGTGTTCACGCCCACCGATTTACCGGAACCGGTGGTACCGGCAACCAGCAGGTGCGGCATTTTCGCCAGGTCGGCTACCACCGGCTGTCCGGCAATATCCTTGCCCAGCACCACGGAGAGCGGCGACGGGTTATCGCGGAATTTGGCGCAGTCGAGCACCTCGCGTAAATAGACCGTCTGACGATGCTTGTTAGGCAGTTCCAGCCCGACATAGGGTTTGCCTGGAATCACTTCCACGACGCGTACCGCGACGGCCGAGAGCGAACGCGCCAGATCGCGCGACAGGTTGGAGATGCGCGCGGCCTTCACGCCCGGCGCCAGATCCAGCTCGAAGCGAGTGATCACCGGACCCGGCGAAATACCTACTACCTCGGCCTTAACGCGATAGTCGCCCAGACGCGCTTCGACCAGGCGCGCCGTTTGCTCAAGGGCGAACATATCAACCGGCTCCTCTTCCGCTGGCGGCGACGTCAGCAGATCCAGCGTCGGAAGCGGCGTAGAGGGCTTCTCCAGCGGCTGATTATGACGCATCAGGAAAGGATGGATCAGGCTGTTATCCAGTGAGCCAGGCTGCGGCGAGGCGGCTGGCGCGGACGGGGCCGGAGTCTGCTCCGCCGCGGCGGGCGCAAACGCACTGGTCGCGGACGGCTGCGGCGGCGCGACTGGGGCAAACCCGCTGGTCGCTGACGGCTGCTGCGGCGCGGCTGAGGCAAACCCGCTGGTCGCCGACGGCTGCTGCGGCGCGGCTGGGGCAAACCCGCTGGACGCCGACGGCGCGGCAACCGGCACAGTCGGCTGCGCAACCGGCGTTTCGGCAGGCTGCTGCCACGACGCATGCGTCGCCGCTGGCGCGTCTGGTTCCGGCGTGCTGGCAATAGTAAACAGCGGCTCGCCCGGACCATCGTCCACCAAATCTTTCATGGGCGAGAAGTCGAACACAGAAGAGGTGTCCAGGTTAAATGCTGGAGACGTCTCTTCCTGTTCCACCTCGCCATAGCGCTGCTGCTGCTGAGAGGCGAACTGCTGCGCCAGCGCAGCCTGTTCCGCAGCCTGCTCTTCTTCCTCATCCGGCTGCCAGCTCTCGCCGTAGCGCTGCTGCTGCTGGCTGGCGAAGGCGTCGCGCAGCTGCGCCTGGTCCTGCTCGTCCTGCTGTTCAATCGACCATTCAGACTGGGACATCTCCGTCTGCGGCGATGTTTCGACGCGCTGCTGCTCTTCGGCTTTGGCTTTTTCCTCCGCCATACGCTGGGAAGGCAGTTTAATGCCGTAAGAGGCCAGCTCGCGGCGGGTAGGCAGTTTAACGGGGTTTGGACGCGGCAGCGCAGGGCCGATGCCCTGTTTTACCTGCGGGTTGTAGTCTGATTCAGGAGCCACATCGAACAGCGGTCCGGAGGCGGTCTGCGCAGCGACCGCGCCTGCTGCGGCAACCGAGGCAGTGGCGCTCACTTCAGCGTCACGCCAGTTGCCCATTTGCGGACCTTCATCCTCTTCCCAGCCGGTAAAGGCAGGCGCAGGCTGATCCTGCGGCATCTCGAAGTGATAACGCGGCGGCTCAGCGGCCGCGGCTGGCTGAGACAGCGGAGTCGCAGCCGGTGTTGCCGGTTGCTGAGGAGCCGCAACGGGCTGTACCGTCTCAGGCTGAACCGATAAGGGCGCGGCAGTCGGCGGAAGCGTCCCGGCAGCCGGTGTAACCGACGCGGCGGGCGTAACAGGCGCGGCAGCCGACGCAGCGGGCGCGATAGCTGCCGACACGCCAGCGGCGTCCGCAGCCGCGTTCAAGGCCGCGTCAGTGGCGGCCGCCGCTTTTGTCAGCAGCGGATCGGCCGCTTCCTGCTGTGGCTGTATGGCGCTGGCGCGCGGCGCGGACAGCAGTACGTCTTCGTCATCCTGCGTTGCGGCATAGCGCGGCGCAGCTTCAGCCTCATCTTCTTCTTCATCTTCCTGCCAGGGCTCATCGCGACGCGAGCGGTTGCTGGCAAAGGTCAGCACGCCCATGACTACCCCGCCGATGCGCTCAGCGATGGTCAGCCATGACCAGCCGGTGTAGAGCGTAATGCCTGCGGCCCAGACGCACAGCAGCGCCAGGGTGCCGGTAGCCGGACTAAACCACGGCGCGATAGCGTTGCTGACCAGACTGCCAATAACCCCGCCAGAAGCGAAATACCAGATGTCATCGGCGTTGAGCGCGGCTAACCCGCAGGTCGTGACGACCAGCGCCAGCACGCCGATCAGGCGCAGGCCGATAGCGAAGTAGTCGATATAATCCTGCTGCTCGCGCTGGCGGAAGGCAATCCAGCACAGCCCAATAATGACCGGCGGAATGGCATAAGCCATGATGCCGAAGATGAACAGCAGCGTATCTGCCAGCCAGGCGCCTACACCGCCGCCCAGATTGTGGATCGGTTCGTGCCAGGCGGTCTGCGACCAGCTCGGATCGGAAGGATTAAAGCTGACAAGCGACACCATCAAATAGATGGCAAAAAGGGAAACGAGTATCAGTAACGCTTCCAGCAGACGGCGTCCACTGCTGAGCGGTTTTAACGAAACTTCTTTATCTTCTGTGTATTCCTGGCTCAAGAGAACTCTCCAGGTGCCTGTAAATTATGAAGGCAACAGCGCCGGGCAAGCCCGACGCTGGTCCTGTATGAATTCACAGGAGTGTATCGAAATATCACAGGTTTTGCACCTGCGCTGCGTTATCGGGTTTTGATTACCAGCCGATTGCTCTGTTTGACCTCTTCCATGACCACGTAAGTACGGGTGTCATTGACACCAGGCAGACGCAGCAGGGTTTCGCCAAGCAGCTTACGGTACGCGGACATATCCGGCACGCGCGTTTTTAACAGGTAGTCGAAATCGCCGGAAACCAGATGACACTCTTGAGTTTCCTCAAGTTTTTGCACAGCGGCGTTAAACTGTTCAAACACATCCGGCGCGCCACGATTCAGAGTAATCTCAACGAAAACCAGCAGCGATGCATCGAGATAATGCGGGTTAAGCTGCGCGGTATAGCCCAGAATAAAACCCTGACGCTCCAGGCGACGCACACGCTCAAGACATGGCGTAGGCGATAATCCTACGCGTTTGGAAAGTTCTACGTTGGAAATACGACCATCTTTCTGAAGTTCATTCAGAATGTTTCTGTCGATTCTGTCGAGATCTTTTCCGGGGCGTTTCTTATTGTCTACCATTATTATTGTCTCTCTTAATTCCTTCCCTTTACCTGCCACACCCTGAAAACAGTCACTGTTCAAGGCATTATTGAAGTGAAGAATCAGAGCCTGTACGCCTTCGCGCATCCATCCGCATGACGCATGTTGTCTGTCCACATCATGCGTCATTACCCATGTCAGGCTGAAATTTATCCGGTGAAAAGGGCAAAACGAGGAATGAATTCCTGTTTTCGCTCTCTCCATCTTCTTCGCTTCTGTCATTGTTTTCGCAAAAGCGCAGGCGATTGTCAAAGTAAAAAGACTAAATTCAGGACAAGATGCCAGACAGACCGCTGGGTTACTGTTTTTAAATGAGTATTTTTCAACTTCTGCACCAGTAAAAACCGATTATTGCCCCTTTTTAGCGCAACGCGCGTGCAAAACGTTCGCTTATCGTCTACGCCGTTTGCAGCTATCGGCAACAAAATTTTCCAGCCCTTTTTTTGCCTCGTTAAATTCCCTACAATCCCAGGTCATGTTGTCAGCCGATTGAAACTGAGGATCATATGAGTACGGCCAAACACAGTAAATTGCTCATTCTGGGTTCCGGCCCGGCGGGTTACACCGCAGCGGTCTATGCTGCACGCGCTAACCTGAACCCGGTGCTGATTACCGGCCTCGAAAAAGGCGGTCAGCTGACCACCACGACCGAGGTAGAGAACTGGCCCGGCGACCCGCACGATCTTACAGGTCCCTCGCTGATGGAGCGCATGCACGAGCATGCCGAAAAATTTAATACCGAAATCATTTTCGACCATATTCATACCGTCGATTTACAGAACCGTCCGTTTCGCCTGACCGGCGACAGCGGAGAGTACACCGCTGACGCGCTGATTATCGCTACCGGCGCTTCGGCGCGCTATCTGGGACTGCCGTCTGAAGAGGCGTTCAAGGGCAAAGGCGTCTCCGCCTGCGCCACCTGCGACGGCTTCTTTTATCGCAACCAGAAAGTCGCTGTGATCGGCGGCGGCAACACCGCCGTTGAAGAGGCGCTCTATCTGGCGAATATCGCCGCAGAGGTCCATCTCATTCACCGTCGCGACAGCTTCCGCGCGGAAAAGATCCTGATTGACCGCCTGATGGAAAAAGTGCGCAACGGCAATATCGTGCTGCATACCGACCGCACGCTGGAAGAAGTCGTTGGCGATCAGATGGGCGTAACCGGCCTGACGCTGCGCTCCACGCTGAACGACGCGGAAACCGAGTCGCTGGAGGTCGCGGGCCTGTTTGTGGCGATTGGCCATAGCCCCAACACGGCGATCTTTGAAGGTCAGCTGGCGCTGGAAAATGGCTATATCAAGGTGCAGTCCGGCCTGCATGGCAACGCCACGCAAACCAGCATTCCGGGCGTATTCGCCGCAGGCGACGTCATGGACCATATCTATCGTCAGGCGATTACCTCTGCGGGCACCGGCTGTATGGCCGCGCTGGATGCTGAGCGTTATCTGGACGGTCTGGTTAAAAACGATCGGTAAGTTGTTATTTCTCTGATCCAGGTTATACAAGGCGACGGTTTTTCAGTCGCCTTTTTTTATGCCGTCATGCTAGATTCGTGCGCCTGAAGAGAACGCCTTTTCTCCTTTGGTTGGTCACTGGCAATGCATACGGTCTCGCATGAATAAAACGCGGCAACAGGAACTTACCCGCTGGCTACGCCAGCAACGCGCCTGGGGCGGTCGCTGGCTGCGGCTGGCGACCCTCGCCGGGCTGCTCAGCGCGCTGGTGATTATCGCTCAGGCCTGGCTACTGGCCTTTCTGCTCCAGGCGCTGATTGTCGAGCAGCGACCGCGCGGCGACCTGCTTCTCCCCTTTGGCTGTTTGCTGCTCTGCTTTGCGCTGCGCGCCCTGCTCAACTACGGGCGCGAGATGGCGGGCTTCCGCGCCGGTCAGGCCATTCGCCGGGCATTGCGTCAGCAGGTGCTGGATCGCCTCTCCGCGCTGGGACCCGCCTGGATTCGCGGCAAACCCGCAGGCAGCTGGGCGACGCTGCTGCTGGAGCAGGTCGAAGAGATGCAGGACTACTATGCGCGCTATCTGCCGCAGATGACGCTGGCCGCGCTGATTCCGCTCTGTATTCTTCTTACCCTGTTTCCGCTGAACTGGGCGGCTGGCCTGATTCTGCTGGCTACCGCGCCGCTGATCCCGCTGTTTATGGCGCTGGTCGGCATGGGAGCCGCTGACGCCAACCGCCGCAATTTTATCGCGCTGGCCCGCCTGAGCGGCGACTTTCTCGATCGCCTGCGCGGACGCGAGACCCTGCGCCTGTTTCATCGCGCCGAGGCGGAAACCGTCGCCATCGCCCAGTCCACCACAGATTTCCGCCAGCGCACCATGGACGTGCTGCGTCTCGCCTTTCTCTCTTCGGCCGTGCTGGAATTTTTCGCGTCGCTGGCGATTGCCGTGGTGGCGGTCTATTTCGGTTTCTCCTACCTCGGCGAACTGCATTTCGGCGCCTACGGCCAGGGCGTCACGCTGTTTGCCGGTTTTATCGCCCTGATCCTGGCGCCGGAATTTTTTCAGCCGCTGCGCGATCTCGGCGCGTTTTACCATGCGAAAGCGCAGGCGGTCGGCGGAGCGGAAGCGCTGGAGCGCTTTATGCGCGAAAGCCCGCAGCCTGTGGAAACAGGCGGCTGCGCTGAGCCTGACGCCGATGCGGCGATAACCCTCGTCGCTGAAGATCTGGTGGCCCTGAGCGCGGATAAACAGCCATTGTGCGGTCCACTGAGCTTTACCCTTGCAGCAGGCGAGCGCGTGGCGCTGGTGGGACAAAGCGGCGCGGGAAAAACCGTGCTGATGAACGTGCTGCTCGGCTTTCTGCCGTATGAGGGTTCACTGCGCGTCAACGGCACTGAGCTGCGTGAAATGAGCCGCAGCGCCTGGCAGCAACAGATCGCCTGGCTTGGGCAGAACCCGCAGCTGCCGGCGGACAGGCTGTACGATAACATCGTGATGGGCAGCGCTCAGGACGAGGCTAAGCTGGCGCGATTGCTGGCAGACTGTGGCATCGATGAATTTTTACCCCGCCTCGCTCAGGGTATCGCGACGCGCACGGGCGACGAGGGAGCCGGTCTCTCTGTTGGTCAGGCGCAGCGCATTGTGCTGGCCCGCACGCTGTATAAACCGGCGCGTCTGCTGCTGCTGGATGAGCCTGCCGCCAGTCTTGACAGCCACAGCGAGCAGCATGTGATGCGCGCGCTTGAAAAGGCCTCTCGCCAGCAGACCACCCTGATGATCACCCACCAGCTCGATCGGCTGGCCCACTGGGACGCGATTTGGGTCATGCAGGAGGGTCGACTGGTTCAGCAAGGGAGCTGGCAAACGCTGGCGAGCGCGCCGGGTCCTTTCAGCCAGATGGTGTCGCATCGTCAACAGGAGATTGATTAATGTCTGCGCTGCGTCCTTTCCTGCGCCTGTATCAGCGCCATCCCTACCGCCTGCTGCTCGGGGTGCTGCTCGCTATCGCCACGTTACTGGCCAGTATCGGCCTGCTCACGCTGTCGGGCTGGTTCCTGGCCGCCTCGTCGCTGGCGGGCATGGCGGGTCTTTACAGCTTTAACTATATGCTGCCCGCCGCGGGCGTGCGCGGCGCGGCAATCATACGCACCGCCGCGCGCTATTTCGAGCGCCTGGTCAGCCACGACGCGACCTTTCGCGTGCTGCAACATCTGCGCGTATTTACCTTCAGCCGCCTGATTGCGCTATCGCCTGGCCAGCTCGCCGCCTTTCGTCAGGGCGATCTGCTCAATCGTTTTGTCAGCGATGTGGATACGCTCGACCACCTCTATTTACGGGTGATGGCGCCGCTCGCCGGGGCCTTTGTGGTAATCCTGGCGGTAACGCTGGGCATCAGCCTGATCGATCTTCCGCTGGCGCTGATCCTGGGCGGCATTATGCTGGCGACGCTGATTATCCTGCCGCCGCTGTTTTATCGGCTGGGCGCGCCTGCTGGCCGCGCGATCGCCCGGCAGCGCGCCCGCTGGCGTTTGCAGCTTATGCACTGGCTGAGCGGCCAGGCCGAACTGACGATTTACGCGCTGGCGGCGCGCTGGCGCCAGCGGCTCGACCTTGAGGAACGCCGCTGGCAAGAGGCGCAGCGTCAGCAGCACCGTTTGCAGGCGCTGTCACAAAGTCTGCTGCTGCTGCTGAGCGGCGGGACCGTAACGCTGCTGCTGTGGCTCAGCGCAGATGGCCTGGCCAACTGGCCTGCGCCAGGGGCATTGATTGCGCTGGTGGTGTTCTGCGCGCTGGCGGCTTTCGAAGCGCTGGCGCCGGTTGCGGGGGCCTTTTTGCCGCTGGCGCAGGTGTCGGCTGCCGCTGAGCGCGTCAACGCCATTATCGATCAGCCCCCTGCTCTCATCTTTCCGCCAGCCTCGGCTATCGAGCCGGGCAGCCTGGCCGTAGCCATAGAAAAAGTGATTTTTCACTATCCACAGCGTGGCGAAGCGGTGCTGAATCATTTCTCTCTGCACATTCAGCCTGGCGAGCGCATGGCCCTGCTCGGCCCGACGGGCTGTGGTAAATCCACCCTGCTGGCGCTGCTGACGCGCGCCTGGGACGTGGAGTCCGGTTCTGTCGCCCTGCAAAACGTCGCGCTGAGCCGCTGGAGCGAAGCCGCGCTACGCCAGCGTATTAGCGTAGTAACGCAGCGTGTGCACCTGTTTAACCAGACGCTGCGCGACAACCTGCGGATCGCGCGGCCGGATGCCAGCGACGCGCGGCTGAGCGACGTGTTGCACCAGACCGGGCTGGCGCGCCTGCTGGAAGGTGATGAGGGGCTGAACGCGTGGCTCGGCGAAGGCGGGCGTCCCCTGTCAGGCGGCGAACTGCGACGGCTGGCTATTGCGCGCGCGCTGCTGCACGATGGCGATCTCTGGCTGCTGGATGAGCCTACTGAAGGGCTTGACGCTACCACCGAACACCATATTCTGGCGCTGCTCCAGCGGGTCACCGCCGGGAAAACCCTGATTATGGTTACGCACCGGCTGACCGGGCTGGCGGCGCTGGATCGCATCTGCGTGATGGAAAACGGCCAAATCGTTGAACAGGGCACTCATCACGAATTAATCTCAAAAGAGGGGCGCTACTGGCATTACCAGCAGCGCATTGCGCTATAGTCTTAGCGAAAAGCCGACGAGTAAAGATGCAATGAGACTGGTGCAACTGTCACGGGAATCCCTTCATTTTCCTCCACCTGAAATGGCGCTGCGCGAGCCGAACGGTCTGCTGGCGATGGGAGGCGATCTCTCCCCTGCCCGACTGCTGAGCGCCTATCAGCGCGGCATTTTTCCGTGGTTCTCTCCAGGCGATCCCATCCTGTGGTGGTCGCCGGATCCGCGCGCGGTGCTGCTGCCGGAAACCTTTCACCTGAGTCGCAGCATGGCGCGCTTCCATCGCCGCTCGCCCTATCGCGTCACCATGAATCAGGCCTTTTTCGACGTGGTCGAAGGCTGCGCCACAGGCCGTCAGGAAGGCACCTGGATTACGTTTGAAGTCAAACGGGCGTGGCAGCGGCTGTATGAGCTGGGCCACGCCCACTCAGTCGAGGTCTGGCAGGATCAGCAGCTGGTCGGCGGCATGTACGGGCTGGCGCTGGGGCAGATTTTTTGCGGCGAATCGATGTTTAGCCGCCGTGAGAATGCCTCAAAAACGGCACTGTGGGTATTTTGCCAGCATTTCATCAAACATCAGGGCAGGCTGGTGGATTGTCAGGTTTTAAACCCGCATACCGCCTCGCTGGGCGCGGTGGAGATCCCTCGCGTCGACTATTTACAGTACGTTCAGGCCCTTGCCTGGCAGCCCGTCAGCCCAGGCTGCTGGCGCACGCAAACGCTTTTTTGAGCCTGCGCAGATGTTTTGCACACAAGCAGGCGTAAAAGTGGTATAATAGTCGCGTTTGGTATGTCGTCCGCGCTTCGCAACGGCGAGCCGGAATTGCCAGGCTGGGAATCATAACGCACTCCCGGAACTGTTTCAGATGAGCGCGTGTTACCGCCTACTGATGCAGATTCTTAGCCCGCTAATCCCCCGCAGACGTCACATAAACACCCGAATTTAACCGAGATGCTCGTGCCTGACGCGCGAAGCACGGCGAAGCGTTGGCCTTATTGCCAACGTTTCTTTACATAAATCATGGAATTCGGCATTATCTTGCCGGTTCACTGAAAGCTAGTCCACCCAGAGGATTCGATGGCCAAAGAAGACAATATTGAAATGCAAGGTACCGTACTTGATACGTTACCTAACACCATGTTCCGCGTAGAACTTGAAAACGGGCACGTGGTTACCGCTCATATCTCCGGTAAAATGCGTAAAAACTATATCCGCATCCTGACGGGCGACAAAGTCACTGTTGAGCTGACCCCGTACGACCTGAGCAAAGGCCGCATTGTCTTCCGTAGTCGCTAAGCGGCTACAGTCTGCTTTCGCCGCCTGAACGGCGGTGAAAAAAAAGGCCAGATGCGAATCTGGCCTTTTCTATTTTTACATTACAGCACTCAGTGCACCGTTCCTTCCGTTTTGCGTTTTTCCGCGCTGAGGAAGTGATAGGTCAGCTGGTTCTTCTCTTTGTCGAGCGCCACCGAAACCGATCCGCCATCCACCAGCGAGCCGAACAGCAGTTCGTTCGCCAGCGGTTTTTTGAGGTTTTCCTGCACCGTACGCGCCATAGGACGCGCGCCCATCGCCTTGTCGTAGCCTTTCTCTGCCAGCCAGTCGCGCGCTTCGTCGCTGACCTCCAGGGAAACGCCCTTCGCATCCAGCTGAGCCTGTAGTTCGACAATAAATTTGTCCACAACCTGATGGATAACATCCGTTGACAGGTGACGGAACCAGATGATGTTGTCGAGACGGTTGCGGAACTCCGGCGTAAAGATCTTCTTGATCTCTTCCATCGCATCGGTGCTGTTGTCCTGCTGGATCAGGCCGATGGATTTACGCTCGGTTTCACGTACCCCGGCGTTAGTGGTCATGACCAGCACCACGTTGCGGAAGTCCGCTTTACGCCCGTTATTGTCGGTCAGCATACCGTTGTCCATGACCTGCAACAGCAGGTTAAAGACGTCAGGGTGCGCTTTTTCGATTTCGTCGAGAAGCACGACCGCGTGCGGATGTTTGATCACCGCATCGGTCAGCAGACCGCCCTGGTCAAAGCCTACATAGCCCGGAGGCGCGCCGATCAAGCGGCTCACCGTATGGCGTTCCATATATTCGGACATGTCGAAGCGCAGCAGCTCGATACCCAGCGCTTTCGCCAGCTGAACCGTTACCTCGGTTTTCCCGACGCCGGTTGGTCCGGCAAACAGGAAAGAGCCGACCGGCTTACGATCCTGCCCCAGTCCGGCGCGACTCATCTTAATCGCCTCGGTCAGCGCTTCGATGGCGTTATCCTGACCAAATACCAGCATTTTCAGACGATCGCCGAGATTTTTCAGCGTGTCGCGGTCGGTTGCGGAAACGCTCTTCTCAGGAATACGGGCAATGCGCGCCACCACGGATTCGATGTCCGCCACATTGATGGTTTTTTTCCGCTTGCTGACAGGCATTAAACGCGCCCGCGCGCCCGCTTCATCAATGACATCAATAGCTTTATCCGGCAGATGGCGGTCATTGATATATTTAACCGCCAGCTCCACCGCCGCACGCACGGCTTTCGCCGTATAGCGCACGTCATGATGCGCCTCATATTTCGGCTTCAGGCCGTTCAGGATCTGAACGGTTTCATCGACCGAAGGTTCAGTGATATCAATTTTCTGGAAACGACGCGCCAGCGCGCGATCTTTTTCAAAGATATTGCTGAACTCCTGATAGGTCGTCGAACCCATCACGCGAATTTTGCCGCTGGAGAGCAGCGGTTTGATCAGGTTAGCCGCATCCACCTGGCCGCCTGAAGCCGCGCCTGCGCCGATGATGGTATGGATTTCATCGATAAACAGAATGCTGCTGTTGTCCTGCTCCAGCTGTTTCAGCAGCGCCTTAAAGCGCTTCTCAAAGTCGCCGCGATATTTAGTGCCCGCCAGCAGCGAGCCGATGTCGAGCGAGTAGATGGTGCACTCTTTCATCACTTCCGGCACGTCGCCCTGCACAATACGCCAGGCGAGACCTTCCGCAATCGCGGTTTTACCGACGCCAGACTCGCCCACCAGCAGCGGGTTGTTTTTCCGACGACGGCACAGCACCTGAATGGTACGCTCCAGCTCTTTATCGCGACCGATCAGCGGATCGATACCGCCGACGCGAGCAAGCTGATTAAGATTGGTGGTGAAGTTTTCCATACGATCCTCCCCGCCTGCTTGCTCTTCATTGACCGGATTCTCATTATGGGGCGTCTGACCGGGTTCGTCTTTGCGCGTCCCGTGAGAAATGAAGTTCACCACGTCGAGACGGCTGACTTCGTGTTTACGCAGCAGATAGGCCGCTTGCGACTCCTGCTCGCTGAAGATGGCGACCAGCACATTGGCGCCGGAGACTTCGCTGCGGCCCGATGACTGGACATGGAACACCGCACGCTGCAACACGCGCTGGAAGCTGAGCGTAGGTTGAGTATCGCGCTCACCTTCGCTGACGGGCAGCACCGGTGTGGTCTGTTCGATAAAGGCTTCGAGTTCTTGCCGCAGAGCGACAATATCGACGGTACAGGCTTCCAGTGCCTCTCTGGCCGACGGGTTGCTGAGCAGTGCCAGCAACAAATGCTCGACGGTCATAAACTCATGACGGTGCTCACGCGCTCTGGCGAAAGCCATGTTTAAACTGAGTTCCAGTTCTTGATTGAGCATTAGGCACCTCCCCCAATTATCGCTCTGATAACCTCACCTTCACTATATGAGGGCGAGTTCAGGCTTTTTCCAGCGTACACAGCAATGGATGCTGATTCTCCCGCGCGTAATTGTTCACCTGAGCGACTTTGGTCTCCGCAACTTCGGCGGTAAACACACCGCAAATCGCCTTTCCATGGTAGTGAACTTTCAGCATCAGTTGCGTTGCACGTTCAACATCATAAGAAAAGAACTTTTGCAGAACGTCAATAACAAATTCCATAGGCGTATAATCGTCATTATTGAGAATGACTTTATACATTGAAGGCGGCTTCAGCCCCTCCTTCGCTTTATCTTCGGCCAGATGTTCAAAGTTAAGCCAGTCGTTAGTGTTTGCCATAATGTTCCGTTGAAATTCTGCATATCGGTACGGACGATTAACTGTCCATACGTAGAGTTTAACACGCCTGTCAAGCCCCCTCAGGCTGCGTTAATTTTTTGTCCCAAAACCCCCGCGCGACCTGTATCACAAAATTTGCAATAGCGTTAACTGCTTCAAATTTTGGCGATTTTATCGCCGCGCTCTCGGGTGGTTTGCTTGACGCAAGGGTCCATTTCTCTACATTCTACAGACACAAGCTGATTGAGTTTTAAACAAAACCGACTCACAGCTTCAACTACTCACCTGGTTATCAAAAGTCTTGCGAGGGAAGTAAAAGCATGGAGACAGGTACTGTTAAATGGTTCAACAACGCCAAGGGCTTCGGCTTTATCTGTCCGATCGGTGGCGGAGAAGACATCTTCGCACACTACTCTACGATTCAGATGGATGGTTACAGAACGCTAAAAGCCGGCCAACAAGTTCAGTTTGATGTTCATCAGGGTCCGAAAGGCAATCATGCCAGCCTGATTGTGCCGGTCGACGCGGCGGTGCATGTCTGAACGACCATCACCCCATTCTGAACACTCCCCCAAAAAATGCCAGCCGTACCGCTGGCATTTTTATTATCTGCGCACATGCGGTTAACTCGCCGTCGCCCGCCCTGGCGGCGCGCTGTCAGGTAACAGTTTACTCTCTCTGCCTTTTTCGCTAGCGTTGTCGCCACTTTTTTTGTATGGAAACGTCGCTCGCCATGTATTCAGGACTGCTAATTATTTTACTGCCGCTGGTTATCGGCTGGCTTTTGCCGCTGCGCCAGCCGACCGTGTTGCGCCTTGTAAATCGCCTGCTGGGCTGGATGGTCTATATCATTCTTTTCTTTATGGGCATCAGCCTCGCCTTTCTCGATAATCTCAGTCGTAATCTGCTCAGCGTGTTTCATATCGCGCTGACCTCTTCTCTGGCGATCCTGATCTGCAATCTACTGGCGCTGCGCCTGCTGGAAAAGCGTCGCCCCTGGCAGCACAAGCATAAGCAGGAAGCCCTGCCTTCGCGGCTACGCATGGCGCTCGACTCGCTGACGCTGTGCGGCGTGGTGGTGCTGGGCTTCCTGACGGGCCTGACGCAGCTGGCTTTTTTACGCCACGCCTCGACCGCCAGCGAATACGCGCTGATTTTCCTGCTGTTCCTGGTGGGCGTGCAGCTGCGCGGCAGCGGCATGACGCTTCGTCAGATCCTGCTAAACCGCCGCGGCATGATGGTATCGGTGGCGGTGTTGCTGAGCGCGCTGCTCGGCGGCGCGCTTGCCGCCGCGCTGCTGGGCCTGCCGCTCAACACCGGGCTGGCTCTCGCCAGCGGCTTTGGCTGGTATTCGCTCTCTGGCATTCTGATGACGGAGGCGTTTGGACCGGTGGTGGGCAGCGCCGCGTTCTTTAATGACCTGATACGCGAGCTTGTCGCCATCATGCTTATTCCCGGCCTGATTGCCCGACATCGCTCCAGCGCGCTGGGGCTGTGCGGCGCGACCGCGATGGATTTCACGCTGCCGGTGCTGCAACGCGCCGGCGGCAATGAGATCGTTCCGGCGGCCATTGTGCACGGCTTTGTGATGAGCCTGCTGGCGCCGCTGCTTATCGCCTTTTTCTCTGCCTGACCTAAAGCGCACTTTTTTACAGCTGCCTACGCGAAACTTCGTCCAGGCTTCTTCTTTGTCCGCCATCGGGAAGATGGCCTATTGCCAGAGGAGAGCATCATGAAGCAGACCGTTGCGGCGCTAATCGCAAAAACGCTGGAAAATGCAGGCGTTAAACGAATCTGGGGCGTCACCGGCGACTCCCTGAACGGGCTGAGCGACAGCCTGAATCGTATGGGCACCATTGAGTGGATGCCCACGCGGCACGAAGAGGTCGCCGCCTTTGCGGCGGGCGCAGAAGCGCACGTCAGCGGCGAGCTGGCGGTGTGCGCCGGTTCCTGCGGACCCGGCAACCTGCATCTGATTAACGGCCTGTTCGATTGTCATCGCAACCGCGTACCGGTGCTGGCGATTGCCGCGCACATCCCTTCCAGTGAAATCGGCAGCGGCTATTTTCAGGAGACCCATCCGCAGGAACTGTTCCGCGAATGCAGCCACTACTGCGAATTGGTTTCCAGCGCCGAGCAGCTTCCTCAGGTGCTGGGCATTGCCATGCGCAAAGCGATCCTGAACCGCGGCGTCTCGGTGATCGTACTGCCGGGCGATGTGGCTCTGAAGCCCGCTCCGGAGAGCGCCTCCGCCGAGTGGTACCCGCCGCAGCTGCCGCAGGTTCTGCCGCAGGAAGATGAACTGGCGCGGCTGGCGCAAACCCTTAATGAGGCGGGCAATATTACCCTGCTGTGCGGCAGCGGCTGCGCCGGCGCGCACCAGGAGGTGGTGCGGCTGGCAGAGACGCTAAACGCGCCTGTGGTGCATGCGCTGCGCGGCAAAGAGCATATCGAGTACGACAATCCCTATGACGTCGGTATGACCGGGCTGATCGGCTTTTCATCGGGCTACCACGCCATGATGAATGCCGACACGCTGGTGCTGCTCGGCACTAAATTCCCCTATCGCGCCTTTTATCCTGAACACGCAAAAATTATTCAGCTCGATATTAATCCCGGCAGCCTGGGGGCGCATTGCCATGTCGATCAGGCCTACACCGGCGCGGTGAAGCCGACGCTTCAGGCGCTGCTGCCGCGCCTCACGCAAAAAACCGATCGCCATCATCTCGATCGCGCGCTGGAACACTATGCCGATGCGCGTAAAGGGCTGGACGAGCTGGCGAACGCCAATGATAAACAGCCGATTCATCCGCAGTATCTGGCGCAGCAGATTAGCCGCTACGCCAGCGATGATGCGATTTTCACCTGCGATGTCGGCACGCCGACCGTCTGGGCCGCGCGCTATCTGAAGATGAACGGACGCCGTCGCCTGCTCGGCTCCTTTAACCACGGGTCGATGGCCAATGCCATGCCGCAGGCGCTTGGCGCGCAGGCGCTGGACCGCAGCCGTCAGGTGGTGGCGCTGTGCGGCGACGGCGGCTTTAGCATGCTGATGGGCGATTTTATAACGCTGGCGCAGCTAAAATTGCCGGTAAAGCTGGTTATCTTCAATAACAGCGTGCTGGGTTTCGTCGCCATGGAGATGAAAGCGGGCGGCTATCTCACCGACGGCACCGAGCTGGATAATCCTGACTTCGCCGCCATCGCCCAGGCCTGCGGCATTAAGGGGCTGCGCGTGGAAAAAGCCTCTGAGCTTAACGGCGCGCTGGAGCAGGCGTTCGCCCATCCAGGCCCGGTGCTGGTGGATGTGATTACCGCCAAAGAAGAGCTGGCGATGCCGCCGCAAATCAAGATGGAGCAGGCAAAAGGCTTTAGCCTCTATATGCTGCGCGCTATTCTGAATGGCCGCGGCGATGAAGTGGTGGAGCTGGCGAAAACCAACTGGCTGCGGTAAAAGAGAAAGAGCACGGCGGGCGTTGAGGTTTTTTCAGCCTGCCCGCGGTCTGCAATGCGGATGGCATGGGCAGCCAGCAAAGCGTTGCGCGTCAGGGGTAAAAACGCCGTATTGCTGGCCCGCCTCAGCGATAAGGCGTGTATCCGGACGGGCGGAACTGGCAGGGTGAGGTTGCCGCCGGCCCATGCCTGCCGCCTTCACACCTGCTGGTAATCTTGTCGGGCATTTACGCCCGCTTTTCTTTTCTCAGGAGAGAGACGTGATCGATTTACGCAGTGATACCGTGACCCGGCCGAGCGCCGCGATGTTGCAGGCCATGATGGCCGCAAAAACCGGCGATGACGTCTATCGTGACGATCCCACCGTGAACGCGCTGGAAGCCGAGGCCGCACGGCTTAGCGGTAAAGCGGCCGCGCTGTTCTTTCCTACCGGCACCCAGGCCAATCTGGTCGCGCTGCTGAGCCACTGCGAGCGCGGCGACGAATATATCGTCGGTCAGCAGGCGCATAACTACAAGTATGAAGCGGGCGGCGCGGCGGTGCTGGGCAGCATCCAGCCGCAGCCGATCCTTGCCGCCGAAGACGGCACCCTGCCGCTGGAGCAGGTGGCCGCCGCCATCAAGCCGGACGACATCCATTTTGCGCGCACGCGTCTGCTCAGCCTGGAGAACACGCATCACGGTAAGGTATTGCCGCTGGAGTATCTCGCCCGCGCCTTTGACTTTACCCGGGAGCGCAAGCTGGCGCTGCATATCGACGGCGCGCGCATCTTCAACGCGGTGGTCGCGCAGAATGTCACGCTGGAGGCGATTGCGCGCTACTGCGATACCCTGACGATCTGCCTGTCAAAAGGGTTAGGCACGCCGGTAGGATCGCTGCTGTGCGGCAGCGAGGCCTATATTGAACGCGCCCGGCGCTGGCGCAAAATGGCGGGCGGCGGGATGCGTCAGGCCGGTATTCTGGCCGCGGCGGGGCTGTATGCGCTGGAGCATAACGTCGCGCGCCTGAAAGAGGATCACGATAACGCCGCCTGGCTTGGTCAGCAGCTGCAACAGGCTGGCCTGGAGATCGTCGATCAGCAGACCAACATGCTGTTTGTGCGCGTGCCCGCTGACCAGGTTGAGGCGCTGAAAAGCTGGTTCGCCCAGCGCGAGGTGCTGCTGAGCCCAGGACCGGTGACGCGCATCGTCACCCACCTTGATGTGGATCGCCACGCGCTGGAGCAGGTGGTCGCCCACTGGAAGGCCTTCCTGCAACGCTAATCGCCATACTTCTCCACCAGCGCCTCGGCGATCGCCAGCGTTTCTGCGTCCGGCAAGCCGCGATAGTCCGCCGGACGAAAATGCATCTGAAAGGCCGCGATCAGCTGTTGCTGCTGACGCGGCGTCGTCGCGCCGCTGACGTCATAGCCATAGCGCGCCAGTGTCGACAGCAGCTTCTTTGCGTCTGCCGGCGCGTCCGCCGCCTGATCCGCTAAAAAATGCGCTACGCGCGAGGCGTCCGGCCAGGCGCCGGTGCCCTGCTGCGCCAGCTGGCGCCAGGGAAACAGCGGTCCGGGATCCTGCTTGCGCTGCGGCGCGATGTCGCTATGGCCGACGATATTTTCCGGCGCAATGGCGTAGCGCCGCGCAATATCCTTCAGCATAACGCCAAGCGCGGCGATCTGCGCCGGGGTAAAAGGCTGCCAGTCGCGTCCGGTCAGGACCGGCGTATAGCCGCGATTCACCAGCTCGATACCAATGGACGTGTCATTGATGCGCGTCGCGCCGCGCCAGTAGCTGGGTCCGGCATGCCATGCAAGCTGATCTTCCGGCACCAGCTGCCAGACCACGCTCTTCCCGCCGCGCTGTGCCGGCTGACGGGGAATCAAATAGTGGGCGCTGACATCGCGGTCAGTAAGCGTCGCCAGCGAAGAGGCAAAATCTTCGGCGGTATAGTGAATAACAATCACTTTAACGCGCGGCCTGGCGCCCCAGGCTGGATGCCGGGTATCGACCCAGTATCCCTGGCGCGACTCCAGACCGCTGTGGCAGCCCGCCAGCAGCAGCGCCAGCGCGGCTAACAGCCACCTCAACGCAGGATCACCGCCGTACCGCTGACGCTGACCATCAGCATACTGCCATCCTTGCCGACGGTTTCGTAATCAATGTCGATGCCGACTACCGCGTTGGCGCCCAGCGCCTTTGCCTGCGCTTCCAGCTCTTCAAAGGCGATCTCGCGCGCCTTGCGCAGCTCTTTCTCATAGGCACCGGAGCGGCCACCGACCACATCGCGAATACCGGCGAAAAAGTCGCGGAAAATATTGGCACCCAGGATCGCTTCGCCGGTCACAACGCCGCAGTAGTCGCTGATGCTGTGTCCTTCCAGGCCAGGCGTAGTGGAAAATTTCATCGCTCTCTCCTTTGGTGAAATAGGATGCAAGGCTCTTTCGACTAAAAAGCACGGCTATACTCTATGCTAAAAATGACGCTTTGCCAGTGAACAATAAGGAAATCGAGATGAGAAACAAAGCCTTTGCGCTGCTGATTCCCACTGCGCTGCTGCTCTCCGCCTGTACCACGGTTGAGCCAGTGATTAAGGACAATGGTCCCCGCACCGCGCCCTGCGTTGAAGGTGGTCCAGACAGCGTCGCGCAGCAGTTCTACGATCTGCGCATCCAGCAGCCCACGCCTGGTCTGCCGGGCAGCGATCAGCTGGCAAAATATCGCCCCTATCTGAGCGAACGTCTTTACAAGGCGCTGCAACAGGCCAGCGCGCACGGCGACAACGCCACGGCGCAGTGGCGCAGCAGCGATCTTTTCTCCAGCCTCCAGCAGGGTCCGGCAACCGCCAGCGTCGCAGACAGCTCAAGCATCCCGAACCGCGACGCGCGTAATATCCCACTGCGCGTCCAGCTTAGCCGCGATGGCAAAAGCTGGCAGGATGAGGTCCTGATGATCCACGAAGGGACCTGCTGGGTGGTGGATGACGTGCGCTACGCGGCCGACTGGCCGCATCCGGGCGGCGGCACCCTTAGCCAGACGCTGGAGCAGGCCGCTAAATAATTTTCGGCAACACAAGAGACGCGTCGCCTGGCGGCGCGTTTTTTTTTGCCTCGGACCGCGCGGCTGCCCGGCCAGCCGTCAGGTGACGCGATAATGTGCTACGCTTTACCTGTTTCGCTATAGATTAATAAATTTTAACCCACTTCATTTGCATAACTATTCTGGTGCGGTTAAGATTCGCGGCACTAATGGCTATTCAAAATTTGCGCATGAGTATTCAACTACACGGGATTAACTGCTTTTACGGCGCGCATCAGGCGCTGTTTGACATCAATCTGGCTTGCCCGCAAGGCGAAACGCTGGTGCTACTCGGCCCAAGCGGCGCGGGGAAAAGCTCACTCCTGCGCGTGCTTAACCTGCTGGAGCAACCGCGCTCAGGCAGCCTGCAAATCGCCGGTAATCATTTCGACTTTAGCAAAACGCCTTCTGACGCCGCGATCCGCGAACTGCGTCAGAACGTCGGCATGGTCTTCCAGCAATATAACCTCTGGCCGCATCTGACCGTGGTACAGAATCTGATCGAAGCGCCCTGCCGCGTGCTGGGTCTCAGCAAGGCCGAAGCGCGCGCCCGCGCGGATAAGCTGCTGGAGCGCCTGCGCCTGACGCCCTACGCCGATCGTTTTCCTCTGCACCTTTCCGGCGGCCAGCAGCAGCGCGTCGCTATCGCGCGCGCCCTGATGATGGAGCCGCAGGTGCTGCTGTTCGATGAGCCGACCGCCGCGCTCGACCCAGAGATCACCGCGCAGATCGTCAGCATTATTCGCGAGCTGGCGAGGACGCAAATCACCCAGGTTATCGTGACGCACGAAGTCGAAGTGGCGCGCAAAACCGCCAGCCGCGTCGTCTATATGGAGAACGGCCATATCGTAGAACAGGGTGACGCCAGCCGATTTACACAGCCGCAAACCGAGGCGTTTGCACATTATCTTTCGCATTAAGTCAGGAAGCTCTACATGAAAAAAATCGTACTTGCTGCACTGCTTGCTGGTCTGAGCCTGAGCGCGTCTGCGGCGCAGACTATTCGCTTCGCCACTGAAGCCTCTTACCCTCCGTTTGAATTTGTTGACGCCAGCAATAAGATTCAGGGCTTTGACGTCGACCTGGCGAATGCGCTCTGTAAAGAGATGGACGCCACCTGCACCTTTACCAATCAGGCGTTCGATAGCCTGATCCCCAGCCTGAAGTTCCGCCGTTTCGACGCGGTAATGGCCGGTATGGACATCACCCCGGAGCGCGAAAAGCAGGTGCTGTTCAGCAAGCCTTACTATGACAACTCAGCGCTGTTTATTGCGCAGAAAGGCAAGGTAGCGGATGTGGCGGCGCTGAAAGGCAAACGCGTCGGCGTGCAGAACGGCACCACGCATCAGAAATACCTCAACGATCAGCATGGCGATATCACCACTGTGCCTTACGACAGCTACCAGAATGCGGTGCTTGACCTGAAAAATGGTCGTATCGACGCGGTCTTCGGCGACACGGCCGTGGTTAATGAGTGGCTGAAGCAGAATGCGAACCTGGCGGCGGTAGGTGAAAAAGTCACGGATAAAGCCTACTTCGGCACCGGGCTGGGCATCGCCGTCCGTCAGGGCAACACGGAACTCCAGGCGAAATTCGATGCCGCGCTGGAGAAAGTGAAGGCCGACGGCACCTATAAAACGATCTACAGCAAATGGTTCCAGCAGTAATTACCGATGAGTGAGTTCTATCCTCTCGCCAGCGCCGCCGGTATGACCGTCGGCCTCGCTGTATGCGCGCTGATCGCCGGCCTCGTGCTGGCGATGATTTTTGCCGGCTGGGAATCGCTGCGGCTGAAGCCGCTGGCCTGGACAGGTACGGCGCTGGTTACCTTGATTCGCGGCCTGCCAGAGATTCTGGTGGTGCTCTTTATCTACTTCGGCGCGTCACAGCTGCTGCTGATGCTCTCCGACGGCTTTACCCTGAATTTCGGCCTGTTCCAGCTACCGGTACAGATGACCATCGAAAATTTCGACGTCAGTCCGTTTTTGTGCGGCGTCATTGCTCTGGCGATCCTCTACTCCGCTTACGCGTCGCAAACCCTGCGCGGCGCGCTGAAGGCGGTGCCTCAGGGACAGTGGGAATCGGGTCAGGCGCTGGGCATGAAAAAGTCCGCTATTTTCCTGCGTCTGATTATGCCGCAGATGTGGCGTCACGCCCTGCCCGGTCTCGGCAATCAGTGGCTGGTGCTGCTGAAAGATACCGCGCTGGTGTCGCTGATTAGCGTGAACGATCTGATGCTTCAGACCAAAAGCATTGCGACGCGCACCCAGGAACCCTTTACCTGGTTTCTGATTGCCGCAGCGATTT
The DNA here is from genome assembly GCF_003813865.1 of Candidatus Pantoea deserta. GTDB lineage: Bacteria > Pseudomonadota > Gammaproteobacteria > Enterobacterales > Enterobacteriaceae > Pantoea > Pantoea deserta. The sequence continues at coordinate 31,496 of NZ_RMVG01000023.1, forward strand.
ACCTGGTGATTACGCTGCTGAGTCAGGCGGTGCTGCGTCGTATTGAGCTGCGTACCACGCGTTTCGAGCGGGGGAACGGCTAATGCTGAGTTATTTGCCTGAAATTCTGAAAGGGCTGCATACCAGCCTGACGCTCACCCTGGCGTCGCTGCTGGTGGCGCTGGTGCTGGCGCTGCTGTTTACGGTAGTGCTGTCGCTGAAAACGCCGCTGCTCAGTCCGCTGGTGAAGATCTATATTACCCTGTTCACCGGCACGCCGCTGCTGGTGCAGATCTTCCTGATTTACTACGGGCCCGGTCAGTTCCCCAGCCTGCAAAGCATTCCCTGGCTGTGGCATCTGCTGTCGCAGCCGTGGCTGTGCGCCATGCTGGCGCTGTCGCTTAACAGCGCGGCCTACACCACGCAGCTGTTCTATGGCGCAATGCGCGCTATTCCGTCGGGTCAGTGGCAATCCTGCGCCGCGCTGGGGATGAATCGCAAAGATACGCTGCGTATTTTGCTGCCCTATGCCTTTAAACGCGCCCTCTCTTCTTACTCCAATGAGGTGGTGCTGGTGTTTAAAGGCACCTCGCTCGCCTACACCATTACGCTGATGGAAGTGATGGGCCACGGTCAGCTGCTCTATGGCCGTACCTACGACGTTATGGTCTTCGCCGCTGCCGGCCTGGTCTATCTGGTGGTCAACGGCCTGCTGACGTTAATGATGCGGCTGATTGAACGGCGCGCGCTGGCTTTTGAGCGCAGAAATTAATAACCAGGCGAGCATTGCTCGCCTTTTTAATTTTTTACTCACAAATATTGCATAAAGATGCATTAGCTGGCATCGTGTAACCCGTTCCGCCTCTGGCATAAGTATCAGGAGTTACCGATGAAAAAATGGATCCTTGCCGCCGCTCTGGCATCGCTGGCAATGAGCGCCCACGCAGCAGAAAAAATTCGTTTCGCCTCGTCCGCCACCTACCCGCCGTTTGAATCGCTTAACAGCGCCAATGAGATCGTCGGGTACGACATCGATCTGGCCAAAGCGCTGTGTCAGCAGCTACAGGCGGAGTGCACCTTTACTAATAATGCCTTTGACAGCCTGATCCCGTCGCTGAAGTTTCGCCGTTTCGACGCGGTTATCTCTGGAATGGACATCACTGACGAGCGCAGCAAACAGGTGGACTTTACCCAGCCCTACTACGCCAACTCGGCCATAGTGATCGCGCAAAAAGGCAAATTCAGCGATATGGCCGCGCTTAAGGGGAAACGCATCGGCGTCGAGAACGGCACGACGCATCAGAAATATTTGCAGGAAAAACATCCTGAAATCACCACCGTTTCCTATGACAGCTATCAGAATGCCATTCTGGATATGAAAAACGGCCGCCTTGACGGCGTATTTGGCGACACGGCGGTGGTGAATCAGTGGCTGAAAACCAACAGCGGCTTAGCGCCGGTTGGCGAACACGTCACCGATAACGCCTATTTCGGCACCGGCCTGGGCATTGCGGTGCGCAAAGGAGATAGCGCGCTGCGCGACAAACTCAACGCGGCGCTGGCAACGCTGAAGAGCAACGGCACGCTGCAACAGCTGAACCAGAAGTGGTTCCCTGAGTAATACGGCTATGGGCCAGCGGACAGACGTCTGATCGGTTCTGCAACGTCCTCAGCTCAGACGCTCAGGACGCTGGCCCACCCTCTCCTTTTCCCTGGCGCACCAGCAGGCTCAGCACTTCAAAGTGCGCGGTGTGCGGAAACATGTCAAACAGCTGCACGCGCTCGACGCGGTAATCGGGCAGACGGGCCAGATCCTGCGCCATGCTCTCTGGATTGCAACTGGAATAGAGAAGGTAGTCCGGGGCCATGCGGCTCAGATACGCGCACAGCGCTTCGCCGATGCCGCGGCGGGGCGGATTGACCAGCACCAGATCCGGCACCTTATCGCGCCCGGTGGCGAACGCAGTGGAATCCAGCGCGGCGAAGCTGACGTTTTCCAGCCCCAGCATCGCTGCCGAGCGCTGCGCGCAGGCGATCGCTTCCGCACTAATCTCGATACCGGTCAGCTGCATCTGCGGCGTGGCGCAGTGCAGGCCAAAGCCGCCGACGCCGCAGAACAGATCCCACATGCTGCTGATAGTGAGTTCGCCAACCCAGTCGCGCGCGGCGGCGTAGAGCGCCGCCGCGACCTGCGGGTTAGTCTGGAAAAAACTTTGCGGGCGGATCCACAGCGGCACATTGTTAAAGCTTTCCGCCAGCGACTGCGACGGCGTCAGCGCAATCTCTTCATCTCCCTCCAGAATCGCCATATGCACGGGCTGAATATTGGCGGAGATCACCTTAAGCTGCGGCAGCTGCCGTTGCAGCCACGGCAGCGCCGCGCGCAGCTGTTCAAGCTTCTCTCTGGAGCGCAGCACGAAGCGCAGCATCATGCCGCCCTGGGTGCTTTCGGTCAGCAGCAGAAATTTCAGCTCTCCCCGCCTGCGCGCCACGTTATAGGGAGTCAGTCCCGCGCGGGCGATAAAGGGCTTCAGGGCGGCGAATACCGGCGCGAAACTGGACGGATAGAGCGGGCAGTCACACAGGTCTACCGTGCTGCCGTCGCGCTGCACCATGCCCAGCACCGGGCGCTCCACGCTGCCGCTTACCACCATTTTCGCTTTGTTGCGAAACGCCTGCTGCGCCGAGGTGACCGGCGGCAGCCACTGCGCCACCGGCTGCTGCGCCAGCAGCGCCGTTAGCCGCGACTGCTTGTCGCTGAGCTGTTGCGAATAGGGTTTTTCCAGCCACTGACATGAGCGGCAGCGGTCAGCGTCATAAAGCGCGCATTGCATCGGGTAAGGCCTGTATTGTTCTCAGGAAGGTCGGGCGGAGCGCGATTGTATCACCGCCTGCGGAAAAATGCGCGGCTGGTGGCGGGCAGGAACAGCAGCCCCAGTACCAGCAGATCGGGCAGCTTTTGCAGCAGCGTATGGTGAATGATTTGCGCGTTATTCGCGCCGCTGATGCTGAAAATTTCCGGATAGACGCCGCCGGTCGAGGCCGTCAGCATATAAAGCAGCACCACCAGCTGCGTAGCGGCAAAGCCCCAGCGGCCCGGATTGCTGCCGCGCAGCAGCAAAAAGGCGCAGCGCAGTTCGTAAAAGAAGATCAGCTGGCTGGCGATAAAAATCAGGGTCGAATCCCACGCCTGCGCGCTGCGGTGAACAAAGTTCGCTATCTCTTCCAGGCCCAGCTCATTCGCCAGCATCAGCACGCTCAGGCAGCGGGTGGCGATAATGGCGATGCCCGCTACCGTTACCGGGACGGGCGCAAGAGAGAGAAAATCACTGTTCTTCAGGGTTTCCGACATGGTTGACTCCGTAACCGCACCTGTACGCGGCGGAAAAAATCCGCCCGCACTTATAGTGGCAAAAGTCAGCCATTTCAGCCACGTCTGGCTTTCTGAATATCGCGGATTCGCTGTTTTTCTTCGTGCGCCATCCAGCGCCAGGCGATAAATCCGACCAGTCCGACGATAAACAGGATCAGCGAAGCCAGCGCGTTGATTTCCGGATTGACGCCGCGCCGCACGGTAGCAAAAATCGCCATCGGCAAGGTGGTGGCGCCCGGTCCGGTGACAAAGCTGGCGATGACCAGATCGTCCAGCGACAGCGTAAAGGCCAGCAGCCAGCCTGTTACAATCGCCGGCGCAATCATGGGCACGGTAATCACAAAGAAGACCTTGAGCGGCGTGGCGCCTAAGTCCATGGCCGCCTCCTCAATCGAGCGATCCAGCTCACGCAGGCGTGAGTTGATCACCACGGCGACGTAGGCGGTACAGAAGGTCACGTGCGCCAGCCAGATAGTCAGCATGCCGCGATCGCTCGGCCAGCCGAACGCGTTGCCCATGGCCACGAACAGCAGCAGCAGCGACAGCCCGGTGATAACGTCCGGCATAACCAGCGGCGCCGTCAGCATAAAGGCGAAGCCGGTGTGGCCGCGAAAGCGGCCAAAGCGCACCACCACCACCGCCGCCAGGGTGCCCAGCACCACCGCCATGGTCGCGCTCAGCGCCGCAATGGTCAGGCTAAGCCCCACCGCGTCCAGCATCGCCTCATCCTGGAACAGCACGTGATACCAGTGAAACGAAAAGCTTTCCCACACCGTTACCAGCTGTGAGCTGTTAAAGGAGTAGATCACCAGCAGCAGCATCGGCGCATAGAGAAACAGGAAACCACACGCCAGAATAGCGGTACGCCACGGCGAGCGAATCGCAGGTAGCTGATTCATGCCTTCTCTCCTGTTGCCCGATTTTGATGTTTATGGAACCAGACGATAGGCAGGATCAAAATCAGCAGAATAATCACCGCCAGCGCCGAAGCGACCGGCCAGTCGCGGTTATTGAAAAACTCCTGCCACAGGATACGGCCAATCATAATGCTGTCCGGACCGCCCAGCAGCTCCGGAATCACGTATTCGCCCACCGCAGGAATAAACACCAGCATCGAACCGGCGATAATGCCGCCTTTGGTCAGCGGCACAATGACGCTGAAAAAGGTTTTCAGGGGCTTTGCGCCGAGATCGAGCGAGGCCTCGACCAGCGAATAGTCAATGCGCGTTAGCGCGGTATAGATCGGCAGCACCATAAACGGCAGATAGCAGTACACAATGCCGATATAGACCGCCGTGTTGGTATAGAGGATGACCAGCGGATGGTCAATGACCCCCAGCCACAGCAAAAAGCGGTTCAGGATGCCGTTGTTATTCAGCAGCCCCATCCAGGCGTAGACGCGCACCAGGAAAGAGGTCCATGACGGCAGGATCACCAGCAGCAGCAAAATAGTTCGCATTGAGGGCTTGCTGTGCGCCACCGCCCAGGCGAGCGGATAGCCAACCAGCAGGCAGATCAGGGTCGAGACCGCCGCGACCTTGAGCGATTGCAGATAGGCGTCAACGTACAGCGGATCGTCGGTCAGCGTCAGGTAGTTGCCGAGATTCAGCACGATATTCAGCTGATCGTCGGCCCAGCTAATCAGCTCGGTATAGGGCGGAATAGCGCGCGCAATATCGGCGAAGCTGATTTTCACCACGATTAAAAAAGGCAGCAGGAAAAACAGCACCAGCCAGACGTAAGGCAGCGCGATCGCCAGCTTGCGGCCGTGATGCATTTTCATGCGCGTCGCCCAGCGCTGCAAGGGTGTGCCCGCCAGCCGTGCGCCCGGCGGTTTGCTGGAGTGAAATAGTTGGCTCATTGCGTCTCCTTAAGCCGTCAGGACCACACAGCTGTCAACATCCCAGCAGAGGCGCACTTCGTCGCCCCAGGTCGGCTGCCCTTTGCGAAAACGATGGGCATTCTGCAACTGGGCGCTGATCATCTGTCCGCTTTTCAGCCGGACGTGATAGATCGAGAGATCGCCGAGATAGGCAATATGCACCACTTCCCCCACGGCAAAGTTGTAGCCGTCCGCCGGCACGTCTTCGCACAGCATCACTTTTTCCGGACGCAGCGCGACGTGCACCGGCACGTTATCCAGCACAGACACGTCAGAATCGACCTTCAGCGGATGCACCAGCCCAGGGCTGTCGATCACCAGGCCATTTTCCTGCCGGTCGCGCAGCAGGCCGCTGAATACGTTCACCGATCCGATAAATTCGGCGCTGTACACCGTGGTCGGGTGCTCGTAGATTTCTTCTGGCTCGCCGATCTGCACGAACTTGCCGCGATTCATAATGGCGATACGCCCCGCCATGGTCATCGCCTCTTCCTGATCGTGGGTCACCATTACGCAGGTCGCGCCGACGCGTTCAAGAATATCCACCACCTCCAGCTGCATCCGGTCGCGCAGTTTTTTATCCAGCGCGCCCATAGGCTCGTCGAGCAGCAGCAGCTTGGGACGCTTCGCCAGGCTGCGCGCCAGCGCCACGCGCTGACGCTGGCCGCCTGAAAGCTGGTGCGGCTTGCGCTTCGCGAACTCCTGCATATGCACCAGCGCCAGCATCTCCTGCACGCGCGCGGCGATTTCGCCTTTTGGCAGCTTGTCCTGCTTTAGACCAAACGCGATATTCTGCTCAACCGTCATATGCGGAAATAGCGCATAGGACTGAAACATCATATTAACCGGCCGCTGGTAAGGCGGAACGTGGGAAAGGTCCTGTCCGTCCAGCACAATCTGGCCGCTGGTTGGCGGCTCAAAGCCGGCCAGCATACGCAGCAGCGTCGATTTTCCGCAGCCGGAGGCTCCAAGCAGCGCGAAAATCTCGCCTTTGTAAATAGTCAGGCTGACGTCATCAACGGCGTGCTGCCCGTCAAAGGATTTCGTCAGGTTGCGGATCTCCAGCAGCGGCGTCAGCGCCTTTGCGGTTTTAGGTTGGGGACGAGGGATCGCGTCGTTCACTAACAGTTCACTCCGGTCTACGCGGAACGGCTAAGCCAGCCGCAAAAAAAGGAAAACAGAGGCCAGCGCAGCGCCTCTGTTCCAGGTTGTAAGCTTGCGAGTGCGTAAAAAGCCGCTTATTTTCCGCTTTTCACGCGCGTCCATGCACGGGTGCGCGCGCGATCCAGCTTCGGATCCTGCACCTTCAGCACAAACAGCTTCGACATCGCCTCTGGCGTCGGGAAGATGCCAGGGTTGTTGCGGATGTCGGCATTAATCAGCGGCAGCGACGCCTTGTTACCGTTAGCGTAGGACATCTTGTTGGAAACGTCGGCAATCACTTTCGGATCCATGATGTAGTTCAGCCACTGGTAGGCCGCATCCAGGTTTTTCGCGTCTTTGGGAATCGCCATCATATCGAAGAAGGCCAGCGCCCCCTCTTTCGGCACGCTGTAAGCCAGATGCACGCCGTTTTTCGCCTGCTCAGCGCGGTTTTTCGCCTGCAAAATATCGCCGGACCAGCCAATAGCGACGCAGGTGTTGCCGTTGGCCAGATCGTTGATGTACTGCGAAGAGTGGAAGTAGCGAATGCTCGGACGCAGCTTCAACAGCAGATCGGTGGCGGCGCCCGAATAATCTTTGCTGTCTGAGCTGTTCGGATCTTTGCCCAGGTAGTTCAGCACGGTTGCGAAAATTTCCTCTGGCGCATCAAGGAAAGAGACGCCGCAGCTTTTCAGTTTTTCGAGGTTTTCCGGCTTCAGCACCAGATCCCAGCTGTTTACCGGCGCGTCAGCGCCCAGCGCCGCCTTGACCTTATCTACGTTATAGCCGATACCGGTAGTGCCCCACAGATACGGGATAGCGTATTTATTGTCAGGATCGTGCTGCGAGACTTTCTTCATCAGCTCAGGATCGAGGTTTTTATAGTTGGGCAGTTTGCTTTTATCCAGCGGCTGAAACACGCCGGATTGCAGCTGGCGCGCCAGAAAGCTTGAGGACGGCACCACGACATCGTAGCCGGTGCTGCCTGCCATCAGTTTGCCTTCCAGCACTTCGTTAGAGTCGAAGACGTCGTAGACCACTTTCGTGCCGGTCTGTTTTTCAAAATTCGGCACGGTGTCCGCCGAGATATAATCTGACCAGTTGTAAACGTGCAGCGTTTTATCTTCCGCCATCGATCCCGCAGAGGCGACCATCAGTACGCTGGCAATCGCACCTGACAACCATTTTTTTTGATTAGACATCTTTTTATTTCCTCCTGAGCGGATCATCAAAGCCGGTCAAATTCGACCCCAGCGCGGCTGGGCTGTGCGCTAATTCCAGACACAATGAATCAATATTCATTGAGAGTTTAATAGTAAAAACTGATAGCTGCGTTACGGATCCACGTACTACGCAGCCCCGCAAGAATAGCCCCCCGCCCTTTGCGGCACCATACCCCAGCTTAAAAAACGCCTTTTAGCGATAGGTTATGCATGTTTGTGCTATGAGGTCTGGCAGGATTGGCATAAACCACGAGAAATATCTGGCAATAGCGGGCGAAACGCAGAATAAAAAATGGCAGGGCTGAAAACAAAAACTGCCGCATAAAGCGGCAGTTGAGGCGAGACGAAAAAGGGGGCTGGCTTAGTGCAGCAGCGAATGGCTGAAGCTGGTCAGCGGACGCTCCTCTTCCTCCCCCATCATCAGTAAATTGTTGGCGAAGGCTTCCATAATCACCATGGAAACCTGCTCTTCACTCTGCTTCATAAAGCTGGCGAACTGACCGAAGGTTAAACCGGCGCTGGTGCCAAGCGACTGGCAGACAATCAGTTTAGGCAGGTTGTCGTCCTGAATGTCGATAAAGGCTTTCACCGTCAGCGAGCTGGCGTTAATTTGCGACAGGTCGCCGACCAGCGGAATCAACGCCGTCGGCTTCACTTCCGCCAGCGCAGAGAAAAGAATAACGTTGTCGACCAGATCGATTTTGGCGTCAAACACCCCGTCGAAATTTTGCATGTGCGGCAGATGAAGTGCCTGACAGGCATCACATTCGAACCAGGTGATATTTTGCTGATCCAGCCAGCGACGCAACAGGTCGATATCCGGAACGACAAGAGAATCCATCGTAGTGTCCCAAGGGGTGAATAAACAGGCGCTAAGCTTACGGAAAAAAAGCGCCCGATGCTACGAAAACCGCTGACAAGCGCCTTTCAGCCGCCGGTTTTAAGACTGAAACCGGGTAAAGCGTTCCGCTCTGTCCAGCTAATCATCAGGCCCGCAATATCGAGGCCGGTGACGGTTTCAATGCCCTCCAGCCCAGGCGAGGCGTTCACTTCCATCACCAGCGGGCCGCGACGGGCGCGCAAAATATCGACGCCCGCCACGTCCAGCCCCAGCGTCATCGTGGCTTTCACTGCGATGGCGCGCTCCTGAGGCGTAATCTCTACCGGGTACGCTTTGCCGCCCCGATGCAGGTTGGAACGAAAATCGCCCTCTTTCGCCTCGCGCTCGATCGCGGCGACCACCTCCCCGCCAATAACCAGGCAGCGCACGTCGCGTCCCTGCGCTTCCTGAATAAACTCCTGCACCAGAATATGGGCGTTCAGGCCGCGAAAGGCGTCGATCACGCTCTCCGCGGCCTGCCGCGTCTCCGCCAGCACCACGCCGATGCCCTGCGTGCCCTCCACCAGCTTCACCACCAGCGGCGCGCCGCCCACCATGGCGATCAAGTCCTGGGTGTCGTCGGGCGACGAGGCGAAACCGGTGACCGGCATATCGATCCCCTGCCGCGCCAGCAGCTGCAACGAGCGCAGCTTGTCGCGCGCGCGGGCGATCGCCAGCGACTCATTGAGTGGATAGCTGCCGCACATCTCGAACTGCCGCAGCACCGCTGTACCGTAAAAGGTTATCGCGGAGCCGATGCGCGGGATCACCGCGTCGAAATGGCCGAGCGGTTCGCCGCGGTAGTGCACGGCGGGCGACGCCGGGTTGATATTCATATAACAGGAGAGCGGATCGATGATCTGAATAAAATGCCCGCGCCGTTCGGCGACCTCACGCAGACGCCGGCAGGAGTAAAGCTCCCCGTCACGCGACAGGATGGCAATTTTCATCATCGAACCTCTCAGAAATTAGCGCGTCGCCCAGCCCTGCTGGTGCAGATAGTCGAGCATAAAGGGACGCGTCTCTTTGATGATCAGACGCTGAATCAGCTCGCTCCAGGTTTCGCTGCGCTGGTTGCTGTCGCGCTGCTCGTAGTAGATTTCCGTGCGCTTATCGTAGTCAGCCAGCACCTGCGGGTCTACAGGTTGATAACGGTTTTCGTGCACCAGCATCGCCTGCGGCAGACGAGGCTTGGTATCCGGCACGCTGGCCGGGTAGCCGATGCAGAAGCCAAACAGCGGCAGCACGAATTTTGGCAGGCCGAGCAACTCCGTCACCTCAGCAATGCTGTTACGCACACCGCCGATAAATACGCCGCCCAGGCCGAGCGATTCCGCCGCGACCATGGCGTTTTGCGCCATCAGAGCGGTATCCACGCAGCCGAGCAGCAGCTGCTCGGCGCGTCCCAGCTGCGCATCGGGGCAGATCTGCAAGTGACGGTTAAAATCGGCGCAGAAAACCCAGAACTCCGCGGCGTCTGCGACCCACTGCTGCCCGCCGGTCAGCTTAACCAGCTGCTGGCGCAGCGCCGGGTCGGTCACGCGAACAATGGAGGAGCATTGCAGAAAGCTGGAGGTGGAGGCCGATTGCGCCGCGGCGATAATCGCCTCTCGCTGTTCCGCGCTGATAGCCTGATCGGTAAAGGCGCGAATGGAACGGTGGCTGCACAATAGATCGATAGTGGGTGTCATTAAGGTCTCCGGCGAGTGTGATTTTTTTTATCGGTGCGGCCAAACAGCTGCGGCGCCATGGCTCTGGCCGTGCGCCACATCATGAGCCAGGCGGCGGGCAGCATCAGCAGTATGCCCGTCGTCAGCAGCGCAGTGGCCAGCGTCTTGTTGTCGATACCGGTCGGTGCCGGCAGCCAGTGGTTCGCGAGCAGCAGCGCGCCGAGCACCAGCAGGCCGCCGAGCGCCTCCATCAACAACAGCGCTTTGGGTAAAGGCGCCAGATTTCGCATACTGTTCTCCTGCGTCGCACCGGGTTCAGGCCGTCAATTATGGTCAAGCTTCATAAACTTGCATAGACGACGCGCATCAGACTAACAGGCATTTCCTGCTTTCTTTAAGCGGTTCGAGCGGGCATGATGTTGACCATCCATCCTGATATAGTGTGAGATAAATCACATTATTTGGCCCGAATTAAGGAGCATGTCATGGTTACTGTCATTTTTGGTCGTCCGGGTTGCCCGTACTGCGTGCGCGCAAAAGAGCTGGCTGACAAGCTTAGCGCCGAGCGTGACGACTTTAGCTATCAGTATGTGGACATCCAGGCGGAAGGTATTACGAAAGCGGATCTGGAAAAAAGCGCGGGCAAACCGGTCAGCACCGTGCCGCAAATCTTTGTTGATGAGCAGCATATCGGCGGCTACACCGACTTTGCGGCCTGGACTCAGGCTAATCTCAGCGCCTAATCCGCTGCGCGCAACGCAACGGGCCGCTCTGGCCCGTTTTTTTATCAGGCTGTCAGCGCCAGACGATGCGCAGCAGCCGCACCAGCAGCGCCCCGCTGCCCGCCCAGAACACCGCACTTAAATTCCAGACCAGCAGAATCACCCAGTTGGTATGCGCCAGCAGCGCGCTATTCAGCATGACGGATCCGGCCAGCGTTCCCCAGAAAGCCATCAGCAGGGTACTTTTCAACGGGCTATCGACATGCAACAGCGCCATCATCATACCCGGCAGTAAAAACAGTAACAGTTCAGGCTGCCCATGCAGCGCAGACGCGCCCATCAGCCAGCTGCGATGCGCATAGATAAATACCAGACTGTAGAGCGCAACGCCTAATATTGCACCAGTCCAGTGTAAGGAACGCCGCGGCATATCACCCCACTTATCAAAAACCATCATACCGATAACAACATGCTGAGAACTGGTGGAAATCAAATGAAACAGGCCATTCGCGTAATTCATTTCTCACTAATGGCTGAGGAGGAATTTTATGATTAGAATATCCGCCGTTTAATACTGCTTTGTTACTATCTACCAGGCGGCTTAGTAGGCAACCCGCACAAGATAGCCAAAAAAAAGCCCAACATCAACCACTTACACGTAAATAAGAAGTTAAACAGTGAACATAAACGTCGCAGATTTGTTAAGCGGAAATGACGTTCTGTTATTATTTGTAGTTCTGGCCCTTGGGCTGTGCCTGGGGAAATTGCGCCTGGGTTCGGTGCAGCTGGGAAATTCTATTGGCGTATTAGTTGTTTCCTTATTACTGGGACAGCAACACTTCGCCATTAATACCAGCGCGCTAAGCCTGGGCTTTATGCTGTTTATTTTTTGTGTCGGGATAGAAGCGGGTCCCAACTTTTTTTCTATTTTTTTCCGCGACGGCAAAAATTATTTCATGCTGGCGATCGTTATGGTGGTCAGCGCCCTGCTGCTGGCGCTGGGACTCGGCAAACTTTTCGGCTGGGACATCGGCCTGACGGCAGGCATGCTGGCGGGTTCGATGACCTCAACGCCGGTGCTGGTGGGCGCGGGAGATACGCTACGTCAGAGCATTAACGACGGCGGCCGCCTGACGCTGATGCAGGACCATCTCAGCCTCGGCTATGCTCTGACCTATCTGATCGGGCTGGTGAGTCTGATTTTTGGCGCCCGCTACCTGCCGCGCCTTCAGCATCAGGATTTGCCGACCTGCGCGCAGCAGATCGCGCGCGAGCGCGGCCTTGACGCCGACAGCCAGCGTAAAGTTTTTCTGCCCGTGATCCGCGCCTATCGCGTCGGCCCGGAACTGGTGGCGTGGAGCGGCGGTAAGAATCTGCGCGAGCTGGGAATTTATCGCCAGACCGGCTGTTATATCGAGCGCATCCGCCGCAACGGTATTCTTGCCAGTCCAGACGGCGATGCGGTGTTGCAGCCTGGCGATGACATCTCGCTGGTGGGGTATCCGGACGCGCACGCGCGCCTTGACGCCAGCTTCCGCAACGGCAAAGAGGTTTTCGATCGCGATCTGCTCGACATGCGCATCGTTACCGAAGAGATCGTGGTGAAAAACCACAACGCGGTAAATAAGCGCCTCAGCAAACTTAATCTTACCGATCACGGCTGCTTCCTTAACCGCGTGATCCGCAGCCAGATTGAAATGCCTATCGACGACAGCATCATGCTGAACAAGGGCGACATCTTACAGATTAGCGGCGAGGCGAAGCGCGTTAAAAGCGTGGCGGATCGCATCGGCTTTATCGCCATTCACAGTCAGGTGACCGATCTGCTGGCGTTCTGCGCCTTCTTTATTATCGGCCTGATGATTGGCCTGGTTACCTTTCAGTTCAGCAATTTCAGTTTTGGCATCGGTAACGCCGCCGGACTGCTGTTTGCGGGCATTATGCTCGGCTTTTTACGCGCCAACCATCCCACCTTCGGCTATATCCCGCAAGGCGCGCTGACGATGGTTAAAGAGTTCGGACTGATGGTGTTTATGGCGGGCGTCGGCCTGAGCGCCGGCAGCGGCATTAATCACGGTCTCGGCAGCGAAGGCGCGCTGATGCTGCTGTGCGGTCTGCTGGTCAGCCTGCTGCCGGTGGTGATCTGCTATCTTTTCGGCGCCTACGTGCTGCGCATGAACCGTGCTCTGCTGTTCGGCGCCATCATGGGCGCGCGCACCTGCGCGCCGGCTATGGAGATTATCTGCGATACCGCGCGCAGCAATATTCCGGCGCTGGGCTACGCAGGCACTTACGCTATCGCCAACGTGCTGTTGACGCTGGCGGGTACGCTTATTGTTATCATCTGGCCTGTTTTGCCTTTGTAAAATAATTTTGGCTGCGTCCAGAACTTTTTTGTTAAGACTCAGTCTGAATATGTGCCACTGCTTTTCTTTGAAATCCCCAAATTGTGGAGCCCGCCAGTTTTTTACTGACGGGTTTTTTTATGCCTGCGATTTACCTGTTCATGCCGATTAGCGGGTGGCGGCAGCCTGCGGGGCTGTCATTAAACTTAAACCGTTCTGCAACCTGAATGACATTTAGGAACGGGTGCTATATACGCTGCTGCATAGCGCCGCCAGGATAGGGTTATATTTTGGCAAAATGTGCGCCGCAGCGAACGGGCACAGTAAACACAACGAGGATCCGACGACCCTAATGGAAGCGTTCAACCATTCCCTGTTTTTATCCATCAACGCCACGCCTGATTCTCCTGGCTGGCTACTGGCGCTGGCCACTTTCATTGCAAAAGATCTGATCGCCATTGTCCCGCTGCTGATTGTCGCGCTGTGGATCTGGGGACCGCGCGAGCAGGTCAAATCGCAGCGCGTGCTGGTGCTGAAAACCGGCATGGCCCTGATTTACGCGCTGGCCATCTCCTGGTGCGTCGGCCAGCTTTTCCCCCATCCTCGCCCGTTTGCCATTGGCCTGGGCTATCAGTTTTTGCACCATGCGCCTGACGACTCCTACCCCAGCGACCACGGCACCACCATCTTCACCTTTGCGCTGGCCTTTATCTTCTGGCACCGCCTGTGGTCAGGCGTGATTCTGATGGCGATCGGCAGCGCTATCGCCTGGTCGCGCGTCTATCTCGGCGTGCACTGGCCAATGGATATGCTGGGAGGCTTTCTGGTGGGGCTGCTCGGCTGCCTGGCGTCGCATCTTGCCTGGCAGGGATACGGCGCGCGTATGCTGGCGCTGTTTAACGCCGCTTATCGCGCGCTGTTCGCGCTGCCGATACGCAAAGGCTGGATTCAGGATTAAAGCGGCAGGCAGCGCACTGGCTGACAGGCGGAAGGTAGAATGCTGCGGCTCGCAGGCTTGATGGCAAAACCGCTCAGGGCCTCCATGCGCGCTCGGCCCGCGCAGATACGCACCTCTTCCCTGAAGTGTGTCCGTTGCCGGGCCGACACGTTGCGTTGTTATCCCTGCCGCGAGACGCGTTGCGTCCCGGCGCCTGTTACCCGCTTCCTGAACCTGTCGCCGTTTGCCAGAAAGGGCAAACGGCGCGCATGGATTAACTAAACCATTTTCCAAACAGCGTATGGAACTGCATCAGGACAAAATCGACGATGCGGCTAAAGAAATTGCCTTCCTGAACCTCTTCCATCACCACCAGCGGACGTTGCTCAACGGTTTTGCCGTCAAGCTGGAAATCGATGGTGCCCACCACCTGGTTTTTCTTGAGCGGCGCTTCCAGCTGCGACGTCGTCAGGTTATAGCTCGCCTTCAGATTCTTCATCTGCCCTTTCGGTATCGTCAGCGCGGCATCCTTCTCCACGCCAAGATTGACCTCTTTACGATCGCCAAACCAGACGCGCTGCTGGGCAAAGGGCTTATCAGATTTAATCGGCGTCACGGTCTCGAAAAAGCGGAAGCCCCAGGTCAGCAGTTTTTCGCTTTCGCGGAATCGCGCCGCGTCGGTGGCGGTGCCCAGCACCACGGAAATCAGGCGCATATCGTTTTCAGTGGCGGAGGCCACCAGATTATTGCCTGCGCCTGAGGTGTGGCCGGTCTTGATGCCGTCGACGTTGAGGTTGGTGCTCCACAGCAGCCGGTTGCGGTTCATCTGGCGAATATGGTTAAAGGTGAACTCTTTCTCTTTATTCAGCGCGTATTCGTCCGGCACGTCGCGGATCAGCGCCTGCCCGATCAACGCCATGTCGCGCGCGGTGCTGTACTGCCCCTCGGCGTCCAGTCCATGCACGGTCATAAAATGAGTATTCTTCAGCCCGAACGCTTTCACATAGTTATTCATCAGGCCGATAAAGGCATCCTGACTGCCTGCGACATAGTCCGCCAGCGCGATACAGGCGTCATTGCCCGACTGGATCACGATACCTTTATTCAGCTCGGAAACCGGAATGCGATCGCCGGGCTTGAGAAACATCAGCGAAGACCCTTTGAGCTTTGGATTGCCGGTGGCCCAGGCGTCCTGACCCACGGTCACCATATCATCGCGCTTGATTTTGCCTGACTTGAGCGCCTGGCCGACCACGTAGCTGGTCATCATTTTGGTCAGGCTGGCCGGATCGAGACGGTCATCGGCATTGCCTTCCGCCAGCACCTTACCGCTGGCGTAATCCATTAAAATCCAGGCTTTCGCCTCTACCTGCGGCGGCGCGGGCGCGTCTACAGCAAAGGTTGCGGGCGCGATAAACAGCAGTAAAGAGGCGGCGGCGGCGAGCCGCAGAGGACGTGAAGAACGAGTAATTGTCATGTGCGAGGAAATTCCATGTTAAATCGCGGTTTTAAGGCAAAACCTACAGAGTGAAACGCTACCTGCTGTAGGGCATGAAAAAAACCGCCCGACCGTAAAGTTTTATAGAGTTTAGTAGAGTAACCCTGGCATCTGCCGGATGCGCTGACCAGCGTCACGCTATGCGCCGCCGGGCAAACTCAGTGAAATTCCGATTTTTCGCAGAAAAGTTAAGACCGTCACAAAACTCTGCCAGGCTGAGGTGAACCAACCGAGGAGATCCCCATGGACTTAGCCGTATTCGACCTGGACGAAACCGTCATCTGCGAGGACAGTACCGGCCTGTGGCTGCGCTGGCTGGTTTCGCAAGGCTTCGCGCGTGAAACGCTGCTGGCTGAAGAGCAGGCGTTAATGGCCCACTACTATGCGGGCACGCTGGCGATGGAGGATTACATGGCGCTCACCCTTTCGCCGCTGGCTGGTCTGGCCGCGCCGACGGTGGCGGGCTGGGTGCGCCGCTGGATCCAGCGCGACATTCTGCCGCGCGTCTATCCGGAAGCGCGGAAGCGCATTCAGTGGCATCAGCAGCGCGGCGATAAAGTGGTGATCTGTTCGGCCAGCGGCGAACATCTGGTGACGCCGATAGCCGAACGCCTTGGCGCGCACGGCGCGCTGGCGATTGGCGTTGAGGTCGTAAACGATCGCTACAGCGGACTGACCTACGGCACCCTGACCTATAAAGAGGGTAAAGTGACGCGGCTCACCGACTGGCGCGCCCTTCAGCAGGAAGATCGCTTTCATCAGACCTGGGCCTATAGCGACTCAATGAACGACCTGCCGCTGCTGGCGCAGGCCGATCGGGCGCTGGTGATTAACCCGGACGCGCTGCTGCATCAGGAGGCGCTGAGCCGCGGCTGGGAAGTGTGCCGCTGGGCGCGCTAGTTAGCCGCGGGACGCGCCGCCGTCCTGCGCTAATCCCACTTTCAGCAGCTTGCCGTTGTCGTCGTCAGTCAGCACGTAGAGATAGCCGTCCGGGCCCTGACGCACGTCGCGAATACGCTCATTGCGATCGGTAAGCAGACGCTCTCTTTCCACGACCTTATCGCCGTTAACCGTCAGGCGAATGAGGTTTCTCTCTTTCAGCGCGCCGATAAACAGGGAGTTTTTCCACGTCGGGAAGCGCGCGCTGTTGTAGAACGCCATCCCGCTCAGCGCCGGCGAGACTTTCCAGTAATAGACCGGCTGTTCGGTTCCGTCAGCATGCGAACCTTTCGATTCCGGCACGCGGTTGCCATCATAATCAATGCCCCAGGTCGCCAGCGGCCAGCCGTAGTTTTTGCCCTTTTGCGGAATGTTGATCTCATCGCCGCCACGCGGGCCGTGTTCGCTCTCCCACATCTGCTGCGTCCAGGGGTTAAACGCCAGCCCTTGCGGATTGCGCAGGCCATAGGCCCAAATCTCTGGACGCGCGCCGCTGCGGCTGACGAACGGATTATCTTGCGGCACGCTGCCGTCCTGATTCAGACGCAGGATTTTTCCGGTCAGCTTGTCGAGATCCTGCGCGCTGCTGCTGTGGAAGTTATCGCCGAAGACGATATAGAGATAGCCATCGCGATCGAAGGCCATGCGCGTGCCGAGATTATTGCCTGCTGACAGCTGCGGCGTCTGGCGAATGACGGTTTTAAACCCGTTCAGCCGCCGGTTATCCTCGCTGAGCTGACCGTAGCCGACCACGGCGCCCAGATTGCCTTCGCTGTTGGCTTCGGTGTAGCTCAGCCATACGCGGCGGCTCTGAGCGAAGTCTGGCGCCAGCACCACATCCAGCAGTCCCGCCTGACGACGCACCACGGCTTTCGGCACCCCTTCTATCGGCTGCGATAAACCGCTATCCGGCCGCCAGCTGCGCAGCTGTCCGCTTCGCTCCGTAATTAGCAGCGTCTGGTTGTCGGGCAGAAAAGCGACCGACCAGGGATGATTAAGTTTGTCCTGTAAAACCTCAACCTGCACGTCAGCCGCCAGTGCCGGTAACGTCAACAGCGCGCCGCCGAGTAACACTGCGGCAGTCAGTCGGGCCATAATCTACTCCAGTCGCCAGGGGATGAGTTTAAGGGTAGCCAGCGCGACGGGATAATGTTCAGGCTTTACAAAAGATTAAGGAAGGCGGCTCCGCCTCGCATGCTGACGCCGGCGAACCGCGCGCAAAAGGCAGAGAAAACGCCCGCCGCCTGCGCGGCGGGCAGACGTGTTACTCGAAGCAGGTGTCGGGGTTATCGGAAAGGGAAATAAAGTTTTTTCCGCCTTCGGTCAGGGCAATGATTTTGCCCGACTCAATGTCGTAGACCCAGCCGTGCAGGCGGACTTTGCCTTTACGCAGCGCCAGCGCGACAGACGGATGGGTTTTGATGTTATTGAGCTGAGCAATAACGTTTTCTTTCACCATCTCGTTCAGCCTGGCTTCCGGCGTCTCCAGCTTGCGCTCTTCTACCACGGTTTTCGCCGCGTCGGCGTAGCGCAGCCAGTGTTCGACCGCTGGCATCGAATCCATGCACTGACAGGACGCGATAGCGTTCATCGCGCCGCAGTTAGAGTGGCCGCAAATAATAATATCGCTAACGCCCAGCACCATCAGCGCATATTCAATCGTCGCCGACACGCCGCCTGGCTCTGGACCAAAGGGCGGCACGATATTGCCTGCGTTACGAATAACGAACAGCTGGCCCGGCTCCTGCTGGGTCACCAGTTCCGGTACTAAACGGCTGTCAGAACAGGAGATAAACAGCGCTTTAGGATTTTGGTTTGACGCCAGGCTTTTGAAAAGATCCTGCCTTTCAGGAAATACATTCTGTTGGAAACTCAGAAATCCGTTAACGATCTCTTTCATCATTGCGCTCTCACATTATCCACTTAGTCGACTGCGGTAACAGGCTTCCGCAGCTGCCTTTTCATCTGCTTATTATTGAATTCACAGTAAATTTGAAGTCTGGATTTAAGCACCGGGCCGCACTAAACTCAACCCTGTATTAAGTATTGACGAGGTTCGTCGGTTGGGGAAAGCGTCATTTTTTGCTGAGATAACCAGAGGTTACTCGCAGAAAAGCTGGCCGCGAGGTTTGCACTTATTTACGTTACAGCCCCCCTGGCCTGCGCCTGATCGCGCGATTCATGCGCCGCTTATCCGCCTGAAAAGCCCGCTAAATCCCCCTACAGATAAGGCTACAATTTTCACCGCGACACAGGTAAAATCGCGCGCCATTGCTGTGCAGAACCCGGAAAAAAGAGCCATGTCTACTACCAATACAACAATGCCGCCGCGCGTGGGCTTCGTCTCGCTCGGCTGTCCTAAAAATCTCGTTGATTCTGAACGTATTCTGACCGAGCTGCGCACAGAGGGTTACGATGTGGTGCCGCGCTATGACGATGCGGAAATCGTTATCGTGAACACCTGCGGTTTTATTGACAGCGCCGTGCAGGAATCGCTGGAAGCGATCGGCGAAGCGTTAAACGAAAACGGCAAGGTGATCGTGACCGGCTGTCTTGGCGCAAAAGTGGATCAAATCCGCGAAGTTCATCCTAAAGTGCTGGAGATCACCGGTCCGCACAGCTATGAGCAGGTGTTGTCCCATGTGCATACCTATGTGCCGAAACCGCAGCATAATCCCTTTTTAAGTCTGGTGCCGCAGCAGGGCGTTAAGCTGACGCCGCGTCACTACGCCTATCTGAAGATTTCTGAGGGCTGCAACCACCGTTGCACCTTTTGCATTATCCCGTCAATGCGCGGCGATCTCGACAGCCGCGCCATCGGCGAGGTGCTGGATGAGGCGAAGCGTCTGGTCGAAGCAGGCGTGAAAGAGCTGCTGGTGATCTCTCAGGACACCTCCGCCTACGGCGTGGACGTGAAACACCGCACCGGCTTCTGGAATGGTCAGCCGGTGAAAACCAGCATGGTGGGCCTGTGCGAACAGCTGGCGAAGCTCGGCGTCTGGGTGCGTCTGCACTACGTCTACCCTTATCCGCACGTTGATGATGTCATTCCGCTGATGGCCGAAGGCAAAATCCTGCCCTACCTGGATATTCCGCTTCAGCACGCCAGTCCGCGTATCCTGAAGCTGATGAAGCGTCCGGGATCGGTGGAGCGTACGCTGGAACGCATCAAGCGCTGGCGCGAAATCTGTCCGGAGCTGACGCTGCGCTCGACCTTTATCGTTGGCTTCCCCGGCGAAACCGAAGAAGATTTTCAGCTGCTGCTCGACTTTATCCGCGAAGCGCGTCTGGACCGCGTCGGCTGCTTCCAGTACAGCCCGGTTGAGGGCGCTACCGCCAATCAGCTGCCCGATCAGGTAGATGAGGCGGTCAAGCAGGCGCGGTTCGATCGCTTTATGCAGCTTCAGCAACAGATTTCGGCCGAACGCCTACAGGAAAAAGTGGGCCGCGAAATCCTCGTTATTATTGACGAGGTAGACGAAGAAGGCGCGATTGGCCGCAGCATGGCGGACGCTCCGGAAATTGACGGCGCGGTTTACCTCAACGGCGAACGCAGTGTGAAGCCGGGCGATGTGATCCGCGTGAAAGTCGATAACGCCGACGAGTACGATCTCTGGGGAACGCGGGTTTAACCATACAGCTTCTGGTGCGCCTGCTTGCGCGCCAGATAGTCCTCATCTTCCCGCAGTCGATCCCAGTAAGCTTTGAAAACGGCCGCCGCAGCGGCCTTTTCTTCATCTACGCCGCGCGGCAGCTCATTGCCGTCAGCATCGTACTTACGTCCGCCCTTATGGTTGCTGTAGCGGCGCGCGCGGGTATAGCCCATCTGGATAAATTTGCGTGCCATATCCATACCGACGAAATCATCCTGCGCGCGATACGCCTCAAACATCTCCATGATCTTCGCCGCCGACGCTTTGGCTATCGGCACGGTGCGGAAGCGCCAGTGCGGTAAAATTTCGCCCTTATAGGGTTCCACCATTAACACACCCTGCTCGCCGCGCCCGACCTGATATAGCTCCGGGTGTTTGCGAAAGTCGATGGTTTTAAAGTCCTGCTCGTAATCGAATTTTTTCATGACTTGAGTTTAGGATCGAGTGCGTCGCGTAGCCCGTCGCCAAGCAAATTAAATGCTAAAACCGTGAGAAAAATCGCCAGGCTGGGAAAAATAGCGACGTGCGGCGCCAGCACCATATCGGCGCGCGCCTCGTTGAGCATCGCGCCCCACTCCGGCGTAGGCGGCTGCGCGCCGAGACCGAGAAATGACAGGCTGGCGGCGGTGATGATGGAGGTGCCAATACGCATGGTGAAATAGACCACGATAGACGATACCGTTCCCGGCAAAATATGCCGCAGCAAAATCGTCATATCGGATGCGCCAATACTGCGCGCTGACTCGATATAGGTCTGATGTTTTAACACCAGCGTATTGCCGCGCACCAGCCGCGCGAAGGCCGGAATACTAAAAATCGCCACCGCGATAATCACATTGCTCATACCGCTGCCCATAATCGCGACCACGGCAATGGCCAGCAGAATGCCGGGAAAGGCGAACAGCACGTCGCAGATACGCATGGTAATGCGATCCCAGGCGCCTTCATAGTAACCGGCAAGCAGGCCAAAAAAGGTGCCGATCGCCGCGCCGATGGCCACGGAAAAAAATCCGGCGATCAGTGAGATACGCGTCCCGACCAGCACGCGGCTGAAGATGTCGCGCCCCAGCGAATCCACGCCAAACCAGTGCATCAGGGAGGGTCCCTGATTCAGCCGGTCATAATCAAAATAGTTTTCCGCGTCGAACGGCGCGATAACGGGCGCAATAAACGCCAGCACGATCAGCAGCAGAACAAAGAGTCCGGCGGTCATGGCTACCGGCTGGCGACGAAAGCGTCGCCAGAACGCGCTCCAGGGCGTGCGAACCCGATTTTCCGTCGTCAGCGGCAGGCTTTTCAGCACCGCTTCGCGTCGCCAGTTTTTCATTGCGACTCCTTACCTGTAGCGAATAGCGGGATTGATTGCCGCATAGAGCAGGTCAACAATCAGATTGATCAAAATAAACTCCAGCGAAAACAGCAGCACTTCGGCCTGAATCACCGGGTAGTCGCGCATTTCGACTGAATCCACCAGCAGGCGGCCCAGCCCTGGCCAGTTGAAAACCACCTCCACCACAATAGAGCCGCCAAGCAAAAAGCCGAACTGAAGCCCCATCATGGTGACCACCGGGATCATGGCGTTGCGAAGGCCGTGCTTTACCACCACCAGCGATTCGCGAACGCCCTTAGCGCGCGCGGTGCGCATATAGTCTTCCTGCATCACCTCGACGAACGACGCGCGGGTAAAACGCGCCATCACTGCAGCTACGGCGGCGCCGAGCGTAACAGACGGCAGAATATAGTGTTTCCAGCTGTCCGCGCCTACGGTCGGCAGCCAGCCTAGCTCCACGGAGAAGATCTGCATCAGCAGCATGCCGAGCGCAAAGGCGGGAAAAGAGATGCCCGATACCGCCAGCGTCATGCCGAGACGGTCCGGCCAGCGGTTGCGCCATACCGCAGAACAGATGCCAATCGCCATCCCTAAAATCACCGCCCAGATCATGCTGGCCAGGGTCAGCCACAGCGTCGGCATAAAGCGGGTGGCGATCTCGGTAGAGACCGGCCGCTTCGACACCAGCGACTGGCCAAAATCTCCCTGTAGCGCATTAAGGATAAAGTGCCAGAACTGCTGCGGCAGCGGCTGGTCCAGCCCCAGCTCCTGGCGCACCATCGCCACCACCGTCGCATCGGCGTCCTGACCGGCGATCAGGCGCGCCGGATCGCCAGGCAGCAGGTGAACAAACAGGAACACCAGCACCGCCACAATCAGCAGCGTAGGGATCAGTCCCAGCAAACGTTTTATAAAATAGTTAACCATGCAAAATCCTGCGCAGCGGCGGCCAGCCCGCAGGGGCTGGCCAGCCGGGTTACTTCAGGTCGGCCTCGTCAAAGCTAAATGAGGTATCGGGCATCATGTAGAACCCGCTCAGCGATGCGGTGTTGGCGGAAACCAGCTTTTCGACCACCAGCGGGATCCACGGATGGTCGTTCCAGATGGTATCCTGAGCGTTTTTATACAGGCTGGCTTTACGCGCGCGATCGGTGGTCTTCAGCGCATCAGCCAGATCTTTATCCACCTGCGGATTACTGTAAAACGCGGTGTTGAAGATCGCAGGCGGCCAGGACGTGGTGGCGAACAGCGGCGTCAGCGCCCAGTCGGCTTCGCCGGTAGACGCTGACCAGCCGGTATAAAACATCCGCACGCCGCTCTCTTTCTGGGCTTTGCTCTCGACTTCAGCGGCGCGCTGGCCTGCATCCATCGCAGTCACCTTCACCTTCACCCCTACCTGCGCCAGCTGCTGCTGCGTAAACTGCAACACCTTTTGCGCCGTGCTGTGGTTGTGTGACGACCAGAGCGTGGTTTCAAAACCGTTGGGATAGCCAGCTTCCTTCAGCAGCTCGCGCGCTTTGGCCGGATTGTACTGAATGGCCGGATAGGTTTGCGCAAAGTCAATCGACGGCGGCACGATGCCCGTCGCAGGCGTGGCGTAACCGGCAAAAGCGACTTTGGTCAGCGCCTCCCGGTTAATGGCGTACTCCAGCGCCTCACGCACTTTCGGGTTATCAAACGGCTTTTGGGTGACGTTGAGGCTGATATAGCGCTGCATGATTGACGGCGACGTCACTACTTTCAACTTTGGATTTTTCTCCAGCAGTCTGGCCTGCTCGAACGGAATCGGGAAGGCGAAGTTGGCTTCTCCGGTCTGCAACATCGCCGCGCGGGTATTGTTATCGACTACCGGACGCCAGGTAATGCTGTCGAGTTTCGGATAGCCCGGCTTCCAGTAGCCCGCCCACTTTTTCACCTTCACATAGTCAGTCTGGTTCCAGGTGACAAATTCATAGGGACCGGTGCCCACCGGATGGAAGCCGATCTCTTTGCCATATTTTTTCAACGCCGTCGGCGAAATCATCACGGCAGCCGGGTGCGCCAGGTTGTTAATAAAGGCAGAGAACGGCTGCTTCAGGGTGATCTTCACCGTCGTGGGATCAACCACCTCGGTGGTGGCGATATATTTGAACAGGTTGTAACGCTTGAGGTGATTATCCGGATTGCTGGCGCGATCCAGGTTGACCTTCACCGCTTCGGCGTTAAAGTCGCTGCCGTCCTGGAATTTAATGCCTGAACGCAGTTTGATGGTGTAGGTCAGACCATCCGGGCTGGCCTGATAGCTCTCCGCCAGTACGTTGGTCAGCTTCATATCTTTGTCGAAGCCGAACAGCCCCTGATAGAACGATTTGGCTACCGCCTGTGACAGCGTGTCATTGGCATCATAGGGATCGAGCGTGGTGAAATTCGAGCCGACGGCGACGACCGCATCTTTTGCCGCCCAGACGGGTAGTGCTGCCACGCTGCTCAGGATGCCCGCGGCCAGTAAACCTTTACGCATTGTACTCTCCTTCTGATTTATGTTCAGGTGCCGCTAATGGCATGCCGCGCGACGAAATGGCCCGGCGCGACCTCAGTGAGCGGCGCCACTTCCGGTTCGTCGCCCAGCGCGTGAATAACGCCAGGGATCTCATCGACCATTAAGGCGCGCTCGCGACGGCGGTGCGCCGGATCGGCCACTGGCACGGCCGCCATTAGCTTGCGGGTATAAGGGTGGCGCGGCTGTTCAAATACCGCCTGACGCGGTCCCATTTCAACGATCTGTCCGAGATACATCACTGCCACACGATGGCTGATGCGCTCTACCACCGCCATATCGTGCGAAATAAATAAAAAGGCAATGCCAAATTCCCGTTGCAGATCGAGCATCAGGTTGACGATCTGCGCCTGAATAGAAACATCAAGCGCCGACACCGACTCATCGGCGATCACCACTTTGGGATTGAGCGCCAGCGCGCGCGCGATGCAGATACGCTGGCGCTGGCCGCCGGAAAACTCATGGGGATAGCGCTGCGCGTGCTCCGGCAGCAAGCCGACCTTTTCCAGCAGCCAGGCGACGCGCTGTTCGGCCTCGCGCCGCGGCATCACCTTGTGCACCAACAGCGGCTCCATCACAGAGAACCCCACCGTCATGCGCGGATCGAGCGAGGCGTAAGGGTCCTGAAAAATAAACTGAATATCGCGCCGCAGATGGGCCAGCGCCGAACCGGCCAGAGTGTCGATACGCTGACCGTTAAAGGTAATGGTGCCGCCCTGGCTTGCCACCAGCCGCAGCAGCGAGCGCCCGGTGGTGGATTTACCGCAGCCCGACTCCCCCACCAGCGCCAGGGTTTCGCCCGCGTAAAGATCGAAGCTGACTTTTTCTACCGCGTGCACGCGCCGCTTTACGCGATTAAGCAGCCCGCCGCGAATATCGAAACGCGTGACCAGATCGCGCACCTGCAAGATGGGGGCAAGATCGCGCCGCACCGTATCCTGCGGCGTTTCCGGCTCGGCCTGCGCGTCGGCATGCAGCAGCGGGAAACGCGCGGGCAGCGGCTGGCCGCGCATCGCGCCAAGCTTAGGCACGGCGGCCAGCAGCGCTTTGGTATAGGGCTGCTGCGGCGCGTCGAACAGCTGCTGCACCGGCGCGCTCTCAACCACATCGCCGCGATACATCACCTGCACGCGGTCCGCCATTTCAGCCACCACGCCCATATCGTGGGTAATAAAAATGACCCCCATATGCATCTCTTTTTGCAGTACGCGGATCAGCTGGAGAATCTGGGCCTGGATGGTGACGTCAAGCGCCGTGGTCGGCTCATCGGCGATCAGCAGCGCAGGTCGGCACGACAGCGCCATGGCGATCATCACGCGCTGGCGCATGCCGCCGGAGAGCTGATGCGGATAGCGCGCCAGCACGCCCTGCGCTTCCGGAATGCGCACCAGGTCGAGCATGCGCCGCGCCTCCGCCAGCGCCGCCTGATGGCTTTTGCCCTGATGCAGGCGGATGGATTCGGCGATCTGTTCGCCGACGGTAAACACCGGATTAAGCGAGGTCATCGGTTCCTGAAAGATCATCGCCATATCGGCCCCGCGCACGCGCCGCATTACTTTCGGAGCGGCCTGCGCCACATCCAGCAGCTCACCGCTGCGGCGGCGCAGCAGAATCTCGCCGCTGACGTCGCCGCCCGTCTGTTCGATAAGCCGCATCAGCGCCAGGGAGGTCACGGATTTGCCGGAGCCGGATTCGCCGACGATCGCCAGCGTCTCGCCGCGATGCACATCCAGTGAAAGGTCGCGCACCGCCTGCGTTACGCGTCCTTCATGCGAAAAGCGCACATTAAGATTGCGAACCGCCAGAACCTGCTCCGGCGCCATTTGCTGCGTCATGCCTGCTCCTTAGCCTTCGCGGTAAATGCCGACCTCTGGCGCGTCGCCTACGCGCGCAACGCCGCGATACATGCCTTCGCTGTTAAACGGCAGCGCCACGTTGCCGAAGCGGTCAATGGCGATCAGACCGCCGCTGCCGCCCAGTTCGGCAATGGTGTCGTGAATGACGTTGACGCACGCCTGTTGTAGGGAGTGGCCGCCGTAACGCATCTGCGCGGCGATGTCATAGGCCGCCAGGGTGCGAATAAAGACCTCGCCAGTCCCGGTGCAGGAGACCGCCACGGTATCGTTGCTGGCGTAGCAGCCTGCGCCCGGCAGCGGCGAATCGCCCACGCGCCCGACCTGCTTGTTGGTCATGCCGCCGGTCGAAGTGGCCGCGGCGAGATTGCCGTCGGCGTCAATCGCCACCGCGCCGACGGTGCCGAATTTACGGTCGGGATCCAGCGGATCGTCGGACCGCGCCGCGCCGTCATGATCCAGCAGCGTCTCATCGCTGCTCAGGGCGCGCTGCAACTGCTCCCAGCGCTCAGGCGTTGAAAAATAGTCCGGCGCTACCTGCTCCAGCCCCTGTTCCAGCGCGAACTGCTCGGCGCCTGCGCCCGTGAAAAGCACGTGCGGGCTGACGTCCAGCACCTTGCGCGCCGCCAGCACCGGATTACGCAGACGCGATACGCCGGCGACCGCGCCAGCCTGCAACGTGCGGCCGTCCATCACGCAGGCATCCAGCTCATGCGTGCCCAGATGCGTAAAGACCGAGCCTTTACCGGCGTTAAACAGCGGACACTCTTCCAGCAGGCGGACCGCCTCGGTGACGGCGTCCAGCGCGCTGGCGCCCTGCGCCAGCATGCGCTGCCCTGCGGTGACGATGTCGGTGAGAGCCTGACGATACGCCTGCTCTTTTTCCGCGCTCATTGCCGAGCGCGTAATGGCGCCCGCCCCGCCGTGAATGGCGATGACTGCTTTGACCATAACGCTTGTCCTGTCAGGTATCGGCCTGAAAACACTGATTTGAAATGATTTCAGCCACTTGAGTGATTTTTGACTATAGAAAGCCTGTTACAGCTTGTAAAGAGGAAACGCGCTTCGCAGCCATAACCTTTTATTGTGGCTTATGCCGTGGCGCAGATGTGACTCCGCCGACATTTCGTCCCATAATAGGCGGCAACTGTTCTGACTCAGGTATTCATTACGATGGAAAGCTTTACTAGCGGATTAATTTCTCTGGAAGAGGCGCAGGCCGCCATGCTGGCGCAGCTTCAGCCCGTTCGCGATCGCCTCAGCGTGCCGCTGGCCGATGCCGTGGGCCGCATTACTGCGCTGCCGGTAACATCCCCTGTCGACGTGCCGCCGTTTGATAACTCTGCGATGGACGGTTACGCCGTGCGGCTGGCCGATATTCAGTCCAGTCGCCCGCTGAAGGTCGCGGGCAAAGCCTTCGCCGGCGCGCCCTTCACCGGCGAGTGGCCGGCAGGCAGCGTGGTGCGCATTATGACAGGCGCGCCGGTGCCTGCCGGCTGTGACGCCGTGGTGATGCAGGAGGAGACGCGCGAGGCTGAGGACGGCATTCTGATTAACGCGCCGGTCAAAGCTGGTCAGAATATTCGCCTGGTCGGCGAAGATATTCGTCGCGACCAGCCGGTGCTGGAGGCGGGCGTGCGTCTGGGGACGGCGGAGCTGCCGCTGCTCGCCTCGCTCGGTATTGCCGAGGTCAGCGTGCTGCGCAAGCTGCGCGTCGCGGTGTTCTCAACGGGCGACGAGCTTCAGCCGGTAGGACAGCCGCTGGCGGCAGGTCAGATCTACGATACCAATCGTTTTACCGTCTCGCTGATGCTGCGTAAGCTCGGCTGCGAAGTAATCGATCTGGGCATTATCAGGGACGACCCGCAGGCGCTGCGCGTCGCGTTTACCGAGGCCGATCGTCAGGCGGACGTGGTGATTAGCACTGGCGGCGTGTCGGTGGGAGAAGCGGACTTTACCAAAACCATGCTGGACGAGCTGGGGGTCATCTCCTTCTGGAAGCTGGCGATTAAGCCCGGCAAGCCCTTTGCCTTTGGCCGTCTGGCCAGCAGCTGGTTCTGCGGACTGCCGGGCAACCCGGTCTCTGCCACCGTCACCTTTTATCAGCTGGTGCAGCCGCTGCTCGCCGCCCTGACCGGCCAGCGCGCGTCGCCGCTGCCGCCGCGCCTGCGCGCGCGCGCCGCCACGCGCCTGAAGAAGTCGCCGGGCCGTCTCGACTTTCAGCGCGGCGTCATGAGCCGTGGCGCGGATGGCGAGCTGGAGGTGCGCAGCACCGGTCATCAGGGTTCCCATGTGTTTAGCTCATTTACGGCAGCCAACTGCTTTATCGTGCTTGAGCGCGAGCGCGGCGCCGTTGAGCCAGGCGAGTGGGTCGAGATTGAACCCTTTAACGCGCTGCTGGAGGGCTAAATGCTGCCCGAACTCAGCGATGAAGAGATGCTGCGCTATAACCGCCAGATAGTGCTGCGCGGCTTCGACTTCGAGGGACAGGAAAAGCTGAAGGCGAGCCGCGCGCTGGTCGTCGGGCTGGGCGGGCTGGGCTGTGCCGCCTCGCCCTGGCTGGCTGCCGCTGGCGTGGGGGCGCTCACCCTGCTCGATTTCGATACCGTCGCGCTGTCGAACCTTCAGCGTCAGATCCTCCATTACGATGCCGATGTTGGTCGGGCAAAGGTGGTCTCTGCGGCGGAAAGTCTCGCCCGCCTCAATCCCCATGTACAGATCGACACCGTTGAGGGTCTGCTTGAAGAGGACGCGCTTGAGGCGCTGATTGCCGGACACCAGGTGGTGCTCGACTGTACCGACAACGTCCCGATCCGGGAGCAGCTTAACCGCGTCTGTCGGGCGCGCGGCGTGCCGCTGGTTTCCGGCGCGGCAATTCGTATGGAAGGTCAGATTAGCGTATTCAACTGGCAGCCGGGGACGCCCTGCTATCGCTGCATCAGCCGACTGTTTGGCGAGCAGACGCTCAGCTGCGTTGAGGCTGGCGTAATGTCGCCGCTGGTCGGCGTGATTGGCGCGATGCAGGCAATGGAGGCGATTAAAGTCCTGACCCACTTTGGCACGCCCGCCACGTCGCGGCTGCTGATGTATGATGCAATGAGCGCGGAGTTTCGCAGCATGAAGGTGGCGCAGGACGCGCACTGCGAAGTGTGCGGCTCCCGCCCGGCAGCCAGCGAATAAGCGTTGCGGCAGGCGTGTCCGCGACGCGCAGATAACGCGCGGCTGCGCAATCCCAGACCGCGTTCGGACGACGGGCGCGCCATAAAAAGAACGGGCGCACCTTAACGATAAGGTGCGCCCGTAAAGCGCCATCGCGAGCGGGCATTCTCTCCGCGCTCGCCCTGCTTTCGCCAGGGGCTGCCTGAGCTACCCCAAAGCAGGCAGAATCAGAAAATGCCCTGGCTGCGCAGATAGTCTTCGTAGTTGCCGGTAAAGTCCACTACGCGGTCCTCTTTAATCTCCAGCACGCGCGTCGCCAGCGAGCTGACGAACTCGCGGTCGTGCGAGACGAAAATCAGCGTGCCTTCGTACATCTCCAGCGCCATGTTCAGCGACTCGATCGATTCCATATCCAGGTGGTTGGTGGGTTCGTCCATAATGAGAATGTTAGGTTTCTGCATCATCAGCTTCCCGAACAGCATGCGCCCTTTCTCACCGCCGGACAGCACGCTGGCCGGTTTTTTAATATCATCATGGCTGAACAACAGACGCCCCAGAATACTGCGTACCGCCTGCTCGTCGTCCCCTTCCTGTTTCCACTGGCTCATCCAGTCGAACACGCTCAGATCGTTGGCGAAATCAGCGGCGTGATCCTGCGCGTAATAACCGATGCGCGCATTCTCCGACCATTTAACCGTGCCTTCATCGGCAGCCAGTTCGCCCACCAGGGTTTTTAACAGCGTGGTTTTACCAATACCGTTGGCGCCCAGCACCGCCAGCTTTTCACCCACTTCCAGCATCAGATTGAGTTTTTTAAACAGCGGACCATTATCGAAACCTTTACTTAATGCTTCGACTTCCAGCGCATTTCGAAACAGTTTCTTGTCTTGCTCAAAACGAATAAAGGGGTTTTGACGGCTGGAGGCTTTCACCTCATCCAGTTTTATTTTATCAATTTGTTTCGCGCGAGAGGTTGCCTGACGTGATTTAGAGGCGTTAGCGCTAAAGCGGCTGACAAAAGATTGCAGCTCGGCAATCTGCGCTTTTTTCTTGGCGTTGTCCGCTAATAAACGTTCACGGGCCTGGGTGGCCGCTGTCATATACTCGTCATAATTGCCAGGATAAACGCGTAACTCGCCGTAATCCAGGTCGGCCATATGCGTGCAGACCATATTCAAAAAGTGGCGGTCATGCGAAATGATGATCATGGTGCTTTCACGTTCGTTCAGCACCTGCTCAAGCCAGCGAATGGTGTCAATATCCAGGTTGTTGGTTGGTTCGTCCAGTAACAAAATATCAGGATTTGAAAATAATGCCTGCGCCAGCAGCACGCGTAATTTCCAGCCCGGCGCAATTTCGCTCATCGGGCCATAATGCTGCTCGACGGGAATGCCGACGCCAAGTAATAACTCACCTGCACGCGACTCGGCGGTGTAGCCATCCATTTCCCCGTACTGGACTTCGAGGTCTGCGACTTTATAGCCTTCCTCTTCGCTCATTTCCGGCAAGGCATATATGCGGTCGCGCTCCTGCTTCACTTCCCACAATTCATGGTGTCCCATGATGACGGTATCCAGCACGCTATATTGTTCAAATGCGAACTGGTCCTGTCTTAACTTACCGATGCGCTCGTTGGGATCGTAAGAGACATTTCCACCGGTTGGCGCCAGATCGCCGCCGAGGATTTTCATAAAGGTGGATTTACCGCTGCCGTTTGCACCGATTAAACCGTAACGATTACCGCCGCCAAATTTTACGGAGATATTTTCGAACAGTGGCTTGCTGCCAAACTGCATGGTGATATTGCTGCTTACTAACACGGCATTAACCTTTATGACTGAGTGGAGGAAAAAACGGCGGCCATTATGCCAGACATCGCCTTGCCCATGCCAGCGCCTGAGGTGCGGGCTGAGGCAAGCCGCTGGCAGCTGGGGAAAAATAAAAAAGCCGATGGCTGTTCAACGCCACCGGCTCCCACTTGCAAGGATTGGGTAAATTTAGCCGATCAGGAAATCGTCAAGGCTCTTGCCTGAATCCAGCGCCTTTTTAATTGCCGCTGGGGTACGTCCCTGACCTGTCCAGGATTTTTCTTCGCCGTTCTCATCGGTATAAGAGTACTTCGCCGGGCGCGGCGCGCGCTTGGCGCGTTTTTTACCGGTTTCCAGCGCACCCAGTAATTCATTCGGGTCGATGCCGTCAGCCAGCAGCATTTCGCGATATTTAGACAGCTTTTCTTCTTTTTCGCGGTTCTGCGCTTCTTCAGCTTCGACTTCTTCACGGCGCTCCGTGACGACGACGGTTAATTTTTCCAGAATCTCTTCCAGATCGCTCAATGGCAGTTCGCGTGCCTGCGCACGTAATGTGCGAATGTTGTTCAGAACTTTAAATGCGTCACTCATTTTACAATGTCCTTGACTAAGGGGTTTAATAAAACTGTAGCGACAAGATTACCCAATTCAAATAAAAAAATAAATTAATTTTCGAGTACGGAAAATTCTGAAGTGTCGGCGATAAACATCAGGTGAAAACATAAGGGGATTTTCAATGCGCTATTAACTGGCAATTAACAACGGCAGACGGCATTAAGACGGGCGACTGAAATCGTCGTCATTGACTAAGCCAGCAGGCTATTCGCAAAAGGCACAGGAAAAAGCGCAATATAAACAGATCGAAACATTATGTTTTACAAATAGTGCCTGCGGCTGTGCTAATGATAACCGGCGCCGGGGTTATCCTGAATGAACGGGTGCAACTGCGGCAACAGATAACAAACGGATAAAAAAAAGCCGGCGTTTACACCGGCTCTGTCTGCAACTGATAACGCCTCTTTATGAAGTTTTATTTATCGGCCGACCCACAGGTTCTCTGATCTCAGCCTCGTCACGGGAAAGTGTTTCATGCAGATAGTGCTCAATCTGCTCCAGACTGCGGTTGCGCGTTTCCGGTACGCATTTTATGACAAATATTGCGCCGCCAATTCCCACCAGCGCGAAGATAAAGAACGCGCCTGCTAAGCCGACGCTTGCCAGCAGAACCGGGAACATCAGCGAAATAAGAAAATTAGCGATCCACATGGCGAATACGGCTCCGCCCATAAAAATACCGCGCAGACGCGTCGGGAATATTTCCGACAGCAGCAGCCAGGTAACCGGTGATAATGCGCCCTGCTGAAAGCTTAAAAACATCAGCATGCCGAGCAGAACCATATAGCTGCGCCACATATCGGGCTGACCATTCACGGTTTCCGGCATAAAAAATGTGACAACGCCGATAAAAATCAAACAGGCAGTGCAGCCGAACTGACCGAGCATGGTCATGGTGCGTCGACCGATTTTGCCTAACAGCCAGATGCCGACAAAGGTCATCACTACAGAGATGACTCCGTTGGCGATAGTGGCGAACAGCGCCGCGCTGTCATCCATTCCTACCGCTTTCAACATGGTCGGCGCGTAATACATAATGGTATTGACGCCGGTCAGCTGCTGAATAACGGCAATCCCCATCCCGATCAAAAACAATTTGAACAGCCAGGGTTTACGCAGCTCGCGTAAACGCGGACGCTGCTGCTCTTCCTCCGCCAGGGTCTCTTCGATTTCCGTCAGCTCCCATTCAACATCCTGTCGGGCGCGGGTACGCTCCAGCACCCTGCGCGCCTCCGCCAGGCGTCCTTTCATCGCATACCAGCGCGGCGTGTCCGGCATAAACATCATGCCGAAAAAAAGCAGCACCGCTGGCAGCGTCGCCACGGCCAGCATCCAGCGCCAGGTGGTTTCGCCGCCCCAGGCGGCGTTAAATCCGGCGTTGGAGATATAGGCCAGCATCTGACCCGAAACAATCATCAGCTCCTGAAGCGTGACCAGCTGGCCGCGTCGATTCGCCGGCGCAATCTCTGCGATATAGACAGGCACGGTCGCCGCAGCGCCGCCGACGGCGACGCCCAGCACCAGACGGAAGAAAATCATCCATTCCACATTCGGCGCCATGGAGGTGCCCAGCGCGCCAGCGGCAAAAATAACGGCTAAAACCAGGATAATTTTTTTCCGCCCGGCGGCGGCGGCGAAATGACCGGAAAGCAGCGCGCCAAAAGCGGCCCCGAACAGCAGACTGCTGGTGACAAGTCCCATGGTAAAGGGCGTCAGGTTGAGTTCAGGGCCCATAAACAGCAGCGCGCCCGAAATGACGCCGGTATCGTAACCGAATAACAGGCCGCCCAGCGTGGCGACGACGGCGATAACTTTGACAAAGGGTTCGGTACGCGTGTTGCTGTTTGGCCCTGAGGCTTTATTCATGGTCAGGT
>NZ_RMVG01000024.1 GCF_003813865.1 Candidatus Pantoea deserta
GCTGGCAACGTACATCGGCTGGCTGATGCATAAAACCTGGGGCGGAATCATTGCCGGTCTGCTTTTCATTTTGCCATCGCTGCTGATTCTGATTGCGCTGGGCTGGATTTATATCGCCTGGGGCGATATAGCCGTAGGGGGGGTTATTTTGTAGGGAATTAAACCCGCCGTTGCAGCGATCGTGCTACAGGCCGCGCATCGAATTGGCTCCCGCGCCCTGAAAAATAGCGCTCACTGGGCGATAGCCGCCGCGGCATTTGTCGCTATTTTTGCTCTGAACGTACCCTTTCCGCTGATTGTACTGGTCGCCGCGGTTACCGGGTTTATCGGCGGGCGTATAGCGCCGGACAAGTTCAAGGCCGGTGGCGGCCATAAAGCCCAGGGTGAAGATTACGGGGCGGCTATCATTGACAATGATACGCCGCTGCCAGCGCATGCTGTCTTTAGCTGGAAACGTATGGCAAAAGTTATTGCTGCTGGCGTGCTGCTGTGGCTAATTCCCATGACCGCGCTGACGCTGATGCTGGGATGGGCCCATCCAGTGACGCAGATGAGCTGGTTCTTCACTAAAGCCGCGCTAATGACGTTCGGCGGCGCCTATGCAGTTTTGCCTTACGTTTACCAGGGCGCAGTAACGCATTATGGCTGGCTGACAGCGGGTCAGATGATGGATGGCCTGGCGCTGGGTGAATCGACCCCCGGCCCATTGATCATGGTCGTAACCTTTGTAGGCTTCGTGGGCGGTTATACAAAAGCCGTGTCTGGAGCGGATGCCCTTTTTTTGGGAGGCGCCATCGCCGCTTGCCTCGTAACGTGGTTTACCTTTTTGCCATCGTTCATCTTTATTCTGGCAGGCGGACCGTTTATTGAAACCACCCATAACAATGTCGGTTTTACGGCTCCTCTGACGGCCATTACTGCTGCCGTAGTGGGCGTCATCTTCAATCTGGCTCTCTTTTTTTTCTGGCATATTGTCTGGCCAGCAGGCGCCGCTGGCGGTATTGACCTGTGGGCCGCAGCCATCGCCGTTGCTTCGGCTGTCGCGCTTTTCCGCTATAAATGGAAAGTGACGCATGTCATTGCCGCCGCGGCAATAGCGGGTCTGATTATGCACTTAGCGGGGTTTTCTGGAACAAAATGAAGAAATACGAAATATTAAAGGCATGACCTTTTTCTAAAAAGCAGGGCAAACCTCATCATCTACTATCCATTCCTACACCCAATGGCGCGCCTGTCATGGCGCGCTCTTTTGAAGAAACATCTGCTTTTCGCTCAGAGCGGACCCTGGCCTGTGCTCATTCCGCTCTGAGCCAAATGCGGACATCAGTATCAGGCATTCGAAAAGGGGCATTCCGCCGCTTCAAATAAGAGGCCAAAAATTTGAGTAAGGCGCACATATCTTTAGTTGAGACAGCGGAAATCGTCTTTTGAAAAACTTTCCGTTATCGATCCAACCGCATAAGGCCATGCCATTTTCACATTCGAGCACAACCATTGTTTTTCTTCTTTTTCGACGCCGAACAATTGTGCCAACTCCAGTCATATTGATGCCTTTCTCGAAAGCTCTTTCGCATCAACATTTCTGTTTAAAAGCACCGATCTGATAATGAACTCGTTACACTTTTTGAGATCGTCAATTTCAGGCTGAATTTTTCCGTAAACTCGCATCCCTTCCAGCATCATAAAAATGGTCTGGGCTATTGTTCGTGCGCTATCATCGCGTCGAAAGATTTTTTGCGTCTGGCCTGTGTATATTATTTTTTCCAACTTATTGATTATTGAGTTGAATTTATAATGTACCTTAATTTTTACCTCTTCATCGCCCGGTAGAAGTTCACTGGCCGCGGCAATAGTAAAACAACCTTTTTCTCCATGAGAAGATGATGATAAAAGCGCC
This sequence comes from Candidatus Pantoea deserta, assembly GCF_003813865.1. Taxonomy (GTDB): domain Bacteria; phylum Pseudomonadota; class Gammaproteobacteria; order Enterobacterales; family Enterobacteriaceae; genus Pantoea; species Pantoea deserta. Next base: position 1,898 of record NZ_RMVG01000024.1, read on the forward strand.
ACAAATTCAAGCATTTCGCGCAATGCATTTTCTGGAGATAACTTCACATCGCGTTCAGCTCCTCTCGAAACACTTTCATCCATATATTGTTGTAACGCCGCGAGATAGATTGCGTGTTTATCAGGGTAGAGCTTATAGATACTGGCGCTGGCAAGACCAGATGCTTTCATGAGATCTGACATTGATGTTGCCCGATATCCTTTCTGCCAGAAGCATTCCAGCGCAATACTGAGAAATGTCTCTGGGTCGAATTCTCTGGGTCTGCCAACTGATGCTTTCATTTAATCCTCCAGAAGTGAGAATGAATTGTAGATCGATCAATCTACATTTAAAAGCCCCTTCTCATGTTTACCTGGCAAGGTCATCCAGGCGGCAAAGCATAATGAGAATATGTCCGCTTTACGCTCATGGCGGACTGTATGTCTGCCCCGCCTGGTGCCAGACGTAGAATGAGCAAATCACACTCAGCCAATCTTTGGTCAAATTATGCTTAGATGGGCGATGGGTTGCAGAAGTGTCGTTTAACCGCCCGCCATTTACTCTTTACATAGCCATGCAGTCGCGCAGAAGTCGGCAGGAATAGTTTGCAAGATTTGAATCAGGGAAAGCCCGCCCGCGTCAGAAACGCGCTGAGGGCCTCTCAGGCGTTGCGCCCAGGTAGGCTTATGTAAAAAGGCATTCGGTAGCCCCCTACCCTGACTTTTTGTCCCATTCGGTGTGGGTCAGTGTAAACAACATGCTGGCAGGCGCTTTTTTCACATCATGAATGTCCCGTACATACCGAAGTCCGGCATTCGTCAGGACCTTCTGAGATGCCAGATGATTTGCTCTTACTGCGGCAGAGATCTCAGGCATTTTGAGCTTATTAAACCCGTAGCTGACCGCGAAGTTAGCAAACTCTGTCGCCAGACCTTTTCCCCATGACTCAAAGGAGAAACGATATCCCAGGTTATTGACAGGGATGTCGGCATAAGTGCGGATAGTCAGACCACCAAAACCGATGATCCTTTCCGGATCATCTTTCAGCGAGATAGCCCAGTTTCCGAAACCGTAATCCTCCCAGTGTTTAAGCCAGCGAGCCAAAACATCGCGGGCATAATCAATATCAGGATACGGACCTGCGGGATTAAATGTATTTGTGGCAGGGTCGCCATAAATTCTGAAAAGGTTATCTGCGTCTGAGGTATTTACAGGACGAAGATGCAGTCGAGAGGTAGTTAGCTGCAAAATGTCTCCTGAGTTTTTGATGCATTCAATGAGTTATCTTGCTGTTTTTATAGCCACGATTGTTCGGATTCACAACAGGGTTGTTATGTTTAATGTGGAAATTCTTTCCTGTCGCTATCAATTTGACGCCCGCTTTTCGCTCTTATCGGACATTCCCGAACGTGTCAGTCTGCTCTGTTCCAGAAGCTGACAATAAATGTTGGGGCGAATCGCTTTGAAAGCGACTCGCCCCTGTCTAAGGATACAGGTATGCATTTGCCTTATTTATGACAGGCACAATGTCTTAGCGGCTCAGGGTGGCGTTTAAGGCATCGATTGAGGTTTGTAATCCAGCTTCTACGCTCATCGTCAGGTCTTCCATTTCCAGTGAAACATCACCGTCATAGCCAGTCATACGTAATACTGAAAAGAACTCTTTCCACCATTTCAGATCTTGTCCGCACCCCACCGCCACATAATTCCAGGTCCGTGTTTTCGTATTAGTGACTGGTTGATATTCCAACAGACCATCGATGTCGGCCAGCCCACGCTCGATACGCGCATCTTTACCGTGCACGTGGAATACTGCGCCCTCAAGTTTACGGGCAGCAGCGATGGGATCGGCACCCATCGCAATCAGATGCGAAGGATCGAGGTTAATGCCAATCATGTCATCCACTGCATTACGCAGGCGCAGCAATGTAGAGGGGTTATAAACCAGCTGACACGGAAATTCTTCAATGGCGATCTGTTCAATGCCGTGCCGCTTAGCATGCTGCACAAACTTCTTCCACCAGGGAATCGCCACCTCATTCCATTGATAGTCGATTACGCCTGGCATGTAGTCCGGCCATGAAATAGTCGACGTAATCCAGTTCGGCACGCGATCTTCTGGTCCGCCACCCGGCAAGCCGCTCATCATCACAATCTTTTTAACACCCAGCGTGCCTGCCAGCTCAACTGCACGATAGCTACTTCTTGTATGGGTTTCGCCCAGTTCACCTGGGGCTAATGGATTGCCAGAACAATTTAGCGCCACAATGCGCATTTCACGCTCGGCTAATTCCTGCTTAAACTGCTCAAGTTTTTCAGCGGAGGAGAGTAATTCTTCGGTTTTGACATGGGGACAAGGCGACCAGCCGCCAGCAGTCATTTCAACACCGCTAATTCCATAACTCTTTACTTTATCCAGCATGGCCGGAAAAGCTAAATCAGCCAGAACGTCAGTACATAATGCAAGTTTCATTTTTAATCCTTTATCTGCCGCGTTCATTACGCTCTTTCAAACAGGTCAATAAATCCGGCTTTGGTTTTTGCATTGGCTAACAGGGTGGTTTTAACTTCATCACCTAATAAATCCGCAATAGCCGCTAATACCTGAATGTGTTCATTTTCGATTGCCGCTACAGCAACCATGATAAATACTACTTTGCCTGCGCCCCAGCCTACGCCACCAGGAAACTGAAACACCTGAAAACCGGTTTTAATCACCTGGTCAAGGTTCTCCTTCGCGCAATGTGGGAAGGCAATACCTGCACCGATATATGTCGAAACCTTTTGCTCGCGCGCTAACATGCCTTGTACAAAACCGGGTCTTACATAACCGGCCTTTTCCAGGGCGGCGGCGGCAATATGTATGGCTTCATTTTTGCTCGCTGCGCGGCACTGTAAATGCAGCGCATCTTCAGTTAATTTCAACATGTTTAATTCCTTACTGATGTCGCAAAATGTTGTCTGTTAACGATAAAGCGCAGGCTGCTGTGGAATAACCACATTGTGTTTCGCACCATCTTTTAGCGACGCTAACCCGGCATCGCACACAAGGGCTACCACGTAACCATCCCATGAAGATGGGCCGCTCATTTCACGTCTGTCACGTACGTTGTCGACAAAATGTTGCACTTCACGGTCATATGCCGTGGCGAAACGTTCCATGCAGGATTGTGCGATATGCTGCGCATTGCCGCTATTTGAACGTGTACTGATCACCTGCTGCTCAGTCAGTGCAGCCGTGGCGTTTTCACCAACCACTTCGCAGCGAATGTCATAGCCGTAATGGCAGTTCACAAACAGCTCGTCATCAATGCGTACGCCTGATTCAGTCTCAAAAATGACGATCAGCGGGTCTTGCAGGTGCGGCAGCGCACGGCGAGTTTTCTTTCTCGGCTTATCAACGCGCACGGAGGTAATGTTCTCGTTGAGCAGATAACGAATAATGTCAATTTCATGCGTAGCCGAATCGTTCACCGCCATTTCAAGCGTGTAACTTTCTGGCACCGAAGGATTACGATGCGCGCAGTGAATCAGCATAATGTCACCGAGCTCACTGCCATCGATCGCCTGTTTCAGCGCCTGATATCCAGGATCAAAGCGACGCATGAAGCCTAATTGCAGTAAACGTTTACCGGCTTTCACTTCTGCGTCAACGATCTCTTTCGATTCATCAGCCGTGGGCGTTAATGGCTTTTCGCAAAATACCGGTTTGCCCGCACGGAATGCCGTCAGAATTTGTGTTTTATGTACCGGACCAATGGAGCAAATGAAAACCGCATCCACCAGTTCGGAATTTATCATCTCTTCAGCATCATAAAATGCTGTTGCATTATATTCGCTGGCAATCACATCAGCGGTTGTCTGGTTTATATCGCATACTGCGCTAACCTGAGCGCCAGTAATCACATTCTGAAAACGTTTAAGGTGATCCCGGCCAATCATACCCAGGCCAATCAAGCCAATTTTAACAGTCATCTGTTATTCCTTAGTTGCTAAAAGCGAAATGTCTTTTCAATCTGTTCTAACGTAAGTCCACGCGTTTCCGGCAAATATCTGATTAGCAGAATTAGCATAATGATATTGGTTGCGCCGAAGAAACCGAAAGTCATGCCACCACCGTAATGGCTCAGCAGAAACGGGAAAATTGACTGGATAATAAAATCGAAGATCCATAAGCCGAATACCGCAAATCCCATACCGACGCCACGCATTCTTAAGGGATAAATTTCCGCCAGCATTAGCCAAAAAACCGGTGCTATCCAGCCTTGCATAAACACCAGAAACACCAGCATCAAGCCAAGAATGACATAAGGAGCGCCGGAGAAATTCGCAACCAGCGTTTCGATACCATTAACGCTTTCAGTGTGGAAAAAATATTTAAATGCCAGACCAATCAATAACAGGCTCAGGGTAACGCCTGCCTGACCGGTGAAAAACATTTTACGCCGCGAGTGTCTGCCGATGAGCGCCATGCCGAGCAAGGTTGCTAAAACCGAAATAATGCCGTTGGCTACCGCGCCGGTTACAGCGGCAGCATCGCCTAAGCCGGTTGCTTTTAATACCGTTGGCGCGTAATACATGATGGTATTCACACCTGTAACACGCGTTGCCAGTACAATCATTAAACCCGTTAGCACCAGATTAATTACCCAGCGGTTTTTCAGTTCAGCAAAAAGATTAAACTTCAGCTTATCTGCTTGTACGATTTGCTGGATCTCTTTAACTTCGCGATCTACATCCTGCGGCAAACGAAGGGTTCTTAATACTTTGACAGCTTTGTCAGTTTCACCGCGACGAATAAAGAAACGTGGTGATTCCGGCATCATTAACATACCAAACCATAACAGTGCGCCTGGCAATGCAGGAATGGCCAGCATGATGCGCCAGTTATGCTGGGTTTCGGGATAAAAATTCACAATGGCGGCGTTAACGGAATAAGCAAGGAACTGACCCGTGACAATCATCAGTTCATTTACCGTTACTAATCGTTCTCGTTGGTTAGCGCGTGCCAGCTCGGAAATATAAATTGGAACCGTAACGGAAGCGCAGCCCACAGCTAAACCGAGAATAAAGCGCGCCGCAATCATTGACGAAACACTCCAGGCAAAGGCGGTGCCAAGCGCGCCAAAAACAAAAATAACAGCAACCCATAGCAGGTTTTTACGACGCCCTTGTTTGTCTGATAAATAGCCGCCAAAAAGTGAGCCTAAGGCTGCACCAAATAACAGGAACGAGGTGATAAGCCCCTCCTGAGCGGGTGTCAGGTTTAAATCATACTTCATGAATATAAGCGCGCCGGAAATAACGCCGGTATCATAACCGAAGCATAAACCACCTATTGTCGAGACGATAGTGATTAACCGCATGCGCTGAGGGTTTTGCAGGTTAGTTTTGTTATACATAGCTGTTCCATCTGGTTGTAAGGGAATACCGTTGCAAGCCATTTTAATGGTCAGATTAAAACTTCATCTAAGAAAGTCTAAAGCTTAGTATTGTCATAATTAAACCAGGGTTTTTAAAGCGATGTTATTTTCCCGTGCAGTCTGCCCCGCTGCTACCCTTTATCGTTGCAACAACGTTATATTAAAGTGAAAATAAAAAACCAGATGCTTTTATTTTCACGATCTCACATCGTGCTGGCGATCATAAATTCGGAAAAATAAACATACATTACAGTGATCAATATCACGGCAATAATCTTTTACATTGACATGGCAAGAATGAAGATGATTTTAAAATTCATTCCTCAACGTCCTTTTTCAAGGCATTCAGGCCAGGTTCAGGGCAGCAACTTTGATGATAACTGGTGTTTCCCTGAAATAATCTCCACATTAATGATATGGGTTTTACCTTTTCTGTGGGGGAGGTTTATTTGTGCAATAAACACCGTTTTTTGCTGAATAATCTTGTGAAGCCGATCAAGCTTTCCCGCTTTGTGGCAGGGAAATAACAATAATGAGGAGTCGCACCCTGAGTAATAATTAAAAACATATAATTATCATTGACTTAAAAAGTTAGAAAAAGCAACATTGATGATTACCTTCGCCTGTAGTCATGTAAGAATAGCGCTATCCCAAGAGGAGGCATGATGATCACCTTCAGCCGCAACGAATCTTCTTCTGCCCGTGGCTTCGATAATGGCTTGCGACCGCGCCTGAGCTTCATCTGTAGAGCTGAAGGTAAAGATGAAGCGATTCCTCGCGTCATGCATAAACATGACGACCGTTTTGAACTGATGTTTATCCGTACCGGCAGTGGTACCTACAATATTGACGGACGTACTTTCCACGTAAAGCAAGGTGACATCCTGTTGTTCAACGCAAACGTACTGCATGATGAATGTCCGGCGCCATCTGAGGATTTATTAATATTCAGCTGCGGGGTTGAACAATTAAAAATTGACGGGTTACCGATGAATGTTCTCACTACAGGTTCGCAGCCTGCGGTCATGCCTTGCGGTGAACTTTACGATGAAATTTGTCAGCTCTTTGATCAAATGTGGTTCCACGTTAACAGTAAGCGGTTATATGCGGCTGAAATTGCGGATAACTTATTAAGTGTACTATTGTTGTTATGTCGAACTATCTGGACGGAAAACAAATCGCAGCAGGAAAGCAGCAGTCTACTATTGGGACAGCGCATTAAAGACTATATCGATAGTCATTATAAAGAAGATATTGCGTTAAGCACGATCACTACCGTAATGAATATGAACCATTTTTATCTGGCGCATGTATTTAAAGCTTATTCAGGTTACTCACCGAAACAATATCAAACGCGTCGCCGCATAGGCGAAGCGCAAAACTTATTGTTAAGCACTGATTTAGGCGTAACGGAAGTGGCAAACGCAGTGGGATACGATAACGTCAATAACTTTCATCGTATTTTTAATAACCTTGTGGGTATTCCACCAGCACGTTATAAAAAAGCCTGGATAACCGGGAAAATAAAAAAATGAGCCTCGCTATTCGCCCATGTTTTAAGAAAATTTCACCGGCAGATGCCACTCTCCGCTTTCGCTTATAACAGTTCACGGCGCCTCAAACCGATGATCAACTCCCGATGACGCCGCCTTGGTCGATTTCTACAGTCTGAGTTGCATGTCCTTTGTCCCGTTCAGAAATGCCTGAGCAAGTTACCATCCTGACGGTCGTTAAGACGGTCACTGCCGGCCAGAAGTGCAACGCGTTGCCCTGCTCTGATCATCTTCATGACCGGTCGCGCTACCATGACACCATTGACATTACTGTATACGGGAGTCCGCTGTCCGTCACTGACAGAGACAATGTCAGCAAGGTGTTCCCCACTGGTAACGGTATCGCCTGGTTTTTTCAGCCAGGCCAGGATACCGCTGGCAGGCGCCTGAAGGTGGCTGGCTCCTTCAAGAGGATAAACTTTTATCCGCGTGAGATTTACAGAAATGGCAGGCTGCGCTGAAATAATCCCCTCATTCGCCAGAAAGGCAATAATCGCCTCTGCATCCTGCTTTGCCAGTACATCACTGACATCGGCCTGACCGCGCAGCTCAACGGTTACAGAGAAAGGAACTGTTTGAGACCCGAGCAACTCCCTGTCGCAGAACCATTTCCATACTCTGAAAATGGCTTCATCAAATGGTTGTCCCCCGGCAAAGTCCTCAACAAATATGACGTCAGCTCCCAGAGCCTGGGCTAGTTTCCGTGCGCGTTCGGTATGTAACCGGTTGGTATAGAGGTGGAGGACGGCGTCAGTATCACAGTGAAGATCAAGCACCAGATCGTGCTTCAGAGCTTCGGTCAGCAGTAGATGCTTCATCTGCCCGACCGTGTCCGTCGGTACAGTATCAGCCAGAGACTGCTGTAACATAAGGGCGGGATCGGTTTCGCCAGCAAGAAGCCGTTTTTCAAGCGCCTGGCTGAGATCGGGAAAGTTCCGGTTAAAGTTCTCGCCATTGGACAGATCGAAACGGCCTGCCCAGTAACCCAGAACGTTCTGCATCATGCCAACGGGATTAGCGAGTGGAACAAGCGTAATTTCTCCCAGGATTCTGTCTTGTTTTTCATAGTCATCCAGCATTGCGACCAGGTGCTGTATAACAAGAATCCCCGGATGCTCATCGGCGTGAAGTCCGGCCTGAATATAAGCGCGACGTCCCCTACCTGTTTCACCAAACGAACGGCTTTCCAGAAAAAGGGGCTGTCCGGAAACCAGATTAGGAAGTTCCGTTCGTATCGTTTTCATACATTGTCCATGCAGCTCAGCAGGAAGAGAACAGCGCGCCAGTGCCTGACTGACGCGCTGAAAAGTTATTTACCATAAATATCGAAATCGAAGTAGCGAGCGGCAATTTTCTGATAGGTTCCGTCTTTGATCATCTCAGCAAGCGCCGAGTTGAAAGCGTCCTGCATAGTCTTGTCGCCTTTTCGCAGCCCGATGCCCGTTCCTACTCCAAAAATTTCATTATCTTTTACTGCTGGCCCGGCAAACTCATAGGCTTTACCTGCATTCTGCCTGAGGAAACCATAGCTGCCTGCGGTTTCGTCCTGGAACGCCGCATCCAGGCGACCGGCAGTCAGGTCAGAGTAAACCTGGTCCTGCGCCTGATAGGCAACAACATTCACACCCTTCGGCGCCCAGTATCGATTTGCATAGACCTCCTGAATTGTGCCCTGCTGTACCCCCACGCTTTTACCCTGAAGGGATGCAGGATCAGGCTGAATTTTACTGCCCTTCGGCGCAATCAGTCGCGCATTGGCGCTGTAGAGTTTGTCTGTAAAGTCTATCTCTTTGAGGCGCTTTGGCGTGATGGAGAGAGCAGCAACAATGGCATCAATCTTTCGGGCTTTTAGCGAAGGTATGAGTGCATCGAACTCAGTTTGAACGATGGTGCATTTTGCCTTTATCCTCGTACATAACTCTTTTGCCAGATCAATATCAAAACCCACCACCTCGCCCTGAGCATTTTTAGATTCAAAGGGTGCATAGGCAGGTTCCGTACCTATACGGATATTTTGAGAAACTTCAGCATGCAGAGTCTGCGTTACCCCCAGAACCAGCAATACAGACAGTGTGATACCTCTGATTTTCATATTCAGCTCCGGTTACCCGTCATCTCGTTTAAAAGCCCCGCTGGAATGGCGAGGGAAGGCTGCTCCGCCGGTTAAGGGGACAAAGGCGGAGTATTTTTTTTATCGGTTTTCTTCTGAAAGCTCCCGGATAAATCGACTGACCAGAGCCAGGCCCTGCTTCATGACTTCACTGTTATTGGCGAAACCTATGCGCAGATACCCTTCCATATCCAGCGCCTCACCAGGCGTAAACATGACACCGTAACGCTCCAGCAGGCGGACACAAAACTCTCGTGAGCTGACCGGCAGATCGTATTTCAGCAGAGCCGTAGTACCAGCACGAGGTTTCACATAACTAACCAGGGGTTCATTATTAACCCACGTATCCAGCGTCATCAGGTTATCACGTAACATTTTTTGGTTGCGGGCCAGTATCTTGTCACGATTTTCCAGAGCCAGGGTGGCAAAGTAATCATCGAGAACGCCCACGCTGACCGTATTATAATCGCGATGTATTTCAACGTCTTTCAGTAACGCAACGGGACCAGCGATCCAGCCCAGACGCAGCCCGGCCAGGGAGTACGCTTTAGACATGCTGGCCGTACTGATCCCCTTTTCATACAAATCCGCCATGGCCGCGGTGTAACCGTCACCGTGCTGGTCAGTGCCACGATAGACTTCATCACAGAGCAGCCAGGCGCCTGCTGAACGCGCGACTTCCACAATCTCGCGCAGCAGTGCTTCGTCTATCAGCGCCCCGGTCGGATTGTTGGGGTTGTTGATGGCAATGAGCTTTGTTTTATCGTCAATAAGGGATTTCAGCTCAATCACATCCGGCAGAAAGCCATTCTCCTCGCGGAGAGGTAAAATTTTGACATCGGCACCGTAGCTTGCCGGAATGGAATAATGCTGCTGGTAAGTTGGCAGAACGGAAATTACCGTATCGCCCGGTTCAACCAGCGTTTCATAAATCAGGGCATTAGCACCGATTGCGCCATGTGTAATGAGAATGTTTTCGGCCGACTGCTGGCTGTACTGCTCAGAAATGAGCTGACGCAGTCGCTCTGAACCCGTGATATGCCCGTATGTCATTTTGATGTTCAGCATCTCATCCAGAACCTCCCGGGTTTTCCCCGTCATAGCCAGCAGTTGCTGCATAGTCAGGGATTCAACGCAGGTTTCGGCAAGATTATATTCGCAGCGCGTTTCCCACTCATTCATCCACTGCTCAACGCCAAACGGTCTGATTTTCATGTTATTTATCCTGTTTTCTGAGAAAAGACAGCACGCTGTCCGCGATAGCGACATCTTCCAGCCCCAGCCCCAGGGAACGGAAAAATACATGTCGTTTGTAAAACGGCTTGACGGCATTTCCTGTAACCAGTTCCGGCAAGTCCCCACGAATACTCTCGGCGGTCCAGCTGGTTTCGCGGGCCGCAATCACCATCTCACCTGCATGAGCGGGTGTGGTTTGCCGGTAATCACAGTAAACATCCATTTCCAGCAGCGCCTGAGGAGACACCTCGTGCGCGCCCGGCGCGTTCGTGCTGATGGACGTAATCAGGCAGGGGCGGGTCAGCCGCTTCACATCAATTACCGGCGTTGCCGATGAGGTGCATAGCATCAGAACATCCGTATCTTTTGCCGCTTCTTCTGCGCTTCCGCAGACTTTCAGCAGCCCCTCTGGTATCCCGGCCTCACTGCTGATTGACTCTGCTGTCTGTAGGCCGCTCCGGCTCCAGACCCGGATTTCTTTCCAGTTGCGCAGCGTCAGAACATGACGGAGATGCGCGCGGGCAACGGGTCCCGTACCGATGATGGTCAGTATCTGCGCCTCTGCTGGTGCCAGTAGCTCAACAGCCAGGGCTGTCGTTGCCGCCGTTCGCTCTGTTGTCAGGAGGGAAGCGTCGCACAGCATTAGTGGCATACCGTCTGCCGTAGACATCAGCAGCGTCCACGCGGTAATTACCGGCTTCTGCTCTGTCACAAGGTAAGGCGATATTTTCGCACCGAGCAGCTGGCGGGACATGTCCACGCCAAAATAGTTAATGAAATCTCCCCGGCAATCAGGCAGCAAAACAACCTTCTGCGCTGGCTGTACGGCCTGCCCGTGCGCAAGGCTCGTAAATACGCGGCGCATGGCCTCTCTGACATCAATATGTCTGAGGATATCTGCGGTCTGCTCCGCGGTAATAACCGGAATACCTGTAGGATGCATATGTTTTCCTGTTGGGCCTGCAAAATAGTTGGCTTGTGATAGGTAGTGAACTAAAAAGTACATTATGCACTATTTGTTTACAAGACGATTTTGTCAGGCAGGCCAGCCAGAGTAGATTAGGTCTCAGGCTGCATGGTATAGGCTCGCCATGATGCGAGAGATACATTCGCTGGGATGCAGCCCTGCATACCTGACGCGGGAGCCTGCTTCAGGCGTAACGTGATAAAGTACGCATCTGAAAAAGCAGCAGGATACAAATCTGCCTGAACGGCACTGAATGAGGATAAGAAATGGTAAAGAAGCCCGGCCCGGACAAGGACAATGCACAACTGCGATTGCTGAAATCAGTTGCAGACGGTATTGCCGCGCTTTTCTTTCCCAGCGTGGAAGTTGTAATCCACGATGTTGAAGCCGGCACAGTAGCCTACATTGCCAATAACTTGTCAAAGCGTAAGCCGGGTGATGATGCTGGTCTGGACGATTTAGAACAAGACCCACTGGCGCCGGTAACGGGTCCCTATGAAAAGCTTAACTGGGACGGGAAAAAAATGCGCTCCGTCACAATTGCAACGGGGGATGGAGAAAGCCCGGGCTACCTGCTGTGTATTAACCTCAGTACGGCGGTATTTGAAGAGGCCAGAAATGCCCTTGAAATGTTTCTTTCGGTCACGCGACTTCAGCCTCAGCCAGAACAACTTTTTCGGGATGACTGGCAGGAAAATATCAATACCTTTCTTCATGAATGGATACGGCGAGAAAATACGTCGCTCAGCGCGCTCACGCGAGAACAGAAAAAAAAGGTGGTTCAGAGCCTGCATAAAGAAGGCGCATTTCGCGCAAAAAATGCAGCCGATTATATTGCCGGTGTGCTGTCACTAGGCCGCACGACAGTTTATAAATATCTCAGAGAATGCAAAGAATAATCATCGCTAAAGAGGGCTGAAGAACTTTCAATCCTGATGAATTTCTTCCGGCCTGAATGTCATTCTGACGCTTAATTAAACGTCCGCTCTGTGCCAGAAGCGGACGTTGCTTACATCATGCTGTGTTGCACTACAGGGAGCAGGTCACGGCTCTGTGCCCTGATCATCCATAAAGCTTTGTTACTAATTAGATAAATCGGGATGAATTTCCCATCGAGAAGCATGGTAACGTCATAAATATTCACTACATGAGGTATTTATGATCACCGTTTTTGTTTTACTCAAGACGACACAGGAATGGCTCCGTCTGGAGCGCTCTGAAAGAAATCGGATTGCTGATAGTGTGTTATCTTCCGTTCTATCCGACAGTACAGTAACGCTAAGAATGTTCGACGCGGAAGCATTTACCACAAACTGTACAGATGTCGCCATGTTCCAGGCAGAAGACATGCAGGCGTTTTATTTCACTATTGAGCGGCTCAGGGACTCGGAACTGATAACCAGGCCTTATTTTGAAATGGTACAAATTATCCCTACTATTGAAGATGGATATAAAGCCTTTGAGAAAAATATCCCTTCACAATCATGAATTTAGCACACATCTAACTTAGCATGCCCGTTCAAATTCAAGCATGACGTCCCCTTATCGCTCAGAGCGGACCCAGGCCTGCGCGTCTGTCCGCTTTGTGCCAGAAGCGGACGTTGCCGCTCCGGGTCGTAATGGATGTGCTTTCGAACTCTCTGGCAACTATCAGAGACTGGCAGATGAAAACCTATAGTAAGAAGCTATAGAAATCAGACTTGCTGTGCCTGAGAGGCAAAAAAAGTAATGGTTTTATACTGTTGCAAGAAGACATGTACATGTCTTCTTGCGCGAAGGCTGAACTGCGCTATATGGAAATCAGTATAAAACCTGTAGGTTGTGGTTGGCTGCCGGATTGAAACAGTCAAACAGCTTTGCAGCCGACCCATGCGCCAGACTCACATCTGCTGCCGTTCGGGCTGACTGTGTCCGCTGACGGCGCGGTTTCTTCCGTTTCGCTTGGCGTGATAAAGCGCGTTGTCAGCCTGCTCTTTAAGTCTTTCGGTCTCACTGGCATCGCCTCTGGCGGTTATCGTCCCGCACCCGGCGCTGATAGTCACGATCCCGCCCGGTACTGCTGTCGCTTTATGCGCCAGTCCGGCATCGGACACGGCCTGCACCGCCCGTTGCGCCACTTTCAGCGCATCTGCCGGGCTGGTATTTGGCAGAATGATAGCGAACTCCTCACCACCGTAACGAGCCACTATATCGTCGCTGCGATGGATAACGCTCTTCAGAGCAACACCGACATGTCTCAGACACTGATCGCCCGTTACATGCCCGTAGGTATCGTTGTAGCGCTTGAAGTAATCGATATCCATCATAATCAGTGAGAGAGGTTGATCTGATTTAGCGGAGCGTTCCAGATTTTTTTCCAGCAGCGCATCAAACTGCCTGCGGTTAGCCAGCCCTGTCAGCCCATCCACCAGGGCCAGTGACTGAAGCGTATGGTTAATGCTGGTGAGTTCATCCCTGACCAGCGTCAGCTCCAGCTGATTTTTCAGGTTGACTCTTACCTGCCTCAGCATAAAAAAACCCATCCCGGTGATGATAAGCAGCAGCACAATATTAAGTGCCAGATCCACCAGGTTTTCCGCTATCCACTCAGCACGGGCTGCGTCCCGGTCATAACCTGCCGTCACAATCAGCGGGTACCGCTCAAGCCGGGCGTAGCCAAAAATCCGTTCTACACCGTCAAGTGCCGAGCGCCACGTCGCACTGCCGCTGTCAGATACTTTGAGCACGCTCTTGAATAACGGGCTTGAGGAAAGGCTGCGGTTAATAAAAGAATCAGGCAAAGGACGAATGTAGAGTACGGATGAGTCGGCAAGGATAAGCGCCAGCATATCCCGCTCGCCCAGGCTGTAGTAGCTGTAAAATTGCCGGAAATAGTCCACCTTCACGGTGGCCAGTGCGACGCCAGCAAAATTGCCGGCGGCATCGTTCAGCCGGACCGATACCGGTATAACCAGGTCGCCCGTTGAGCGGCTTCGTATTACGCGACTGATATGAATATCCGTATCATTATGCGTGCGGTGCCAGATAAAGTAGTCCCGATCGGCATTGCTGGCATTTGAAGGCACGTAACTGCCTGACGTCGCAACCCAGTTACCCTGGCTGTCATAAATAAACAAGCCGTGCAGCTGGGGAAGCTTTCCCTGCTGCTCATGGATTTGCGTTTTAAATGCTGACGTTGAAGCATATCCCGGACCGTTCTGCACAAGCTGTCTGACGGCATCAGTAAGAGTGATGTCCACCTGCAGGAACGCATCTTCTGCCTGCTTAGCAAGGGACACGGAAAGATTACGTGCTTCTTCTTCCCGTTCGCTGAGCTTGAGACGCCAGTCATTCCAGAGCGACCAGGCGTTAATACTCATGATTGCCAGGGCAGTAACGAGTAAAAACAACGCCAGGCTTCGGCCAAGCGATGTCCCCATCAGCGGTGAAGATAAATTATCTGATGACTGATTCAAGAAGCCACTACTCCGGTTACGCATAAGAATTACTTAAGAATATAGCAGACGGCAGGTTTAAAATTGCTATCACCCCGTCACGGTGACGGGGCGTTTATCAGACTTTAAACGTTTCTACCATGCCTCGCAGCGCGTGTACCTGCTCAGCCAGTGATTGCGAGGCCGTTGAGGACTCTTCTACCAGAGCGGCGTTGCTCTGCGTCACGCCGTCCATCTGGCCGACAGCGATGGTTACCTGAGAAATACCCTGCATCTGCTCATTTGACGCCAGCGCGATTTCGTCCATGGCTCCCGCCAGTTCATTGACCCGCGCATTAACGCTCATAATATTCTCCGCCGTACCGTCGGCCACCGTCACTCCGTGGCTGACCAGCGCAGAGGCGCTTTCAATCAGTCCTTTAATATCCCTGGCGGCCGTTGCGCTGCGCTGAGCAAGCGTGCGAACTTCGCTGGCGACTACCGCAAAACCGCGGCCATGCTCGCCTGCGCGCGCGGCCTCAACCGCCGCGTTGAGGGCGAGGATATTTGTCTGGAAAGCAATACTTTCAATGGTTCCGGTGATCTCCCCGACCCTTGCCGCGCTGGCTGAGATGTCAGCCATGGTTTTCGTCATCGTTCGGACGTTTTCTTCACCGCATCTGACCAGGCTGACGGTCTCGCGCGCCGCGCCTGCCGTATGGGTGGCCCCCGCCGTGTTGCTTCGCACCGTGGCGGTCAACTGCTCCATGCTGGCAGCGGTTTCCTGTAGAGCCGCAGCCTGCTGCTCGGTCCGGGCAGAAAGTTCGCTGTTACCCCGGGCAATTTCGTCAGACGCCTGCGCAACCGATGCGGACGCGTCTTTGATCTGTGAAACCATGTCGGCAAGCCCCTTCTGCATTCGTGCAAGCGATGCCAGCATGCTGGAACTGTCGCCCTGGCGCAGGATGACCGGGGTGGTGAGATCGCCGCCCGCGATGGCGGCCGCCAGCGCCTGCGCCTGAGAAGGTTCACCGCCCAGCTGGCGCATCAGCACCCGCACGGTCAGGTAACCGATGGCTGCGGCCAGCAGGACAGACACGGCCAGCAGAATAAAGAGGATCACCGAGGCCGTTTGGCTTTCATCACTGCTGTTCTTCACGGCACCGCTGGCGTTCTGCATCTGAATATCCGTCATGGTACCCAGCGCATCCAGCAGCGCACGCTGCGCCGGCCGCGTGACATTCATAAGATAAGGAACGACTTCAGCCTGCATGTTCTGTAGACCAAGCTGAGCAGCCTTATCAAACGCAGGCATTGCCACTTTCTCGCGCTCGATTATCAGCTTCATGGTTTCGCGCCCGGCAGGGGTGGAATCAATCTGCATAATGCGCGAAAGCTCATCGAGGCTGCTGGCAAACTGCGCTTTCTGCTTCTGCACGCGCTCCCATTCAGGCTGCATCTCTTTAGGATCGGTCAGCAACGCCAGGTTACGCACCGCAATGGCCAGATCGCGCACGTTTCCGCGCATATCAAGCGCAAGCTTGTACTTCTTCATTTTGACGTTAACCACGTCATTCATACCTTCGCGAGCGTGGCTTAACGTATTAATCGCAACGCCGGTACAGATGGCTAACAGCAGCACCATCAGGCTGAAACCGATGGCGAGACGGACAGAAACTTTCATAGCAATTTACCGGTGTGATTGAACATCACCGTTACTATCGGCATTTTTAAAGTTTCATTTAGGATACATTTATTGATTTTTTTCCAGACAGTGCTACGCAGAGGGTTTCATCAGGCAGGCGCAGCCGGCAGCGCTACGCTGTGTTTACTGCTCGCCGCGCTCGTTAAGATAGCCTGTATAACCGTTTTTTTAATGAAAACAGACGTATTCCTTTCGTTCGCCTTTTAGTCATTGCGTTACGAAAGGTGACGTCCGCTTTTCGCTGACATATATGAATGGCATTCGGGCAGGTTAATAGAAGAACCGTTCGCACCTGATATTTCTCCGCGTTAACAGACAGGAGCCGGCAAAGTTCGTTGTAAAAGGAAAAGCCGAAGTTCGGCTACCACCTCTTCTGGGGCCTCTTCAGCCATATGATGACCACTGGCTATCGCTTTACCTCGAACGTCTGGTGCCCAGTTTTTCCAGATGCCCACTATGTCGCCGTATATATCTTCCAGGTCATCATATTTTGACCATAAGCAAAGAGTCGGACATTCAATTACTCGCCCGATCTGACGGTCCTGAAGCTCATGCTCTTTATCAACAGATAAACCAGCGCGATAGTCTTCGATCATCCCATGTACAGTTTCCGGATCCTGTATGGCTCGCCTGAATTCAACGTACTCTTCATCTCCCATTGAGGCCGGCTGGCCTCCATACCATTTGTCCGGGTCAGCCAGAATAGCTCGCTCTGGTTTTTCTGGTTGAGCAAAGAAGAACCAGTGATACCACTGTCTGGCAAATTTCTCATTACATCGGTTGAGGGCTTCAAGTATCGGGATGCAATCCAGTACGACAAGACGTGTGATTCGGTCCGGATAGTCAAGAGCGGCCCTGTAGGCCGTGTAACTTCCTCTGTCATGTCCAACAAGCGCAAACTGTTCGAAACCCAGCTGACTCATCAACTCAACACAATCTTTTGCCTTCGCTCTTTTAGAAGAACCCGCATGATCAGGCTGGTCGGCAGGTTTAGATGAGCAGCCGAAACCTCGTAAATCAGGGCATACAACGGTAAATGATTTGGCAAGCTCCGGGGCCACTTTTGACCAGGTTACGTGGGTACGGGGATGTCCGTGCAACAGCAAAACGGGAGGCCCATTGCCGCCATAACGTACATTAAGCTCCGCGTCTGAAACGCTTATTTTTGTGTGCGTAAACCCTTCAAACATCTGTTTCCCCCGTCAGTCGTTTGGTAAATATTATAGGCAGATCCTGCTCGTAAACCTTTTCGGGACCAGAGAGCAACGCGAGGGCTAAGGTGAGCCATGACATCTGAAGGTGAACAGATATTCACAGTTAATAAGCCAGCCATAGTTGGAAAAATATCCAGACCTGAGGCCCGCTCCTTGCTCAGAGCGGATACTGGCCTGCGTGTCAGTCCGCTCTGTGCCAAAAGCGAACGTTAGTGTTTTGCGAGTAAAACCCAGATACGACACATTAACGGTATAGCAGCCAGACTTATTTTTAGTAAAACTCCTCTTTATGCTGATACCTGTATTCTTGGGTTATCCCTGTATATCCATATGACGCAGCTTTGCAATCAATAACGTGCACGTTCGACTGAGGATGTAAGTTACCGATGGCTTGTTCCATAGCATTGTAAATTGCTTTTTGGTACGCCGCTTTCTGATCTTTGCTACATGTTTCATCTACGACTGTAACTTCAAGTCTAAACGAATTTTTCCCCCATTCATTCAAACTCTTACCATCAATAAACCAGTCATCTTTATCTACATATCTCATTATAACCATTGTTTCAAAGCTATTTTTCTTTAATACATCGCACGTAATTTGAGTGGCTAAAAGTACGCACTTTTTGGTTAACATTTCATTCTTAGTACCAGACAATGTGAGAGTTATTCCAGGCATTATTACTCCTCATATTAACTATTGCTTAACGTTGTTATTACAGGCATTACCAAAGACTTTCGGCCATTTAAAGCTCCCTAAGATGGCATAATTGAAAACGTGAGCGCAATTGTATGTCCGCTTCTCGCTCATTGCGGACGTTTACCATTAAAGTCGTCGTCTTCCCCAACACACTGATGCAGAGCACTCTGGCTGCCTCTGGACCCTTTATCCATGTCTGCCGCCAGAGCCGCCCTTTAGGGGTGTAATGGCTGTCTACGCCCGGTTTTGATGAATCAATCTTGCCAGTTGCAGCTTTACTGCGCGTGCATGCCTCAGGGAACTCCGCCAGCACGCTTTTTGCTGAGAGCGGCTGTTGTGACAGCAGGAAAATTTTTATGTGAATGAAAAGGATTAATGCGGTGAGAACCGGGTACTTTAGAATGGCAGCAGAAAACGCCCTAAATAACGTCAGGTGATCGCGTGCATTCCAACATGATTGAATACCTCAATATCTTCATACAGGTTGTTGAGCAAGGTAGCTTCACAAAAGCCGCGGATATTCTTCAAATACATCGCCCCACCGTGAGTAAAGCGATTCAGCAGATAGAAGACGACCTCGGCGTTAAACTTATTCATCGTACAACCCGCAAACTGAGCGTTACGGCGGAAGGTGAGGAGTTTTATCATCATGCCAGGCACGTTCTGGCCGAAGTAAACGACATGATGGCCAGTTTTTCACCCTCCCTTCCACCCCGGGGGCGCCTCAGACTGGATGTTCCGCTGGCGCTGGCTCATGCCGTACTAATCCCAAACCTCAAGCATTTCCAGACACGCTATCCGGATATTGACGTGGTGCTGGTTTCATCGGACAGAAAAACCGATTTGATTACGGAAGGCATAGACTGCCTTGTTCGACTGGGCGCGCTTCAGGATTCGAGTTATATCTCCAGGCGCATTGGTGATATCAGAATGGTAACCTGCGCGGCACCCTCTTACCTGCAACAGTACGGGCGGCCGGAAACACTTGCGGATCTGGAGCAGCATCGGGCGGTTAACTTTTTTAACGGTCACAGTCGCGACGTGATGGAATGGACGTTTATCGACGGCGGGAGCGTCGTGTCGCGGCACCCTGCAAGCAGCCTGCTGGTTGATAACTCCGATATACTACTCTCATGCGGTCTGGCCGGCCTTGGCATTATCCAGGCCACTTATGACGCCCTTGCTCCCCATATCGTTTCCGGCTCGCTTGAAGAGATTTTGACTCAATATCCTTCGGTGTCTAAGCCCGTATCAGTGATGTATCCAGACAAGCGCTATCTCTCTCCAAAAGTCCGCGTGTTTATCGACTGGTTCAGTGACGTTCTGGCCACACACATCCGCTCAGGCAGCCGGATTGGTAGCGAATAATTAATTCTGACGTTCCCTGACGGCTATTTTTGGTGCGTTTATAACAGCGTAAATTGTTCGCAACTGAACCGGGCACGCCTTCAACATTTTCTGAAGGGGTGTTGCTAACTGATGAGAACAAATTATGTCTAAAGTCGTTATCTTTAACCGCACGGGTGGTCCGGAAGTGCTGGAAGTTGTTGATGTAGCAGTGCCTGCGCCAGCATCGGGTGAAGTGCAGATCCGCGTACAGGCGATTGGTCTTAACCGAGCTGAAATCATGTACCGTAACGGCCAGTATGTTATCGAGCCGGAATTTCCGGCGCGTCTCGGTTATGAAGCGTCCGGCATCGTTCAGGCTGTCGGTGAGCATGTTGAAGGGTTTGCCTGCGGCGACTTTGTCAGCGTGATCCCGTCATTTATGTTCAATGAATACGGCATGTACGGTGAACGGGTTAATGCACCTGTTCACGCGGTGGTGAAGCACCCGGAAAACCTCTCTTTCGAAGAGGCTGCCGCAAGCTGGATGATGTATGTCACCGCTTATGGCGCGCTGGTTGAATATGGCAATCTTCAGGCTGGTCAGAATGTGGTGATCCGCGCAGCATCAAGCAGCGTGGGGCTGGCTGCTATACAGATAGCCAACATGCTGGGTGCAAAACCTGTTGCGCTGACTCGTACTTCTGAAAAGCGCGAAATGCTTCTTAAAGCGGGTGCCGTCGCTGTTATTGCCACTGCCGAGCAGGATTTGGTTGCGGAAATTAATCGAGTGACAGACGGCACAGGCGCGCATATCGTTTTTGATCCCGTCGGCGGTCCGGACGTGGCCAAACTGACCCAGGCGATGGCGCCGCAGGGCATGTTCTTCCAGTATGGCGCGCTCGACAGCCGCGACATGCTTGTGCCTGTCTTTGATATTCTTGGTAAACACCTCACTCTGCGTGGATATGAGCTGTTTGAAATCACAACGGATCCAGAAAAAATGGCGCGCGCAAAGTCCTTTGTCACCGAAGGCTTACGTTCCGGCAAACTGAAGCCGGTCATAGATAAAACATTCCCGCTTGAAGATATCGCGGACGCCCATCGCTATATGGAGGCGAATGGTCAGGTAGGCAAAATTGTCGTGGTCGTTAAGTAATTCTTTAATTCAGTATGCACAAACCGGGTTATCAGACTCAGCATCAATAGCGGTGTGCGACCCCGGCTTTGCAGATCGGGCGTTTCACACAGCTTGTTGAGCACGCTTTATTTGAAAACCCGATACTATTGTTCAGACACTTTCCTGTCATCCCTTCATCACAACGGAGCAACGCATGACTTCACAACTGAACTGGCAGGCACCGGCCATTAATCGCAAAAAAGTGGGCGATATGACGGTGACCATGCTCAGTGATGGTTACCTGGATGTATCCTTTGAGCTGCTGTCAGGCATCGATGGGTCACGTGCTGAGGCACTGCTTGAGAAGCGGGGCGCGCCAGTATTGCCGCGTATCAATATCAACGTTTATATCATCCAGACGCCTGAGCGTACCATTCTGGTTGACAGCGGAGCGGGCGGCATAAATGGCTGGGGCGGTCGGCTTCAGGTTGCCCTGGCGGCAGCAGGCATTGACCCACTCGCTATCGATACCATTTTACTGACTCATGCCCACCCGGATCATATCGGCGGTCTTGCTGGCCCTCTGCAAACTCCAGTGTTCCGTAATGTCCAGCAACTTTTTATTCATGAAAAAGAGCTCGCCTTCTGGCGCGATGAAACCATTGCAGCCGGCGCGCCTGATGCATTTAAGCCCTTTTTCGAGCTGGCAAAAAACGCATTTAACGCTTATGGCGATAAACTGGTGCCGTTCCGCGAGGAAGCCATCCTGCCGGGGATTCAGACCGTAGAACTCTTTGGTCACACACCGGGCCACAGCGGATATCTGCTGGGCGATGAAAGAGAGTCTCTGCTTATCTGGGGCGATATTGTCCATTTCCCTCACATCCAGATTGCGCAGCCTGACGTGACTATTGCATTCGACAGCGATCCGGCTGCAGCCGCCGCCGCCCGCAGCAGGCTGCTTGACCGTGTGGTGAGCGATAACCTGACCGTCAGCGGCATGCACTTTAACCTGCCCACTACCGGTAAGGTGGTGCAGGATGGCAGCAGCTATGCGCTGAACTACGACCTCTGGTCACCTGCTGTCTGAGCTTGCCTGCTTTAAGCCGACACCCCTTCAGGGATGGGCTGCCTGTAAAAACTGTGGCTGCACGCGTTAGTGAGGTCGTGGTAGTCGGCTTTAACTGGCAGGTTAATGAGCATGATTGAACAGAGCCCTCAGGTTTTTGCTGAGGGCTGATGTGAATAAACAGAATATCAGCAGCCTCGTCTATCGTTTAACGCTCCCGCCCTGCCCGCCTCTGAATTATTCAGGTATCACAGAATCCCTTTCAGCCACCAGAGTGAAGCCTCGCGGGCCTAAAGAATGACTATCTTCCTTAAAACGAGCCAGATTCTGTGTAAACTTTTAGAAATCAAACCTCGGTGAGCAACGCATATTCACTCACCTGTCTGAGCTTTTCAGTGTCAATTTCCGTTGTAAACCCATAATATTCAATCTCTGCGATATATTTTAACGACGTCTCAATCAGATGTTTCATATTTATACTTCCCGGTACAGCCAGTTCTCTGCCGGTCAGACCAAAACGTGTCACGCCCTCGCCAGCGGCTGCGCAGGTATTCTGTGCGGCACGCCCGGTGGCATCGCTCAGATGAAGGGTAAGGGTCAGGTGAGGATAGTCCTGCCGCAGACGACGACACAGCGCAGCCGTTTCTGCCGGCGAAGCAGCCCCCGATGAATCGCGAAGCGTAACGCCGTCTATTCCCTGCAGACAGAAGTAGTCGATAAGCTGCAACACCATGCCGTCGTTTATTTTTCCTTCAAAAGGACAGCCGAACACGGTTGAGAGTTGCAAATCTGTCATGATCCCGCCGCTTTTAAGCACGGCCGCAGCCGCCTGCAACTGTTGGAACGATGCTGTGCGACTGATACCAAACCGGCGGACATTCATGGTTTCACTGACAGACATAACCAGTGAAGCACTGTTTATTTCGTTAGCTATCGCAAACCCGGCCCCCGCTTCGTCGTTGATCGTGATGCTGTACTCGGTTCGTGAGAGTTCTCTGGTGCTCTGAACAGCGAACGCTGTTGCACCTTTTTCTTCGTCATTCGCACCAGAGAGATAAGCACCAAGATTGAGCACTGAAAATCCGCAGGACCCAATAGCCTGATTGATTCTGATCCGCTTTTCCCTGCTGAGTACGCGCCCGGTGCCTGTATAGGCCGCCAGAGACTCTCTGATATATAACCTCACATCGCACTCCTGATTAATAAACGCCAGCGATTATAAAAATGCCTGCCCCATACGCAGGGGCAGGCTCTGCGTTTTATTCCCGCGTGGAGATCGCCCTGTGGGAAGAAACCTGGAATGCCTGCCTGATGTTCCAGATGCTTTCCTCACGTCCCACGGCCAGGGCAAACAGTACTCCCCCCACGATTGAGAACAGACCCAGCACGCCCCATGCGAGCGTCATGTCTGCGCCGCCCCCCAGATGCTTCAGGTAGCCAGCAACAAGCGGTCCGCCGAACTGACCAATAAAATTACTGCATGCGCCGACGAAGGCCACCGCAGGGACCGCTTTCTTTGTCGGGAGGATTTCCGTCAACCGGACGTAAACCAGCGGCACAAGCATCTTCATTGTCAGGCCGACAAACATGAACAGGGCTATCTGCACCCAGTAGTAAGACAGCGGAACAAAGGCCGCGGCTGACAACGCGATACCGCACAACACGGTGGGTATAGCGGCATGCAGCCGCCGTTCCTGGTTGTATTTATCTGACCGCCGGGTGATATACCAGATGCCCACCATGGTCATCAGAAAAGGCATTCCGCTGATCAGACCGACCATAAATTCGCTGAGCGTTCCATACCCCTTAAGTGCCGTCGGCAGCCAGAGCGTAAAGCCGTAGGCCAGCATACTGTGCAGGGAATAGCCAATTAGCATCAGCCAGAGTGCCGGAATTTTGAGAATGGTCCACCACGGGTCAGATTTCTCCTTCACATAGTTTGACTGCTCAGCCGCCAGGTCTTTCTGGATATGATCCCGCTCTTCGGCGCTAAGCCAGCTTGCAGCCTGGATACTTTTGGGTACCAGATAAAACCAGATGATGCAGAACAGCCACGCTGGCGCGCCTTCAATGACCATCATCATGCGCCAGTTATGATGAGCCAGGATCCAGCCCGATATTGGACCAGCCAGAAAGGCTCCGGCACCCAGGCTGAGGTTCCAGATACCAAAAGCGCGTCCCCTTTCTGGCTTCATAAACCACTGAGCAAGAAACATCGCCGTTGCGGCCTGAATCGGCCCTTCAGCGAGCCCCAGCAAGAAACGGATCGCAACCAGTTCACCGAAGTTACGCGTCAGGCCCGTGAGCATGGCGCAGGCACCAAACAGAAACAGGCTAACGCCAATTATCCTCCGCGACCCAAAGCGAAGCGCCAGCCAGCCTGCGGTAAACTGCGTAGCCACGTAGCCCCATGCAAATGCACCGCCAAGCCAGCCAGCTTCTACCGGACTGAGCCGCATCTCGGCCGTAATATGAGGCAGCGCCATGCCTATATTCACCCGGTCGAAGAAAGAAATGGTATACATGATAAATACTGCCGGGAGTATTATTGTCCAGCGTTTTTTCCCGATACGTGTATTACCTTTCAGAGCATTACCACTCATGATAACTTCCTCATTTAGAACAGATGTAGGGGGGAGGAAATGCTGATTTCAGGTCCTTTTGAATATCAGTCAGGTAAAATATTATTTATTATTTTGAGGCAGCAACGACGTAATTAGTCAGACGGCCGACCGACTCTATTTCAACTTCAATGACATCGCCAATATTAAGAAACACCTGCGGATTACGTGAACGACCAACACCGCCTGGCGAGCCAGTCAAAATAACATCACCCGGAGAAAGCTGTGTAAAAGTGCTCATATAACTGATAATTTTTCTTATTGAATGAACCATATTAGCTGTGCTGTCCTGCTGAACAATTTCACCATTAAGCCAGGTTTTTAGCTGAAGCTTTTGCGGATCCGGAACCTCATCACAGCTAACCAGCCAGGGACCGAACCCACCAGTTTTGCTCCAGTTTTTGCCGGCAGTGAACCAGGTATGCTGCCAGTCACGCACGGAGCCATCCATGTAACAGGAATAGCCCGCTATGTGCTTTGTGGCGTCCTGCTCGGAGATGTTTGAACCCGCTTTTCCTATGATGATAACCAGCTCACCCTCATAATCGAGCTGGTCGCTCAGCGCTGGCTTCACAATGTCGCCCAGATGAGCGGTCTGAGAATCAGAGAACCGGATGAATATGGTAGGCGCATCCGAAGTAATGCTGAACTCAGTGCGCTTGGTCTGATAATTCATGCCAACACAAAGTATTTTCCCCGGATTTTCAATAACAGGAAGAAAGGTAATATCAGAAAGCTGATAATCCGTCTCATGACGGATATATCCTTCAGCAGCCGCGACTCCTTTTTCTCTGATAAAACTTTTCAGATCGGGAGTGTCAATATCTGTCCGGCTTCTCAGATCAATAATGCCCTCACCCTGCAGAATGCCGTAACTTTTATAGCCTTCAGGCGTCAGATAACTTAAAAGCTTCATATATTTTTCCGCAACGCCCTTCCGCATAACGGAAGGGCGTGAGTAAATTAAGCAAGACGATAAATCAGCAGGGACTTATTCAGCCAGAGCGCGCATTTCTTTGATGAGGTCTGATTTACCCTCAAAACCGATACCCGGCAGTTCCGGCATGATGATATGGCCATCTTCTACCTTCACCGAGTCAGGGAAACCGCCGTAAGGCTGGAACAGATCGGGATAACTTTCATTGCCGCCCAGGCCAAGACCTGCGGCAATATTCAGGGACATCTGGTGACCGCCGTGAGGGACGCAGCGTGACGGTGACCAGCCAAACTGCTCAAGAACATCAAGCGTGCGCAGATATTCAACCAGACCATAAGAGAGTGCGCAGTCAAACTGTAGATAGTCGCGATCCGGGCGCATGCCGCCATAGCGCAGCAGGTTTCGCGCATCCTGATGAGAGAAGAGGTTTTCGCCCGTGGCCATTGAGCCAGGGTAGAACTCTGACAGCGCGGCTTGTAAAGCGTAGTCCAGTGGGTCACCGACCTCTTCGTACCAGAACAGTGGGTATTCGCGCAGCATTTTCGCATAGGCAATACCCGTTTCCAGATCGAAGCGGCCATTGGCGTCAACGGCAAGACGCGCTTCGCTGCCAATTTCTTCGAGTACGGCTTCAATACGACGGCGGTCTTCTTCCAGCGATGCGCCACCAATTTTCATTTTCACCACGTTATAACCGCGATTCAGGTAGCCGCGCATTTCCTGACGCAGCGCGCTCAGGTCTTTGCCCGGATAATAATAACCGCCGGCCGCATAGACGAAGACGCGGGGATTAGCCTCAACACCCTTCATTTCTGCCAGCAGGCGGAACAGGGGTTTATTAGCGATTTTTGCGGTTGCGTCCCAGATAGCCATGTCCAGCGTGCCTACCGCAACTGAACGTTCGCCGTGACCGCCCGGCTTTTCATTGCTCATCATGACGTCCCAGATCTGATGCGGATCCAGGTTGTCGCCTTTGGCATTCAGCAGGCTTCCAGGCTCGGCTTCGAGGATGCGGTTACGGAAACGTTCACGAATCAGGCCGCCCTGACCGTAACGACCGTTAGAGTTGAAGCCGTATCCCACTACGCGGCGTCCGTCTACCTCAACATCTGTCACAACGGCAACCAGGCTGGCCGTCATCTTGCTGAAATCGATATACGCGTTACGGATAGGGGAAGCAATAGGTTTGGTAATTTCTACAACGTCAAGGATACGCATGTTCTCTCCGGCAGTTCTCAGTCATATACGATCTCACTAAAGTACCTACGCAATGTGTTATGTCATGCCGTATATTTATTGACATAATGCACTGACGTAGTGTTCAGGGACCTTATTGTCCTGTCTGACACCATACTAAGCAGTTAACAAATTTCGTTCTAATGCCAAAGAGGCTGGCTGTAATGCAAAATCGGCATCACCTGGAGTTAACCTGGCTTGAGGACTGTGTTGCGCTGGCACAGTCCCTGAATTTCTCTCGTGCCGCAGCTTCACGATATGTGACGCAGCCAGCATTCAGCCGGAGAATTGTCTCGCTGGAAGAGTGGCTTGGAACGCCGCTTTTTGAAAGAAACCGTCGGGGCGTCAGCCTTACGCGCGCCGGGGAAGTATTCGTTACGCAGATCCCTGAACTTATTCGCGCGCTTTACACCCTGAGAAGTGAATCTATAGAGGCCGCAGGAGAAACCAGACCGGACGTTATTTTTTCCGCCACGCACTCACTGTCATTTTCTTTTTTTCCGGCACTGATGCGGAATAACGAAAAAATCGCCCGCTTCGGCTCTTTTCGCCTGCTATCTGACACACTGAGTGCCTGCGAGCGCATGATCGACAAAGGCGACGCGCAGTTTCTGCTTTGTTATTACCATCCTCATATGCACATTAATCTTGATCAGTCGAAATATCTCAGCGTTCGGCTAGGACAGGAAACTTTACTACCTTATTCCAGATGCGATCCGACAACCCGCGAGCCTGTCTGGCATGCATCAGGCGGCAAAAAATTTCCCTTTCTGTCTTATTCGGCTGAATCCGGTCTTGGCCGGATCCTTTCCAACACCTCGCAGGTAAACCGCGCCAGACGTGGAATGGATATTGCCTTCACTGCCGATCTGGCTGCCACCTTGCTGGCCATGGTCAGAGCCGGGGACGGCATCGCATGGCTGCCGGAAACGCTGGCAGCGCCGGATGTTGATGCCGGTTTCATTGCCGTTGCGGCGAAGAAAGAGAGCGCGCTTTGGGTACCCATAGACATCAGACTTTTCCGCCCGGCAGCAAGAATGTCCCGCGCTGTAGAAGAGTTATGGGAAATTTTCGTAGACGGCCAAATCTGACGATCGGAACATATTCAGGCATTTTCAACCGCAGCATAAATAGAAAAAAGCCTGAACATGAAAACCATAAGGCATGGCATGAAGAGTTATTACAATCAGACATCCGCTCCTCGCTCAGAGCGGACCCTGGCCTGCGCGCCAAAAGCGGACGTTGCTACCAGGGCTGAATTTTCCAGCCCCAGGGAGGCGCTAAGACTAAGAGGTTCGCTCCTGTCGCGTCACGCCATCAACATTTTTCTTCCTTGAGGAAAGGGACCTCATTTTTGCCAAACCGTAGAGCGGCTTTTTGACGATCGAGAGTAAATATCTGACAGTCTATTTCCATCATACCCAGAGTAAAAACGGCCGTTGCAAGGGTATTCTCCTCATCCGGGTCGTGTGGCGAGAGACGGTAAATCGGGAGCGCGACGTCATGCCGATCGGAGAGAATATCAAGTGCCGCCGCATCATCAAGTTGCGATTGCGTCTTCAGCCATGCATTTAACCGTTGCTGACGTGAGCCTGAACTGTCGGTAATCACCTGCTCAACCGCATCAAGCTGCGGGTGAATCAGATGATTAGCATGGGCGAAAACCTCTCGCAGCGGCATAACGGAACAGCCTGTTCCTGTGGCTTCAACGCTAAAGAGACGATCGTCCCCCATTTGGCCCAGCGTATGATGAAACGCACCGGCACGCGGTACTGCCGTCAGAATGGCGATAGCTTCATCCAGGGTTGCCGCATTCAGCGCGGCGCGGGCCAGTATCTGGCGCGGCATGCCGGCAGGGCGATGCAAGGCACGGATGTTATTTACCGTATTTACCACGCCCTTTTCATTAACAGCAAATGTATGCCCGCAAATCGATCCCGGATAAGCAAAACTGGTAAACGCCAGCCCCTCATCCGGAACAATGCTGACAATGGCGCAGTCATTACGCAACTGCGGGAAACCGTCTTCATTATGCGCTATTGTCAGCTTCCCTTCTGCACTTCTCCCTGCCACCGTGGTACAGCCATCAGAGGTTGAACGCACCAAATCGCCACGACAGTTCCACGCAAACACCTCATCGATGGATGCCTCCAGACCTGCGGCTAATCCTTCCAGCTCTTGCCAGATCAGTGGATACTGACTCTGAACGCGTGCGCGCATGTATTGGGTCTGTTCTGCGGCTTTCATAGCGGTAACGGTTTTCCACAGCGCCGTTTGCGTCAGCCTGGCATGCCAGGCTTCACGGCCAAAGGCACCAAGCTGTTGACCTACAGAAAAAGCGGAACCACGGATTTCAAGTTTTTTCATTTTCTTAATCACTACTATTCAGGAGACGTGTTGCAGAAATTCTTTCAGGCGCGGGTTGCAACTGGAAGTCAGCAGCATATCAGGTGAGCCATCTTCAGCAATGGTGCCGCCGTCAATAAAGATCAACCGTGACGCCACATCGCGGGCGAAGCCAATCTCGTGGGTCACAATCACCATGGTCATGCCCTCTTCGGCCAGCGAGCGCATCACTTTGAGCACCTCATGACGCAATTCGGGGTCCAGCGCTGAGGTCGGCTCATCAAAGAGCATCATTTTTGGTTTCACTGCTAACGCTCTGGCAATGGCGACGCGCTGCTGCTGACCGCCAGAGAGTTCTGACGGATAATGAGTGGCTCGATCGCGTAAGCCAACGCGCTCCAGCAGCGCCAGCGCCTCTTCACGGGCGGCGGCTTTGCTCTGTTTGCGCACGCGAACCGGACCAAACATCACATTCTCCAGCGCGGTCAGATGGGGAAACAGATGAAACTGCTGAAACACCATGCCCGCTTCACGGCGAATGTCGCACTCGCTGGCGTGAGGATCGGTAATATGCATACCCGCCACCAGCAGCGTGCCGGAGGAAATCTCCTCCAGCTTGTTGATGCAGCGCAACAGCGTCGATTTACCCGAGCCGGAGGGACCAATGATCACCACGACTTCGCCGGCTTCAATTTTTAAATTGATATTGTGCAGCACCTGAGTCGTGCCAAAATTTTTCGATACCGCGTTAAATTCAACCATACTCATAAAATATGGATCCTTTTCTCCAGTTGTTTTAGCAGAAAGCTCAGGCATAGCGTCACCAGCAGATAAATCATTGCCACTGCGGTCCAGACTTCAAGCGCCCGGAAATTACCTGCAATAATTTCCTGCCCCTGACGCGTTAATTCCGCCACGCCGATAACAATAAACAGCGACGTGTCTTTAATACTGATAATCCACTGATTACCTAGCGCAGGGATCATTCGGCGTAACGCCAGCGGCATAATGACATGCCGGAGCGTACTGCGTTGTGATAATCCCATAGCCAGGCTGGCCTCTTTAAAACCTTTATTAATCGAGAGAATCGCTCCACGGGTGATTTCAGCAATATAAGCGCCAGAATTAATCACAATGGTCACAACAGCTGCTGTTACTGGATCAATGCGAACCGGCAATATCATAGGCAAGGCGAAGTAAATAAACATCACCTGCACCATAATCGGCGTGCCGCGAATTAACTCAACGAACACCAGCGATACGGTTTTTGATATTTTACCACCTAATGCACGGCAGGCTCCCGCCAGCAAGCCGATAATAAAACCCCCTAACAGGCCTGACAACGAAATAACCAGCGTCAACTGTAATCCCTGCAATAACAACGGCAGGGATTCCCAGATATATTTACTTTCAAAGTTCATCATTCTATCCGTTCAGAGGCAATGAGGTCGGCGCTGGCCGACCCGGCGGAATCATTTTGGCTGCTTAGCAAACCACTTCAGGTAAATCATGTTGTAGGTACCGTCCGCACGCAGCGCCTGGAGAGCGGCATTGACCTTTGACGTCAGGCTGCTGTTTTTCTGCATTGCAAAGCCATACTGCTGCGGCAGAATGCTGTCCGTCTCGCCCGTGGACTTCACCTTGCCGTCGCCTGCTGTTTTTACGTAATAGAGCACATTGGGCGAATCATGAACCACGGCATCCAGGTTGCCTGCCTGCAAATCAAGATAGGCGTTATCGATATTCGGAAATTCGACATAGTTCGCCTTGTATTTACTTTTCATAAAGCTGGCGGCCGCCGTGCCCTGCTTCAGACCCACTTTTTTCCCTGCTAAATCACTGAACCGGGTAATGGCGTTATCACTGCTTTTAACCGCCATTAATAAATCAGCGTCATAATAACCCTCACTGAAATCCACCACCTGTTTGCGCGCATCGGTAATGGTAATACCCGCCATCGCCACATCCAGATTACGTGATTGCAAACCAGGGATCAGCCCACCGAAATCCATCGGACGTAATTCGTAGCTGACATTCATTTTTTTGGCGATGGCGTCCCATAGATCAATATCAAAGCCGACGTATTTGTCGCCCTGTTTAAATTCAAATGGAACAAAAGCGGTATCTACCCCAACCGTTAATTTATCCTGAGCCGCTGCCACAAAACTGGCGGAGCAAGCGACCAGCGCCAGCGTAACTTTTAATTTCGTCAAAAATCCAGACATAATAACCCTCAGCGTCAGTAAAATAGCGTGCATGAATGTCACCCGGCGCAATAAATCGGCGGGAGTGGAAAATAAAACCTGTTGATAAGCAGGGCGCACGCTCATGCGCCCGGATTAATACGATAACTTATGCGGGGATAATATTATCCCGAGTGTCGGGTACCGGCGTCTGTGCGCCGTTCATTACCATCGAGAGAAAACTGTAATAACCGTTTATTCCAATCAGATCGACTACCCCCTTTTCGCCCCATAACGCGATAGCCTGCTGCCAGGTGGTGTCACTGACCTTTTGCTGCTGATGTAACTGCTGGCAAAAGTGATAAATCACCCACTCATCCGGTTGCAGATCCTCTGGCAGGCGCTTTTCATTAATCGCCTGCACCGCCGCGGCAGAAATGCCCTTCTCACGCGCTATTGGCGCATGAATTGCCCATTCCACCGGCTGCGACCAGTGCCGTGCGGTCATCAAAATCGCCAGTTCCGACAGTCGCTGCCCCAGCGCACTGCGATAGCGCAGGTATTCGCCCATGCGTTGCGCATGAGCCATCAGCTCAGGGCTGCGCAGCAGCGGCTCGAAAGGCGGCAGCAGCGCACCGCGTGGCCCGTTGATAATCTCTTCTGCTAATGGACGTTGCTGCTCGTCCCACTCATGCTCCGCCAGCGGCGGTAACCGATTTATCATAACTTGCCCGTCTCTTCGCGAATCACGGTGTACAGGGTGTCTACCACAAAGTCGAGTTGGCTGGGCGTGATGATAAACGGCGGCGCGATTAAGATGTGGTCGCCATATTGCCCGTCAATCGTTCCGCCCATCGGATAAACCATCAGCCCGCGTGACATACAGTTTGCTTTGATCGCCGCATGCAGTTTCAGGGCAGGATCGAAGGGAGCTTTGCTTTCTTTGTCGCGTACCAGCTCAACGCCCGCAAACAACCCGCGTCCGCGCGTATTACCCACATGCGGTAATTCGCCCAGCACCTCACGCAGTGCATTTTGCAGGTAGGCGCCCTGCTCTCTGACCGCCTGTAGTAAATTGTCGCGCGTAATCACCTGCTGCACCGCCAGTGCAGCGGCGGCGGCAGTCGCGTGACAAATGTAAGTGTGCCCGTGTTGAAACAGACCGCTGCCGGCTTGCAGCGCTGAGACAATCTTCTCGCTCGCCAGTACCGCGCCGATTGGCTGATAGCCGCCCCCTAACCCCTTAGCGATGGTCACCAGATCGGGCACCACATCATCCTGCTCAAACGCATGCAGCGTGCCAGTGCGTCCCATGCCACACATCACTTCATCCGCGATATACAGAATGCCGTATTTGTCGCACAGGTTGCGTACTCCCTTCAGATAGCCTGGAGTTGGAGGAGTGGCGCCGGTTGTGGCGCCCACCACGGTTTCCGCACAGAAACCAATAATGGTTTCTGGACCCGCTTCAATAATGGCTTGTTCCAGCTCATTAAGCAGACGGCAGGTATATTGCTGCTGCGTTTCATCAGCGCGGCGGTCGCGATACTCATTGCAGGCTGACACGCGGATGACGTCAATAAGCAAAGGGGCAAACTGGCGACGGCGCCATTCGTTGCCACCCACGGCCAGCGCGCCAAGGGTATTGCCGTGGTAGCTCTGTTTGCGAGCGATAAATCTGGTGCGCGCAGGCTGACCGATCTCAACAAAATACTGACGCGCCAGCTTGAGTGCGGTTTCAACCGCTTCCGAACCGCCCGAAACGAAATACGCGTAATTGAGATCGCCAGGCGCCGTGCGCGTTAACTGATCGGCAAGCTGTTCTACGGTGTCAGTGGTGAAAAAACTGGTATGGGCATAGGCCAGTTGATCGATCTGGCGGTGCATCGCGGCCAGCACATCAGGATGGGCGTGCCCTAAGCAGGAAACGGCGGCGCCACCGCAGGCATCAAGATACTGTTTTCCCTGTGCGTCAAAAATGTACGCCCCTTGCGCGCGAGTCGCTACAGAAGGCGTGCTGCGCAAACTGCGGTGAATGATATGGCTCATGATGGGTCCTGCTCCTGGATACGCTGTATTAATACAGCGCATCTTGCAGGATCCATTTGAATCACGTCAATGCAATAATGATTCAAATGAATTCAATTTTCTTATGGCAGATACAAATGAATCATTTACCGGCGTCGGGCAGACCGACATAGGCGCCCGATTCAATCAGATAGCGTTCGGCGTTCTCGATTTTGTTGACGGCATCCCGACCGTGGCGGGCCACCAGCATCGCCAGCAAACACTCCGCCAGCCCCATGCCGGAAACCACTGAAGGGAAAAACGACGGGCTGTCGACAGAGAACAGCAGCGTGCAGTCGGCGGCCTGCGCTAAGGGTGAGACGGGCGAGTCGGTGATGGCAATAATGGTCGCGCCCGCCTGCCGCGCCGCATTTAACACATTAAGCGACTCACGTGAGTAGGGAGCAAAACTGGTGAGTAATACGCAATCCTGTGCCGTTAATTCACGGGTGAACACCTCGATGTTGCTCGCCAGCCCGTCAATTAATGACACCTGTCGATTAAACAGCCGGTAGACATAAAACAGCGACCAGGCAATAGGAAAACTGGCGCGAAAGCCGCAAATGTAGACATTATCTGCCGCATCCAGCAGCGACACGGCTTGCTCCATGGCCTGATGATTTTCATTTTGCGTAAAGGCAAGATTCGCCTGGTGCGCCTGGAACACCTCTTCATACAGTTGCGGCTGGGTGCCTTTGGCGATCAGTTTCTCGGCTTTGGATACGTATGTATCATTACGCAGTCCGATGTCATCAATGAAAGCGTCCTTGAGTTCGCCCCAGCCCTGGTAACCCAGTCGTTGCGCTAACCGCAGCAGCGTAGCGGGTTTGACGCCAGCTTCAACGGCGAAGGCACGCATAGAGAGCACCACAAGCTGATTAGTATTTTGCAGAGAAAATTCGGCGGCACGCTGTAGCTCAGCCGACAAGCTATTGAACTCTCTGACAATAGTGTCCCTTGGATTCATAGCAACTATTCACGGTCTTTAAGGTTAAGGTATATAAACACATTTGCGATCGGGACTCTATACGCAGGCGGCAAACCTTAACCGACAAGCGGGCGTCTGGTTGAGACCAGAGAGGATAAGGCCTTTGCGCCGCGACTGCCTGATCATAAAACTCTCTCAAGGCCAGAATGATCTCGACCCGTGTAGCGATAAGTACGGGCTGGTGGCAGAGAGCTAATAAAATTTATGCAACTTCCGGATTCGGATATTAATCAACCTTTGTCTTACCCTTCTCTTTTTATGGCCTTCTTTAATTTGATCTGATTCTCAGGAGGCATAAAAATCAGTTGATGAAGACTATATAATTTACGTTTCATCCAGGTGATCAGGTTTTATTCGCACGGGCACTGGTGAAATTAGTCAGAACAGAACCGGCTCGGCACCATACAACTCTGGTGCAACATGCGGCTTCCTCTGGCGCATTCATACTGCTGGCGGCATATAAAGGCTGACTGCGTACTGCTCGCCCGCCTGACCAGTTTGGTAAGCTAAACACTTATCTTTTGCTTGCCTGTCTCTACAGGCGAACCTTAGGCAAAATGGGGTTGTAAAATGGATTTGTCGATATGTTTTTGAATTGTGTCAGCTATGCGCCCAGCTGAAAATGGCTCATGAGCTGTACAGCTGCACCTTACAATGTAAGTGCCGAGTATCATCTTGTCTAAAGTAGCAAGCACGCAAGCCCCATGGCGGCCTGTATCCTCTCTGTCCATTTGAGCTATGACCTTACATTGATCATAATGCAAATGATTATCATTCCATGATAAGATAATGACTCTTTGAATTAACTGATAATGTCTAACTACGGCTTAAAATGACTGATAACAGTATTTTAATTATTGAGGATGACCAGGAGATAAGTTGTTCTCTGGCTGCATTTCTGCGTTCAAAAGGATACGCGCCAGCGATCTGCGAGTCGGCAGAATTTGCCCGTTTGTGGCTGAAGAAAAATACGCCTGCGTTGATTTTACTTGACCTAATGCTACCTGGCGAAAGTGGTCTGGATTTTTTTCAACGCCTCCGGGCAACCGACAATACCCCTGTTATCATGGTGACTGCTCTTGATGATCCGATAGACAATGTTGTGGGTCTGGAGTTAGGCGCAGATGACTATGTGGTTAAGCCATTTGATCTGAACGTATTGCTTGCCCGCATACGCGCCGTAATGCGACGATTTGATAATGCAGCGCCTGCCGTTAAAAAAAATCCTGGCGAGCCTGTTTTAGAGTTTTCGGAGTTCACATTTTATCCTTTAAGGCGTTACGTCCGCGGTCCTGATAATGTTCGCAGGACCCTTACTGCCAGCGAAACCGACCTTCTTTTGGTGCTGTGTCAGCATGCAAAAAAAGTGATTTCACGTGAAGATCTTATTGAACTGACGCGCGGAGACATAACCTCTACTTCAATGCGTTCCATCGATTTACTGATAAGCCGGTTACGAAGAAAGCTGGTGAGTAACATTCCGGATGAAGAGTTCATACAAACCTTGAGGAGCAATGGTTATATGTTCCGGCCAAATGTGCGTAGCCTCTGATGCGCCAGTTTTTTTCGACCACGCTCGGTCATATTTTAATCATCATTTCCTGCTCAACGATCATTACCTTTTTTGTTCTTTGTACGCTGCTGTTTGTACCTAAAGGCCCGCCAGGTCCTCCATGGCCTTGGCAGACCACTTACCGCGTCGGCAGTCTGGTGAAAATTCTTCAGGAGACCCAGCCCGCGCATCGAGACGCTATTCTTCAGGCAGCCCAGCGCGCCGATGGGATCGCCTTCAGGTGGACCTCACGGCTTCAGCGATGCAAAACGCAGACCTTTAATACCTGGGATTTGACCCGAACCCTCTCTTATGAACTTGAGGGCAAAAGCCGGGTTGAAGTCTATGCTTGTAACGCTCAGGACCCACGCAAAGATATTCAGGTCATTATAAAAATGGGTGGCAACTACCTTGAAGCGCGAATAGCCAATATCGGCAGAGAGCCAACCCGGTTCACTTTTCCTACCTTTTGCGCGTTGTTATTTTTATTAACCGGCATTGCTGTGATGTCTGTCTGGGCTATTGCGCGTATTATCAGCCCGCTCCGCAGGCTGTCGGAAAAAACGGATCTGTTCAGCCGCGACATGACGGTGACGCCCGTTAAGGAAGAAGGCCCGCTCGAAATCAGACGAGTCGCACGGACTTTTAATCTGATGCAGGAACGCATCGCACATTCTATGCAGAGCCGTACCCAGATGCTCGCCGCCATCAGCCATGATCTGCGTACGCCGTTGACCCGAATGCGACTTTACGCTGACACCGCATTGCCGCAACCCGCCCGCGAGAAATTAGTGAAAGAGATTGTTCTGATGAACAAGCTTATCGGCACGGCGCTCTCTTTTATCCGCACCGGCTCTGATGGAGAACAGGCTGAGTGGGTCGATCTCGATGCGCTGATGAGCACGCTGTGTGATGAATATGAAGATGCTGGCGTCGCGATACGCTATAGCGGCACGGTTTCGCTGACGGTTTTTTGCAAGCCCGATGCCATACAACGCGTACTGACTAATCTCATTGATAATGCTGCGGCTCATGGCACTCAGATTTGCCTGCGCGCTTCGCAGGATGCGGACCAGGTGGTGATTATGATTCAGGATGATGGTCCAGGCATTTCTGAAGAGATGCTGGAAAAGGTCAAGGAACCCTTTTTCCGTCTGGATGTTGCTCGCGGTGAAAGAAAAGGCAGCGCCGGTTTAGGTTTGTCGATCGTGAATGAGATTATCAAACTGCATGGCGGCACATTCGAGTTAATCAATGCCTTACCCTCTGGCCTGATTGCCAGAATCGCGCTGCCTAAAAAGATAGCGCCCGCTGCGGCAAAAAACGGAACGGGCGCTACTGACGTTAATTCAGGCTGATACGCACAATATCATCAGGCGCGCTGGCCGGTCTGCCGTGGCCGGCTTCCTGCTTAACGCTGACGAACAGTGCATTTTCCTGCGGCGCAAGCGCCAGGCTGTTGGGGTGAACGGGTAACTGAATAGTATTTAATAGCTTATAACTGTTACCGTCAATAACGCTCACGCCGCCAGCATTACGGTGCGCGGCATAGATTTCATTACGCTGAGGGTTAAAAAGGACGCTGAGTGATTCAGGCGCATTAATACGATGCGTCACCTTGCCATTATCCGTATCCACAACTAAAAGGGTTGCAGCTTTATTATCGGCAATAAACGCCCTGTGCCCTTTCTTATCCAGGGCGATATTCATCAATAAATGCTCCTGCCCGTCATCAACAATTTTTGTGCGGGAAAGGATTTTTTCGGCCTGGGTGTCGAAGGTGATAAATTCGCCGCCCGCATTGCTGGTATAGAGACGATGCCTGCTGCTGTCCAGCGCCAGACCCGTGTTCAGTTTGCCCAAACCGTGCAGCGTCTGTTTCAGCGTCAGCGAATCGCCGTCAACGATCCAGAGTACACTGTCGTCGCGGTTGACGCCGCTGACATAGATCATGTTGGTTTGCTCATCGACGGTCAGTTCACGAGGCGCTGGCGGTCTGTGGTCGTCGCGCTTCTTCATCTCATCCCCTCCTTTTTTACCTGCGGGCGCGGCATGTTCGCCTGCCGGGTTTTTCCTGGAATGTGACTGGGGAACCAGCGTCAATATATTCTTCACTTTGCCGCTATCCATATCGACAGCAATAAGCGAGCCATCAATGCTGCCGCCGAAATAAGCAGTATGAGTGCGGTTATTAATGGCGGCCCCAAAAGGTTTTTGCGCAGTTTTAATTGCTTTAATCACCTCAAGGGTTTTCGCGTCAAGTTCATAAACCACGCCGCCCTCTTCATCTCGGCTTTGCGTGGTGGCAATGAAAACTGAATGATGACCCTGATCATAAATCATTTCATAGGCCCCAACGGCAACGGGCTTTCTGATAAGGTTGCCGTCAGCGAAGCCAGATGTTGCTACGCTGCTCAACAGTAATGCCAGCACGGTTTTTAACGGAAAACGGTTATAAATCGATTTTTTCATTATTTTGCCTCTTACTGGACGCCTGACGCTGTGCCATGCGTCCGGGGGATCAGAAGTTGTATGTCAGGCTGACGTTATAACGTCGGCCATCCACATTGCCGCCATAGGTATCACTGTCGATATATTTATCAAACAGGTTAGAGACACTGGTATTAAGTTTTACTTCCGGCGTTAGCCTGAAATTTACGCCTAAATCAACCAGCGAGTAGGAAGGATAACCTTCCGTCATTGATGAACGGGAATTGCCGGCATAATGCTCAGAGGTTTTGCCGCGATAATAAACGCGCAGCCACGGGCTAATGTTTGGAGAATAATCATAATCCAGCCGCGCGCTAATCAGGTGTTTAGGCTGCTGATTAAGCGGCTGACCGGAATACTCTCCCGAAAGCTGTTTGGTTTCGGTATAGGTGTAGGACGTGTTCAGATGCAGGTTGCTTAAGATATCCCAGGAAAAAGTCGATTCGATGCCGCGCATCATCGCTTTACTGACGTTGTAATAAGAGGAGACAAAGTCATATTTTTCGCCGTTATAGCTGCATGCATAGCTTCCTGCATCGCCTGTACAGAGCGTTTCCAGCTCGATTTTGTTGTGGAATTTACTGTAAAAGCCCGTCACGCCGGCTTTCATCTCCCCGCCGTCCCAGTTAAGCGATAGCTCGTAGTTGGTACTGGTCTCGGGTTTAAGATCCGGGTTACCAATACTGACGCCGTCCCTGTGTCCCGAACCCGCTGAATCAGCCCAGTTAGAGGCAGACTGCCTTAATGTCGGGTTTTTATAGCCGCCGGAAATCCCGCCTTTCGCTGTCCACTGTGGGCTGATACTCCATACGCCATATAACTTGGGCGTGACGTGAGAGCCAAATTTTTCATTTTCATCAAGGCGAATTGACGGCACCAGATCAAAGGGATCCACGACATTCCAGCGATCCTCGGCAGTTAACGCCCAGCTGTTACGGCTCAGACTGGAATCAGGCGAGCCGCTTTCCGTTTTGATCACATTATTGGCGTCTTTAATTTCTTCATTGAGGAACATGCCCCCGAAAGAGAAGGTATGGCTGTCACCAATATAGAGCTTCTCCAGGGTGTTGAGCGTGGTATTCCTGCCGGTGATATTGCTGCTGGAGTTGGTCGAGTCTTCGATCTGGGCATAGGAGTTCGTTTCCAGCGCACCATAATAACCTTTATGGCTCAGCGTGTAGTTATTACGGGTGTAGGTATGATTAGTCGTACCGCCAGAGGTTTTCGGCGTCGCTAATTGTTCCTGTATGGCTCTGGAAACGTCGAAATCAAAAATATTGTTGATATCAGGCGTCCAGGTAAAAC
The DNA here is from genome assembly GCF_003813865.1 of Candidatus Pantoea deserta. Lineage (GTDB taxonomy): Bacteria > Pseudomonadota > Gammaproteobacteria > Enterobacterales > Enterobacteriaceae > Pantoea > Pantoea deserta. Next base: position 41,435 of record NZ_RMVG01000024.1, read on the forward strand.
CCAACGAGCCGTTTTCAAGTTTATTTTTCGCCGCTCCGCCATCATAGTCATCTTCATTGCGCTGCTGGAAAGTCCCGTCGGCTTTCATACTCAACGTGTCTTCAATCAGCGGACCGGCAACATGCGCGCTGGTTTGACTGATATTACCGGAGCGGCTGTGTTCCTGAATCGTCGTACCCGCGGTAACCGACCCATGCCAGGCGCGCCGGTTTGCCCGTTTAGTGATGATATTAATAACGCCGCCGATAGCGTCGGAGCCATATAAAGACGATGCCGGACCACGAATGACTTCAATATGATCTATCGCTTCAATGCCGGGCAGGAACTGATAACCTGTTGTAGTGGTTTCCGCCTGGCTTTCACGTACATCCACTTTTTTGCCATCTACCAGCAGTAGCGTATAGTCACTGGCCATACCGCGCATGGTAATTTCTTCTGATCCTACGCCGCCTGTCACATAAACGCCGGGCACATCTTTTAAGACATCCAGGACATTATAATAAGCGCGAGCGTGGATAGTTTTATTACTAATCACGGTAACTGATGCCGCTGCTTTAGTCACATCTTCATCGAAACCCGATGCCGTAACCGTCATCGTATCCTGCTTCTGATTACTCATTGTAGCGGAAGAGGTATCCGATGACTGAGCGTCAGCGTGTGCCGCCTCAGTTGTCATTAAGCAAAGCATAACGGCAAGAGATAATGTTGAAAGACGCGGCGATCCCTGTGCGGATTTAATAGGCATTTAGTTGTTCTCGTCTTCTAATTAAAAGCATTCAGATTACGGATATATAACCAAACAATGCATATCATTGCGAACGGTATAAAAATGATGGAGCATTATTATCAGGCCTGAATGGGCAGGCCTGATATTTATTTTATAAAAACGTTAGTTAGTCAGGCTTATTTTTTGCACTCAGCCTTTATCACTATCATTACCGGTTCGATGATAGCGATTATTTAAACAGGAGTGGTAAGAAATTGCGTAAAGAGACACGGATATTGCGAGCATCGTGAATCTCACCTTGTTCAACAATAGCGTGATATTTTACTCCGCGCTCATCAAGGAAGCTTTTCATCAGGTTAAAGGTCTGAATCAGCGGTTCGTCACTGCCTACGCTCATAAATACCAGTTTCATATTCGCATTAGCATTGAGCTGCGGAATATAGGCACCCAGTTTCTTCATATCAGGCACCCGATTAAGATCGGGCCCGGTATAACGCGGATAGTGTAGTTTGCTTTCAATCTGCATGCCGACCCCAGGCCATGTCGGGAAGCCCCCACTGAAGGTGCCGATTGAAGCGAAGAGATCTGGGTTTCGCGCGCCCGCCATAAAGCCCTGCGCGCCTGGCGATGAGAAGCCGCCAATGGCACGATGCTCGCGATCGGCCTGCGTGCGGAAAGACTTATCCACGAAAGGAACGACGTTATCAACGATAGCCTGGGCCGCCTCGACATATTTTTCAGAGGTCTGATTGCCGCCGCCGTGGAAGCTGGAATTACCCAGCGAGCTGCCGCCCGGCGCATCAGGATCGAGAATAACCACGATCATCGGTTTGATGCGCTTATCTGCGATCATATTGTCAAGCAGGTTAAAGATGAACGCGTCCTCATTAGCGCGTGAGCCGTCATGCGCCCCGCCCATCGTCAGGTAAAGCACCGGGTAACGCGCGTCCGACTGAAAGTAGCCCGGCGGTGTATAGACGGTAAATCGCTTCTGGCTATCCATGAAGGGTACAGAGGTATAGGTTACGCTGCCTCTGGCTGCGGACTGCGCGGTAAAATCATTGGCATTTGCGCCGGGAACAGCAAATTCATCCGTCGCCAGACCGGTCTGCGGTGACTTACGGCCAAATTCCGGCATAGCTTTTACACCATCGACAATAAACTGATAATGCCAGATGTCAGAGGCCAGCGGACCTACTGTCGTGCTCCAGGTGCCGTCTTCACCTTTGGTAAGCTCAACACGGCTGTCACCCTGGATGCCGCCTGGCCATCCGCCCTGAACTTCAACTCGGGTCGCCTGCGGTGCCCGAATAGTGAAGACCACTTTATTATCAGGTAAAACTTCAAAAGGTTTCGGCGGTGGCGCCCATTGATGTTTCCCCCCCTTGCCGCCGTCATGCATCTGAGCATGAGGATCATTGGCTGGCTGAGGTAAGTCAGCAATGGCCTGATGGGTGATGATTGTTGAGCAGATGACTGCAAGAGCCCGTAAGGCTACACCGTGAAATACTTTTTTTTTCATGTGAAACTCAACTCACCTTGTATAGTTAAAAAGGCACTTAAAATTTATACAGCTTCATTGCGAGGAATATGATTAACCATCCGTACAAACAATTTTGTAGGGTTATGTCTCGCTTTAGCTTCACACGTTTTAATTCTTTCTTCCGCTTTTATTGAATAAAGTAAAGAAGAGCATTAAAGAACGTTATGTCAACAACGACCTGGCGTCTTTCGGGCAGTACAATAGCAGAACCAAATATTTTCTCAATTGATTATGAAAATCATTATCATTCAAATGGTGATCGTATAAGCAATTGATATTAAACATATTTATCTTTTAAGCATGTTAAAAATGATATAAGAATAAATTTAAAATCACTTTGAAACATAATTTCACCTATGTGTCATTCCTGACACAAAACAGTTCATGCATCGTAAAACGTTTATTCTTCGCACAGCATCAAGCAGGGAGTGTTATTTTTAAGGGGTGAGAAAAATGGATTAACTGGAGGATTGAACGCGTGCAAAAAAATCATGCCACAAAGTTCATATAAGGAGGGTAAGCACTGTGAAATACTCTGTGCAACACCACAGATTACAGCTTGTCAGCATCTTATGCGACAGAGTACAGAACTTATAAAGCAGCTTTAGCCTGACCCTGTCTGGCTTTGCGCGCCTGATAAAAACGGTGAAATGTTCGCCGACTTGCATCGATGAATATTTGTTTTACTTACCTGAGCATGTCGTGAGGATCCGGAATATATTTCGCTGCAATGCCAGCATCGAATTGCGCGTATCCCTGAGCGGCCTCTTCCAGCGGGATCACTTGCGCGTTAACGATCTTTGCAATGGACAAGCGCGATCATCCACTGACGGTCATAACGCAGCACCGGCGTCTGTCCGGTATGAAAGGACTACGCCTTCGACCATCCAGGACCAAACTTAAGGCTCAGCGATCCCTGCTTCGCCGATTTTTCATGGCCGCCCGGATCGTCGGTGACACAGAGGCCCGGAACGCCAATTTTCCCCGCCACGCACGTAATATTCATCATCTGATTAGGCACCCTTGCCGGCTGCTCTTTTCCTGTATGGCCGCGCGCCTCAAACCCTACCGCATTTTATTTGCCTCGCTGCTGGCTCAGTCACAATGACCCAACTGAGCGAGCCACTCACTATGATTAAAGAGACTAGTGAGTATGAATAAGATTTCTGAACTCGTGTCCGTTTTTACTCACCGTGGACATTGATGTTTAAAACGCTCTATAAAACGCATGCAGATTACGCCCTTTACTCAGTGCCTTGCCAGGTTCATTCCCTATTGGCATGGCACAACCGTCAGTCAAGATTGCCTGGTAAAACGAAACCCACCCCGCTATCCAGGATCCAGCCAGATTCATAAAGTCATTCCCTCTTATGACGCTCAAGAAAAAATATAAATATTAACGACATCTCTGCACTTTTCGCTGATAGCGACGCACTTTTCCCCCTTAACCAGCGTCGCCTGGCAAGACATCATTCGACATCAGGTTTTTATAGCAAAAGCGACCGTACGCTGACTCTCTGATGCGGGAAAAATTTGACTCTCTTTTATATGAATCACTTCACACTTTACACCCCTGTTTAAAGAGAAACCAGGTTTACGTCCTTTTATAAACCGCATATTAAGCTCCTGGCAATCCACTCAACCCATTGATAGAAAAGTATTTTTCCTAAAATCACATTCCTTCTGAAACAGAATAAATGAGTTGCAAACCTCGCACCATAAATGATAAAACATTCTCACTTGAGAATTTTATTTCATTTTTGTTTAGTAAAACGCATACATCTGACCTTATACCCATGATGCCAACTTACAGAAAGGGATTGAAATGCCTTACGCTGAAAAAACATCTGTACTGTTAATTGCGCCTGTGATGGACGCTTTATATGAAAATCTTATAAATGCTTATAATGTCTGTAAGTTATATGAAGAGTCCGATGCTGTGGGCTTTCTAAATGCAACGGGACATCAGTTCAGGGCTATCATCACGCGTGGAGACACGGGTGTTAAAACAGAAATACTGGAAAAGCTTCCTTCCTTAGGGCTGATAGCGGTATTCGGCGTAGGGACAGATGCAATTGACCTGACTTATACACGGCAACATGATATTGCCGTTACTATTACTTCTGACATTTTAACCAGCGACGTCGCTGATATGGCAATGGGTCTGATGCTGAGTGGGGCGCGAAAGCTCTGTCAGGGTGATCGGTTCGTTCGCAGCAGAGCCTGGGAAAGTGAAGCGCCGCCGCTGGGAAGCCAGGTTAGCGGCAAGCGCCTCGGCATCGTGGGTATGGGAAACATTGGACAGGCCATTGCCAGACGTGCGCTCGCGTTCGACATGCAAATTAGCTATAACAGCCGAACCGAGAAAGAGGCACTACCTTATACCTGGCAGGCAAATTTGCTGAGCCTGGCGCAGGACAGTGATTTTCTGGTGATTGCAGCCTCAGGCGGCGCGCATACAAAAAACCTTATCAATTCAGACGTCATTGCCGCCATGCCAGCACATGCCTGGCTGATAAATATTGCCCGAGGCTCAATGGTAGATGAGCCGGTATTAATTGATGCTTTGCGGAGCAATAAAATCGCCGGAGCAGCACTGGACGTATTTGCTAATGAACCTTACGTCTCAGACGCATGGCTGGCGCTGGATAATGTCGTGTTACAGCCACATGTGGGGAGCGCAACGCATGAGACGCGTCAGAAAATGAGCGAAAGCGTTATCGCGAATGTAGACGCTTTTTTTACCGGGAAAACACTGCCGGGCCAACTTAAAGGGCCGCTATGAAGAACCCTGTTGATCAACATGACAAGCATTAGCAAGCCGCGACGACTACCTACAGGATTTTAAAATGAGTGAACTTTTTGATATTACCCAAAAGAGAGTATTAATTACCGGCGCTTCACAGGGAATAGGCTTTATCCTGGCACGAGGTCTGGCTCAGCATGGTGCAGAAATCATCATTAACGGAACTCATGCTGAGCGAGCCGAAAAAGCCGCCAGCACGCTTCATGAAGAGGGATTCACCGTTCATGTTGCTTTGTTTGACGTGGCGAATGCCGCTGAAGTGCAAGCCGGCATCAACCATATAGAGAACACCCTGGGGCCGATAGATATCCTGATCAATAATGCCGGCATTCAGCGGCGTCATCCCTTTACCGAATTTCCCCTTGATGACTGGAATGACATTATGGCTGTCAATCAGACCGGCGTATTTCTGGTTTCTCAGGCTGTCGCCCGGCGGATGACAGAGCGGCGAGCAGGGAAAATCATCAATATTTGTTCCATGCAGAGCGAGCTGGGGCGCGATACCATCACGCCTTACGCGGCATCCAAGGGCGCGGTAAAAATGCTGACGCGCGGGATGTGCGTAGAGCTGGCCAGGCATAACATTCAGGTTAATGGCATTGCGCCTGGCTATTTCAGAACGCCGCTGACAGAACCTCTTGTGCAGGATAAAGCCTTCAGCGAATGGTTATGCAAGCGAACGCCAGCCGCGCGCTGGGGAAATCCCGAAGAACTGATTGGCGCTGCGGTGTTTCTCTCATCCCGGGCATCTGATTTTATCAACGGGCATCTTATTTTTGTTGATGGCGGCATGCTGGCGGCTGTGTAATGAAAACCCCCTTTTCAGTCAGGGCCACGCGGCCTGACTGAATGCTGCATTATTCTCTTTCATCGAAGAAGCCGGCCCACGCTCCTGCCGGCCCGCCCCTGTTCTGTGACCACTATTCAGAACACGATCTGAATTTTTGCATAGCGCGCTTTATCGGCGGCCATCTCAAAAGCCTGCGCAGCTTCATGAATGCCGACTTCTGCCGACAAAAGAGGGAACGGATCTATTTTGCGATTTTCCAGCCAGTTAACCGCAATGTTGAACTCATCCACAAACCGGAATGATCCTTTTAGCTGAATCTCTTTCACCAGCAGGCTGCCTACAGGATAATCGACACTGGCCGCTCCCATTCCGAGCTGTACTATCGTTCCGGCAGGACGCACAAAGCTCACTGCCGACGAGATCGCCGCAGCCGCGCCTGATGCCTCGAAGCAGACATCGAAATAGCCGCCCTCCTCCCGCCATAGACGCGCCTGGTGCTCATCGCGCGGATCGATCGCCGCTGTGGCCCCCATGGCGAGCGCGAGATGCCGACAGCGTTCGCTGATATCGGTTGCGATAACCTCGGACGCACCTGAAGCCAGGGCCGCTGCGATGACAAGAGAGCCGATAGGCCCCGCGCCCGTCACCAGCACGCGTTTGCCGACCAGATCGCCCGCCTGCCGTACCGCATGTATACACACGGCCAGGGGTTCGGCGAATACCAGCCGTTTTGGATCGGCATCGGGCTGACAGGGTACGCACTGCTGCGGATCGAGCGCAACGTACTGTGCAAATCCGCCATTCACATGTGGGAAGAATTGCGCGCTGCCCATAAAACGCATTGAGCGGCACAGGTTCTGGTGTCCCTGTTCGCAGAGCTGACATTTTCTGCAGGGTCTTGAGGGATTAACCGCTACGCGCTGGCCTGCTAACAGACCGCTCGTGGCGGGCGCGTATTCGACGATTCCGATCAGCTCATGCCCAAGAACCATAGGCGCCTTTAGAACAGACATTCCTGCGCGTCCGTGAAGGTAATAATGAATGTCCGAACCGCAAATACCGCCGCGTTCGACTTTTAACAACACCTCTTCATCGCTCCATTCCACCACATGGTTTTCACAGCGGACGTCATGTGCTTCATGAACAGTGACTGCCTTGACTTCTTTTTGCTGCATATCATTTCCTCAGATTCAGATTAATTCCAACAAGAATCTAATGCCCTTTTCGAGTGCACAAATAGGGTGCATTGAAAACCAACGCCATTTTTAAAGCCGCTGTAATTGATGGGCTTTTAAATCACAATTATTTTTCCTCCACCTGATTGCACCATAATTGTGATGAAGATCCATTTAATTTACTCTGACGCACTAATTTTGTGCTTTACATCAAAATTTAACATATGAAAACGATATGTTTAGACATCGCGTTATAACCCTGTAACCACCCCACGTTACCCACAAACAAAAAAACACAATATAATCATATAGATAAAATAAATATAATCGCAAAACAGCCTGTTCCACTTCTGAAGAAGATATTTTTAGAAGCCGAATTTCTGGTAAAAAAAGTGTTGCAAATGTAATTTTTAAAATGATAAAAGATTCTCAGTTGATAATCAATTTTCATTTGAAGGATACCCGATATGTCATTAGAAACCGCTGACGTGCGTATTTCATCATCCTGGAAACGCCCAGAAAAAAAATGGCTTTCAGCTTTCGCTGAATTTCCCGTTGCAAATATTGGCGACGCCATGGAAAGGTTAAATATGTGTGATGCAGGCATCATTCCTGTCAGCAGCAACACGGCCTTTGTGGGTTTTGCGTTTCCCGTTCTGGTCACGGCGGGCGATAACGCGGCCGTCATCAAATCCCTTGATTACATTCAGCCCGGCGACGTCATGATGATTAATGGGCTTGGTCATATCGACCGTGCGCTGGTCGGCGAACAGCTTACACAGCGATTTCAGCATGCAGGCGCGGTAGCACAGGTTATTGACGGGGCCATCCGCGATCGCAAAGTGATCGAATCCACAGGCCTGCCGACCTTTTGTCGTGGCACAACGCCAGCTGGGCCTTTTAAAAACGGGCCTGGCGTCATTGGCGAGCCTGTCGCGATTGGCGGCGTGGTATGCAGCGCCGGAGATATCGTGGTGGGTGATGAAGATGGCGTCATCATCATTCCCTTCTGGCGAGCGGAAGCCGTCCTTGCTGCGGTACAGGAAGTCGCGCGTCGGGAAGCGGAAATGACGGCGGAAGTGACCGGTAAATATCAGTAGGACGCTATTCCAGGTCTGACCTGCCGCAAACCGGACTTAATCAACCACTTTTCAGGGCAAAACAATGACGAAATCACATGCGGTTACAATGGATTATGCTTTGCCGAAGGATGGAACGACAAAAAACAACGTTGTACGCCGCGCGTCGCTTGCAGGCGGCGTGGGTTCGTTTGTTGAATGGTACGACTACGGCATCTATGGCCTGCTCGTCAGCTCTCTGGTGCTGGTTTTTTCAGCCAGCGACATGAGTACCACCGACGCCGGGCTGATGCTGACCTACGTAGGATTCACCGTCAGTTTTTTCGTTCGCCCGTTTGGCGGCGTCATTTGTGGTTATCTGGGTGACAGAATAGGCCGTCAGAAACTGCTGGCTATCTTGCTGCTGATGATTTCCCTTGCGACCGCAGCCATTGGGTTACTGCCGACCTATGCGAGTATCGGCTGGGCGGCGCCCGCGCTGCTGATATTGCTTCGCATCGTTCAGGGCTTTTCCGCAGGCGGAGAAGTTTCAGGCGCAGGCTCCTTCGTGGCGGAATATGCGGAGGATCATCGCCGTGCGGTTGTTATGTCCCCTCTGGTCATGGGGTCCTTTGTCGCCTTGCTGTTCGGCAGTTTATTGATCAGCGGACTGATTAATGTTTTCGGCGTCAGCGCTATAAACAGCTGGGTATGGCGCGTGCCGTTCCTGCTTGCTATCCCCATGGCGTTAATCGGCGTCTATATCCGCACCCGCATCGAAGATACGCCTCATTTTCAGATGGTGAAATCCAGCAAACGCGTGGTGCGTAATCCTCTTAAAGAAGTCCTGACATCAAAACGCCATTTAAAGGCGATCGGCCTGGCCATCACGCTGCCGGCAGTCAATGGCCCTGGTTACTACATTCTTTTCGTCTATATGCCAACTTACCTCAATAAGGTAATGCACTTTCAGCAGATCCAGAGCCTTCTGGTCACCGCTTGCGGACTGCTGACTATCATCGGCGCCATTCCGTTGATGGCATGGCTGTCGGATCGTCTTGGGCGCAAGCCTCTGCTGATGGCTTCGGCGATTGCCATGGCCGTTCTGGCATGGCCGTGTTTTTGGCTGCTTACCCTGGGCATGATGCCGCTGGCCTGTATGTCGGCCGTTCTGCTTGCCTTCGCCTTTGCAGGACATGCTGCCGTTATTCAGGCAACGCTGGCAGAAATGTTTCCCACTAACGTCCGCTACAGCGCCTATAGCATCGGTTTTAACCTCTCGACGGTCATTTTCGGCGGCTCCGCCCCGTTACTAATGACGTGGCTGATCGGACTGACGGGCATGGCCAGTATTCCAAGCTATATGGTGATGTTGACGGCCCTCCTTACCCTGATTAGCGCCTTTTATCTGAAAGAAACCGCAGGCAAACCGCTTTGTGACGAGTAGCCGTAGCGGGATTTAAGCAAATTCTCCTGATTTCGAGGTCTCTATGAAAAACGCGTCTCCCTGGCGGATAGGGTTTGATATTGGCGGCACCTTTACCGATCTGGTGCTGTTAAATGACATGACGGGTGAAGCCATCCGTCATAAAACGCTCACCACGCCCAAAGATCCGTCTGAAGGGGCTTATACCGGGCTGACGCAGCTGGTCGAGCTGGCCGGGTTGAAAGCGAATGATATTCATACCATCACGCATGGCACGACGCTCGCGATTAATGCCCTGCTGGAACGACGCGGCGCAAAAACCGCGCTGGTCGTGACGCGCGGCTTTCGCGATGTGCTGGTGCTTGGGCGCGAATACCGCTACGACATCTACGACCTTAACGGCGCGCCGGCGCAGCCTTTGCTGCCTCGTTCGCACGCCTATGAGATTACCGAGCGCGTCACTGCCCGCGGCGACGTCGTGACGCCGCTCAATGAAGCTGACGTTTTTCAGCTGGCCGCGGAACTTCGCGAAAAGCAGTATGAAGCCGTTGCGGTCCTTTGCATGCACGCTTACGCCTGGCCTGACCATGAAAACCAGATTGAAGCGATCCTGAGCCGTGAGCTGCCCGGCGTTTCCATTTCCGTATCCCATAAGGTGTCGCGTGAGATCCGTGAGTACGACCGCGGCGTCCTGACGGCAATGAATGCCTTTGTGCAACCCAAGGCCAGGCGTTATATGGCGCGCCTGGAGTCCAGGTTGCGTGAAGGCGGCTTCACCTGCGACTGGCTGGTTATGGGCTCGAACGGGGGCTTAATGGCGCCGCAGGTGGCAGCAGACTATCCAACGCGCATCATCGAATCCGGTCCTGCGGGCGGTATTGTCGCGACGGCGGCGTTTGCACGGAGAAACCAGACGCATCAGGTGCTGGCGTTCGATATGGGCGGCACCACGGCCAAAGCCTGCGTGGTGCGCGACGGGGAACCCTCGATTACCACCGATTATGAGGTGGGACGTGCCGACCGGTTGTTGAAGGGCAGCGGCTTACCGGTAAAGTTGCCGGTGGTGGACATGATCGAAATTGGCGCAGGCGGCGGCAGTATCGCACGCGTCGACTCACTTGGCCTGCTGGAAATCGGGCCGGAAAGCGCCAGCGCCTGGCCCGGACCTGCCTGTTATGGCCGTGGCGGCACGCAACCCACGGTAACGGATGCCAACCTGGTGCTTGGCTTGCTGGATCCCGACGCCTTTCTCGGCGGTCGCATGCGCCTTGACGTCGAGGCAGCCCGCCAGGCGATCCGGCGGGTGGCAGAGCCGCTGGGGCTGAGCATTGAAGATGCGGCCTGGGGCATTCATGAAGTGGCGAACAGTAAAATGTCCGAAGCGCTGCGCACGCACTCGGTTGAAAAGAATGTCAGCCCGTCTCAAATGACGATGCTGGCCTTTGGCGGTGCCGGTCCCAGCCACGCCTGGTCGCTGGCAAGGCAGCTGAATGTGCAGCGGGTTTATTTTCCTAACGGCGCTGGCGTTTATTCCGCATTTGGCCTGCTGACGGCGCCGCCCAGCGCGGATTTTGTGCGCAGCGATCGCTGTCGTTTGCTGCCAGGCCTCGATGTCGCGCGTGTCAGCGCGTTGTTCGCGGAGGGTTTTGATGAAGCCTTTACCACGCTGGCGGCAGCCGGTGCGGAGCCAGAGAGCGTTATAAAACAGAAATTAGCCGGCGTACGCTATATCGGCCAGGGGTCTGAGCTGACGGTCACATTACCAGAGACATTTCTTACTGAGGGTGACGTACAGGCGCTCGTCGACGCGTTTGAAGCGGCTCATCTGGCTCGCTTTGGCCGCACCCTGCCCGGCCAGGGCGTTGAGGTGGTGAGCTGGCGCGGTCGCGTGCAGACGCCTCCGCCTAAGCTCAACACCACTGACCAGCTTCGTCACCCCGAGCCTGACGCCTGTGAAAAAAGTCTTCAGGTCTACCTGGGCCGTGAGCAAGGATTTAGCGCGTGCCGCGTGATCCCGCGCAGTTTGCTGATCGCTGGCGAAGCAGTTCAGGGGCCGGCGTTACTTCAGGAAAAAGAGTGTGCGATTTATGTCGGACCAGGCGCCTCCGCGCAGCTGGATGAACAAGGCAATATTTTGATGGAGCTGAACTAATGACTGTTGCAACCCCTGACAACCTGCGTTTCCTGGACGACCCTGTTAGCCTGCGTATCGTCTGGGATCGTCTGGTCAGCATTTCTGAAGAGGCGGCCGCGACGCTGGTCAATATGGCTTTCTCCAGCATTATTCGCGAAGTGGGCGACTATTCGTGTCTGCTGATGGACGCCAGCGGCAGCTCGCTTGCGCAGCCAAAAACCAGCGTCCCGGTGTTTATCGGCACGCTGCCTGCAACGGTGCGTCATCTGCTGGCTAAATTTCCAGCCGAGACGCTAAAACCGGGCGACAGCCTGATCACCAACGATCCGTGGCTGGGCACAGGGCATTTGAATGACGTCACGGTCGTGACGCCGGTCTTTCGTGACGGGACGCTGGTTGCCTTTACCGGCGCAGCGGCGCATATGTCTGATATTGGCGGCTCGTTAAACATGGGCTCCTCACGCGATATGTTCGAAGAGGGTTTCCTTATCCCGCCGAGCAAGCTGATGATTGAAGGTCAGGTCAATCAGCAACTGCTGGATCTGTTCCTTGCCAACGTGCGCGCTCCCGATCAGGTTGAAGGCGATTTGCACGCCATGCTTGCTGCCAATCAGATTGGCGCTAACGGCCTGCTGGGTCTGATGAATGACCTGCAACTGGAGTCCGTCACGCCGCTGGCTGAGAAAATCCACGCCCTGACTGAACATGCCATGCGCAAAGCCATTGAAGCAGTGCCGGACGGGCGCTACGAAGCGGCAGTCGATATCGGTGATTACGAAGGCGATATTCATCTGCATGTCGCGGTCATCGTTGAGGGCAGCAATATCACCATTGATTATGCAGGCTCGTCAGCCGAGTCGCTGTTTGGCAGCAACTGCCCGATGTCTTTCACCTATGCCTACAGCGTTTATCCGCTGAAGTGCCTGCTTGAACCGCACCTCCCCAATAATGAAGGCTGCTTCAGATCCATTACCGTCACCGCACCAGAAGGCTCTATCGCCAACGCCCGCCCGCCCTGTGCCGTGGAGATGCGCAACCGCGTAGGTCATATGGCGCACGCTGCGATTTTTACTGCGCTTTCCGACATCATGCCTGAAAGGGTGATGGGCCATTCCGGTAGCGCGCCCGTTACCTGTGACGTGTTTGCCGGACAGTTTGACGACGGACGTCGCTTTGTAGAGAGCCTCTGCGTCAACGGCGGAACCGGCGCACGTCCTTCTGCAGACGGTATCGTAACCGGCTTTCCGGGCAATATGTCGTCTACGCCCGTTGAGCTGATTGAGGCGGCCACCCCTCTGCTCTTCTTGCAAAAAGCGATTGTGCCGGACTCAGGTGGCGCCGGTCGCTATCGAGGCGGCGTGGCGCAGAGAATGGTGATCCGCAACACCAGCAGACATCCCCTTTCCCACAGCATGTTTTATTCGCGACAGAAGCACGCCGCCGAAGGCGTTCTGGGCGCGTCGGCAGGCGCGCCGAACTATGTCGCGATCAATGGCGAGTCGCTGGCTAAACCCGTGGGCCGTCACGACGTCATGCCTGGCGATGAGATCACGATTCAGATGCCGGGCGGCGGGGGAAAAATGCCCGTCGCTGAACGCGATAAACAGGCCATCCTGTGGGATCTCCAGGAGGGCTACATTACCGAAGCCGGTGCGTTGCGCGACTACGGCGTGAAGATAGCGGAACTGAAAAGGGGCTAGAGCATGGATCAGTTAACAGGAAAAGTGGTGATGGTCACGGGTGCCGGCAGCGGCATCGGTAAAGCAGCAGCGGCGGGATTTGTCGCACGGGGTGCGCGCGTCATCTTAGTCGGCCGCCGGCAGTCCGTGCTGGACGGCGTGGCTGAAACGCTGCGAAAAGAGGGAGGCGAAGTATGGGCGTGTGCAGTCGACATCAGTAAAAAGGAAGAGATCAGCGCACTCGTCGCCTGGACGAATAAGGAACTGGGCGGCGTTGATATTCTGGTGAACAATGCGGGCAGCGCCAGCAAGACGCTGAACGCGCGCTGGATAGAAGAAGAAGAGTGGGATCAGGTTCAGGACGTCAATATGAAAGCGGTATTCCTGCTGACTCAGGCGCTGCTGCCGGCCATGCTGGCTCGCAAAAACGGTACGATCATCACCGTCTCTTCACTGGCGGCGTTGCGGCCTAACCTGTTAGGCGGCGCTGCCTATGGTGCCGCTAAAGCCGCGGCCCGTAATTTTATGACCTATCTGCATAACACCTTTCGCAATGACGGGATCCGCGCGACCTGCATTCTCCCCGGCGAGGTGAATACGCCGATTATGGATAATCGAGCCAGCCCGCCCACACAGGCTATCCGCGATCGTATGGTGCAGCCAGAAGACGTCGCCGAAGCCATTTTGCTCTGCGCAGGCCTGCCGCCGCGCACGGTGATTGAAGAACTGATCGTGGCGCCGACTTTCCTGCGCGACGTCTCAGCGGATATCGAAGTAAGCCGCTGGAAAAATGCCCCTGCCGATTGTGCAGCCGAGCGTGGATCTCATCAAAAAGGTGAACTATGACTCCCAGACTTTTTACATCATCCGAGGCTGTTCTGCGCGTTGAGCGGTCTTCTATGCGGGTACAGCAGCCTGCTTCATCCGCCGATATGATCTCTCTGGCAATGGGCGAACCCGACTTTGATACGCCGCCGCGCATTATTCAGGCAGCAGTGGATGCGCTACAGAATGGATTTACCCATTATGCGCCCTTGCTGGGTGATAAAGCCCTGTGTCAGGCGCTGGCGGAAGAGGTTTCTGCACAAAGCGGTAATCCGGTAAAAGCGGGCGAAGTGCTGGTTACGCACGGTGGTACGGCAGGCCTGGCTGCGGCGATTCTTTCGATTGTCAATCCTGGCGATCGCGTGGTCATTCCCGATCCGACCTATTCCTTATATGCCGACCTGGTGAATATGGCTGGCGGTATTTGCGTGCCAATGCCCTGCCGTAGCGATTTACACTGGGATTCTGAGCGGCTTGATAAGGCGCTTGAAGGGGCGAAACTCTTTGTTTTCTGTAACCCTGGCAATCCGACCGGCATTGTACATAGCCGTGAAGAGATTGAAGCGCTGGGCAAGCTGGTCAACCGTCACGATACGCTGGTTATTGCGGATGAGGCTTACAGCGATCTGGTGTTCACTGACCGCCCCTTTACATCGGTTTTGCAGCGTCCTGCTTTTGCCGGACGAACGCTGTTCTGTCAAACTTTTTCCAAAAGTTATGCGATGACCGGCTGGCGCGTAGGTTATCTTGCTGGCCCGGCGGAGATGATCGCGGCCGCCGCTCGCGTGCATAATACCGTCAATGGTTCGGTCAACAGCGCGGTGCAACGTGCGGCGCTGGTGGCCCTTACCGAGTGCAAGGATGACGTTAAACGTATGTACGATGTCTATCGGGAGCGCCGTCTGTTGATGATGCAGGGACTGGAAACCATTCCTGAGCTGACGCTGAATAAACCAGAGGGTGCTTTTTACTGTTTCCCGTCTTATTCTTTGCCCATTCCGGCTATAGATATGGTGGCCCTGTTACGTGAACAGGGGATCGCCGTGCGGCCTGGCAGTGAGTTTGGCTTAGCCGGGGAAGGCCACTTACGCCTTTCCTATGCGGCCAGCAGTGAGGCCATCAGCGAAGGGATACGCCGCCTGAAGCGTGGACTTGCCAGTTTAAAATAACGACAGGTGCCAAAGGACACTGAATCCACCATGACGGGAAAACCGATGCGCAGTGATACCGAAAGAAACCGCAAGAATCTTATTCAGGCTGCGGCCAGATTATTCGAGCGTTCAGAAAATCCGATAAGCATGACGGAAATTGCCGCCGAAGCCGGCGTTTCCGTGGCTACTGCCTATCGTCAGTTTACGTCGGTAGAAGAGGTGCTGAATACCTATCGTCAGGAGGTGGGACAGCTGTTGCTGGATTACAGCCAGAAGCAGAGCTGTAGCGGGCTGCTGAAGCTGGAAAAGGTCAGCCGTTACTGGATAAAGCTGGTTCGGGAGCGCGGCGCCGCCATGGTGCCGATGCGTAACCGCCGCGGCTATCTGGAGCGCTTATGGGAAGGCGCAGAGTATCTTCTGGTACAGGCCGAGGCCCTGCGCCCCGCCCTGCGTGAATCAATGGAAGAGATGGACCTGCCTGATATTGGCGACAAGGCTGTGTTTCTCTGGAATATCCTGTTTGATCCGCGTGAGATATTTGATCTGTTAAATACGGTCGGCCTGACTGAAAAACAGGTCGGCACCCAGCTTCTGTCCGTACTTGTCGGTGGATTACGCGGGTTCGCCACGGCGAATGAATTTTCCCTTGAGTCGTACAAAGTAAAATAATCCCGGCCGCCTGAGGGTGGCTTCTTTTCTCTCTCTTTTATTATCACGTCTACCGTGAGGCCTGCCTGCGCGCTGCATAACGCTGCACGCGTCCTGTGGCTAATTTAAAGGTGAAATAATGAGTGCACTTTCCTATGTTTCAGCAGATAACAATTCTCCCTGGAAAACCTATCTGTCGCAGGTTGAGCGTGTACTGCCTTATCTCGGCGAGGTGTCGCGCTGGGCTGATACATTACGCCATCCTAAGCGCGCGCTGATCGTTGATATTCCGCTGGAAATGGATGACGGCAGCGTCCGTCACTTTGAAGGCTATCGCGTGCAGCACAATCTGTCCCGAGGACCTGGAAAAGGAGGCGTGCGCTATCATCCTGACGTCACGCTGGAAGAAGTCATGGCGTTGTCTGCATGGATGACAGTGAAATGCGCGGCGCTCAATCTGCCTTTTGGCGGCGCGAAAGGCGGCATCCGGGTTGATCCGCGTGAACTTTCTCTGAAAGAGCTGGAAAGGCTGACCCGACGCTACACCAGCGAGATCGGAACGATTATCGGACCTCAACAGGACATTCCGGCCCCGGATGTGGGCACCAATCCACAGGTTATGGCATGGATGATGGATACCTGGTCTATGAATACGGGCGCGACCAGCACGGGCGTTGTGACCGGCAAGCCTGTTCATCTGGGCGGTTCTCTGGGGCGCGTTAAAGCAACCGGCCGGGGTGTGTTTGTGACAGGGCGGGTAATGGCCTTGCGAATTGGCCTGCCGCTGGAGAACTGTCGTATAGCCATACAAGGCTTTGGCAATGTCGGTAGCGTGGCAGCAGGGTTATTTGCCGAAGCAGGCTCCCTGATTACGGCAGTGCAGGATCACAGCGCCACGCTTTACCACCCTGACGGCATTGATATTCCCGCGCTGACAGAATGGCAGAGACAAAATGGCTCGATTTCAGGTTTCAAGGGGGCGACGGCAGTCAACCACGACGCGTTCTGGGGTTACGACTACGATATTCTCATTCCCGCCGCGCTTGAAGGGCAGATCACCGCCGAACGCGCAGGAAAGTTGCGTTGTAGGCTGGTGCTCGAAGGCGCCAACGGGCCGACGCTACCGGTTGCTGACGATATTCTTCGTGAGCGTAATATTACGGTGGTGCCGGATGTGATTTGCAACGCTGGCGGCGTGACGGTGAGCTACTTTGAATGGGTGCAGGATTTTTCGAGTTTCTTCTGGAGCGAAGATGAGATCAATATCCGGCTGGATCACATCATGGAGCAGGCGCTGCTGGCCGTCTGGCAAAAATCGCAGACATTAAAAGTGACGCTGCGAACCGCTGCCTACGCTGTCGCCTGCGAGCGTATTCTGATCGCCCGGAAAGAGCGTGGCATCTATCCATAAAGTCATCTTTCCCACTGATATCATTATGGCTGTTGCTCCAGCGAGCAGCAGCCCCTACGCGCCTCTGAAGCCCTCAGGCATCGCATAATCCATGTCAGCTACCAGAGTAAAGTCTCGCCGCCCTTTGGCTCGTTTGACCGGCTGGCTACCTCCCTACTCTCCCTGCACTATGAGCAGCGCCAGTCCGCTTCGTGCCAGTAGCGGACATAACAAATATCGCTAAACGCGTTATTCCTGAAGCGTTTCTTAATCATCGGGATATGTCCTTTACAGACGGTATGAGTCACAGGCGTGCTGTAATCAGTTACAGGTTATAAGTAAGTTTTTCGATATTGTCAGCAAGCATATCCAGCAGAGCCTTAACATACATATTATTATTTCCCTGATGCCACATCGCACTCAGCGGAAGCCCTTCCACATTCTTCACTGGAGAAAGAGCGAGGTATTTCACGCCGTCTGTATTCATATTCTTATAGGATGATGGCACCAGAGCAATGCCCAGACCGGCTGCAACAAAACTCAGGATGGTCTGTTTCTCTTCGGCATACTGCGCAATAACGGGTACGCAGCCGCCAGCTTTAAAGACATTCATCGTCAGATCGTGACTGTGCGGCCGGGTGCGCCTTTCAGGCACGATAACAGGCTCATTACGAAAATCATCGATACTGACTTCACTGTGACTCACCAGCCGGTGATGGGCAGGAACGGCGAGCACGCAGGTTTCATTCGCGATAAATCGCGTTGTCAGCGTTACGTCAACCTGTTCAGGCGGACGTACAAAGATTACATCCAGCCACCCGGAAAGGAGTCGGGGGATAAGGCTGTGGGTTTTATCTTCAGTAATATGAATATCCGCATCAGGAAACCGCCTGACGAAAAGATTAATCAGCTCTGGTAGTAATCCTCTTGCTGCGCTGTCAATAGCACCGATCCGTAGCGTCCTTTTCTGCGATAGTGTTTTTTTACGGTACCGCAGCCGCAGCGCATCGAAATCAGCAATAACGGCTTTGGCCTCATTCAAAAACGCTGCCCCTTCAGGCGTCAGTGACACATTTCTGGTTGATCGGTTCAGCAGTCTTATCCCCAAATCCTCTTCAAGCAATTTTATGAAACGGCTGAGTGACGCAGGCATCATTTCAAGTTTCTGGGCAGCCCGGCCGAAGTGAAGTTCATCACCCAGCACTGCAAAGCAACGTAACTGGTTTATATCCATTTTTTCACCCAAACCTGATTATGCAAATTATTTGTATAAAGCAGTGCTGATGATAAAGCTGCGCAAAACTTCATACTGGGATTATTACAAAACGATAACAACCCTACATGACTGTGGAGCATCCTGAAATGAATAACGACCTCGAAAAAAAGGTTATGCGCAAGGTTACCCTGCGCATCATTCCTTTTATTATGCTGCTGTATTTCATTGCATTTCTCGATCGGGTGAACATTGGTTTTGCCGCCCTGACCATGAATCAGGATCTTGGATTTTCGCCCACCGTATTTGGGCTGGGCGCCGGCATTTTCTTCCTCGGCTATTTTCTTTTTGAAGTCCCGTCCAACTTAATCCTGCATAAAGTCGGCGCCCGTATCTGGATCGCTCGCGTGATGATCACATGGGGCTTAGTGTCTGGCTGTATGGCTTTTGTACAGGGCACAACCAGCTTCTACATTCTGCGCTTCCTGCTCGGCGTGGCTGAGGCCGGTTTCTTCCCGGGCATCATCCTCTATCTCAGCTACTGGTTCCCGGCAGCAAAACGCGCGCAGGTCACCGCTATCTTCATGGCTGCCGCTCCGCTCTCAACTGCATTAGGATCGCCTGTCTCAGCCGCCCTGCTGGAGATGCATGGTTTCCTCGGCTACGCCGGCTGGCAGTGGATGTTTGTACTGGAGGCTGCCCCGGCGCTGATGCTCGGCGTTGTGGTGTTGTTCTTCCTCACCGACCGTCCGGCCAAAGCCAAATGGCTGACTGAAGAAGAGCGCAGCTGGCTGGAGAACACCATGCAGGCCGAGGAGCTGGCACGTGCGTCAAAACAGAGCCACAGCAGCGCATGGCGAGGGCTGGCGGATAAGCGCGTGCTGGCACTGGCACTGGTCTATTTCGGTACGTCCGCCGGATTGTATACGCTTGGCATATGGTCGCCGCAGATCATCCGCAGTTTCGGTGCATCATCGCTTGAAATTGGTTTTCTCAACGCCTTTCCGGCTGTTATCGGCGTTATCGCCATGATCCTGTGGGCACGTCATTCCGACCGCACCAAAGAGCGCAGCTGGCATGTGATTGGCGCCTGCCTGCTGGCGGCAGCCGGGCTGATTTACGCCGGTAACGTCAGCACGCTGTTCGCCGTGATCATCGCCTTAACGCTGGTCACCGTAGGGATCAGCGCATCGAAACCGCCACTGTGGAGCATGCCAACGATGTTTCTCAGCGGACCGGCCGCAGCAGCGGGGATCGCTACTATCAACTCCATCGGCAATCTGGGCGGTTTTGTCGGCCCGATGATGACTGGCGTGATCCGTCAGCAAACCGGCAGCTACAGCTGGGGTCTCTATTTTGTCGCCGGACTGCTGGCGCTCTCAGCTCTGATTGTTCTGATCCTTTCTGCCAGAGCGAATAAACCGCAGGCAGCCGAAATTCCTCATCCTCATACTCATTAACTGGAGAAGTAACTATGCGTAACTACAAAATTGCCGCCATACCCGCCGACGGTATCGGCCCGGAAGTGATTTCAGCAGGTGTTGAGGTGCTGCATGCGCTGACACGTCGCGACCCGCAGCTCAGGTTTGATATTGAGACCTTTGACTGGGGTTCGGATTACTACAAAAAACATGGCGTGATGATGCCGGAAGAGGGGCTGAACACCCTGAAAAAATTCGACGCTATTTACTTCGGCGCGGTAGGTGCACCCGATGTGCCTGACCATATCACCCTGTGGGGCCTGCGTCTGCCAATTTGCCAGGGCTTTGACCAGTACGCCAATGTACGTCCCACCAAAATCCTGCCGGGCGTGACTTCACCATTACGCAACCGGGGTCCGGGCGATCTTGACTGGGTCATCGTGCGTGAAAACTCTGAAGGCGAATACTCCGGCAACGGCGGTCGCGCGCACCGGGGCTTGCCGGAAGAGGTAGGTACCGAAGTGGCTATCTTCACCCGCGTGGGTGTAACGCGCATTATGCGCTATGCCTTTAGACTGGCGCAGTCACGTCCGCGCAAGCTGCTTACCGTAGTGACCAAATCCAATGCCCAGCGTCACGGTATGGTGATGTGGGATGAAATTGCCGCTGAGGTAGCGCTGGAGTTCCCGGATGTGCAGTGGGACAAGATGCTGGTCGATGCCATGACGCACCGTATGACGCTGCATCCGCAGACGCTGGATACCATCGTCGCCACCAACCTGCATGCCGATATTCTGTCTGATCTGGCCGGTGCGCTGGCAGGCAGTCTGGGCGTGGCGCCTACCGCAAATATCGATCCGGAACGCCGCTTCCCTTCCATGTTCGAACCGATCCATGGTTCAGCCTTCGATATCACCGGCAAAGGCATTGCTAATCCGGTTGCGACCTTCTGGACCGCCGTGCAGATGCTTGAACATCTGGGCGAACGCGACGCCGCGGCGCTGATCATGGAAGGCATCGAATACGTGTGTAAAAAAGGCATTCTGACGCCAGATATCGGCGGCACCGCCAGTACCGCTGACGTCACCCGCGCCGTGGTGCAATTTATCGAAGCCAAAGCCGACATTGCCGAGACCGCATAACCATGAAAAATGAACAGGCCGCAGCGATCATGCAGGATATCTTTCAGCAGGCTGTCGACAGCGCCCGCGCCGGACCGGTGATCCCTCCGAATCTGCCGGAAAAGCCACGCGGCCGTTGCGTGGTGATCGGTGCCGGTAAAGCCTCAGCAGCGATGGCGGCAGCGGTAGATGCGGCCTGGCCGGATGTGGATCTGTCAGGCGTGGTCGTGACGCGTTATGGTCACGCGGTGCCCGCGGGTCGCATCCGCATTATCGAGGCGGCGCATCCCGTGTCGGATGCCATGAGCGAAACGGCCGCAATGCTGATTGTAGAGACGCTGCGTGGGTTAACACCCGATGATCTGGTGCTGGCGCTGATCTCCGGTGGAGGGTCTGCGCTGATGGCGCTGCCCGCGCCGGGATTAACGCTGGCAGATAAGCAGAAAATCACCCGGTCTCTGCTACATAGTGGCGCCAGCATCAAAGAGATGAATCTGGTACGTCGTCATCTCTCCGCGGTGAAAGGCGGCAAGCTGGCGGTGCTGGCGCAACCGGCACGTATCCTGTCACTGATTATCAGTGATGTGCCGGGGGATAATCCGGCAGACGTAGCGTCTGGCCCCACCGTGGCCGATAGCAGTATGCCGCATGATGCGCTCCGGGTTCTGCAGCGCTACGCCATCGCGATCCCCGACCCTGTTCGCGACCTGCTAAACCAGCCGGCCAGCCCGTTGAAAAACGCAGCGAACAGTGAAGTCAGGCTGATCGCTACCCCTGCGCTGGCGTTGCAGGCGGCGGCGGTAGCTGCGCGCAAGCATGGACTTACGCCACTGATTCTGGGTGATGCGATAGAGGGTGAAAGCCGTGAAGTGGCCGTGGTCATGGCCGGTATCGCCAGGTCGGTGAAGCAGTATGGTCATCCGGTTTCCGGTCCTGCTGTGCTGTTGTCGGGCGGTGAAACTACCGTGACGGTCAACAAAGGTCAGCCAGGAAAAGGCGGGCGCAACACCGAGTTTTTGCTCAGCCTTGCCTGCGCATTGCAGGGTGAAAACGGTATCTGGGCAGTAGCCGGCGACAGTGATGGTATTGACGGCACGGAGGATGCCGCGGGCGCGATGATCTTCCCCGACACGCTAACGCGCGGCAAAATCAGCGGCCTGAATGCGGTTGATTACCTGGACAGACATGACAGTTACAGCTACTTTCACGCCCTTGATGATTTGCTGGTAACCGGTCCGACATTAACCAACGTTAATGATATTCGGGCAATATTGATTGCCTGAGCCTGTTGCTCTCCTGCGGCCAGGGAGAGCAATATTTTTGCTTAGCGTGGTTCAGCCTGAAGCCGTTTGTCACCGTTACACCGGCGTATCCTGATGCTTTAACTCCAGCCTGTTGCGACCAGTCTGCGTGATGAGAAACTTCTTCGCTCTGATAAAGCCAGTCGAGCCCCTGGGCCTGGTGCGCTTTTCGCTTAAAGCAGACCTTGCCTTTAAAGCAATCGTCTTCCTCAACACGCTAAGTCAGCGCTGAAACATGCCTGCCCTACCCGGTTCTGACCCCTTCAGAAATCCATGTCTGAGACCAGAGTAAAGTCTTGTCTATTTTTTGAACGCATTGCAGGCTTATTACGCCCCTTCTCAACATAGCGCGCC
>NZ_RMVG01000025.1 GCF_003813865.1 Candidatus Pantoea deserta
ACCACGCAACAAGCGCACGCCTCGCTATTCGTCGGCAGCGGCAGATGGGTATAAGAGACAGATATAATGCTGCAACAAAATAAGATCTTCCCTGCGTTATCTCTTATCGCACTGTTAGTGAGTTCAGTCGCACATGCTGAAGACGCTAACAAAAAAACTGATGTACTTCTGATTGGCGGCGGTATCATGAGCGCCTCTATGGGAACGTTACTGCAAGAGCTTCAGCCTGACTGGAAACAGCTCATGGTTGAAAAGCTGGATGGTGTTGCGCTCGAATCATCCAATGGCTGGAACAACGCCGGTACTGGCCACTCAGCTAATATGGAGCTGAACTATACGCCAGAACGTCCGGACGGTTCGATAGACGTCTCTAAAGCGCTTGAAATCAATGAAGCCTTTATGATTTCCCGCCAGTTCTGGTCATCCCAGGTGAAGCGTGGTGTATTAAATGACCCACACTCTTTTATTAACTCGACGCCGCATATGAGCTTTGTATGGGGTGATAAAAACGTTGATTACCTGACCAAACGTTATCAGGCTCTGCAACAAACCACCCTGTTCCAGGGGATGAAGTTCTCTACCGATCAGAATCAGATCAAACAATGGGCACCTCTGATCATCGCCGGGCGCGATCCGCATCAGAAAGTTGCAGCAACCTGGACGCCGGTCGGAACCGATGTGAACTACGGCGAAATTACCCGCCAGCTGGTTGGCAGCCTGAAAAAAGACAACAACTTCAAGCTGGAAACGTCCTCTGAAGTAACGGGTTTCAAACGTAACAGCGATAACTCCTGGCACGTCACCATTACTGACGTGAAAAGCGGTAAAGAGCATGCTGTAGATGCTAAATATGTCTTTATCGGCGCAGGCGGCGGAGCGTTGAAACTGTTGCAGGAAACGGGTATTCCGGAAGCTGAAAATTATGCAGGTTTCCCTGTCGGCGGTTCTTTCCTTGTTACTGAAAATCCGGAAATCACCCGTCAGCACGCCGAGAAAGTGTATGGACAGGCTTCCGTAGGCGCGCCGCCGATGTCGGTGCCACATCTGGATGCTCGTTTCCTGGATGGCAAGCGCGTTGTTCTGTTTGGACCTTTTGCCACCTTCTCAACCAAGTTCCTTAAAAACGGCTCGTTCTTCGATCTGCTGAGCACGACAACGACCAAAAACGTGGGTCCGATGACAGACGTAGGGCTGGATAACTTTGATCTGGTGAAATACCTCATTGGCCAGGTAATGTTAAGTGACGAAGATCGCTTTGAGGCGCTGAAAGAGTATTATCCGTCAGCACGTAAAGAAGACTGGAAACTCATTCAGGCAGGTCAGCGCGTACAGATCATCAAGAAAGATGCTGAAAAAGGCGGCGTGCTCAAACTGGGTACGGAAATCGTGACCGATAAACAGAAAACCGTGGCTGCGCTGTTGGGCGCTTCTCCGGGGGCCTCTACCGCCGCGCCTATTTCCATCAATGTGATGAAAGAGTTGTTCCCAGAGCAATTCAAGTCGGCAGAGTGGCAGAGCAAGATCCGTGGTATCGTTCCTAGCTATGGACAGAAACTGAACGGCAACGTTTCGCTGACCCAGCAGGTTTGGGATGAAACGGCGGCAACGTTACAGCTGGTCAAACCGCCAGTAATCCAGATGAAGGACGCTCAGGAATCTCCTCAGGCTCAGCCTCAGAAATCCAAAGCAGCGGCTGAAGGTCAGCACGATATGGCGCTTTAATCCTCAGGGATTATCATAAAGCCCCTGAAGTTATCTTCGGGGGCTTTGTTATTTCTGCATCCTCAGAACGCCTGTCTGCGACTCAATCTGAGTGCCAGTGAAAAGAGTCAGGAATAAAGGTATGCCGCTTGCTGATACTGCAAAATGCAGGCAAGCCATTTACGTTATCATTCCCCACTATTAAAAGAGCAGATGCCTTTTCCCTTTGATAAAAACCTGCATAAGGTCGTAATGCTGCTGATGAGATTAAGCGGACGCAGGCCTGAGATACTCCAGCGTTCGACCCGCCGCGCTAATGGCCTATAGCGACCCTTGCGTTTCGGCAGAGAATCCCTACTCCCGAAGTGTTATCGACATTTCCATACAGCGCAGTTCAGCTCGCGCAAGTGCTGATGGATACATGCTTTCCCGCACAAGCCTAAAACCATGCTTTTGATAAAAAGTGCATGCGTTCGGGGTTGAAGATAACGTTAACTGCTTAAATCCACGCTCACGCGCTTCCTTTTTAATGGCTTCAATAATCTGCCCCCCTAACCCTTGACCTGTATATTGAGGTAGCGTGAATACCGCCTCAACACTACCAGAAGCAAGATCAAGAAAGCCTGTCGCTACCGGTCTGTTATCAGGTCCATCAATAACAAAAAAGGGATTTGCGGCAATCACGTTTCTGAAACTTTCGGGCATGCCTGGCGGTGTCCAGGCGGCAATAACCGCATCGTCGTAGCTGTTTTTACATCCGTGACGTATAGCCTGGTTTCGAATATTCCAGCACTCTTCTGCCTCAGCAGGCACAGCTCGTCTGATTTTCATCGCTTCCCCTTGTGCGTTTTCCTCTGCTGACCCCTTACATTTATCATAAGAGCATTAAAGCAACCCACTAAGATTACCTGACACGATAACGCCTGAGACAACGCGGAATGCGCCACACAGCCGCTAACGCCGAGAGAGAGGCGCTGCGCTGCCCGCCAGTGAATCGATGCCGCTTTTGCCATTATCGTCTATGATGCTGATAAGCATAACGACAGGGGATATCGCCTTGATTACCGTGGAAAAATCCGACCCGCTCTCACCAGACTCGCAATATTTAATCGAAAAGCTGTCAGCAGAACTTGCTGCGATCACGGGTGACAATGGTAAAAGCCATTTCGCACCCGCCTCGATGGATGAGGAGAGATCGCTGTGGGCGCTGGCAAAGGATCAGCAGGGAAAGGCGACCGGATGCGGCGCTATCCGACCTCTGACCGATAATATCGCCGAACTGAAAAGGATGTTTTCCGATCGCAGCGCGCCGGGTATTGGCGATGCGTTACTGGTTTTTCTGGAAACAGCCGCGCAGAGAATGGGATATGGCGCAATCTGGCTTGCCACCCGACGCGTTAACCAGCGGGCGATACATTTCTATGAGAAAAATGGCTATGCGCGCATTGCGAATTATGGTCCCTACAAAGATCGCGAAGAAACGGTCTGCTTCTCAAAAGCCTTGTAGCCGCATCCCCTTTTTAACCGCTAAAGCTACGGGTGCCCTGCGTTCTCCGCCAGCCTCGCCAGACGTTTAAAACCAAAGCTGCATGGCAACCCGCCGGTCAGGATCAAGGCCGCCCTTCGCCTCTGCGGTCAGCAGCGCGCTCAGCCGTGGTGACAGTTCGGCCTCATCAATCATATTGAACCCCAGCGACGCATAAAAGCGCGCGTTAAAAGGTGCGAAGCGATCGGTCGTCAGCGAAGCGCCGCGCAAGCAACGTTTCCTGCCCTCGGCAAGCAGCGCCTCAATCAGCTGACGGCCAATACCCTTGCGCTGCCAGTCTGGATGGACGTCCGCTTCTGCAATATGTAATTCATTATCAACGATGCGGCCTGCGGCAAATCCAACGGGAGTCTCGTTCTCGCTCAGCGCAACAAGCAGTACCCCTTCACGACACAGCCGTCTGAAGTCGTCGATGCTGGAGGCAACCGCAGGACCTTCGACCGCTCCCGCGCTGCGCAGGGTTTCAAAGGCGGCGATTTCAATCGCGCGTAATGCCTTCAGGTGATGGCGCTGCGCGGTTCTTATTGCAATTCCGGTCATTTCATATCTTAACGCAGGTTATTTCAGGCTTTCCGCCGGGGTAAGCGCTAACGCCTCCAGCAGCGACCGCAGTGATTCGACAGACCCGCTATGGTTTATGGCTGAGCGCGTTTCATCCCAGGGCATGGCGTCATCGGTACAGTAATCGCCGATACAGGTCATCTCACATGGCTCATCCAGTAAACCCACTGGCACCCAGACAAAGGTGCTGCCGCGCAGCAGATTAGGCACAGCAGAGCCGCACAGAGAGCAAAAATCCGTTCGATAACCTGTTGGCTTAGACCATGAGGCGATCTGGCTTTCTCCTGTTAGCAGAGCGAAATCGCTGCTTTTAACAAGCGTAGCCAGATTGTGTCCGACTCCGCTTTGCTTTCTGCACAGCGAACAGTGACAGCGATAAAATTTCGCAGGCTTTACTGACAATTCAAATACAACTGCTCCACACAAGCACGATCCTTTCATTTCGCCCACTCTCAGGATTTGGTTTCGGCAGCAGATATAACCGTATCCGCCTTCATACTGTCAATGACAGGGGGTGAAGCTGCCTCTTCGGCCCGGCTGTGACCGGGGTGTGCTGAAGCTTTACGATCCGCGGGAAGCGGCGGACGATCTGGCCGGTTTGTGGCTGGGTATGACCAGCCTTGAGATCAAGCTGGGCGCCAGGAAAACCCTGTCCGATGAAGAAATCACCCATCGGGTCGTTCATGCTATCGCCCTGTTTATGCGCATTTACGCCGTCGAGCCGTAGCCTGGCGCGTCATCAGCGCCGCTTGCAAAACAGGGTTTCCGGCTACGATGCGCGCTGCCGTTACCTTCCTGATTTTATCTTTTCAAGATAAGGTCTTAATTGCCGCAGTAACTTTTTCACGCCGGTTACCCGCAGTACTTTACTCCTGCATTCAGCGCGCCAGCATCCGATTAGCGATGCTGGCGTCTGTACCCGTAAACATAATCAGGAGTCCGATATGAGTCGTTTACACACCCTCACCGAGAGCGAAGCAACCGGCAAAACCGCCCAGCTGTTTGAGGCGATCAAAGGGAGCATGGGTAAAGTCCCTAATGCCTATCTGACCATCGGCAGCCATTCGCCTGAGGTGCTTGGGCAGATGCTTCAGTTAAACAGCACGCTGCATAAAGGCAGCCTGAGCGCCCGCGAGCTTGAGGCGATTAATCTGGCGGTCAGCGAAGAGTCCGGCTGCGATTACTGCCTGGCGGCGCATACGCTGATGGCAAAAAAAACGGGCTATTCCGATGAGCAGACGCGGGAGCTGCGCGACGCGCATTTTAGCGCCGATGCGCGTATCGACGCGCTGGTACAGTTCGTTCAGTATCTGGTCTCCACTCGCGGAACGGTGCCCGCCGCTCGCCTGGAGTCATTCCGCCTGGCGGGATTCAGCGAGCAGCAGGTTATTGAAACCCTGGGCGCAGTCAGCGCCATTCTTTTTACCAATATGGTTAATCGCGTCAACGATACGGTCGTTGATTTTCCTCGCGTCAGCTAATCCCGTGTGGCCTCCCGTTGCAAAGAGATCGCTCCTCTCTGCGACGGGACGCGCTAGCCCAGAGCTTATTCAGGAGTAAATGTTATGGCAGAGACCTCCTCACAAAAATCAGCGCGCTTCAGACCCGCCGAGGTCGCCAGGGCGCTGCCTGCGTCGGCCCCTACCTTGCTTGCAGACATCTATCTTACCGACCGACCGGATGCCAGCAGCCGCGTCTTCCGCGCCTATCGCGGCGTGCCGCCCCACTATCACCGCGAGTGCGACGAGTACCTTTATGTGCTTTCAGGCCGAGGCACGTTCTGGATGGAAGATAAAAGTCAGGAAGCGGAATTTGGACCGGGCGATATGCTTTTTTTTGAACGCAACGTGGTACATGCGTTGCCCACATTACTGGAGGAGCCAGTGATTTTTCTGACGCTGGACACGCCCCGCCGGTCGCCGAAAGACGTGGTGTTTATCGATCCAGAGGAGGGCGACGCGGCAGGGTTTATGGAGCGCAATCGCTAAAGAGAACATCAAAAAAAGTCAGGCAATTGCCTGACTTTTTCTTTTCTGGCTGGCTCAGATGAAGGTGAATATCTCTTCACGCGGCAGGCGGGATTTAGGCAGCGTGGCGTTGAAGTCTTCTTCGCTGCGATAGCCCAGCGATACGAGAACCACGCTGGTCAGGCCCTTTTCACGCAGCCCCAGCGCCTTATCCAGCGCTGCGGTATCAAAACCTTCCATAGGCGTCGCATCGATTTCCATCAGCGCGGCGCTCAGCAACAACCCGCCAAGCGCGATATAAACCTGCTTTTCCATCCACTGCGACAAATCGCGCAGCACGTAGCGATGCAGATCCACATAGCTGCGACGACTTTTATCCTGACCCGCTTTGGCCGACGCATCGCGAAAACGCCCTGCCTGTTCCTCATGCGCAAGGATGTTTTGCAAATGGTCCTCGCTCAAATCTGCGCGCATACAGAGCGCAATAACGTGCGACGCATTAAGCACTTTCGGCGCGTTGTAGGAGAAGGCGTCAGAGGTCGCTGCCGAAATGGCCTGTTTTCCCGCTTCCGTAGAGGCGATAACAAAATGCCAGGGCTGAGAATTTACTGAAGAAGGCGTGTTTTGCAGCATATGCAGCAGCGTTTCGATCTGAGATTGCGACAGCGTATGCGTGTTATCAAACGCTTTTACCGTATGGCGTGTTGCCACAGCTTCACTGAGAGTCATAGTGATACCTCTTTATTATGTTGAGCGAAGATTAACCGGCTGCGCCTGCCCGACAGATAGCAAGCGCTTGCGGCCTTTATTGTCTTATTCAGTTGTCTGGCGGCGCACTCGACACCGCTTCCGATACCAGGGCTCTCTGTTTATGGGACCGGCTGTTATACAGCTCGCGTCGGCCTGATTCACCGACTCCCTGTTAGCGGATCGGGAATACTTGCCTGACGCGGTTTGTTTCAGGCGCGCAGCGCCTCCCTGTCTGATGCGGCGGTCCTGCCTTAAGGCAGCCTCGGTTTTAAGTAAGCGCGCCTGCTGACAGCACGCTAAAAAGCAGGGAGGTGGTGGTCCGCACCTGCTTTTCAGCGAGCCGGGTTCGGAGGCGGCTTAGCCCGCAGGCGCTGGCGCGGAATCTATTTTTACGCGCATCAGCGCATAAGGTTTCTGACGCAGATCTTTACCGCCGTGAAAACCAGGCTGGCGGTTAAGCTGATTAACGGTGAAGTAGAGATAGCCGTCCGGCCCAACCGACAGCGTATCCGGCCAGAGTATTTCCGGGCCGTGCGCGACAGTAGACCATTGCCCGTCAACAGAGCGTTTGCGAATGGCATTGCGCTCATAGTCTCCGGCGTAGACGACGCCTGCCGCATCCGTTTCCAGCCCGTCGGACGCGCCCTTTTCCCCCAGATCTTTCACCGCGGCGGCAAGCTGAGCCTCGGAAACGTCCGGATCCCGTAGCAGATCGGTGGAAACAGAATAGAGATGTCGGCCAGACAAAGGACTGTAATAGAGGGTCTTCCCATCGGGGGAAATCGCGATGCCGTCGGAGGCGACGCTAAAAGGCGCGGTGGTGCCGTCGGCGTGACGCTGTAATAACGTCTCCCCCTCGACAACAGGCGAGAAGCCCGGCTCCGGTGACGTCGAGCGATCGCCTTCCAGCCTGCGCACGGCTTTTCCGCTGTCAAGATCGATAACGATAATGGCTCCGATCCCTGACAGTGATGAGTCAGTAACATAGGCTACCCCTGCCTTACCGACGCGGAAATCAAATCGCATATCATTGACATAGGTGGCGGGTTTGATCACGCTCGCTGGAAAAACCAGGGTTTTCTCAATACGGTTAGTTTGCAGATTGACCGCAACAAGCTTAGCCCCGCCAGCCACAGGCCGGGAAAATCCTGGCGCAGCCGTATCCAGCAGCCACACGCGGCCCTTACCGTCTGCAACCACGCTCTGCACGCTCAGTAAGTGGGTCGCCGGATGATGATTATCCGCAATATTGACCTCAGCGTCAGGCCAGGGCACCACGCGATCCCCTTTCACTTCTCCTGCCGTAAACGGAACATCGTCACCCCAGCGCGGGAAGTTCACAAAAATGCGCCCGCCCTCCGTCACCGTTACGCCAGTAGGCATGGCGCCGGCAAAGGTGGCAACGACTTCCGGATGACCGATGCTGCGATCCTGAGCCAGCTGGCTCAGCGCAACGCTGTGGCGGGCAGACACGGCCAGCGCGCTGCTGCTGATACCGCCTGTAGCCAGCGCAACAGCCAGTGCGACCGTGCTGGTAAAGGTGCGTAACTTTTTCATTTTATGTTCCTTACAGGATGTAAACCGGCCGGCTCCGCCAGCGGTAAGCAGAAACCTCTGGCAAGCGCCGCGACGGTAAATGACGCCGCGCGCCTGGTGACAAGGCGCGCCGTCGCGCTGTGAATGCGATAACAGGAGATTACGGATTGAGAGCATGCAGAAAAACGGGGGAAGCGCATCAACACTTTCACTCCGGCAGTGAAAATCAGGGCGGCGTCGCATCTTTCAGAGGGAAGGTAAAGACGGAGCCTGCCAGGCTCCGCGCGTGTCTTACAGCAGGGTATAGGCCGAAGCGTCGGTGACGCGAGCTTCAGGACTGGAGATGGCGTTATGCAGAAGTCCAGTCACCCTGCCGCCCTGGAGCAGCGCAGGTACGTCATGGATGGGCAGCATAAAGCGCACCCCGGAAAGGGCTTTTTTGATGGCGATTTTTTCCTCCAGCGTCGACATTGCCCGGTTGCCGGTGAGGGTCGGCTCGCCCAGGTTCAGGCCGTCGAGGAAAGGGTCGATAAGACTGCCCTGAAGGTTATACACCACATCGCCGCTGATACTGGCGATGCCATCCGGCGTATCCACCAGGACCGAAATCGAACCCGGCGTGTGGCCGCCGCTCAGGCGCACCCTCACCCCTGGGATGACCTCTTCCTCATAGCTTCCGTCCACGTCAAACAGCCGCAGCGCGCCTTTTGTGTACAGGCGATCAAGCAGATGCCGGGTATCTTCCAGCGCATACATCGCGGGTCCCATAATACCGGATGCGGCGAATGACAGCTCGCGTCTCGACAGACAGACCGTGGTGGTCGCTGGAAACAGATAATCTCCGCCCGCGTGATCGACATGCGCATGCGTCTGGATAACGTAACGAATGTCTGCTGGCTTCAGTCCGTGCCGGGCAAGCAGCTATGGCAGCGTCATCTCGCGCGTCTGCCCGTAGCAAAGAGCAGCTTTTCGTCAGCGCGCTTGAGCATTATGTCCGTAGCGCGCCCGCACAGTTTCTGTTACAAAAACAGCCCTATGGGTGGCAGAATATCGAAGCGTTGTTGCTGGCTGCGCCCTTTAACAATCCTGCGTTTGACGGTTGCTTTATTATCAACTCAACGCGTGAGGTCGCCGTTCTGCCCGCTGCTGCGCTGGAGATCGTG
Organism: Candidatus Pantoea deserta; assembly: GCF_003813865.1. Classification (GTDB taxonomy): domain Bacteria; phylum Pseudomonadota; class Gammaproteobacteria; order Enterobacterales; family Enterobacteriaceae; genus Pantoea; species Pantoea deserta. The sequence continues at coordinate 9,225 of NZ_RMVG01000025.1, forward strand.
CGCGATTTTCGTCATGCCGTCATCGAACAGATACAACTGAATTTACCCGAACAGAGCCATGCCGCCGTGATGGCAGACATCATCTGGTCAACGCTTGTTGAAGCCTGTCTGGAAGCGAATGACAGGCTTTATCGGCGAGGGTGGCAGGCGCGCGTGACCGGTTTACTGCGTTTTCTCAGGTCATCTGTTGACCGGTAGCGCAGACGCCCGACCGCATCCCAACAGGTTTTGGAGGCTGAATGATACGTCTTGAAGATGTCACGCTGTTCGTTCGTTCTGCTGCGCTGGGCAGCTTTTCCAGCGCGGCGCGCGAAGCCGATATTCTTCCCGGTCAGGTGAGCGCCGCCATTAATCGCCTCGAACGCGATCTCAATAAACGGCTGTTTGCACGCTCAACGCGAAGCCTGCGTCTCACCGCCGAGGGAGAAGCCTGGCTGCCCTATGCGCAGGAGATGCTGAGCATTCTCCAGGCGGGCACGGAGCGCCTGCGCGGAAGTGAGGATGAAATGCAGGGTGAACTGAAAATCGCTATTCCGTCCGACATCGGGCGCAATATTATCCTGCCGGTGATCACCGCTTTCTGCGAAAAACACCCTAAGATTTCGATTCGTCTGTATCTGTCCGATCACGTCAGCGATGTCTTTCGCGATCCGGTGGATGTGGCTATCCGCTATGGGATGCTGGAAAACAGCAGCTACGTTGCATTGCCGCTGGCTGAAGATAATCGCCGCGTGCTTACCGCCTCCCCAGCCTATCTGAACAAACACGGCAGGCCGCAGCAACTCGATGATCTGCTCCAGCATCATTGCCTGCTCTATACCCTAAACGGGCACGTTTACGATAAGTGGTCATTTCCCGAAAACGGCCTTCGTCGCCAGCTGACGGTCAGCAGCAGACTCTTGTGCGATGATGCCGATCTGGTGCGACGCTGGGCGGTGGCGGGAATGGGGATCGCGTATAAATCCTGGATAGACGTCAGCCCCGATGTTCTGGCGGGAAGGCTGGAGGTGTTGCTTCCGCAACAGCCCGGAGAAGCCGTGCCGCTTAATCTCATCTGCCCGCATCGTAAGCAATTTTCTCCGGCGATCCGCGAGCTGCACGCCTTGCTGCGCGACCAGCTTAAAGCCATTACGGCGTTAATGCGCACCCATCCGGCTTTTTTACAGAGCGACGGGACGGTCTTGCCTGCGAACCAGAGCGCATAAGGTCCCATCGCGCCAGGTCGCCCGCAGGAGAGGCTGTCAGCAAGGAATGTGATTAAGATCGATGCGCAACAGCTTGCAGCGCGTATCGATTACAGGAAACAGCGGGTCAGATACCAGCAGACGGCCGGCACGGTTAACCGGCCTGCCCCTGTTCCCGTCACCGATTCAGACAGGCTCAACACGGAAGCAGGCATGAGCGCTGTTTTGCCCTGCTGTCAAAAATCAGCCTCGCAAACCAGAGCAAACTAGCCCGACGTGACTATGTGCATCAGTTCCTCATTCAATTGTGATGATGTTGCGTATTTAGCGCCCGAACATTTTTAATCACTCAGCGTAAATATTCGCCATTGCTTTCCGTCAGTGCAGCAAATAAGTAAGCAGGCTTATAACGTTGACTTTCGTTCAGCGCCAATTTATAGATGAACAGATGCCGATATAAATTTTATGAAGGGATACAGGCTTATGCTCTTGCAGGAAAGACTTCAACAGGAGGTCATTACATCTGTAAAAAAATCACTCAGTTTTGATATTCTTTATCAAAGAATAAGACCTGATATATCCCCCTTTATCGATGCGACCTCAACACTGCCTTTAAAAAATCTCGATGACTGGGAACGTCTTATCCGAGGCGCGATCGGGTGCTTTTTTTCGACGTCAACGCAAGCGAATGCAAGATTTGAATCGCATCAGGTGGGATCGCTAAGGTGGCTTGATCTTTGTCATGCCGATGGCTTCAGACGTGAAAGAGCACTAAGGGTAATACCAGAGGGCGCGCCAAATGCTTTTTTACTGGCGTTAGCGGTCCGAAGACTGAATGACTGGGTGCCTCAGGTAAGAGAAGCAGCACGTGATGCACTGCCCCTTATTGCCGCATCTTCAGACCCGGAAACTCTCGTTGACGTTTTATTTATCACTCTTCCTTACTGGAATACATGGGGAAGAATGGGCGAGTCAGAAAAGGATGTTCTGATGAAGATTATTTCTATGCATAGCGTCACAGAGCCGCTTAAAAAAAGGCTTATGTTATCGACATCAGGACCGGCTGCGACGCTCTTTATACAGACAGCTCGCACAGCTGCGTTAGATAATTTTCTGGCTGAGATTGCTGTTTCATCGGTTCAGCCCTCTTTACGGGCAAAAGCCTATCGCTGCTTGTTTGAAGGGAAAGTGGTATGGGCTGAAGGGCTGACATGGCAGTGGGTTGATAAAGCCTATGGCATCAAACGTCGCATCCCGGTTTTAAAAGAGCGAGCGATATCTACCGCCCGCCCCTTTCTTGAGACTCTGCGAAAGGCAACTCGCGATCCTTCGCCTATGGTCCGGCGGATAGCTGGCGAAATGCTTATTAAAGAACTGGATCGCATCGGCGATGAAGCATTACAACTGGCAAAAATACTGGCATCCGACCCATCGTCCTCGGTTGCGGAGCGAGGAAGGTATGCGCTGACCGACTTAGAGAAGCGGGCGTAACGCGAGGCGCATTATGTGAAAAGTAGTGTCCGCTGCGTCAGGCGTTCTGCATTTTTCCGCCAGCGGTCGTCAACGTTTGCCAGCTTTCGCCAGAATGATTAAAACGTTCGGATATGGACGAGGCGCGCCATAGCTTCGCGTTACGTCTGCCTGAGCATCTCTGCGTGATGGGCTATAACAATATCCTGCTAAGCGGCTGGTCATTCTGTTATCTCACCACCTTCATCCAGCCGGTCGAGCAGTGTGCGCGTGACGCGGTGCAGTGGCTTATTGCCCAGGAAGAGCGCCAGATAATGTTGCGTCCACGAGCGGAACAGCAACACAGCCGTTTACGCTATGAAGCCAGCGTAGTATGGCGCGGTTCGGTACAGAGGGGCTGACGCGCTGCATGATGAGGCGTCCGATGCATAACCGAAATCAGAAATAGCCTGTGTCCATACATGCCAGAAGGTCCGTCATGAAACCAATCAGTCTGCAAGAGAGGTATCGTTCTGCAAATGAGAACACCGTCGCGATGTGGGCGAAAAATGCAGGAATCGGTGAAGTCAGAGAAGAAAGCTACTACGATCCGGCAAAACTTGCTCTGGCGACAGGTATACAGCCGCCTGTGTCCTTTAATGTTTCCTGTCTTATTAGTGAATTGCAAAGGCTCACAAAGGATGATCCGCTTGCCGATACACTACCGGCACAGGGTTTTCATTTTACCTTCTTACCCCTGACTTTGCCCCTGTATAACCTGAACCAGCCGTTGCCAGCAAAAGTGGCTCAACTGACGAATATCTGGGCTGAGTTTCATGGAAGAAAAATCGTTATCAGGAATCTTCGGTTAGTGGCGTTGCCCAGTCAGTTATTGCTTGCAGGCATCCCTGAGACTTCTGCAATAGCCATGCGCCAGTCATTCAGCGAGAAGGTTTTGGCGTCTCAGTGGAAAAATGAGTTGCTGATGCGCCATACCAATAGCGCATTACCGGCACCGTTCTGGCACAGTACGCTTCTACGCTACAGAGCCGCTTTTTTACCCGCAGCCCTACGTCAGTTTTTTCTTGAGCGTCAGGCCAGTGATTTTGCAGATGCGGCTGGAGAATTAACCTTAGCGAAGGTCAACTACAACTGGACAACATGTTATCCCTTAACTGAGTCGGTGCGCTAACCTGCCAGTGATGTTTTATGTCTCCCTCTGCCTGCATCCGTGCTGGCTCAATCGGCTATTTTGCGACAGCGAGTAATACCTGGTTGATACTGGTAATAGGGCCGAGTTAATTCCAGGGCTATTAAATAGCGCGCAACTCAAAAAACGTTCTGTCTGCCATATATCCGTTTCAGGAAGATCGCGCACCTGCAAAACAGTAAAGACTCCCAGCCTCATCCAGCTCCCTTTTTTTTCTCGGCTGGTTGAGATAAGCCCCGGCCAGGAGAGTCGCTACGGGTCTCACGCGGGATAACTGATTTACAGACCCAGGTCGGACAGGCCGGGATGATCGTCCGGACGACGACCCAGCGGCCAAAAGTATTTACGCTCACTCTCTTTGATGGGCATGTCGTTGATACATGCAAAGCGACGCTCCATCAAACCATCAGCGCCAAACTCCCAGTTTTCGTTACCGTAAGAGCGGAACCAGTTACCGGAGTCATCGTGCCATTCGTAAGCGTAGCGGACGGCGATGCGATTACCGCCAAATGCCCACAGCTCTTTAATGAGGCGGTACTCATGTTCTTTTTTCCACTTACGGTCAAGGAAGCGTTGTGCCTCTTCACGGTTAGTTGCGAACTCGGTGCGGTTACGCCATTGAGTATCCAGCGAGTAAGCCAGCGCGACTTTTGCAGCATCACGGGTGTTCCAGCCATCTTCAGCCAGGCGCACTTTCTCAATTGCCGTTTCCAGCGTGAAAGGAGGCAGTGGCGGACGTACTTGCGAATCGGTCATAATAAAACTCCTGTAAATTCTGGTTTATGAGTAAAAGCAGTTTGTTGATACTCAGGCCTCAGGAGGCCTGTTGCAGCAAAATCTCCGCCACTTCGCGTGCGTTGTCGGAGGCGCTCCAGTCGCCCATCACGTATGCCGTGGTGATCGCGCCCTCGATCAGAATCAGCAGCTGTCTGGCCAAAACCGCCGGGTGCTCAATGTTCAGCTGTTCGCTAAGTTCAAGGACGTAATCCAGCAATTTCTGCTTATGAATTTTCGCTATCTGGCGAACGGGATCGTCAGGGTCCCCTACTTCTCCGGCTGTATTGATAAACGCACAGCCACGAAAGCCTTCTGACTCAAACCAGCTTCTGAGTACAGTGAACATGTTCAGAATGCGCTCCTGAGGCGTTTCGCCTTTATCGGATTCGCTTCTGAACCAGTGCATCCACCGTTCGTCACGCTCAGTCAGTGCGGCTGCGGCTACGTTCTCCTTATTCGCAAAATGGTGATAAATACTTTTCCTTGCCACGCCTGAGCTCTTCACCAGCAGGTCCATGCCCATGGCATGTATCCCGTTCTGATAAATAAGCTGCTCAGCAGTTTTCAGGATCTTTTCTCGTGTATCTGTTGGCTTCTTGTTCATGCGCTTAAAGGTAGAACGATCGTTCTACCTGGTCAACTGTTTTTGCGAAATGAATTTATGGGTATAAAAAGGAATTGACCTGACCGGTTGATAAAGAAGGTTTTTTGAACCGAAAAGCATTGAGAAGCCTTCACTGTAGGTCATGAGTCAGAGACAGAATAAGGCTCACGCGAAAGCGCCTGAGGCAGGAAGGAGAGCTATGTCTAACCTGAGTGACCGGCTGTCAGAAGCGCTGAAAGGTGATGAGTGAGAGTTTTATGCATTAACTCATTTAGCCATTAAATGTCTGCTGTTCGCGCAAAGTGGACTCTGCGCCAGGGTTAGTCCGCGGCGTGCCCGAAGCGGACATTAATGGATGCCAGGATGGTTTGAGACGGTGATAAGTTTCTCTGCACAGAAAACTTTTCTTACCTGATAATCATACTGATGGCCTGACGGAAGCACATAAACCTTTTTCAGGACTGGCTGAGAAGCTTTTGGAAAAGTGTCATTATTGACTGTCCCTTGTCGCGAGGGGGAGCCACTTTCCCTTGCGGTGGCAAAAAGGGGATGATTCATATTTTCGATTCTACTTCTGGCAAACTCCAGCCGCATAGTCTCACGCGTGCCGGAGACAGTCCCGTGCGCCTTAAAACTCTCGTGATAACAGTGCAATTTACTTCGTTGCCAGGGGACGGAACAGGCTACCCTATCCGACACACCTCTAAAATTTTCTCTCGAAGCCAGCGGTGCGCGGGATCCTTTTCCATTCTGGGGTGCCACATCTGCGACACCACAATGTTCCGGGTTTTGAAGGGCAACTCAAAGACATGCAAATTTTCAGTCATTCGTTGGTTGCGCAAGTACAGCGCGGGAACCATGGCGATAAGGTCGGAGGCCAGTGCAACGGATAACGCAGTCGGAAAGCCTGGGACCACACTCACCACTTTGCGCGTGGCGCCTGACGCCGCCAGGGCATCATCGACAAAACCATGTAGCGCCCCGTCGGGTGACGCCACCACATGTCCCCAGGCAATATAATCTTCAACGCTTATTTCCGGCAGTGACGCCAGCGGATGCTCCTTGCGCACCGCGCCAGTAAAGCGATCCTGAAAGAGTCTCTGCACCCGAATTTCTGGCCCCATATTGCTCTGGACGCCAATCTCCAGGTCAACCAAACCCTCTCGAAGATAACGAGACGTTTTTTCAGGTTTGGGTGCAAAGCGTATGCAGATACCTGGGGCCGCTTCGGCCACGGCGGCAATGAGCAGTGGGCCAAATGCCACGACAAAACCATCATTAGCCCTGATGGTGAACAGCCGTTCGAGGTTTTCCACCCTGAGCGTCCCGGAAGAGGGCTGAAGTACCGCCCTCGCCTCATTGACCGCGTTTCTGGCACGATCCCGGGTTGCTTCAGCCCAGGGGGTAAGCACCATGTTACGTCCTGCTCGCACCAGAATGGGATCCCCTGTCACCTCACGTAGCCTGCTGAGTGTGCGGCTCATCGCTGAGGTACTCAGATTTAAGCGTCGAGCCGCCCCCGCAACGCTGGCTTCTGCCAGCAAAAAGTCGAGCGCGACGAGCAAGTTAAAATCAGGGTCGGACATTTAGGTTCCTGTTAAGAATTCAGATATGGCGTCAAACGCAATTATAGAGTGCAAATGCTGCGCCTTCCGCCTTGCCCCGCTGCTGATTATATTTTTCTTATTCCTCCTTTCACAGGCATAAAGATGACAACGTTATTTTCAAATCAGCCGGGCGATGAAGGTCTGCCAGGACAAGAGCGTGCACGCGTCATGGCCGCCGTGATGACCACGACGCTGATGGGCGTGTTTGACGGCACGATGATCAACATCGCCCTGCCACCCATGGCAAAAGCGATGCAGGTTCCGGCGAATGTCTCGGTCTGGTTCGCCAACGGTTACCTGCTCTCCGCCGCCATGACATTGGCCATCTTCGCTGCGCTGGCAGTACGCGTCGGTTACCGACCCGTGTTTCTTTCAGGCCTCACCGTCTTTACGCTCAGTTCACTGGGTTGTGCGCTGGCCAGTACCCCGGAGATGCTCATCGGAATGCGCATCATGCAGGGGGTCGGCGGCGCAGCCACCCTGAGCATTGCTCCGGCGATACTGCGTTCTGTTTTCCCAGGGCGATTGCTTGGCCGTATTCTTGGGCTACATGCCCTGCTCATTGCTTCAGGCTCGGCCATAGCGCCTGTACTTGGCGGCACAGTACTCGACATAATGAGCTGGAAGTGGTTGTTCGCCATAAACGTGCTCCCTGGCACCGTTTCCCTGTTGCTGGTATTCAGATCGCTGCCACGAAAACCGGCGTCCGACAGAACGCCGTTCGATACGCCAGGAGCTGTGCTTTCTGCATTACTTTTAGGCTCAATGGTGATGGCGGCAAACAGCTTCTCCTCAGACCATCACATCAGCGTCGAGGCTATCAGCTGGAGTCTGCTCGCGATGTTCAGCGCCGTAACATTTATCTGGCAGATCCGCCGGGTAAAGCATCCTTTATTACCACCCGTGATATTCAAAAATGGACGCTTTACCCTGGCCGCTTTAACTTCGCTGGCTTGTTTTGTGAGCCAGGGAATTACCTTTATTGCGCTGCCATTTCTGTTTCAGAGCATGTATGGCTACAGCCCTGTAGTTTCGGCGTTACTCTTTACGCCATGGCCGATCGGCATTGTGTTGATAGCTCCTCATGCGGGCCGCTGGGCCGACATATTTTCAGCGCCTCTGATTTCTACCGTTGGGTTAGCTCTTTTTGTTGTAGGTTTGATTTTGCTGGCCACGCTACCCGCCAGCCCTACGGTATGGGATATCTGTTTACGTAGCCTGTGGTGCGGCATCGGATTTGGTTGTTTCCAGAGCCCTAACAACCGGGAGATGCTCTCTAACGTATCCCGCGACTATGCCAGCTACGCATCAGGCGTATTGTCTATCGTCCGGACGTTCGGTCAGTGCCTCGGTGCGGCTGTCATGGGAGCACTGCTGGCAATAAATGAATTACAGGCTGTGCATTATGCTCTGTGGATTGCTGTCGTCGCTTCTGCGGCATCAGTGGTGTTAAGCGTGAGCCGGTTAGGTAAAACAGGCCTGGCGGCAGCCTGAACTCGCGCGCTCATTCTGTCTTGTCGCTGCGATGGCGAATGGATGGCACGCAGCTAAGGCATTTTATAGAGTTAGTTATGCTGACCGTAGAGCCGCCTGTAACAATGGCTTTTTCTTCCTGCACGAAGTTAATGAGGAAGTCAGTTCCCGTAAAGGACATTAACCTGATTTCGGTCCGCTTTGTGCCGGGGGCGGATATAGCGGACATCATGATGTATTAATCAACGGGGATCAGGCCATTCGACCAGGCTATGCTGGGGTGGTTCAGTTCAGAATCTGGATGAAATAAAGGATCCAGATTTGGCCCCAATACTATTTTGGCTACTTATGTAGCAGGTGAAATGGTCAGTTCCAGTATTCATATTTCGCCGTCATTACGGCGTTATGTTTGTGCACATACTGTTTACCTGTACGATCGGTTGGGGTGATCGTGATATCCATATTGGCACGAGTACATTCTCCATGTGAGTTCCACTCCTCGCAGGTGGCCAGGTTTTTTTCGATGGTGAAATACGTCTGGGTCTTATTCAGTGTCAACTCACGGCCCTCGTTATCATAGCCATACTCTTCTATGGTTGAGGGTGATTGAGTCTTGAGCAGCCGATGATTGACATCATAACTATATACAACTGTATTATTATCTATCGCCATACTTCCTTTGCTCGCCGCGCTTGCCAGTAGTCCTGATGAATTGAAGGCGTAGTCGATTGTGCTGACTGCGATTTTGTCTTTATCTTCCGGTTTTGTGGCCGCGATAACCGAACGACTAACCGCACGGCTGATAATTCCTTTATCGTTAAGCTGATAGATTCTCTCAAGAGTCTGCCGATATACCTGCGTGGTTTTCTGACTGTTTTTATCGGCCATGACCCCGTTTGAGTCCAGCTGGATGCGCCAGCCAAATTCCGTTTTATTCAACTGGACTTCAGAGGTTGCCGTGAAAACTGTTTTTTGGCCTAAGGAGGTTTTAACCTCTTCCATACGGCCGCTAGTTAGCTCACCACATTGACTGAAGTTGCTTTGAACCGATGTGCGGAGATACCCATCAGGACTATCAGTAGTGATTGATACAGATTTGGGAATTCCAGTTCTTATCTGCTGGCTCACAAGGATGAAGTTGTTCAGCTTGTTTTTAGCCAGGATTTCCGCAGTGCATTGTGCTGCATAAGTCTGAAATGTGCAGAGGGATAAGAGAGTAGTAAATACTTTTTTATTATTGAATGACACTATTTGTTGTCCTCATGAACAAATCAATTATCCAGACTTGATTAGTTGGCGAAGTTTTGTTTCATTTGCTACTTCTGATCTATAAAAAAACGAACAATCTTCGCGTGATTCAGTTACTTTTGGATCACAAAAACTTGAAAGCATTGTACGTTACCTGGGTATTGAGGTCGATGATGCCCTGAAGATATCAGGGTCGATTGAGGTTTAACTTATAAGGGCTGCAACAGCAGCCTTGGGCCAGACGCGGACATAACTAACATAGCGGTATGTTAATCAACAGGGTACAGGTCAGAAAGCAAAATTATGAAGCATGAGCTATGGACAAACGAAGAGGATTTAGATTTGTTTTGTCTTGCCGGTCCACAGGGAGAGTCTGCTCGTAAATGCTGGATCCGGACTACAGATTAGTGTGGACATGTGACGCAGATTCCCATCTCGAAGCAATGAACAAATATTACGCGTTTCGTAACTGGGGAGAATATCAAACTAATTTTTCTGAACAGGATAGCAAGACCTACCAGGAAATGGGATGGGAGTAAAAAGCACAACACCCATAACATAGTCGCTCAGTTTTCTGATGTTTCCGCGACGTCCGCTTTTCGCTCTAAGCGGACATCAGATTACACATATGTCTCTTTGGTATCTCAGGATGCGTTCGGTTTTCCCTGCTCAGCAGCATACCCGCCTGGGATGGCACCTTTAACTGACCGAATTCTTCCTGCGCTTTTCCGAATACATCACGGTGTCGCTCTCTTTGATCATTTCCATAAGCGAGCCATATGTCCCGGCGCTACTGCTTAAAATTCCGTATGAGTAGTTGATGTTGTAAGGCTTACCTGAATGTTCGTTATAGGCATTCATGCTGTCGCGCAGTTTATCCTGAAAAACCCCTGCTTGATTGCCATCGGCAATCAGAATAGCAAACTCGTCACCGCCAATCCGGCCGGCCACGTCTTCCGGACCCTGCAACTGACGCAGCCGGTCAGCAAACACTTTCAGCACCTCGTCACCTTCAGCATGCCCCCAGATGTCGTTGATAGGTTTGAACTTATCAAGGTCAAAATAGAGGATGCTGAAAGGCGTCCTGTTCTGCTGAAGCTCCCGGAACCGCTTTTCACCGATGTTATAAAAACCGCGCCGGTTACGAAGCTCCGTGAGGCTGTCAGTCATCGCCATATTGATGACTTCAAATTCGTCTTCAACGATGGACGCAATATCCTTCATCACCGCGATATCGTCATCACTGAAATTGCGAGGCTCATTGCCAGCTAGGCATAATGTCCCGGCCACTGCCCCATCCGGCAGACGGACCGGATAGCCCGCATAAAACCGGATAAAGGGTTCCTGCGTTACCAGCGGATTATCGCTGAAACGTTCATCCTGACGCGCATCATTCAGAATCAGCGGCTCATCCTGCAAAATTGCATGTGCGCAAAAAGATATATCGCGCTTCAGTTCGCGTCCGCTCAGCCCCTGACAGGCAAGCGCCCACTGCCGCTCACGGTCGATCAGGTTAATCACGGCTATCGGCACCTGAAATAATTTCTGGCTGATGCGCGTCAGCCTTTCAAAGCGCTCATCATCCCTGGTATCAAGCAGGTCTATCATATAAATCGACTTCAGACGGTCTTCTTCATTCTCTGGTAAGCCTGGGAGTTTCATCTCTACCTCAACATTATCTGATGACACCAATATAATCAGGGATGTGATTGTTTATTATCAATATTGCCTTCTTCTCCTGATCGTCCATTCAGGATTAAACACTCTCGTTGAGCGCTCCAAACTATCATTTCTCTCTTTAGCATTGAACCAAAGGTCTCAGAAAGAGATGTTATAGTAAATAATGATAAAAAAGGGTGATGATTATGGCATTGCAGCATATGAGAATAGCCAGACCTGTCAGCGCGCTCAGCAAAAGCTGTGAAATGTACTGTAACGGGCTTGGGTTAGAAAAAATCGGTGCTTTTACAGACCACGATGGATTCAGCGGATGCATGTTAGGGATGGATGGCTTGTCCTGGCACCTTGAGTTTACCCAGTGCCATGATCATCCGGTGCTACCTTCACCCACAAATGAAGATCTCCTGGTTCTGTACATTCCTGAGAAAGATAGCTGGCGCACCACCTGTGAAAATATGGATAATGCTGGCTTCGCCAGAGTTAAATCATTCAATCCCTACTGGGACCGTAATGGCATTACTTTTGAGGACAGGGATGGATACAGGGTTGTTATCCAAAACATGCACTGGGGCAAGCTATGAGTTCAGTGCGTGTCCGGAATGTTATGTTCAGCAGAGTGAAGAAACTCAGTCGCAATCAGTTAAGCGCCCGCTTCTCGCTCAAAGCGGACAGTAGGTACCCATCCGACGGCCTGGTTCCAGAGCGGGCGTAGTTTGGGTTACCCCGCTCCGATGCGTAAAATTAACAGTTCATGTTCTCTGCACAGACCATTCTTACTTACTAGCAGAAAACGCCGCGTAATTCTCAGGCGTAATAAGCTGGTAAGGAATCCAGCTGAACGCCTGAACTTTCTGCTTATCCAGCAGTGATTTGGTTACCTTCACCGCACCGGTGGCCTGCCCTCTGGCGTCCTGGAAAATGGTCAGCGCCATTTTGCCATTTTTAATAAACTGCTGACCGTCTGGCGTTCCGTCGATGCCGGCAACGAAAATTTTTTCATTCTTCGCCTGATTCAACGCCATAATCGCACCGATTGCCATCTCATCGTTATTCGCGGCGATCGCGTCAACGGGGCGCTGATTAAGCAGCCAGCCTGAGACCACGTCCACGGCTTCATTGCGCTGCCACTTAGCAGATTGCTTCTCAACGACCTTCATATCTTTATATTTGGCGATCACCGCTTCGACTGCGCGCGTGCGTTCGCGCGCTTCCTCATTCGACAATGCGCCCATCAAAATGGCCACGTTGCCTTTGTAGTGCATCTTTTTTGCCAGTGCTTCCATCTGCATCTCGCCACCCAGCGCAGAGTCTGAACCGACGTACGCCATGCCAGCGGGCAGCTTCACTTCGGGTTTGCGGTTAACAAAAATCAGGGGAATAGCGGCGTTTTTTGCCGCATTGATCATCGGCAACACGCCCTGAGTATCGACAGGATTGAGGATAATGGCGTCAACGCCCTGATTGATAAAGTCATCCACCTGCTGCGCCTGAAGGGCAACATCCCCTTTCGCATCAACAAACTGCCCGTTGAGCTGATTCGCTTTAAGTTCCTTCTGCATCTGGGTACGCAGGATAGAGACAAAATTGAGATCGAAGTTAGCCAGCGCCACGCCAACGGTGAAAGTTTTGGCGCTGACGCTAACGCTGAGCAGCAGGGAGCACAGACATAAAAAGAGGTTTCTGATGTTCATGATGTAATCCTGTAGGGTCGAGGCCGTTATGGTTTTAGAGGTTTTTTAACGTCGGGCAACAGGCAAATACCCGACGTACAACCTTTACAACGTAAAATGCTCGCGGAACTGCTGAAGCGCCGCCGTGCTGTCACCACTGGCCCAGCCCTCCATGGCGACAGTGCCACGGTAATCCATTTCCTGTAGCGCACGGGCAATGGCGCGATAGTTAATCTCTCCCGTTCCCGGCTGCTGGCGTCCCGGCACATCGGCAACCTGAATTTCCCCAATCGCCTTACCACAGCGCCGCAGCAGTTCAATCAGATTGCCTTCACCAATTTGTGCGTGGTAAAGATCCAGATTCATCTTCAGCCCCGGGCTGTTGACCGCTTCCACCAGCGCCAGCGTATCGGCCGCCAGGGCAAAAGGTGTACCGGGATGATCGACCGGCAGGTTAAGGTTCTCAAGGGTGAAAACCCGCCCGGCACCTTCACCGAGCTGCGCTACCTGGCGCAGCGTATCGGCGGCTTTCAGCCACATTGCGCCGGTCACTGTCGTCACGGGTTTGACCGGCAGACCTCGCTCATCAAGGCCCGTGCCGTGCAGATTGAGTACCGGACAGTTGAGCCGTGCAGCCACTGACAGCGACGCTTCAGCGCTTTGCAGCAGCGGCTGGATCTCCGCATCGTCGGTGAGATTGCCGCTCAGATAACCGGTCATTGAGGTAAAGCGCGCGCCGGTCGCCGCCAGCGCATCGATATCCTTGTTGGCCCAGCCCCAGATTTCAACGCCAAAACCCAGATCGTGAATGCGTTTTACACGCTCGATAAACGGCAGTTCAAGAAACACCATTTCAGCGCATACGGAGAGTTGATAACTGGCCATCAGCGACCTCCCAGCTTAACGGGCTGGCTGCACTTAACGGACTCGATGCAGGCCAGCGCGATTTCCAGCGCATTACGCGCGTCTTTACCGGTCGCGCGCGGTGTCTCACCGCTGCGAATACAGTGGGCAAATTCGGTCATTTCCGCCACATAGGCGTCGCGCAGTAAATCTGAATCGAGCCGCGAAGTCTCGACTGCTATACCGCTGGAGGTATAGCGCACGCAGTGATTGGCATTGATGTGGCCCGCCTGTAGCATGCCTTTGCTGCCAAAAACCTCGCCGCGTACGTCATAGCCATACACCGCCTGAAAGTTCGCTTCGGCAGTCGCGATAGCACCGTTATCAAAGCGAATCGTCACGACAGCGGTATCCAGCAGCCCTTTATCCCTGAAATCGGGTCGTACCAGGGCATCGGCCAGCGCATAAACCTCAACCGGCTTCGCGCCGTGATTGAAGTGCAGCAGCGTGTCAAAATCGTGAATGAGCGTTTCGAGGAAAATGGTCCATTGCGGAATGGGCGCCGGATCGTGCAGACCAGGGTCGCGCGTGACCGAGCGGCTGAGCTGGGTGGCGCCGTTCTCGCCGTTTTTCACGGCTGCAATCGCCGCCGCAAACCCGGAGTCAAAGCGACGATTGAAGCCCACCTGTAACACCACGCCCGCCTTTCTTGCGGCGGCAATGGCGCTATCCGCCTCCTCCAGCGTAACGGCCATGGGTTTCTCGCAAAATACATGTTTACCGGCATTGGCAGCGGCAATTACCCATTCGGCATGGGTACGAGCCGGGGCAGCGATGGCAATGGCATCAATCTCTGCATCCTGGAGAAGCGCATGCAAATCGCTGTACGCCTTGCTGACGCCCAGCCGGGTAGCCAGTTTTTCTGCTGCGCCCGGAAAGGGATCGGCGACTGCCGCCAGGGTAGCGCCGGGCACGCGATACGCCAGGTTTTCGGCATGAAAGCTGCCCATGCGGCCTGCGCCGATTAATCCTACACGCACTGTTTGCTGGTTCATAAAAACTCCTTGTTATTTCGCTTTCGCCCACGTTGGCGAGGACGGTTGTTGATCAGATCGCTGCGCCTCCGCGGCGAAACGACGAGATTTGGAAAGCATCAGCGGCTCGATATGCTCAAGAGAAATGCCCCGGGTTTCCGGTAAAAATCGGCGGACAAACCAGAACGCCACCAGACACCCTACCGCGCACAACATCAGCGGGAAGGCGCCGTGAAAGTGATCCATCAGCACCCGGCTGCGGTTCATCATTGGGAAGCTCTGGGTAACGATAAAATTCGCGAGGTACATTGAGGCAAACGCAAAGCCCATCGCCACGGCGCGGATACGGTTGGGAAAGATTTCCGAGATCAGCAGCCAGGCGCCAAGGCTCCACGACAGGCCAAAGATCAGGACAAAGGCCACCAGACCCACCACCGGCAGAATCCCGCCCGCCTCGGTGATAAACGCCCAGGCGGTAAACGCCAGGCAGAGCGCACACCCCAGCGCCCCCCAGCGCAACAGCGGCGTCCGCCCTGTGCGGTCGATAGTGCTCAGGCAAACGGCCACGCCGGCCAGCAGCGCCAGGCCAAGGAAAATGCTCTGGAACAGCGATGCCTGGGTACTGGCGGTGATGTTTTGCAGCAGCGAGGGCGCGTAATAGAGAAGAATGTTGATACCGGAGACCTGCTGCAAAATGGCGATGGCGCAGCCAACCAGCAGGATATAACGGGCGCGCGCATCCCGCAGAACGCCACGCTGGCTGGGAGAGGCAGTGTCATACTGATTTGCCGTCATGATCTCCTGTAGCAGTCTTTCAGCGTGCTGCGCATTCGACAGATGGGTCAGCACCTCGCGGGCGCGCTCTGTTTTGCCCTTCAGCGCCAGCCAGCGCGGTGACTCCGGCATAAACGGAACCAGCAGCAGAAACAGCGCGCAGGGCACCACGCCAGAGGCCAGCATCCAGCGCCAGCCTTCGCTGACTATCCACTGATGCGACATACCGCGCGCGATAAGGTAGTTAACGATATAGACCGTCACCTGTCCGCCGACCATCAGCATCTGCTGCAGGCCGAGCATACGCCCGCGCCAGTCTTTCGGGGAGACTTCGGCGATATATAACGGTGTAACCGCTGAGGCCATACCTACCGCCAGCCCCCCCACCAGCCGCCAGATAACAAAATCAGTCAGGGAACTTGCCAGCGCCGCGCCCACAGCTGACAGCACAAACAGTAAGGCGGTAATAATCAGCGTGGATTTGCGGCCTATGCGATCTGAAATAAAGCCAACACACCATGCGCCAGCGATGCAGCCGAGAATGACATTAGACACCGCCCAGCCGCTCTCCCACGGTGTTAAGGCCATGTGTTCAGTGAGCGGCTCGATTACGCCTGAAATCACCGAAGCGTCATAACCCAGAATCACACCGCTGAGCGAGGCAATTGAACAGATAAAGAAGATCAGGCGTAAATTATGTTTGCGCATAACGACTTATTTCCCTTGGTTCGTCCGGTTTGCATAGCTGCTTTACCTTTTGCAAAGGCGATGCCAACCAAAAAAGAGGGAAAGTTGTGAGCGTCTGCACAGTGTCACATCACAAATCGGCAACAAAATTTACATGTCAACTTTGCATGTTCATAAAATGGACATTTAATTCAGCTGAGGGTGACCGGTGAACCAGCCATTGTTGTTGAGAGATGAGAGCGATGCCATTTTCAGCCTGCCGGAAAGGGCTGAAGCTGACAGCTGGGATACGCTGTTATGGCAGAGCTGGCAGTGTTTTGTGCAGGGTGAACAGCCGCCAACACTGCGGCACAGCATTCTGAAGTCATGGCAGCGTTCTCAACAGCGGGCTATCGATCCACACAGCTTTATCTATACGGCTCCGCCAGCGAGTGAACTGACCGCTATCCTTGAACACAACGCCGAACTGATTCTGGTAGCGCGCAGCATTATGGAAAATCTGCTGGCCTATAATCCGGACGGCCACATTAATCTCACCGACGCGCAGGGGGTAACGCTGCATTTTTGTGGCGTCGATTTGACACCGGTCGGCAGTATCCTGCGTGAAGAAGTGCTGGGGACTAACTGCACGGCGCGATGCCTGATTGAGCAGCGGCTGGTATATGTGCTGAGCGGCGAGAACTGGAAGATCGATTTACGCAAACGTCGCCGGCAGTGTGCGGCGGCACCGGTACGCGATGCCAGCGGCAAGTTGATCGGCGTGCTGACCCTGACCGCGACGCCGGAGAACTTCAATGCACATACCCTGGGAACGGTGCAGGCGGCGGCGGAGGCAGTCGGGCAGCAATTGACGCTGCGACGCTTGCTGGCTGAGCAGCAGTCAATCCTGGAAACGTTGAATGAAGGGGTGATCGTTTATGATAAACAGGGTCACATCAAAACCCTGAATCGTTATGCGCGGCAGATCTTCAGCGGGCTTGATCCGCAGGATACGCCGATTGACGAACTGCTGAAGCCGCAAGGTGGATCGCTACTGACTATGCCGTTCTGTAATGACCGTGAGATGCAGTTTATGCCAGACGGCCTGGCTCCCCTCTCCTGCCTGATCTCTCTGATGCCCGCGCCAGATGGCGGCCGCGTCCTTTCTTTGCGTGAAAACCAGCGTATCCGCGCCATTACGCGCAGGGTAATGGGGGTAAGCGCCAGTTATACCTTTGAGATGATTCGCGGCCATGCGCCGCGTCTACACCAGGCGATTCAGAAAGCCCGCGCCAGCAGCCGAACCGACAGCACAGTGCTGCTTAGCGGCGAAAGCGGAACTGGCAAAGAGCTTTTTGCTCAGGCAATCCATAACGCCAGCCCGCGTCAGCAGGAAGCGTTTATTGCTCTTAACTGTGGCGCCTTACCGCGCGATCTGGTCCAGAGTGAACTGTTTGGCTATGCAGACGGTGCCTTCACCGGTTCACGTCGGGGAGGTTCAGCAGGCAAGTTTGAACTGGCTGACGGTGGCACTCTTTTCCTCGACGAAATCGGTGAGATGCCGCTCGAAGCACAAACCAGCCTGCTGCGAGTGCTGCAAGAGGGCGAAGTGCTGCGCATCGGCGCGGCGCAACCAGTGAAAGTCAATGTGCGCATTATTGCGGCAACCCATTGCAATTTGCTCGACGCAGTGGAGAAGGGAGCATTTCGGCGCGACCTCTATTATCGTCTGAATGTGATTTCACTGGAAATCCCCCCGCTGCGTAACCGTCGTGAGGACATTCCAGAACTCGTCAACACCTTCATTCAGGCGCTTTGCGCGCGTTTGAAGCGTATTCCGCCCGTAGTCACTCCGGACGCTATGGCGGGTTTGCAATCCTGGGAGTGGCCAGGCAATGTGCGCGAGCTGGAAAATGTAGTCGAGCGCATGATTAATTTGTGCGAAGGATTAGAGATTACCCGTGCCGACTTGCCCGAATCGCTGCAGGCGCCGTTATCAGAAAATGGAGATGAGGATATGCCTCCTTCACTGCAAAATCTGGAACGCACGCATATTTTGCGGGTGATAGATGAACAACAGGGAAATCTGCGTCAGTCGGCGCAACGACTTGGTATTTCACGAACGGCGCTATATAACAAACTCAATGCCTGGAAAATCGATTACCGTGCTTTCAGAAAAAGCGCCCTGTGAAAGCAGTGAAAATCTGACTGATATAGCCTTTGTTGTGTGCAAGGAGCGGACATTGCATTGCGTTCCGCTTTAAGCGCTAATCAGAGTGAGTTAACGTAGCAGGGTTATTTTTTTCGGACGCAATGATCATGCCTTCTGTCGAAACATTTATCACTTTCCTTATCGCCCTGACTCTTCTGGAGATTTCTCCCGGTCCTGACATGATGCTGACCATCGCCAGAGGAGTCGGTCAGGGAAGGCGCATTGCTCTTCTTACCGTACTGGGAAACGTCTTTGTGGCGGGTCTTGTGCAAGTTTCTTTTCTGGTTCTGGGACTGGTGAGCGTCGTTCATGCCTGGCCGGTTGCGTTAGATCTTCTGAGGTGGGCTGGAGCGGCGTATCTAATTTGGCTGGGTATAAAGATGATTGCTACTTCAGGCACAGATACACGGGTGCGAAAAACTGCAAAAATCTCTGACTGGAATGCAGTCAAGGAAGGCGCGCTGAACAGCCTGACTAACCCAAAATCCCTGCTGTTCATGTTTGCTTTTCTTCCTCAGTTTGTCGATCCAGTTGCGGGTCCCGTCTGGATGCAGTTGCTGGTTCTGGGCAGTATTCAAAAGCTGGCTGGCATTGTCTCCTTAGGCTCAGTTGCAATGGCATCAGGAACATTTGGAAACTGGTTGAGCAAACACCCGGCCTTTATCAAATGGCAGGAACGATTCACAGGATTAGTGATGGTTGGACTCGGTATTCGCATGCTTTTCAGCGGGTCTGGAATTATACCGAAACCCGGCAAGTAGGTTTTCCGCAAAAAGATATGCACAAGGTCCGCTGTTCGCTCAGAGCGGACCTTGCCGAGCGTGCATTTCCGCTCCGTGCCAGCAGCGAACAAGAAGGTGTTATCAGCTTTATCCACCCGATCTCAGGAGTGCCATAATTCAATGCATTCAAAGGTTAGATAAGGTTTCCGCAGAGTATGTCAATGATCAAATCGTGGGGAAAGATAGTTTGGTTAGTATTACTAAGCTCTTCTAATGTCCACCAGTAATGATTTTGAATAACGCCCTTTTCCTTCTCACTCCATCCTGAGCAGTCAATATCTGTCTTTTCCGCATGGATTATAAAAAAACGCTCTTCAGCAAGAACGGTCTCCCCATCAGGCAACTGCATGGGGAAGGTTCGGGATGCCACCGCCGCTCCAGCAGAATCTCTTTTTAGCCCGGTTTCTTCCTGTAACTCCCGTAGTGCGGCCTGTTCAAAGGATTCATTCAATTCAAGCCCACCGCCAGGCGTTGCCCAGTATGACATGCCGATTAAGGCATCATTTTTATGTGAAAAATTAAATAACAAAACATTGTTTTCAGGCGAAAGAATGATTAACCGGGATGATGGGCGAGTACGCATAAAGTTTCCTTCTGATACAGCTTAATGCTGATTTCCGTCCCGCTATTTAAACATACATAGCCGCCTGAATCGTTCAGGCCCTCAATATCAATGATGACGTTTAGTTTGTTGAGCGTCCGTTCCTCGCTCATAGCGGACATAGGCCTGCACGTCTGTCCGCTTCGTGCCATAAGCGGAAGTAGCTAACTTAAAGCCATGTTTATCTTGAAAGCGTATGTTGGCGGATGTGTTTATGTTATCGGTTTGTAGTGCGATATATAATTCAAAATGGGGAGTGCGACTAAGAGTGACTCTTGAGAGAACAAACTGAATTAAGTAACGCTTAGGTACTCTACCCTTTACTAAGCCTTATCACTTCTTTTTTCCGAAGCTGAACAGAGTCTTTATCAACCTCCTCAATTTCAGCCATTTATCAAAATTTCACACCAGACATTCCCCCTTTAAACGGGTTCCTGCCCCCTGCACATCCCAGCTGTCTTCACCTGTGTGCAGCCGAAAGTCCTCGACCTGATGATTAGTTTTTCTTTCACTCTAAATAAATCTTCGACGTTTCCAATAACCACTCGCATGTGAAAACAAATAAGAGAATTCTTATTTTTAAGGCATGGGGCATCGATGATTCAGCACACTTTAAGCCGGGCATTTTCTTTGTTCCCGGTTTCTGAACTTTACGCTCAGCGCTTTCGGAGTCAGTTATGACTGGAAACCCGCCAGACGTAATCGTGAGTAATGCTATCCCGACGAACAGTATTCAGACTGTACCCTATCCTTTCGTCAGCGCACCTGCTCTCCCAAGCCTGGAAGGCCCCGCCGGCATTCGTTATGACTTCAATGATGGTGCGCGTGTCCTGCTGCCGGAAGGACGCTGGCGCGTGGCGCTCATCGATGAGGAGTCGGGCAATCTACTGTTTCACTGTGAAACCGGCGCAGGCTGGGTGACATCGGCAAAAAAATATTTTATCCGCTTTCGCATTCAGGTTTGGCGTGCCGGCGAGTCCTTCCCTTTACTTAATGAGGTGCTGACGCTTAAAGATCGGCACGTTCTGATTTCGTTTCCGGTAGGCACTCTGGGTGATTTGCTTGGCTGGTTCCACTACGCCGAACGCTTTCGCATCGCGCACGGATGCAGGCTGGAATGCAGCATGGCGCCGGACATTATCACCCTCTTTGAAAGTCAGTACCCTGACATTCGCTTTACAGCCCCTACCGACGCGCTGCAAGCCCCCTATGCCACCTACCGCATCGGGCTTTTTTTTGGCGGAAACGATACGCATCAGCCGGTCGACTTCCGCCAGACCGGATTCCACCGGATCGCCGGATACATTCTTGGAGTTGATCATCGCGAAGAAGCGCCGCGCCTGGATCTCAGTGCCTCGCGAACCATAGACGAGCCATACGTCTGCATTGGCGTGCAGTCCACCTGCCAGGCCAAGTTCTGGAACAACGGACGCGGCTGGGCCGAGGTAGTGACCCATCTCAAAACGCTGGGCTATCGCGTCCTCTGCATCGATCGGGATTCCACCACCGGACGTGGCCACGTCTGGAACCACATCCCCTATGGCGCTGAGGACTTCACCGGCGACCTTCCATTGCAGGAGCGGGTGGATCTGCTTAAACACGCCAGCTTCTTTATCGGCCTTGCGAGCGGCCTTTCCTGGCTTGCCTGGGCCGCACAAATCCCCGTCGTGCTTATCAGCGGCTTTAGCCTCCCCGGCGCTGAATTTTATACCCCCTGGCGGGTATTCAGCAGCCATGGCTGCAGCGGCTGCTGGGACAGCATGCACGAAAAATTCGATCACCAGGACTATTTCTGGTGCCCCCGGCACAAGGGAACTGAACGACAGTTCGAATGCACCCGACTTATCACCGGGAAACAGGTAAATAGCGTGATTGACCGTCTCGATGCGCAGATCCGCGGAAATAAAAACATTCACTGAAATACCCGCGCGTAAATCGAATTTTTTCGCAGGGAAACAACTTTTATAAGAGGCAGGGCATGAATAAGGCATACAGAATTGTCTGGAGCGCGGCACGTCAGGCGTGGGTAGTGGCTTGCGAACGCGCCGGATGCGGCGGGCGTCCTCCGGTGGCCGTGAAGCGGATCGCTGGCACGCTTTTACTGCTGGGGATGGCAGGTTCGGCAGCCGCCACAACATACGATGGCACCACCGTATCCGGCTCCATACTTTCACTGAACAACGGTGATGTCGCCAACAACGTTTCTGTTATCAGCGGCGGTAATCTGAATGTGAACAATGGCGGCCTGGTAACCAGCAGCAACGTTGGCAATGGCGTTGGCCTCTCCAACATTGTCGTTTCCAGCGGAGGCAATGCTGTATCAACCACCGTTAACTCTTCCGGACGGCAATACATCAACAGCGGCGGTAGCGCAACCTCTACAGTCCTGAACGGCGGTTCCGAAATTGTTTATGTCGGCGCAAATGTGTCAGGCTCCACGGTTAACAGCCGCTCACAGCAGGAAGTTTATGGAGAAGTGACGTCGACTACTGTCAACAGTGGTGGTGCCCTGATGGTATTAGGCGGAACCTCACATTTTACTCATGTGAACTCAAGCGGTATTGAATACGTCCTGAGCGGTTCGAGTGACTCCGCGTTAATTGATAACTGGGGCAACCAGATCGTTTATGCCGGTGCCAGTGCGGTTTCTGCCACAGTGGCAGGCGGTACACAGCAGGTAAACGGGACCGCAAGTGATACCACCGTGAAGGCAGGCGGCGTTCAGTACGTGAACAGCGGCGGCTCCTCCACCGATACGCAGATTGAAGCAAATGCTTCGCAGGGCATTTACGGTACGGCAACATCCACCCAGGTTAATTCGGGAGGATCACAGTATGTGTACAGTGGTGGTTCAGCCAGCCTCAGCATGGTACATAATTCAGGGTACATGCTTATCTTTGGGGGTGGTTCAGCTTCAAATGCAATCATTGATTCGGGTGCAACACTCAATACTTACGCAGGGGCAACTGCAACCGGGTTAGTTGTCAGTTCCGGAGGCAGTCTTGTTACCAATACAGGCGCCACGCTGGACGGCACCAACGCGCTGGGTGCATTTTCAATCAGCGCAGGCCATGCAAAAAACCTGCTGCTGGAAAACAACGGCTCGCTGATCGTGAACGCTACCGATTCTTCAGAAAACACGGTCATCAATCAGGGCGGTGTTGAGTACGTATTGGGTAGCGCAACAGGAACTGTGGTAAACCAGTATGGCATTCAACGGGTTAATGCGGGTGGCACCGCTACCGGCACCACCGTGAATGCGGGTGGTGAGCAGGATGTTTTCGGGACCGCTATCTCGACCACAGTTAATTCAGGCGGCTTGCTCGCCGTCTATGACGGCGGTGTTGCCTCCCAGGCAATGATCAATAGTGGTGGATCACTGTCAGTGAACAGCGGCGGAACTGCAACAGACGCGACCGTCCAGGCGGGGGGATTGCTGAACATTACCGATGGTGCCGTATTGACGCTTGCGGATAATCATTTCGTGAACAACGGTACGACCACCTACGACACCACCAGCAACATGGCGTTAAACACGAATCTTTCCGGCACAGGTGAACTTACCAAAAACGGCAGCGGCACGCTGACGCTCGGAGGCACCCTTTCTCAGTCGCAGGTCAACCTGAACGCCGGTTCGCTTATCATGGATGGACTTGATGCCACTACGGACGTGATAGCGCTTTCCGGCACCTCGCTCTCTCTGGTTAACAGTGCCAGCCTGACCGGCATCATCGACCCGACAGACGTGACCATTGACAGCAGCAGTACCTGGAACATGACGGGCGACTCGCTGGTGGACACGTTAACAAATGCCGGCAGCATCGTCTTTGCCGCGCCTACGGGAACCTTCACCCCTCATACGCTGACCGTAACCAACCTCGTCGGCAACGGCGGGACCATCACACTGAATACGGTTGCCGGCGACAGTAGCTCACCTGCCGATAAACTAATTATCGACGGCGGGCAAGCAACGGGTACTACAGGCTTACGAGTACTGAACCGGGGTGGGCTGGGTGCTCAAACGACAGGCAATGGCATCACTCTCGTTAGTGCCATTAACGGCGCGACTACGGACACTAACGCTTTCAACCTTAGCCAACCGCTTGTGGCGGGAGCCTATTCATACAGCCTCTATCGTAACGCCGACCAGAGTTGGTATCTGACCTCTCAATTGACGACAACAGATACTCAGGAACCAGCCGAAGAGGACACTGGAACGGCTACACCGGTTCGCAATACGGTTAACTATCGCGACGGGATGTGGAGCTATGCCGCCCTGCCATCACTTTCTCTGGACTATGACCGGCTTGTTGCAGGCACCGCAGACACGCGCTTCCATTATGCCAAAGACAGCCGCATGTGGGGTCGTGTCGTTGCCGGACAGCTGCGTCACGGTGACCACGGCAACCTGACCGGTGGAGGTGTGCCTGAAAGCAGCGGCGCATACAGCTTCCTGCAGATTGGCGGCGACCTCTGGCAGTTTGCGGGATCGCGCGCAGACTGGCGAGCGGGTGTTTATGGTGCAACAGGTCTGATGCGCAATGACGTCTGGCGCGATGGTGGGAGTAAAGAGGCAGGTACGGACAGAGACACCGTATATACGGGAGGAGCCTATCTTTCAGGTCTGACACAGGACGGGCTGCGCCTGGATGGACTGCTGCAGGTAAGCCACCACAGCATTTCAACGGCTTCTAATGACGGCACGCGCTCTTCAACATCTGGTACGGGCTGGCTGGCATCGGCTCAGGCTGGACAGGCGTTCACCCTTAGCCCCGCTCTGTCCCTTGAGCCACAGCTGATGTATACCGTTCAGGGGATAAGTCTTGATGATGCACATGACGAAGCCGCATCTCTTGACTGGTCTGACAGTCACCGACAGTCGGTTCAGGCCGGCCTGAAAGTAGGCACGCCAGCAAATTATAAAGCTAAAGTTCAGTGGTGGGTCACGCCAGCGTTAACACAATCGTTTGGCGGTCACAGCAGTGTGTCAGCGTCCGTACAGGGTGTTTCAGACTCAACGGCATCATTCCGTACAAATTTCTCTGGTACCAGCGTTGGATTAAACGGCGGCATTAACGGCCAGATACGCGACAATGTGATACTCGGCGTTCAGGCTGGGTGGTCTGAGGGACTGCATGGCAGCGAGTCGGGCGGTTTCTACGGTCTAGTGAATCTGGGTTATTCCTTCCGTTAAAACACAATAAAAATACCGGGCTGAAAATGCCCGGTATGTCTCCTGTGTGCCAGAAGCGGACGTTGTGACATACTTGATCAACGCAGTCCTGTTTACATGGCAGATTTGACAAGTCTCCGAAAAAACCAGGGTTTCCCCTGGTTTTTCAGGTTACATTCAGCTCAAATTAACTCTTTCTTTTCCCAGAAGCCGTCTTTAATAATCCCAATAATGCCTTCTCCTTGTCCGCTCAGAATACCAATGTTTTCCAAGGGGTTTTCTTCAAGAATGAGCAGGTCGGCAATCGCCCCTTCTGCCACAATGCCGAGCTTACCTTCCATATTCAGTATCTCGGCACCGATGACCGTCGCCTGCCGCAGCGTTTCAGCATTTCCCAGTACTTCTGCTCTGATGCGCAGCTCATCGCTCTGATACGGGTGCATCTCACCCAGCAAATCGGTACCAAATCCCATTTTAACGCCGTGCTTTTTGAGAATTTCCAGCGCTTTGAGTCCCTGAAGCCTGACGACTTCATTTTTAACCAGCGCCGGTTCGGGCACCCCCGTTTCACGGCCCACCTTGCTCATGGCATCATAAATGACCAGGGTGGGCACCGCATACGCACCGTGTTCGGCCATAACTGCGGCGGCCTGGTCATCAATCAGGTTGCCGTGCTCAATGGTGCGTACGCCCAGACGCACGATGCGCTCAATCGCTTTCGCCGTGTAGGCGTGCGCCATAACGTAGGTCTGGTGCGACTCAGCCTCTTCCACAATGGCCCTGATTTCATCTACTGAGAACTGCAGGTTGCCGATGGGATCGGTGGGAGACCCCACACCACCGGATGCCATAATCTTTATCTGGTGCGCCCCGCTACGCATCTCCTCGCGTACCGCCTTTCTGACCGCATCAACCCCGTCCACAATACGTCCAATAGCACCGATATGCTGGCTGCACTGGCAGACCTCCGGTTCGCGGTTGTCGTAGCGGTCGCGGAAGTCTCCGTGACCGCCGGTCTGGGACAGAGCCTTGCCGCAGATAAACAGGCGCGGTCCGCTGATAAGGCGCTGCTCAATGGCCTGTGACAGGGCATAAGGCGCGCCACCGGCGTCACGCGCCGTCGTAAAGCCGCGCATCAGCATGCCTTTCAGAATAGGAACCGAGTTCAGCACCGCAAACGTGTCCGGCAACTGTCCGTTTTTGGCGAGGCCTGCAACGGATGAGATAGCATGTATATGACAGTCGATCATGCCAGGCATAACGTAGCGGCCATTTACATCAACGGTTTCGGCATCGCCGGTCTGAATGGGCTCCCGGCTGATGCGTTTGATGAGCTGACCTTCGATAAGGATGGAATACAGCGCGTCATCATTTTCATGGTTTACGTCATAAATTCGGGCATTTTTTAAAAGCAGCATTTTCTGTCCTTTTGATTTCATTCAGACAATGGCCGTCACTATGCCAGGCATTTCATCCCGGCATGATTCAAAACCGCCATCGAGTATGTAAGGTACGAGCATCTGAATTATGACCAGCGCAGGCGAGAGATCGGCCCGGTCATAGCTGTGCTCTTCGTGCATAAGATTGATAGATCCGATGACCTTGCCCTGAAACTTAACGGGCAGGTTCAGCACGCTTTCACATCCGTACGAGATAAGCTCTGGCGCGTCAGGAAAAACGCTTATCAGCGCTTCTTTATCAGGCGCAATAAACACTTCACCTTTTCTCAGAACCGTTTCAGACCAGCGGCTGCGGCTTACCCGCTTTTTGCCTCCAACCGGATTTAACGCTTCGTTACTGCTGTAAAGCCTTACCAGCAGGCCGTTGCGATCGTCATGAAACAGCACAGTGAACAGCCGGGCCTTGTAGAGCGTGGTAAGCACCCGTTCCGTTTCCTGCCAGACTTCCCGCTGGGACACCTCCAGATTTTTAAGCTTCTGTGCAAACTCTCTGATTAGTTTCATCGTTTCCATGGCAGTTACCTGCGATCTGTTTTAAGCGTCATATCGGATGACACAGGCGGTTCGGGCGTCTGTTCATTGATGTCTTCGAGCGTTCTTCCCTGGGTCCGTACACCAAACAACAGGACGGCCAGCGCGCCCATCAGAAGCATGCCCGTGGTCATCGCGAACACCCCGCCAAAACCAAAGATCGGGTACAGCCAGCCGACCAGCATGGGAGAGGCGATCGCACCAATGCGGCCGAATGCCGAAGCGGCTCCCATGCCGGTCGCACGTACCTCGGTCGGAAAGACCTCAGGGGTATAGGCGTACTGGCCGGCATTAACGCCGTTCATGGCAAATGACAGCAGAATGCTGGCCATAACGATGACGTTATTACCCGTGGCAAATGCCAGAAGAAGCGCGGCGGCGCACGCCAGGAAGAGATAGCTGACAATGGTGGCTTTACGGCCAATTTTTTCGTTAAACCAGGCGGCTGAGTAGTAACCCGGGATCTGTGCAAGGTAAATCAGAATAGAAAAGGAGAAGCTTTTCGAGATGGTCATTCCCTGCTGAACCAGCAGCCCGGGGATCCAGGTGAAAAAGGCATACGAACAAAACGTGATGGAAAGCCAGAGACACCAGATCATGGCCGTGGTGCGCGCCAGCGGTCCGGTCCAGAGCAGCTTCAGGGTTTTGAGCATGCCATTATTGTTTACAGGGATCGCTTTTACGTGGGTCTGCTCTACCGGCGGAAGTTCAACGCCGCTGCGTACCACCTGCGCTTCGATATAGCTCACGACCTTTTCTGCTTCTTCATGCCGGCCGCGGCTTATCAGCCAGCGGGGGGATTCAAACAGTGACTTTCGCCACCACAGCAGAGTTATTACGGGTACAGCCGTCAGCGCGAGGGCAAAACGCCAGGCGTTATCGCTGAGCGGCACGAGAAAATATCCAATCAGGGCGGCGAGAACAAACCCGAAGGAGAAGAACCCTGCCAGCGCGCCCGTGAAGCTTCCCCGGTAGCGATTACTGACGAACTCAGCAAGAAACGGTGCAATGATGGCACCCTCTGCCCCCATCCCTATACCGGCAAGCGACCGGAAGAGAAAAAACGTGTGCCAGTCAGTGACGAAGGCGTTGGCCAGTGACATGCTGCAGAAAATAGTCAGTGCCCACATCATGACGACGCGGCGTCCGAACCGGTCACCCAGCATCCCGGCAAACAGCGCCCCGATCAAAAAACCAATATACGTACTGCTGGCCAGCAGGCCGGTCTGAAAGCTGGTGAGCTCCCATTGCACGCGAATGACAGGAAGAATAAACGCCACGATGGCGGCATCCATTGCCTCAAACGTAAATCCCAGCCCGCCCATCACAAGCAGTTTGAAATGAAAACGGCTGAAAGGAAGCCGCTCCAGTCGTGCAGTAATGTCTGACATAATTCAACCCTGATCATTAAACATCAAAAGTTAACTGCCAAATCACTCCGGGAAACATCAAGTGACTGGCTCACTTGCTATCCATTGCAGGACTACCTTTCAGCAAAAATTACAGTCTGTTAATGCGCTTTATTTACGCGTCTTTCCGTGACGCCTGCTTTCCGTTTATTGGTCACAATCAGGCTGGCAATCAGCACAAACAGCGTCACGCCTGCGGTCATCAGAGCTTCATAACGATAGGTAGCGGAGACAAACATGTACCCGAGGATCCCGGCGATAACGATGATGGTGAACCAGGTCAGGTAGGGATAAAGCCACATCTTCAGCTTTGGCACCTCACCGCGCAGGTTCATCTGACGGCGCATGCGTAGCTGGGTGAAGGCGATGACCAGATAAAGCACCAGTCCGAATGCACCAGTGGTTGAAAGCAGAATGCTGAATACCTGGCCGGGGAAAAAGTAGTTTGCAAGGCAGCCCAGGAAGCCAGCAACAGTCGAGCTGATGACCGCGACGCGGGGAACGCCGGCCTCTGATGTGGTACAGGTTGCAGCTGGCGCATCACCCCGACGTCCGAGCGCAAACAGCATGCGGGATGAGGTATACAGGCCTGAGTTCATACAGCTGCATACAGCGATGAGAACCACAACATCCACCACAAACTTCGCGCCGGGAATATGCATGATCTCAAGTGCACGCTGAAAAGAACCTACTTCCATCAGTCGCGGATCGTTCCAGGGGACGATGGCGACGACCAGAAAAATCGACAGGATGTAGAAAAGAGCGATGCGATAAACCACAAGGCGGGTAGCGCGGGCGATTTGTTCTTCAGGATTACGTGACTCCGCCGCCGCGATGCTGACGATTTCAGCGCCAAAGAAGGAAAAGACGGTCACAAGCACGCCACCGATCACTGCACCAAAGCCGTTAGGCATAAACCCGTTGAAGGCCCAGAGCTTCTCGACGCCGCTGATGTCAGCCGTGGGCAACTTACCGGTTACCGCCAGGGCACCGAGCACAATAAAGCCGATAATTGCGACGACCTTGACGATAGAAAACCAGAATTCGAATTCACCGAAATTTTTCACGCTGAACAGGTTGGTAAACGTCAGCAGGAATACAATGCCAGACGAGAACAGCCAGGCAGGAACGGTCGGGAACCACGTGCTCAGTATATCCGCGCCGGCAATAGCCTCTACCGGAATAACGAGAACCCAGTACCACCAGTAAAGCCAGCCGATGGAAAAGCCTGCCCAGCGTCCGATCGCGCGATCGGCATACGTCGAGAAAGACCCGGTATCAGGCTGGCTGACAGCCATTTCGCCGAGCATACGCATGACCACCAGAACCAGCAGCCCCGTGAATGCGTAGGATATAAGGATCGCGGGTCCGGCCGTCGCAATGGCTTTTGACGACCCGATAAATAACCCTGCCCCAATAATGCCCGCGATGGAGATCATGGTGACCTGGCGTGTGGACAACCCGGCATGGAGAGTTTTTCCACTGCCTTGAGATGAATGTATTTCAGCCATATTGCCTCTTGTCTTAAAGACGGTTGATTTGTTTTTATATTTTTTGCAGATGACAGCGCCCCGACCTTATAAAAAATAAAGTCAACCTGACGGGGGATTTAATAAGTGAGGGGGGATCCCCCTCACTCTTTTAATCAGCCAAAACTGACCGGAATATTTAGAGGGTTACTTTGCTGGAGTGCCGGCGGAAGAAGCGCTTCAGGAAGGCCCTGATAGGATACCGGACGCAGGAAGCGATGAATGGCAAGGCTGCCTACTGACGTGGTGCGGCTGTCAGAGGTGGCCGGAAACGGCCCGCCATGGACCATGGCATGCGTGACTTCCACGCCAGTGCCAAAGCCGTTTGCAATAAGGCGTCCTGCCCTGGTTTCCAGCAGAGGCAGCAGCGCGCTGACGTCCGGGTAGTCTTCCTGCGTAAAATGAACGGCGGCAGTCAGCTGCCCTTCCAGGTGCGAAACGGCTTCCTGCAGCTGCTGCAGTGAATCGCATTTTACAAGAAGTGACGCCGCACCAAAGGCCTCTTCATGCAGCTCAGGATGGGCCATAAAGTCTTCCGCAGAAACAGCGAACAGTGACACGCGGGACGTAAACCTGCCGGACTCCGGTCCCTGTGCCACCGTCGTTACTTTCGGATGGTCTTTAAGTTCGCGAAGACGCTCCACGTAGGCTTTGTGAATACCGGGCGTCAGCATATTAGCCGGCTGCGTGTCTCTGATGATAGCGGCAGTCGTTTCAGCGAAGCGGATAAGATCCGGGCTTTTCACGGCAAAAATCAGTCCCGGATTGGTACAGAACTGACCGGCTCCCATGTTAAGCGCCGGTACAAAACCTGCTGCTATCTCTTCCGCGCGGGTTTTGAGGGCATTCGGGAACAGGATTACAGGATTAATTGAGCTCATTTCGGCATAAACCGGGACAGGCTCTTTACGGGCATTGGCAATTTTTACCAGTGCCATACCGCCAGTACGGGAGCCAGTAAAGCCCACGGCCTTGACGCGCGGATCGGCCACCAGTCCCTGACCGATACTGCGGTCACTGTCAAACAGAAGTGAGAACACGCCTTCCGGCAGGTCACAGTCTTTTACGGCCTGCTGAACGGCACGCGCGACCAGCTCTGAGGTTCCCGGATGCGCGGAGTGTGCTTTGACAATGACGGGACAGCCTGCAGCAAGCGCGGATGCGGTATCGCCGCCAGCCACAGAGAACGCCAGTGGAAAATTAGAGGCTCCGAACACAGCGACCGGGCCCAGCCCGATATGCTGAAGACGCAGATCGACACGTGGAAGGGGTTCACGCTCCGGTTGAGCCGGATCGATGCGGGCGCCCAGGTACTCACCACTGCGCAGAACGCCAGCGAAAAGCTTCAGCTGCCCCATGGTGCGGCCGCGTTCGCCCTGAACACGGGCCTTTGGCAGGCCGGTTTCCAGCATACAGCGTTCAACAAGGGTATCACCCAGGTCAGCGATATTCTGTGCAATGCGCTCAAGGAAAGCTGCACGCTTCTCTGGCGTGACGTTACGGTAAACAGGGAACGCGCTGGCTGCAAGGGCGCAGGCATGGTCCAGATCGTCTTTGGTAGCCCCGCCGAAAGCAGGCTCAATCTGATCACCGGTGACGGCGTCAAGTGCATAAACTTTGCCGTTGGTACCCTGCTTCTCTGTCTGTCCGATAAACAGGTTTCCTGAAATCTGAGTCATATTTACCTCTTGTACTCTGACCTTAAACTGGCGGGAGCACACCGGTCAGATGTGCTCTCCGGGTGAGGCAGCCTTATCTGCTGCCTCTCAGGCTCATGACCAGCAGGTCAGCCCTGGTAGTTCGCTAAATCATCAATGGCTTTTTTAACCGTTTTTTCTACGTATTCGCGCTCAGCGCCTACGAGCGGCAGACGCGGCGCGCGCGTCCACTCTGGTGCTCCGTAAACCAGATGTTCTGCCAGCTTGATGTACTGAACCAGCTTGACGTGCGTGTCGAGATGGAAAGAAGGCGTCACGATGCGATAGATCTCGCGTGCTTCGGCAAATTTTTCCTGCGCGCACAGGTTGAAGATTTTCACGCACTCTGCTGGCCATACGTTTGTCATACCGGAAACCCATCCGGTAACGCCCAGCGCAGAACTCTCAACGATCAGGTCATCCACGCCACAGAAAATGCTGAAGCGATCGCCAAATTCGATATACATGTCAGTGACGCGGCGAATATCGCCGGTTTCTTCTTTAATACAGACGATCTCAGGCGTATCGATCAGTTCTTTCAGAACATCGACGGTGACATCGACACCGTATGCAATGGGGTTGTTGTAAATCATGACAGGCAGGGAGGTGGCGCTGGCGATGCCCTTGTACCATTCCGCCGTTTCACGCGGATCGGTTTTGTAACCCAGACTCGGGAAGACCATCAGGCCCGACGCACCAAAAGACTGATACGCTTTGGCATTTTTCTGCGCGTTCTCAAGTGTGGTTTCAGCCAGACCAGAAAGTACCGGCACGCGGCCGTTTGCCGTTTCCACAGCCGCACGGATCACGGCTTCACGCTCCTGCATATTCAGGGAAGCGTTCTCACCCAGCATTGGCAGCACAATCACGCCAGATACGCCGTTTTCGATAAGACGCTCAATGCTGCTCTTCAGCGCCGGAATATCAAGCTGACTGTCCTGCGTCATCTTCGTAGTAACTGCCGGGAAAACACCTTTCCAAATAGCCATTTCCTACCTCTCCAAAGTTCATATTGTGACCAACTGGATCCAATATACATATGCACAATATGCGTGTCCATCATAAATCCTTAACAAAACTGCATATAAGAATTTACAATGTCAGACCTGTGATCAGCCTCTTACGAATAGAAAATTCTTATGAAAGTACGCCTTTGACAGGGTAATTTGACAAGGTAGGATGAGGTAGCGTGCGTCCGCAGGTTGCGGTAATTTATTCACTCGTTCTCTTGGATCCAAAAACAGCAATGACAACTAAACAACTTCTTAAACCCAGCTATAAGCTGAACAGACTCAGCCTGCCAGAAGCGCTCGCTGAATCCCTGCGCGAACGTATTCTTAATGGAGAGTTCAAAGAAGGGGAAGCGCTCGTTCAGGAAACCATCGCCGCAGAGTATGAGGTCAGCCGGATGCCGGTTCGTGAAGCCATACGTCAGCTGGAAGCGTCCGGACTGGTTGTGACCAGAATGCATAAGGGCGCATTTGTTAACTCCATTCCTGTTGATCAGATAAGCGAGCTCTTTGAACTTCGCGCTCTCCTGGAGTGCGAAATTTTTGCCCACGCCATCCCCCGTATGAATTCGGCTCATATCAGTACGGCCCAAGATGTGCTCGGCCAGCTGGAAGACGCCTATCATCGCAAAGACATCAAGCTCTGGGGCAAGCTTAACTGGGAGTTTCACCGCTCTTTATATGTGCCCGCTGAACGTGTTCAGACCCTGCAGATTATTCAGGGCATCAATGTGCAGACCGATCGGTACATACGCCTGCAGCTGCTGCTGACTGAAGCTCTGGAAGAGGCGGAGCGCGATCATAAAGAGCTGCTGCAGCTGGCTATAAAAGGGGAAGTTGAACGCGGGGTCGAAAAAATGCGTGAACATATCCAGACGGCGGGTAAAAATCTGCTCAGCGTATTGAAAAAGGGCCATGACTGACCCTCATGTCATTACCGGTCGCTGAATCCATATGCAGACCAGTTTTCTGTCACGCATGACTGTACGCTGGCCGGGTAAGAGTGGCTAAAGGATGCGGGTCTGGCGCGGTGTGAGCCCTGAAACTCTTCCGGGAACAGGCAGCTTACAATGCTTTTTACACTCTCTCCCTGCTGCTTTTCTTCCGGGTTAAGGTAAGGGACAAGCGGGATCCCGGGCAAAGAGGGATAGGTAAAGTAATCCCGTTCAGGATGGCTGCGGGTTGCCATCGCCCATACGACCTGATCGATACGTGTAATATCAATATCGTTACCGACCAAAATAACTTTCGGGATCAGCCAGCCTACATGCGAGCGGAAAAATATGTGCGCAATCTGATGACTGAACGCTTCCGCCGTTGTTTTCATTTTCGCCAGTTTCTGCGTATCAATTGAGAATACGATCCAGCACGATGCAGCTTCATAAGAGCACCATGCCATATCGACAGGCATCGCGTTTTCCTTCATCAGCGAAAGCGCCTGAGCTGACATCATGGTTCCCCAGATGGTATGGTTCTCTTCAGGCGGCAGGCCGGCTACACATACCGGCAGAATGGCCTGATTACGCCACGTAACCGCATGGACGTGAAACACAGGCTGCGATTTACCTTCCGGAAAACTGTATCCATGGTATTCCCCCATCGGGCCTTCTGGTGCCTTTTCATCAAAGCTTATCTCGCCTTCCACAATAATTTCTGCACTGGCCGGCACGTACAGCCCCGATGTTTCACATCTTACGACCTCAACGGGCGTGCCAGTCAGCGCACCCACATAGCCCGGCTCGCTAACCCCCGCCGGAAGCGGCATGCCGGCAACAGCAAGCGCGGCAGGAGGTACACCAAGCGCCATTGCCCATGGCGTATTGAGGCCTTGTCTGGCCCACATATCACGGATCATGCCAACGTGCTGCTGCGGCATGGCAGGACCCACCAGGGTATTCTTATTCCGCAGCATCAGCCTGCCAACTGACCAGCTGTCCCACTGGCCGTCCGGTGACTGCACAACGTGCATACCGTATGTGCCAAAATATTTTCCGCCGTCTTCGGCATGAAGCCGGGGGACGGGAAACAGCGTAAGGTCTACGTCCGCGCCTTTACGGATATTTTCCTTACAGGGGCCGGTCGGCAGGCAAACCGGATCCAGGGGAGTGGCACATGATGCCCTGGTGATTTTTTCCAGAATTTCGCGAGGCGTTGCGGTTTCAGGCAGACCAAAATGTGCTGCAACGCGGGAATATTCCCGCCCGGGTACGCTGCGCATGCCTGCAGGTGCGCCCAGAATACGAAAGCCGTTTGAATTAAGCAGGGATTCAAAAAGCGGGGCAGACTGGCGGGTTTCATAAACGCGGCGGGTAATGGCACCAGCCTCAAGATCCGGGTCTACGGGCACGTTAATCCTGACAAGGTCGCCCTGTTTTTCCAGCAGTCGGATAAATGCGCGGAAGTTCATGGCGGGGGATAAGTTCGGCAAAATAACCTCAGTACAGAAGGGCCATCCGGCAGGATGGCCCTGAAAATCATACGAGCTGGAATCCGTGAGCGAGAGGATCGCGATCGTCTACAATGATGGTGTTATGTCCGGTCACCCTGGCCCAGCCAGCAACGCTTGGCAGGATAGCTTTGTGATACCCCACTTTGGTCTCACCCTCAATGCGGCAGTTAAAGAGCGTACCAATAATACTTTCATGGATAAACGTATCGCCCACTGCCAGCTGACCTTTCGCAGCCAGCTGCGCCATGCGAGCTGATGAGCCGGTTCCGCAGGGAGAACGATCTATTGCCTTGTCACCATAAAATACGGCGTTACGTGAGCTGGCCGTGGCATTTTTGGGTTTGTCCGTCCACATCACGTGGCTCACACCCTTAATGCGCGGATCTTCAGGATGCTCGGGCCTTACGGTATCCTGAACCAGCCGGCGGATAATCGGGCTCAGCCTGACAATTTCGCTGGCTGACATGGACTCAAGCCCGGGCCAGTTTTTCTGTGGCTCAATAATGACGTAATAGTTACCGCCGTACGATAAATCTACGGTAAGCGGCCCGAGTCCCGGAACGTCAATTTCAATGTTTTCAGCATGAAGATAGCTTGCCACATTAAACAGCCGGACCTCTTCCACGTACTGTCCGAGTCGGGTGTATTCCACTTCTATTTTGCCCGCCGGTGCCTCGATGGCCAGCTTTCCTTCCTGAGCAGGAACGACCAGTCCTTCCTCTATAGCGGCTGTCACCGTGCCGATGGTTCCGTGTCCGCACATAGGCAGACATCCGCTGACCTCTATGAAAAGAACGCCCACATCGCAGTCCGGACGCGAAGAAGGATAGAGAATGGTGCCTGACATCACGTCGTGACCGCGAGGCTCAAACATCAGCGCCTTGCGCACCCAGTCATGCTCGCGTGTAAAAATCTCACGCTTCTCAGACATCGATACATTCGGCATAAAAGGAGCCCCGCCCGCCACAACGCGTACCGGGTTTCCACAGGTGTGGGCGTCCACACAGAAAAAGGTATTTCTTGCCATGGTCTTATCTCGCTCAGTTAAAACGCTTGATGGAGTAGGGGGTGTAGTCCAGAGAATCCGGTCGGGAGTAAATTAAGTCAGCAATCAGCCTGCCCGTGGTTGCCGACTGGGTCAGCCCCAGATGACCATGGCCAAAGGCGTAATAAACATGTGAGTGCAGGGATGAACGACTGATGACCGGCAGGCTGTCAGGCGTGCTGGGGCGATGGCCAGCCCAGTGGATCCCTTCCGTTTTTTTCAGCGTGGGGAGATAAATTTCTGCCAGTTTTGCCAGTGAGGAGGCGCGTTTATAGTTCGGCTTGTCATTTATGCCACCAAACTCTGCTGCACCGCCAATACGCAGGCCACAGCTCAGCGGGGTAGCCACAAATTTCCGCTCTGCAAAAATGACTTCACGGGAAAGCTGAACGCCGGAGTCCTGTATCGTGGTGTTATAGCCACGCTCACTTTCAACCAGGCTCTTTTCGCCGAGCATCTCGGCCAGCTTACGGGACCATACGCCAGCGGCAATGACAATATCATCGGCAAAATGGGTGCGACCGTCCTTCATTTTAACCTGCTGCTGTCCCGCGCCGGCCGTCTGAATTTCGCCTACATCGCCCTTAATGACGTTCACGCCCTGCTTAATCAGCCAGCCGCGCAGTTCATCCACGATGACTTTGGGATCGTTGATGTGTGACCACTGGGGCGTAAACACCGCATGCGTGACCTTACTGCTCAGCGCAGGTTCAAGCGCGCGCGCCTCATCGCCGGTCATATGCTGTACGCGAATGCCAGCCTGCTCACGCAGTTCCCACTCATGTTTTTCAGCGTTATAGCCTGCCTCAGTCTCATAAACCGTTAATGCACCGTCCCTGTGCAGCTCCTTCATGAGCCCGGTATCTTCCAGCATAGGTAGCAGGTCGTTATAGACGCGAGAGTTCAGCACCGATAGCGACCGGTAAATGCGCATGAATTCGTCTTTCTTGCCCGATCTGTAAAAACGCAGCAGCCATGGCAGCAGTTTTAAAGCATGTGCAGGCCGCACTGCCAGCGGACCAAGCGGATCCAGCATCCATCCGGGAACCTTCATGAATATGCCAGGAACTGCGGCCGGAATAACCTCTGTGACGGCAATGCCGCCTGCATTACCGAATGAGGTTTTATCTCCTTCGGGCTGACGATCTACAACGGTAACTTCCGCTCCTTCTTTGTGAAGGTAATACGCGACAGAAAGACCAATAATCCCTGCCCCAACAACTGTGATTTTCTTCATCTGCAAGCACCTTACTTCCGGTCCGGATTAAAAATCTTATTTTTGTATACTGGATCCAATGTCCGATTCTGTATCGGTCTTTCTGGTCGCGACAATACTTTTTGCTTATGGATAATTAATTTTGTGAGCCGGATCGGTCTCAGGCTTCAGCAGTATGCGACTGAGCCCGGGATGATATGAACGCAGCACAGGTAATGAGACCTGCGCCAAGTAACGTTCGCACATCCGGTGTCTGTGAAAGCAGAAGCCATGCAAGCGCAATCACATATACCGGTTCCATGGCGATCACGACGGCTGCGGTCTTGGCTTGCAGTTGCCGCAGTCCGTAAGTGAGCAGCGTATAAGCCAGCCCTGTGCATACCACGCCCAGAATGATGATTAACCAGAGTTCAGAGCCCGGAGTTTTTAAAAGGCCCGGCGCACCGGCTGGAAGGGCAATCAGCATGCAACCGAGGCACTGCGCCCAGGACGCCTGCAGAGAGGATGCCGCCGTCCTGACGTGACGGTTAACCATAACGATAACCGCGTAGGACAGGCCACCCGCCAGGCCCCAGATCATACCCGAAGACACGCCGCCGGCACTGACCAGCCCGGGAGAGAGTATCAGCAGGCCCGCGACAATAAGCGTTATCACGGTCATATCTGTAAAGCTGAGCTTCTCCCGGTAAAAAAGGGCTTCAAGAAGCATGACGAAAGCCGGAAAGCAGGCAAAACCCAGTGTGCCGATAGCTACTCCGCCTTCGCGGACGCCCATGAAAAAGCAGAACCAGTGAAGGCCCAGAAGCGCGCCATTCATCACCAGCCGACTAAGGTCGCCCGCCCGCATGTTTTTCCAGGGCAGCCCGTGCCTGAAGGCCATCACGCCGGTCAGCAACAGCATGGCAAAAAGCCCTCTTCCAAAAACAATGGTCATGATGTCAGCAGATACACGTTCGCTGATGAGTGCAGACAGGGCAAACAGCAGGGTACAGGTCTGAACTGAAAGATATTGCTTAACGTTTTGCATAAGTCACCTCCATGACAGCCTAACAGTGCACGGCAATCCTATAAAATGAATGTTACACTGCCTGCCTATTCGAAATACTGATAGGTGATGCTCGATATGAAAGACCGCAATCTGGAAATCAGCTGGCTCAAGACATTCGTTACGGTTGCCCACACGGGGTCAATGACGCAGGCCACGGAGCTGCTTTACAGGTCGCAGTCGGCCATCAGCATGCACATCAAAAATATTGAGGAGACGCTGGGAAGAAAAGTCTTTAACCGCGATATACGTCGGCTGTCGCTCACGCCCGCGGGTAAAGAACTGTTGCATCATGCCCAGAAAATTCTTGGCGTATACTCTGAAGCAATGCAGTCTCTTATCGGTTCCGACGTCAGGGGGACGCTCAGCCTGGGATTACCGGATGATTTTGTTAAGCAATACCTGCCCGGTCTGCTGCGCTCGTTTTCTGAAAAATATCCGTTCATTGAGATCTCGCTTATCTGCGAGCCCTCACTTTCACTGATTCCGAAGATCGAATCCGGCGAACTGGACGTAGCTGTCGTGACGCGAGACAGACCGGACCGGGGACATTTTCTTTTTAGCGAGCCGCTGGTCTGGACCGGCAGTGAAACCTGTAATCTCCTGGACAGGTCTCCCCTTCCGGTTGCTATGTATGAATACGGCAGCGAGGCGCGTAAAAAGGTTTTGCAGGCGCTCGATGCGCTGGAAAGCGGTTACCGGGTGGTTTACAGCAGTCCCTACATTGCCGGCCAGATTGCAGCAGTAGAGAGTGGTATGGCGGTTGCGGTACTGACCCGCTGCAGCGTGCCGGAACATCTTACGGTGCTCAGGTCTTCACGGCTGCCAGCTATGCCCGCCCTGGACGTTGTTGTTTTCGCAAGCCAGCAGTCTGCCAATAAGTCCCTGGCATCATTGCTGGTTCAGGAGGTGATTTCTGTGATGGGAACGACTGACTGAAGCCTTAACCCGCCGGAGCGGGCTGAGGCCAGCGCATTAACCCTGGGGGCCTGCGGCTTCGAGAGCGGCACCTGCCGGTGTATCGGTATATCTGACAAAATTTTTGCGAAAAAGTCCGGCCAGAGATTCTGCCTCTGCCTGCCATTCCAGCTCGCTTCTCCAGCTGTTACGTGGGTCGAGAAGTGCCTCATCCACGCCCGGCACGCTGACCGGCAACGAAAGGTTAAATACCGGCAGGGTAATGACGTCCTGTGAGTTCAGCGTATCGTCAAGTATGGCATTGATGATGGACCGCGTATCCTTCAGCGAAATGCGTTTTCCCGCCCCGTTCCATCCGGTATTGACCAGCCAGGCCTCAGCCCCGGCCGTCTCCATGCGTTCGGCCAGTACCCGGGCATAGGTTGTCGGGTGCAGGGTCAGAAACGCGGCACCAAAGCAGGCGGAAAATGTTGGCGTGGGTTGGGTTATGCCGCGCTCCGTTCCGGCAAGCCTGGCGGTAAACCCTGACAGGAAGTGGTACATCGCCTGGTCACGCGTCAGCCGGGAAACCGGCGGCAGCACACCGAATGCGTCTGCGGTCAGGAAGATGATTTTACGGGCGTGACCCGCGCGGGACACTGGCGTAACGATGTTTGGGATGTGGTGCAGCGGGTAGGACACGCGTGTATTTTCCGTTTTGCTGCCGTCATTATAATCCGGCGTGCCGTCCGTGCGAATGACAACGTTTTCCAGCAGCGCATTGCGGCGGATGGCGCGCCAGATGTCGGGTTCAGACTCTTCAGAAAGTCCGATAGTTTTGGCATAGCATCCCCCTTCAAAGTTAAACACACCCTTCTCATCCCAGCCGTGCTCATCATCACCAATCAGACGTCGGGACGGATCGGTTGAAAGCGTGGTCTTCCCCGTACCGGACAATCCGAAAAATATGGCCACGTCACCTTTTTCCCCAACGTTGGCCGAACAGTGCATGGAAGCAATACCTTTCAGCGGCAGCAGATAATTCATCACTGAAAACATACCCTTTTTCATTTCACCGCCGTACCAGGTCCCGCCGATGAGCTGTATTTTTTCAGTGAGATTAAAGGTTATAAAGTTTTCTGAGTTCAGCCCCTGCTCGCGCCAGTGCGGGTTTGTGCATTTTGCCCCGTTCAGGACGGTGAATTCCGGTTCAAAAATCTCCTTCTCTTCTGCCATCAGAGCAATAAACATATTTTTAACGAAGTGGGCCTGCCAGGCGACCTCGGTCACGAATCTGACACCGATCCGGCTGTCCTCATTGGCCCCACACCTGGCGTCTATTACAAAGAGTCGCTGTGCAGAAAGTCGCTACGTCACCGTGTCTTTCAGCGATACCCAGTGTTGCTCTGAAAGAGGGTGATTGTCATTGCGTGCGCCCGGCGTGTCGCTCCATCACACGGTTTCACGCGTCAGATTGTCCCGGACAATGTATTTATCCCTGGGCGAGCGGCCAGTAAAAACACCAGTATCAACGGACACTGCGCCGGTGCTGGTTACCGTACCTGTCTCATGTCCCTGAAGATCTGACGCCGTTTCTTCACGGAACAACAAATCAAAACCGGGATCGTAAATAAGCTCACGGATGTCGTTAATACCTGCCTGCTGCAGGTGCGCCCTGACCCGCTGCTCTGCCAGACCTGTCATGCCTTTCTCTTGAAACTATAGGTTATGGATATTGGATCCAATGTAAATTTAGCCTAGAGTGTCCCTGAGTTCATTAATGTGGTGCAGATCAAATCCCGACGATCCATCGACCAAGGAGTCAGTTACGATGCAAGAAAACATTCACCTTAGCCTGGCGCAGGCGCGCAACCTTTCACATAACACTCTGACTAAAGCCGGTTTCAGCAAAGAGCTGGCTTCTGCGGTCACAGACACGCTCGTTGCCTGCGAGCGTGACGGGTGCAAATCGCATGGCCTCTACCGGCTTCTCGTATGCGTGAAGACGCTGCGCGCCGGAAAAGTGAACCCGGTTGCCGAACCGCTTATCACGCGTGTTGCGCCAGCTCTTCTGAAAGTGGATGCCGATCAGGGCTATTCTCTCCTTGCGCTGGAGAAGGCGGCGGACAGCTTTACCGAAATGGTGAAGCAGCAGGGCATCGCGGCAATGGTCATCAACCGCTGTGTACACTTTTCAGCAATGTGGTATGACGTTGAAAAATTCACTGATCGAGGACTCGTGGCGCTGGCCATGACGCCCAGCCATGCCTGGGTAGCGCCTGCCGGAGGTACCCGTCCGCTATTTGGAACCAACCCGATAGCCTTTGGGTGGCCACGAGTGGATGGTGACCCGTATGTGTTTGATTTTGCCACAAGCGCCATAGCGCGTGGTGATCTTGAACTTCACCGCAGAGACAGTAAAACCCTGTCGCCGGGGCTGGGCATCGATAAAGAAGGACAGCCGAGCACAGACCCGGCAGCCGTGATGGAAGGAGCTATGCTGACGTTTGGCGGTTATAAAGGCTCAGCGCTGGCTACCATGGTTGAATTACTCGCAGGGGCGCTTATCAATGACTTTACCAGCCCGGAGTCGCTTGCGTTTGATGCTGGCACGGGCTCTTCACCAATGGGCGGAGAACTTGTTATTGCCATGGACCAGCTAAAATTTATGGGCGAGACGCCGAAAGACGCGCAGCAAAAGGCGGAAAGTATCTTTACAGCCATTACTGATCAGGGGGCAAGGCTTCCTTCACAGCGTCGTTTTACTAACCGAAAGGTTTCTGTGACAGAAGGCATTACTCTCGACAGGAAGCTTTACGAGGACATTGTATCGCTATAATTTATCCTGCCCGGGACAGAATTTTTTAAATATCGAGTAATGTAATAGATTCATGCATACTGGCTGCACTTTTCAGATTAACGTGTGGACTTTATCCGTTGCGAAATTTAAGACGGGTTTGTCTGATTGTGATTAAAACGTAGATCCAGGTGCAGACCTCGGTTTGAATTTAGATGAAACCTGCGTGTTTTGATGCATTTATCCAATACATGATGTTGACAGTGTGTCCGCTTTTCACTCATAGCGGACTTTGTTCCTTACGGAA
Organism: Candidatus Pantoea deserta; assembly: GCF_003813865.1. GTDB lineage: Bacteria > Pseudomonadota > Gammaproteobacteria > Enterobacterales > Enterobacteriaceae > Pantoea > Pantoea deserta. The sequence continues at coordinate 51,604 of NZ_RMVG01000025.1, forward strand.
GTCCGCTTTGTGCCAATAGCGAACATTACTTAATGTATATGTCATTTCTTCTCTCTTTACAGCTGTGTATTTCTTAAAGCTTCAGCAATAAAATCTACAAAACTGCGAACTTTGAAAGGAATGCGGATCGCACTGGGATACACTGCCTGAATGGTAAGTTCCGTTGTCTTGTACGCTGGCAGCAGCTCAATCAGTCTGTCCTGTTTTATATACTCACAAAAAACAAAACTGGGACCATATACTATGCCTGTTCCGGCCAGGGCGGATTCCAGAAGCAACTGAATATTATTGGACGTGATTCGGCATGCACTTTCGATACGGTGCAAGCTGCCCTCAGGGTCGTAAATTGTCCAGTCTCCCGCTGAAACCGCCTGGCTGAACGCCAGACGCGGCGCGCGGGAAATATCTTCCGGCGTCTCTGGCGTGCCGTGTTTTTTCAGATACTCTGGTGATGCACACAAAACCATCTTGCAGGGCGCCAGCCGCCGGGTAACCAGCGACGGATCGTCAAGACGCCCAACCCTGATGGCAACATCAATTCGATTTTCAAGCAGGTCTGCGTATTTGTCTTCAAGCACAACATCCAGACTGACCTCCGGAAATAGTTCCAGATAGCGTGACACGATCGCACCAAGATGCATTGCACCGAAAGCAACCGGCGCAGCAATGCGAAGTAACCCGCGCGGTGTTGCCTGAACATCACTCGCTTCTCTGTTCGCATCTTCCACAGCCTCAAGAATAACTTTGCAACGTTCATAATATCGCTGCCCCACATCCGTCAGGCTCAGACGGCGTGTTGAACGCTGAATAAGCCGGGCATTTAAATCGGATTCAATAGCACTGACATGTTTTCCTGCCATTGCCGCTGAAAGCTTAAAACGTCTTGCAGCCGCCGCAAAACTCCCCTCTTCCACTGCCGCGATAAAAATCTGCATGCTGATAAATCTGTCCATTAAATCCTACCATTCGATAATTTGAGTATCGGCTATAGATATTATTTCACGGATTATCATTAATTGAGACTGTAATTAACATTGTTTTCATTCCTCAGGAGGTGTGAAACGATGAAAATTAATGTGAACAATACGGGTATCAATGTACAGCTACAGGGCAGCGGTGAACTTGCGCTGGTATTTTTGCACTATTATGGCGGCTCATCCCGTACATGGGAGAGCGTGACGGGTCAGTTACCAGACCACTACCGCACGGTTGCCATCGATCATCGTGGCTGGGGCTTGTCAGACGCCCCCGAATCCGGATACAGGATTGAAGACCTTGCAAGGGATGCTGAAGGCGTTGTTTCAGCACTTGAGCTTAAACGCTACATTCTGGTTGGCCATTCAATGGGGGGGAAAGTTGCCCAATTAATGGCATCGCGCCGGCCCGAAGGGCTTGAGGGTCTGGTTCTCATTGCGCCCTCCCCACCTTCCCCTATGCTGCTTTCTTCAGAGGAACGCGACAGATTATCCAGCGCATATAACAACCGCGAATCAGTCGGGTTTGTCATCGACAATGTCCTGACGGCGCGGCCGCTTAGCCCCGCGCTTCGAGAGCAGGTCATCGAGGACAGTTTAAGAGCGTCAGAAGGGGCCAAAGCAGGCTGGCCCGGTGTAGCAATCAGCGAAGACATCACCCGGGAAGTCGCCTCCATTAATGTTCCGGTAAGAGTCATCTCAGGAGAGCTGGACCGGGTCGATACCCCGGAAACTTTGCAAAGAGAGTTGCTACCCCGTATTCCTCACGCAGCGATGTATATTATTCCCGGTACGGGACACCTTTCACCACTTGAATCACCCGGTGAGATTGCCAGTAGCATATCTGCCTTTGCTGCATCGATTGAAAAGAGTGCCGCGGTTTATCGCTCCCCTGGTGAAACCATCGCCGCCTTTGATGAAGCATTTAACGCGGGAAACATTGATAACTTAATGTCCGTTTTCAGTAACCGCGCCACCATGAAAATGGCTGATGGTGCTGTCATTGAAAGTAATCCTGAAGCACTACGGATGGCTTTATTCACGCTCACAGCATCACGGCCGGTTATCAGGAACCAGATACGTACTCTCATCTCTGCGGGTGATCTCGTTCTCGCTCTCATTAACTGGTCGCTGACGACGACTTCAGATGACGGCACTCAACACGTTGAGCACGGTATCGCCACGCAGGTAATGGAGCAGGGTGCGGACAAGGGCTGGCGGATACGCATTTCAAACCCATCAGGGGTTGTCTGAATACTATTAAAGATGGATCGAACTTACGGATACAGATATTCATATGCAGTAAATCATCACAAGTCAGGGCCGGTTGTAGATGCAGCCTTGCCATTGGCTCCAGCCACAGACTCAGAACACCGCCCCTGACGGTACGGCAGAGCCTGCCAGCTCTGCCGTTTTGCTAAGTCGGGCTGAAATTCCGACCTGTCGGGACGCCTATAAGGTATATGAGCAGACGAGGAATGTTGGAGGATACCAGAGCCTCTTCAGCAGACCTGTGTTCAGCTTCTTAGTATTCTGACCCGGAATGCCCGCTTCTCGCTCAGAGCTGACACTGTTTTGCACATAGTTCGCTTTGTGTCAGAAGCAAACATCACTACGCACTTTCATGTTAAAAGAAAGTGAATGGGCAGCTGTGCCTGAATGAAAACCTGACGGAGCAGAAATGAGAACGCAAAAGCGATGTATGGGATATGTGGCCATCGTGGTTGATGACTACGACCGCGCAATTGAGTACTACACCGACAGGCTGGGCTTTACCCTGGTTGAGGACACGCCGCAGCCGGGCAAGCGCTGGGTTGTGGTGACGCCGAACCCGGAAAGCGACTGTAATCTTCTCCTGGCTCGCGCTTCAAACGAGCGGCAGGAGGGATTTATCGGCAACCAGTGCGGCGGACGGGTATTCCTGTTCCTTCAGACCGACGACTTCTGGCGCGACTATAACGCCATGAAGGCGAAGGGCGTTTACTTCTGCCAGGAACCGCGGGAGGAGGAGTACGGGATGGTGGTGGTGTTTGAGGACATCTACGGCAACCGCTGGGATCTTTACCAGAACGCGCAACCCTGACGACTGTATGTCCACGCACTTCCGTTGCGTGGTCAGGATGTTATGTCCAAAATAATGGAAATATGCCATTGTAATGAGCGAAACGTCAGCTTTTCGCTCATAGCACTCCTTGCCATCACGTATGACTCCTTTGTGCCCAAAGCGGCGTCAGAGATTACTCTCTCCCTGCCCTGCAGGTCCGAAACCCGCGTGCATTCTTCTGAGCCAGCCGATGTTGTCGGCGAGCCGAATCGGACTGCCGAGCCGGCTAAGGCGGGAAATCAAAAGGAAGCATTAGATGTCTGATGTTAACCGCCTTCCGTTACTGAAGCCCGGAGAAGCAGTTGTGGCATAAAAAAGCATGAACAGGAGTTGAAGGTAAAAAAGAGAATCTGAGACAGTGCCACCCAGAAACAAAATACAAAGGCGTGGACCGGTGCGCCATCTCCAGAGTTTACTATCCTGCAAGGCCGCTCACCTTCTGGTAATGTCCGTTTTCTATAGATAAAACCTACCCTTATAGATAAAACCTACCTTGCCTGCCATGCCCGCGATTATTTCCTGCTGGTAAATATATAATAATGATGGCTCTGACCCTTCAAAAATTATGTTACTTAGCGATGGTCTGTAACATCACCTTCATTTAACTTATATGGTTAATTTTATAGAAATATTTCACCTGGTAATTTACTTCCCCCGCCTGCCATAAACATTTTTAAAATAAATTTAACGCATTCTCAGTGCCGTTATTGAATAGCATGAAAAATCATTATTGCATATTATTGCTGGCACTGTTTTCGATTTATTTAGGGGTTTTCTTATTTGTGCTCGAGGGATGTTTGTCTTCATTTATTACAAATTATCAAAAGTATATGTTACAACGATTTACATAGTTCAATATTGCAAGTATAACTTTCATGTTGTTTATTTAAGGTTTTATAGATCTTTAAGTAATTTGTCTGTTCGGTTTCACATCGGTAACTTTGGCTCTGCCAGTTCATCAATTACTCTTTATAAATAAGAGAAACACATACATGTAAACCCCATTATCAGGAAAATAAAATGAGCAAAGGAAATTATTATTACTTGACAGTGAGTACCGACCAGGATAGTTATCACTATTTACATCGAAAATCATGCAGGCGCTTACCAGCAAAAGAAGACCTCATGTTCATTGGGGCATTCCATACTCTGAATCAGGCCTTGTCTGTTGCAAGATTGAACTTTAAAAAAGTCAAACCCTGTATTAAGTGCTGCATTCATTATTCAGAGCCAGTCAATCACGAAAAAGTGCGGCCGGTACACCATCTCCCGAAAGAATTTCTTTGAACGGTAGCGGCGAGATTACCTGCTTGTCTTCTTTTTTGATTTTTCTCTCAAAAAATTACTTCTAAGGTAATGATGAGACTTTTATACGTTGCATACTGGAAACAGAAAGGTTTTTTGTGTCTGTATTTAAAAGAAATTTTTACAGCTATTGCCGGACACTCGGTAAAAGACGCATTTTGCTGAGTCCGGCCTTCCTGTCTATTCCTTCGTGCCCATCTCCCTACGCTGTGCATTCCTCTGCTGTTATCATGCCACCGCCCTTTTCATAATGCTCATCAGGTTAGAATAAGGGAATTATCTTTTAAATGGTGATGCTAACTAGCCAGATTACAGCACAGCCGCTTAAATGGTTATACTCCTACGTCCGCTTTTTGCCCACAGCAGACCTCGAGCGTAAGGCTGCTCTGCTTTTTAAGCATAATTTGTGCTTCAAATGATAATTAATCGCCCATGGTAACCATATACTCTGATCAGGTCAGACAATATTGATGTTACGGAGATAGCCTGTAACTCGGTTCCGCACACGTCTGGAATAGAAGCTCAGCGCACGCAAGGCATATAGCGGAGATTTGACCAGCAACTGACGTTCATCCCTGGCTACATGTTTGTATTCCTCGCACAACATGCAACTGTTATTGAATAAGAAAAATTCATTCCGCGTTAAACGCCCGTGACAATACCTGCAATAAAAACCCATTCATCTTTCTCCTTCCCATATGCCCGGTAGCGATCAGGGACACCATTACGTCTTCCCAGGTGTCAGTAGTTGCCAGTCCTGGTAATTCTGTATGGTCTTTCATTCTCCTCCTGTTTTGGTATTTCAGCGTTTCAAGGTACGACCAGCGAAGCGGTACGAACAACGCGGAGTATTCTTAAAAAGGATTATTTTAATTTTAAAATTGTGTCTAAATATCTTATTAGTTAAGGTTTGGTTAAGATGATGCCTGTAAACTGTCAACTTCCCTTTTCGACATCCCTTTTTCTGGGGCTATCAGATGTATGAATCCCGCTACGGGAACTCTATTGATTCGACGCGCGACAGCAGTCGCTTAAGCGCCAGCACGCTTAGCTTGCAGCACCTAGAACCCAGCCGGCGAGTCCAGACGCGCTCACTGCGGTCCGGCGCAGCTCACCGGCTTTGCCGGCAAACGCATCAGGGCTTGCGACCCGGCAGCGCCCGGGAGCCGAAGGGGCCATCAGGTTGTCGATACTAATGTCCGCTTTGTGCCAGGAGCGGACGTCAGCAATATCGAAGCTCATTAACTCATATAAGCAAGTGATTTCACTCTTTACCTCAACATGGATGCGGACGCGCGCGCAAGAAAGTTCAGAACCGGCGCAAGCTTCTCCCTACCGCTGCAAGGAAACAGAGCACTCGCTTCCGGCTCGCCTGAAAACCTTAATGCCAGAGAGAAATGGTTTTACGGCGCCTGGCTGGCCAAAGGTTAGTCAGGCACGCCGTCCTGCTTTCCCCTCCCCCTTTTTCCGGCTCGCACGCAAAAACCTTATCAAGCGACAACTGTCACCATCAGAAATTATTTGTAGCGTTTATTACACAATGTAGTAACCTCTACATAATGAAAATACACATTTTAATCCTTACGCTCACTACTGCTCAGTCCACGCTACGCATGCGCGTCTGGCGAACCCTGAAAAATAGTGGCGCCGGCACCCTGCGCGATGGCGTTTATCTGCTGCCTGACGTAGAGGAAGGGTATAAAACCTTCCTGACAATGTGCCGCAACATCAGGAATGAAGGCGGAGCAGCTTATGTCTTTACTGCTGAGGTTTCTGAGGGTGATTCGTTTCGTCCACTGTTCGATCGTTCAGATCAATACGGGGAAATTTTAAGAAACCTCAGTGTATTCAGAAGTGCAATGAAGGCTGAAGGTCTGCCAGGGCAACTAAAGCAGCTGCGTAAATTGCAAAGGGAATTCGACAGACTCGGAGAGATTGATTTTTTCCCAGGCGAAGCCCGACAACAGACGGCTTCGGCACTTGCCTCGCTGGAACTGGAGATAAAGCAGCTTATTTCCCCAGGCGAACCGCATGCCACGCCAGGTGCGCTGACGCGACTCAGTCGAGATGCTTATCAGAATCGCGTCTGGGCGACGCGACGCCGCCCCTGGATAGACCGGCTTGCCAGCGCCTGGCTTATCCGGCGTTTCATTGACGGCGACGCGCGTTTCCTCTGGCTTGACAACGTGGGCGCCTCTCCGTCAGATGCGGTGAGCTTTGACTTTGACGGCGCTATGTTCAGCCATGTCGATAACCTGGTCACCTTTGAGGTGCTGGTCAGACGCTTCGGGCTAGAGCAGAAGATACCCGACGACCTGGGGCTGCTGGTTCACTATCTGGACGTCGGCGGCGTACAGCCCCCGGACGCCGCTGGCGTAGAAAGCATTCTGGCAGGGCTGCGTGAAAGCATTACGGACGATGACAAACTGCTGGCAACAGCATGTACGCTGTTTGACGGCTTACTGACGTCTTTTGAAATGAGGTCCGGCAATGAGCAAGATGGTCGCACTCCCCCAGACTGAAGACAGCGCAAAACCGTCCTCCGTTTCCTTCAGGGAAGCTTTCCTTTTCTGGCTGAAGCTGGGTTTTATCAGCTTTGGGGGGCCAGCCGGTCAGATTTCCATTATGCATCAGGAACTGGTGGAAAACCGGCGCTGGATATCGGAGCAGCGATTCCTCCATGCGCTGAATTTCTGCATGGTGTTGCCCGGTCCGGAGGCGCAGCAGCTGGCAACGTACATCGGCTGGCTGATGCATAAAACCTGGGGCGGAATCATTGCCGGTCTGCTTTTCATTTTGCCATCGCTGCTGATTCTGATTGCGCTGGGCTGGATTTATATCGCCTGGGGCGATATAGCCGTAGTGGCGGGGTTTTTTTTCGGTAATTAAACCCCCCCTGCAGGGCGCGTGCCTCACGGCGCGCCTCCAATTATCTCCCCCCCCCCCCACAAAAAATACCCCCCGGCGGTGGGCCCCCCGCGCCGTTTTTCTATTTTTTTTTTTTAGCGCCTCCTTCTCCCCTTCTCT
>NZ_RMVG01000026.1 GCF_003813865.1 Candidatus Pantoea deserta
TAACTATTTTATTCGCGGTATGACTGCTCCCCGGCAGATTTATTACGATGTGTTGATTGAAAGCGATACGGAAATATTAATACCGGACGACCCGATTCGTTACCGGGACGTTGAATGGCGTCTTGTCTGGGAGGACACCCGCTATTGCGATGGTATCATTCCTGATGAATTGGACTATTTCCTGGATGATGAGCCGGGTAAACGTATTACCTGCCGGACTGGCGAACAATGCCCTTATTCTGGACAATGGTCCACACTGGCTGGTGGACACCAGCAGTTTATTGAAGTTCAGGCAGGCATGTTGATGCCAGAGGCCACGAAATATCGGCGTGATATGTACGCACCTGAAATACGCATCCCGGCGGAGTGGAGTTTTATTGGCGCGGATATTTATTTAAAACCTGAACATATCAAGGAAGTGACTCATGAATCAAAATCCCCCTTCTCTGTGCGAGATGCTATATGGTAACTTTGTCGGTGGTCTCGATCTTCAACAGGTCAGTGAAGAAAATCAGGTCATCCTGTCGGTGCTCGATAATATGCAACGTATCCTGAATTGTCGTGCCGGAACGTTGGCACATATTCCAGATTATGGGTTGCCGGATATGACCACCGTTCTACAGGGACTTCCCGGTACCGCACATAAGCTGATGTCGACTCTGTCAGCCGCTTTGTTGAAATATGAGCCGCGCCTGAAGTCTATTGAGGTACTGCTGCTTGACCAGGAAATTCCTGGTGAACTGCGCTACGCCATTGACGCTGAGCTTAAAGGCATTGGTCTGGTGCGCTATGGCACTGATTTTATACCGGAGGGACGGGTTCTGTTACGTCATCTGAAGCAACAGCACTATCTCAATACGACACCCCGGATGTAAGGCCAGATAATCTCATGTCAGTAAAATCACAGTTCCTGAAAAAATTACAGGCCCGCCAGCCCGCCCCGTTCATCAACAAGAGCCAGGCCGATATTGCAGAGTTTCGTCTGCGAATGGATCAGCTTCATGAACAGATGAATGAATGGCTGGTAGGTACCGGACTGAATGTGGATAAGCTGATCGTATCCGTTTCGGATCTGCTGGTGGAGGACGGCGCTTTTAGCATGTCCGCTATTATCCTGCGTTATGAAAACCGGGCCGTAAGATTTATGCCGATATTCCTGTACGGGCAGGGCGTAGCGGGGTGCGTGGAGGCAACCCTCTATACCGGAGGGTGCATCACTCCGCTGGGGCGCCTGTACATGCGAGCCAGAAATCTGAGCAACTGGACTTATACTCCGCCAGAGGCGTTGTCCTCGTCGAAAAAGATATTTGATGAAACCACTTTTTTTAGCCTGATTTTAGTTCTTTTGTCGTAGCGAGGGGGCGAAACAGGAATAATTGTTTCTTAAACACGATTCATTCTGGCGAAGCGCCTGAAAGCTAACGGGAATCACATTCCTCAAATAACCCAGGAATACAGAGATGAATAAAATAATACTCTTGCTATTGTGCAGCGTGCTATTTAATCAGCAGGCTGAGGCAGCCCGTGGAAGGCAGCCTTGCTCAGGCGCAAAAGGCGGCATCGCACACTGTACCTCGGATGGACATTTTGTCTGTAATGACGGCAGTCTGAGTCAGTCAAAACGATTTTGCTCCGGGTATGGTGAAGCCAGAACCCGCCAGCAGATTAAGCCTTCTGTCCCAGCCAGAAAAACACAGACAAAAAAGGCGCTGGCCGATAAAAAACAAGAAGCACAAAGTTTTGGAAATATTGACGAATCGGCCAACATAAAGGCTCGACAGCCAACCTGCGCGCCTCTTTATATGTCCAGCAAGCCTGGGTTCACTCATTTACCCATTTGTTCGGGAAATCAATACTGACCTGAACAGGTAAATATCATGTATTTGTTATTCATGTTGAATAATAAGAAGTGTAAAAAATGAAAGTCTGTAACACGACGATACTATCGTTGGTGCTTTTCCGGAGCTGATTTGGCCGAGTAATTAAAACAGAGACTGACCCACAGGCAGGTACCACATTCACCTCGGCAAGCGACACTTTATATAGTTTAAACAGGCAGAAAATAAACCGCTTAAGTAATTACCTTACCTGGCGGAAAACAGATTTAATGGACAAGCGGTCATGAATGACATTACCCCACGTAAATTAAAAACCGGCGGCGATCCGCGCACGCTGCCAGACTATGGCTCTTTGCGCGACGAACTGAGTAAGCTGACCCATCCGGCGCGTCCGGATGTGAGCTGGCGCTATGTTGAAAAGCTCTGTCTTGCATTGTTTGAGCAAAACGGTGTGGAACTCCAGACCGCTGCCTGGTACACGCTGGCGCGTACGCACCTGGCCGGATTATTCGGTTTAAATGAAGGATTGTCCATTCTGGAAGCCCTGATAAGTCATCAGTGGGGAGTGCTCTGGCCGCAGCCGGTGCACGCCCGAATGGAAATCCTCAGCGGACTGAGTGCACGCTTACAGCAGCTTATACGCGCACTCCCGCTAAATTACTCTGATCTCAGCCGGCTCTATCTGGCAGAACAACAGCTTACCCGGCTAACCACCGTATTACAGCGCCTGGAGTTAAAACATCTCAGCCAGCTCGATACCTTGCGTACTATGATGCATAACAGTGCGGTCCGGCTGGAAAACAGCGATGACGTGTCCAGTTCAGCCACTGTTATCCAGCCTGGCATAGTTCTAAATGCGCAAGAAAGGTGCGGCGCAGAAATATCAAACGCCAGTCCAGACCCCGATGAAAATGAATCCGGCGGCATCAAAAAGTGGGTATATGTCCCCCAGACGGAACCCCAGCAAAATGTGCGGGTTCTGACGGCATCGCCAGCGCAGGTAAACAGATGGACACGCTTTATCGCCGGGATGGCCGCTATGCTGACCATAAACGTAGTCGCGCTCGCGGGCTGGCAATATTTCCATCGACCTGATCCGCTGGAAGCTCAGCTTGCTGCATCCCTGGCGCCGTTACCTGCGGTACTGTCAGCCGCGCAGCGGAATGCGCTAAAACAGAGAGAGGCTCTGCCCCACGCTTTTCTCACTGAAACGCAACAACAACTTTCACGTCTTGACGCGCTTCCTCCCGACTGGCGTCAGCAATACAGCCAGCAGCTAATCGAGCAGGCTGAGGTGTTATGGTCGGAGCAGGCTAAGCCTCTGAGAGTAAAGTGGCAGCAACAGCTGAGCGCCAACACCTTGCCAGCAGAGGCGCGGGAGGGATGGCATCAGGGGATGGCGAAGCTCAACCAGTTAAGTGAACGGCTTAACACGCTGGATGAACATAAAGGAAAATATATAACGGTCAGCGAACTGAAATCCGTCATCTTTTCCGCTATGCAGTCCTTTAATCAGACGATACCGGCGGAGGAGCAGCTGCGTATTTTGTCGCAAAATCCGGCCGGGCAGCCTTTGCCTTTTGCCGATCAGACACAGTTAGATATTCATCTGAAGCAGTTAATCGCGCGTTACGCAGAGATAAAACAGACGGCATCGCGCTGAGCCAGGCTTACTCTGAGACCTTAACGTTAAGAAGGACCATTACTGCCAGGAAAATTATTGCGCATTCGAAGATGTCGGGCTGGTGTTTCCTGGGGTGGAAGAGTTTTGATCAGGGGCTGGTTGCTCAGTTACTGGCTCTGGCCATGTGTAAGTTCGATACCATCAGTGACTGGCACTGTAGTCGTCCATCTATTTTGGGGTTTTAACATGGTGCAGGGAAGCTGTAGTGCAGCCAGTGTGATACATTCCATATGTTTTCGGCCGTGGAGTTTTTCACAGGAAATAATATGCGGCGAAAGGTCAGATTGTAAACGTTGTAAAGTCCGTGCCGGTATTTTTTTCCTGTTACGGGCTGGAGCCTCGCGGGTGATTTCCAGATACAATCCCATGCCATCTAAAAGGATTAATAAGGGGTAGTGATGAAAACGTTGATTCGTTCTCTTTTAGCATTAACAATGGTATTCAGTTTTTCCAGTATGGCTGATTTTTACGAATGCGATATCAGTAATGGCTCTGTGGGTTACTGTGGATCATGGGCACAGGCTCAGGGATATCCTGTAAAGGGAAACGACGGTTCATATCACGACTGTGACATTAGTAATGGCTCAGTACGCTTTTGTGGCACATGGAGTCAAAGACAGGGTTTCCCCGTTAAGCAGACCGATGGCAGCTATCATGCTTGTGATATAAATAATGGATCTGTTGGTTACTGTGGGGCGTGGTATCAGGGTAAAGCATATATTGAAAAGTAATTATCTTTTCCTGATATAAGTTATGAAAAAACAGAAAGATGTAAGTAAGAATTATATTTTGATAGCAGCTTTCTGTTTTTAAAACCCTGGTGTCTAAAATGATTTCAATACGCGCCCTTAGCTCAGCTGGATAGAGTAACTGGCTTCGAAACAGTAGACGCAGGTTTGAATCCTGCTCGGATCTAATTATCTTTCGGGGGACTTAAACATTGATTTATAGCTTTTTAGAGAAGTTATAGGGCGTCAGTGTTCTTACCTTACAGACTTCCAGATAGACAGCCCACCAATGCAGCATAAGTTTCCGTTCCTCTACATGCTGTGCTTTATGGTTGTAAGCTGCCCTAACGCTACCAGGCTCTTAATGGCTCATTCGTCTCTCTACAACGTCTCTTGACCAAAGCCCGGACTCAATCAACGTGCTGCAAGTCATAGTTCTGAAACCATGCCCACAAACTTTATTGTGAATATCTTATCTCCTTGTCCTGGGAGCTTTGTTTACACTATTTTCGCTTATCGGTTTGTCGTTATTACTAAACCCGAAGAACCCTTATCACCACTGACTGCATGCGGCTGTAACAACCATTCTCTGGCTTGTTTACTCAAGGGTACCAGGCGAGCACTTTTTCATTTTCGCCCCTCTTGCAGAATAGTTAACACCAGCAAGTGTTTGTCGCTCTGCGGGTATAATCCAGAGCGCGTTTTTGAATTCACTTCTGACCGGCGCACAAATCTTAATTCACTCGAACATACAAATGTTATGAGTGTAAGCTGAGTCGCAATTTATGTGGCGCCTTTGCCTCTGTAGGCCTCAATGCGTTGCATGAGTTTTGTCAGGTGTTGTGAAGGAGGGGCAGGGCGGTGAATACTTTTAGAGATTACTGCACCAGTGAGGTCACAGGTTAACAGCAGTCCTGATATTTCTAAGCTTTAACACACTGATCGCCATAGAAAAAAATCCTTAAGTAGCGGTATCTGCATTATCGAACCAGACATTCCAACTGACACTCTGCTTTTGCGAGACGAATGGAGACGCAGGTAGACGAAAAAAACGAGTTAATTCATTGAATATCAGGGAGTAAGCAGAGGTTAAGGTACACTGGAAGGCTAACATATGGTGTCCCCTGCAGGAATCGAACCTGCAACTAGCCCTTAGGAGGGGCTCGTTATATCCATTTAACTAAGGGGACCGCGGCGCGCAGTATAGCGCAAAAGCGCCGCAAGAATCACCCAGCGGCGGCGCGTTTGCTTATTTCCTCAACAGCTTAGCCCTGCTTTTTCTGCTGTTGCGCCTTGCGCTGCTTCGCCTTTGTTTCGGCTTTCGCGGCTTCGCTCATATCATTGCGGATCTGCGCATGGCTGATTAAGGCAAAAATCAGCGTGCCGCCGGTGATATTGCCCAGCAGGGTCGGCAGAGCAAACGGCCAGATGAATTCCTGCCAGCTTGCCTGACCGGTAAAGACCAGATAGAAAATCTCCACCGACCCGACGACGATATGCGCCAGATCGCCCAGCGCGACCAGCCAGGTCATCATCACGATCACCAACAGCTTGGTGGCGCCCGCCTGCGGCATCATCCACACCATAGTGGCGATAATCCAGCCGGAAATCACCGCATTGGCAAACATCTCGCCTGGGGAGTTTTCCATCACCTTCTGGCTAATGGCGCTAAAAGCCTGGCGGGTGGCGTCATCAAATATCGGCATCTCCGCAAAGGCGAGAGAAGCAAGCGCGGTGCCGATCAGGTTGCCGAGCAGCACAATGCCCCACAGCCGCAGCAGCAGGCCAATATTGCCCATTGTCGGCTTGTGCATTACCGGCAGGACCGCCGTCACGGTGTTCTCGGTGAACAGCTGCTGGCGCGCCATGATGACAATAACAAAGCCGAAGGTATAGCCCAGGTTCTCCAGCAAGAAAGCGCCGGGAATGCCGTCAAGATGTACCTGAAAAATCCCTTTCGCCATCAGCGACGCCCCCATTGACAGGCCGGCGGCAATCGCTGACCACAGCAGCGCCATCCCGTCGCGCTCTAACTCCTTTTCGCCATCCTGGCGTATCTCTTCATGTATCGCCGCCGCGCGCGAGGGCAGGGCGTCCTCATCGACCTCAATTTCTGTTCCTTCTTCTTTCTCTTCGCTGTCGACGTCGTTGTGATCCTGGTGAATGGATGGGGAAGACTTCATGTTTGCTCCTTGTTATTATCGCTGCGCGTAATAAGCGTAGCTGCTTTTAGCAAGGACGAAATGTAACTATCTTTCCTGGCAAGCGTTACAAAGTTTTAACGTTGCGCGCTTTTTAAACATTTATGCCGGAAAAGAGGCATAACCCTCATCACAGACGCGCCGCACCGCACCGCATGAGCTTCGGCCCACCGCAAGCTTGTGGTATTATCCTGGCCACTTTTTTTCTGGTGCGACTCCTCCTGCATGCTCGAAGTCATTAATCTCACTTGTGTTCGCGACGAACGCACCCTGTTCCACGCTCTGTCGTTCAGCGTGGCGGCGGGCGACATCGTGCAGATCGAAGGGCCGAACGGCGCCGGAAAAACGTCGCTGCTGCGCCTGCTGGCGGGACTCAGCCGTCCGGAAGAGGGCGAGGTGCGCTGGCAAAGCCAGTCCATACGTCAACAGCGCGAACAGTGGCATCAAAGCCTGCTTTTTCTCGGCCATCAGCCAGGCGTAAAAGCGGTACTATCGCCGCTGGAAAATCTTAACTTTTACCATCCTGAGCACACCGCGGCGCAGATATTCGACGCGCTTGAGTGCGTCGATCTGCTGGGTTTCGAAGAGGTGCCGGTCGCGCAGCTCTCGGCCGGGCAACAGCGGCGCGTGGCGCTGGCGAGGCTCTGGCTCAGCGAGGCCGCGCTGTGGATCCTTGATGAACCGCTGACGGCGATAGATAAAAAAGGTGTTGGAAAATTAATGGCGCGATTTACGCAACATGCCGATAAAGGTGGGGCAGTCATTCTTACCACGCACCAGGATCTGCCAGAAAGTCATGCGCGGGTACGCAAAATCCGTCTTACCGGCGCGGAGTTACTCTGATGTCCCTGCGCGTTATCCAGCGCGAGCTGCGCATTGCCTTTCGCAGCGGCGCCGAAGTAGTTAACCCGCTGTGGTTCTTTCTGATTGTGATTACGCTGTTCCCGCTCGGCATCGGGCCGGAACCGCAGCAGCTGGCGCGTATCGCCCCTGGCGTGGTCTGGGTCGCCGCGCTGCTCTCATCGCTGCTGGCGCTGGAGCGCCTGTTTCGCGACGATTTTATTGATGGCTCGCTGGAGCAACTGCTGCTGCTGCCAGCGCCGCTGCCGGTCATTGCGCTGGGCAAAGTGATCGCCCACTGGCTGATTACCGGGCTGCCGCTGATTTTGCTGTCGCCGCTGGCGGCGCTGCTGCTGTCGCTCGACTTCAACAGCTGGCTGGCAATGGCGCTGACGCTGCTGCTCGGCACGCCGACCTTTAGTTTTCTCGGCGCCATTGGCGTGGCGCTGACGGTGGGGCTGCGGCGCGGCGGCGTGCTGCTCAGTCTGCTGGTGCTGCCGCTGGCGGTGCCGGTACTGATTTTTGCCAGCGCGGCGATCGACGCGGCGAGCCAGGGACTGCCCATCGGCGGTTATCTGGCGATCCTCGGCGCGATGCTGGCAGCCAGCGCGACCCTTGCGCCGTTCGCCACCGCTGCGGCGCTGCGTATCGCGCTGCACTAAGCCGCACATGCGTCAGACATGTCGGACATCCTGATTGATAACCTGTGAGCAATACAACATGTGGAAATGGTTACACCAGCTGGCAAGGCCGGAACGGCTTTATCAGCTCTGCGGGCGTTTAATTCCCTGGTCTGGCGCGGCGGGAGCGGCGACGCTGCTGCTCGGCTGGATCTGGGGCTTTGGCTTTGCGCCAGCCGACTATCAGCAGGGCGACAGTTTCCGCATTATGTATATTCACGTTCCGGCGGCGATGTGGTCGATGGGCGTCTACGCCGCGATGGCGGTCGCCGCCTTTATCGGTCTGGTGTGGCAGATGAAGATGGCCGATCTGGTGTCAGCCGCCATGGCGCCGATCGGCGCGGTTTTTACCTTTATTGCGCTGGTTACCGGCTCCGCGTGGGGCAAACCGATGTGGGGCACATGGTGGATCTGGGATGCGCGCCTCACGTCAGAGCTGGTGCTGCTCTTCCTTTATATGGGCGTGATGGCACTCTACCAGTCGTTTGACGACCGCCGCACGGCGGGACGCGCGGCAGGCATTCTGATTCTGGTTGGCGTGGTCAATTTGCCGATCATCCATTTTTCAGTTCAGTGGTGGAATACCCTGCATCAAGGCTCGTCAGGCATTTTACAGCAGGCCATCGCGCCGAGCATGCGTACGCCGCTGCGCTGGGCGATCCTTGGCTATCTGCTGGTGTTCGTTACCCTGACGCTGATGCGCCTGCGCAATCTGATTCTCTATACCGAACGTCATCGCCCCTGGGTGGCTGATGTCGCCAGCGGAGGTCCTGAATCATGACGCCGGCATTCGCCTCTCTGTCCGCCTTTTTCGCCATGGGCGGTTACGCCTTTTACGTCTGGCTGGCGGTAATCTGCACCTTAATCCCTTTCGGCGCGCTGATTGTGCATACGCTGGCGCAGCGCCGCCGCTTGCTGGCGGAGATCCGCCAGCGTCAGTCCAGGGAACGCCGCATCCGTTCGGCAAAAATGAAACAAGCCGCCGGTGAAGCGGCAGGAGATCCAATGTGAATACTCGTCGTCGTCAGCGCCTGTACGTTGTTGTGGCGATACTGGTGGGGCTGGGCCTCGCCACTTCGCTGGTTATGTACGCGCTGCGTTCCAATATCGACCTGTTCTACACCCCAGGCGAAATTCTTTACGGCAAAGGCGAAGAGCACCAGAAGCCGGAAACCGGGCAGCGCCTGCGCGTTGGCGGCATGGTGATGCCGGGCAGCGTGAAGCGCGATCCCAATACGCTTGCCGTCTCCTTTAAGCTCTATGACGCCAGGGGCGTGGTAAGCGTTAACTTTGAAGGCATTCTGCCGGATCTGTTCCGCGAAGGGCAGGGCGTTGTCGCTCAGGGCGTGCTGGAAGAGGGCAATCTGGTGAACGCCAGGGAGGTGCTGGCGAAGCACGACGAGAAATATACGCCGCCGGAAATTGAGGATGCGATGAAGAAGAACCATAACAGCCCGCAGGCGCTGGCGGAACAGGCGAGAATCTCGCAATGATGCCGGAAATCGGAAGTTTTCTGCTCTGTCTGGCGATGGGACTGGCGCTGCTGCTGAGCGTTTATCCGCTGTGGGGCGCGCTGCGCCAGGATGCCCGTTTAATGGGGCTGGCGCGTCCGCTCGCCACCGGGCTGTTTCTCTGCGTTGCCGCCGCGTTTCTGGTGCTGGTGCACGCGTTTGTCGTTAACGACTTTACCGTGGCCTACGTCGCGACTAACTCCAATACGCTGCTGCCGGTCTATTACCGCATCGCCGCCACCTGGGGAGCGCACGAAGGCTCGCTGCTGCTGTGGGTGCTGCTGCTCAGTAGCTGGACGCTGCTGGTGGCGATATTCAGTCGCGGTATGCCGCAGGATGCGCTGGCGCGCGTGCTGGCGGTGATGGGCATGATCAACCTCGGCTTTCTGCTGTTTATCATCCTCACCTCCAATCCCTTTACCCGCACGCTGCCGGACTTTCCCATCGATGGCCGCGATCTGAATCCCATGTTGCAGGACATCGGCCTGATCTTCCATCCGCCGCTGCTTTACATGGGCTACGTCGGTTTTTCGGTGGCCTTTGCCTTTGCTATCGCCTCGCTGATGGCCGGACGGCTGGATACCGCCTGGGCGCGCTGGTCGCGTCCCTGGACCACGGCGGCCTGGGTGTTTCTCACTATCGGCATCGTGCTGGGTTCGGCGTGGGCCTATTATGAGCTTGGCTGGGGAGGCTGGTGGTTCTGGGATCCGGTGGAGAATGCCTCCTTTATGCCGTGGCTGGCGGGCACCGCGCTGATGCACTCGCTGGCGGTAACGGAAAAACGCGGCACCTTTAAAGCCTGGACCGTGCTGCTGGCGATTACCGCCTTTTCTCTCAGCCTGCTCGGCACCTTCCTGGTGCGCTCTGGCGTGCTGGTATCGGTGCACTCCTTTGCGTCCGATCCGGCTCGCGGCATGTTTATTCTCGCCTTCCTGGTGATCGTTATCGGCAGCTCGCTGCTGCTCTACGCCATTAAAGGCGGCCAGGTGCGCAGCCGCATACAAAACGACACCTGGTCGCGCGAATCCTTTCTGCTCGGCAACAACGTCCTGCTGATCGCCGCGATGCTGGTAGTGCTGCTTGGCACGCTGTTGCCGCTGGTGCACAAACAGCTTGGTCTCGGCAGCATTTCGGTGGGCGAACCGTTTTTTAACACTCTGTTTAGCTGGCTCATGGCGCCGTTCGCGCTGATGCTGGGCATCGGGCCGCTGGTGCGCTGGCGTCGCGACGAACCGCAGAAGTTGTGGAAGCGCCTGGCGCTGGCGCTGGTGGTGACGCTGGCCTGCTCGGTGCTGCTGCCCTGGTGGTTGCAGGATCGCATCGAGGCGATGACGGTGGTGGGGCTGTTAATGTCGGTGTGGATCATTGTGCTGACGCTGATGGAGCTGCACGAGCGCGCGACCCATCGCCACGCCTTTTTCCGCGGTCTGCGTCACCTGTCGCGCAGCCACTGGGGCATGGTGCTGGGCCATCTTGGCGTCGGCGTCACAGTGATCGGCATCGCCTTTAGCACCCAGTACAGCGTTGAACGCGACGTGCGCATGAAAGCCGGGGACAGCGTCGATATTCATCACTACCACTTTGTCTTCCGCGATGTGCATAACCTGCAAGGCCCGAACTACAGCGGCGGCGTAGGTATTATCGACGTCAGCCGTAACGGCAAGCCGGAGGCGGTGCTGCACGCCGAGAAACGTTTTTATACCGCCGCGCGCACCATGATGACCGAAGCGGCGATTGACGGCGGCTTTACGCGCGATCTCTATGCCGCACTGGGCGAAGAGCTGGACAACGGCTCCTGGGCAGTGCGTATCTACTACAAACCTTTTGTACGCTGGATCTGGTTCGGCGGCGTGTTTATGGCGATCGGCGGCCTGCTGTGCCTGCTCGATCCACGCTACCGCTCGCGAAAGAAAGCGGCGCGTGAGGAACGGGCATGAACAAGAAAATTCTCTTTATTCCGCTGATGCTATTTTTACTGCTGGCGGCGGCGCTGCTGTGGCAGCTGTCGCGCAACGCCAGCGGCGACGATCCGACGCGCCTTGAGTCGGCGCTGATCGGCAAACCGGTGCCGGTATTTAAACTGGAAGCGCTCGATCGTCCAGGCAAGATCTATGACCAGCAGATCCTGACCGACGGCAAGCCGATCCTGCTGAACGTCTGGGCGACCTGGTGTCCGACCTGCCGCGCAGAGCATCAGTATCTGAATACGCTGGCAGAGCAGGGCATCCGCGTGGTGGGTCTTAACTATAAGGACGATCGCACCAAAGCGGTCACCTGGCTGAATACGCTGGGCAATCCCTATGCGCTCAGCCTGTACGACGGCAACGGCATGCTGGGGCTGGATCTCGGCGTTTACGGCGCGCCGGAGACTTTTCTGATCGACGGCAAAGGCATTATTCGCTACCGCCACGCGGGCGATATGAACGCGCGCGTCTGGCAGCAGGAAGTGCTGCCGCTGTGGCAAAAATACAGCAAGGAGGGCGCGTGAAACGCTTTATCCTTCTCTTAGGCGGCCTGCTGTTCAGCGTTAGCCTGTGGGCGGCCATTGACACCTACCAGTTTGACTCTGTGGCGCAGGAAGAGCAGTACCGCGATCTCACCGCCTCGCTGCGCTGCCCAAAATGCCAGAACAACAGCATTGCCGATTCGAACGCCATGATCGCGGCGGATATGCGTCTGAAGGTCTATGAGCTGATGAAGCAGGGACAGAGCCGCCAGCAGATTATCGACTATATGGTGGCCCGCTACGGTAACTTCGTCACCTATGAACCGCCGGTCACGCCGTCGACGCTGATCCTGTGGGTAGGACCAGCGCTGTTCGCCGTACTGGGCGGGCTGATTGTTATTCTGCGCAGCCGTCAGCGTAAAACCAGCAGCGAACTGGACGACAGCGATCAACAGCGCCTTGCGGCGATACTCAAACGCGACGACGGGAAGTTGAAATGAGCGTGTTGTGGCTAAGCATTATTATTTTACTGGCGGCGGCCAGCGCGCTGTTTCTCGCCGCGGGCTGGCGTCAGCGTCAGGCAAGCCATCGCGATCGCGATCGTCTTAATACCGACTTTTACCATCAGCGCCTGCGCGAGCTGGAAGAGGATGAGGCGCAGGGCGTTATCGGCGAGCGCGCAACCATGGTCAGTGAGTTACAGCAGACGCTGCTAACCGATGTCCCGCAGCAGGACGCCGCGCAGCCGCGCGTCAGCAGCCGGCTGGCGCTGTTGCCTGGCGTGGTGGTGCTGATCGTCGCCTCGCTTGGTATGTATCTGAAAAGCGGCGGGCTGACGCAGGTCGCCAGCTGGATTGAGGTGCAGCAGGCATATCCTGAGCTGCGCGCGCGGGTAATGGACCCGCAGGGAAAACCGCTGAGCATGGAAGAGCTGGCGCGCCTGCAACTGGGCCTGCGCACCGCCTTGCAGTCGGAGCCTGATAATCTCAACGACTGGACCATGCTGGGACGCCTCGGCATGGTGCTGAACAACGCCGCCAGCGCCAGTCAGGCCTTTGAGCACGCGTTGCAGCTCGCGCCGAACAATCTTTCTCTGAAACAGGACTATGCTGAAGTATTGACGCGCTCCAGCGATCCGCAGGATAACCGCCAGGCGGGACTGATGTTGCAGGATATGCTGCAACAGGACGGCGGCAATCTGCGCACGCTCGGTCTGCTGGCGTTTAATGCTTATCAGCAGCAGCAGTACGATCGGGCGATAGAGGCCTGGCAGACGATGCTGAAGCATATTCCTGCGGACGACCCACGGCGCAGTCTGATTGCGCGCAGCATTGAGCAAGCAAAAACCGATGCGGGCCAGCAGAATACCCAGCTGGGGCTGACGGTGACGCTGACGCCAGAGGCAGAAAAAATGTTACCGCCGGGCGGAGTCATGTATATTTCTGTTTCTGACGGTGTTTCACCGGTGCCCGTGGCCGTTAAGCGCCTGCCGCTGAGCCACTTTCCGTTATCGCTTACGCTGGATGACAGCAACGCCATGATGCCGGAGCGCCTGCTTTCGGCGCAGCATCAGGTACAGGTTCGGGTGCGAATCTCCCGCGACGGCAGCGCCAGTCCGCAATCGGGCGACTGGTTTGGCCTGAGCGCAGTGACGCCCTGGGACGGTCATCAGCACATGGCTGTAGAAATTAATCAACAGCAGCCCTGAAGCGATACTTTATTAAACCGCACAGGGAGATAGCAATGGCTTACCGCCTGACCAGCCTGGTCCTGGCCAGTGTCATTCTGGCCGGATGTGCCAGTTCAAAACCCGACAGCGAGGCGCCTGCGCAGCGCAGCGATCCGCTTGAGGGTTTTAACCGCACGATGTTTAACTTTAACTACAACGTGCTGGATCCGTACGTGCTGCGTCCTGTCGCGGTGGCGTGGCGCGACTATGTGCCCGTGCCGGCGCGCAGCGGCCTGAGCAACTTCCTCGGCAACCTGGAAGAGCCGGCCAGCATGGTGAACTCTATTCTGGTCGGCGAGCCGCGCCAGGCGGGGGTTCACTTTACCCGTTTCTTCCTGAACTCTATCCTGGGGCTGGGCGGTTTTATCGATGTCGCAGGCAAGGCGAATCCGGAACTGGCGCGTGAAGAGCCGCACCGTTTCGGCAGCACGCTCGGCCGTTATGGCGTCGGCTATGGTCCTTATGTAGAGCTGCCCGCCTACGGCAGCTTTACCGTTCGCGAAGATGGCGGCGACTACGTCGATACTCTCTATCCGGTGCTGGGCTGGCTGACCTGGCCGATGTCGATCGCGAAGTGGACGCTGGAAGGCGTTGAGACGCGCGCGCAGCTGCTTGACTCGGATGCGCTGCTCAGGCAGCAGTCCGATCCCTACGCCTTTATTCGCAACGCCTATTTCCAGCGTCATGATTTTCTGGCGAATGGCGGTCGTCTGAAGCCCGAAGAGAATCCAAACGCAGGCGCGATACAGGACGATTTAAAAGACATCGACGCGCAGTAACGGCGATAAATACAGTAATGGCGACCTCAGGGTCGCCATTTTTCTTTATGCCTGCACCGAAAGTAAAACGCGTACGGCACGGGCCGAAGAGCAAAGCGTCCCGCGCCAGGGAGATAAACGCCGGGAGCGTTTTAAAAACGCATGGCGGTGGCCCGGTAACGGGCGCACCTCAGGGACAGGGTGCGTATTCGCGCTGGCCGGGGTGCCGTTTAGCGTCTTTGCGATCGGCCCGTGCCGCTCGCGCAGGCACCTTGCCGGCGTTAAAAAAATGGCGACCTTCAGGTCGCCATTTTTCCAGACTTCTTTTGTCAGAACTTGTAGTTAAAGTTCGCGCCGTACAGCCAGGCTTTACCGACGGAGTTAAAGGTGTAAGGGCCTTCTTCCACCGTCACGTGCTGGCCGTGCATATAAGACACGCCCACATCGACCGAGGCATCCTGATTAAAGGCGTAGGACGCGCCGGCGCTCAGCCAGAGGCGATCCTGGTCCGGGATAGAGATAGAGCGTTTGTCTGCCGGAACCGGGCTGTCGTCAAAAGCGATACCGGTGCGGAAGGTCCAGTTCTCATCATAGAAATAGGTGGTGCCCAGCGCGATACGGTAGGCGTCCTTAAAGCTCTCATCTTTATAGAACAGCGTCTGACCGCTGGAACCGGTGGCTTTCAGCTCCTCGAACTGGCTCCAGCTGGTATAGGCCAGGCTGTAGTGCACCGCCCACTGCGGCGCCACTTTATGCCAGCCGGATACTTCCCACATTTCCGGCAGGTTCAGCGTCAGCGCGCCCGGAATGGTGGAGCCGCCGGTGGCATAGGGCAGGCCTAAATTCGCGGCCTGATTAACGGCGTTGATGGCGGTCGGCAGGCTGCTCTTATAGTCGCCGTCAAAGTCGATCTTCACTTCCGAACGATAGGTAAAGCCAAAGCGGTTATTCTGATCGACTTCATACAGAATACCGGCGTTCCAGCCGTAACCCCATTCGTCGCCCTTCAGATGCGCCACCTGGGTATCCGCAGGAAGGCGCAGCGCCGCGCCGGCTTCACCGGCATAGCGTTCAATCTTGGCGCGTGCGTAGACCGCGTCGAAGCCGACGCCGACGCTAAAATGCTCATTCAGGCGATAGGCGGTGCTGAGGTTAAAATTGCCGGTCATCAGATCGGTTTTGCCGCCGTAACCGCCTGCGGTATAGCCGTCATTGAATTCGGTCGCCAGACCGTAGTTAGAGGTTGCGGACGCGCCAATCCACCACTGATCGTTAATGGGCTGCACGTAGTGAATATTGGGGATCCACTGCGTCGGCGCGATATTGCTGGCATCGAGGCTGCGGCCGGTCGGGCTGGTGCCGGTAATATCCACGTCCGGGTCGATAAATACCGCGCCAACCGAAATCGCCGGGCGATCCATTAACGCCATCGTCGCCGGGTTGCGGCTGGCCGAGGCGGCGGTATCGCCCATCGCCCCTTCGCCTGAATAGGCGCGGCCCAGCCCCACAGAGGAAAATTCGTTTAGCTGAAAGCCCGCTGCGTATAACTGTGTAGAAACAAGCGCCACTGCGGCCGCTACGGCCGATTTTGCGAACAGGTTTTTATGGCTCATGACCACAACCTCATATGAATTATTATTAAACTGTAATTGTTACATGGCGTAACAAGGGTCGGCGGATTGTAGGGACTGACCAAAAGCATACAAATCAGACCAGTGCCGCAAGTATAGGTCTGACCTGTGTGCATGTTGCAATATTGTTTTTAAAATATTTCTAAAATGATCAGCAGATTTACGATCTGCTTAACAAAATAGAGGGAGCAGTGCCCAGCATAGCGGCTCTAATTTGTTTTGGATCAAATTTTATTGTGATATTCGTCACTTAGCGAGTCTGACATAGCGCGCCATCGGCAGGAAGCGTAAAATTCTGGTCGTGAATCCAGACCCTGAACAGGTTTATCGCCGGGAGAGAACAATGACCAATACCATGAATAAATGCAGCGCCACCGAAACTGCTGCCTGCTGCTGCGTGGATGTCGGCACCGTGATGGACAACAGCGACTGCACGGCCAGCTGGTCAGAGTGGTTTGCTCAGCGCAGCGAAGCGGAGGCAAAGCTGGCGAGCCTGACGGAGAGGGCGCGCCAGATTGAATCGGAACCCTGTGAGATCGCCGCCCGCGTCGAAGAAGCGGACAATGGCGTACAGCTGACTATCGACTTTACCTTTGCCTGCCAGGCCGAAACCCTGATTTTCCAGCTCGGTCTGCGCTAATCCTGTAAACGCCGTTGCTTAACGGCGTTTTTCATTTTCGTGTTTCCCCTCGCACTTTTTTTCTTTGCTGATTGGCGACGCACCCGCTTGTCGTTAACACTGTGGATCAGGTCAGACCTCTCAGGGCAATGATGCCCGGTCAACATTCACAGGTGAAACAGATGAGTAAAGCGCAGCCGCTGCTGACGCGTGCCGGCGATCGCATCGCCATCACTCATGGACTTCGAACGCCGTTCCTGCGTCAGGCGACGGGCTTTCACGGCATTCCTGCCGTAGAGCTTGGCCGCATGGTAATCAGTGAGCTGATGGCGCGTAGCGAACTTCCGGCAGAGGTCATCGAACAGCTGGTTTTCGGACAGGTGATTCAGATGCCGGAAGCGCCCAATATTGCGCGCGAAATTGTGCTCAGCAGCGGACTCGGCGTGCACACCGATGCCTATAGCGTCAGCCGCGCCTGCGCCACCAGCTTCCAGGCGGTGGCTAACGTCGCGGAAAGCCTGATGGCAGGCACCGTGCGCGCCGGGATTGCGGGCGGCGCAGACTCCTCATCCGTACTGCCGATCGGCGTCAGTAAATCTCTGGCGCGGGCGCTGCTCGATCTCAGCAAGGCGCGCAGCGCAGGTCAGAAAATGCAGATCCTGCGCCGCCTGCGGCTGCGCGACCTGAAGCCCGTGCCGCCCGCCGTGGCGGAGTATTCCACCGGACTGCGCATGGGCGATACCGCGGAGCAGATGGCCAAAACCCACGGCATTACGCGCGCGGCGCAGGACGAACTGGCGCTGCGGTCGCACCAGCACGCCGCCAGGGCCTGGCAGTCTGGCGTGCTCCAGCAAGAGGTGATGCCCGCCTTTGTGCCGCCGTGGAAAGCGCCGATAGAGCAGGACAACAATGTGCGCATGGAGGCGAAAATTGAAGACTATGCGCGTCTGCGTCCGGCATTTGACCGCCAGCACGGCAGCGTCACGGCGGCCAACAGCACGCCGCTGACTGACGGCGCGGCGGCGGTGGTGGTGATGAGCGAAGGACGCGCCCGCGAACTGGGGATTCGGCCGCTGGGCTATCTGCGCAGCTACGCCTTTACGGCGATTGATGTTCAGCAGGATATGCTGCTGGGTCCGGCCTATGCATCGCCGCTGGCGCTGGAGCGTGCGGGGCTCAGCCTGAACGATTTGACGCTTATCGATATGCATGAAGCCTTTGCCGCGCAAACGCTGTGTAATCTGCACTGCTTTGCCGACGAGCGCTTCGCTCGCGAAAAACTTAATCGTCCGCATGCGCTGGGCGAGGTCAGGACAGAACGTTTTAACGTGCTGGGCGGCTCTATCGCCTACGGTCATCCTTTCGCCGCTACCGGCGCGCGCATGATTACTCAAACGCTGCATGAGCTACAGCGGCGCGGCGGCGGGCTGGCGCTGGTCACTGCCTGCGCGGCGGGCGGCCTGGGCGCGGCCATGGTTCTGGAGGCGGAATAATGGAGCAGAGCGCGTTCTCTTTACAGATGCGGCCAGATCACGTCGGCATCATCACCATTAATGTGCCGGGCGAAAAAATGAATACGCTGCGGGCCGCCTTTGCGCAGCAGCTGGCGACGACGATCGATGAGGCGCGGCGCGATACGCAGCTTGCCGGGCTGGTGCTGATTTCCGGCAAGCCCGACAACTTTATCGCGGGCGCGGATATTAGCATGATCGCCGACTGCCGCAGCGCGCAGCAGGCGGAAACGCTGGCGCGTCAGGGACAGGAGACGATGGCGGCGATCGCGGCGTTACCTTTTCCGGTGGTTGCGGCGATTCACGGGGCCTGCCTCGGCGGCGGGCTGGAGCTGGCGCTGGCCTGCGATGCGCGCATCTGCACGCTGGATGATAAAACGCGGCTTGGCCTGCCGGAAGTGCAGCTGGGGCTGCTGCCGGGATCGGGCGGCACGCAGCGGCTGCCGCGCTTGATTGGTTTGCAGCAGGCGCTGCCGCTTATCCTCACCGGCAAAACGCTGCGGGCGAAGCAGGCGCGCAAGCTGGGGCTGGTGGATGATGCCGTCCCCCAGGCGATCCTGCTGGAAACTGCCGTCGCGCGGGTATTAAAGGGCAAGCACGCCCGTCGGGAACTGCCGCTGCGCGACCGCGTCATGCAGGCGCCGCTGGCGCGCCACGCCCTGTTCGCGCTGGCGAAACGCGAAACGGCGCGTAAAACTCACGGCAACTATCCGGCGGCGCAACGCATTATTGAGGTGGTGCGCATCGGGATTGAGCAGGGCAGTCAGGCCGGGCATCAGGCCGAGGCGCGCGCCTTCGGCGAGCTGGCGATGACGGCGGAATCCGCCGCGCTGCGCGGCCTGTTCTTTGCCAGCACGGCGCTGAAAAAAGAGCCAGGCGCCGACGCGGAACCCCGCGAGCTACGCCAGATCGGGGTGCTGGGCGGCGGACTCATGGGCGGCGGCATCGCCAGCGTAACGGCGATCAATGCGGCGCTGCCCGTGCGCATCAGAGACATCAGCCTGCATGGCATTAATCATGCGCTGAAGACCAGCTGGGACGGGCTGAGCGAGAAGGTGAAGCGGCGTCATATCAGCGCGGCGCAGCGTCAGCAGCAGATGGCGCGTATCACAGGCGGTATCGATTATCAGGGATTCGCGCAGCGCGATATGGTGATTGAGGCGGTTTTTGAAGATCTGTCCCTTAAACAGCAGATGGTGCGTGAGGTAGAAGAGCACTGCGCGCCGCATACCCTTTTCGCCTCCAACACCTCGTCACTGCCGATCGCCAGCATCGCCGCGCAGGCGCAGCGGCCAGAGAACGTCATCGGTCTGCACTACTTCAGTCCGGTCGACAAGATGCCGCTGGTCGAGGTGATTCCCCATGCGGGCACCTCGGCGCAAACGCTGGCGACCACCGTCGCGCTGGCGAAAAAGCAGGGCAAAACCCCTGTTGTAGTGGCGGACCGTGCGGGTTTCTACGTCAACCGCATTCTGGCTCCCTATATAAATGAGGCGATGCGCTGCCTGCTGGAAGGGGAACCCATTGAACATATCGATCGCGCGCTGGTGAAGGCGGGCTTCCCCGTTGGCCCGATTCAGCTTCTGGACGAAGTCGGCATTGATGTCGGCAGCAAAATCACGCCGATTTTGCAGCAGGCGTATGGCGAACGCTTTGCTGCGCCCGCGGCCTTTGAAGCGGTGCTGCAAGACGAGCGTAAAGGACGCAAAAACGGCAAAGGCTTCTATCGCTATGACGCGGGTCGGCGCGGCGGCAAAAAGCCCGACCCCACGCTCTACGCGCTGCTTGGGCTAAAGCCGGTGGCGAAGCAGAGTGAAAAGCAGATTGCCGACCGCTGTATCATGATGATGCTGAACGAGGCGGCGCGCTGTCTTGACGAAGGGGTGATCCGCAGCGCGCGCGATGGCGACATCGGGGCGGTGTTCGGCATCGGCTTTCCGCCTTTCCTCGGCGGACCTTTTCGCTATATGGATCAGCGCGGCGCGGCGGACGTTGTACAAACATTACGCGCGCTAATGCGCCAGTACGGCGAGCGTTTCGCTCCCTGCGACGCGCTACTGGAGGCGCAACAGCAGCAAAAGAAATTTTACAATTCCTGATGATGTGGAATAACCGCTCCGATTCAGCGGGTTAGAAAAGCGCCGTCAAAACAGGCGGCGCGGCACGATTCTGAGAAACGCTTATTTAATAAACAACCGGTTGACTATACTCAAGCCATTAAGGTACAACACAGCGTTCATTCGCAGAATGAAGAGTCTGGCGCTGACGCGCCGGGCGATATCGACAAACAACAGCGGTGCTTTATGCAAGTTTTTATCATGCGTCACGGCGATGCTGCTCTTGAAGCCGCCAGTGATTCGGTCCGTCCTCTTACCCATTGTGGCTGTGATGAATCACGCCAGATGGCAAGCTGGCTCAACAGCCAGACGGTGGACGTAGAACGTGTGCTGGTCAGTCCCTATCTTCGCGCCCAGCAGACGCTGGCGACAGTGCGTGAAGTGTTGAATCTGCCGGAAGGGCAGGAGGTTTTACCGGAGCTGACGCCAGGCGGCGATCCCGGTCTGGTGGCCTGTTATCTTCAGACTCTGGCCACGCAAGGGGTGAAATCGGCGATCGTGATTTCGCATCTGCCGCTGGTGGGCTATCTGGTGTCTGAACTCTGCCCGCAGGAAGCGCCGCCGATGTTCGCCACCTCCGCCATCGCCTGTGTGGATTTTGATCCCGCCAGCTGCGAAGGCAAGCTTTTATGGCAGGTCAGCCCCTCAAAACTGGCGAAAGCCATGTAATGTCCGCGGGCCGCGCAGACGGCCCATCCCCTCTAGGGCAGCTCAGGCGGTTGCCACTCCTCGACCTCAATCAACACCAGCAGCGCCGCATCGCCGCCGAACATTTTTGGCGCCTGATGAAAGGCCATCACGTACGGATGCTGCGCCAGCCAGAGCGGCGTCTGCTGCTTGAGAATATGTTTGCCGTGGCCGGTCATGACGCTGGCGCAAAACAGATGTTCGCGACGGCAGGCGGCGATCAGCGCGCCCAGCTCCTGCTTGGCCTGCTGCTGCGTCAGACCGTGCAGATCGAGAAATATCTCTGGCGTGTAGTCGCCGCGCCGCAGCTTTTTCAGTTCGAAATGGCTGACGTCGGCGCGCACATAGCGCGTCGCGCCTTCGGTCGCCAGCAGCGGTTGAAATTCATCGGAGAAGTAGTGACTGTTATCCACCTGTTCGGAAATCAGGCGCTTCAGCGGCAGCTCGCGACTTTTCACCGCCGGTTTATGCACCACGGTATCCTGTTTTATCTGGCGCGTGCCGCTCATCAGCTGGCGAAACAGCGCCTTGTCGTCGTCATTCAGAGGCGTTTTTTTACTCATTACAGGCGAATCTTGTCTGAAAAGGCTGAAAAACAGCGAATGGCGTTACCTTACCCTCCGATCCGCTAATTGTCAGCTTTTTCACCCGGCTGCGCTGAATTTTCCCCGGCTTCATGGCACACTATCGGCCGATTTAGCAATTGGGCCTGCGGAGGGCTACGTGGACAAAATTTTCGTCGATGAGGCAGTCAATGAGCTGCACACCATTCAGGATATGTTGCGCTGGGCGGTCAGCCGTTTTTCCGCCGCCGGGATCTGGTATGGTCACGGCACCGACAATCCGTGGGACGAAGCGGTGCAACTGGTCCTGCCCACGCTCTGGCTGCCGCTGGATATTCCCGAAGAGATGCGCACCGCGCGCCTGACCGCCAGCGAGCGCCATCGCATCGTTGAGCGCGTGATCCGCCGCGTTAACGAGCGTATTCCTGTCGCCTACCTGACCAACAAAGCCTGGTTCTGCGGCCATGAATTTTACGTCGACGAGCGCGTGCTGGTGCCGCGTTCGCCGATCGGCGAGCTGATCGAAAACCGCTTTGCCGGTTTACTCCCCGAAGCGCCGCGCCATATTCTTGATATGTGCACCGGCAGCGGCTGCATCGCTATCGCCTGCGCCTATGCCTTCCCGGAAGCCGAAGTGGACGCGGTCGACATCTCTTATGACGCGCTGGCCGTGGCCGAGCAGAACATTGAAGAGCACGGCCTGATCCATCACGTCACGCCGATCCGCGCCGATCTGTTCCGCGAACTGCCGCCGTTGAAATACGATCTGATCGTCACGAATCCGCCCTATGTGGATGCGGATGATATGGCGGATCTGCCGAACGAGTATCGCCACGAGCCGGAGCTGGGCCTGGCTGCGGGCAGCGACGGCCTGAAGCTGGTGCGCCGTATCCTTGCCTGCGCGCCTGACTACCTGAGCGACAAGGGCGTGCTGATCTGCGAAGTGGGCAACAGCATGGTTCATATGATCGAGCAGTACCCTGACGTGCCCTTTACCTGGCTTGAGTTCGACAACGGCGGCGACGGCGTCTTTATGCTGACGCGCCAGCAGATCGTCGACGCACAACATCACTTCTCTTTTTATAAAGACTGAGCAAACGCTTCGTAACAAGGAACCACCATGGCCGGAAACAGCATCGGACAGTTTTTTCGCGTAACCACCTTTGGCGAGTCCCACGGCATTGCGCTGGGCTGCATCGTTGACGGCGTGCCGCCGGGCATTCCGCTGACCGAAGCGGATATTCAGCAGGATCTGGATCGCCGCCGTCCCGGCACCTCGCGCTACACCACGCAGCGCCGCGAGCCGGATCAGGTGAAAATTTTGTCCGGCGTGTTTGAGGGCGTCACTACCGGCACCTCAATCGGCCTGCTGATTGAAAATACCGATCAGCGCTCGCAGGACTACGGCGCGATCAAAGATCTGTTCCGTCCCGGCCATGCCGATTATACCTACGAGCAGAAGTACGGCGTGCGCGACTATCGCGGCGGCGGACGCTCATCCGCGCGCGAAACCGCGATGCGCGTCGCAGCGGGCGCGATCGCCAAAAAGTATTTGCAGATGAAGCACGGCGTGGTGGTGCGCGGCTATCTGGCGCAGATTGGCGACGTGGCGTGCGAGCTGAAAGACTGGAGCATCGTGGAAGAGAACCCGTTTTTCTGCCCCGACGCCAGCAAACTGGAGGCGCTGGACGAGCTGATGCGCGCGCTGAAGAAAGAGGGCGACTCTATCGGCGCGAAAGTGACGGTCATGGCGGAAAACGTCCCGCCTGGTCTCGGCGAGCCGGTGTTTGACCGCCTGGACGCCGATCTGGCCCATGCGCTGATGAGCATCAACGCGGTAAAAGGGGTAGAAATCGGCGATGGCTTTGCCGTCGTCAACCAGCGCGGCAGCCAGCATCGCGATGAGATCCGCGCCAGCGGCTTCCAGAGCAATCATGCGGGCGGCATTCTGGGCGGCATCAGCAGCGGCCAGACCATCAGCGCCAATCTGGCGATGAAGCCCACTTCCAGCATCACCGTGCCGGGCCAGACCATTACCCGCAGCGGCGAAGAGGTGGAGATGATCACCAAAGGCCGTCACGATCCCTGCGTCGGCATTCGCGCCGTGCCGATCGCCGAAGCGATGATGGCGATCGTGCTGATGGATCATCTGCTGCGTCAGCGCGCGCAAAATGCTGACGTCAACAGCAGCGTACCGCGCTGGTGATGCCATGAAACGCGTTCTTCTCCTTCTGTCGGCGCTGCTGGTCAGCGCCTCAGCCCTGGCCGCGACGCCGTGGCAGCGTATCCAGCAGCCGGTCCCCGGCAACGCGCAGTCTATCGGCTCTTTCGCTAACGGCTGTATCGTCGGCGCGCAGGCGCTGCCGCTCAACGCGCCGGAATATCAGGTGATGCGTCAGGATCAGCGCCGCTATTTCGGCCATCCCGATCTGATTCAGTTTATTCAGCGCCTCAGCACCCAGGCGCATAGCCTGCAACTGGGCAACGTGCTGATTGGCGATATGGGGATGCCGGCAGGCGGACGCTTCAACGGCGGACACGCCAGCCATCAGACCGGGCTCGACGTAGACATCTGGCTCCAGCTGCCGAAAACGCGCTGGAGCGCGCAGCAGCTGCTGAAGCCGCAGCCGCTCGACCTGGTCACGGCCGATGACAGGCAGGTGGTGGCGCGCCACTGGCAGCCAGAAATCGACAGCCTGATCAAGCTGGCGGCAAAAGACAACGATGTCACGCGCATCTTCGTCAATCCGGCCATTAAAAAGCAGCTGTGCGCCGATGCCGGCGCCGATCGCGACTGGCTGCGCAAGGTGCGTCCGTGGTTCGCCCACCGCGCGCATATGCATGTGCGTCTGCGCTGCCCGGCCAACAGTATCGGCTGTGAAGATCAGCCTGCGCCGCCGCCTGGCGACGGCTGCGGCGCCGAGCTGGAGAGCTGGTTCCTGCCGAAAAAACCGGGCAGCGCGCCGCCGGTGAAGCGCGAACCGCCGCCGCTGCCGCAGGCCTGTCAGGCTTTACTGGATAACCATCTGCTATAAAGGATCCCCATGGAGTGGTTTGTCGTCAGCCCGATGGTTGTCGGGGTGCTGTTTCTGGTCGCCGTGCTGGCAGCCTTTATTGACTCTATCGCCGGCGGCGGCGGGCTGCTCACCGTCCCCGCGCTGCTGGCGGCCGGTTTTTCGCCTGCGCAGGCGCTGGCGACCAATAAGCTTCAGTCAATGGGCGGCTCTTTCTCCGCCAGTCTCTACTTTGTTCGACGCGGCGCGGTAAAGCTCAGCGAGCAGCGGCTGAATATCGCCATGACCTTTATCGGCGCGGTTCTGGGCACTCTCCTGATCCAGCACCTTAACGCCGACGCGCTGCGCCAGGTGCTGCCGCTGCTGCTGATCGCCATCGGTCTGTGGTTCTTGCTGATGCCGCGCCTCGGCGAAGAGGACCGCGCGCGCCGCCTCTACGGCCTGCCTTATGCGCTGGTCGGCGGCGGCTGCGTGGGGTTTTACGACGGCTTTTTCGGGCCGGGGGCCGGGTCGTTCTACGCGCTCGCCTTCGTCACGCTGTGCGGTTTTAACCTCGCCAAAGCCACCGCCCATGCAAAAATTCTGAATTTCACCTCTAATTTCGCCAGCCTGCTGTTTTTTATGTTCGGCGGCAAAGTTATCTGGGGAACCGGCTTTATTATGCTGCTTGGCGCGTTCTGCGGCGCGCGGCTTGGGGCGCGACTGGTTCTGAGCCGCGGACAAAAATTGATCCGTCCAATGGTCGTGATCGTTTCCGCCGTTATGAGCGCGAAGCTGTTGTGGGACGCTCACGGCAGCGCGCTGCTGGCGTGGATCGCCACGCTGTAATACATTCATTCACGGCGCTGCCATCATGACGCCGTTTTTTACGATGACACCATGAACACGACGCACCATTACGAACAACTGATTACCATTTTCGATAGCTGCTTTCGCGACGAGTTTCAGACCCGTCTAATTAAAGGCGATGACGAACCCATCTATCTTCCGGCAGATGAAAGCTCGCCGTGGCATCGCGTCGTGTTTGCGCACGGCTTTTACGCCAGCGCGCTGCACGAGATTTCTCACTGGTGTATCGCCGGCGAGGCGCGACGCAAGCTGGTCGATTTTGGTTACTGGTACTGCCCGGACGGGCGTGATGCCGAAACGCAAGGCCAGTTTGAATCAGTGGAAATCAAGCCGCAGGCGCTGGAGTGGATGTTCTGCGTCGCGGCGGGCTTCCCGTTTAATGTTAGCTGTGACAATCTCGACGGAGATTGTGAACCGGATCGCATCGCGTTTCAGCGCAAGGTGCATGCTCAGGTTATGGCCTATCTGGACAAGGGCATTCCTGCGCGGCCCGCGCGTTTTATTACCGCTCTGGCGGACTTTTACGGCACGCCTGCACTGACGTCAGCACAGTTTCCCTGGCCAGACGATCTGTGATGAGTGCAGACACTATTAAAGAGGAAGAGAGATGATCGCAGAATTTGAAGCGCGTATTCTGGCCCTGATTGACGATATGGTCGATCACGCCAGCGATGACGAGCTGTTCGCCAGCGGCTATCTGCGCGGTCACCTGACGCTCGCGGTTGCTGAAATTGAACAGTCGGGCGAGCATACGCCAGAAGCATTACAGATTCAGGTCGCCAACAGCCTGCAAAACGCCATTGCCGCCGGCGAGCTGTCGCCGCGCGATCAGGTGCTGGTGGTCGGCATGTGGGACAACCTGTTCCTCCAGGCGCGTCAGACCGCCTGAGCCAGCCGGGCGGCGTGATGCCGCCCGCGTGCTATTTCTCCGCCTTTTTTCCCTTCAGCAGCTTTCTCACCCAGTAGCGGTTTGGGCTGAGCGCGGCCAGCGTTGCGCCATCCAGCGGCTGCGGTTCGCCGCTCATCTGCGCTGCCAGCACCTCGGCGGCGAGCGGAGCGCTGCACAGGCCACGCGAACCCAGCGCGCCCAGGACGAACAATCCGGCATAGTGCGGCGCGTCAGCGATGGTTTCGCCGCGCGCGCGCTGGTCGGGAAGATGCGCGTACTGGGCCAGCGTCGCCGCATAGTCAGGCAGGCCTCCGGCCATAGGCAGGTGATCGCGCGTGGCGCAGCGCACGCCAATGCGCGCTTCGCCCGCGCTGACGTCCACCTTTTCCGGCCAGCCGCTGTCGGGCAGACAGTGAAGCAGACGCGCCCGGTTCTGCTGCTGATCGTCCTCGCGGTAGGCGGTCGCGGTGTCGCCGCGATGATAACTGGCTCCGATGCAGTGAGTGCCGAACTGCGGACTGACCGGGGTCAGATAGCCGTCATAGCAGAGCACGGTGTGTAAGGCATTCAGGCCAGGGGTGCTGGGCACATGACTTACCTGACCGGATACCGCATAGGTGGGCAGTCTGTCGCTCTGCGGCAGCGCGCTGAGCTGATGACCGGTGGCGAGCACCAGGTTTCGATGCCGCGCGGTTTTGCCGTCGGCGAAGCGTAGCGTCCAGCTCTGATCATCCTCAGTAAGCTGCGTCAGACGATGCAGCCAGTGAATGCGCAATCCCTGGGTTTCACCGAGCGCCAGCAGACCGGCGGTCAGCTCCGCAGGCGACAGCCAGCCGCCGAGCGGATAGAAAATGCCGTCCATGCCGAGTTTAACCTGAGCCAGCGCCTCCGCCTCCGCGCAATCGACGCCGCGCGCAACGGCTTCTGGCAGCGCCATCGCCAGCATTTGCGCGATTTTGTCGGCGCTTTTTTCATCCCAGCCGAGCTGCAACACGCCGCTCCAGTGATGTTCATAGCTGACCGGCAGCGCGTCATACAGGCGACGCGCAAAGCAAAAGGCTGCGGGAAAGAAGGTTGCCAGCGCCGGATCGTGCTGATTGAGCAGCGGATAGAGCGCGCCCTGGCGGTTGCCTGATGCGCCCAGCGCGGCGGCCTCATCGGCGCAATAGAGCGTAACGCGCCAGCCGCGCCGCAGCAGAGCGAGCGCCAGGGTCGCGCTGGCTACGCCGCCGCCGACAATCGCTACCTCCGCATCCCGCGCTGCCGGACGCGCATACCAGGGACGCGTGGTGGGTAAATCCGGCGCGTGGGCGAGGGCGCCGCACAGCATTTCGCGCTTGTGGCCGAAACCTTTGCGGCGCGTGACTTCAAACCCCGCCTCCTGCAAACCGCGTCGCACAAAGCCAGCGGCGGTGAAAGTAGCGAAAGTCGCCCCCGGCCGCGCCAGCTGGGCTATCGCGCGGAACAGCGACGGCGTCCACATATCGGGATTTTTAGCCGGGGCAAAGCCGTCAAGAAACCAGGCGTCTACCTGGCGATGCAGGCTGTCATCAAAGGTGTCAATCAGCGTATTAATATCGCCCAGCCAGAGATCGAGCGTGACGCGGCCGCCGTCAAACAGCAGACGCTGACAGCCGGGCAGGGCGACGGGCCACTGCTGTTGCGGCTGTTCCGCCCAGGGATGAAGCTCTGGCCAGCGCTGGTGCGCCGCGATGAGATCGGCCTGAGTCAGAGGAAATTTTTCCACGCTAATAAAGTGCAGCCGTTGCAGCGTGGCGTCAGGCTGTGCGCGCTGGAAGGCGTCAAACGCCTGCCACAGCGTCAGGAAGTTGAGGCCTGTTCCAAAGCCGCTTTCCGCCACAATAAACAGATCGCGCGGATGCTGCGTGAAACGCGCCGGTAGATCGTTACCGCCCAGAAACACGTAGCGCGTCTCTTCCAGACCGTTGTCGCTGGAATAATAGACGTCATCAAAGGATCGGGAAACAGGTGTACCCTGTTCATTCCAGCTTAGCTGGGCGTGTTTAACTGGCGTTGATTTCACGGTAAAGGCTCGTTTTTCAGGCAGTGGCGCGATTTTAGCGACCAGGGTCACATGACGCAAATTTACAAAAGGAAATGGCTGATCGGACTTGTTCGGCGTACAAGTGTAAGCTAGAGTGCACGTCAATCCAAAAGAAGTGGAATGAGGACAACTGAATGAAACGTGCAGTGATTACTGGCCTGGGGATCGTTTCCAGCATTGGTAATAACCAGCAGGAAGTGCTGGCTTCTCTGCGTGAAGGCCGTTCCGGTATTACTTTCTCTCAGGAGATGAAAGATTCCGGCATGCGTAGTCACGTCTGGGGTAACGTCAAACTGGATACTACCGGCCTTATCGATCGCAAAATTGTGCGTTTCATGAGTGATGCGTCTATCTATGCTTACCTCTCGATGGAAGAAGCCATTAAAGATTCCGGTCTGACTGACGAGCAGTATCAGAGCAACCCGCGCGTGGGCCTGATTGCCGGTTCCGGCGGCGGTTCGCCGCGCTTCCAGGTGTTCGGCGCTGACGCCATGCGCAGCCCGCGCGGCCTGAAAGCGGTAGGTCCCTATGTGGTGACCAAAGCGATGGCGTCTGGCGTTTCCGCCTGCCTCGCCACGCCGTTTAAAATCCACGGCGTCAACTACTCGATCAGCTCTGCCTGCGCGACCTCTGCGCACTGCATCGGCAACGCGGTCGAGCAGATTCAGCTGGGCAAACAGGACATCGTTTTCGCCGGCGGCGGCGAAGAGCTGTGCTGGGAAATGGCCTGCGAGTTCGACGCCATGGGCGCGCTCTCTACCAAATATAACGAGTCGCCGGAAAAAGCGTCCCGTACCTATGACAGCGAGCGCGACGGCTTTGTTATCGCTGGCGGCGGCGGCATGGTCGTGGTCGAAGAGCTGGAGCACGCGCTGGCGCGCGGCGCGCACATCTATGCCGAGATCGTTGGCTACGGCGCGACCTCTGACGGCGCGGATATGGTGGCGCCATCGGGCGAAGGCGCGGTGCGCTGCATGAAAATGGCGATGAATGGCGTTGATACCCCTATCGACTACCTCAACAGCCACGGCACCTCCACGCCGGTAGGCGACGTGAAAGAGCTGGGCGCGATCCGCGAAGTCTTCGGCGACAACACCCCGGCTATCTCCGCCACCAAAGCGATGACCGGCCACTCGCTGGGCGCGGCGGGCGTTCAGGAAGCCATCTACACCCTGCTGATGCTGGAGCACGGCTTTATCGCGCCGAGCATCAACATCGAATCGCTGGACCCGGCGGCGGAAGGCATGAATATCGTCACTAAGCCGACGGAAAAAGCGCTGACTACCGTGATGTCTAACAGCTTCGGCTTCGGCGGCACCAACGCCACGCTGACGATGCGTAAGTTTCAGGCGTAATCTACGTCAGATCTCTTTAAGGGCCGGTTAATCCGGCCTTTTTTATTTCCTGCCTTCGTTTCCCCGCTCTCTTCTCCCCGTTTTAGCGATGGTCATTCTGTTTGCAAAATGCATGATATATTATTGTTAATATTCATGATGTTACATGAATTCCAGGATGGAGCTATTCGTGTTTAACGCAAACGCATGGCGTTCTTGCATTATTCTTTCGTGAAGGAATAATACGCAAAATTTTACAAAATATTGCAATTCACGGACAGACACCCTCCATGGAAAGGACTTTTTTATCTGGCTCTCCCTGCCTGATGCTGGCGCTGCTGATAACCTGTGCATGCCCGGCCCTGGCCGCCGTCTTATCTGGCGCGGCGGCTGTCGACGCCGTTTCTCTGGATGCGAATGAACAGCTACGCCAGCAGGCGCGTGAACGTGCTCTGCAAGCGCAACGTGCTCCGCAGGCCGATGTGCGTCTTCCGCGTCCAGACCAGACAGAACCTCGTTATCCAGCCGATGAGCAGCTTTGCTTTATTATCAATCACTTGTCTCTGGTGGGCGAATCAGCCGAGCGATTTCAGTGGGCGCTTGATGCCTCGGCAGATGCGCAAGGCCGCTGCCTGGGCGGCAAGGGGATCAGGCTCGCGATTAACAAAGTGCAAAACGTTATCCTGGCGCGAGGCTTCGTCACCACGCGCGTCATGGCGCAGGAGCAGGATCTGACTCAAGGCGTCCTCACGCTTACCTTACAGCCCGGACGCATCAGCGCCATTCGCTTTAAAGAGCCGGTCTCCTGGCGCGGACGTCTGTGGAACGCCATTCCTGTTTCTTCGGGGGATATTCTCAACCTGCGTGATATTGAACAGGGGCTGGAAAACCTGAAACGCGTTCCCAGCGCCAGCGCCGATATCAGCATTGTTCCCGGCGAGCACGACGCCACCAGTGATTTACAGGTCAGCTGGCAGGAAAAACGCCCGGTAAGGCTGAACCTGGGGCTGGACGACAGCGGCTCCACCAGCACAGGGCGCTATCTTAGCTCTGCTACGCTGGCGGTTGATGCCCCGCTGGCACAGAACGATCTCTTTTATGTGAACATGGGTAAAAGCCTGTTCGATCGCGGTCCCTACGGCAACCGTTCGCACGTGCTTAACTACTTTTTTCCCTGGGGTTACTGGGCAGTTTCCGCAGGTTACAACGACTATACCTATCATCAGAACATCCCCAACGCTAACGAAGTCCTGCGTTATAACGGCAAAAGCGACAGTTTTCAGCTAACGCTTTCCCGCTTGCTCTACCGCGACCAGTCGCACAAAACCACGCTTAATGCGCGTGTCTATCGTCAGCACTCTACTAATTCAGTCAATGGTATCGATATAAGCCAGCAAAAGCGCCGTACGGCGGGCTGGGAGCTGGGACTAAGCCAGCGTAGCTATTTTAGTCAGGCCACGCTGGATGCCGCTGTCAACTGGCGGCGCGGCACTGGCGCGTTTAATGCCTTACGCGCGCCGGAAGAGGACACCCATAGCGGCAGCGCGAGAGCCGGTATGCTGCTCGGTGATGTGAGTGTAAATCAGCCCTTCACCCTGGCAGAACAGCCGTGGCGAATCTATTCCGCGCTACGCGGTCAGTGGAGCAAGCAGGCGCTGACGCCGCAGGATCGCATGGCGATTGCGGGACGCTACACGGTGCGCGGTTTTGACGGTGAGCAGATGCTGTCTGGCGAAAAAGGGCTGCTCTGGCGCAATGAAATTGCCTGGAATGTGCTGTCGCGCGGGCAAGAACTTTATCTGGCTGCGGATTACGGCCAGGTAAATGGTCCGGGAACACGCTATCTGCCGGGCCGCCATCTGGCGGGGAGCGCGCTGGGCGTGCGCGGCGCGCTGTGGGGCCACTTGAGCTATGACCTTTTTGCTGGCGTCCCGCTCTCTAAGCCAGAAGGGTTTCACACCTCAGGTGCCACGGCGGGCTTTAGCCTCAGTCTGGAAATCTAATCTTAAACCGCGCGGCGGCCCACTGCTGTCGTGGGGTTAACGGATGAATTTTTTACACGGATGTAATAAATGAACAAACATTGCTATCGCCTGATCTTCAGCCGTACTCATGGAGAACTGCGCGTCGTGTCTGAGCTGGCGCGCAGTTGCAGTACCGAACCGGGGCAACGTCGCGGCACCGGCGCGCCGCGTCTTTGGGTGACGCTGCGCCGAACGGTCTGGCTACTCGGTCTGGCGATGTTTGCTGGACCCGCAACAGCAGGCATTGTGGCTGATGGACGCGCCGCGCCAGGCCAGAGACCAGAGGTGATAGCGACGCAGAATGGTTTACCCCAGGTCAATATTGTCGCCCCGAATCAGGCCGGTGTGTCGCATAACCAGTATCAGCAGTTCGATGTTGATCAGAAAGGCGCCATCCTCAACAACTCAGCGAGGATGACCTCCACGCAGATGGCGGGGATGATTCAGGGTAACCCTAACCTGCGTCCTGACGCCGCACCGGCGAAGATTATTCTCAACGAAGTCAACAGTAACAACCCCAGCCAGCTGCGTGGCTTTATGGAGGTGGCAGGCGGACGGGCGCAGGTGATTGTGGCTAATCCGGCAGGGATTGTCTGTAACGGCTGCGGCACCATCAATGCAGGCCGCATGACGCTGACGACCGGCAAACCACAGCTCAATGCAGATGGCAGCCTGGCAGGCTACCAGGTTGAGCGTGGTGTCGTTCGTGTCGAAGGCGGCGGTCTCAATGGCGATGCGCGCCACGATACTGAATATGTCGATGTTCTGGCGCGTGCGGTTGAGATTAACGCGGGCGTCTGGGCGAAAGAACAGGTATCGGTAGTTGCTGGTCGCAACCGGGTAAGCGCCGATGGCGTGACGGCGACGTCTCTGGCGAGTGACGGCAGCGCCAGGCCTGAAGTGGCGATAGATATGGGGCAGATGGGCGGCATGTACAGCGGCCATATCCGCATGGTGGGGACTGAAGCGGGCATCGGGGTACGTAACCAGGGCGGGCATCTGCAAGCGGCAAAAACGCTGATTGTCACCAGCGAAGGCAAACTCAGCTGGCAGCCAGGCGCGCAGGAGAGCATGACCGAGGCAGGCGGCGATATCCAGTTAACCGCCAGAGATGATATTGACCATCAGGGCAAACTCTACAGCGGCGGTATGCTCAGCGTTAAGAGCCGTAACGGTAAGATTACCCACTCCGGCACGCTGGCGGCAGCCGGCAATGTTCAGCTGACTGCCGCCAGCGGCATTGAAAGCCGTGGGAATTTACTGGCGGGCAGCGATGTTACCGGCCAGCTTGTACGCGATGCCGATCTGCTACTGGAGAGTCAGGGGGATATTCAGGCGAGCGGCGCGCTGCTGAGTAAAAAACAGGTTCAGCCAGGCAGCGCGCAGGTGGATGTCAGCGGCGCGCCGCCTGGCGCCGGCCGCATAACGCTGAACGCGCGTCAGGGGAACGTGGTGCTGCGTCAGGCAGTAGTAGATAGCCGCGAGCTGCTGATTAATGCCGCTGGCGACGTTGATGCGCGACAGGCGCAGGTCAGGAGCGCCCGATGGGATGTCTCCGCGAGTCAGCTATTCAATCAGCAAGCCGTCTGGACGCAGACGGGCGGTGAGGTGAGTCGCTTCGCGCTGTCCGGCCTGCTGGATAACAGCGACGGCACTGTGGAGGCTCAGACGCTGACGCTGACATCAGGGGCGCTGAATAACCAACGCGGTCGGCTGGTGGCACTCGATGGCGCGGCGCAAAACTGGCGAGTGAGCGGGCTGCTGGATAACCGTCATGGCGAGCTGGGCAGCAACGGCGATCTGTCGCTTGAAGCCAGTCGTTTCAACAATCAGGGCGGCACGATACAAAGCCGTTCGTCTCTTGCTTTCATAACCGGCGGCGACCTCGACAACGCATCGGGTAATCTGCTGGCTGGTCAGGCTCTGCGCATCAGCGCAGACGGTATGCTGAATAATCAATCCGGTACGCTTACCGGCGACAGGATCCAGCTGAGCGCGCAGCGACTGAATAATAATAAGGGAACATTATCTTCCGCAAAAGCGCTGACGCTGAAGGCGCGTCAGGACATCGACAACACGCAGGGCATTCTGATTGCCGGTGAAAATCTGAACGTGAATACCGAAGGCGAACTCCTCAACGACGGCGGCACGCTTCAGGGAAGCGGACAGGCCACGCTTACGGCAAAAGGCGTCAGTAACCAGGCTGGCAAGATACTTAGCGGTCAGCAACTCAGGCTCACGGCATCAGAGCGGCTTGATAACCGCAGCGGTGAAATCAGCGGTGAGTGGTTAACGCTAACCACATGCAGGATGAATAATGCGCAGGGGAAAGTCATTGCCCGGCAGGCGTTGAGCCTTACTGCGCAGCAGTCGCTGAACAATGCTGGCGGCCTGCTGGAAGCGGGCAGCATCCTGAACGCGCGCAGCGAGGGCGACTGGGATAATCACGAGGGAACCGCGCAGGGCGGCAGTGAGGTGAGCGCCTCTGCGCGCGAATTTAATAACACCGGCGGTCGGTTACAGTCCGCTGGCAACCTGACGCTCGACAGCGCAGGCGACATCATTAACCGCACGGGAAAAATCACCGCGCAGAACAGGCTGGTGGTCAACTGGGCGGCAACAGATTTACTGGATAATGATGGCGGATCGCTGCAAAGCGGCAGCGATTTATCACTACGCGGAGGACAGCTCAACAATCGCCAGTCCGGGCTGGTGCTGAGCCAGCAGACCATCTCGCTCGATCTGGCAGGCGACTGGGATAACAGCGGAGGCACGCTTGTCGGTAAGGGCAACACGCGGGTGCGTGCGGCAAGCCTGCATAATCATCAGGGAAAAGTACACAGCGGTGGGATACTGACGCTCAAAACAGCGTCGCTCGACAACAGTGAACAGGGAAAGATCAGCAGCCAGACAACGCTGGATATGCAGAGTGACTACCTCACCAATCGAGACGGCGGCCTGATACTGGGCACTGATAACACCTCAGTCACCGCGCGCAACATAGATAACAGAGGCGGGCGGATGCAAAGCGCCAGCGCTATGACGATTTCGGGTGTGGTGCAACTCGATAACCGTCAGGGGCAGATTCTCGCAAACGGCGCGCTCAATATTGCTGCTGAATGGTCAGCAACGGATTCACTGCTCTCTTTGCTCAACCAGCAGGGCCAGATTAGAAGTGGTGATGCGCTGACATTGCGCACCCGCACCCTGGATAACCAGAACGGTACGCTGCTTGGGCTGCGGTCACTGACGCTGAGTGCGCAGCAGGACTATAGCCGCAGCGCGGGTGAAACTATTGGCAGCAACGGCACAGTCGCGTTCTCTGTCAGCGGCGTCTTTAGCAACCTGGCTGACTGGCTGCTGCCGGGCAACCTGAATCTCACGGCTGCCAGCATTATTAACCCGGCTACGCTGGCGGGCAAAACCGTCGCGCTGACAACCGCTCTTATGCGAAACAGCGGACGGCTTGAAGCGGACAAGCTGACGCTGAATGTTGATACTCTGGACAATGCGGCTGCGCTGATGGGCGATCACATTACTGTCCAGGGTCGCGTTATTGATAACCACGGTGCAGCAGCCGTTATTGCCGCTACCGACAGCCTGACGCTACGGGCTGGGGAACAGTTGCTCAACCGTGACGGCGCGCTGCTCTACAGCGGCGATCGCCTGAATTTGCACAGTGACGACCTGATTGAAAACCGGGCCAGTTCTATTGAGGCCGATGGGGATGTCACGATAGAAGCCGCGCGTCTGGAGAACCTTCGTACCGGGCTGGTTATCGAGCGCGAAGCTGAGCAGAGCGATTACAAATGGCATCGTTATAACTACTACTGGCGTTCATATGGTTCAGCAGTAAATACAGATAAGAGCAGTATGGCGTCAACTACCCAGCAGCTAACCTTCCAGGATGACATCGCGGCGCAAGCTAACCCCTATGGCACGCTACTTGCCATCGACGAGCCTGGTAAGCGCGCCAAAGTCCGCGTTAAAAACATTCAGGGTCAGATGATCGATCTGTGGATTAATTACCTGGCTCTGAAGCCCAGCGAGGATGGCAGCTATGCTATGACGTTTTATGAGACTCGTGGCTTTCGACAGCGTAACGTCCCAACACCTTACCAAAATACGGTATGGCGTGAGCATAATATTGGCCGTCTTGAACAGTGGGATCCTGATAAGCATATCGATATCGACAATGCGCCATTCGTTACCGACTACAGCAATTTTCGTGAACGTACTGTGACCGGCACGCTTGCCCGCGATCGGCTGGTGAGTGAAGGCGTCGGCGCCCGTATTCTGGCGGGCGGCAATATGACGCTGCATACTTCCAGACAACTGTTGAACGACGCCAGCGTCATCACGGCGAACGGCAATCTTACGCAGAGCGGCGGCGGGCAGGTTGAGAATCGCGGCTACTCCGTTAATGAACGACGTCAGGAAGTGATTGTCGATCACTATGATAAAGATACGCAACACTGGTACCCCACGTTCAACCTCGATGAGACCACGGCGCTGACCACTATAGACGGCGTCATCACTGGCAACGGCAATGTTGCGATTAACGGCGCCAGCATTACCAACACCACGGATAGTCAGGCGCAAATCAGCCAGCTTGAAGCAGCCCTGCAAGCCGTGGATGCTGAAAGGGCAGAATATGAGCGTAATCCGCTGGCCTTTACGGCAGAGGAGGCGGCTTATCAGACGGGTGACATGCAATTCGGCGCAGGCGGTACGATCTCTCCCCTCAGACATCCGTTGTTGCCCGCCGAGCTGGCGCTGACAGCGTTACAGCATCTGGACAAAGTGGCGACATCGATTCCGGATAATAGCCTGTTCCGCCAGCAGATAGCGCCGGGTAGTCCTTTCCTGGTGGTCACCGATGAACGTTTCACCAGCCGCGATAAATTTATCAGCAGCGATTATCTGCTCAGTCGTGTCGGTTATGACCCATCTCAGGCTCATAAACGCCTGGGGGACGGTTTCTATGAGCAGCGCCTGGTGCGTGAACAGGTACTGGCGCTTACCGGCAAGCCCTCCGTTAAAGGATGGGATGCAATGGAGCAGTACCAGCAGCTTATGAATAACGGCAGCAAGGTTGCACAGGATTTTCATCTGGAGCCTGGCGTGGCGCTGACGCCTGAACAGATCGCGGCTCTGCAACAGGATATTGTCTGGCTGGTGAGCGAAACCGTGGACACTGCCAGCGGCTCACAGACAGTCTGGCTGCCGAAAGTTTATCTGGCCCCGACCACGCTGCGCCTGACTGGCGACGGGGCGGTAATCGGTGGCGGCAATCTGCAACTTT
Source organism: Candidatus Pantoea deserta (assembly GCF_003813865.1). Lineage (GTDB taxonomy): Bacteria > Pseudomonadota > Gammaproteobacteria > Enterobacterales > Enterobacteriaceae > Pantoea > Pantoea deserta. The sequence continues at coordinate 37,024 of NZ_RMVG01000026.1, forward strand.
CAGCGGAAAGCGTGACGAATGCGGGAAATCTTTTTGCCGACAAAGCCCTTTCCGTGGATGCCGGGTCTTTCCTGCACCAGGGCGGCGATATCAGCGCTGACAGCATAAGCGTGCAGGCCGACACGCTGGCAATGAGTACCAACCTTCAGGATGCGCTACGTCAGGCGACCATGAACGCCGCTGATATTACTCTTGGCGGAACGGATATTCGACTGGTTGGGGCGAAGCTCGACGCTACGGGCGATCTGAACCTGAGTGCGCGCAACAGTCTTGATATTCTGGCTGCGACAAGCAGTCGCAGCGCCGATCTGGAGGTCATCTCCGGCGCGATGGGCAACCGTACCAACAGCGGTATGGAAGAAGCGGGTTCGCGCATGGCGCACATCAGCGGCGAGTGGCAGCAGGCGTCAGGCAGCGAACTGAAAGCGGGCGTTAACCTTTCCCTGACTGCCGGACAGGATATTACCCTGCGCGGCAGCCAGGCCAGCGCAGGCGGCACGGCTCAGCTTCAGGCGGGCGGCGATATTCGTCTGATGGCTGAGACGACCACCAACCGCACGCATCTTGAGGCCGACAGCAGCACCTCGTCGGTCAGCAACAGCCGGGAAGAAGATCGATTGCTGCTCAGCACGCTGAGCGGCGACAGAGGCGTGCGCCTGGTGGCAGGTCAGCAGCTGGAGGCTAAAGGCGCGCAGGTTGACAGCCAGCAGGGCGCTGTTGGCATAAGCGCAAACGACATTCACATTGGCGATGCGCGTCAGTTTGTGTCTGATCAAGACAGCGAGCAGAAGCGCGAAGGCTCAACGAAAAGCAGTCGTGAAAGCCTGGCGACGCGTGAATCCAGCACCGGTAGCACCTTCAGCAGCAGGCAGGGCGTTACGGCGATTGCCCGTGAAGGCGATATTACGCTCACCGGGAGTACGCTGCACAGCGAACAGGGCGCCGTTGCGCTACAGGCAAAAAATGATGTCCTGCTGGCCAGCGCAACAGAAAGTGAGATGCAATTCAGTGAGTCGCATGCCAGTAAGAAGGGTGGTCTGAGCAGCAGCAGCAGCCACACTCTGACCGACGACCGCAGCACGCGAGAAAAAGGATCGCTGCTCAGTGGTGAAAGCGTGACGGTTCTCGCTGGTCACGATCTGACCGTGAACGGCTCGGCCGTCGCCGCCGACCAGGATGTCCGTCTCCAGGCGGGCAATAACGTGGATATTCGCGCCGCGACAGAAACTGAGTCTCACTACCTGCTGGAGGAAAAGAAAAAAAGCGGCCTGCTGAGCAGCGGCGGTATCGGCTTTACCATCGGCACGCGGTCGGAAAGACATGAGGTTGACGAAAAGGACACGACCCAGAGCCAGAGCGTCAGCACGATTGGCAGCAGCCAGGGCAGCGTCTCTTTTACGGCAGGAAATCAGCTGCACATCGGAGGCGCTGACCTGATCGCGGGCAGGGATCTGAGCCTCACAGGGGACAGCGTGAAGATCGACCCAGGCTTTGATCAGCGCACCCGCACTGAAACCTTTGAATCAAAACAGAGCGGCGTCAGTGTGGCGCTGTCGGGTACGGCAGGCAGTGCGCTGAACACGGCCGTCGGCACGGCGCAGCAGGCGAGAAAAGAGAGCGACAGCCGCCTCAGTGCGCTACAAAATATTAAAGCGGGGCTTTCCGGTGCGCAGGCATTGCAGGCACAGAGAAAAGCGGATGCGTCCGGTCAGGAGAGCGGCAGCACCTTTGGCGTGAGCATCTCCATCGGGGCGCAGAGTTCTGCCTCAACGCAACGGCAGGAACAGTCGGTGTCATCCGGCTCGACCCTGACCGCCGGTCATCATCTGAACATTACGGCAACCGGCCGTCAGGGCGGTGCCAGCAGCGGCGATATTGATATTACCGGCAGCCAGCTGAAAGCGGCAGGCGATGCCACGCTTGACGCCGCGCGCGACCTGCGTCTGTCTGCCGCGGCCGACACGCAGCAAACAGAGGGCAGCAACAGCAGCCACGGCGGTAGCGTAGGCGTCAGCCTCGGCGTGGGACAAAACAGCGGCTTCAGCGTGTTCGCCAGCGGCAACGCGAGCCGGGGCAGCGAGTCGGGCAATGGCACCTTCTGGAACGAGACCACACTGGACAGCGGCGGGGAGGTGAGACTGCACAGCGGGCGAGATTCCGTGCTGTCAGGCGCGCAGGTGAGCGGGGAAACGGTCACTGCCGACGTAGGCCGTAACCTGACGGTGCAGAGTCTTCAGGACAGCGAGCGATATGATGCTAAGCAGAGCAGCGTCAGCGGCGGGATTAGTATCCCCATCGGAGCTGGTTCGGGATCGGCAAACATCAGCGTGACAAAGGACGCACTGCACAGCAACTTTGATTCGGTCAAAGAGCAGAGCGGGCTGTTTGCGGGCGCGGGCGGGTATAATATCCGGGTGGAAGGGCACACGCAGCTGGACGGCGGGGTTATCGGCTCGACGGCCATGGCGGATAAAAACCGGCTTGAGACAGGGACGCTGGGCTGGAATGAAATTCACAATCAGGCTGAGTACACTGCGAAGCATAGCGGCGGCTCGTTCAGCACTGGTGGACCGGTGGGAGCGAACCTGCTGGCGGGCATGGCGGGCGGGGTGCTGTCGGGCGTAAATAGCGGCGGAGAGGCATCAGGCACCACGCGCGCGGCGGTGAGCGAGGGAACGATAGTTATCCGTGATCCGGACAATCAGCAGCAGGACGTAGCGGCGCTGAGCCGGGACGTGGTGCACGCTAACGACGGCAGCATTAGCCCGATATTTGACCGGGAGAAAGAGCAGAACCGGCTGAAGGCGGCGCAGCTGATAGCGGAAGCGGGGATGCAGGCGGCGGACATCGCGCGGTCGGAAGGGGAAATCGCAGGAGAAAAGGCGAAGCGCGACCCGAATAAACTGGCCGACGCCAGAGCGCAGCTGGAAAGAGAAGGAAAGGCATTTACGGACAGGGACGTAGAAAAGCTGGCGTACGACACGGCGCTGAAGCCGTTTGGTACGGGCAGCGCCGTTCAGCGGGCGGTTCAGGCGGCCACGGCGGCGGTGCAGGGGCTGGCGGGCGGCAATATCGCTCAGGCAGTGAGCGGCGCGGCCGCGCCGTATCTGGCCGAACAGATACATATTTATACGGCAGACAATCCGGAAGCGAAGGCGATGGCCCATGCGGTCGTCGGGGCGGTAGCGTCGTACACGTCGGGCAACGCTGCGCTGGCGGGTGCCGCGGGCGCGGTAAGCGGCGAGCTGATGGCGCAGCTGGTGATGAAGGAGCTGTATCCGGGTAAGGCGGCGGGAGACCTGTCAGAGACGCAAAGGCAGACTGTCAGCGCGCTGGGGACGCTGGCAGCGGGACTGGCGGGTGCGGTAGCGGGCGACGGCGCAGCAGACGCGGTGGCCGGGGCGCAGGCGGGGCGGAATGCGGTTGAGAATAACTCGCTGTCCGGTGACCAGGCGCGGGCAACGGCGAAGCAGGCCGCAGAATTCCTGAAGAATCAGGTCAGAGAAAAGCTGGGTGAAGGCACTACTTCTGCTATTGCGAACGCAATAATTAATGGCCTTGCTGATACCGGCGATGCGGCGTTAGGCGGAGCTGATTACGCTGCTGATGCGGCAATGGCACTGGCGTCATGTGCTGCCAGAGACGGTTACTGTGATACGGCTCTGAAAGACCTTGCCGGGAAGAATCAGGCGGTGGCAGACAGCGTTAAGGCGCTGATGAGTAGCGATACCTGGTCTGCGGTTGCTGATACCATCAAACAGGCATCCGAAGGGAATCAGGTGGCGCTGGAAGCCACGGGTGGGATGCTGGCCGGAATTATATTACCGGGCAAGAAAGTGCCAGGTACCCTGAAGGCTGTTGATCCGACGATTAAGATTGCAACGGGGCAAGCCGTAGGGGTCTTTGAGAAAAGCCTTGCTAACCTGCCTCCCGGAGAACGTATAGCCATCATAAAACAAACAGCTCCGAAGGTGGCCGCAGAGCACGGCATGGTTAAAGATAATCAACTGACTAAAAAGAATGGTGGCCGTGATGTGTATCGTGGGCAGGATGGCAATCTTTATGCGCTTGATACGCAGCATGGGCGATTTGAAGTCGTCAGTCCGAAAGGTAAGCATCTCGGTGAAGTTGATTTCTCTATGCAAGTGAGAAAACCTGCTGATCCATCTGGCGGTCATAACTTGAAGGTGAAGTAATGAAGCTCATTGATTACAAAGAAACTGTTATATCGAGAGGGGCAGTTTTTAGATTACCTGCGACTTGGCCATATGAAAAATGGGTTGATTTTATGTTGTTTGAAACTCAAGACGATGAACGACCATATGGTTTAATTGTTTCATCTGGATATAAAGCAGGGCTGCTTTTAGTCAAGTTGCCTATTGAAAGTATTTCAGATGAAAGTCATGGATTAAGTACCCGATGGGTTATCAATAATTGGGCTAAATGGATTTATCCTGAATGCAATATTGAAGATGTTCATATCCTCGCTGAATATGTAGCAACGCCCATTGAGTAAAGAAATCCCAGCCAACCGGCTGGGACTTTACTTTTATCAGTCAGTTACCCTTCAGTCGCCAGCCGGATGATCAGCTGTCCCGGCCCGCTGATCACCTCGATCTTCTGTCCGGTCGTAAAGCCCAGCGCTTCCAGCCAGCGGCCTTTGATCGTGAGCTGTGGCAGCAGATTCGGCTGGCCTCTGTTAGGCCGGTATCCCGCTTTGTAATAATGCGCCCGCGATCCGCTGGCGGCGGTTATGGGTGTGTATGTCTCTGACTTATGGTGCGTGTCGCGCGGGGTAAACGGCCACAAACAGTGAAAAAATTGATTAGAGCTTCCTTAAGCTTCGGGGCAAATGGGGCCGTACAGATAATCTCTGGTAATACTGGTGATAAATTTGATTACATTGGATTCTTGGCGTCTGGCCCAACTGGAGTGGCAACTGCCGGAAAATCCTATTATACAAGTCAATTACTGGGGGCGGGTCGCGCCTACATGACAAGTCAGATAACTGGTCAGGATAGTAAAGTAGCCGTGCCAGGAAGTATGGCTGGTACTGCATTAGGCTATGGTGTAGGCGGAACAATTACTAATAATTTTGAATCGCAATACATCAAAAACCAGCTGGGAACGGACGCTAGTAAAAATGCCTAAAATATTCTGAATCGTCATATGGTCATGGATATTTACTGAAAGGCGGTGAAATGAGTCCATTACCTGGGACACTTGGTGGATTTGGTGGTTCATTAATATCCGAAGGTGCAAGCAGTGTGACTCAAAAAAAAGCAATTGAAGGTGATAAATGAAACATCCTATATTAGAGCTTATGAAAATAATGTTTTTTATGGCAGTTACATTTTCTATAGGAATAGTAATTAGCATTTGGCTTATCACTCGAGAATCAATCCCTTTAGATGTGTATGTAGAATATGGGATTATTGGTGCTATTGTCGGGTTGTGGGGAGGAGCTGGCACTTGGCTAATATTTTATCTGCAAATACGAAGGCGTTATCGTAAGTAGTTTTTGTTGAGAATAATGAAATGTCTGGACTGGAAGGGTTTGGCACTGGCTTCCAGAAGAATGTCCAGGCTCAGGGTTCGGTGGTAAATAATACCAATCTTACTGATGAAAATGGCAAAGTACTGAATCCGGCAACACCAGAGGAAATTAAGTATGCTTCTGATAAACTTGTAACAGGTGAATTACCGGAAGGTGTCAATATCACTAAAGCTATTGTAGAAGGTTATCAGGATGGCGTGATGATTGGAGCAGCATGGTATCTGGGACCAGCAGCCTCAGCTGGTAAGGTGATTGGTGGTGGAGTCATTGCAGAAATTGCCAACGGGAGCAACCAATGGTTTGACCTGAGTCAGCCGGGTAATGAAAACAAAAGCTGGGACTGGAAAAGCAGCGCCAGTGCAGGCATTGCGGGTATGCTTGCTCCGGGAAGGACTATCGGACAAAACGTCGGAATAGCGGCTGGCAGCGCATTTTTCACCGATGAACCTGATACAGGATCTATTGGTGGGGCTACTGCTGGAACATGGGCCGGTGGAATGTTTGGGGAATATGCACCAGGCATTGTAAATTCATTAACTGGTAAAGAAATACCTGGCTTTATATTTGACGCGACAGGTTCCTTTGGTAGTGAAGTTTTAGGTGAATATATAAAAGATGCAGTAAATGGCACACAGCCATATTCCGAGAAAAATAAGGGGTGGGAGAGTGATTGCCTATATTAAGTTGCTTATATATTCATGTGTCTTTTGTATTGCACTCGGTTTCCTACTTATTGGTGGGGGGGCATTTTTTATCTATTTAGCAAAAGGGTGCTTTTTTTTTCCTGTCTACCATGTGGAAAGGATTTTTGTTTTTGGGTGTATAGCTGGCTCTGCGATTACTCTGGCCACAATAGTATTTAATCTGATAGATAAGTTTACCGTACGTAAAAAGCCACCCTCGGCCCCTGACTGAAATTAACAACAATCTCAGTCTTTGCTGCCGGGGTTGTTGTTGAGAATAATCTGCCAGGTGGCAGTGAATGGCTCCAGGCGGAAAAGGCAAGGGAGCATGGTGCTGATGTTCTCTCCTGTCGTGATAATCCTTCCGGTGAAGCCTGTAAGCGGGGGCAGGCTGAAAATAAAGCTTATGCAGCCGCATTAGCGACAGGTAGCGTTGCGCTGTTACCGGGTGGTGCTCAGGCTATATGGTTACTCGGTGCCGGGACAAATGCCGGGATGCAGTATGCAGATGGAGGTGAAATAAACCCGGTCAACTCAGTGGCAGCAGGCTGGATAAATGTGATAACCATGGGGCTGGGCTGGAAAGGGACAATAGCCTGGAATGCGGCAGGTGGAGCATTAACCAACGCCATAAACGGAGATGATCCCCTTACAGGGGCAATAACAAATGGAGCCGGGGCCGGGTTTGGATATGGGGTTGGCAATTATGTGGTGAAGCCTGCTGCAACTACAGTTGGTAAATGGATAACCGGTGGCTGGAATCCTAAATTCGATCCTACTCTACTAAAATATACTGAGGTCAAAGGGCAGCCAGGTCTATCTAAAGAATTGGTACCGAGTAAGATCCCTGGCGCTGTGGGTAATATGGGGGGCTTCTATTACATCAGAAATGACGGGGGCTGAACTACAAAAAGTCATTAATGATAAACTTAAGAAAAGAGAGCATGAATGAAATTATTTATTTGCAGTCTTTTCCTCATGGTTGTTTCCATGCTTTCAGGAATTACAATTGCTGAATTGTCTTATTTCATATTGCTTATCATTAAATACTTAGCGTATGAGGAAGTTGATTTTAGATGGTCCGAGGTTTTAAGAGGTTTAAGGATAGGATGTGGGGGAGGGGGAATTCTAGGTTTTGGCATAGTCTTGTTTCGCTTGCTTGGTATAAAAGGATTTTAAGGATTTGTTGTTGAGAATAACTCGATGGCCGGTGATAAGGCCATCGAGTCGGTTAAAGAAAGCAAGGAATGGTGGAAAGAGCAAATCAGGGAGAAGCTGGGAGAAAACACTGCTTCACAGCTTGTCAATGGTTTGGTTAGTGAAACCGGCGATACGGCGTTTGATTTGATAGCGGCGCTGGCTACCTGTGCCACCGAGGGCAGTTACTGTAGCCAGGCGAAAAGTGATATCGCTAAAAAAGATGCGGCAGCGGCGAAAGTGCTGGACGGCATCATAAATGGCGATGCGTGGGAAGGGATCAAATCTACGGCTATTAAGGCGGCTAATGGCAATCAAAAGGCGCTAGAGAATGTTGCAGGGGTATTATCAGGCGCTTCGATACCAGCGAAGCTCCTTCCTTCCGGAAGCTCGACGGCAAAAGTTATTGTTAAGCCCGTTGAACCTAAGGGCGGTGCCTACGGGCAGATCCTAAACCTGCTGAATATCACCAGCGTTGATGCACAAAATCAGCAGCAAGTGAAGGATGCGCTGACCCAGCATGCCATAGATGTGCTGAGCCGGGAGGTGGCGCACACGAATGACAGAAGCATTAGTCCGATATTTGACAGGGAGTAAAGAGCAGAACCCGCTGAAGGCGGCGAACTGATAGCGCAGCTGGTGATGAATGAGCCGTATCCGGGGCCAGGGCTGTCTGAATCCCAATTCAAAGCGCCTCTCTGGGACGCAGCCAACGCTGTCTTCTGTGAAGTCGGCGGTTTACATGCGCTTTATTTGTAAAATCCCTTTGTTGTTGAATTGTTGCTAATTTTCATTTATAAATCTCTTCCTTATTATTTCAAAGGCCTGCCTGGCCTGACTTATATTGATTTTTAATTAATTAAAGGAGTTGATGTGTTTAAAAAATGGCTGTTTGCCGTGGGGTTGGCTGTAAACTTAACAGGTTGTTCGGTCGCGACCTATAGTCATAAACTTCAGGATGTCACAACCGGCGATCGCGTTGGCATCACCTTTGATAACCGCAATCTGGATTATATTCGCGTTTATCCTGAAACCAAAAGCTGTATCAACCTGGATGCAGAAGATAACGGCTATACAAACAATGCAATTGGTTTCCAGACGAAATTAAATAATAAGCTTATGGGCTTCCCTGAAATCCCTGAGACCCCTGAACTGCGTCGTGAATTTTGGATAAGTGCGAAAGATAATATCGCTATCCGCATGATTCAGCCAAATGGCGCCTATCAAACCGTCTCATTCCGCCCTAAAGTTGGCTCGTACTATTACGTGACCGGCCTTTTTACCAGTCAGTATTCGCCGCGCAGCCTGTCTGTAGTTGAGGTCTATAAAACGGACAAAGGCTACTACGATCGCAAACCGGTAGAAGATTTAAAGCTGGAGAATTGCGACGACGGCTCTTTCCGTTTACAACACTTTTGATGTAGCAGGCGAACCTCGCTGTCAGCAGCGAGGTTCGCAGGCAAGCGGCGTCAGGTCAACTGCTGGCCGGTAAAGCGCTTGCCGTACCAGGCATCAAGGGTTTCCAGCAGCGCTGTCGCTTCCTGCACGGTGAAGCCGTAATAGCGCGTGCTTTGCGCGACATTGATAACCAGCATCGGCACCTCTGCTCGCGTGTGCACAAAATCAAACACGTAATCAACCTGTCTGTTTTCAAACAAATAGCCAGCAATATTCCCTGCCGGGCGTTTCATCACGATATGTTGGTTCTGGGTGGAGTGACTCTTTGCCCAGTCTAAAAAATCACGTATCGGTTTCGTTTGTTCAATATAGTTATCGCGGGTGAAACCGACATAGCTCACCTCGTCGTTATGGTTGATGTACTTTGATAGCGCGATTTTATTGTTGTCATCGGATATCTTAATGTCGAAATCCATTTTTTCAGCGCAATCGGTAAATTTGGGTTTGTAATTGCAGGCGGAAAGTCCGTCAGTTTGATAAATTTCATAAAAACGTGCGTTGGCATACTTATCAAAGGTGGTGCAGGAGCATAATGTCGCAGCGCTAAGTAAAATTGCCGGAATAAAACAGGGTTTCAAGATATTCATCTCCATTGAATTAAAGCGCGATAATACAGCATGTCACTTATCGGGAGAAGACGCTGAGGCGGGATAAAGAGAGGGCGGAGAATAAATATACGCGCCACAGGTTTTAATATTGCCCTGTCTGATTTAGCAACATATTCAGCACCGCCAGAAAATAGCGCCTCAGATTGACGCAGTCCGCTTAGTTATCTCTGAATAAACTCGCCATTTTCGCGCAGCCCGTAGCGATCTCGCCGGGCGACAGCGCGGCAAAGCCCAGTATCCAGCCCGCCTGCCCAGGCGCCTCTGTCGCCAGCGGGCTAAGGCGCGGCAGCGCCAGTCCGTCTCTCTCAGCCTGCGCGCTCAGCGCCGCCTCGTTTTCACCTTCCCTTAGCGTCACCGTTAACTGTAAACCGCCGGGCGTGGCGATCGGCGTCAGCCAGGGCGACAGGGGGTGCAGCTGCGCCAGCAATAAATCACGTCGGCTGCGATAGAGCTGGCGCATCAGCCGTAAATGGCTGGCAAAGTGACCCTGCTGCAAAAACGCCGCGGTCACCGCCTGCGGCAGCAGCGCGCTGTGTCCGTCCATCAGGCTGCGCGCCTGACCGAGCGGCGCTATCAGCGCGGGCGGCACCACCATCCAGGCCAGACGCAGCGAGGGGAAAAGCGACTTGGAAAAGGTGCCCAGCGTAATAACCCGACCATAGCGATCCAGCCCCTGCATGGCAGGCGTGGGGCGCTCGTCGTAGTGAAACTCGCTGTCATAGTCATCTTCAATAATCCAGCTGCCGTGGCGCTGCGCCCACGCCAGCCACGCCAGGCGGCGCGCCAGACTCATCGCCACGCCGGTGGGATAGTGGTGCGAGGGCGTCAGATAAAGCAACCTGGCCGCGCCGCGCTGCACTATGGCGCCCTCGTCGTCCAGCGGGACGCCGCGGCAGCGCGCCCCCGCCGCGAGAAAGGCATTGCGCGCGCCAGGATAGCCGGGGGTCTCCAGCCATACCTCATCGCCAGGATCGAGAAACATCATTGCCAGTAGCTGCAACGCCTGCTGCGAGCTGGTCAGGATAATGACCTGCTCCGGACGGCAGCGCATACCGCGCGACAGCGCCAGGTAGTCCGCTATCGCGCCGCGCAGCGGCAGATAGCCGAGCGGATCGCCGTAGCCCATGAGCTGACTGCCGTAGCTGCGCTGCACGCTGGCGTAGAGCCGTCGCCACAGCTGATGCGGGAAGGCGCGCAGTTCCGGCGAACCTGCGGCGAACGCGTGCGGAAAAGGGGGATCCTGACAGCCACCCGTGGCGATCACCGTGTCGCCGCGTGCGGAAAAGCGCGGCCGATCCACGGTCGCGGCGCGCGCCGTCTGCGCCGGCATCACGATAGCGACAAAGGTGCCGCGTCCGGTTTCCCGCTGTAAATAGCCTTCGCTTTCCAGCTGCGCGTAGGCCGCCTCAACCGTCACGCGAGACAGGCCGAGATCGCCCGCCAGCTGGCGCGTCGAGGGGACTTTTTGCCCAAACGTGAGGTGACCGCCAGCTATTGCCTGGCGCAGCGTGGCGCACAGGCGTTCCCGCAAGCCGCCCTGGGCATGATGGCTAAAAAGGGTCAGCAGCGGCGTGCTCATAATGGTCTTATCTCACTATTGATATGGGTCTGATCGCGCAGTCCACTTTGCCGTAAACTGGCCGGACACCACAACAGGAGAATCACTATGTCACAGGTCTTACAGTTTCCGCCGCCGTCACCTCAGCAGAGTCTCGACTATCTGCAAAACAAACTGGCGTACTATGCCGATGCCTGGGATGTGGCGGAGGATCTCGCGCATCAGATTGGGGAGATTGTGGTGATAGACGCGCGTTCACCGGAGCATTATCGTGCCGGGCATCTCTGCGGCGCGATAAATTTTCCTCATCGCACGATGAACGCGGAGAGCACGGCGCGGCTGGACCGCAGCAAAGTCTATGTCACCTACTGCGACGGTATCGGCTGCAACGGCTCGACGAAAGCGGCATACAAACTGGCGGCGCTGGGTTTTCGGGTCAAAGAGTTAATCGGCGGGCTGGATTTCTGGCAGCGGGATGGCCATCCAATGGCATGGGGCGATGCGCCGGGCGAATGGCCTGAGTCCGCGTCCGGCGCGCAGTGCGGCTGCTAGTTCAGAGAAACAGCCACAGTAGAAAAACGAAGACGGCGAGCAGCGCAACGGCGCTCAGCACCGGACGCTGCGCCAGCGGCTGCGGCAGAGAGGCAACAAACGGCGCCCAGATGGGCTGCGGCCGCAGTTCGCTGTCGGCCAGCGGCTGTTCCTGATGTTTTTCCGCGCGGCGCGCAAACAGCTGATTAAGCAGATCCTGCGTTTGCGCCGGGGTGAGGACAGTTTGCGGCGTTGCCTGAAAACGCTGCTGGCTGTAATCCTCCAGCAGCTGACGCTCGCTGTGATGCAGCGGTTGTTTCAGCGACGCTTCCAGCACCTGAAGCGTCGGCGCGCTGTGCTGGCTCAGCGTCTGGCGCACCTGGAGATACTGGGTCAACAGCGGGAAGTGACGCGAGGGAATCGGGTCGCCGCTGGTCAGGTTCGCCAGTTTCAGCGCCGAGGCCCAGATCTTGCCGGTTGGCTCTCCGGTGGCGGCGGCCAGTCGGGCCACCTGCTGATTCAGCGTCTGATGCTCCGCAGGCAGCAGCGTGCGATCGGTGACGCGCGACTGCTGCGGCTGAGGGATTGCCATCTGGCCGTTTTGCAGCATGGTCAGCACCTGACGCAGCTGATCCTGTGACAGCGAACTGAGCACCGTCTGGCCAAACTGCTGGCGAATAAAGTCGCTGACCGCCTGACGATTATTGCCCTGCGGCAGCAGATCGGTGAGCTGAGTCAGCAGCTGGCGCGTGGCGCGGCCATTCTCCGCCTGCGTCAGACGGTTGCTCAGATATTGCTCCGCCGCGGGAAAATGGCGCGACTGCAATTCCGCTTCGCTTTTTACGCCGACCTCGCGCTGAACGCCCGCCCATAGCTCCGGCGCTTTTAGCGTGCTGAGCGACATAATGCGGACGATAAGGCGTTCCAGCGTGGTGCGCTGAACGGGAGACAGAGGCTGATCGCCCGGACGGGGCGCGCCGCCTGACGGCGTGACAACAGAACGATCGCCCATCGGCGCACCGGGGCCGCTAAGAGGTTGCATGGCGGAATCCTTGAAAACAGAACAGCGTGGGGTGCGCCGGAAAAAATGATGCGACATGATAGCAAAAGCCCCCGCGAAATCCCACGGGGAGCTGTGCATATTCAGTCGTGAGCGGGCGCTGCGCTGCGACGGCTAAGCGGAGTCTTAAGCCGCTGGGCAAGGATCACCCCCACCAGCGTCATGCCGCCGCCGATCAGATGATAGAGATGCAGCTGCTCCTGCAGAAACAGCACCGCGATAAGCGCGGTAAAGACCGGTACGAAATTCATAAAAATGCTGGTGGTGCTGGCGCCCAGGCGCTGCACGCCGAGGATCCACATAAAGGGCGCGATGATCGAGGCGAACAGCCCGGCAAACAGCACCAGCGGAATATTACGCGCCGTCAGCGTCACGTCCGGCGCGTGTAAAAAGCCCGGCAGCAGCAGCAGCACGCCAAAAACGATTTGCACATACAGACTTTGCCAGTTCGGCAGCGGAATCGCCCAGCGTTTAGTCAGTACGCCGTACAGGGCGTAAGAGGTGGATGCCGCCAGCATCATCAGCTCGCCGCTGCCTGGACGCTGATTCAGCAGCTGCGCCGGATGTCCCTCGCTCACCAGCCATACCAGCCCGACAAACGACAGCACGCCGCCGAACAGAATGCCGCGCGTCGGCGCCAGCCGCAGCACCAGCAGGCTGAGCAGAATGGTCAGCAGCGGAATGGTCGCGCCAAGGATGCCCATCATCACCGCCGACACGCTGTGCGCGGCGTAGTAGGCAAGACTCTGATACAGCACCATGCCGAGCAGGCCGAGGATCAGCAGACGCCACAGGCTGGCACGGATAGTCTGGCGGTGGCGCCAGACGCCCGGCAGGGCAAACGGCGTCAGCACCATCAGCGCCAGCAGCCAGCGGTAAAAAGAGATAGCGGCGGGATCGATGCTGCCAGCGGACAGTTTGCTGACAATAGTGTTCACCGACCAGATCAGCACTGCCAGCAGCGGAAAAAACAGATTCATAGCGAACTCCTGAAAAGTCGTGCGCCCAGTTTATGTTTGACCGGTTTTAAGGAGATAGTTAAATTCAGACAAAAATTTGCCAAGACCGGACAGAATGCATTTCCAGGTAAACTATCAGCCGCCTGAACACGCGCGGCAGCTGCGCTACTTTATGCGCTACGAACAAACCAACGCAAAAACCGAATACCTTTCCCACGCGCATGAATGGGGACAGGCGATCTTCGTTTCGGGTCAGGTGCTGGAGATAAACGTTGAGGGAGAGCGGCTGCTCACCCCGGCCAGCATCCCGGTCTGGATCCCGCCGCGCCAGCGGCACGCCAGCTATAACCGCCAGCAGACGCAGATCCGTACCTTTAATCTCGCCGCCGCGCTGTGCGATGGCCTGCCGCAGAAGGCGTGTTTGCTGAACGTCGACGCGATCGCGCACGCCATTATGGATGAGTTCGCGCGCACCGGGCTGGAGCAGCCAGAGACGCCTGAAGCATGGCGGCTGTGTGACGTGCTGCGCGATCGGCTGCGGCTGGCGCCGGTGCAGGAGAGCTATCTGCCCACCTCGCAGGACAAGTTTCTGGCCCCGGTGCTGCACGCGCTGGAAGCGCAGCCCGGCGACAATACCACCCTGGCGGCGTGGGCGGCGCGCGTCTTTACCACCGAACGCACCCTGGCGCGCCGCTGCCGTCAGGAGCTGCATATGTCATTCAGCGAATGGCGGCAGCGGCTGCGTTTTCTGCACGCCATCGGCCAGCTGGGGCAGGGCAAAAGCGTGCAGGCCATTGCCCATGACCTGGGCTACAGCTCCGCCTCCGCGCTGATCGTCATGTTTCAGCAGCAGGCGGGGACGACGCCAGATCGCTACCGCGCGCGCCTGGGCTAATTTTTCTGTTTGTGCCAGAATAGCGGCCTCAATAATGCAACCAGCAGGAAAGCCGTGGTGAAGATTCTTGTCGATGAAAATATGCCTTATGCGCAAGAGCTGTTCAGTCGTACCGGCAGCGTGCTGGCGGTGCCGGGGCGTCCGCTGCCGCAGCAGGCGCTGGACGATGCCGACGGCCTGATGGTGCGCTCGGTCACGCAGGTAAATGAAGCGCTGCTCGCCGGCAAGCCGGTGAAATTTGTCGGAACCGCTACGGCGGGGACCGACCATATTGATGAAGCCTGGCTGCAGCAGGCGGGCATTGCCTTTTCCGCCGCGCCGGGCTGTAACGCTATCGCCGTGGTGGAGTATGTTTTTTCAGCCCTGCTGATGCTGGCAGAGCGCGACAGCTTTGATCTGCGCGACCGCACCGTGGGCATCGTCGGCGTAGGCAACGTCGGCGGGCGGCTGCAAAAGCGGCTGGAAGCCTGGGGCGTCAAAACGCTGCTGTGCGACCCGCCGCGCGCCGATCGCGGCGACGCGGGCGATTTCCGCTCCCTCGATGAGCTGGTGGCCGACGCGGATATCCTTACTTTCCATACCCCGCTGTTTAAAGACGGCCCTTATAAAAGCTGGCACCTGGCCGATGCGGCGCTGCTGATGGCGCTGAAGCCCAACACGATCCTGATCAACGCCTGTCGCGGCCCGGTGGTCGATAACGCGGCGCTGCTGGAGGTGCTGAAAATGCGCCATGATCTGAGCGTGGTGCTGGATGTCTGGGAGCCGGAGCCGGCGCTATCGCTGGACCTGCTGGAGAAGGTGGATGTCGCCACGGCGCATATCGCAGGCTACACGCTGGAAGGCAAGGCGCGCGGCACGACGCAGGTGTTCGAGGCCTGGTGCGACTTTCTCGGCCAGCCGCAGCAGGTGCCGCTCAGCACGCTGCTGCCGACGCCGGAGTTCAGCAGCGTCACGCTGAATGGCCCGCTCGATCAGCCGACGCTGAAACGTCTGGCGCATCTGGTGTATGATGTGCGCCGCGACGACGCGCCGCTGCGTAAAGGGGCCGCGAAACCCGGTGAATTTGACCGGCTGCGCAAAGAGTATGAAGAGCGGCGCGAGTGGTCATCGCTGGAGGTGATCTGCAACGATGCCGGGACCGCCAGTCTGCTTAATGCCCTCGGCTTTTGCGCGCGTCTTAACAACAGCTAAATTTATTCTCTCGCCGTGCCAGCTATGGCGAGGGATAATTCCGAATCCTGGGCGGTGAATATCACCGCCTTCTGTTTTTATGTCATTGTCTGGAGTAAACCAACATGTCTGACGGCTGGAATATTGCGCTACTGGGCGCGACCGGCGCAGTAGGGAACGCTGTACTGGAACTGCTGGCGGAACGCCAGTTCCCGGTTGGTGAATTGTATCTGCTGGCGAGCGAAAACAGCGCCGGTGAAATCCTGCGTTTCGACGGGCGCTCGGTGCGCGTGGAAAATGCGGCGGATTTCGACTGGTCGCAGGCGCAGCTGGCCTTTTTTGTCGCCGGGCGCGACGCCTCGGCGCGCTACGCCGAAGAGGCCGCCAACGCGGGTTGTCTGGTCATCGACAGCAGCGATCTCTTTGCGCTCTCTCCGGATGTGCCGCTGGTGGTGCCGGATGTGAACCCGCACGTGCTGGCGGACTATCGCAACCGTAATCTGGTCAGCGTGGCCGACAGCCTGACCAGTCAGCTGCTGAGCGCGATCAAACCGCTGGTGGACGCGGCCGGTTTAGGGCGTTTGCAGGTCACCAGCCTGATCTCGGCCTCCAGCCACGGTAAAAGCGCGGTGGATGGACTGGCGGGCGAAAGCGCGCGACTGCTTAACGGCGTCCCGGCGGACGAGCACTACTTTGGCCGTCAGCTGGCGTTTAACCTGCTGCCGCAGCTGCCGGACGCGGAGGGCAGCGTAGCCAGCGAGCGTCGTCTGGTTGAGCAGGTGCGTAAGGTATTGCAGGACGACGGGCTGCCGATTGCGGTCAGCAGCGTGCAGGCGCCGGTGTTTTACGGCAACGCGCAAATCGTACATCTGGAAAGCCTGCGCCCGCTGTCGGCGGAAGAGGCGCGAGCTGAACTGGCGCAGGCGGCCGACATCAACCTGAGCGACGAGGACGACTACCCGACCCAAGTCGGCGATGCGTCAGGCAACGAGCAGCTCAGCATCGGCTGCGTGCGCAACGACTACGGTATTCCTGAGCTGTTGCAGTTCTGGTCAGTGGCGGACAACATCCGCTTCGGCGGCGCGCTGATGGCGGTCAAAACCGCCGAGAAGCTGGTGCAGGAGTACTTCTATTAATGTTGCCTGAAGGTCAGACGCATAAACTGGCGCTGGGTATTGAGTATGACGGCAGCCGGTATTATGGCTGGCAGCGCCAGCAGGAAGTTCGCAGCGTGCAGGAAAAGCTGGAAAAAGCGCTTTCGAAGGTGGCGAACCATCCGGTAAGCGTGTTCTGCGCCGGACGTACCGACGCGGGCGTGCACGGCACAGGCCAGGTGGTGCACTTTGAAACCACCTCGCCGCGCGCCGACGGCGCCTGGACGCTGGGCGTAAACGCCAATCTGCCGGAAGACATCGCGGTGCGCTGGGTGAAAGCGGTGCCGGACGAGTTTCATGCGCGCTTTAGCGCGACGGCGCGTCGCTATCGCTATCTGATTTACAACCAGCGGCTGCGCCCGGCTATTCTGGGACGCGGCGTGACGCATTTTTATCACCCGCTGGACGCAGAGAAGATGCACCGCGCCGGACAGTGTCTGCTGGGCGAAAACGACTTTACCTCGTTTCGCGCCGTGCAGTGCCAGTCGCGCACGCCGTGGCGCAACGTGATGCACCTTAACGTCACGCGTCAGGGCGCATTTGTCATTGTGGATATTAAGGCCAACGCTTTTGTGCATCACATGGTGCGCAATATCGTGGGCAGTTTGATGGAAATCGGCTGCGGAAATCAGCCGGAAGACTGGATGGCGACACTGCTGGCGGCGAAAGATCGCACGCTGGCGGCGGCGACAGCCAGAGCGGAAGGACTCTATTTAGTGGCGGCGGGGTTCACCGCGCCTTTTGAGTCACCCCCACACCCCTGGGGGCCACCTGTCCTGGCGGGTTAAATATGGCGGGC
>NZ_RMVG01000027.1 GCF_003813865.1 Candidatus Pantoea deserta
TGCGGCCTTTGGCGATCATGCGAGGCTGGGCTTCGAGAACCACCTGAACCTGTTTCACGAAAATAAACACGGCTTGCCCGAGGCGCTGGCCCGTGGGCTGGTCTTGTTCCTGAACACAACAGCGGTAGATGAACATTTCCGCCGCTTCAATGGCCATACGCAGGTTAATGCTACCGATCTCAAGCTGATGAAGTACCCAGGTCGGAATACCCTCATCAGGCTTGGTGAATGGGCCATGCAGCAACGAACGCTTACGCAAGACATGATCGACGCCAGGCTGGAAATGCTGACTGAATGAAAGATAACAATGATTACCTTGAGACCGTGCAACAAGTCATTATGACCGTCTTCCCAAACCGGCCCGTCACAGGACCCTGCCTGGGCGAAATCGCCCGGAAAACCACAGCGTGGAGGGCTGGTGCCTCCTCCCACCTGGTTCACTTTAACAATGCGCGCTTCCTCAGGCCGCACCCGACTGAGGGCTGAGACGATGACGAATAGCCAGATCCATACGCAAGGATGGATTTCTGTTCTGATAGCGCCGAAATATGAAGAACAGGCCAGGCAGATACGTGCCAAACGTGACCGCCAGTATGGAAATATTTATACAGAGGCTGCCACTGATGAGCGGTGGGTAGGGGACCTTGGAGAGATGGTTTTTAAATCGTGGCTTAAGCACGAGGGCGTTCATGAGTTCACATGGGTATCAGACGATGCTGCCGGTGAGCCTGATTTCATAACAGCATCGAATATTCGCATTGGGGTCAAGACGGTTAAGCGGAAGGTGGCGCCTCGTGAGGATTATACTGCCCAGATTACAGCCCGACATGCGAACGAACCTATTGATCATTTCTTCTTCATGACCTATGAAATTGCAAAGCGTCGTATGTGGTTGTTGGGGGGTATCAACCGCGAGTGTTTCCTGCAAGAAGCCCGCTATTACGGCGCCGGTGAAAGGGTGCATGCTAACTATCAGATTCGGCAGGGTCATGAAATTTATAACATTGCAATCTCAAAGCTGGTTCCGCCAAAAACATGGATCAACACAGTAACCTGAACCCGAATGTAATTCCGGCTAATATTCATTAGCAAATAAAAGATTAATGGGGGCTGGCTGAGCATGTTATTAATTCAAACAGGCAAGCCAGCCTGCCAGTCTAAAAGTGCGTGGGATGACAGCCTGGAGTATTCACAACTCAAATTCTCCGGGTTCACAAAATGACCTCAGATTTGTGGGCGAGAACTATCAACCCAGACATTACACATAGAGGGTTGTGAGTAGAAAAATTATACTAAAAAAAAACCGCCATTAGTTACATCATTTATTGGTGCTCACCTTACCCCATATTCGAGCCAGACCTGAACCCCCGCGCCCTCTCCGGCAATCCACCCGGAGCCGGACCTGAAGCCCGGTTGTCCCCCTGACCAGCCGCCGCCGCCCCGACTAAAGGCCGGGAACAACATTGCTTTTACTAATGGGTGCTGTAACCAGTCATCTGCGCCGCCGGAAGTGATATCGCAACAGGTAAGCAAGAGGTGCGCTCGTAAGCGCCTGACATCAGCCATAAGCCAGCACACGCAGGGCATGGTGCGGATGGTCAGCCAGACGTGACTGATCATCGTGCTGGTGTCCGGGCTGCTGGCAGCCTCGGGCGCGGGCGTTCTGTGGTGGCAGGGGGCAGCAGATACTCGACAACTATGCGACCATCCGGGAGCAGAAGAACACGCAGGCCATGCTGTCAGAGAGGAACAGCGGCGACCTGCGGAGAGCAGAGACGCCGCTGCGTGAGGGTAAACCCGGAAGCGGGAAGATTCGGAGAGGATTCGGACTGGATGATACTGGCGGGGAAATAGTTAAACGGCATCGGATGTATAATGGTCCATCGCTGTAATAAGCCTTTCAGCCAGTGTTTTGCTGAAAGGCCTTAGCTATTTTCATTTTATTTCACGCATAACTTGTAATTTATTATTCCTGTTATAATTCCAGTGAGAATTATTTTAATTGAGTTTTTTACGGTCAAAAAGTTTTCAACAGTAAAATAGTCTATTAAAAGTAAAATAAAAATTACCAGCAACGTGTTTAAAACGAATTTTTTCACCGGTTTAATTACCACCAACAGGTTAATCCGTAAGTGAAGGCAGCTGTAGCCGCGCCTGAAGCTGCCCCGGCAATCCATCCTGGCACCATTCCAATGCCGGGAACTACTACGGCTGCGCTCATTGAACCTAGTGCACCGGCTGCTACTGCGGATTTGAACATATCCATAGTCAAATCTTTTACATTACATTGAGAAAAATTTGCAGCCATAACTTGTGCAAGTTCAAGATTAACAGCCATTCTATAAGAATCTGCACCGGCCCCAGAGATACAACTTACTTCTGAAACATTTAACATTCTCATAAAAAAATCCTTTTGATTTATAAGGCTATATATAAATATCGCAATGTTACATCTCACTCTGTGATACAGGGCTTATTTTTTTATCGTAATTTTTCGATTATTAAAATCGGTGTGCGCGCGAAGCCTTTTTATCTTGAGGCGGCCACGACATAACGCATCAGGCGAAATGCCATATGCCTGTCCGGCGAGCTCTGGCGCTCAAGCAGAACATGCACATTGCCGTCGCCTTTGCTGGCTTTTGACGACCCCCAGAAGCAGATTTCAGCTAAGCTTTGCCGTTTTAACTATTTCCCCCTGAGCTAACCCTTTGTTAATCCTGTGATGACATCAACAAATACAGGATTAAAAGGTGGAAATTTACTGGTATCTCACCGCACCCGATGGCCCTCAGCCCTGGACGACCTCTGGCAGTCGGCAGGTTAACTACGCCTATTTCCAGCAGATCGCGCGGGCGGTCGATCATCTCGGCTTTACCGGCGCGCTGCTGGCGACCGGCGCGCACGATCCCTGGATACTTGGGGCATCGCTCATTCCTTATACCGAGCGAATGAAGTTTCTTATCGCTATTCAGCCAGGGCTGATTTCTCCCACGCTGTTAGCCAAAATGGCAATTACATTCAATCAGTTCTCTAAGGGACGCGTGCTGCTGAATGTGGTCAGTGGCGACAAGAATACGCTGGGCGCCTATGGCATGCATCTCGATCACGACGCCCGATATGATCTGAGCGACGAATTCTTACAGGTGCTGCGCCCGCTGCTGGCTGAGCAGCCGGTCACTTTCAAGGGCGAACATCTGGACATCGATAACGCCAGGCTGGCGCTGGGCAACGGCGGTTATCCGCCGCCGGCGCTCTGGTTTGGCGGTTCGTCTGACGCCGCGCAGGAAGTGGCGGCAAAGCATATAGATACCTACCTGTCATGGGGAGAAACCCCGCCGCAGGCCGCTGAAAAGATTGCACAGGTCAGGACGCGCGCTGAACGACACGGCCGTCAGCTGCGCTTTGGCATTCGCATGTATGTCATTGTGCGTGAAACCGATGAGCAGGCCTGGGAAGCGGTCGAGGCGCTCTATCGAACCATGGACGAAAAGGCGATTGCGGCCCGGCACAAGCTGGCGAGCGGTTCAGACTCCGTAGGACAATCACGAATGAGCGCCCTGCATAACAACCACAAGCCGGACAACCCACGCGAGCTGGAGATCTATCCTGGCTTATGGGCGGGGATCGGACTGGTGCGTCCCGGTCCAGGCACGGCGATAGTAGGCAGCCCGGAAACGGTTGAGCGTACGCTGCGCGCCTATCAGCAAGCCGGGGTTGAGATTTTTATTCTCTCTGGTTTTCCGCTGCTGGAAGAGGCATACCGCTTCAGCGAACTGGTGATGCCGCGTCTCGACCTGTCCCAGACCGCCTCATCAACGTCGGACAACAGCTTTACCTGGGGCAATTTGTGGGATCGCCCGCTGGAGGATAACGCGTGATGGAGATACGTATAGGCAGCCATCCCAGCAATCTGTCGCTGTTTATTTTGCGCCATCGCGGCGTGCTGGAGAACCTCGCCGCAGAACGTGGATGGCGGATCGCATGGACGGATTACACGCAGGGCGCTCGCAGCGGCGAATGGCTGGCGCGCGGCCAGCTGGACGTGGTCGGCACCGGATCAACGCCGCCAGTTAACGCGCAGGCGGGCGGGCTGGATGTCGCTTATCTCGCCAGCTCGCCGCCGCGCGATGCCAGCTGTGCGCTGCTAACAAAACGGGGACGCGCGCTGCCTTCGTTAAAAGGATTACGTTTATCCGCCATGATTGGTTCTTTTACCGATCACTTCCTGGCCCGGCTACTGCATAAACAGCAGTTACGGCGCAGCGATGTGGAGCTGGTGGATATCCAGGGCGAAGCGGCGCTGGAAGCACTGCTCGCTGAGGAGATTGACGGCTGGCTGGCCATTGATCCCTGGCTGACGCGCGCGCGCAGCCATGCCGCGATAACTCAGCTTGCCAGCGTAGGCGACGAGATAGTGAATCGTTCTCTGTTCTGGACGCGCGCCGACTGGCTGGAGCAGCATCCACACGCGGCAGACTGGGTGGTGGAACAGCTACAGCATAACGATCGCTGGATTGAATCTCATCCTCAGCTGGCGGCGCAGCTGCTGACGCAGCATATTGCAGACAAGGTCACGGTCGAAGAATGGCAGACAGCGCTGCGCGCACGCCCGTGGGGGATCGCCGCTGCCGACGAAAGCCTGATCGCCGAACAGCAACAACAGGCTGATGACCTTTATGCGGCGGGTTTTATTCCTGCCGCCATTCACCTTCAGGGCGGAAAAACATCATGACACTTCCTTATATCCGTTCGGCGATCGCCGCGATTCTCTTATGCGTCAGCGCCGCGCAGGCAGCGGAGAATATCACGCTGCGCATCGGATTTTTACGTGGCCCGACCGATCTGGCGCTGGCTAAAGAGAAGGGAACGCTGGAAAAAGCGCTGGCGGCGCATCATGTAAAAGTAGAATGGGCGGGTCCGTTTTCCGCTGCTGCGCCCGCATATGAGGCGCTCAATGCGGGTTCTGTCGACCTCACCACGGGCAGTTCGACCGCCTTTGTAACAGCGATCGCGGCGGGCTTACCGCTGAAATTTTTCGCTTACCAGGCGATGCCGGCAGAGGGAGAAGGCATCGTGGTGCGCAAAGCGAGCAGCATCGCCTCGCTAAACGATCTGCGCGGCAAAAAAGTCGCGGTGAACAAAGGCGGGACCGGCGAGTATCTGCTGTCGCGAGCGCTGAGCAGCGCAGGTATTCCGGAAGGGGCAGTGCAAAAAGTGTACCTCAGCCCATCAGATACCGGCACCGCTTTTGTCGGCGGGCATGTTGATGCCTGGGCTACCTGGGATCCGTTTTTATCGCTGGCAAGGCAGAGCTATGACGCCCGGCCCGTCGCCAATGGCAAGCAGGTAGGCTCAGAAAATGCAGCGGGCTATTTTGTCAGCGAAGCCTTTTCTCAGGCGCACCCGCAGGTGCTGAAGTGGGTCTACGAAGTGCTGCAACAGGAGAACGCCTGGGCGAAAACCCATCAAACTGAGGCGGGCGAGATCTGGGCGAAACAGATGGGACAGCTGGGTAATGGCCTGGCGGAACAGCTGGGAAGGGTCAATACCGTTCCGGTGACGCCGGTCGATGCCAGCGCGATTGGGCATATCCAGCATATCGCCGACTGGTATGTGCAGCAGGGAATGATCAAAACCCGTCCGGACATCGCCAGCCATGTGGTGACACTGTCACCTTAATCGTTCTGCGTCCCCGATGGGGACGCAGGTTTAGATTTCATCAGCATCCAGCAATGACAGCTCGTCCAGGAAGCGAATGGCGAAGCTACCGGTGCCGCGCGCTGAAGACGCGCGCTGGCTGGCTTCCGCATAAAAGACATGTGCAGCGGCCACAGCCGTTAACGGTTCTGCCGTGGTAGAGAGCAGCGCGGCGGTCAGCGCGCCCAGACTGCATCCTGCGCCCGTAACCTGCGTTAAACGCGCATCGCCGCCCTCAACAGCCAGCGTCTCGTGACCGTTGGTGATATAATCCACCGCTCCGCTTACTGCCGTAATGCATCCCTGACTGCGGGAAAAGTCGTTAATAAAGGGCAGCGCATCCTGCGAGGTCAGCGTTGTTTCCACTCCTTTACCGTCGCCTTTGCCGCCCGCCAGCGCGATCAGCTCTGAGGCGTTGCCGCGAATGGCTGTGGGTCTGAAATCCAGCAGTCCCTGAACTACCCGATCGTACTCACCGGCGCCAGCGCCAACCGCGACCGGATCCAGCACCCAGGGTACGCCAGCCTCATGCGCCGCGCGCGCGGCCTGGCGCACCTCATGCGGCGTGTTGCTCATCAGGCAGGCGGCGTTGATCCAGACGGCGCTGGCATGGCCGCCGAAAGCCTGCTGCCAGTCAAGCGCAGCGCCTATTGCCGGCCCGGCGCCTATTGCCAGCAACACGTTGGCGGAGAGGTTAGCGGCAATATAGTTAGTCAGCCCATAGCAAAAGGGTTTGTTCTGCCGGATATGTCGAAGGGCGTCGCGAACCGCGCGATCGCGCCAGCTTAATGTCTGCATAGCGGTTTCCTTTGTTAACTGATTACCTGCCAGCACCGCTGGCAACCGGACGTGAGGCATCGCTCAACCAGCCGCTGAGCGAGTCGTCATAAAGCAAGAGGGCATCGAGGGGATAGCCAGCGGCCACCAGCGCCAGCGCTAAACCGGCGGCGTTAATCCCGCCGCCGCAGTAGAGCAGTAATTGCTCCGGCGGCGAGATACGTGCAGTATGCAGCGCTGCCGCTACGCGGTGGGTATCGACCAGGCCATCTTCGTTAAGCAAGGCGGGATAGGGCAGACTGATGCTGCCGGGAATATGCGCCTGCTGAAAAGATTCGTATCGCAGTGCGCAGACCAGGGGCCGCTGTCGCTCTTCAGCGACGCGTTCCGTCGACACCAGCGCGGGCCGTGCTGCGCCGAGTCGCACCGTGCCACGAGCCACAGGACGTGCGGCCCCGCTTTCCAGCGGCTGCGGAAGACGTTGCCAGGCCGCCAGACCGCCATCCAGTACGCGCACGTTTGACCAGCCATAGAGCGCGGTCAGCAGATACCAGATCCGCGCAGCATAAGCGCCATTAAGCCGATCGTAAGCAACGATTAAACTTTGCTGATTCACCCCGACGTTGTGCAGCGCAGAGGAAAGCCGCTGCGCACTGGGCGCTGTAAAAAGAAAGTCGCCGTCTGGATCAGAGAAGCCATCAAAGAGATCGGCAAACTGCGCGCCGGGAATATGCTGCTGCGTAAACAGATCGCGACCGGAGGAAAATACCGTCTGGCCGGAGCCATCCACAGCGCGGGCGACAGAGCAGTCCAGGATAATGACATGCGCATGATGTTGCGCCAGCCACGCTGCGGAGACTAACGGCCCCGAAGGAAAGGTGACGGCCATCGTCACCTCCGCAACGCGCGCTGCTGCCACGCGTCCCGAGCGGGTCGTTCCAGACCAAAGTGCGCGCGCGCGGTTGCGCCCTGATAGTGAGTTTTATGTAAACCCCTACGCTGTAGTTCCGGTACCACGTAGCGAACAAACTCTCTAAAAGCGCCCGGAAGGTGCGTCGCCTGGATCATAAAACCATCGGCAGCGTCCTGTTCCAGCCACTGCTCCATGGTATCGACAATGGTGGAGACGGAGCCGATCATGTTGCCCTCGGTGCGCGCGCCGTACCAGCGCCCGATTTCACGGATACTCAGCTTTTCACGCTGGGCAAATTCCCGCACCTCATCATAATGGCCCTGCACGCCCACTTCGCCGAGATCGGGCAAAGGGCCGTCAAGATCGTATCGGGTAAGATCGACATTAACGTGATAGGCCAGGCGAGAAAGCCCGGCCAGCGGGTGCACTCGTTCAGCGAAAGCGCGATGCTTTTGCTGCGCATCCGCATCGCTGTCGCCCACCACGACGGTCGCCGCAGGCAATATGCGCACCTGCTGCGGATCGCGTCCATGATCGGCGACGCGCCGTTTCATTTCCCGATAAAACGCGGTAGCTGACGCCAGGGATTCATGGCTACAGAAAATGACATCCGCCCAGCGCGCGGCAAAATCGCGGCCGCTGGGGGATGCCCCCGCCTGAATCAGCAGCGGATAGCCCTGTGGCATGCGCGGAACATTAAGCGGTCCCTGCGTACTGACAAAATCGCCGTGGAAATTGACCGAGCGGACTTTTGACGCGAGGCCAAATTCACCCGTGCGTTTATTCTGTTGTAGTGTCTCATCATCCCAGCTGTCCCACAGCTGGGCCGCGGCACTTACCACCTCTTCGGCGCGCGCATAGCGCGCTTCTCGTGGTGGCAGCGCCGACTGGCCAAAGTTCTGCGCTTCCGCATCCTGAAACGAGGTCACGATATTCCAGCCCGCCCGACCGTTAGTGACGTGATCAAAGGTCGCCAGCGCGCGCGCCAGGTGAAAAGGTTCGTGATAGCCCGTCGAAAGAGTAGCGGCCAGCCCCAGATGTTCCGTGACGCCCGCCATCACGCCGAGGATCACCAGCGGGTCCAGCCGAGGCGTCCCCGAACCCCACTGCACCGCAGGCGCAAATGAGCCGCCCAGCGAACGCGGCACCGAGAGCGCATCAGGAATAAAGGCGAGATCGAAGCAGGCCGCTTCGAGCAGTTTTGCGACATGGCGATAGTAGTCTGCGGTCAGAAAGCCTGGGTCAGCATCAGGATGGCGCCATCCCGACGTGCCCATTGGCCCCGCATTGAGGAAAGCGGCGAGATGCATAGTCTGTTGTTCTCACTCCGGCCAGAAACAGGGAAAAGTATCCCGAACAGCCTCCCAACATAAGGCAATCCGCAGAGAACAATTAGATCGATTTATGCAAAGCTTAGCGTGCTAATGAAAATGCCAGCAGGAGCCATACTCTGCGGCTCCTGCTGTAGATTTACTTTTTATCCAGCCACACCTGAGAGAGATTGCCCTCTATGCCGTCAGCGGTGACGGAGTGGTCATGCACCCGGCGGTTATAAATAGTAATGAACTGCGGCGAAATCAGATTAATATCAGGCAGGTCCTGCTCGACGATTTTCTGAAATGCTTTGAATTCCTCAACGCGCTTCTGCGGATCGTTTTCCGTCTGCGCGGCTTCCAGCAGGCGGTCTACTTCCGGGTTGTGGTAATCCGATGCGTTAGAGAAGGGGACGCCTTTGCGGAAATTCTTTGACCAGTAGATGCGCTGCACGCCGACGGTTGGATCATACAGATTGCTGTGGCCATTGAGGGTAAACGCAAAGTCGCGATCGGTATAGATACGGCGCACAAAGCTGGAGAGATCCTGGGCGCGCAGCGTGACTTTGATACCAATTTTCGCCAGCGCCGAGCGGGTATATTCCGCGGTTTTACGCAAATCTTCCGCTATCGGGTTGTAATCCAGCGTCACGCTGAAGCGCGTGCCGTCGCTGCCTTTTGCATAGCCCGCCTGATCCAGCAGCGCATTGGCTTTTTTGATATCAAACGCATAGGGCGAGGGCGCGGGATCGTGATAAGCCTTAATGCCCGGCGCTATGGGCGAAGCGGTTACCTGACCGAGTCCGAAATAAGCCACCTGTAAAATTACATCGCGGTTAATGGCGTGCGCGACTGCCTGACGTACGCGCAGGTCTTTGAAATGCGCGTCGTCGAGATTGAACTGTAGCGAGCTGACGTTATAGGAGTAGCTGTTTCCTTTGGTCTCGAATCCCAGCTGCGGCAGCTGCTTAAGACGCGCGACATCATTAAGCGCGACCGGCGTGCGATAACCAAGATCGGCATCCCCCGTTTCGAAGGCGACGGAGCGTGCAGCGGCATCCGGAATGAATTTCACAACCAGCTGATCGAGATAAGGCCGGTTTTTATCCCAGTAGTCGGGGTTGCGCCGGTACAGGATATAGCTGCCGCGTACCCATTTATCAAAGATGTAGGGTCCGGTGCCTACCGGCGCATTATTGTGCGGGTTGGTCAGCGGATCGCTCCCGTCATAGATATGCTTTGGCACGATGGGTGATTCTGCCGCGGCAAACGCTTTGATCAGATAGGGCGCCGGTCTGGACAGCACCAGCACGGCGGTCAGCGCATCCGGCGTTTCCACTTTTGTAACGTTGGCAAAGGTGCTGGATGCGCGCGGATGCACCTTTTTCAGCAGCTCAATGGAGTAAGCGACGTCTGCCGAGGTAAACGGCTGGCCATCATGCCATTTAACGTTGGGGCGCAGATGGAAGGTATAGCGCGTGCCGTCGGCGCTGATCTCCCAGCGGGTCGCCAGCTGCGGCTGCGGGTTAAGATCGTAATCATAGCTGAGCAGCCCTTCGGTCACTTTGGCGCTGACGCTGAGCGCTGGCGTGGCTACGGTGGTCAGTGCGATAAGCGCGGGCGGTTCGTAGTTCAGCACCAGGTTCAGCGTACCGCCCGTCTGGGGTTGCGCAGCCTGCGCGCCGCCGCTTAACAGCGAGACGCCCAGTGCAGCCGCTAACAGCGAGCGGCGAAAAAGTGGCAGCATAATTTACTCCGTTTTATAAGTCGGTCGGACATCGTGCCCATAGATTTCAGCGGCGGATTCGGTACTGATAAGCTGGTTGGCGAGATCGCGCGTAACGTAAGGCTCCGGGCGATTTACCGGCTTGCCCAGCCCGCCGCCGCCAGGCGTTTCGACAATCAGGCGACTGCCTGGTGGAACGACCTGACGCCCTTTACCAGAAAGTGTCTCGCCGGTGGAGAGCGTGACGCGTCCAGGCGCGCCAGCGCATCCGCCTTCCGCGCCCTGAGCAGGAAAATGAATGCGATCCCAGGCGGCGCCCAGCTCCATCGGCAGATCCTGACCGTGCGAAAGCTCAATGACCTGGCCCAGTCCGCCGCGCTGCGTGCCTGCGCCGCCGGAATCCTGCCGATACTCCTTACGCCAGAACACCACCGGACTAATGGATTCCAGGATCTCCAGCGAAACATTACGCACGCCGCTGGGAAAGGAGGTAGTGGAGAGGCCGTCCAGCTGGGGGCGCGCGCCGGTGCCGCCGGTAGAGAAGCTGGTGATTGAGAACCGCGGTTGCGTCAGGGTATGTCTGGCCTCGTACTGCGGCAGAATGTGGCCGCCAGAGAGCTGAATGTTCCACAGGCAGGAGGCGCCTTCAGCGGGCACCTCACCGGGCCGTGCCTGACGCAGACAGTTAAACACGACATCCGGCAGCATCTGACCAATAATGTGGCGGGACGTAACGGCAGCCGGATAGGGCGCATTGAGGATTGACCCCTCTGGGGCATCGATTTTAATCACGCCCAGCGAGCCGGCGTTATTCGGGATGTCGGCACCGATCAGGCAGCGGATGCCAAACGAGGTATAGGCGTCGGTGTAAGCCTTCACCACGTTAATGCCTTTCGCCACAAAGCCCGCGCTGCCGGCAAAATCAACGTGAATGCCGTCATGGCTCAGGGTCAGCTTTGCCTGCAGGCGCAAAGGCTCGTCATAGCCGTCAACCCAGAGTTCACTCTCCCAGCTGCCCGTCGGCCAGCTGCGCACCGCTTCAAGCATCGCCTGTTCGGAGCGCGCCAGGATGTATTCCCCGACGTTCTGAAGATCGGATAAGGCAAACTCATCCAGCAGTGCGATAAGCCGTCTGGCACCCACGTCGTTACACGCCACCAGCGCCAGGAAATCGCCCTCGACCTGAGCCGGTTCGCGCACGTTGGCTTTGACAATATTCAGCACGGTCTCATCGAGCCTGCCGGCATGGATAAATTTGATAATGGGCAGAAAGAGGCCTTCGTGCCAGATTTGCTGACCGTCAGGACCGGGTCCAAGGCCGCCGATATCAATCACATGCAGCGTGGAAGCAAAGAGCGCGACCGGGCGCTGATGATGGAACACTGGCGTCACCATCGTAATGTCATAGAGATGCCCGGTGCCTTTCCAGGGATCGTTGGTCACCAGCACATCGCCCGGCTGCAAGGTCTCAATGGGAAAGTCGCGCAGAAAGTGTTTTACCGATTCGGCCATCGAGTTTACGTGTCCCGGCGTGCCGGTCACCGCCTGCGCTACCATCCGGCCGTCCGGTAAAAAGACGCCCGCGGAGAGATCGCCCGCCTCGCGTGTCGCGGTGCCGAAGGCCGTGCGGATCAGCGCCTGCGCCTGCTCCTCAACCACCGATATCAGTCGGTTCCAGATGACCTGATGCTGAATAATCTGCTGGCTCATTGCGCCGCTCCTGAATCATGTTGCCGTTCCAGCAGCAGATGACCGTCATGCGTTCTGCATACGGAAAAATGTTCATCTACCAGCGTGGTGGTTTCGGGATCGACAATGAGCAGTGGCCCCTGTCGCCGGTTCGTGTGATTAAGCTCAGCGCGACTATGCACAGGCACCTGAATGCGACGCTGCTGGTGAAAAGAGTAAATCGTGCGGGCAGGGCTTTCGCCCTGACCATCCGCAGCGTCGACAGGCGCGGTCGAGATAATATTGGGCGCTGGCGTGGCGGCGGTGACCGTCCAGCTGATGGCTTCAACGGCGACATGATCGAGGCTGCGACCATAAAGCTGGCGATAGGTCAGGGTAAAACGCTGATGCAGCGCTGCTAGCCCCTGAGCATCGAAGCGGTTGTTCTCCAGCGGAATGGCGACTTCATGTCCCTGGCCGGCATACCGCAGATAGACGCTGCGCTGTAATGACACCTCTGCCGTTCTGTCTGACTGCTGCACAATTTGCCGTGCCTGTTCGCTCAGGCTATCCAGCACCTCGTTAACGGCGGCAAAATCTGGATTATCCAGCCGCTGATAGAAGCTGCGGACCGCCTGATAAGAGACGGGTGCCCACAGGAAGCCAAGCGCCGATCCCACCCCTGCCGCGTGAGGGATCACCACGCGGGCAATGCCCAGTTTGCTGGCGAGACGCGCGGCATGCAGCGGCGCGGCGCCGCCAAAGGCGATAAGGGTATAGTTGTCTACCTGTTTCCCTGATTCGCTGGCATGAACGCGCGCCGCGTTGGCCATGTTCTCGGCAATGATTTCCGTTACCGCCAGCGCCGCCTCATCGAGGCCCAGCCTCAGCGGTTCACCAACCTGAAGATGCAATGCCTGCGCGGCTTTGCTAACGTTGAGTTCAACGTTGCCGCCAGCGAAGCGGGCCGGATCCAGCAACCCAAGTTGCGCATTGGCATCGGTGATAGTGACCAGCTCGCCGCCGAGATTGTAGCTGACCGGCCCCGGCGCAGAGCCTGCGCTGTCTGGCCCTACCTGCAGGCGACGCAGATTATCAATACGTGCAATGGAACCGCCGCCGGCACCGATCTCCACCAGGTCAATCACCGGAATACGGATCGGCAGTCCGGAGCCTTTTTGATGGCGGTGGACCCGGCCAAATTCGAAGCTGCGTGAAATCTGCGGCTGGAAATGATCGATAAAGCAGATTTTTGCCGTCGTGCCGCCCATATCAAACGACAGTACCTTAATTAACCCCAGCTGACTGGCAATATTGCTGGCGAGGATGGCGCCGCCCGCCGGACCTGACTCCACCAGCCTTACCGGTTCGCTGATGCCGTTGTCCAGCGTGGTAATGCCGCCGCCGGAGGTCATCAGACAGGGAGCAACCCGCAGCCCACAGGTACTAAGCTGCTGTTGCAGGCGATGCAGATAGCCTGCCACCAGCGGCTGAACATAGGCATTGGCGCAGACGGTTGAGAGCCGTTCATATTCGCGGATTTCCGGGCAGACATCGCTGGAAAGGGAAAATGTCACATCGGGCAGCAGATCGCGCAGGATTTCCGCCGTGCGCCGTTCATGTTGCGGATTGATGAAGCTTTGCAGATAGCCAATGGCGACACTTTCAATATCATGTGCGCGAAGCTCGTCAGCCAGCGCAATAATCTGCGCTTCATTCAGCGGAATTCGCACTTTTCCCTGCGCATCAATTCGCTCTTCTACCGTGAAGCGCCACCGGCGCTCAACCAGGGGGCGCGGCTTTTGCAGAAAGACATCATACTGGGCGAAACGATCTTCCTGGCCAATCTCCACCAGATCGCGGAATCCTGCGGTGGTGATAAGGGCGGTGCGTGCGCCTTTACGCTCAATCAGAGCATTAGTTGCCAGCGTGGTGCCGAGGATTAACAGATCGATGTCGCCGAAGCTAAGGGATGCCTGCTCAAGCACATCGCTAATGCCGGCGATCACCGCGCGCTCTGGCGCATCTGCGCTGGTCAGTATCTTGGCTGAAAATTGCTTACCCTCCCGCAGCATCACGATATCGGTAAATGTACCGCCTACATCAACGGCCACCCGGTTAACAGGTCTAACTTCAGGTCGTTCTGACATACCTTCGCCTTTACAAATAAATGAAGCGTGAGGGCGTCATTAACCGGGATCGGCTTTACGTTGACTACTGAGTATTTCGCGTTAGTACATGCGCCACAGGCATAAGTAGTCTGTACGTCTGAATATCTCCGCAGCGGTAAAAGATTGCCGGAAATATTATTAAGATTAAAAAAGCGCGCCTGTTAGTTTCGCCTTTTCCAGAAGAGGATGAGGGAAGGACGCTGGCTATGCAGCAGAGAAGCCACTGGCTGATTGCAGTGATTATCAGAACGGCGCTTCAGGTCGTGCCAACGTTTATCGGTATTTTAGCGATAATGTTTCTTATCCTGAAAGCGATTCCCGGCGACGCGGTAGACGTGCTGGCTGGGGAGTCAGGAGGCGCCAGTGCCGCCAGCATGGCGCTGATGCGCGAGCAGTATGGCCTTAATCTCCCCGCATGGCAGCAGTTTCTCAACTGGAGCGGCCAGCTTGTTCAGGGCAACCTGGGCTATTCGCTGCGTTTTAATACCCCTGTTACCACGCTGATATTATCCCGGCTTCCGGCGACGCTGCTGTTAATGATCGCCGCCCAGTGCGTGGCCTTAATAATGGGCGTGCTGTTCGGCGTCATTATGGCGTTATTTGTCGGACGCTGGCCTGACCGCCTGCTTTCGCTCGTCAGCCTGCTGCTTTATTCACTGCCCGGCTTCTGGATCGGCTCAATGCTGCTGGTGCTGTTTTCTGTACATCTGGGTTGGCTGCCCAGCGGCGGCAATATGACGATTGGCGCCGATTTGCAGGGCTGGGCCTTTTTTCGCGATCTTATCGCTCACGCGCTGTTGCCGGTTTTTGCTCTGGCAAGCTTTTTCCTGGCCATTTATGCGCGACTGACGCGGGCGGCGATGCTTGAGATCGCCCATCAGGACTTTGTGCGCACCGCCGTGGCGAAAGGGCTGTCGCCGCTGCGCGTGACGCTGGTGCATGTACTCCGCTGTGCGCTGATCCCGCTGGTAACCGTCAGCGGCATGCATATCGCCACGCTGTTAAGCGGCGCTGCCGTCGTGGAAACCGTTTTCGCCTGGCCGGGTCTTGGCCGACTGGCGCTGGACGCGGTAATGGCGCGGGACGTCAATATTCTGCTGGGCATCCTGTTTTTTTCATCTCTGATGGTGTTGATCGCCAACTTTCTTGTGGATGTGATCCACGCCGGGCTTGATCCCCGTATTGCGAGGCGCTAAATGTCGACCTTACCGACGCCTGTTACTCTGCCGTTTGTCTCTTATCGCGCCCTGCGCCAGCTGCTACGCAATCCGGCAGGTGTGACCGGCCTGATTATCCTGTTGCTGGTGGTGGTAATGGCTTTAACGGCGCCCTGGCTCTATCCGGGCGATCCGCTGGATATGGTGGCGTCGCCTTTGCTGCCGCCCGGCGCCGATCGCGCCTGGCCACTGGGGACCGATGCGATGGGCCGGGATCTGACGGCAGCGATTTTTCATGGCGCGCGCGTTTCACTGCTGACTGGCGTCGGCGCTACGCTGACAGGCCTGATCGCAGGTATGCTGATCGGCGGCCTGAGCGGCTATTTTGGCGGCGTGACGGACAATCTTCTGATGCGCATCACCACGCTGTTTCAGACCATGCCTGCGTTTTTACTGGTGATTATCATTCTTGCCATTTCGACGCCATCAGCAGAGTTAATCACGCTCAGTATTGGCGTTACCACCTGGCCGACTATTGCGCGTCTGGTGCGGGCTGAGTTTCGCAGCCTGCGCGAGTCTGACTTTGTGCTGGCGGCGCGCTGCCAGGGATTTTCAGACTGGCATATTATGGTGCGGGAAATGCTGCCTAACGCACTGCCAGCCATTCTCGTGACCTCTTCAGTGATGGTGGCATCGGCCATCCTGATGGAAGCCGCGCTCTCTTTCCTGGGATTAGGCGATCCCAACGTTGTGAGCTGGGGCTTTCTGATCGGCAGCGGCCGCGAGATGCTGCGTACCGACTGGTATCTAACCGCCGAACCGGGACTGGCGCTGGTTATTACGCTGCTGGGCCTCAACCTGCTGGGCGATGCGCTGAACGATGCCCTGAATCCAAGACTGAGGGAGCAATAATGCAGCCGCTTCTTTCTGTTGAAAACCTTCAGGTACATTTTGGCCAGCATGCCGCAGTCAAAGGGGTGAGTTTTACGCTGGAAAAGGGCGAGATGATCGCGCTGGTGGGTGAGTCAGGCAGCGGCAAATCTGCCACAGCGCTGGCGATGATGGGCTTATTGCCGCCCCAGGCAAAGGCCAGTGGCAGCGTGCAGTTCAGTGGACAGGATTTGCTTACGCTGCCGGCAACGGCATTGCGACAGCTGCGCGGCAATAGCCTCTCCATGATTTTTCAGGAGCCAATGACTTCACTCAACCCTGTCTATAGCGTAGGCGCTCAGATAGCGGAAACTCTGCGGGTACATCAGCATTTAACCCGCAAACAGGCGCGCACGCGGGCGATCGAACTACTGGCACTGGTCAATATCCCGGAGCCAGCCCGGCGCGTGGATGATTTTCCACATCAGCTGTCGGGCGGCCAGCGCCAGCGCGTGATGATAGCGATGGCGCTGGCCTGTGAACCCAGACTGTTGATTGCCGACGAGCCGACAACGGCATTAGACGTCACGGTACAGGCCAGCATCATGAAGCTGCTGGATCGGCTGCGCAAAGAGCTTTCGGTCGGCGTGCTGATGATTACTCACGATCTCGGGTTGGTCTCTCAGTGGGCGGACAAGGTAGCCGTTATGCATAACGGCGCGATTGTGGAACAAGCGGCAACGGCACAGCTCTTCCGCCAGCCTCGTCACAACTATACACGCGGGCTAATGGCAGCGGCATGGCTGGACGAGGGCGATTTACATTACCGCCAGCAACTGTTAACAGAAATCCGCCACGAAGAGGCTGGAGACTTTCGCCTTCATCGTCCTGCAATGCTGCCGTTTCCGCCACTGCGCAACAGGCAGGCTGATACGCCGCTGCTGTCGGTCAATGCGCTGGAGGTCAGCTACCTTCAGGGTCGCACGCGGCAGCCCGCGCTGCGAAACGTTGGTTTTGATATCTATGCCGGCGAGACGCTGGGCCTGGTGGGCGAATCCGGCTGCGGCAAATCAACGCTGTCGCGCACGATACTGCGCCTGCTGCGTCCCGATCGCGGAGAAATAGTGCTGGATGGCGTCAGTATTACTCAGCAGCCGGAGTCCGCGCTGAAGAACTTGCGTAAAAGCGTACAGATGATTTTTCAGGATCCCTACGCTTCGCTCAATCCACGCCAGACGATTTTCACTATTCTCGATTCGGTGCTGCGGCTGCATAATTCAGCGCCTGCGCCGGACCGTTTGCGGCAGATTCATATCATGCTGGACAGAGTCGGCTTGCCGCGTCAGTCGCTACATCGATATGCCCATGAATTTTCAGGTGGCCAGCGCCAGCGTATCGGCATCGCGCGCGCGTTAATCGTGAAGCCGCGTCTGGTGATATGCGATGAAGCGGTATCCGCGCTGGATGTCTCGATACAGGCGCAAATCCTCAATTTGCTGCTGGAGATGAAGCGGGAGATGGGGCTGAGTTACCTGTTTATCTCTCACAATCTGGCCGTGGTGCGCTACATGTCTGACCGCATTATGGTGATGAACCAGGGCAGGATTGTCGAGACGGGCGAAGCGGGCGAGGTATGGCGTCACCCGCAGCACGCCTGTACCCGGCGGCTGCTGTCGGCGGTAAGTGGGGCGGATGAAAATATTGAGATAACTGAGCCGATGAGAGCCTGACAGAGGCCCCGTTTCATACATAGCAGGCATGCTGGCAAACAGAGTTTCTGGCGCAATTTTTTGCGCCAGCGCGAAGGCTGTTTACGCGCGCTCCGCTTCATCCGCTAGCCATCTTTTCAAGAGCAACGCCTCTGGACTCAGCTCGGTATCCTGCCTGACGCAGAGGTAATAATCCCGCCCGTCGTCCACCGGCTGATCGAACAATTTCACCAGCTCCCCGGAAGCGAGCCACGAGGCAATCATCGGCTCGCGCATCAAGCCGCACCCCAGCCCGGCGCGCACCGCCGCCAGCGTCAGCAATCCATCTTCAAACAAGGGACCATCGCGGCGAAACTGCCTGATGTTATGGCTGGCAAACCACTGCTGCCATGAGACGCGCTCTTCGTCATGCACCAGGTTGGTTTGCGCTAAAAGCGCGGGAGAGTCGATATAACCGCGCAGCCGGATAAACTCTCTGCTGGCCACCGGAACCATTTTTCCTGAAATCAGTTTCTCGGCGCGATACCCGGTCCACTGTCCGCTGCCGAAGCGAATCGACAGATCGGAAGCGTCGCTCAGGTAGTTTCGATGGTTGGCATAGACCACATTGATTTCGATATCCGAGTGCGTGTGGATAAAGCGCGACAGGCGCGGAATAAACCAGCTCATGCCAAACAGCGGGATCAGACTGATCGTCACTTGCCGGGAGCGTTCCTGATCGCGCAGATGACCCGTCGCCTGGCGTATGACGGTAAAGGCGGAGCGAATAGAGCGGTAATATTCGCGTCCCGCATTACTGAGTATCAGCCTGCGCCCCTGACGATGCGTCAGACGCTGCTGAAGGAAGGCCTCCAGCAGCTTAAGCTGGTGGCTGACGGCAGACGGCGAAATCATCAGTTCAGCGGCGGCCTCGCTCAGGCTGCCCAGACGCGCGATCGCCTCGAAGACCCGCACGGCGCGCAGCGGCGGATCCAGCAGTGAGTGACTCTCCTGTAAAGAAGTCTCGACGAGAAACTGTTCTGTTTTTTTCATATGAGAGGGTTTTATTTAAAAATCAGCGAAATTCATGTTGCATAAATATAATTAAAATCAATTGATTAAATAAATCTCATTTCTCCATAAGTAAGATTAACTCTGTATTTCACAACAAAGCTCATTTACCGGATGGTAGGCGCGCAACGCCTGAAACCGGAAAACTCTTGTGGATACACTGATTCAACAACTGATTAACGGCCTGATGCTGGGCAGCATCTATGGCCTTATCGCGCTCGGCTACACCATGGTGTACGGCATTCTGCGCATTATTAACTTCGCACACGGGGATGTGCTGATGATCGGCGCTCTGACCTCGCTGTCAGGGATGCAGGCGCTGACCCGTTTCTTCCCTTCCATGACGCCTCTGGCGGCGCTACTGCTGGCCACGCTGCTGGCGATGGCGGTCTGCGCTATCCTGGCGATGGGCATCGAACGCTTCGCCTATCGCCGTCTGCGCAACGCACCTCGGCTGGCCCCGCTTATCAGCGGCATCGGATTATCCGTGCTGTTACAGACCCTGGCGATGGTGATCTGGAGCCGCAATCCGCTGATGTTCCCGCAGGTGCTGCCAATGGATCCCATCGCGGTCACGCATGGCAGCGCGGCGCATCCTCCCGCCATTATTACCATTACCGGCCTCGTTACTCTGACGCTGGCGCTGCTGGCGATGGGCGGTCTGTGGCTGCTGGTTGAATTTACTCGCCTGGGCCGCGGCATGCGTGCCGTGGCGGAAAATCCACGCGTTGCCAGTCTGATGGGCATCAATCCCAACCGCATTATTACGCTGACCTTTGCTATCGGGGGGCTGTTTGCGGCGCTGGCCGGCGTCATGATGGCGAGCAATTACGGCAGCGCCAGTTTTTCCATGGGCTTTTTGCCGGGCATCAAAGCCTTCACCGCCGCCGTGCTGGGCGGCATCGGCAATCTGCGCGGCGCGATGCTGGGTGGACTACTGCTTGGGTTAATTGAGTCGCTGGGCGCGGGGTATCTTGGCGAACTGACCGGCGGCGTCTTTGGCAGCAACTATCAGGATATTTTCGCCTTTATCGTGCTGATTCTGGTACTGGTATTCCGTCCTGCTGGCTTGCTGGGCGAACGTGTGGCACAGCGTGCCTGAGGAGAGGGAAATGAGCGCAATCCTGTCGGACAAACCGATTAAAAAACAACTAAACAGCGGTGTGCTACTGCTGGCGGCAGCGATAATTCTGGCTCCCTGGATCGCCTCAGCGGCGGGCGGAAATTACTGGGTGCGGGTGATCGATTTTACGCTGCTCTATATCATGCTGGCGCTGGGTCTGAATATCGTGGTGGGTTTTACTGGCCTGCTGGATATGGGGTTTATCGCTTTCTATGCCGTCGGCGCCTATCTGGCCGCGCTGCTGGCATCGCCTCATCTGCTGGAGACATTTCCGGCTTTACAGACGCTGTTCCCTCACGGCATCCATACCTCTTATTTATTGCTGGTGCCGCTGGCGGCGCTGATTGCTGGCGCATGCGGCATTCTGCTCGGCGCGCCCACGCTTGGCCTGCGCGGCGACTATCTGGCCATCGTCACGCTCGGCTTTGGCGAGATCATCCGCATTCTGATGCGCAATCTCGACCGCCCGATCAATATCACCAATGGCGCAAAAGGCATTTCAGGCGTGGATACGCTGAGCCTGTTCGGCCTGCCGTTTAAGGGCATGCTCTCTCTCTTTGGCGTCAGGATCCCGGCGCTGTACCTCTGGTACTACCTTTTTGCCCTGCTCATTATCGCTATTGTGCTGGCCTGCGTTCGGCTTCAGCGCTCGCGTATTGGTCGCGCCTGGCATGCCATTCGGGAAGACGAAGAGGTCGCGCGCGTCATGGGCATTAACGTACGCAACTATAAGCTGCTCGCGTTTGCGCTGGGCGCCTCTTTTGGCGGTATCGCGGGCGTGATGTTCGCGTCGTTCCAGGGATTTGTCTCGCCTGAATCCTTCACCCTCAACGAATCGATCGTGGTGCTGGCAATGGTGGTACTGGGCGGCATCGGCCATGTGCCGGGCGTCATTCTGGGCGCGGTGCTGCTCTCGGCGCTGCCGGAGGTGCTGCGCAGCCAGGCGGTTCCGCTGCAGCAGGCGCTGTTCGGCTCGGTGATTATCGATCCTGAAATTTTACGCCAGCTGTTTTACGGGCTGGCGCTGGTGCTGGTCATGCTGTTCCGGCCGCATGGCCTGTGGCCCGCGCGTCAGCTGGAGGGCAAAGCATGAGTCTGCTGCAGGTAAGCCATCTCAAAAAACGCTTCGGCGGCGTGGTTGCCGTAAATGATGTCAGCCTGGCCATCAACGAGGGGGAGATCTACGGCCTAATCGGACCGAACGGCGCAGGCAAAACCACCTGCTTCAACCTGATTACTGGCCTCTATCGCGCCGACAGCGGCCAGTTCACGTTGGGCGGCAGCGCTTACGCCCCGCATAAAATCGAAAAGGTCGCCGAGGCGGGCATTGCGCGCACCTTTCAGAATCTACGGTTATTTAACGAGATGAGCGTGCTGGAGAACGTGATGACCGGACGTCATGTGCGCACGCGTAACGGCCTGTGGGCCGCGCTCAGCCGCCACCGCCGCGCTCGCGCAGAGGAGGCAGAGACAGAACGCCTCGCCTGGCACTGGCTGGAGTACACCGGCATTGCGCAGTTTGCCCACTATCGCGCCAGCGATCTGGCCTATGGCCACCAGCGGCGTCTGGAAATCGCCCGTGCGCTGGCGACGGAACCTCGGCTGCTGGCGCTCGATGAGCCGGCAGCCGGCATGAACGCGGCGGAAAAAGTGGCGCTGGCCGCACTGCTGCGGCGCATACGCGACGACGGCAAGACCCTGCTGATCATTGAGCACGATGTCAGGCTGATTATGACGCTCTGTGACCGTCTGTCGGTGCTGGACTACGGGCGGGTGATTGCCGAAGGAACGCCGCAGGCGGTTCGCCGTCATCCTGAGGTTATTCGCGCCTGGCTGGGAGGAGAAGCTCATGCGTGACGCCTTACTGCAACTGAACCAACTCAGCGTTCATTACGGCGGCATACAGGCCGTACGCAGCATTAGCCTGTCGCTCGGCGAAGGCGAGCACGGCACGCTGATCGGCGCCAACGGCGCCGGTAAAAGCTCCACCGTGCGCGCGATCGCCGGGCTACAGCCCTACAGTGGGGAGATTCTGTGGCGCGGCAGGTCAATCAACGGACTCCGGCCCGACGCGCTGTTGCAGCGCGGCATCGTGCTGGTGCCGGAAGGGCGCGGTATTTTTGGCCGCATGACGGTGCTGGAGAACCTGCAAATGGGCGCCTGGCTGCGCCGCGACGGCAAACGCGTCAAACAGGAGATCGCCGCGTTGTGCGCGCGTTTCCCGCGGCTGGGGGAGCGTCAGCATCAGCTGGCCGGCCTGCTGTCCGGCGGAGAGCAGCAGCTGCTGGCGCTGGCGCGCGCCATGCTCAGCCAGCCGCAGCTGCTGATCCTTGATGAGCCATCCATGGGCCTCGCGCCGATCATGGTGGAAAAAATCTTTGAGGTCATCGGTTCGCTGCGCGACACCGGCATCACCACATTGCTGATTGAACAAAACGCCCGCCTGGCGCTTGAGGTAACCGATCGCGCCTGGGTGATGGAGAGCGGCACGCTCTCCTGCCAGGGACGCTCGGCCGATCTGCTGACCGACGATCGCATACAACAAATTTATCTGGGCGAGATGCCCGTTTGATTCACACACCAACACAGGGAAACCTTAATGAAAAAGATCACGCTCAGCGCGTTGAGCGCGGCTATGCTGCTCATAAACTTCACCGGCGGCGCACAGGCTGACGACACCGTGCTGATTGGCCTGGCGGGGCCGCTGACAGGCCCGTCCGCGCGTATCGGCAAAGACCTGGAGAACGGCGCGCAGCTGGCGATTGATGACGTCAACAAAACGCATCCAACGCTAGGCGGCAAAGCGGTCACCTTTAAGTTGCAGTCAGAGGATGACCAGTCCGATCCGCGCGTCGCGGTCGCCGTGGCACAGCGGCTGGTGGACAGCGGCGTGGCAGGCGTGGTCGGCCACTGGAACACCGGCACCAGCATACCGGCCGCGCGTATCTATCACGATGCCGGTATCGCTCAGGTTGCGCCGGTTGCGACCGGACATGGCTATACCCAGCAGGGGTTTGACACCAGCTTTCGCGTGATGGGGCATGACGATGACGGCGGTAACTATGCAGGGGAGTATGCCGTCAAAACTCTCAAGGCGAGCCGCATTGCCGTCATCGACGATCGCACCGCGTTTGGACAGGGGCTGGCGGACGAATTTATCAGGTCGCTCAACGCGCAGGGCGTCAAAATTGTCGATCGCCAGTATGTCGACGATAAAACGGTTGATTTTAGCGCCGTGCTGACCGCCATACGCAGCAAAAACGCCGATCTGATCTTCTTCGGCGGTGTCGACAGCCAGGCGGCGCCGCTGGCGCGCCGCATCAAACAGCTGGGCATGAATGCGACGCTGATGGGCGCAGGCGGCTTTGTCAGCCAGACCTTCCTGTCGCTGGCGCAGAAAGAGGGCGAAGGGGTGGTGGCGCTGGAGCCGGGCCTGCCGATTGACCAGATGCAGGGCGGCAAAGCCTTTGAGCAGGCTTATCAGTCACACTACCACACCCATATTGAACTGCACGCGCCTTTCGCCTATGACGCCACCCGCGTGTTGATCGCCGCGATGCAAAAAGCCGACTCCGCCGAGCCAGAGCGTTACCTGCCCGCGCTGCGCGCCATCAACTATTCCGGCGTCACGGGTGCCATCGCCTTTGACGCGCAGGGCAATCTCAAAAATCCCTCTTTCACCGTTTATAAAGTTGTGAAGGGGCAGTGGCAGCCGCAGACGGTTCTGGGCGGCTCGGCAAAATAACGGGAGGTATAGATGAGCTGTGGTCAACAACCGGAGCTGGGCATACTGGCTCGCCGCAAAATCGAAGCTGAAATCATCAAGCCTATTTATGACGTGCTGGTGCGCGAGACAGGCAAAGCGAAGGCGCAGGCGATCATTGGCGAAGCCATTGAGCAGGCGGCGATTCAGGCAGGCAAAACCTTTGCCGCCAGCGAGCCGCAAAAGCCAGATCTACGTAGTTTTGTCGCGCTGCAGTATCTGTGGGAAAAAGACAATGCGCTAGAGGTGCGGGTGCTGGAGGACGACGGCACGCGCTATGACTATGACGTTACGCGCTGCCGTTATGCGGAGATGTATCATCAGATGGGCCTGGGTGAGATTGGGCATCTGCTCTCCTGCGCGCGCGACGACAAGTTTATTGTCGGCTATGCGCCGGATGTCGAGCTGACGCGCACCACCACCATTATGTCAGGCGCAAAGCGCTGCGATTTTCGCTATCAGGTAAAGAAAGAGGATCAGTCATGACCAGCTCTGTGCGGGTCGATAGCGCTCGCCTCTGGCAAACGTTGCAAACCTTTGCCACCTTCGGCGCGACGCCGGGCGGTGGCGTGACGCGT
Organism: Candidatus Pantoea deserta; assembly: GCF_003813865.1. Taxonomy (GTDB): domain Bacteria; phylum Pseudomonadota; class Gammaproteobacteria; order Enterobacterales; family Enterobacteriaceae; genus Pantoea; species Pantoea deserta. Next base: position 24,516 of record NZ_RMVG01000027.1, read on the forward strand.
CTGGCGCTAAGCGAGGAGGACAGGCAGGGGCGCGACACGCTGCGGGAATGGGCGCGACAGGCCGGTTTTGACTGCGAGGTGGATGAACTGGGCAATATGTTTATGCGCCGTCCGGGCAGACACCCTGAGTTGCCGGCGGTGCTGATCGGTTCGCATGCCGACTCGCAGCCGCTGGGTGGCAACTATGACGGCATTTATGGCGTGCTGGCGGGCCTGGAAGTGCTGCGCACGCTCAATGACGCGCATATCGAAACCGAGCGCGATATTTTACTGGTGAACTGGACTAATGAAGAGGGCGCGCGCTTTGCGCCTGCGATGCTGGCGTCCGGCGTCTGGGCGGGCGTTTTTTCACGCGACTATGCGCTGGGGCGTCTGGATCGTGACGGCGTCAGCCTGGGCGAAGCGCTGGCGCGCATCGGCTACGCAGGCGAACGTCAGGCCTGCGCGCAGCCGCTGCACGCCTGCTATGAACTGCATATTGAGCAGGGACCGATACTGGAAGCGGAAGGCATCGCCGCTGGCGTAGTGCATGCGGCGCTGGGACAACGCTGGTTCGACGTCACTCTTCAGGGCTTTGCCGCCCACGCCGGCACCACGCCGATGGATCTGCGACGCGACGCCCTGTGCGGCTTTGCCGAACTGGCGCTGGCGGTAGAAAAGATCGGTAAACAGTATGGCGATGACGGGCGCGCGACTGTGGGTATGGCGCAGATCACGCCCGGATCGCGGAATGTGGTGCCGGGCGCGGTTTTATGCAGCGTGGAGTTTCGTCATCCTGCGCTGCCTGCGCTCGACGAGATGGAAGCGCAGCTGATGCAGGCGCTGGAGAGCGTTCGCCAGCGCAACCTTGAGCCATCGGTTGAGAAAATCTTCGACTACCCGCCGGTGAATTTCGATCCGGGATGCATTGCGCGTATAGAAAAAGCGGCGCGCAGCCTGGGCTATTCACAGCGCAGAATGGTGTCAGGCGCCGGTCATGACGCCTGTTACATCAATCGCGTCGCGCCCACGGCGATGATTTTCATTCCCTGCGTCAAAGGCATCAGCCATAACGAAGAGGAGAGCATCTCTACCCGCTGGGCTGAGGAAGGCGCCAACGTGCTGCTCGCGACGCTGCTGCTGGCGGCAAATGAAACCTGACATTTGTATGTTCGTCATCAGGTAGCCGGCTGGCTGCCTTTTACGCCGCTGCGTCTCTGTCAGGAACGCAGCGGCGCGCCTGCCTCCAGACGCCGCACATAGCGATCCGCCGCGGCACTCCAGACCTGCTTTATCGCGCGCGATCGCCAGGCAGAAAATGGGTCAGGTATAAAAATCATGTTCAATCAGATAACTATCCAGCCTTATCAACGCGATCACATATTTTGGTAACGCGTCCAGCAGCGATGGCAGATGAATTGTCTCATCGGCACCGTGCGGCAACCCGTGGCCCTCAGGTAAAAAATCGGGCGTATTTGCCGCAGTTTTCCGATAGCCGGGGCCAAAAGTTATGGCGTTCGGCAGTCTCTTCGAATGGGTTACGCCACCCATCGCATAAGGACGATCGTCATTGCCTGTGGTGTCATTCCATACTTGCTGGAGCAGAGAAACCACCGGATGCGATGCCGGCATAAAGAACGGTGCCACATCGCGCCAGCCGGGAGCGAGAGTAACAGGGGTGGCGGCTAACAGCTGAAGCAGCATCTCGACAATCTGCTCGCCGCGCCACGAAACCGGATAACGAATATCGCAATCAATGCTCAGCGTACCGGCGTGCTGGCTGTACCACACGCCGGCATTCAGCGTCAGTTTGCCGGATTCCGCATCTTCCAGCTCCAGTCCGGCGCTCTTGCCATAGGGTGACGCAAAAAGCTGCACCAGCGTTTCCGCCAGCTGACGTTCGCGATCGGTCACTAATTCCAGCTCGATCAGCGCCGCGAGCAGTATCTGCGTGGCATTCAGCGTGCCTTCGGGAAAGGCGGCATGACCGCCATTGCCGCGCGCTTCCAGCGTGAAAACACCCTCCTTTTCAGGTTTGACAGACAAGGTGCCTGAGGCAACGCGCTGCAGCAGCGTCAACTTTTTACTGACATCATGCCAGTCGGCCCGCTTAATCCGCACGCTGGCGAAATCCGGCACGCTGTTGCTGGCCGATCCGGCAACAATATCCGCCAGTATGCCCGCTTCAGCCACATTCAGCGTAAAGCTGAGCTGTCCTTTCTGCGCATGGTTCACCGGGAACATGCCGTCGGTGACAATCGAATAGTCGGGCACCGGACCGTTTTCTGCGAACCACGCCATATCGGCCATAGTGGTCTCTTCCGCCAGGCCATAAATAATGCGCAGATTGTGATGCAGCGGAATATTCAGATCGCGGATCAGCCTTAACAGATAGAGATTGAGCACGCCTGGCCCTTTGTTATCCGCGACGCCGCGGCCAGTGACAAAATCGCCGTGCTGCGTCAGCGCGAAGGGCGGAAAAGTCCAGTTATCGCCCGCCGGCACCACATCCAGATGGTTGATCAGCCCGATGTCGCGCGCATGCCTGCCGTAAATCACCGAACCCGCATAGCCCTGATGCTGCTCGGTTTTAAAACCAGCCTGCTCAGCATGATCTAACACCTGCTGTAAAATCTGCGCGCACTCGGGGCCAAAGGGTGCGCCTGGCGCGGCGCGATCGGCGCGGCTGATGCTGGGAATGGCGATCCATTGGGCCAGATCATCAATTAATGCGGCACGATGATGCGCGATCCATTGCTGAATCTGCGGCAACAGCGCGCGCTCCTGGGGTGATAAAGACGCGGGCATAAATTTTCTCCTTCAATTTATGCACAACATAAAACATTTCACCGCGTCGGCTTAGACACATTTGCGCGAACCATTGCTGCCACGCAGCTAAACACCGCCTCATGCGCTTTCCTGCAAAGCTTAGCTATTTTTGTTGCTCGCATTGCATGACAAAGCAACGGAGATTAACGCCTTACGACGCTAAGTCACGAGTAATGCAGGAGAATTAAGGTGGATAGCAGCCTCGCAGCCGGAGCGACTGTCGGCGTGGATGTCGGAGGAACCTTTACCGATTTCGTTTTATTTGATCCGCAACGCCAGCAACGCTTCTTCCATAAACAACCCAGCACGCCCGCCGATCCCGCTCTGGCTGTCAGCGACGGGCTGCGCGCCGTGCTGCTAAAAAGCGGCTTGCCTGCCAGCGCACTGTCGCTGGTGCTGCATGGAACCACGCTCGGCCTTAACGCCATTATCCAGCGGCGCGGCGCGGACATTGCGCTGGTCATCAGTAGCGGTTTCCGCGATGTGCTGGAGATCGGGCGTGCGCGTATGCCTTCCTCTTTCGATTTTCATGCCGACCGCGAGCCGCCTTTTTTACCGCGTCAGCGCGTGCTGGAGATCCCGGCGCGTTTTAATCCTGCCGGTGAAGTGACCCAGTGGCCAACCGAAGCTGAGCTGGCCAGGGTAGCGTCCGAGGTTGTGCAACTCAACGTCAGCGCGGTGGCGCTGGTGACCATTAACGGTTATGCCAGTCCCTCGCGTGAAGCAGAGCTGGCAAGTGCGCTGGCCGCAAAGACAGGCAATGTGCCGGTGCTCTCTTCGGCGCAGCTGTGGCCGGAGATCCGTGAATATGAACGCACGCTGGTGGCCGGGCTAAATGCCTATATTCAGCCGCTGATGCAGCGTTACTTCAGCCGGCTGAACGAATTACTGGCGCAGCAGGCGATTAACGTTCCCTTACTGATCACCGCCTCTAACGGCGGCGTATTACCGCTGGATGCTGCGCATCAGCGCCCGGTAGACACATTGCTCTCCGGACCGGCATCGGGTGTCATTGCTGCGGCGCATCTGGCGTCGGGTGCCGGCTTTGTCTCCTTTGATATGGGCGGCACCAGCAGCGATATCTCGCTGTCGGAGCAGGGTGAAATAGAACGCGTCAACCGCACCGAGATTGGCGGTATGCCGCTGATTCTGCCGGTGGTGGGCGTATCGGCGATTGGTGCCGGCGGCGGCTCCATCGTACATGTCGATGATTTCGGTATTCTTAAAGTAGGCCCCGAAAGCGCGGGCGCCGATCCGGGCCCGGTTGCCTATCAGCGCGGCGGCACGCAACCCACGCTTACCGATTGTTATCTGGTGAGCGGCATATTATCCGCCAACGCGGCGCTGGCGGGCACCATTACGCTGGATCATGCTGCCGCGCATCGAGCGCTGAGCAAACTGGGCGAAACCTCAGGACTTAATGCCGAACAGGTGGCAAGCGGCGCTATCGCAGTGGCAACGACGCAGATGGCAACCGAACTGAACAAAGCGCTGGCGCAGCGCGGTTTGACCGCCGATGGCCTGACGCTGATCCCCTTTGGCGGCGCGGGTCCGACGCACGCCAACTTCTTCGCCGAAGAGGCAGGCATCAACCATATTCGCGTGCCGCTGCGTCCCGGCACCTTCTGCGCCGAAGGCGCGATCAGCGCTGATATCCGTCGCGATTTTGTACGCAGCCTGCGCATTAACGTCACGCCGGAAAGCTACGGCAAAATCGCTGCCACCGTTACGGAGCTGCATCAGCTGGCACAAACGTGGTTTGCCCAACAGGCCAGCCGTCTCAGCGAGCGCGTTTACTATCGGGTAGAAGCGGATATGCGCTATGCCGGACAGGCTTACGAACTCAGCGTCACGCCTGGCAGCCCGGAAACCATCACGCATCAGCTGTTGCTGGAGCATTTTCAGCAGCTGCATCAGCAGCGCTATGGCTTTAACACGCCTGACGCGGTCATTGAACTCACCACGCTGCGCCTGTCGCTGAATGCCGCGCTGCCGCGTCCGACAGACAAGCCTTTTACTCCAGATGTAAACATCCAGCCGCCGCTTACGCGCCCGCTTTATCTGCGAGGAGGCTGGGTAAATGCGCACATCTGGCAGCGTGAGAACATCGGCAGGCAGAGCCAAATCGTCGGTCCGGCGGTGATCGAACAAGACGATACCACCATCCTGATTTTGCCTGGCTGGTCGGCGCGCACCGATGACAGCGGCAATCTGATAATCGCTCGCGTAACGGGAGACGCATCATGAAACTGGATGCCATCACCCTTGAGATCCTCAATCAAAAACTCACCGCGCTTAGCGAAGAGATGTGCCACATCCTGCAACGCACCGGACGCACGCTGTACGTCAAAGAAACCGCCGACTTTTGCTGCGCGGTGGCCGATTTACAGGGCCGCTTCTTTGCCTATCCGAAAGGCATTGGCGTCTCAGGTTTTGTGGGACTCAACGCGCTAACTGCAATTCAGGCGGTCGGCGAGGTCGCGCCCGGCGATATCATTCTGACTAACGATCCGTGGCGTTCGCGCGGGCTGGCAACGCATCTGCCGGATTTGCAGGTGCTGGCGCCGTGGTTTATCGACGGTGAGCTGGTGGCGTGGGGCTGGGCTTTTTTACACGCTTCCGACGTTGGCGGGCGCGTACCGAGCAGCATCTCTCCCACAAACAGCGACATTTATCAGGAGGGTCTGCAAATTCCGCCGGTTAAGCTGGTACGCGCAGGCGAACTTAACCGCGATGTGATGAATATTCTCACCGCCAACAGCCGCACGCCGGATGCGATTGCCGGTGATATTCAGGCGATGCTGGCCGCGCTCAATGCCGGCCGCGACCGCCTGAATCGCATCGTGGCGCAGCATGGCGTAGCAAACGTGGTGCAGGCGCAGCAGGATTTGCAGGCTTACTCGGCAATACGCGCGCGTCAGGTGCTGCGCCGCATTCCAGACGGCGTTTACCATTTTGAAGATTACCTGGATGACGCCGCCGGCAGCGGCTTGCCGGTGCGGCTCGCCATTACCGCCACGTTTAACGATGGCAGCGTGCATCTCGATTTTACCGGCAGCGATGCGCAGGTGGCGGCGGCAATCAACATTCCCAGCCACGGCGATCCCCATGCGTGGTTAACGCTGCGCATTCTGGCGCTGGTGTGCACGCTGGATAAAAGCGTACCGCTGAATGCCGGTTTACTGGCGCCGGTGACCCTGTTCGCACCCGCCGGATCGCTGGTTAATCCGCATTATCCTGCGGCAGTTGGCGTACGCCACGCGGCGGCGGTGCGCGTCAACGATCTGCTGAACGGCCTGCTGGGTCAGCCTTTGCCTGACGTGATGCCCGCCGCCAGCGGCGGCACCATCATTCCGCTGGTGATTGCCGAAGTGGCGCGCAATGGCCGCGAGCAAAATGTGCAGGTGATTGAACCGATGGTCGGCGGCGGCGGGGCGCGCCGGGGGCGCGACGGCATCGACGGGCGCGATAACAGCATCTCAAACCTGGCGAATAATCCAGTGGAGATGGTTGAGGCGGAAACGCATATCGAAATCCGGCAGTACGCGCTGCGGCCTGGTTCTGCCGGGGCTGGCGAGTGGCGCGGCGGCATGGGCCAGCAGATTCGCGTGCGCATCCAGCAGAATGACAGCACGCTGCTGGCGCGCGGCATGGAGCGCATGCTGTTCCAGCCGTGGGGCGTGCAGGGCGGCCAGCCGGGTCAGCCCACCATGCTGACGCTTAATCCTGATCTCTCTGGCGGACAGCCGCTCGGTAAAATCGATCTTCTGAGCGTCAACGCGGGTGATGAAGTGCTGCTGCAAACGCCCGGCGGCGGCGGTTGGGGCGATCCTTTCAAGCGCGATCCGCTGGCGGTGCAGAAGGATGTCGATAACCATTTGCTGAGCCATGCCGATGCGGCGCAGCACTATGGCGTGGTATTTAACGATCGCGGCATCGATGCGGCGGCCACCGCCGCCCTGCGCAGCCAGCCGCGTGCGGCGTCATCTTCATTCGGCGAAGCGCGCAAGAACTGGCAGACGCTGTTCGATGGCGATCTGCTGACGCGGCTCAGTCAGCTGCTTTATCCACTCAGTCCGGCCGAACGCCAGCGGCATCGCTCAGCGGTGTTTGCCGCCGCGCTATCGCAGTTACCGGCAGATTTTCCCCGTTCATCCTCTCCAGCCTTTGCGACTGCGCGTCAGGCCTTTGCCGATGCGCTGCGCGCGCTGGAAAGTGAACTTTCAGCGTCAATGACATCAATACCAGGAGATGGCCATGCGCCTTTTAAATAACAAAAAAATCCTGCTCACCGCGCTGGTGGGCATAGCGATCAGCGGTGCGGCGAGCGCGGCTGAAACCACTGATTCGGTGATCGTTGGGGTTTACGGCGGTGACTGGGAGAAAAATATCCGCGCGTCAGGTCTGGAGCAGTTTGCCAAAGATAATCACCTCAGGCTGACCGTGGTGCCGGGCGCGGATGCCGAATGGTTCGCCAAACTGCGAGCCGCCAAAGGTCGCCGTTCGCCGTATGACGTGGTGGTGTTCCAGCCCGATACCGTACAGCGTGCGCAGGCGGCAGGTTTGCTACAGCCGCTGGATGCCAAAGATATTCCCAACCTGAACAACCTCTATAAGAGCGTGCAGTCGCGCTTTGTTTATAACAACCAAACCTACGCCGCCGCATTCAGCCTCGGTCAGCTCGGGCTTGCTTATCGCAGCGATCTGGTGAAAACCCCGCCGAAAAGCTGGCTCGACTTATGGAGCCCGGAATACAAAGGTCATGTGGCGATTTCATCACCGACCTACGCCGCCGGTTTGCAGTTCTTTGCGGGCCTGGTGCACGCGTTAGGCGGCGAACTCAATCAGCCTGCCGCAGTCGATAAAGCCTTCACTAAACTTGCGGAGCTGCGCGGCAACGCGGTGGCTTTCCCGGACAGCCCGGGCGCGATTCAAACTCTGCTAGAGCGCGGTGATGCATGGGTGGTGCCGTACTGGGATGGCCGTGTGTTTGCGCTAAAGCAGCAGGGCATGAAAATCGATTTCGTCTATCCGTCCGATGGTCCGGTAGTCGGCGCAGCGAACTGGGTGATCCCCAAAGGCGCGCCTAACCTCGCCAACGCCTATAAAGTGGTTAACGCCATGTCTGCGCCTGAGGTGCAGAAAGCCTTCTCGGATAAATCCCTGTATGGCATGACCAACAAGGATGTGCAGTACAGCGACAACCTGAAAAAGCAGGTGAAAGTGGGCGAAGAGGCGTACAGCAAACTGATCTGGATTGATTACAGCACCGCCACGCCGCAGCTGGCGGACTGGACGCGTCGCTGGAGCCAGGCGCTGGGTGGCGCGAAATGAGTTCAGTCGTCATTGACGGCGTAGCGCGGCAGTTTGATAACCACCGCGCCCTGAATGACGTCAGCATTACCATTGAGCAGGGTGAGTTTTTCTCCCTGCTCGGGCCGAGCGGCTGCGGCAAAACTACGCTACTGAATATCATCGCCGGATTTTTGTCGCCGAATAAGGGGCGCGTGTTGATAGGTGGCAAGGATGTCACCGCGCTGCCGCCCTATCAGCGCCATATCGGTATGGTATTCCAGAACTATGCGCTGTTTCCCCATCTGAGCGTGGCCGATAACGTCGCGTTCGGGCTGAAGGTGCGCAAAGTGACGCGCAATGAACAGCAGCGCCGCGTCACTGAAGCGCTGAAGCAGGTGCGACTGGAGGGACTGGCGCAGCGCATGCCGCATCAGCTTTCTGGCGGACAGCAACAGCGCGTGGCGATTGCCCGCGCGCTGGCGATTGAACCGCAGGTGCTGTTGCTGGATGAACCGCTGTCGAACCTGGATGCGCGTCTGCGCAAAGAGATGCAGGATGAACTGCGCGCGTTGCAGCAGCGTGTCGGCATCACTACGGTGCTGGTCACGCACGATCAGGAAGAGGCGCTTACGCTGTCGGATCGCATCGGCATTCTTGGGCAGGGCGAGCTGCAACAGACTGGCGCGCCAGCCGCGCTCTATCGCCAGCCGGCGAATCGTTTTGTCGCCGAGTTTGTCGGACAGGCCAATCTGTTCCATGTTTCTGCGCAAAATGGGCGTTATCAGGCGCGGGATCACTTTGTCGCTGCCGGTGCAGCCCTGCAACTCAGTGCCGCGCAACCGGCAGGGGCGTCGTCATTGCTGATTGTTCGTCCGGAGCGCGTGCAGTTCTCCACTGAGCCGCAGCAATTTGCCAGTAACGGCAGCGTCGCCAGCGTGAAAGAAGTGAGCTTTGCCGGTGCGACCTTGCGTCTGGTCTGTCAGCTACCGGGCGGCGGCGAGATCCGCGTGCAGCCTGCGGAAGCGCACTTTTCACAATTGCCTGCGCCGGGCGATCGCTGCTATCTGCACTGGCAAGCTGCGGATGTCATCGTGCTGCCTGCGCAGGAGAGCGTCTGATGAAGATCGCCACGCGTAATCTGTTTCCCTGGCTGCTCCTGACGCCATCGTTACTGTTTCTGCTGCTGTTTTTGCTGGTGCCACTGCTGCTGCTGTTTGACCAAAGCCTGACCAGCGTTGATAGCCTGCTCAATTCGCTGCCGGGTTATAGCCTGGCGCAATATGTGACGGTGTTTGCCGATCCGCAATATCTGCACGCGCTCTGGACCACGCTATGGGTGTCGCTGCTGACCGCCGCCATCACCGTGCTGCTGGCGTGGCCTGCGGCGTGGCTGCTGGTCACAACGCAGCGGCGCGGCTGGCGCACGCTGCTGTATGTCATCCTGATTTCTCCGTTGCTCACCAGCGTGGTGATCCGCACTTTCGCGTGGATTGTGCTGCTGGCGCAGAACGGTTTGATCAACGGCTTCCTGCTGTTCACAGGCCTGATCCCGCAACCGCTCAGCCTGCTGTGGAATATGAATGCGGTGATCATCGCCTATGTGCAGGTGATGCTGCCGTTTGCCGTGCTGCCGCTGATTACCTCGCTAAACGAAATCGCGCCCTCGCTGCGGCTGGCGGCTATGAGCCTGGGCGCCACGCCAGCGATGACTTTCCGCCGCGTGGTGCTGCCTTTGACGCTACCTGGCATGCTCACCGGTTTCATCATTGTCTTTTCTCTCGCGGCGGGCAGCTACATCACGCCATTGCTGATTGGCGGGCGCTTACAGCCGCTATTGCCGATTGCTATTTATCAGCAGGCGATGCAGATCGCCAACCTGCCGCTGGCAGCGGCGCTGTCGTTGACGCTGCTGGTGATGACCTTGATTGTCGCCGGGATTGCGGGAGCGTTTTTAAAACGCTGGGAGAAGAAAAATCATGGATAAGACTCAAAGCCTGTCGCAGCGCCTGACGCAGTTCGGCGTGACCCTGGCGGGCATGGTGATTTATGCCTTTTTAGCGCTGCCGGTGCTGGTAATTGTGCTGTCGGCGTTTAGTCCGGAACCTTATCCGCAGTTTCCACCGCAGGGGTTTTCGCTGCGCTGGTTTAGCGCGCTGCTGCAAGATGAGGGCTGGATTGCATCCCTGTGGATCAGCGCTTTGCTGCTGGCGATCGTGACGCCGGTCACCGTGGTGCTTGGCACTTTTGCCGCCTGGTCGCTGGCGCGGCTGGAGTTCCGCTATCGTGAAGCCTTGCAGGCTTTTATTCTGTCGCCGCTTATGATCCCGCAAGTGGTGCTGGGCATTGCGCTGCTCTATGTGCTGACGGCGGCAGGCATCGCCGGAATGATTAGCGGACTGGTGCTGGGCCATGTGGTGGTGGCGCTGCCCTATGTCGTGCGCACCGTCAGCGTCAGTCTGGCGTCAATGGATAAGCGGCTCGAAGCGGTGTCGATGAGTCTGGGAGCAGGGCGCTGGTATACGTTTCGTCACGTCACGCTGCCGCTGATTAAGCCCGGTATTCTGGCGGGCGCGGTATTTGCGGCGGTTACCTCGTTTGGTGAAGTCTCAGTGAGCCTGTTTCTCAGCGCGCCTGACACTATCACCGTGCCGGTCAGAGTATTCAACTATGTCGATCAAACTTTCGATCCCACGGTGAATGCTATTTCGGTGATCTTTATTATCTTCGCGGTGCTGATTTTGATGGTGATTGAGAAAACGATTGGGCTGGTGAAACTAAGCTAGCAACTTAGAGTTGTACTCAAATCCTTGCTATTGGGACGGTTATCTGCGCAGGCCCTGAACGGTCGCGCAGCGCGATAAACGCTGCGCGTCAACGACTTAGCGGC
>NZ_RMVG01000028.1 GCF_003813865.1 Candidatus Pantoea deserta
GGCCCGGCTTCTGACAATGAAGAAATGTTAAGAAAACTCCATAGATCAGGCATGTCCGTTGCCCGTCTTAATGGCTCTCATAACAAACCTGAATGGCATGCCCAAACGGTAAAACTTCTTCGGAAAACGGTACCCGATGTCCCCGTTCTACTGGATATTCCCGGCCGGAAAATTCGAACACTTCAACTTGTGCATGAGCCTTCGTTTAAAAGTGGCGATATTATTATTCTTACCACTGACATCAGCCATGACGGCAGGGAGAAGGTGCCGGTCGGATATGACCGTCTGCATGAAAAGCTGTCGACCGGAGACGGGGTTTTTGCCGATGATGGGACATTGTCTTTTGTCGTAGATAAAATCCAGGGGCAGGATATTTATCTGCGAGCAAACATGGATGGCACACTACGGAGCCGTAAAGGAATTAACGTTCCCGGGATAGATCTCGGCCAGTCTCTTGTCACCGATAAAGATCGCGCCATGATTAATTTTGCCAAAGAAATTGGCGTTGATTATATAGGCATTAGTTTTGTCGAGAGCCGCGAACACGTTGAAGCCATTCGCGCTCTAATTGCTGCACCTGTGCCCCGTATTGTGGCAAAAGTAGAAAACAGCGGCGGTATTAGGCATCTGGCCGAGATTGTAGACGCGGCGGACGTCATTATGATTGACAGGGGAGATCTGGCGGTAGAAACATCAATCGATCACGTCACGCTTTATCAAAAACAAATCCTTGAAGAAGCATCGCGCGCTGGTAAACCTACTATCGTTGCGACTGAAATGCTTCACAGTATGATTGAAAATCCATTGCCTACTAAGGCTGAAGTCAGCGACATCACGAATGCAGTTCTGGACGGAGCTTCAGCCGTCATGCTTTCAGGTGAAACCGCAGTAGGACGTTATCCCGTTGAGGCTGTCAGCCGTATCAGCCGGATCGCTGCACTTGCGTCGGCTGAGCGAAATACACCTTCTCATCCTGTTCGAATGTCCAGCGACAGTGATATCAGGCATACCATTCGCGCGCTTGCAGAGGCGCTTCCTCTGACGCGCCTTGTTGTACTCTCACGTACGGGTTACAGCGTGCGCATCGCTGCAATGTCAGGAACTGGTTTGCCTGTGCTGGCTCTTGGCTTTCACTCAGAACTGGCCCGAAGCTGGAATCTTTTGCCAAATGTAGAGAGTATTGCTACAGACAGTGAATACACATTCGACTGGACTGGGCGAAGCCAGCTTCTGGAGTTTTTAATAAAAAGTGGCCATGTTAATAAAAACGATTATATCGTCATTCTTTCAGCTCAGCAGGACATCATCAGTCTTGATGGAAATATCATTCAGACTGTCCATGTAAATACCTGGCTTCAGCATAACCTGCACATTTCTGTTGAAGCTGAGGTTGCCTGAATGGTTCATGAATATCTTTTCCTGCCAGCCGTTCTTGTGTTTGCAATAATCCAGTCCCTCTTTGGCATGGGGATCCTGGTTTTTGGCACGCCCACTCTCCTGTTGCTGGGATATGATTTCTCTATGGTGTTAGGCTTGTTGTTGCCGTCATCTGTCCTTATTTCTTTTACTCAGGCGTACACTGGACGCTCTCTGGGTAGGGGGGAAAGAGAAGCCATTAATATGTTTGTATGCGCCGTTTTAGTTGTTATCTGCCTTAGCGCTTTACTTCTGTCTGACATAAAAATTAACCTTGATTTACTGATAGGCCTTGTAATGGTTTTCTCGGCAGCAGTCAGGCTAAGCGAACGTTTCAGACGTTTTATAAGTCGCACTCTTGTTACAAACCAGCATCTTTTTGTTCTGCTGATGGGAGCGGTGCACGGATTGACCAATATGGGTGGAGCATTACTGGCCCTCTATGCATCTTCAACTCAGTATGAAAAAACGGCCATACGCACCATCGTGTCACGTTACTACCTGATGTTTGGTGTTATCCAGTTAGGCACGCTTGCTATCCTTAAACCCCAGTCTTTGTCCATCTTGGGTTTTATGACTGCTCCTGTTGCCCTGCTGGTGTACTGGGTTATAGGGAATTTGCTCTTCCGACGAACCAGCGCTCCCGTCTATGAAATCCTGCTCACTGCATTTATCGCAGTGTATGGAATAGTCGTCTTAACTAAGGGATATATCTGACAGCTATGATAACAACCTTGCTGGCCCTCATACCTGTTATGTTTTTAATAGCTATGGGATACATGCTTCGTGCGCGAAATCTAATTGACATACAGTTTTGGTTACCCTGTGAAAAGTTGAATTATTTCTGGCTCTTCCCCGCTCTGATGTTTTTACAGGTTGCTACGGCGAATCTGGAGGAATTCCCTGTAAAACCTATCGCCTGGTCTGTACTGGGTGCCGTAGCGCTGGGAGCCTTTTCTTTGTGGGCGTGGCGAGGACTTAGCCGACAGTCTGGCCCGGTATTCTCTTCTGTTGTCCAGGGCGCTTTACGCCCTAATACTTACATTGGCGTTGCAGCCGCAGCGGCCACATATGGCAGTACCGGGCTTACAGTAACTTCAATCAGCATCGCTGTTGCGATCCCTTTACTTAATGTTGCTTCAATTATTGTGTTGATGTATTACGGGCAGGGAACCAGGCCAGCCCGCTCACAAATTGTGAGGGCGCTTGTTAAGAATCCGGTCATTATTTCTGTCGTCGCTGGTCTGCTTTTTAATATCAGCCATCTGACTCTTCCTCACCTTTTGACTGACATTCTTCACATCCTGGGGGGGGCGTCTTTGCCTCTGGGGTTACTTGCTGTTGGGGCTGGTCTGGATCTCACAGCTGCGCGAACTTCTCATGGGGCTGTTCTGCAGTCCACGTTTGTGAAACTGTTATTTGTACCCGTAATCACGCTTCTCATAGGCTGGTGGTCAGGTATCAGTGGCCCGGTACTGGCGACAGTCGTTCTTTTTAATGCGCTTCCCTGCACACCGTCGGCCTACATCATGTCAAAGCTCCTGGGTGGAGACTATCGCCTTTCGGCTGGAATTATTTCAATTCAGACGGTACTGGCTTCCGTAACGATCCCGGTTGTTCTGTTCCTGACAACCTTGCCACCGAACTGAGAGGAGTATGCTGCTCATAGTATTCCCAGAGAGTTTTAAACCACTCGTCGCTTCCCTGCTGCCTATGTAGCAGGGCAAGCCCGTCCTCGCATACAGCCTGGGCGCGAGCGTACAGAAGCGGGTGTCCGGCATTTAAAACCGTTAAAAGCCTTTTCATTTCCAGTAGATAATTGCAGGCAAAGGCCGGATCCAGCTCCACAACACTACAGGCATTATCAATAAGATCGCACAGCTTAATGGATTTTGCTTCTGCACTGGCCTGAGCGCTGTGAAGAAGATTTCCGTTTTTACGGTCTATACGTTCGCCGCCTGTACGGCGGGTTCTGACATCTGTCAGCATTTCGACGTACTGTCCCACCAGCGAACCGAAACGCAATTCAATCTCCCTGAGCGTGACATCCGTATCTTCCACAATGTCGTGCAGCCATGCAGCCGCCCTCATTTCTTCTGTTGGATTAATGCTTTCAAGCAAAGCCACGACCGCTGCTGGATGAACGATGTAAGGCTCGCCTGTAAATTTTCTTTTCTGACCTGCATTTTCATGATGCAACGTCGCAAAAAGTTTTGCACGTTCACTAAGTTTCATCATTTTTATCGTGAAGGATTGAGATGAATTTAGATGAAATTCTAATGGATTAAAGAAAAAAGATTGAGTTCATAACGCTATAACTTATTTCCGATTACAGGGTGATTTTTACGTGCCCGCGATGAATTTCTAAGCTCCCCTCACATAAAAAATCTTTAGCCGGCAAACCGAGGGCGGGCTTTTGCTCTGCCGACACCGCCGCATGTTTAGGTTATCTTCTTACTCTGGAAGTGCTGTTAATACTAAGGTGGCCAAACTAATCTGCTACAACTGATTCACACACGTTGATAATTGCAAGGTTCGTAAGGTTCGCTTCTGCCTTTGCGTAGACCGTTATCAATGTGAACGAAAAGCGAACGTTACTGAAGTTGACTGCTGCTAATCCGGCGATTTTTTTCTGAATTTGCTAACACGAAGTCAGGCTACTTTGCATCGCGCAATTAGCACATACATTTCTGATTTTTAGCTCTCTATAAGGTAAAAGTTATTGTTTAGTCAGTTGATGGTTTGGATATCGCTTCACGTGCACGGTCAACATCAGGCATGCGATAGAGCCTTTCCTCAATCTCCGCGAGACGAGATGACACAATCTCAGTGCTTGAAACCCCATAAAGCTTTTGAAAATTCATGATAAGTGGCTGCCATTTGGCTGGATCGATCCGGTTCTCGTATCCCTCCATAAGCAAGCCTGGATGTACGTGTACGCGGGTTATGCGCACTTCGAAGGCTGATATCAAGCCCGCCACCTGAGGATCGTCATCCATTATACCGTGACGAGCCGCGACAACAGCTTCCAGTTGAATAAGACATTCCAGCACGCGCGGTGCAGTCACCGTCTCTGATGGAATGGGGGTTAGCCCAGCTACTTCGAACTTTCGTGGCTCGTATGCATAACCTAGTCGTTGCTTCAGTTCCGGTATTTTTTTCGTGCCCGTTAAGCGAGCCAGCCTGTTCACCGCGCCTGCTTGTTCCGGTGATGCCAGATTTAACACGCACTGCCCTGTACGAATCATATTCTGGGGCGTTTGTGATGCGGTTTGCAGGCCAAGCATACACCTCCACCCCAGCCACCAGGCAGATGACATCGGTGCAAGGTTTGCTGTACCGTCCTCATTTTGCGTACTGATAAGGACAACGGGTGTGCCAAAATAAAGGATTGAAGGTTCAATCGCTACATGTGGAATGTTCATCTGGTCTCCTTTTGTATGTAAGGTAGCCATCATGAAATCGGGCGACCTGTAGCAAACTCCGTTTCTTGCTCCATAAATGAAAAATGATCTGAAATCCCCTGTAAGCAAATTCTGATACCTATGCTCAGCTTTGAACGAGGAAGCCACTATTTGATGCGATTGCATCCGCTCCTCTTTGTCACGGCAACTGAAGGTATGCTGCTTATAGTACGGCCAGTGGCCAGCTTTATTATGATTAGCTAACGAGGCATGTAATCCATTCCAGACAGTGAATACTGTCTATCTGTGATGCCCGCGCGGTTAATAAAATGGGGCGCAAGAATCGGAGTGTTTGTGAAAGCAAACCTGATTAGTCTGGCCTTGTGAACCAAGATGACAGGTAATGACCATGAAAACCCCTTTTGCATACGAAACCGAAGATGCCCGCTGGGCAGCTGTGCTGACGCGTGATGCCGCTGCTGATAATCAATTCGTTTACGCAGTGCGAACGACAGGTATTTACTGCCATCCGAGTTCGAAGACGCGTTTGCCCAGGCGTGAGAATGTAGAGTTTTTCGATACGGCAGCCGCTGCCGAGTCAGCAGGCTACCGCTCCAGTCGACGCGCTCGCAGCGACAAAGTCAATGCTGAACGCGCCGCAGTAGTGGTGCGTGCCTGTCGCCTTATAGAGATCTCTGAGACGCCGCCCTCACTGGATGATTTGGCGGCCGAGTTGGGTATAAGCGCGTTCCACTTCCATCGCCTCTTCAGGGCCGAAACGGGACTGACGCCCAAGATGTATAGCTCGGCCTATCGTGCTCGCAAGTTGCGGGAAGAACTGAACAGCCCGGACGCGTCCATCACCGAAGCGATCTACGATAGCGGGTTCAATTCCAACAGTCGTTTCTACGAAACCTCAGAGCAGTTGCTGGGTATGCGTGCACGCGACTACCGGGCTAGTGGTGCTGGCGCTGTCATCCGTTTCGCTGTAGGTGAATGCTCACTGGGTGCCATTTTGGTGGCTCAAAGCCAGCGTGGCATTTGTGCAATTTTAATGGGCGATGACCCAGACAAGCTGGTGTGCGACCTGCAAGACCAATTCTCAAAGGCCGAACTCATCGGTTGCGATGGTGAATTTGAACAGTTGATTGCCCAGGTAGTTGGCTTCGTCGAAGCGCCTGCGTTGGGCCTGCATTTGCCGCTGGATGTTCAGGGAACGGCTTTTCAGGAACGGGTCTGGCGGGCCCTTCGCCAGATTCCCCCGGGCACGACGGTGAGTTACGCTGAGATCGCCGAGCGCATTGGCTCGCCGAAAGCCGTGCGCGCAGTAGCGAAGGCCTGCGCTAACAATCACATTGCCGTGGCCATTCCTTGCCACCGCGTTGTGCGACGCAATGGCGCTCTGGCTGGCTATCGCTGGGGCGTAGACCGCAAACGCGAACTTCTACATCGCGAAGCGAATTTTGAGGGTGTAAATCCCATTTCATAAACAGGAAAGATAAAATAAATAAGAAATAATTATATATTTCAATAATATAAACTTAATTAATGATGTCCGCCTATGGCCCAAATCGGATATTAAGTTCTTCAGAAATGCCCCACTTATTGGAGTCTGCGCGTAGCGGCATGAAGGCGCCATTTGGTGCCACATATCACTCTGCACCTGGACGGCGCCGTTAGCAGGGCGCAGCTGTTTCCTTACGCTATATCGCGCGAATCCAACTACGCCCTGCCAGACGCCGTTAAAGCAGCGGCCTTTCAGGCGCACTGAAGCCAGACGGTCGCAGACGAAAGAAAGCCCCCGCGGCACCATCTAAAGCGACAGCCAAACTATTAGTTACAGCACCCATTTATCAGCACTGCTGTTCCGGCCCTCCGGGCCGGGCGGCCGGGGCTGGTCAGTGGGGGCAACCGGGCTTCAGGTCCGGTGCCGGGGGTTTGCCGGAGAGGGGCACGGGGGTTCAGGTCCGGCTCGGATGGGGGTTAAATGGAAGCATTAACGGATGATGTAACTAATATGTGTTGCCCCCCGCCTGTCGGCGAGAGCTATTTCAGGTTCTGAGCGGCGCGGACGCCTGCGGCCGCTGCAAGCGAAGGCATTAAATTTATCTTCGTCAGATGCCTGCATGAAAACCTTATTTATTATTTTGATTATTCTTTCTGACGTAAGTCAGGACTGTATTGCGCGTAGCGCTGATTGTAATTGCCGGTAATTTTCTGATGTTGATTGCGGGTAACTGTGGTTAAAAAAAACGGCACGCGGTTTGCGGCTATAATTCGTGTACATGCCGGGAAAATGCCGGCGCAGGAATGGGCGTTTGAAGCACAGCACAAACGACTTTACCGCCAGTCAAGGCGGTTAAAAACGTGCGGGCGAGTCAGTGGACTATATCGGGGATTTCGCGCAGTACGGGTTCATAGTCGAGCCCCAGCTCCAGCTGGCGCAGACATTTCCAGATCAGGCGATCAAAGTCCTCCGGGGGAAGCGTTTTCCACTCCTGGATCGGACGCGCACGCAGCAGCTTGGCCATTGCGTTACGTCTGTCATCGACCGGCAGTTTACTGAGCCGCTTGCGCCGCTTCTGCCTGGACGCTTTATCCCGGCGACTAATCAGCGTGGCCATGCGCATATTTTCATACCAGCGCCGGCGCGCGGCACGAACAGAGGCGTGTGTTCCCGGCTCAATAATGCCGTCAGCCTCTGCGGCGAGGCGTTCATTTCGCTCCGCCAGAAACTTGTCCATGTTGA
This sequence comes from Candidatus Pantoea deserta, assembly GCF_003813865.1. Classification (GTDB taxonomy): domain Bacteria; phylum Pseudomonadota; class Gammaproteobacteria; order Enterobacterales; family Enterobacteriaceae; genus Pantoea; species Pantoea deserta. The sequence goes on from NZ_RMVG01000028.1 coordinate 7,570, forward strand.
TGCCGCACAGCTGCCAGAACCGGTCAGTCAGCACGATATGGCGCGGCATGCAGTAGCCGGTCACGGGGTCCATTTCCAGATCCGGTCGTTCAATCAGGCCGTAGCGCTCCCACTCTTCAAACAGGCGAGACAACCTGCTGGGCTCTACGCGCGTTTCCGGAATGACATCGCCGTTTTCATTTTTCGGGCTCAGTTCATCGGCCAGCTTGCTGCCATTAAAAGTCACAACAGAGGTGGCAAGATCCGCACGCTGGACACACAGCGGCCAAAGGGCGTCATACAGCGCCTGTTTTTCGGGCCGAAAATCACGTTTACGTCCTGCAGCTTCGCGAAGCTGCACAAAATAGGGATGGCGTGACATGCGTTGACGCAGTGTCATTTTACCGGTACGTTTGTCCTTAACCACGAGTCGGCTCATAGCGTGCCCCATCTGTCCGGGAAGACGCCGGTAACCTGCTGGTGCAAACCACTCTGGATTAGAGCATTTGCAGGCAGTTGAGTGATCGCCACGGTGGCGATTATCAGGCCGGATAGCCTGTTGAGATGAGATGAGCTTAACCACCCCGCCCTGCGCTTAAATTGCACAGCAGGAGTACGCACAGAACGAATTGTCTTTTTCCGGGCATAATTCTATACTCCCCGCATAGGGCAATCGTTCTATGCGGTTCTCTAGGACCCCGGTAATCTTACTCGCGTCGCCAAACTCGAAAGATTATCGGGGTTTTTTCTTTTCTGATTTGGTACTACCGCTTCAGATCCCTGCCACTTTGCGGCGTGGCCAGCCATAAACTCTCAACTATCCGTAATCTATCACCTGCTGAAGCATTAACAATAAAGTGAATCCTTCACGAGTTATTCATACGCTTGGTTTCGTTCTCAATAAGACGTTCAAGAACTTCTGCCTGGGTCAGGCCATCAGCTTCGCAGAGTTTTATCAATGCCTGTTAAACCTCTACTCTGATAAAGACTTTTAACTCTTTATGAGTTTCCCGTTTTCGTGCCTGATAAGCTTTTGCACGCTCATTGTCAGGCGTGGGATTCTGCCGGCTACGGGTGCGTTTCTTTTCCGGAGCTGATGTTACTGAATCACGGGGGCTCATGCTCGTACCCTGCTAAAAATAGGACTTCCCGCAGCATACCATAAGCCATTTCAGCAATATGCCTTAATAGCGATGCTTTACTGATTTTGGCGAACAGATTTTTGTGACATTACGAAAAATTACGGATTTTTTTAAACAGCATTAATATTGCCCTATGCTATCTATGAGAGAAACAATCAGCGTAACTCATTAAACCCTAACAAAATCGCATGCATTAAAAATATTAAAATTTAATATATCCTAAAAATCGATAAAATTCAGCCAGTTTAAAATGTCAGATTTTATTTTATTGCCCCCCTTTATACCCATCCTTATTTAATAAACAGAAAACAAGCTCTAACCCCCTGACCTTGACGTTATAAGTACAATGACTTTAAATCACCTGGTGCTGACGTTCGTTTTTTAGCCTCCATGTTTTAAAAAAACACTATCCTTTATTGATATTTTAACCTCTTACGAATAACATCCTGTTCAGAGAAGTATTGGGAGCTTTTACAAAAATCCATTGGGAAGTTAGGGGCGGTTATGTCTAATGAATTAAATGATACAGTAAAGGAAGCTGCGCAATCAGCTAAAGAAGCAGTTATCAACCGCTTTAGCGGGGCCTTTACTGCCTACCTGGTTACTTCCTGGCTTGCATTCAACTGGTCAAACATCGCACTTCTATTCATGTCAAAAGCCACAATTGAGCAAAGGATTCAGGCGATTTACGGACAAGAAAATCTTTATATACAATATCTTATATCGCCAATAATTGCGGGCTTCTTGTTATCCATTGCTATTCCTGCTGTCAATGCATTCGTAGTAACCATTACATCTAAGTTTTCTGCGCTTTCTGAAGTAGGTCAAGAAAAAGCGAGAGCAGAGCTCAGCACTCAAATTTCAAGTCAAAGAGCCAAGAAGTTAGCGATAGATAAAAAAATAGAATTTCTTAATGAAGAGAAAGCATCACTTGAAATCCAAGTTGACTCTCTGAAAACCGAGCTAAAAAAACTTAAATCAAAAATCCAACCAAGTGAACAAGCAATTTGGGGTGTCGCATTAAAAGCCAACAAGCTTTTGAACCAACTGCGTGATATAAGGTTTCTTTCAGAATCAGATGCCACTGTTACTGCCGAACATATTGCTGAGCTTTTTTCAGAGGAAGATTTATCAGATGCAGAGCGCTGGTATAATCAGATGACTGATACGTTTGGAACTAATATATCAAAGGCAATGGTTGATAAACCTGCAGATTTATATCTTTCGCCTGAGCTGATAAAAGAAGCATTAGAATATGCAGCCAAGAGAAAAACTCCATCGGCACCGCCTTTAGCATAAGGTTGGTTCAAGTATTGTTAGTAAGTTTTTTAATGAACGTTTCTTCCCTTTCTTCGGATTAAAAACGATACTGGCGCGGCGTCGGCATGGTCTCGCAGACTACAGCAGCGCCAGGCTGCTCAGGAGCAGCGGCAGAATAATGACTTCATGAGGGTCCTCCGGGGGGCATGAGCGAGCAGGTTTTTCAATCCTGGACGCGAGGGACTGGCCAGTCGCAGGGCGGCAGGCCGTTTGTTCAGTCTGTCTTGCCGGTTACCAGCACGTTCAGCAGGCCCAGGTCGGAATACGCATAGCGCAGCAGCTGCAGGCCGGCAAAAACATCGCTGTGTTCAGAAAGGGCAGCAGCCACAGGCTCATGTTGTGCATGGCCATACCGGCCAGCGGCGGCATGATAAGCGCGCTTACGCCTGTCGCCACAAACACGGCCGTAAGGTTTCGCCCGCGCCTAAAGCGTCCTTTTTCCCGCGTCATCAGCTGCGGGTGCAGCAGCAGGGTCACCGGCATCATGGCCGGGCGAGTTTTCATCTCCCGGATGCGCGTCGTTTCGGCTTCCGTCAGGCGGTGCGTAGCTGAAAAATCCTTAATGAAGCCCTCCACCACGCTCTGTACGGCCTCACTGCAGCGAGGCTCGCCGCCTCCCTTACTCCAGCGGCGAAGCAGTGCGCCTTCTGCCCTTAACTCAGGCAGTCAAACCATCAGCATCATCAGGGAAACGGCCACGGTGGCCGCAATAAGCAGTAATGACATAGGGCCTACTCCAGGTTTTTTTGAGGTTTATGGCCAAACTCCGGCTCGGGTTCGCTGCGTTCGTGGCGCATCACGTTGACTTCATCGTTCATCATTGCGGTGCGGTCCTCCCGCTCCGGTGACAGGTCGTAGTCGCGATAATCAAATGCCTCCTCTTCCAGCAGCTCTTCCAGCGCCGCCGCCAGCGCGGCCTCGTGCTCACTTTCCCTGTCAGCCGGCGCGCTTCGTGCGTCATCCTGCACAGCAGGTTCCGGCTCTTTCTCCTCCTGTCCCTGCGCCGCTTTGATGGCTTTTTCCAGCGCCTCGGCTTCGCGGCGGTCCAGTTCCTCGCCGCCCGAAGTGACCGTTGCCGCTTCTGCCGGCACGCCTTTATCGCCAGAACGTTCACTGTGGTCAGCAGAAAACACGACCGGACTGTCCGGGTTATCCTTCATCAACTGGAGCGCCTCCGCGACGTCCGCGGCTTCCAGCACCTTTCCGCGCTTTTCCCCGCGCTGCAGCACGATACGGCTGCCGTCCGCTGCCCCTTCATAGTGGGCGGCTGAAAAATTCACCTCCCCGCTTGAGGGCGACACCGGGACGTGCCAGTTCCCACGTTGCCGTCCATGCTCGTTAATAACCGGCCAGAGCATCTCCGGCGTTTTTCCGGCCATAAACCGCGCGTCCGCCGTCAGGTCCTGATCAACACGGTCCGCCAGTCTCGTGCCGGATACAGGCAGACTTTTGTCCCACGCCTGCATTTCCCGGCCAGCGCGCACGTCCTCCGCCCGCATCAGCACGTCATGCACCGTCTGGCGCCGGCCGCTTTTGCTCTCCACTCGAGCGGCCCAGCCGGACAGGTTGTCGAAGTAGGTCTGAACGTGCTCTTTTGCCCTCGAAAGCTGCACGTAGGTGCTGTCCAGTGCAGCCATCATTTTGCGCGCGCCCTCCTCACCAAACAGGCCAATCAGGTACTTCACCGACGCGCCCTGGGAGCTGTAGGTGGTGACGGCGTAGCCGTAATCCATGTGGCGGTCTGCATACAGCCCGGTGGGATCAAAAGAGAGCTGGCGATCGCCGGTATCAAGCGTGATTTTTCCCTCTTCCGTTATGCCGGTGACTACTCCCGTGTCGCTGGCGCGCAGATTGCGATCGCGGTCCGTCGTTGTCAGGCGAATTTTCTCGCCGGGACTGATTTCCCGCTCTACCTCCCGAAACACTGCCACTTCTTCCTTACGTAACTCGGCGGGACGAATCCAGCGGTCCGCAGAACCGCCCAGCCCGGTCATACGTACTACGCCGCTCTCCGCGTCGGTTTCGCCTACCCGGTAATACTGCTCGCCCCGGCGCACCACATTGCCCGCCTGCGCCTCCCAGAACGTCTGCCGACCAAGATCGGCGTTACTGTTATTCACGCGCACCAGGAGCGGTACGGTGACACCGTCACCCAGCGCGCCCTGCGCCTGAAGTCGCTCATGAACCGCACTGTTTATGGCTTCCCGATCGGCGTTGAGCTCCGTTACGATAAGTGTGTTGTCTCGCGCCTCCGGCGTCCGGCCGACGTAATCATCGGCAATCATACCGATCAGGTCGGGTTTTTCGGCCTCCACGCCTGCGCCTGCGGGCCCTGCTGGCGCCAGACTGCTGCCGTCCATTGCACTGCTTTCCGGAACGTACGCATCCGGCTGGCGCGGCACGCTCAGCGGGCTGGTTTCCGCCGAGATGCGCACCGCCTCGCGCACGTTGCCGGCGATGACCGCCTCCACTGCGGGTTTCAGAGCCGGTATCTGGCGCACAATCTCCTTCATCACAGCCACATCGGCGGCGCTGCGCTCCAGCGCCAGGGCAAATGGCGCGCCGGACTCCAGCGACTTCAGCTGGTCCCGGTCACCGCTCAGCACTGCGCGTCCCCCGCTTTCGGCGATCACGTTCATCAGGGAGGCCATCTGGGCATTGCCGTTCATGGAGGATTCATCGATAACGAACACAGTATTGCGAAAGTCGCGCGCCTGGCCGGCGGCCTGCCACTGGCTGCTCTCGCTGAGAAAGCTGGCGATGGTCTGCGCCGGAATACCCGCTTCGGACAGCTCGCTGACGGCCCGGTGCGTCGGTGCCAGGCCACGAATGTCTGGCCTGTTCTCGGCGGCGGTGAGCGCTGCCGCCACGGTGCGAAACTGTGTGGTTTTCCCTACCCCGGCGTAACCCTGGATAGCGGTAAAGCGGTCGCGGGTGGTCAGAATGAGGTTGCCCGCCTCTCGCTGCCCGTCCGTCAGTCCGGCGGCCTTCTCCTCACTCAGGCCGCCGGCCAGCAGCGGCTTTACGCTGTTTTTGCCTTCAGCGACGTGGCGCAGGATGGACACCTCGTTCTCAAAGTTCTCGCGCGAGATGTAATTTCCAGCCGCGCCCTGATCCCCGCTGAGTTCAAAAATCTCCCCGCGCTGCACCAGGCGCGACAGCTCCTCCTGCGCGCGCGCCGGCGTGATGCTGCGGTCGGTGTTAATCACCCCGGCCAGCGCCCGGACGCCCGTGAACGTCACGTCGGTGCCGGTGGCTTTCTCGATGGCCAGCCGCATCGCGCGCTCCGGCTGCGACATCTTCCGGGACTCCAGCTCGCGCAGGGCGTCCGTCAGCTCGCTTTGTCCGGCGAGTGATTTGATGCCCTGCGTCACGCTGACCACCGGGCGGTTTTCCTCCAGGCGGCGGCCGATGGTGGCCTCGTCCAGCGGGGTAAATGCAATCACGTCCGAGCCGCTGCGGCGCAGCATGTTGACGGTCGCGTCGTTCACCTCCTTGCCCGCCAGCACCGCCACCACGCTCCCCTCCGTGCGGCGCGTGGCGCCAAAAGACTCGGCGTAAGCGTAGTCCGCGTAGAGCGGCGCGTTGCGGTCGAGCCTGATGCGCTCGCCCTTTGCGTTCTCCATCGTGATGGTGTCCTTAAAGAGCCAGCGCCCCTCCTTTACGCCGGTAACGGTCAGCCGCTCCCCACTGACGGCACGGCTGCCAAGATCGGCCGTGGCGCGCAGCTGCTCGCCCTCCCGCAACTCCAGCTTTTTCTCCCGGTAAAGCCGGTAGTGGCTGTCGATGCTGCTGATGCTCACGCCCTGCGTCTGACCCTTTTCGTCTTTCAGGGTCAGCAGGTTATGCCGTTCGCTGACGCCGGCGATGGTGAACACCGACTTCTGGCCCTGCCCCTCGTGATGCTCCAGCACCATACCCGCGCGGTAGACGCTGCGGTCGTTGCGGTTGCTGGCGTCCAGCCACACCGGCACCCGCACCGTGGCCTCGCCCAGCACCCGGCCGAGCTGCCCCTCGTCGGCGAGGATTTCCCGGGTCCGGGTCGTGAGCTGGTCGCGCGTGCGCGCGTTGCCCGCCTGCAGCGACACCACTCGTCCCTGCGCTTTTTCCTGTGCGTAGTAGCGCGCCGCCACGCTGAGCCGATCCTCTACCGTGTCCTTCTGCACCATCGTCACGCGCACATTCTCAGTCTTCGGCGTGGCGGTGAACTGCCTGACGCCCGCCGCGCTCAGCACTTCCGACGCAAAGCCCGCCGTGCGCCGTGCGTGGGTGTCGGTCACCAGCGTGGTGCCGTCGTGCTGCACCGCCGCCTTCAGCACGTCGTGCAGCCCGGAGGTGTTGAAGCGCTCAGACTCGGCAACCAGCACCAGCGGGCGCGCCGGCAGCTCAGCGCTTTTCATCTCTTCCGCCGTCATAAGCTGCACGCCGGGCTTATCCCCGAAGGTCGCCAGCTGAGGCTTACGCGCCGCGCCGTCGGCGACCACCACAATCAGCGGACGCCTGCTCTCGCTGGCCATTGCCATAATGCTGCGATTCAGGTCGCTGATGAACTGCGTGCCGCCGCGCACGTCAATCAGTGACACCGCGCGATCGGCGTCGGCCACTTGCGCCAGCACGCCACGTTCGTCCGCCGGTGCCGTCAGTCCGCCGCGCTTTTCCGCGAGTCCGGCGGCCAGCTGCGACAGTCGCGCCTCGTCGCGGACGTGAGCGGCGGTGGTGAACAGAGTCTGATTTTTGTCCACGGCTATCAGCTGGCCGCGCCCGATGGCGTTATCAATGGCGCTCCGGGCCTGCCCGTAAACCCCTTCACTGACAGGTACGTGATTGAGAACGCTGGTCATCACGTCGTCGTAGGTCACGCGCACGCTTTTTGACGACAGCCGCTCAATGGCTTCCCGTACCGCGCCGTCCAACAAGGACGGCGTGGCTACCTTTTTCTCTTCGCCAGCGCTTTCTGTTTCACGCTGCTGGCGGCGCTCTGCCAGCGCCTCCCTGAACGTCTGCACGTCAAAGCCGGTATCCTTCAGGACCGTCTGCCAGTGTTCGCGTAGGGTCTCCGGGTCTTCAAAATGCTTGGCCTGCCGGGAATCGAGCGCGGCCATGCTTTTCTGCTTCGCCGTGGCGTTGTCGCCGACCAGATCGAGAATGTCCTGGCGACGGGAGGAAAAGGGCTTCACCGGCACGCCGGTAATGTCCCACTCCCCGCGCGGGCCAGTGTCCTCGGTCTGGTAGCCGGCGGGCTCAATGATGGAGCGAAAGTGGCCACGATAGAGCGCGCCAATACTGACCTGCTCGTTCCAGACCACATCGGTAAAGCCCTGCTTCCCGTTAATGTCGGTGGAAAGGGTTTTCCAGCCGTTTTGGGAGAGCGTCGCGTTAGCGACCACGGCGTGCGTATGCATCTGGGGTTCGAGGTTGCGGCTGGTATCGTGCATGAAGGTTGCAATCACCAGGTTGCCGGTCTTCTCCATTTCCGTAATGCCGTCGGTCATGGTGCGCGTGGTGGCGAGTTTCTCAACCTCGTCCAGCGTGCGGCGCACCGCCTCCTTGTGCGCGTCCACCAGAAAGGTGTCGCCGGTAACGAGGGCGAGCACCGAAACACTCTTGGGCGCGGAGAAAGTCAGGTCATAGCCCGGACGGTGTTTGTTAACGCCCCCCTCCATGCGGCGCATGTCGGTGCCGTCCGGCAGCTGGCCTTCCAGCACCGCGACAAAGGTGTCGCGGTTAACCGGGCCCTCAAGACCCAGATTTTCCGCGCCGGTGCCGTACCACTCCGTGGACTGCTCGCCGAGAAAGTAATAGTTGTCTTCGTTGGTGTAGTAAGCGCCGGCTTTGCCGGCGTTTTTGACTGAAGAGACTGACAGCATTCCCTACCTCAGTTGCGATCCAGACCAAAATCCGCGCTGTTATGTTTAGCCACGTCCATATCCTGCAGCCGCGGCTCTGCCTCCTGCTGTGCGGCCGACGCAGGCGCTGTGGTTTCCGGGGAAGGTGTTGGTGACGATTCCGCTACAGGAGACGGCAGCGCCACAACGCGCCCGCCTGCTTCGGCAGCCGCTGCCTGTGCCGCTGAAGACGATGCAGTAGCGTTTTCAGCGGGTGCCACAGCACTCGGCGTGCCTGCAGCGGCCCCTGTATTGCCGGCATGCTGTTCTTCTTCAGGTTTTGCAGCCGCTGCAACAACAGGGGCATCACCAAACAATCGCCCGACAATCTGGACTGCCAGGTTGCCACTGGTTTCGCTTGCCAGCGTCGCCTCAATGTCCGGGTCAAACACGTCTTCCACGTCGCGCGGGATATACCCTTCGGCGATTTCGCGGTAGGACTTCCAGGGCAGCTTCATGCGCACCACCGGCCACTCGCCGGGCAGGGTGATATAGCATTCAAGGTCATTGAGGCTCTGGACGTCGGAATAGCTGACCAAAAACTCATTGACTTCGTCTTTGGAGAACTGCACGCCGTCGCGGATGATGTCGATGCCGTAGCTGTACTGATCCTTGAACTTCTTATGCCGCTGTTCGCCAATTTCCTTCTGCACCCAGTCCGCAATCGAGCCGCTGGGCGCCCGATAGAAAACACGCGTATTCAGCAAGTCCCAGATGGATTTAGCCGAGTTGGTTCCGTAGGTTTCTTCCAGCTGCGAGAAGTTCTGCAATCCGGCGACGGTGCAGCCGCCAAACTTACGGCCCTCGGCGCAGAACTCCGGCAGAATGGGCAGCTTGTGCAGGGACGGCAGCTCGTCCAGGAAAGTCCAGATGCGGCGGTTGCGGTCGGCCCTGAGACCGAGGATGCCGGACATGGTCATGTAGAGCCACGCGCTCAGCAGCGGCTTCAGCGCGTTGTGGTTCTGACCGTCGCTGGAGATGAAAATCCACGGGTTGTCGCCGCTCGCGTCTTCGGTGTGCAGCCAGTCGCGGATGTTGAACGGACGGCGGCCGTCCTGATCGAGCCCCTGCAGGTAGCGCAGCGAGCGAACGTAGGTGGTCAGAATGGTGCGGATGGTCATTGCTGTTTTCTCGATACTACCGTCCACCAGGTTGGCCGCGTCCGTGCCCTCCAGAAACGCGCGCAGGTCTGCCAGGCTGATGGACATAAGCTTTTTCAGCAGCTCGCCGATGCTGCGGTCCTTTTCGCGGGCCATGCGCCGCGCGGTAGCTACAAACAGCGATCGCGCCGACAGCACCCAGAACGGATCGCTGCTGCCGCTGCTGTCAGGAAGCAGGGAGGTCGCAAAGTTTTCAAAGTCTCCTACCGTTTTACACTCTTCCCACAGGTCCCAGGGGGCACAGCGCGCGTCGAAGGGGTTAAGGATAAGGTCTTTATCCTGACGGTAAAAAGTCGGGATAAAGTTATTGCCTTTGTCATACACAATAACGCGATCGCCGCGCTCGCGCAGCTGGCGCAGCAGGTCGTTCAGGGCGGTACTCTTGCCCGACCCTACTGTGCCGTGCAGGCCAAAATTTTGCATTTCGGAGTCTTTAAGGATATGCAGACCGCAGATGCTGAGCGGCGACATCATATCGGCTTTTTTAAGCAGGCGGTTTACGACAGCAGGGCTTGTCGCAAGAATACGGCCACCGGTAAGCTCGCTCTTGCGCTGCTTCGCCCCTTTACTGCCCAGAAACCAGGTAATGCCGAGCATGGATACCACAAAGCACAATGTGGAAATGCCCCAGCCGTAAAAAGCGGCGTCTTTCACCTGCTCACCCATCTGCATGAAGTACGGATCATGCATCACCTGTTGAGCAGTGTGTTTAAACGCAACCACTTCGCCATCTGGCCGCTGGAAATGAAAGGTCCAGCCGCTTTTAGAATTACCGCCGGAAAACTTTGTCAGTGGTATTACAAACCATTTAACCAGCCAGTAGGCACTGCCGTGAATGAACTCCTGCAATGTCAGGCACAGCAGCATCCAGCCTAAAAATATCAGCGTTGATAACAGTACGACCCAGTAAGATGCGATATTCATGATCTGCACAAACATGCCGATCATGTATTTCATCACCTGACCGCCCTGGGTAAAGTCGCGGGCGTTGAGGCTCATGGAAAGTCCTTTATGTGGAAACAGAGACAGCCGCGCAGAGCTGCGGGCAGGCGAAAGCCAGGCAGAAAGCTGCACGGGGTTTACTTACGGTGCGAACGTGCCCGGATGGGCTGACGTGATGTTCCGCCTCCTCCGCCAGACGCAGGGCGCGTCAGGCTGTGCGGCGGGCGGTCTCAGCTGACTGAAACGCGGAACAAAGGCTGATTAATCTGATCTTCAACAAATCGCTGTTCGACGTCGCTCAGCGCGCGGAAATGCGTTGAAAACCGACGAATACAGTTCATCAGATTGGTTGTGTTGGTGAAAAACACCGGGCAAACCGTGCGAACTTCATTCAATACGGGCTGAATGAGCGGGGTGAACGCATCGAGCTTTCCGATTTCCTTAAGGTCGCTTTGAATCAGCTCCTCATGCTCCGTCAGCGGGCATACGGTCACATCAGGGGAGTCATACAGGACGCGCAGCGTGTCCGGATATTCCCGCACTTTACAGTCAAACGCGTCTTCCAGTGCCGGTAACCGGCTGACGCTGCGCGCAGGAGAAAGCAGCCGCTCTGGCTCGACAGTGGCAGCGGTATAGTATTCGGTCTGCTGCCGGATAATCCCGGCAGGATCGGCACGGCGCCAGATAGCCAGTTCGCGTGCGGACGGCCTGTCGCCGGCATTCACGGTCAGGCGAGGCTGACAGGATGCTGGTATCCAGTTTCTGGCCTCGGCGGGGGTTTTATCCTGGAAGGGGGTGTTAAAGACGCCGCTCCACAGGTGAATAACGTCTGTTACCGCATCGTCATCACCGACGATGTGCATGTGCACGCGGTGTACGGACACCTCCCCCTGGACGGCCCAGCGGGTTATTACGGTCATGTCCGTCACGTTAGTATCTGTATTTAGCAAAATACCGTGAATGGCTTTGCGGCCTTTGTTGCGACAGACGTAATGCAAGCGCTTATTAGGCGACGGGAACCTGACTGTGATATCTCTTTCAGCATGAAGGAGCAGACCTAATTCAGGAATTTTCACATCAATTAAGTTAACTGAGATATCAGAGTAATTAAGATAAAAAGAAGGAGTCAGATGAATTAACATTTTTACGCCTCTACCATTTAACATTGAGCGATTGAGAGCCACCTCGTACTAAGGCAAAACTAAAAGAAACCAAGAAACCCAAATAAAAACAACAACATAATCCGTTGATAAATGAACAATCGATCTGGCTAGAATGTTAGAATTTATCATCTGTACTACCCCATGCATGTCCTTGAACATCATATGTACTGTCAAGCATTGGTAGTCCTGTTGAAGGATTTACTAAGCCGGTCGCATATTCCGATGAATGGGGGGCTATAGGCGATAATGAATGATCTGAATCAGTAAAAATAGATGCCCCCCCTCTGGGATTACCAAGCACATCAATATCTGAGTTAAACATTGGTAGACCATTAACGGGATTTATGTCATAACCATTATCTTCATTCATTACAGCTCTATGTGAAATGTGAACCTGTTGAATTCTGAGCAGGATAAAATCTCTTGCGCAAGCTAAAACCTTTATCTCTTTCCTAAACTTAATCCATAGGGCGATCATCAAGACAATAAAGGCCATAACAGGGAAAAGATAAGCGCTAAAATATGGGACATTTAACCCCATGCAGATAAATGAAAAAATCAAAACTGATACTAAAACCTTTGAGGCGCGCCCCGTCCATTTTGATATTTTCCCTTTAGAAACAAAGCTCCGTATTAATGATGAGGAGCCCGCATAAACTGACATATAAGTCAGCACTGGGATAATTAAAAATGTAAACACAATGAAGACTAACAGGCTAGCGAGGCTGTTCCCTCCAGAATCCTCTATCATCAAAATTTGTAAAGCAACAACCGCTACCCAGCAAAAAATCATTACCAACGGTATTTTTTTTAATCCACTAAAAAGCGGGGGTAAAGGATTAGTATCTTTACCCAAACGCAACTTACCTAAAACATACCTTTGCGAAATATTCATTTACCACCCCCTATTCATCTTTCTTTTTTTGTGAATTTCACATAATCGCCAGGAAAGAAGGTATCCTGATTTTTATCAGCCCCAGCTTTGTTTGCTGAATATTGATTTGAACTCTCCGTAAAATCGCCCATACGAGAAGCGATGGCACCGTCGGTCTGTTTTTTTCCTTCATTAAGCTGCTGTTGCGCAGCGTTTGCCTTATTCTTGACGACCCCCTGCTGAGCTTCAACCTCATTACTTATGTCTGTGCGAATATCGTTTCTGGCTAATGCGGCATCGATACTCTGGTTCGCGCTGTTATATGCGCCACCAAACTGTGCGCCTGCGGTATTTGCCGGTGCGCCCATGCCTTCACCCGTGCCTCCTGAGTGACGTGCATAGTCTCCGTCAATATGGCTTTGTAGCCTCTCGGCAAAGAACTCCTGAACCAGACCATCGCGCTGCTTCTGAATGCCTTCATCAGACGTGTTAGTAAGGATAGTTTCGGCATTTCCTGGTGCTCGCTTTTGTGCCCATTTCACGAACTGCTGCGTGTAGTTGTCACGCGCGCCTGCGCTGAGAGTTTCTGTCTCAGAAGCCATCTTCTGCAATTCATGTGTATGCGACTGACTGGCCGTGTACTGAGCGTATTTGCTGTCAGAGGTTGTAATGCCGGAAGAAATCTGGTTCATCAGGCCGGCCGCATTGTTATCAACGTGCTGGCCACTGTAGGTCGTGCTGTAGTTACGCAGTACATCCATACCCTGACTGAAGTCCTGCGATTCGCGCGCCGAAATTGTCTGCGAGTTATCGTTCCCTCTTTGTCCGCCTTCGCTCGTTTGAGATGTGGAACCGGTACGAGCAGTAATATCAGCACCACCATGAACATCTCCCTTAAGTGATGCACCGATAAGCCACTTACTAGGTTTGCCCCATAGAGTTTTACTTGAATCCATCCCAGCTTGAACTCTCGTCCCAATATTAGCTGACTCATTCCGGGCTTTATCTTCAAGCTCAGAGTAAGCCTCATTAAGGCTGATATGGTTGCGGGTCGCATAGTCCTGCGCCACGTTCTGCATTTTGTTAACGCGCTCCGCATCGGTGATACTAATGCCGGTTGAAGCCGACAACGTTTTCGAATCACTGTTGCCGAACTGCTCATGGAACTGTTTGAGCAGCGAGCCAGTTTCCTGAACCGCGTGGTTGTAGCCCTGCGCCGCCATCTCGGTCTGCGCCATGCTGTCGCGCACCGATCGCTGCGCAGCACTTGCCAGGTTATGGTCAAGATGCAGATCCACTGGCAGGCGGCTGGTTGCGCCGGACGCGTCGTACACTGTCTGTCCGTCCTGTGTCAGGGTACGCATGGCACCATTGCCCAGCTGCATGGTTGTGTTGCCGTCGCGATAAACGCGGTTCAGGTCGGTTTTGTGCCCGTTGATATTATCCATCTGCACGTTACCTACGCTCACGTTGCCCAATGCCACCGCACCAGAGTCTGCCGCCGACGCGCTGCTGAGCGCGCTGCCCAGGCTGGAGCTGAGGCTTGCAAAACTCTGGCCCAGCCCGGTAAACAGGCGGAACGCCAGGAACGGAATGGACAACATCAGCCAGCCGGCGATTCCTGCCGTGGTGGTGCTGGTTTCCATCAGACGATTCATGTTAGAGAGCGTCGGGCCCGTGGCGTGAAAGCTGCTCTGCGTGCTGTAGTTCACCGCAAAGTTAAAAATAGCGAACATGACCGGCCACAGCATCAGGCTGCCCATAAAGTTCAGGTAGCTCTTGATGACGGACCAGGCAATTTCCCGCACGTAGAGCGCCAGCGCCATGACCGGAAAGATGCAGATGCAAAACAGCAGGAGCACCGTGTGCAGCTGCGGCAGCACCTCCGTTGCGATGGTATAGCTCACCGAGTGCGACAGTCGCAGCTTCATCAGTGCCTGCTCGGATGCAATGTCCACCATCGAGGCGGTATCATTCATGCTCTTTACGTAGCTGTTCAGTCCGCGACGCAGGCCCGCAACGGCGATGTTCTGCATCATGATCGCCTGCGCTGACTTGCTGCTGCGGAGGAAGTACTCATAAGACCCGGCCAGCTGCTCGGCGTATGCCGTCTGCGGTGCGTTGTTGCCAGGCAGCATGCGAGCCGCGTGCGCCATGAACGTGCTGCCGGTATTGTTACTCTCCGCCGCCAGCAAATTTTTCAGACGTGGCGCCGCGTCCCGACAGACCATAAATGTGGTGCCGCTGGAATCACGCCAGTAGATGGCGCGCAGCGGGCTCGGGTTGCTGAAAATCTGAGCCTGCACGTCCTCAGATTCCATCACGTCCTGCATGCTGTACTTGTGGTTCAGCATGATGTCCGGCACCACGCAGTTTTTCGCGTATTCCCCCATGTTGTAGGCCAGCACCGGGTTGCGGCTGTCGATGGTGAAGCTGTCCTGCAGTAGCTTGCTCGCGAACAGCATCCCGGTTTTGGTGTAGGATCGCTCGTCCGGGAAGTGAAAAATGTCTTCGTATGTTGTCGTGAGCGTGTAGCCCACGCCCGTCATCAGATACAGCGGCATGGCCAGCCCCACCGGCACGTTATCTACGCGCCCGATGGTGTCCGGGGCAGTCAGATCGTTGACCACCACTGTGACCTTTGGCGTCAGCAGCAGTGCGGTGACCATCACGAACGTTAATCCCCATCCAAACATCGCGCTCAGGCTGTGAGTACGCAGGTAGGTCATCACGCAGAAGGCAATACCCAGCACCTCCGCCACCCAGACAGTGGTTTTCCAGCCGCCGTTTTCCATCACCGTAGCGACCGCGTTGAGGCCCATCGTGATCATGCCGCCGGAGCTGACCACCCATATATCAAGCGCCATATTTACCCCCCAAACTGGTAGTTTGACAGCACGCTGTCGGAAACGGATGAAGAGAGCTGCTGGCGCGTTTCGGACAGGCTGCGGTCATATTCAGCCAGCCCGTTCTGCTGCACCTGAATGCGCGCAACGCGCTGGCTCAGCTCGTTACGCACCTGACGCAGGTTCTCGCGAAAGTGCTTGTTCTCCTCTTCGGTATCGAGCGTGCCCGCTGCCCCGCTCGCGGCCACATCAATCAGTCCGTTGATATAGGACATCACCATGTCGGCCGCAATGTACTCCGCCAGGCTGCTGACCACGCTCTGATCCATGCCTACTGACGCAGAGTCAATGGTGTAGCGCAGGATACGCACGCGGGTGCTGCTGATAAGAGCTTTTTCGTTATCGTTAAGCGCCGTGTCGGTACGGCTCTTATCGAAAATGTCGTTGAGCATGTCGCGCACCCGGCCGGTCATGCCCTCGTCCTCCGAGAGCGTAAGCTCCGCGATAGTCGGCGACAGACAGGTATTATTGTCGTTGCAGCGGTAGATTTTCTCGGTGCCGCCGTTCAGGAGCGTGTTGAACATCGACTCGCTGCCCCCGCGCGGCTGAAGGAACGTCGGGTTGCCGTTCGCGTCATAAATCACCGTGCCGACCATCGACATAATGAACTCCTTCAGCGCGCGATCGTTGCTGAAGAACTGATTAAGCTTTGTAAACGTGTCCCAGGTCAGGTTACGGTTACGCGGGATGCGTTTTTTCTCCTCGTCGGTCGCCTTGTTGAACACATTGTTGGTTTCCCCACCTACTCCGCAGCCCTGCCGGGACGCTGCCCAGTCAGAGAACACGTCGTGTTTGGTGCCGAGGTCCTGGCAGATTTGCGCGCTGGCCGCCTGGGTTTTTGGCCACAGGCCGCCGACAATAGACTGCGCAGCCTGACAGGTGGAAATGTTCATGTTGTTGGTGTCTGCCGCGAGCTTCTGCAGGTAGTCCTTGACGGCCTTACACTGCGGGCAGATGGTTTCGAGTCCGAGGTCAAAGGCGTAGCCGGCGGCATTGCTCAGGATCTGCTTACCCATGATTTTGATGCTGTCGCTGTTAATGAAGCTGAATGAGCCAAGATAGGCATCTATGCCGCCGCAGCCCGACTTGATGTCAGGGAGCGTGACCGAGATCAGCTGGATATTGCGCACCGGCGTACGGATAAACAGGTTGCCGCCGGTCAGATAGCCCGCCGACTGACCCTGCCAGGCAGCCGCCTGCGTATAATTACCGCCGCCACCGCCCATCTCGTTAAAGAACTTGTTAATATCCTTCTGCACGTCTGCATTCACTGCGGCGGAAAACAGCAGACCGGCTGAAATGCCGGCATTCAGCGCAAACTTACTCATCACAGCACTCCCAGGCGCACGGCCAGCGCAAAAGATTCGTCCAGGCGCTGCTTCAGCGCCTCCTCACTCATTTCTCCCTGCGACAGCGGGATAGTCACCAGCGACTGCGTGTTGATAATGAAGTCTGTAGGGGTCGCCTGCGGCAGCTCTGCAAAGAAGTCCTTCAGGATGCCGTCGTTTACTGGCATGACCTTCGGGAACACCGCATCGCCCTTGCCGTCAAAGCTATAAACAAACACGCCGATGCCGGTCTGCCCGGACACTGACTTAAGGATCGGATTGAAGTGGCGGCAGTATGGGCAGTCGGAGCGGATAAAGTGCACAATCTGCCAGTGGCCCACATCCACCCGGCGGCCGTCGCTCAGGTGATACCAGACCGGCTTTGCTGTCTGCGACCGTGCTTCGGGTGTATCCGCAGTCGGGGCGCTTTTCCCTGACTGTGCGGGCGCGTCTGCGCCCTCTTTCGCCTGCTCCAGGCGGGCAATGTCGTCAATCGTGCTGGCCGTAGCCAGCACCGGCGTAAGCATCAGCAGTACGGCAAAGAGTTTTGACATCATGGGTTAATCCTCAGGCTTGAAGTCGGTAACGATGTTGAGCATGCGGCGCGCCAGGTCGTCCTGGGTGATAAAGCCGTAGGCCAGCGGCTGATACTTCTTCGTGCGTGGCTCAACCAGGTAGATGGCCGGGAAGTGTTCAATCTTCATCTTTTCCGCCTGCCCGCCGTTCTGCCGGGTGTCCGGCAGGTCCGGGCTGGCGCGTCCGTCCACGGTTACGGGAATAACGGTCAGCCCGTACTGCTCGCTGAACTCTTTCACCACGCCGCCAAGCCGGTTATCCAGCGGCTCGTTACCGCGATAAAAGAAGAAAATACCGTAGCGCTGGTTGACGTAGCGGATAGCTGCCTGCTGCTTCTGCCGCTGCCCGGTGTACTGGATGTTGGCGGTGCCGTTGTAGAACGGGTGCTTCAGGCTATAGTCCAGCTCCGGGTAATCCAGCAGCACCTTCTCCCAGCGCGAGGCGAACATGCTGGCCTGATTGACCATCCAGTCCTGCACGATTTTGTAGCGCCGGATGTTTTCAGTAGAGGGGTGCAGAATTGCCTCGTTCATAAGGTTGTCGCGAAACGCCTGCAGACGCTTCATCTTCTGCGTAGGCGTCTCTGGCGGCGCGGCAGGCAGTGGTACTGGCTGTTCTTCCTCGTCCTTTTTTACCGGCTCGTTGTACCAGTACCAGCCGACAGCCGGATTGTAGTGATAGCCATTGGGCTTTGTTTCCTCTGCCGCGTGCAGCGGTGATACCGCCAGCAGCAGCGCGAGGCCGATGCGTTTTCTCACGCTTAATCTCCTGATTTGAGACTGTTCTGGATGTCGGAGGTGATACGCTGGTTAAGCGCGTCCTGATCGGGGAGTTTGATGTTGCTGTTCAGGTCGTCATAAAAGTCGCTGAAGTCGATGTGATCGAACCTGATACCCTGCAGCTCAGCGACCTTTATTCCCCGGCAGTCCGGGCTTTCACCCAAGCCGAAGCTGATGCCCAGCTGGTCGCGCCGCCCCTGTTCCTGCACGATGCGGGCAAGCTTGCTGTCAAACACGCAGTAGCCCTCTTTCTTCTGCAGGCAGACCCCGAGCACTTTTTTTGAGCAGTAGGAGCCGACCTTCACGACCAGCTTTTTCTCCTTGCCGGTGCCGATTTCCTTCTCTTCGGTGTTGCAGTGCGCCAGCCCCGCACTCTGACCCCAGCCCCCGCTTTTACAGCAGTTGCTGAAGCCCGCCGCGCTCTGGCGGCAGGCCCTCGCCTTGCCCGTAAACGCCGTCACCGCGTTAGGGTCCATGCCTGCGAAGTCCTTGCCCGCAGCCGCGAGCGCGGCCAGCTGTGATACCGCCATTTCAAAGTTCTGATTCTGGCCCGCCTGCATCGCCGAGCAGCTGCCGTCCGAGCAGTAGAACTCCGAGCCGCAGACGTAGCCGGTGCTTTTCACGGTATGTGCACACTGCCAGGTCAGCTTGCTGTAAACGCAGAGATTGCCGATTTTCTGGGTACATGTGCGTGTGCCTTCGCTACAGTTCGGGTCGTCGATAAATGGCTGGCAGGTATTCGTGTCGTCTTCGAAGACATTCCACTGAGTGGTGTAACCCCAGCAGTCGCTGTAGACGCTGTAGGCATGTCCACCCACCGTCACTGAACGGGTGCCGCCCGGGTCGCTGCACACCTCGCTTATTTTTACGGCGTCGCCCATGTCAGAAGGGCAGCTGTCGGTCCACTCGATTCCCGTCTGAACCGTGTCGCGTACTACCTTTATGGGGAGCGTGATACGCAGCACCTGCGTGCCGTTCGCAAGAGTATTCATGGTGCCATCCCGGCCGGACTCATAGTGACCGTCAGTGTTATAGCGAAACAGCACGCTGATAATCTGTCCCTGCGAGACCTTCTGAGCAGGAATGCTGAGGGTGCCGGAATAGTTGATTTTGGTTTGAATCGTCTGCCCAAATACCTGAAGGGAGTAGTCCAGGCGGTCACCGTGATAGCCCGGCGCTTTTGGGTAAAGGAACTCCCAGGTGCCGCTGCTGATGATGCCGTCTTCCGGCACGACAAAGTCATATTGCATCCACCAGTTATCCAGCTTCCTGCCGGTCACATCCCGGGCGTTGAGCACCAGTTCCGTGCTGTACTCGTCGTACGAGCCGGTCGTCACAATGGTTGCCTTACGCGTGCACAACTGCGAAAGCGGGGTGGCCATTTCACAGCTGTGCGTGGTGTAAGTGGTTTTGTTCAGCTCCTGCGCCACGCACTGGCTGCCGTTCACGCCGGTTATGGCGTTGGCGTTTTCCCGGATTTCGTCGCTGTACTTCATCATGTCAGAGTCGTAGCTGAGCTTATCGGCCGGGTTGTTCACGTAGGATTCGCGCGCGGCCTGGCCTAAATCAGACTCGCTCAGCTCCGTCTGCCCTTTCACGTCAATGTTTGATGATGTCTGGGTCGGGCCGCTGTAGTAGCCGCGCTGCGGCGCATCTGAGCTGTAGTTGTCGAAGTAGCCGTTCGGATCGGCGCTGGTCGTGCCGTTAGCAGATTTGCCGGCGTTAATGCCTTCCTGGTTGGAGGCGTCCATCGACGCTGCCTGGACACCGACCGACAGGCAGGTCAACAGCAGCCCCCGCAGCAGAGTGCGGATTGCTATTTTCATCAGGGAGTTCCGGAGAGGTCAGAATAATGGCCCGCCGCAGCGGGCAGGTCTCTGTGCTTCAGCATGCTGAAGCACGATGTCTGATAAACCATGCCACTACAGAGCTGATCAGGGAAAGCTGCACGCTGGCGTTGTAGAGCGCTACCAGAGTGCGGTTAATTTTATCTACCCATACAGACTGAGGAACAGCCTGTCGGTGGCATTTAGTAAGGGTTGTATCGGGACCCGACAGCAAAACGTCTGCGTCAGCGTTTTTTGCGCATATCCAGACCTGTCCGGCTGGTGCGTCCCGAATCAGTTGTTCAGCGCCTTTAAGTAACCCCTCACCGATATTTCCTCCGTTTATCCATATGAAGAGCAGCACGCCCAGAATAACCGGGTGTATGACGAGCGTCCTGAGCAGAAAATAAGTAGCCGGTGTTAAATACGCAGCAGCTTTATCAAGGCAGGCGCGCCAGGAGCGGTTCAGTAAAAACATTCTCATTACCTCTCATCAGTGTTGCGGCATTCGCCGCGCGTCTCAATCATATTCAGCGCCTGATCCAGCGCGACGTTGCCATACACGATGTCGAAGCGGTCGCCGCACTTCTTCACCAGCGCCGGCACCTGCTTCACGCCGTAGCGGTCAAAGCGCACCGGATCTATCTGCACGCCGCGCACCTTATAGGTGCTGACCATATACATCATGTACTTCGCGGTCTGCTCAATGCTGTCGCCTACCAGCCCCCGGAAGTAGACCGGAATGTCCCGGGCTTCAGCCGCCTTCATCAGGATGGCCATCTCCTTTTCGGACACAGAAGCCGACAGGAAATAGGCCGTCTCGTTTTCTGTGCTGCCGACCTGCGTGCCCTGCGGCGCGTATTCCGCCTGCGCCGCCAGCGCCGCCGTCAGGCCAGCGGCAAGCCACAGCA
>NZ_RMVG01000029.1 GCF_003813865.1 Candidatus Pantoea deserta
AGTTTTCTCCGGCGACTCAGCTGCCTGAGTCTCCTGAACACCGCGCTCCGTAAGCCGTTGTGCCGTGTCAGTGGAGGCGCATTATAGGGATCCGATTTAATTGCACAACCCTTTTTTTCGATCTTTTTTCTGTATGGTGAGAAAATACACTTATTGCGGAGATCTTCAACGATCCAGGCGTTGTCACCCTGCCTGACACACCCGATCCGCCTCAGTCTGTAGCAAACTAACAAGGAGAAAGCGCATGTCAGCCCTACGTCGATATAAAGAGAGTTATCCGCAATGCGGTCAGCGCGTCATGGTTGACGCCTCCAGCGTGGTGGTCGGTGATGTTATTCTGGCTGATGACGTCAGCATCTGGCCGCTGGTTGCGATACGCGGCGACGTAAATCAGGTGAGGATCGGCGCGCGCACCAATATTCAGGACGGCAGCGTCCTCCACGTTACGCATAAGTCAGCCAGCAATCCGCAAGGTTTCCCCTTAACGATTGGCGAGGACGTTACCGTCGGTCATAAAGCCATGCTGCATGCCTGCACTATCGGTAATCGCGTGCTGGTCGGAATGGGATCGATTGTGCTGGACGGCGCCATTATCGAAGATGACGTCATGATTGGCGCAGGCAGCCTGGTGCCGCCGGGCAAGCGTCTGGAGAGCGGCTACCTTTATCTCGGCAGCCCGGTTAAACAAGTACGTCCGCTCAGCGAACAGGAGATAGCGGGTCTGCTCTACTCCGCGAACAACTATGTTAGCTGGAAAGAGGATTACCTGGCCGAGGCAAGCCAGACCCATTCCTGATCGTCATAGCTTTCATTCAGGATCGCCGCTTCCGCCTCTTCTTCTATATCCCAGCGATGAGCGGAGAACAGCGCGAGCGCCTCTCCCTGGCCGAAGCGCTGATATAAGGCTTCGGCAGAGATGGCGCAGGTCAGGATGATGCCGTTGACCAGCGCCGGAAAGCAGATCGCGTCGTGTTCGGCGTTCCACTCTTCACGATCGGGAAACTGAATAGCCTGATTCATGCCTGCATCGCCTGTTTAAGCTGCGCGATCACAGGCGCGATCTCTGGCATTACGCCGTGCCATAAACTGAAGGCGTGCGCAGCCTGACCCACCAGCATCCCCAGACCATCCGCATACTGCTCAGCTCCCTGCTGTTGACACCATTGCAGAAAGGGCGTGGCGCCAGCCTGATAGAACATATCGTAACAACGCACCTGCGCATTCACCAGCGAAGCAGGCAGCGGAGGAACCTCGCCACTCACGCCGCTCGATGTCGCATTGATAATCAGATCAAACGCGCGTGTCGCCAGCTGCTCAAACCCACAGGCATCAATGGCGCCGCTCTGACCGAACAGCTGCGCCAGCTCTTCGGCACGGGCCTGGGTACGGTTAACAATAGTTACCGTACAGCCTGCCGACAGCAGCGGCAGGATCACGCCGCGCGCCGCGCCGCCTGCCCCCACCAGCAAAATGCGATCGCCAGCGTTGATCAATCCAAGACGTTCCAGATCGCTTAACAGGCCGATCCCGTCTGTGTTGTCGCCCAGAATACGTCCGTCGCCTGCTTTTTTCAGCGTATTGACCGCGCCGGAAAGCGCCGCGCGGTCGCTCAGCTCATCAGCAAATTCGCACGCCTGCTGTTTAAAGGGCAGCGTTACGTTTGCCCCCTGCCCGCCCTGCGCAAAAAACGTCGCTATCGCCTGCGGGAAACCGTCAAGCGGCGCACAGACGCGTCCATAATGGTGCGTAATGCCGGTCTGCTCCGCAAATAAGCGATGAATCGCTGGCGATTTACTGTGGCTGATGGGATTGCCAAATACCGCAAACTGTTCCATGTATCATCCCTGACGAATAAGGTGGCCGGTTAACACATCGCGGATTTCTGAGGGGTTGCGCCGTCCGCCGGTTTGCCCCACCAGCACCGGAAAAGCCTCGCCAAATTGCGCTCTGACCTCTTCGACCGTCCGGCACGGCTCTTCACCTGACAGATTCGCGCTGGTTGATACCAGCGGCTTGCCGAAAGCACGACACAGCGCCTGCACATCAGGATGATCGCTGACGCGAATCGCCAGGGAATCAAACCGCCCCGTTAGCCAGCGTGGCGTTTGCGGCGTAGCAGGCACAACAAAGGTAACCGGACCAGGCCAGTGAGCAAACATCCGCTCGCGCTGCTCAACGGTCAGTTCACGATCGGAGATATAGGGTTCCAGCTGAGCATAGTCCGCAGCAATCAGGATCAATCCTTTTTCAACGGGACGCTGCTTTAGCGCCAGCAGCGCCGTTACTGCGCTTTCGCTGTCCGGGTCGCAACCCAGACCAAAAACGGCTTCGGTCGGATAGGCGATAACGGCCTGCTGGCGCAGTTGTTCAACACAGGCATCCAGGGAGCCGGAAAAATGGTGATTTTGCATGATGTTTTCTTAATTCTCTGTTGCGGCGGCCTTGCCGCAGCTTTTACTGGCGCAAAAGCGTTTAACACCCTGCGCGGTTTTCTTTTCGACAAGCAGCGGAAAATGGCAGTGCAGACATTCGCCCGCGATCGGCGTGGCGTTAACGGCAAACTGGCAGGCTGGATAGCGATTACAGGCGTGAAAAGTCTTGCCGTAACGGGAACGACGCTGCACTAGCTTGCCTTCCGCGCACTGGGGACAGGCGATAAGCGTTTCATCCGGCTTATTGATAGCTTCGCTGTAGTCACATTCAGGATAGTGGCTACAGCCGATAAACATGCCGTAACGTCCCTGGCGTAATGCTTTGTCGGCGCCGCACTCTGGGCAGGCGTGTCCTTCCAGGACCTTAACGATATGCCCGTCGGCCTGGCTTTTCAGCGGCCGGATATAATCACAGCCAGGATAATTTGTGCAGCCTAAAAAAGCGCCGTGTTTACCGCTGCGGATAACTAAATCTGCCCCGCAGGCGGGGCAGGGATCGTGTTTACGCACGGTGAAGAGTGCTGATTTGCTCATAACGATGGCTGCATAACGGAAAATTAATGCAGCATGCCTTCATTGACGTCGAATAAAAGTTCTTCCATTTGCTGATAGGCGTTCTCGCATCCCGGAAGATTAAACAACACCATCAGCACCACCCATTTGAGATCTTCCAGATCAAACTCAAGCGTGTCGAGCGCCATAACTCGCTCGATAACCATTTCACGCGTTTCCATTTTGAGCACCTGAATCTGTTCCAGGAACAGCAGGAAACCACGGCATTCGGCATCTAAACGCTGGCCTTCTTCCTCTGTGTAGATGCGCATTGAAAGCGGATCGTTAGCCAACAGAATCGGATCGACCAGTCCGTCCTGATAATCTGCCAGCTTCTCTAACCAGTTCAACGCATTGTAGATATCTTCACGATGAAAACCGGCATCGGTTAAGTCATCCGTCAATGTATCCTGATCAACCTGCATTTCTGCTTCGTTGTGGATATATGTCTCAAACAAGTACATTAGTACGTCGAACATGGCATGCCCTCCTCAATCGGACATAGCCGCCGGGTACAGCTGCGATCCATCCTGCTAACTCCAGCTCCAGCAGTTGGGCTGCAATCACTGGCACAGGTTGGCCGGCACGTTCAGCGACGACGTCAACAGGTGTAACCTCATCACCTACGTTAGCCAACACCTCAGCAAATGGCAATGGCACATCATCGATGCCCCCGGAATATATTGCTTCATGCTGTGTAAAGGGCAGCCAGTTAAGCAGCGTGCGAAGATCCTCGACAATATCATCCGGATGGGCCACCAGCAGCGCGCCCTGCTGAATCAGCCAGTGCGTGCCGGCGCTGCCGGGATTGCCCAGCGCTCCCGGTAACGCGTAGACGTTGCGATTTTGCTCCAGCGCATAGCGCGCCGTAACCAGCGAACCGCTTTTTATTGTGGCCTCCACCACCAGCACCCCGCGACTCAATCCGCTGATAATGCGGTTGCGGCGCGGGAAATTGATCGCCTGAGGCGGCATGGTAAGCGGAAACTCCGAAATAACCGCGCCGCCCTTTTCCACAATCTCCTCCGCCAGCGCGCGATGATGTTTGGGATAAAGGCGTTGTAGTCCGCTCCCCAGCACGGCGACCGTTTTTCCCTCCACGTCCAGCGCCGCGCGATGGGCGATGCCATCAATGCCTCGCGCCAGCCCGCTGGTAATCGTCAGGCCGCTCTGCGCGAGCTGCTGACCGAACCACTCTCCCCAGCGTCGCCCATAGTGAGAACAGTGACGGCTGCCTACCATCGCCAGCTGCACCGAAGAGAGCAAAGCGGGATCGCCCTGTATATAGAGCAGCGGCGGAAAACGGTGAATTTCACGTAGCGCGTCAGGATAGTTATCATCCAGAGCAGTCAGCAGGTGATGCGAAGCGCTCCCGTTGAGCCACGCTTCAGTAGCGGCAATCTGCTGAGACGGCAGATAGTGAAACTGCTGAATTTGCTGTTCGCTTAGCCCGGACGACGCCAGCAGCGAGGCCGCATCGTCGGTTTCTCTGAGCGCCCTGGCCATTTCCAGCCAGCGATTTCCGCTGATGCCGCTTACGGCTGAAAGCCGCAGATAGCGTTCAATCTTCTCCATACCTGCCCCCCGCTCCATGCGCTGTATCCTGGGGGGAATGCTGTCAATCAGCCCTTAAAAAGTCTACAATATGAGGTAATAATCTTTTCTTAATCGCATACAGATCTGGATATTTATGTCAGTTTTGCAGGTATTACATTTCCCTGACGATCGCCTTCGCAAGATCGCGGCGCCAGTGAAAGAAGTTAACGCTGAAGTTCAGCGCATTGTCGACGACATGTTTGAAACCATGTACGCCGAAGAGGGTATTGGCCTGGCGGCCACCCAGGTAGACATCCATCAGCGCATCATCGTGATTGATGTGTCAGAAAACCGCGACGAGCGTCTGGTGCTGATTAATCCGGAATTACTGGAGAAAAGCGGCGAAACCGGCATCGAAGAGGGCTGCCTTTCTATTCCTGAACAGCGTGCGTTTGTGCCACGCGCCGAGCGCGTTAAGGTGCGCGCGCTGGATCGCGAAGGCAAGCATTTCGAACTGGAAACCGATGGACTGCTGGCGATCTGTATTCAACATGAAATCGATCACCTCGACGGCAAGCTGTTTATTGATTACCTGTCGCCGCTGAAGCGTCAGCGCATCAGGCAAAAGCTGGAAAAACTGGCGCGCCAGAACGCGCGTGCTTCCTGACGGCTAAATAAGGGATAACCGTGTCTGCCCCGTTGAAAATTATTTTCGCTGGCACACCTGACTTTGCAGCGCGTCATCTCGACGCGCTGCTTGCTTCTGAGCATCAGGTGGTTGGCGTGTTTACCCAGCCTGATCGTCCGGCTGGCCGTGGCAATAAGCTGACGCCCAGCCCGGTAAAAACGCTGGCGCTTTCTCATGATCTTCCGGTATTCCAGCCGACCTCGCTGCGCCCGGCTGAAAACCAGCAGCTGGTCGCCGAATTACAGGCGGATGTTATGGTCGTGGTCGCCTATGGGCTGATACTGCCGCAGGCCGTGCTCTCTATGCCGCGCCTCGGATGTATCAACGTGCACGGCTCGCTGCTGCCGCGCTGGCGTGGAGCCGCGCCGATTCAGCGCTCGCTGTGGGCGGGCGATAGCGAAACCGGCGTCACCATTATGCAGATGGATGTAGGTCTTGATACCGGGGATATGCTGTATAAGCTCCGCTGCCCCATTACGGCGGAAGACACCAGCGCCACACTGTATGACAAGCTGGCGCAGCTTGGTCCGCAGGGCCTGCTGGAGACGCTGACGCAGCTGGCGGATGGTCGAGCACAGCCGGAAAAGCAGGATGACGCCCAGGCCAACTACGCTGAAAAGCTGAGCAAAGAAGAAGCCCGCCTCGACTGGCAGCTTTCCGCCGTTCAGCTTGAGCGCTGCATACGCGCCTTCAACCCCTGGCCGGTGAGCTATTTTTTTATCGAGGAGCAGCCGGTCAAAGTATGGCAGGCAAGCGTATTGCCTCACGTTGCGAAACAGCCGGGCGAGATTATCGCCGCCGATAAGCACGGCATTCAGGTCGCTACCGCTGACGGCGTGTTAAATCTTCAGCTGCTGCAACCGGCGGGTAAAAAAGCGATGTCGGCGCAGGATCTGCTTAACTCGCGTCGCGAGTGGTTCACGTCAGGCCGCGTTTTAGCCTGACTCCAGCCCGGCTCTGTCCGGGCTTTTTGTTTACTGACGTAACCCCAATGACTAAATCAACGAATCTGCGAAGCCTGTCCGCTCAACTGATTGAGCGCGTAATTGATAAAGGCGAATCGCTCAGCGCCATTCTGCCCGGCGCGCAGAAAAAACTTACCGATAAAGATGGCGCGCTGGTGCAGGAAATCTGCTTCGGCGTCTTGCGTACTCTGCCACAGCTGGAAGCCTTAATCGGCAAACTGATGGCGCGCCCGCTGACCGGTAAACAGCGTGTATTGCACTACCTGATTATGGTGGGTCTCTATCAGCTGCTCTATACGCGCGTCCCTGCTCATGCCGCGCTGGCGGAAACCGTTGCCGGCGCCGAAGTGCTCAAGCGGGCGAACCTGAAAGGACTGCTCAACGGCGTGCTGCGTCAGTTCCAGCGTCAGCAGGCGGAGCTGCTTGCCGAGGTCGATCAAGGCCCGCAAAAACATCTGCATCCGGCATGGCTGCTACAGCGGCTGCAACAAGCCTGGCCAGAAGAGTGGCAGCAGATCGTTGAGGCGAATAATCAACGTCCGCCCATGTGGCTGCGCGTGAATCGCCAGTATCACAGCCGTGACGCGTGGCTGGCGCTGCTGAACGACAGCGAAAGAACGGCCAGCGCCGCCGATGTCGCGCCTGACGCGCTGCGGCTGGACACGCCGGCGCCTGTCGGCCAGCTTCCGGGCTTTGCCGATGGCTGGGTAACGGTTCAGGATCTCTCTGCTCAGCGCTGCGCCCTGCTGCTGGCGCCGGAAAACGGCGAGCAGATCCTCGATCTCTGCGCTGCCCCCGGCGGTAAAACGACGCATATCCTCGAAATTGCCCCTGAGGCTCAGGTCATGGCGGTCGACGTCGATGCTCAGCGTTTGATTCGCGTGCAAGAGAACCTACAGCGTCTCAGGATGCAGGCAGAGGTGAAACAGGGCGACGGGCGTACCCCGCAGGCGTGGTGCGGCGATCGTCAGTTCGATCGTATTCTGCTGGACGCGCCCTGCTCGGCAACCGGCGTTATCCGCCGCCACCCGGATATTAAGTGGCTGCGACGTGACCGGGATATTGCCGAGCTGGCAACGCTGCAACGCGATATTCTGGAGGCCGTCTGGTCCCATCTGAAACCCGGCGGCACGCTGCTCTATGCCACCTGCTCTGTTTTGCCTGAAGAGAATCAGGCGCAGATCAGCGCCTTCTTAAGCCGACATGCGGATGCGCGCGCCGACATCCTGCCGGGCGGCAAAGAGGATGGGTTACAGGTCTTTCCGACGGTCGAAGGCGGTGACGGATTTTTCTACGCTAAGCTGGTAAAAGCGCACTAACTAAAGAGCACGACACGCAATGAAAATTATTATTCTGGGAGCCGGTCAGGTTGGCGGAACGCTGGCAGAAAACCTCGTCGGCGAGAACAACGATATTACGGTAGTGGATACTGACGCCGATCGCCTGCGTCAGTTACAGGATAAATTCGATTTGCGCGTCGTTCAGGGTCACGGATCGCATCCGCGCATTTTGCGCGAGGCAGGCGCGGAAGATGCTGACATGCTGGTCGCGGTTACCAGCTCCGATGAAACCAATATGGTGGCGTGCCAGATTGCCTATTCGCTGTTTAATACGCCCAATCGTATTGCACGTATTCGCGCGGCGGATTATCTACGCGACGCAGATAAGTTATTTATTCCGGAAGCCGTCCCTATCGATCACCTTATCTCGCCGGAGCAGCTGGTAATCGAAAACATCTATCGTCTGATCCAGTATCCTGGCGCGTTGCAGGTGGTCAACTTCGCGGAGGGTCTGGTCAGTCTCGCGGTGGTTAAAGCCTATTACGGCGGTCCGTTAGTGGGCAATCCCCTCTCTATTTTGCGTGAGCATATGCCGCATATTGATACGCGCGTCGCGGCGATTTTCCGTCAGGATCGTCCGATTCGTCCGCAGGGTTCCACCATTGTGGAAGCGGGCGACGAGGTGTTTTTTATCGCCGCCAGCCAGAACATTCGCGCGGTGATGAGCGAAATGCAGCGGCTGGAAAGACCTTACAAACGCATCATGCTGGTAGGCGGCGGCAACATAGGTTTTGGCCTTGCGCAGCGGCTGGAAAAAAATTACAGCGTGAAGCTGATCGAACGTAATCCTCGCCGCGCCGCCGAACTGGCTGAGCGCCTTCAGGACACGATTGTCTTTTATGGCGATGCTTCCGATCAGGAGCTGCTGGCGGAAGAGCATGTCGATCAGGTGGATCTTTTTATCGCCGTTACCAACGACGATGAAGCCAATATCATGTCTGCCATGCTGGCGAAAAAAATGGGCGCCAAAAAAGTCATGGTGTTGATCCAGCGTCGCGCCTATGTGGATCTGGTTCAGGGCAGCGTGATCGATATAGCCATCTCTCCACAACAGGCAACGATCTCCGCGCTGTTAGGTCATGTGCGAAAAGCCGACATCGTCGGCGTCTCATCCCTGCGACGCGGCATTGCCGAAGCGATCGAAGCGATTGCACATGGAGATGAAACGACATCCCGAGTGGTAGGTCGGTTAATCAACGAAATTAAACTGCCACCGGGTACGCTTATCGGCGCGGTCGTTCGCGGTGAAGACGTGTTAATCGCCAAGGACAATCTGCGCATCGAGCAAGGCGACCACGTCATCATGTTCCTGACCGATAAAAAATTCGTGCCGGATGTAGAGCGGCTTTTCCAGCCCAGCCCTTTCTTCCTGTAGGCGCAGCGCCGGACAGACAATTCCGACAAATACTGCCGCTTAGATGGCAATTGCCGAAAGGTTTGTTAGACTTTAGCAATTGGCCAGGGCATGGAGATAAGTATGAGTTTTTTCAAAGAATTTCGTGATTTTGCAATGCGCGGCAACGTGGTGGATCTCGCCGTTGGTGTGATCATCGGCGCAGCCTTTGGCAAAATCGTCTCTTCACTGGTGGCAAATATTATTATGCCGCCGCTGGGACTGCTGATCGGCGGGGTCGATTTCAAACAGTTTAAATGGGTGCTTAAGCCTGCCGAAGGCGCAACGCCGCCGGTGGTAATGGAATACGGCGTATTTATTCAGACTATCTTTGATTTTGTCATTGTGGCGTTCGCTATCTTTATCGCCATCAAACTGATGAACAAGCTCTACAAGAAGAAAGAAGTCGAAAAACCGGCACCGAAGCCCTCTAACGAAGAGGTTCTGCTCAGTGAAATTCGTGACTTGCTGAAGCAGCAGAACAACAAGATTTAAAATCAGCCGCCGCAAGGCGGCTTTTTTGTACCCATAAAGAAGAAGGCCAGTGATAAGAGCCTTTCTTATCACTGGCCTCCCAGCCGCCACGCTTCGCATGTTTATCTTTACGCCGATAGCTGCCTTTGCCTTTTTGCTTCTGCTCGATGCGCTGGCGAAAAAGGGGATCGTGCAGTAAAGCCTGAATCGCGTTGTCGCGAATTTCACCTTTGGTGTGCTGATACTTACTCATCATACTCTCCTCAGTTGGACCGCATAACTATATGCTCTTTAGCGCAAAATTCAATGTTGCCCGTGTAGCGCTTCTGGTCTGGGTTCCGTGCCTTTTTCCAGCGCTTGCAGAATTGAACAGCAGTCGCTGCTGTGCGCCGTGCCGCAGCAGGCATCCGATAAACGCTGAAGGGAACGCTGCACGTTTTGCAGTTCCTCGATCATAATATTCACTTCGTGCAGGCGCGCCTGAACAATGGCTTTTGATTCTTCGCAGGTGTGATGCGCGGGGTCGACCCGAATTGACAGCAGCTCGCGAATGGCGTCAAGACCGAACCCGAGCTGCCGCCCAAAGCGAATAAACTTCAGTCGCTGGAGGTCGCTGTCGCTGTATAGCCGAAAGCCGCCCTCGGTGCGAATCTCATGCTCCATCATCTGCTGTTTTTCATAGAAACGGATAGTGTCGACGGTTACGTTTGCCAGCTTAGCCAGCTGTCCGATACGGTACATCACTCCTCCTTTAACAGACGATGGCGGATAGCGTCGCCATAATAGCCCTGTAAAAATGCGGTACTCATCCCTGCCTGCCGCAGCTTCAACTCCAGCACCAGCAGCCGCTTGCTGTGTTCAGCGTAGCGCTGATCCTCAGGATCCAGATTACGCAGCAGATCGCCGATCTCCAGCGCTTCGCGACGCATCTCCAGTTCGGGCGGTAGATAGCCTGAATTTTTCAGCAGTCGATAGCCGCTGCGCAATTCAGCGGGGACCTGGCTGTCGTCATCCAGTTCAAGCGGCGCGCCTTCGCCAGGCAGATTGCTGAGTTCGCCTTTTTCCTGCGCCGCGCGAATATGCTGTTCCGCAAGCTGATCGATTAACCACATAAGCGCCTCCTGAATTAGCCACAATATTGAGAGTAACGGACGGGGTAAATTACAGGCAATAAAAAACCCGCCGAAGCGGGTTTTTTACGATGCTACAGATTACTCTGCGGCAGCTTCTGCTTGAGCTTCTGGACGATCAACCAGCTCGATGTAAGCCATCGGAGCGTTGTCACCAGCGCGGAAGCCACACTTCAGAATACGAGTGTAACCACCGGCACGGCTCGCGAAACGCGGGCCCAGCTCGTTAAACAGTTTTGCCACGATCTCGTTATCACGAGTACGGGCGAATGCCAGACGACGATTAGCTACGCTGTCGGTCTTGGCAAGAGTAATCAGCGGCTCAACTACGCGGCGCAGCTCTTTGGCTTTCGGCAGAGTCGTTTTGATGATCTCATGACGAACCAAAGAACCAGCCATGTTGCGGAACATAGCCTGACGATGGCTGCTGTTGCGGTTCAGTTGACGACCACTCTTACGATGGCGCATGACCTTATCCTTCTCAGTGAAACCTTAACCTGTGATCCGGTTATTCATCAGCGATGCTTGCCGGCGGCCAGTTCTCGAGGCGCATACCCAGAGAAAGACCACGTGAGGCGAGCACGTCTTTAATCTCAGTAAGAGATTTTTTACCCAGGTTAGGCGTTTTGAGCAGCTCAACCTCGGTACGCTGTACCAGATCACCGATGTAGTGGATAGCTTCTGCCTTAAGGCAGTTAGCAGAGCGGACAGTCAATTCCAGATCGTCAACAGGGCGCAGCAGGATCGGATCGAATTCTGGTTTCTCTTCTTTCACTTCCGGCTGACGTACATCACGTAGGTCAACGAAAGCTTCCAGTTGTTCTGCCAGGATGGTCGCCGCACGACGAATCGCCTCTTCAGGATCGATTGTGCCGTTGGTTTCCATTTCGATGACCAGCTTGTCCAGGTCGGTGCGCTGTTCTACACGCGCTGCTTCAACATTGTAGGCGATACGGTCTACAGGGCTGTAGCAAGCGTCGACCAGCAGGCGGCCGATTGGGCGCTCATCTTCTTCCGAATGAATTCGGGCAGAAGCCGGCACATAACCACGACCACGCTGAACTTTGATACGCATGCTGATAGCGGCGTTCTCATCAGTCAGGTGACAGATCACGTGCTGCGGCTTGACGATTTCGACATCACCGTCGTGGGTAATGTCGGCTGCAGTCACAGGGCCAATGCCAGATTTATTCAGGGTCAGAATGACTTCATCTTTACCCTGAACTCTTACCGCCAGCCCTTTCAGGTTGAGCAGGATTTCCAGGATGTCTTCCTGTACGCCCTCTTTGGTGCTGTACTCATGCAGTACACCATCAATTTCAACCTCGGTCACCGCGCAACCCGGCATGGAAGAAAGCAGAATACGGCGCAGTGCGTTACCAAGAGTATGGCCAAAGCCACGCTCTAAAGGCTCAAGGGTCACCTTGGCGTGCGTCGAACTCACTTGCTCGATATCTACCAGGCGCGGTTTTAGAAACTCTGTCACAGAACCCTGCATTGTGTCCTCTCTTTGGTACTAAGCTTTACTTAGAGTAAAGCTCGACGATCAGGTGTTCGTTAATGTCCGCAGACAGATCGGTACGCTCAGGAATACGCTTGAACACACCTTCCATCTTAGTCGCATCAACTTCCAGCCAGGTTGGCTTTTCACGCTGCTCAGCCAGCTCCAGAGCGGCCTTCACGCGAGATTGCTTTTTGGCTTTCTCACGGATGCTTACGACATCATTCGGAGATACCTGATAAGAAGCGATGTTAACAACGCGGCCGTTAACCATTACAGACTTGTGGCTGACCAGCTGACGTGCTTCTGCACGCGTGGCACCGAAGCCCATACGGTAAACTACGTTATCCAGACGACCTTCCAGCAGAGCTAACAGGTTTGCACCGGTGTTGCCTTTCAGACGTGCTGCTTCTTTATAGTAGTTGCGGAACTGACGTTCCAGCACGCCGTAGATACGACGAACTTTTTGTTTTTCACGCAACTGGCCGCCGTAATCAGACAGACGCGGTTTACGCGCACCATGCTGACCAGGGGCTTGTTCAATTTTACACTTGGAATCAATCGCGCGAACGCCAGACTTCAGGAAAAGGTCTGTGCCCTCACGACGGCTCAGCTTGAGCTTAGGACCCAAATATCTTGCCATTTTCTTTCTCCAACTATCCTAAAAACGCGGCGTTATACGCGACGTTTTTTCGGCGGACGACAACCGTTGTGAGGGATCGGAGTCACATCAGTAATGTTCGTGATGCGGAAACCTGCGGCGTTCAGAGCACGAATAGTAGATTCGCGACCCGGACCCGGACCCTTAACCATAACTTCCAGGTTCTTAATACCGTAATCTTTCACGGCTTCTGCACAGCGCTCTGCAGCGACCTGAGCAGCAAACGGGGTAGATTTACGTGAACCGCGGAAACCGGAACCACCGGCGGTTGCCCAACCCAGCGCGTTACCCTGACGATCGGTAATGGTAACGATGGTGTTGTTAAAAGAAGCATGGACATGAGCCACGCCATCTGAGACTTGCTTTCTTACACGCTTACGTGCACGAACTGGTGCCTTTGCCATTATTTACTCACCCCGATTATTTCTTGATCGGTTTGCGCGGACCCTTACGGGTACGTGCATTGGTCTTAGTACGCTGACCGCGTACCGGCAGACCACGACGATGGCGCAAACCACGGTAGCAACCAAGGTCCATCAGACGCTTGATGCTCAGGGTGATTTCACGGCGCAGATCACCTTCAACAACGAATTTACCAACCGCATCACGCAGCTGATCAATCTGTTCTTCAGACAGCTCACTGATCTTAACATCTTCAGCAATACCCGTTGCAGCGCAGATGGCTTTAGAACGAGTTTTACCGATACCGAAAATCGAGGTTAACGCGATAACGGTGTGTTTATGATCAGGAATGTTAATGCCTGCTATACGGGCCACTATGCACTCCTATAATTAAATAAATGCGCCCCATGCTGAAAAGCCCGTTTTCAGGATACTCAAATGGAAACGCATTGACATACAAAAGATTGGCTGGCTAATCTAGCCAGCTCAACCCGACTTTGCAAGAAAAATATGTGAAAAAATCAGCCCTGGCGCTGTTTATGCTTAGGCTCGGCGCTGCAAATCACACGTACGACGCCGTCGCGACGGATGATTTTGCAGTTACGACATAATTTCTTGACGGAAGCACGAACTTTCATTTTTACTCTCCGTAACTTCTCAAGCGCCTGAATTAACGGCCGTAGCCTTTCAGGTTTGCTTTCTTCAATGCAGACTCGTACTGACTAGACATCATCAGAGTTTGCACTTGAGCCATAAAGTCCATGATGACGACCACTACGATGAGCAGTGATGTACCGCCAAAGTAGAAGGGAACTTTCATCGCATCACGCATGAACTCCGGGATCAGGCAAATAAAAGTAATGTACAGTGCGCCGATTAAGGTCAAACGCGTCATTACTTTATCGATATACTTCGCCGTTTGCTCTCCCGGACGAATCCCCGGTACGAATGCACCAGACTTCTTCAGGTTATCTGCTGTTTCACGCGGGTTGAAAACCAACGCCGTGTAGAAAAAGCAGAAGAAGATGATTGCAGTCGCATAGAGTAGCACATATAGCGGCTGTCCTGGCTGCAAATACAGCGAAATTGTTGTCAGCCAGTTCCAACCGGTACCGCCCCCGAACCAGGATGCTATCGTCGCGGGGAACAGGATAATGCTGGAAGCAAAAATAGCCGGAATAACGCCCGCCATATTCACTTTCAACGGTAAATGTGTGCTCTGTGCAGCGTATACACGACGACCTTGCTGACGTTTCGCATAGTTCACCACAATGCGGCGCTGACCACGCTCAACGAAAACAACGAAGAAGGTCACTGCAAATACAAGAACTGCAACCAACAGCAACAGGAGGAAGTGCAGGTCGCCTTGCCGCGCTTGCTCGATGGTATGGCCAATGGCCGGCGGAAGACCCGCAACAATACCCGCGAAGATAATGATCGAGATACCGTTGCCGATACCTCGTTCAGTAATCTGTTCGCCCAGCCACATCAGGAACATGGTTCCGGTGACCAGACTTACAACAGCGGTAAAGTAGAAAGCAAAGCCTGGGTTAATCACCAGGCCCTGCATTCCAGGCATATTCGGCAGACCGGTAGCAATACCGATCGACTGGAATATGGCCAGTACCAACGTACCGTAGCGGGTATACTGACTAATCTTACGACGGCCAGCCTCCCCTTCTTTCTTAATCTCCGCTAACGCTGGATGCACCACCGTCAGCAGCTGGATAATAATAGAGGCCGAAATATACGGCATAATACCCAGCGCGAAGATTGAAGCACGGCTAAGAGCACCACCAGAGAACATGTTGAACATTTCAATGATGGTGCCACGCTGTTGCTCAAGCAGTTTGGCAAGTACAGCGGCATCAATACCAGGGATCGGAATAAAAGAGCCAATTCGGAAGACAATCAGTGCACCGATTACAAACAGCAGTCTGCGTTTCAGTTCACCAAATCCGCCTTTGGCACTTTGAAAATCTAATCCCGGTTGTTTAGCCATCTGCTACTTATTCCTCGATTTTACCGCCAGCAGCTTCGATTGCAGCACGAGCACCTTTAGTGACACGCAGGCCGCGAACCGTTACCGGTGCAGAAACTTCACCAGACAGAATCACTTTCGCGAATTCAATCTGAACACCGATAATGTTGGCTGCTTTCAGCGTAGTCAGGTCAACGATACCGCCTTCCACTTTCGCCAGATCAGACAGACGCACTTCTGCGGTCACGAATGATTTACGCGAGGTGAAGCCGAATTTCGGCAGACGACGGTACAGAGGCATCTGACCACCCTCGAAACCGCGACGTACGCCACCGCCAGAACGAGAGTTCTGACCTTTGTGACCACGACCACCGGTTTTGCCGAGGCCAGAACCGATACCACGACCCAGACGCTTAGACGCGTGCTTAGAGCCTTCGGCCGGAGACAGAGTATTTAAACGCATCTGTTACTCCTCTACTTTCAGCATGTAGGAAATCGCGTTAACCATACCGCGTACTGCCGGCGTGTCTTCACGCTCTACGGTGTGGCCAATGCGACGCAGACCCAGACCAACCAGAGTGGCTTTGTGCTTAGGCAGGCGGCCGATTGAGCTACGGGTTTGAGTGATTTTAATAGTCTTAGCCATCGTGATTACCCCAGAATTTCTTCAACGGATTTACCACGCTTGGCAGCGACCATTTCTGGAGAATTCATATTTTCCAGGCCGTCGATAGTTGCACGAACCACGTTGATCGGGTTGGTGGAACCATAGGCTTTAGCCAGAACGTTATGAACTCCAGCGACTTCCAGAACGGCGCGCATTGCACCGCCGGCGATGATACCGGTACCTTCAGAAGCCGGCTGCATGAACACGCGGGAACCCGTGTGCGCACCTTTAACCGGGTGCTGCAGGGTGCCGTTGGTCAGCGCGACATTAATCATGTTGCGACGGGCTTTTTCCATCGCTTTCTGGATCGCTGCCGGAACTTCGCGCGCTTTACCGTAACCAAAACCAACGCGGCCGTTACCGTCACCCACTACAGTCAGTGCGGTGAAGGAAAAGATACGACCACCTTTCACAGTTTTAGAAACACGGTTTACCGCGATCAGTTTTTCCTGCAGTTCGCCAGCTTGTTTCTCGATGTGTGACATCCTAGACCTCTACCTTAGAACTGAAGGCCAGCTTCACGAGCAGCATCTGCCAGTGCCTGGACACGACCATGATATTGGAAACCGGAACGGTCGAAAGAAACATCTTTGATGCCTTTCTCGATAGCGCGCTCAGCAATAACTTTACCTACTGCGGCAGCTGCATCTTTATTACCGGTGT
Source organism: Candidatus Pantoea deserta (assembly GCF_003813865.1). Taxonomy (GTDB): domain Bacteria; phylum Pseudomonadota; class Gammaproteobacteria; order Enterobacterales; family Enterobacteriaceae; genus Pantoea; species Pantoea deserta. The sequence goes on from NZ_RMVG01000029.1 coordinate 16,386, forward strand.
ACTTCAGTTGTTCAGAGATAGCTTTTTCTACAGTAGAAGCAGCAACCAGAACTTCGGAACCGTTCGGGGCGATTACCTGTGCGTAAATGTGACGCGGGGTACGATGTACCACCAGGCGAGTAGCACCCAGCTCTTTGAGCTTGCGACGTGCACGGGTCGCACGACGGATACGAGCAGATTTCTTATCCATAGTGTTACCTTACTTCTTCTTAGCCTCTTTGATACGCACGACTTCGTCGGCGTAACGGACACCCTTGCCTTTATACGGCTCAGGACGACGGTAGGCGCGCAAGTCAGCTGCTACCTGGCCGATCAGTTGTTTATCAGCGCCTTTCAGCACGATTTCAGTCTGAGTCGGACATTCAGCAGTGATACCCGCGGGCAGCTGATGATCAACCGGGTGAGAAAAACCCAGTGACAGGTTAACAACGTTGCCTTTAATGGCAGCACGATAACCAACACCAACCAGCTGCAGCTTCTTAGTGAAGCCTTCGGTAACACCGATAACCATGCCGTTCAGCAGCGCACGAGCGGTACCCGCCTGCGCCCAGCCGTTTGCAAAACCGTCGCGCGGAGCGAAGGTCAGTGCATTGTCAGCATGCTTAACTTCTACGGCATTATTGATAGTACGAGTCAGCTCGCCGTTTTTACCTTTGATCGAAATTACCTGACCGTTGAGTTTTACCTCTACGCCGGCAGGAACAACGACAGGTGCTTTAGCAACACGAGACATAGTTTCCTCCGATTACGCTACGTAGCAGATAATTTCGCCACCAAGACCAGCCTGGCGCGCTGCACGATCAGTCATGACACCTTTAGAGGTAGAAATAACAGCAATACCTAATCCCGCCATAACTTTCGGCAGCTCATCTTTTTTCTTATAGATGCGCAGACCTGGGCGGCTGACACGCTGAATGCTTTCTACAACAGCTTTACCCTGGAAATACTTAAGAGTGACTTCCAGTTCCGGCTTGATGTCGCCTTCGATTTTGAAATCTTCAATGTAACCTTCTTCCTTCAGCACGTTGGCAATTGCCACTTTCAGCCTGGAGGAAGGCATGGTGACCGCAGCTTTGTTCGCGGCCTGACCGTTACGGATACGGGTCAGCATATCCGCGATCGGATCTTGCATGCTCATCTGTCTTTACTCCCGTGATTCAATTGGTGACAATTACCAGCTAGCCTTTTTCAGACCCGGGATTTCACCGCGCATAGCGGCTTCACGGACCTTGATACGGCTCAACCCGAACTTCCGCAGGAAACCGTGCGGACGACCTGTTTGACGGCAGCGGTTACGCTGACGAGACGGGCTGGAATCACGCGGCAGAGTCTGCAGCTTGAGAACAGCGTTCCAACGATCTTCGTCGGTTGCGTTCACATCAGAAATGATCGCTTTCAGTTCAGCGCGTTTTGCGAAGAATTTGTCTGCTAATTTCACACGCTTAACTTCGCGTGCTTTCATTGATTGCTTAGCCATTAAGTAACCCTACCTTACTTGCGGAACGGGAAGTCAAAGGCAGTCAGCAGAGCACGGCCTTCATCATCAGATTTCGCAGTAGTGGTAATGGTGATATCCAAACCACGAACGCGATCGACTTTGTCGTAGTCGATTTCTGGGAAGATGATCTGCTCACGAACGCCCATGCTGTAGTTGCCACGACCGTCGAAAGACTTCGCGGACAGACCACGGAAGTCGCGGATACGCGGTACAGCAATGGTGATCAGACGCTCAAAGAACTCCCACATGCGCTCGCCGCGCAGAGTTACTTTACAGCCGATCGGATAGCCCTGACGGATTTTGAAGCCTGCAACTGATTTGCGTGCTTTGGTGACCAGCGGTTTTTGACCGGAGATTGCTGCCAGGTCAGCTGCTGCGTTTTCCAGCAGTTTCTTGTCAGCGATCGCTTCACCAACACCCATGTTCAGGGTGATCTTCTCGACCCGAGGGACTTGCATGACAGAAGTGTAGCCAAACTCGGTCATGAGTTTCTGGACTACTTCGTCTTTGTAGTAATCATGCAGTTTCGCCATCGTACTACTCCAAATTACTTGATAGTTTCGCTATTAGACTTGAAGAAACGGACTTTTTTACCGTCTTCGAATCTAAAGCCTACACGGTCAGCCTTACCGGTTGCCGCATTGAAGAGTGCAACGTTAGAAACCTGAATAGCAGCTTCTTTTTCAACGATGCCGCCTGGTTGGTTCAGAGCCGGAACCGGCTTCTGGTGTTTCTTAACCAGGTTGATACCTTCAACGATGACCTTGCCAGAAGACAGGACATTCTTAACTTTACCGCGCTTACCTTTATCTTTGCCGGTCAGCACGATAACTTCGTCGTTACGACGGATTTTCGCTGCCATTGTTCGCTCCTTAGAGTACTTCTGGTGCCAGAGAGATAATTTTCATGAACTTTTCAGTACGAAGTTCACGAGTTACCGGCCCAAAAATACGCGTTCCGATTGGCTGCTCGCTGTTATTGTTCAAAATAACGCATGCGTTACCATCGAAGCGAATGACAGAACCGTCCGGGCGACGAACACCCTTCTTGGTGCGCACCACTACCGCCTTCAGGACATCACCTTTTTTCACCTTACCACGCGGAATTGCTTCCTTGATGGTAACTTTGATGATATCGCCGACGCCTGCGTAGCGACGGTGCGAGCCACCCAGAACCTTGATACACATTACGCTACGTGCACCGGAGTTGTCGGCGACGTTCAGCATAGTCTGTTCTTGGATCATTTTAGTGCTCCGCTAATGTCAACTACTACTTCGGGACCCAAAACTCAGGTCGTTAGAAAGCCCCATATTTGAGGGCGCGGCATTATAACACCGGTTCTCACAGATGGGTAGAAAAAATGAACGGCTCAGCAATGGAGCCGCTTATTTTCCCTGATAACAGGGAGGGCGTATTCTAGGGAATAGTGTCAACAGTAGCAAATGTAATCTGCCTTATTTTTCAACACTCGCTAATTCTTCTGTCAGTTACCCTTTACGCCATGAGCTGCGCGGCCAGTTTGTTGTGGCGGGAAACCAGCTCTGGCAGGTCGATTACCGCCAGCTCCCCTTTACGCACCACCACCTTTCCGTTGATCACGCTATAGGCGACCTGTCCCGGATTGCAAAATACCAGCGCGGCGACGGGGTCGTGCCCTGCGCCTGCCAGGCCGAGAGAGTTGAGGTCAAATATCGCCAGATCCGCCTGCATACCGGGGGCAACAGAGCCAATGTCATCGCGGTTCAGCACTTTTGCTCCGCCCCGCGTCGCCAGCTCCAGCGCCTGTCGCGCGTTCATCGCATCGGGACCGAACCCTACCCGCTGCAACAGCAGCGCCTGACGCGCTTCGCCGATAAGATCGGAGCTGTCATTCGAAGCGGAGCCATCGACGCCCAGCCCAACATTAACGCCCGCGTCGCACATATGCCGCACCGGCGCGATGCCCGAAGCGAGACGCATATTGGAACAGGGGCAGTGAGCGACGCCGGTGCCCGTGCGGGCGAACAGCGCGATGCCGTGCTCGTCGAGCTTGACGCAGTGCGCATGCCACACGTCGTGCCCTACCCAGCCAAGATCTTCTACATACTGCGCCGGAGTCATGTTGAACTTCTCCCGGCTATAGCGGATGTCGCTGTCATTCTCTGCCAGATGGGTGTGCATTGAGACGTTGTAATGACGCGCCAGTGCGGCGGACTCTTTCATTAACTCGCGGCTGACAGAGAACGGAGAACAGGGGGCGACGACAATACGCAACATGGCGCCGCGGCTGTCATCGTGGTAACGCTCAATAACCCGCTGCGTGTCTTCCAGAATAGCGGACTCTTTCTCGACCAGAGAGTCCGGAGGCAGTCCTCCCTGCTTTTGACCGACGCTCATGCTGCCGCGACTGGCGTGAAAGCGCATCCCCATCGTAGCTGCGGCGTGAATACTGTCGTCAAGCCGGCAGCCGTTGGGATAGACATAGAGGTGATCGCTGGTCGTGGTACAGCCTGAGAGAATCAGCTCGGCCATCGCCGTCTGGGTGGAGACATGAATCATCTCCGGCGTCAGTTTCTGCCAGATGGGATAGAGATGCGTCAGCCAGTTGAACAGTTCGCCGTTCTGGACCGACGGGATAACGCGCGTCAGGCTCTGATACATATGATGATGGGTATTGATCAATCCCGGCACCACGATGTGCCCGCGCAGGTCAATAATTTCATCGGCCTGCTGCGGCAAGGTCTCTGCGGCGCCAACCGCCTCAATCTTGTCTCCCCGGATATAGATGCTGCCATTGCGGATTTCACGTCGGGCGTCATCCATACAGACCACTATCTCAGCGTTTTTCAGTAATAGCGTAGGTTGCATCCCCTGCCCCTTTTGCGGCGGTAAGTGAGGGGTTGATAGTAACGATTCTTTTTTCGCCACGCTAACGGAAGGGATCGCCGCCAGCAGCGGCACGGTAAGTAAAGACCGACGAAGGCGGTCCGGCGTTTCCTTTTTCATCCTGCTCTTCCTTGTCCATATTGAGATACCACGCGGCATCATTGCCGCGACACAAGCGAGGATCATTATCAACAAACCAGACGGCGCTATTTTGACCAATACAGGGAATACGCCCAAATAATCGGCAAAAAAAAACCCTCTGCCGAAGCAGAGGGTTTCTTCAGAAAGAGCTGTTCTTATTACAGAACCGCTTTCTCTACAACGCGAACCAGAGTCCAGGACTTAGTCTTGGACAGCGGACGGGTTTCGCGGATTTCAACCACGTCACCGATACCGCATTCGTTGTTCTCGTCATGGATGTGCAGCTTAGTCGTACGCTTAATGAATTTACCGTAGATCGGGTGTTTCACGAAACGCTCGATAGCGACAACAGCAGATTTCTGCATCTTGTCACTAACAACACGACCTTGCAGAGTACGGATTTTATCGGTCATTACGCACCCGCCTTCTCAGTCAGTAAAGTCTTAACGCGTGCAACATCACGGCGAACTTGTTTCAGCAGATGGGTCTGCTGTAGTTGGCCAGATGCTGCCTGCATGCGCAGGTTAAATTGCTCACGCAGCAGATTTAGCAGCTCAGTGTTCAGCTCTTCGACGCTTTTTTCACGCAGCTCAGTTGCTTTCATTACATCACCGTCTTAGTAACAAAGGTGGTTTTGATAGGCAGTTTTGCTGCTGCCAGCTTGAAGGCTTCACGGGCCAGCTCTTCTGGTACGCCGTCCATTTCATACAGGACTTTACCAGGCTGAATCAGGGCAACCCAATACTCCACGTTACCCTTACCTTTACCCATACGCACTTCCAGCGGCTTCTCGGTGATCGGTTTGTCCGGGAATACACGGATCCAGATCTTACCTTGACGCTTAACTGCACGGGTCATAGCACGACGTGCTGCTTCGATCTGACGAGCAGTCAGACGACCACGGCCAACAGCTTTCAGACCGAAAGTACCGAAGCTAACATCCGTACCCTGCGCCAGACCGCGGTTACGGCCTTTGTGCACTTTACGGAATTTTGTACGCTTTGGTTGTAACATCAGCGACTCTCCTTACTTACGGCCTTTACGCTGCTGCTTTTTAGGTTGAGCAGCCGGTTCCGGTTGTTCAACAGCAGCCATACCACCCAGGATCTCGCCTTTGAAGATCCATACCTTAACGCCGATTACACCATAAGTGGTGTGCGCTTCAGAGGTGTTGTAGTCAATGTCAGCACGCAGCGTGTGCAGCGGTACGCGACCTTCACGGTACCATTCGGTACGTGCGATCTCTGCGCCGCCCAGACGGCCGCTAACTTCAACTTTGATACCTTTCGCGCCCAGACGCATGGCGTTCTGAACCGCACGCTTCATAGCACGACGGAACATCACGCGACGCTCCAGCTGTGAAGTGATGCTGTCAGCAACCAGTTTCGCGTCCAGTTCCGGCTTACGGACTTCGGCGATATTAATCTGTGCAGGAACGCCAGCGATGTTCGCGACGACCGTGCGCAGTTTTTCTACGTCTTCACCTTTTTTACCGATAACGATACCCGGGCGAGCGGTGTGAATGGTCACACGGATGCTCTTAGCCGGACGCTCGATAACGATACGAGATACAGACGCTTTTGCCAGTTCTTTAGTCAGGAACTGACGAACTTTAAAATCGCTGTCCAGGTTGTCAGCGAATTCTTTGGTGTTCGCAAACCAGGTAGAGTTCCATGGTTTTACAATACCCAGGCGAATACCATTAGGATGTACTTTCTGACCCATTGCTAGTCTCCAGAGTCTCAGCGATCGGACACAACCACAGTAATGTGGCTGGTGCGCTTCAGGATGCGATCTGCACGACCTTTAGCACGCGGCATAATGCGCTTCATGCTCGGGCCTTCGTCTACGAAAATTTTCGCGACTTTCAGATCGTCGATATCAGCGCCATCGTTGTGTTCGGCGTTAGCAATGGCAGATTCCAGGACCTTCTTAACCAGTACAGCCGCTTTCTTGTTGGTGTAGGTCAGAATATCCAGAGCCTGCGACACTTTCTTACCGCGAATCAGGTCAGCCACAAGGCGAACCTTCTGAGCAGAAGAACGAGCATGGCGATGTTGAGCAATAGTTTCCATCTCTTCCTCCTACTTATTTCTTCTTGGCTTTCTTATCAGCAGCGTGGCCGCGATAAGTACGTGTCGGTGCAAATTCACCCAGCTTGTGGCCGACCATTTCGTCGGAAACAAAGACAGGAACGTGCTGACGACCATTATGGACAGCGATGGTCAAACCGATCATGTTAGGGAAGATCGTTGAACGACGGGACCAGGTGCGCAGGGGCTTCTTGTCTCCGCTTTCCACCGCTTTCTCTACCTTCTTCAGCAAGTGCAGGTCAATAAAAGGACCTTTCTTGAGAGAACGTGGCATGGCTTATCCTCTAAAATTATTTGCTACGGCGACGTACGATAAATTTATCAGTACGCTTGTTGCTACGGGTCTTCTTACCTTTGGTCTGAACGCCCCACGGAGTGACCGGGTGCTTACCAAAGTTACGACCTTCACCACCACCGTGCGGGTGATCTACTGGGTTCATCGCGGTACCGCGAACGGTCGGACGAACACCACGCCAACGAGTTGCACCAGCTTTACCCAGAACGCGCAGCATATGCTCAGCGTTGCCGACTTCGCCCAGGGTTGCGCGGCAATCAGCTTCGATTTTACGCATTTCGCCTGAACGCAGACGCAGGGTAACGTAGGAGCCTTCACGCGCAACGATCTGCACGTAAGCGCCAGCAGAGCGAGCGATCTGACCGCCTTTGCCCGGCTTCATTTCTACGTTGTGCACAGTAGAACCCACCGGGATGTTACGCATCGGCAGGGTGTTGCCTGCTTTGATCGCAGCATCAACGCCAGACTGAATCTGGTCGCCGGCTTTCAGGCCTTTAGGGGCCAGGATGTAACGGCGCTCACCGTCTTTGTACAGAACCAGTGCGATATTCGCAGAACGGTTCGGATCGTACTCAAGACGTTCAACAACTGCCGGGATACCGTCTTTGTTGCGTTTGAAGTCAACAATACGGTAAGCCTGCTTGTGACCACCACCGATATGACGGGTAGTGATACGACCATTGTTGTTACGACCACCGGATTTGCTGTTCTTTTCGATCAGCGGGGCAAAAGGTTTGCCCTTGTGCAGCTCAGGGTTTACCACTTTAACGACGTGGCGACGACCCGGAGATGTCGGTTTACATTTAACAACTGCCATTGTCTTTCTCCTCCGACTTACTCAGCGCCGCCGACGAAGTCCAGGTTCTGGCCTTCCTTCAGGGTGACGTAAGCTTTTTTCCAGTCGCTGCGACGACCGATACGCTGTCCGTGACGCTTAGTTTTCCCTTTAACAACCAGGGTATTCACGTCTTTAACTTCTACTTCGAACAGTTTTTCAACAGCAGCAACGATCTCTGCTTTGGTCGCGTCTTTAGCAACTTTGAGAACGATGGTGTTGGTTTTTTCCATCGCAGCAGACGCTTTTTCAGATACGTGCGGCGCGCGCAGTACTTTCAGCAGACGTTCTTCACGGATCATGCCAGCATCTCCTCAACTTGCTTAACTGCGTCAGCAGTCATAACGACTTTGTCGAAGGCGATCAGGCTAACTGGGTCGATACCCGCTGCATCGCGCACGTCAACCTTGTACAGGTTGCGCGCAGCCAGGAACAGATTCTCATCCAGTTCACCGGTGATGATCAGCACGTCTTCCAGCGCCATGTCTTTCAGTTTCTGTGCCAGCAGCTTGGTTTTCGGCGCTTCTACAGAAAACGTCTCGACAACGATCAGACGATCTTGACGTACCAGCTCGGACAGGATGCTTTTCAGCGCGCCGCGGTACATCTTTTTGTTAACTTTTTGACTGTGGTCCTGCGGACGCGCAGCGAAGGTCACGCCACCTGAACGCCAGATCGGGCTCTTGACAGAACCTGAACGCGCACGGCCGGTGCCTTTCTGACGCCACGGCTTTTTGCCTGAACCAGTTACTTCAGCACGCGTTTTCTGCGCACGGGTACCCTGACGAGCACCAGCAGCATATGCAACAACAACCTGGTGAACCAGCGCTTCGTTGAAATCACGACCGAAGGTAGTTTCGGAAACAGTCAGCGCGCTCTGCGCGTCTTTCAGTACTAATTCCATTGCTATCCCCTTACGCCTTCACAGCTGGTTTAACGATAAGGTCGCTACCGGTAGCACCCGGGACAGCACCTTTCACCAGCAGCAGGTTGCGCTCAGCGTCAACACGTACCACATCCAGGCTCTGAACGGTTACGCGCTCATTACCCAGCTGACCTGCCATTTTCTTACCTTTGAACACTTTGCCCGGAGTCTGGTTCTGACCGATAGAACCCGGAACGCGGTGAGAAAGGGAGTTACCGTGAGTCGCGTCCTGGGTACGGAAGTTCCAGCGCTTAACGGTACCTGCGAAACCTTTACCTTTAGAGGTACCGGTTACGTCTACTTTTTTAACGTCAGCGAAAATTTCAACACTGATGCTCTGGCCAACAGAGTACTCTTCACCTTCAACGGTGCGGAATTCCCACAGACCACGGCCAGCTTCAACGCCAGCTTTAGCAAAATGACCAGCTTCAGGTTTGGTCACACGGTTCGCTTTTTTCGCACCGGTGGTAACCTGGATTGCCTGGTAACCATCGTTCTCCAGGCCTTTGACCTGAGTAACGCGGTTTGCTTCAACTTCGATTACGGTTACTGGGATTGAAACGCCGTCTTCAGTGAAGACGCGGGTCATGCCCACTTTTTTACCGACTAAACCAATCATTGTATCAACCTCTCAATCGCTCGATGACCTGATTAACCCAGGCTGATCTGCACGTCTACACCGGCAGCCAGATCCAGACGCATCAGAGCATCAACGGTTTTTTCAGTTGGCTCAACGATGTCTACCAGACGCTTGTGAGTGCGGATTTCGTACTGATCGCGCGCATCTTTGTTAACGTGCGGAGAGATCAGAACGGTGAAGCGCTCTTTGCGAGTCGGCAGCGGGATCGGACCGCGAACCTGCGCACCAGTGCGCTTGGCAGTCTCTACGATTTCCGCGGTTGATTGATCGATCAGACGATGATCAAACGCTTTAAGACGGATACGGATTCTTTGGTTCTGCATGAGACCAGAGCTCCAAACTTTTTATAGACGAAAAAAATTACTACTCGCACCCATTACGATTGATGGGAGAGTGTAATCGTTCAGCATATAACTCCACAATTGGGAGTATTGTCAGGCGACCTAACATGCTGCCGCCTGCGATTCTGCTCGAATCGCGCCTGCCAATATCGGCAAGCCCGCGCATTATACGTAAATCTGCTCAGGAAGCAACCCGTGTTCTGTTTTTAACCTGATTTTCTGTTGGTCGCGCGGCGAGTCGCCTGAGGGAAGTAAAAAAAGAACAGACTGCGGGTCAGAAAGGGCAATATAAAACAGCCGCCCGCCTCTGACCGTCAAGCGGCGAAGCGGGCGGCTTTACTCTGTTAGTCACTGACGCTTTACTCTTCTTCGCGTTCGCGGATCTGGGCCTGGAGATAGTTCTGGATGCCCAACTTGTTAATTAGCTCCAGCTCGGTTTCAATCCAGTCGATATGATGCTCTTCGTCCGCCAGGATTTCGATCATCATGTCACGGCTGACGTAGTCATGCACCTTATCGGCATAGGCAATGGCCTCGCGCAAATCCCTTGCCCCTTCCAGCTCCAGCTGAAGGTCAGAGCGCAGCATCTCTTCGACGTCTTCGCCAATGCGCAGACGCCCTAAGTCCTGAAGGTTAGGAATGCCTTCCAGAAACAGAATACGCTCGATGTATTTATCGGCGTGCTTCATCTCATCAATGGATTCGTGATACTCCGTATCATTGAGGCGCATCAGCCCCCAGTTTTTGAACATTCGCGCATGCAGAAAGTACTGATTAATAGCAACCAGTTCATTTCCCAGCAATTTATTGAGATGACTTATGATTTTAACGTCGCCCTTCATTTTGCTTCCTCCGCTTCCAGTTGATTAAATCCTGGACAGCGGTTGCGAGGAAGTCAAAAAAACGCGATAAAAATTGGGGGTATTCTCAGGCTATTTCTTTATAGAGCGGCGCATGCTGAAGCTCGTCTTCCATAATCTCACGCGCGGCGCGAACGCATTTGCCGCACTGCTTGCCGACGGGCACCAGGTGGCGCAGTTCCTGAATAGATTTAGGCTGATAACGCCGTACGACTTCGCGCAGGGATTTGTCGCTAATGCCGTTACACAAACAGATGTACATCTGTGGACTCCGGTATAAATAATGATCACAGTGTAAATAAGAATCATTTTTGTTTCAACCGTAAGCCGTTCCGGTAAGGCTTAACCCAGAACCTCAACCTTTCGCTGCATAAGCTTCATCGCCAACCACAGCTGTAACAACATCAACAGCATCAGCAAGCCAAAATCCGCGCGCATAGTAAAGAGAGTATAACCCTTCAGCATGATCCCTTTGCTCAGGCGCAAAAAGTAAGCCAGCGGAAAGAACGCCTGGCATTAGCGGCCATACCGGCAGAGCGTTAAAAGGGGCAACAAAATCACACAGGAGACAGGAGACAGGAGACAGGAGAGCAGGAACCAAAAAGAGCGCGCCTCTATGGTCTGGAGCTCACGGCTGATAAGCGTAGAGAAGACACCTCGGAAGATAACTAAAGTCGCCTCCAGTATCACCGCGCATCTTTATTTTCACAATGCAAATAGTCCCTCAAAAGACTTTGCAGATGTCATTAAGCCTGTTCAGACAGGAAATATATTTGCCTGAAAGAGAGTGAAACTGAAAAGCAAGGTGTTATCGACACTTCGCTATTTTATTAAGCGCAAAAAAAAAGAGCACCGAAGTGCTCTTTTTTCTGCTCTGGTGGCCCGAAGGCCACCTTGCTAACGCAATTAA
>NZ_RMVG01000003.1 GCF_003813865.1 Candidatus Pantoea deserta
TCAATATAACCTCCTTCCAGAGCCAGTTTTTCACGAGCAAAATAAGATAGTTGCTAAATCTTCGGCTAAGGATGCGACGACACTAACGGCTAAAAATGTTGATTATCTAGAAGCTGTAAATTTCTTCAGAACTTATAGTAATAACGAAAGTTTTCTGGATAAACAGTTCAAACAACGTGTTATAGCGCTCTATCTTGATGAATTTACCATGGGTTCTCAAATTCACGTCAATTGCCTGGCTTTACACCACATTGGCTTGCCAATCATAAAGTTGGATTTAATGTTCCGTTGCGTGTGCAGCATGAATGACATTATCAAGCTTAGAGATCAACTTGATGAATCACAGCAAGAAGAATTCATGACTTTAATCTTAGCTCGCCTGTGTGGTGATAAGTTCCTTGTCGGTTTAAACCGTCTGGCATACCAATTTGGAATTTTGTAATGTCAAATAAGCAAAAATCGGTCGGGTGGGATGATTTCACCTCTGCATTGAAAAGTTTCCATGTTGTGAAAGTAATGGGTGGTCAGGACATCCGCATGCGTTATAAAAGATCCAAAATGGGACCATTCTGGATTACTATTAGTATGGCGGTGATGATTACCACTATGGGGTTAGTATTCGGTAACCTATTTAAAACAAACGTCAAAGAATTTTTACCTTATTTGACGTTAGGTCTGATTACATGGACATTTATTCTTAGCTCTATCTCTGAAGGATGTGATGCCTTAATCTCGTCTGAAGGTATAATTAAGCAGTTACCAGTACCCTTACATGTGCATGTAATGCGAGTGATTTGGAAAAATTTCTTAATATTTCTTCACAACATTGTTATCTTCCCATTTGTACTACTTGCTGTGCAAAAAAGCTTGAGCTGGACTGTGCTGTTATCGATCCCGGGATTTATTTTGCTTGTAATAAATTTAACGTGGATGCTTATGGTACTTTCAATGATTTGTGCTCGCTTTCGTGATATGACTCAAATTGTAATGAGTATCATGCAAGTTATTTTCTATCTGACGCCTGTTATCTGGATGCCAAAATTGCTATCTCATAGTTCTGCTGCTGTTTTGCTGAATTTTAATCCGCTTTACCACCTCATCGATTTAGTGCGCAGCCCTCTGTTAGGTGAGGTGCCTATGACAAGCAGTTATATTATCGCAGCTGTAATGGCAATAGTTGGTTTAGCTTTTTCTATTTCAATGACTAGTAAATTTAAATATCGTGTTCCTTATTGGGTTTAATTCAATGGCAACTATCAAATTCGAAAACGTCGGCATTGATTTCCCTATTTTCGATGCGCGGGCAAGATCTATAAAAAAGAACTTCATTAATTTTGCTACAGGTGGAAAAGTTGGTCAGCATGACGGTAAAGTAGTTGTTTCCGCCTTAAATAATCTTAATTTTGAGATTAAGGATGGAGAAAGAGTCGGCTTAATTGGGCATAACGGTGCTGGTAAAACTACGTTGCTGCGTATGTTTAGTAAGGTCTATCACCCGACAAGCGGACGGGCCACGATTGTTGGAGACATCGGTTCGTTAATTTCAATTTCTCTCGGTATTAATCAGGAGTTTACAGGAAGAGAAAACATCTACATTCGTGGTGCACTGCTAGGCCTCAGAAAGAAAGAAATTGATGCGCGAATTGAAGAAATAATTAATTTTACTGATCTTGGCGATTTTATCGACATGCCCGTCAGAACATACTCATCTGGTATGCAAATGCGCCTTGGATTTAGTGTTAGTACAATTTTTACTCCAGAAATTTTGTTAATGGATGAGTGGCTATCTGTTGGTGATGAAGGCTTTAAAGAAAAAGCTGAAACAAGATTAACTAATATTATCAATTCGACCAAGATTTTAATTCTTGCCAGTCATAGTAATGAGTTGTTAAGGAAAACCTGTACCCGAATTCTGTGGCTTGAGCATGGCACCGTTAAAATGGATGGCTCGCCAGAAGAAGTGCTACCACTCTATTTCAAATCGAATATTCAAAGAGGTGATTTATTAACCAATTCCTAAACCTGCACAATTTTTGAGTGTTTGATAAGCGCACCATTCACTACCTCAAAAGCAGATAGATGGGTTAACATATTTGCCACTTCAATCACAAATCTGAGTTTGTGATGGTAACTTCAGACAGGAGTAAAAAATGTCCAAGCAACAGATCGGCGTTGTAGGTATGGCAGTGATGGGCCGCAACCTGGCCCTTAACATTGAAAGCCGCGGTTACACTGTTTCAATCTTCAACCGTTCACGCGAAAAGACTGATGAAGTCATCGCCGAGAACAAGGGCAAGAAGCTTGCTCCCTTCTACACCGTTGAAGAGTTTGTCGAATCGCTTGAAAAACCTCGTCGCATCCTGCTGATGGTTCAGGCGGGTGAAGCGACCGATAAAACTATCGCCTCGCTGACACCACATCTGGATAAAGGCGACATTCTGATCGATGGCGGTAACACCTTCTACAAAGACACCATTCGTCGTAACAAAGAGCTTTCCGAGCAGGGCTTCAATTTCATCGGTACCGGTGTTTCCGGTGGTGAAGAGGGTGCCCTGAAAGGTCCATCTATCATGCCTGGAGGGCAGAAAGAAGCTTACGAACTTGTTGCGCCAATCCTGGATAAAATTGCGGCACGTGCTGAAGATGGGGAAGCCTGTGTGGCCTACATTGGTCCAAATGGTGCAGGTCACTATGTGAAGATGGTTCACAATGGCATCGAATATGGCGACATGCAGCTGATTGCTGAAGCTTACTCCTTGCTGAAAGGCGCGCTGGGTCTTAACAACGAAGAGCTTGCTGCAACCTTCACCGACTGGAACAACGGTGAGCTAAGCAGCTACCTGATCGACATCACTAAAGATATCTTCACTAAAAAAGATGAAGAGGGAAAATACCTGGTTGATGTGATTCTGGATGAAGCGGCTAACAAAGGCACCGGTAAATGGACTAGCCAGAGTTCACTGGATCTCGGCGAACCTCTGTCACTGATCACCGAGTCTGTCTTTGCCCGTTACCTCTCCTCTCTGAAAAACCAGCGCGTGGCAGCCTCTAAAGTATTGAGCGGCCCGCAGGCTAAGGTATTTACCGGTGACAAAGCAGAGTTCATCGAAAAAGTTCGTCGTGCTCTCTACCTGGGAAAAATCGTCTCTTATGCGCAGGGTTTCTCTCAGCTGCGTGCAGCCTCAGAAGAGAACAACTGGACTCTGCACTACGGTGAAATCGCGAAGATCTTCCGTGCTGGCTGCATCATCCGCGCCCAGTTCCTGCAGAAAATCACTGATGCTTATGAAGTAGATGCGGGCATCGCTAACCTGCTGCTGGCTCCGTACTTCAAAGATATCGCCGATAAGTATCAGCAGGCGCTGCGTGATGTGGTTTCTTACGCTATTCAGAACGGCATCCCGACACCGACCTTCTCTGCAGCGATTGCTTACTACGACAGCTATCGTTCAGAAGTGCTGCCTGCTAACCTGATTCAGGCGCAGCGTGACTACTTCGGTGCGCATACCTACAAGCGCATTGATAAAGAAGGTGTATTCCATACCGAATGGCTTGATTAACATACTTAATTTTTAAGGCTTCTTTATGAAGCCTTATTTTTATTATTTAACTTTATGTTAATAATTAGTTTTCGCGAATTACAAATATTATTTTTCACTACCTTTCAATTCTCACACTTGTGAATCACAATTCATTCATGCGAAAACTAAACGTGGCTTTTAACTTCTTGATTTTATAGGCTAGCTTTGGGATTTATGGAAAAAATGAACTCATTAGAAAAAAATATTGATTCATCAATTGATGTATGCAGTGATTTGCAAATACCTACTGAAGATATAAATAAATATCCTAACTATTCACTGAATACTATATTATTCATGAATCCAGTCGAGCTCCCCCTTTCTGCTTGGCTAGAGCATATTCCATTTGCATTCTGGTTGATTAACGCTCACAGACCACGTGTGTTAGTTGAACTTGGTACACATTATGGCTCGTCGTACTTTGCTTTTTGTCAGGCGATAGACCAATTAAATCTATCGACGAAAACTTATGCAGTGGATATGTGGAAAGGGGATGAGCATGCGGGATTTTATGGGGAGAATGTTTATAGTGCGGTAGAGTCTCATAATAAACATTTGTATTCTCGTTTTTCTACGCTTATGCGTACATCTTTTGATGAAGCATCAGAGCATTTTTCTGAGGGTGAAATTGATCTACTCCATATTGATGGGTATCATTCTTATGAAGCAGTGAAGAATGATTTTGATGTCTGGCTTCCTAAATTATCTAATCGTGGCGTTGTGGTATTTCACGATAGTAATGTGCGTAAAGACAATTTTGGCGTTTACAAATTTGTATCTGAATTACGAAAAAAATATCCTTGTTTTGAATTTTCACATGGCCATGGTTTAACAATCGTAGGGGTAGGTTCAGATCAAACTGATACGATGATTCAACTTTTTTCAGCTGATAATAATGCTAATAAAGTCAGGCATATTCAAGCAATCTTCTCAAGATTGGGCAAAGCTTGTGCTGATGAGTACGAAGTAAAAAAAATTAAAGCTGAATTTGATCGTCAAAAATCAGAACTTAAAGATGCATCTGGTAAGATGAAAGATGCGCTGGATAAGATAAATCATTTAAATAAAAAAAATAGTGATTTAGAATCAAGCTTAGCAGATATCCGTCAAAGTCTGGACATCCGTCTAGATGAAAATGATTATTTAAGATTAGATCTACTCAAGTTACAAGAAAGTAACGTTAAAATACAAGAAAGGAACATTGAACTGCAAGAAATTAACGCTTTGAAGGATGGCAAACTCACCCTCAGAGAAGAAGAAATACAAGCAATATTAAGCTCTACCTCATGGCGCGTGACCAAACCGCTAAGATTTCTTAGGCGCGCCATAAATTATTTTATCAGGATAATGCGTTTTTATATTTCACAGCGTCAACATAAAATAAGTGCTAATCCACAAGCTACCAACGAGGAGGTTGTGGATTTCGACAGGAAATGGTATCTCTCTCATTATTCTGACATAACCGATTCCGGCGTTGACCCTTACACACATTATTTGGAATATGGCCGAGGTGAAGGACGTTATCCTTCCGAGCAAGCATTGAAAAAAGCCTTAGCACCTGATTTAGATGAAGAATGGTATCTCAGTACTTATGCTGATGTCAAAAGCGCAGGTCTTAGCGCATTAAATCATTATATTAAGTACGGTCGAATTGAAGGTCGATTCTCATCTTTGGCTCGGCTTTATGCGCAAGACTTTGACGAGAAATGGTATGTTGAACAGTATCCTGACGTAGCAGCTGTTGACATTGATCCATTAGAACATTTCCTTTCATATGGCTGTACTGAGGGTCGCAAACCTTGCGCCAGGCCACGCATGCTGGAGGCGCCATATTTTCGCTATGGACCTTCTGAATATGGAGCAAAAGACGCTCCGCTATTGATGGACGCTGATGTTCGTTTAAATGACAAATTCTCTAAAAGAATAGGCGTACATTTACATCTTTATTACATTGATCTTGCCGAAGAGTTTATTAAGTATCTTAATAATATCCCTGTAGAATTTGATCTTTTTATTTCAATTCCTGAAGGTAAATACGACGTCGATGACTGTGAAGGTATTTTCACTTCATCTTTGCAATTCCTCAATAATATAACTGTTAAAGAAACAAAAAATGTTGGCAGAGACATTTATCCATTTATTGTTGTGTTTGGGCAGGAACTCCTTAATTACGATCTTATTCTTCATATACATTCAAAAAAATCTCCGCAGTCTAAAACAAGAGGATGGCGTAGATTCCTCCTTCACTATACTCTTGGAAATAGAGCTTTAGTGACACAAATTCTAAATGCTTTTGATGATGATCAGCGCCTGGGTGCTTTTTTTCCAGCGTATTTTCATGCAGTGACCAGGCAACCACAGTGGGGAGGAAATGGCGCAATAGTTGAAAAGCAATTACAAAATCTTGGGTTTGAATATAATATGACTTATTGCCCAGATTATCCGGCTGGCTCATTCTTTTGGGCCAGACCAGAAGCTTATAGACCAATATTAGATGGAAAATATGACATTAATGATTTTGACGAGGAGCAAGGCCAGTTTGATGGCACCCTGGCACATGGATTTGAAAGATTGTTTGGGGTGTTACCTCTTCTGCAAAATTATACTACAAGAATAAGTTTTGTTGATAGAGACTATCGACTTTTAAACTACTTTGATAAAGAAAGATTTGCGACTTTTGAAAATAATACTCTACCTCATTTCGAAAAAGATCGCAGTGATGATATCTTAACCTATCAAAAAGAAAGAAGTGCACGATTACAAAAGAAAGCCAAAGTCGCTTTTGTTACTGCTATTATCGGCGATTTTGATGCGCTATTTTTACCAAAATATCTAGAGGGCGATGTCGATTACTATTGTTTCTCTGACACGCTATCAGATGGATATGGTGTTTTCCAAATTTATAAGCCTCCTTATATCGACGCCGATCCTCGTCGTACTGCCCGTTACATAAAAACTAATTTGCTGAAATACATTAAAGGCTATGATTATGTTGTATGGGTTGATGCAAATATTGAAGTTAACGTAATGGTTACTGAACTTGTTCAGAGAGTATCAAACTCATCACATACATTAGGAGCCATTCAACACCCAGTCAGAAATAATTTATTTGAAGAGGCTGCGGAGATTATTTCCTGGAAACTCGACGATGTAGATGTAGTAAAAGAGCAAATAGCCCGATATGAGTACATTCACAATCTTCGCTTTGAACCGCTTATAGAGAGCAATGTTTTGGTTATGGATGCCCGTGACGAAAAAATCCATAATTTCATGCGTATCTGGTGGAATGAGATCAATAATTTCAGTCGACGTGATCAACTCAGTATCGGTTATGCTTTGAAAGAAGCAAAGGTTACATGGCAACCTTTGCTGGATGAACAGCAGTCAACGCGTGATTCGCATGAATTTGCATTATTTCTCCATGGTATTAATGAATGGGGGCCTAAGCCACACATTTATTCTTCATGGTATCAATCGTCTCCAAAAAAGACTCATGATATAAATGTCATAAATTCAACCAGTGTGAATGGCGAACAACTTAATCTGGATATCGTAGTCTGTATCCATAATGCTTTAGAGGATGTTCGTGCTTGCCTTAACTCGCTCGCTGAGTTTTTATCAACGGCACATATTATTTTAGTGGACGACGCTTCTGATAACGAAACCAGACTATATTTAGAGGAGTATGCGAAGAACAATTCTGTCACTTTATTGCGACAGAATGAACGTCTCGGTTACACTAAAACATCAAATAATGGTATTCGATCAGGGAATAATCAGAACGTTCTGCTGCTCAATAGCGATACTATTGTTCCTCCAGGATCATTAAATAAACTTTGTTCCGCATTAAATAACCAGCCTAACTTAGGTGTAGTGGGACCATTATCAAATGCAGCAAGTACTCAATCAGTACCCTCAATAACCGGGTCTGAAGGGCAGACTGCAATCAATGTTTTACCCGCAGAATTATCCCCTGCTGACATTGACCTTTACTTTGAAAAAAGCTGGGATCAGGAATTGGTAAGAGTTCCGTTAGTACACGGATTCTGTTTTATGGTTAAGCGTAATGTATTCGAGCAGGTGGGTTTATTCGATGAACAGAGTTTCCCACATGGTTATGGGGAAGAAAATGACTTCTGTTTCCGCGTTTCGGATGCTGGCTTCGATTTAGCCGTTTTAACAAGTACGTATATTTATCATGCTAAGTCGAAAAGCTATGCCAGCGATGAACGTGTCCGTTTGATGGATGAAGGTATGAAAGCTCTCGTTCGTAAATATTCTGTTCATCGGATTCAGCGCTCGGTTTCAACGATGCAAAATCATCCGAAGTTAGAAGCTGTTCGGGTGCTTGCACAAAAACTCTATAATCGCTATAGTAAATAATAGTCATTAAAATCAATCGCATAAAAGCGCCTGAGTAAAAAAACTCAGGCGCTTTAAAATTACCCCACCAGCAAGTCCCCGCTCCTGACCTCATCCTCTCCCGCCAGCCTCACCACCAGCATTCCCGCCGTTGCAAACTTCGCCCAGTGTCGTGCGTAAAGCACGCCGCCAGACTCCGCCACCAGCGGCGTGACAAAGTCCGTTACCGGATCCACGACTTCAGCGACCACTTCCCCTGGACGAATATGTGCGCCCAGCTTTTTGCGATGCAAAATCAGCCCCGAAACCGGTGAATGGATATATTCACAGCCAGCAAGCGGCGTCGCCGGATGCTTCAGCGCAGGGGAGACCGCGCCTGCGCCTTCCGTGTGGCGCTGTTTGATCACGCTTAGCTCTTCTGGCACATCCACCGCTTCCAGCGCGCTGGCCGCGGCGCTGCTCTCCGCCATGCCTGCGACATCGTCCGTATCTGCGGTCACCAGCGCCAGCTCGTCACCGCCAATCACCGGCGCAGCCACCGCCACGGAGAAGGCCGGTTTTTCTGCGGTGATGTAGCCGCCTTCGCGCAGCGCAGCAATAATCGCATCCGCGTCCTGCTCCGCCTGATCGGGATCGACGTCGCGCACGCCGCGCAGCTCCAGCGTTACCGGCAGCAGGCCGCGCGGCATCGGATGTTTATCGCCAAAACGCTCCGCCAGCGTCAGCCAGGGTTCGCAGCAGGCCTCATCGAAAGGTTCGCCGCCGGAAATTTGCGCCAGCAGCTGCACTTCGCTGCCCAGCCAGCGCGCCAGGGGTTCAATCTCCGGCCAGGCATGTGGGGTGGTGTAGAGATGCGTCACCGCTTCCCAGTCGCAGTGCAGATCGATCATCAGGTCCGCCTGGCTCGCCATGCGCATCAGGGTGTAGCGCTGCGCCTCCAGTTCGTTTTTGGCGATCACGTCGCGGTAGTGGCGATCGATGGCATCGCGGATCAGCCGCTTGTTATCGCCTTCATTCGGCGTCAGCGAGCCGGCCAGCTCCTGGGCCAGCTTTTCGCCCAGGGCAGGAAAGCGGCGGTTAAAATCCTGGCCGGACTCACAGTGAAAACGACCCAGATGCGTGCCGTGCCAGTGCTGGCTCAGCGCCAGCGGGTTCGCCACCGGCACCAGCGTGAAGCCGGCGTGCAGCTTGCCTGCGGACTCCAGCGCCATAAGCTTCTGCTTGAGAAACCAGGCGACGGCCATACCGGGGATCTCGTCGCCGTGCAGCGATGCCTGGATATAAACCTGTTTGTAATGTTTTTCGCCGAAGTGAAAACTGACGATTTCACGCTGCGTGCCGAGCGAGGCGCTGATAAGAGGATGATGTTGTTGATGCATGGGGCGCTGATTGTCCTGTCATCTGGAGAGGGCGCATATTGCGCCCTGTAAATGAAGAAAAGTATAGTGCCGGATCCCTTCAGGCGACCACTCGGGTCGCGCAGGGTTACTGCTGAATAGAGATGTCTGTGGCGAAATACTGCTTCTGGATCTTATCAAAGGTGCCGTTCTTTTTGATTTCGGCGAAGGCGTTATCCAGCGCGGTTTTCAGCTCGGCGTCGCCCTTGCGCAGGCCAATCGCCGTGCCGGGACCGATAATGGGATCCTGAACAATCGGACCTGCCAGCTCGAAGTCTTTGCCCTGCGGGTGTTTCAGGAAGCCGTTCGCCGCCTGCGCCGCGTCAGTGAACACCACATCCAGACGGCCGGAAATCAGATCGCTCTCCACCTGCGCCTGATCGCCATAAGGCACCACGGTCACGCCATGCGGCTGCCATTTGGCGCGCGCATAGCGCTCCTGCACCGTGCCTTGCTCCACGCCGACGGTTTTCCCTTTCAGCGATTCGGCGGTGGGCAGCAGGCCAGAGCCTTTGCGCGCAATCAGCTGGGTGTGCGTATCATAAAGCGGCACGGTAAAGTCGATCTGTTTCAGTCGCTCTTCGGTAATGCCCATATCGGAAAGAATCGCATCAAACTTACGGGCTTTAAGCGCCGGGATCATGCCGTCAAACTGACTTTCTACCCAGACGCACTTCGCCTGCATCTGCTGGCACAGCGCATTGCCAAGGTCGATGTCAAAGCCGACCAGCTTGCCCTGCGGGGTTTTGGATTCGAAAGGAGGATAGGTCGGATCGACGGCGAAGCGAACCTGCTCGATTTTTGCCTGGGCGCCAAAAGCGCAGCTTGCCACTACGGCGGTAATCAGCGCGGTGCGCAGACGAGAGAGTGTGTGAGTTGCCATATAATCTTCTTTTATCGTGATGTTGAATAAGGCAGAGTACCTGCCTGCCACCATGATGACAATTACTGGATTATTTTCACTACGTTAGCATCGCACATCTGACGATAATCTTCGGTGTTGACGATGACCGACCTGTCGAGCAGACCCGCATTAAAGGCGATTTCCGCGTAGCGCTCGAACAGCAGCGGGTCGACCACCAGCTTCAGCTCAGGGTGAAACGAGAAGGGCGGAATCGCGCCAAATACGCAGCCGGTCAGCATAGCGACTTCTGCCGGGCTGGCGAGTGAGGCGCGTCGACCGCCAACGGCCTCGGCGACTTTCGCTAAATCCGCCTGCTGGTCGGCGGGCAGCACCGCCAGTACATGCTGTTTGATGCCGTTGCCTTTGACGTGGCACACCAGGGCCTTCGCGCCCTGGCCGATGGCCGTGCCGCGAATGGCCGCTACCGCTTCGCATTTACCGGTGGCTTCATGCGTCATCAGACGATAGCGCGCCTGATGCTAATCCAGAAGGGCAATCACTTTTTCATGGGTGGTCATAGCCGTAACCTGACGCTAAAAGAGAGGATGCCGCTCAACATCCATTTCGCATCCCGATGTTGAGCAGCACCGCGCGCCGCTATTTATGCCGTGCGCGCAGGTTATTGATCACCGTGCTGAGGTCCAGATCCTGATCCTGCAACAGCACCAGCAGGTGATAGAGCAGGTCAGAAGCTTCGTTGGTCAGTTCATGACGATCGTTGACGGTTGCCGCCAGCGCGGTTTCGACGCCTTCTTCTCCCACTTTCTGCGCGATGCGCTTGGTGCCGCTGGCGTAAAGCTTCGCAGTATAGGAGCTGGCCGGATCGGCGCTTTTACGCGAAGCCAGCAGCTGCTCCAGCTGATACAGAAAGGTCCAGTCCGGCGCGGCAGGCGAAAAGCAGCTTGAGGTGCCGCGGTGGCAGGTCGGGCCAATGGGATTAGCCAGCACCAGCAGCGTATCCTTGTCGCAGTCGGGCGTAATAGTGACGACCTGAAGAAAATGGCCGGAGGTCTCGCCTTTGGTCCAGAGACGGTTTTTTGTGCGCGAGAAGAAGGTGACGTTGCCGTCTGCCAGGGTTTTCGCCAGCGCCTCCTGATTCATATAGCCGTGCATCAACACTTCGCCAGAAACGCTGTGCTGGATGATTGCGGGCATCATGCCCTCTGTTTTGGTCCAGTCGAGGCTGGCCAGTTGCTCTTCAGTTAACACGCGCGAATCTCCACTCCATGTTCTTTCAGAAAGCCTTTCAGCTCGCCAATATTGATAATCTGCTTGTGGAACACCGAGGCGGCCAGCGCGCCGTCGACGTTCGCCTGTTCAAAGGCGTCCAGGAAGTGCTGCATGGTGCCTGCGCCGCCGGAGGCGATCAGCGGCACGTGACAAAGCTCGCGCACCTTTTTCAGCTGCGCCAGATCGTAGCCGTTGCGCACGCCATCCTGGTTCATCATGTTCAGCACGATTTCGCCTGCGCCGCGCCGCTGGACTTCCTGCACCCAGTCCAGCGTTTCCCACTGGGTCACGCGGGTGCGCGCTTCGTCGCCGGTATACTGGTTAACGTGATATTTGCCGGTTGACTCGTCGAACCAGGTATCAATCCCGACCACGATGCACTGTACGCCAAAGCGGTCCGCCAGGCGCGTAATCAGTTCGGGGTCGGCCAGCGCGGGAGAGTTGATGGAAATCTTGTCGGCGCCGAACTCCAGAATGCGCGCCGCATCTTCTTCGCTTTTAATCCCGCCCGCCACGCAGAAGGGAATATCAATCACCTCTGCCACGCGCGACACCCAGCTTTTATCGACCACCCGGCCATCGCTGGAGGCGGTAATATCGTAGAACACCAGCTCGTCCGCGCCTTCCTGCGCGTAGCGCTGCGCCAGCGGCACGATGTCGCCGATAACTTCATGATTGCGGAACTGGACGCCTTTGACGACCTGGCCGTCGCGCACGTCAAGACAGGGAATTATGCGTTTTGCCAGCATGCTATGGCCTCCGAAACCGTGAATTTACCTTCCAGCAGCGCGCGTCCAACGATCACGCCTTTAACGCCGCTGTCGCGCAGCGCCGCAATATCCTCAATGTTGCCGATGCCGCCTGAGGACTGAAACGCAATGTCGGGATAGCGGGCAGTGACTTCCCGATAGAGAGCGACGTTGGAGCCGCTCAGCGTGCCGTCGCGGGAAATATCGGTGCAGAGCACATGCTTCAGCCCCACCGGCGCAAACCAGGCGATCACCTCTTCCAGCGTGACGCCTGCCGCTTCCTGCCAGCCGCTGATAGCGACCTCTTTCCGGTTCGCCGCGTCGATACGCACGTCCAGCGCCAGCACAATCGCTTCGGCCCCGAACTCGCTAAACCACTTCTTCACCTCTTCCGGCTCCTTAACCGCCGTCGAGCCGACCACCACGCGGCTGGCTCCGGCCTCCAGCAGCGCCTTGACGTCGTCGCGCGTGCGGATGCCGCCGCCGACCTGCACAATGGCGTCGACGCCGTTAAGCAGCGTTTGCAGCAGCGGGATCTGCCGGGCGGCGGGATTTTTCGCGCCGGTCAGGTCCACCAGATGGAGCACCGTTGCGCCCTGGCTGGCATAGTCTTGCAGGCGCGGCAGCGGATCGCTGCCGTAGTCGCGCTGCTGGCCGTAATCGCCCTGATGCAGACGCACCACTTTGCCGTCAATCAAATCTAACGCGGGGATAATCATCACATCTCCAGGAAATTTTTCAGCAGCTGCGCGCCCGCTTTACCGGAACGCTCAGGGTGGAACTGTACGCCGAAGAAGTTATCTTTCTGGACGGCGGCGGTAAACGGCTGACCGTAATCGCACTGGGCGATGGTGCTGGCATTCACCGGCATCGCGTAGCTGTGCACGAAGTAGAAATAGCTCTCTTCGTCAATGCCGCGGAACAGGTGGTTGCCCGCCTGAGCGATAATCTGGTTCCAGCCCATATGCGGCAGGGGCAGCCCCTGAGTATCCATCAGTCCGCAGGCCGCGTCGATAATGCCCAGCGTGTTGACGCCGCCGTTCTCTTCGCTACTGCTGCCCAGCAGCTGCATGCCGAGGCAGATGCCCAGCACCGGCTGGGTGCAGGCTTTAATCAGCTCGATCAGGTCGCGCGCTTCCAGCTGGCTCATCGCCGCCTGCGCGGTGCCGACGCCGGGCAGAAAAAGTTTATCGGCGCGCAGCACCACGTCAGGATCGCGGCTGACCTCAGGCGTATAGCCGAGACGTTCCACCGCCCACTTCACTGAGGAGAGGTTGGCGCAGCCGGTATCAAGGATCACCACGTTCATTACAGCACTCCTTTCGAGCTGGGCAGGGTATTGCCGTCGACGCGGATCGCCTGGCGCAGCGTGCGGCCAAAGGCTTTAAACAGGCTCTCGACGCGATGATGATCGTTTTTGCCTTTGGTTTTCAGGTGCAGGGTGCTCATCATGGCGTAGGAGAGCGAGCGGAAGAAGTGCTCGACCATCTCGGTACTCATGTCTCCGACGCGTTGATAGCTGAACTCCGCCTTGAATTCGAGGTGCGGACGACCGGAAATATCCAGCGCGCAGCGCGCCAGGCACTCATCCATCGGCAGCACAAAGCCGAAGCGACCGATGCCGCGCTTGTCGCCGAGCGCCTTCAGCAGCGCCTCGCCGAGCGCCAGTCCGGTGTCTTCGATGGTGTGGTGATCGTCGATATAGAGATCGCCTTTGACGTCGATATTCATCCGGAAGCCGCCGTGCACCGCAATCTGGTCCAGCATATGATCGAAGAAGCCGACGCCGGTGTTGATTTTGCTGCCGCCTTCGCGGTCCAGCCACACCTCGACCTGGATCTGCGTCTCTTTAGTGTTGCGATTGACCAGCGCGTGACGATCGCGCTGAGTCAGACGCGCCTGAATCGCATTCCAGTCTTCGCCTTCGCGGCCAAAGCGGATGCCCTCAATGCCCATATTCTGCGCCAGCTGAATATCGGTCAGGCGGTCGCCGATCACATAGCTGTTCGCCACGTCGATGGCGCCTTCCGCCAGCCAGGCCTCGACCATTTTGGTTTTCGGCTTGCGGCAGTCGCAGTTATCTTCCGGCTTGTGCGGGCAGATCAGCACGTCGTCGAAGCGAATGCCCTGCGAGGTCAGGACCTGCATCATCAGATTGTGCGGTCCGTCGAAATCGGCCTGCGGAAAGCTGCTGGTGCCCAGTCCGTCCTGATTGGTGATCATCACCAGCCGATAACCCGCGTTTTGCAGCGCCAGCAGCGCCGGAATGACGTTGGCTTCAAACGCCAGCTTCTCCAGGCGATCGACCTGAAAATCTTCCGGTGGCTCGGCGATGATGGTGCCGTCGCGATCGATAAAAAGGGTCTTCTGACTCATGCTTTCTCCACAGATAAAGCCTGTAACGCGGCGATCAGGCGCTCGCACTCTTCACGCGTGCCGATGGAGATGCGCAGGCATCCCGCAAGGCCCGGATTTTTGTTCTGGTCGCGCAGGATAATGCCCTGATCCCACAGGCTTTTAAATACCGCGGGCGAATCGGCGAAGCGCGCCAGAATATAGTTGGTTTCGCTGGGGAAGACCTGCTGCACCACGCTGAGCTGCGGCAGCTGTTCCAGTAGCCAGGCGCGGCTGGCATTCAGCTCGGCCACGTGCTGGCGCATCAGCGCGATACCCTGTTCGCTCAACGCCTGGCCGGCCACGTCCGCCACCGGCGTGGCCAGCGGGTAGGGCGCGATCACTTTCATCAGCAGATCGATCACCGGCTTGTTGGCCAGCGTAAAGCCGCAGCGCAGACCGGCCAGCGCAAAGGCTTTCGACAGGGTGCGCAGGATCACCAGGTGCGGGTACGCTTTCAGCCAGCCGCTCAGCGTCGCCTGCGGGCAAAATTCAATATAGGCCTCATCGGCCACCACCAGCGCCTTTCCAGCGGTCATCTCCAGCAGCGCGCGAATGTCGTCCGGGTTGATCAGGTTGCCGGTCGGGTTGTTCGGGCTGCACATATAGACCACTTTCACGCCGTCGAGCCGATCGGCGATCGCGGGCAGGTTCAGCTGCCAGTTCTCCAGCGCGGGCACGGTGCGGTACTCAATGCCGATGGTTTCGGCACTGACGCTGTACATGCCGTAGGTCGGCGGACAAAACAGAATCGCGTCTTTGCCCGGCTCGCAGAAGGCGCGCATCACCAGCTCGATGCCTTCATCCGCGCCGCGGCTCACCAGCACCTGCTCCGGCTGAAGCCCGGCGTAGGCGGCGTAGCGCTCAATGACGATCTTTGGCTGGCATTCCGGGTAGCGGTTCAGCGTCTGCTGCGACAGCTCAAACGGGACCGGCAGCGGGAATTCATTGGCGTTGAGCCAGACGTCGCCGTTGCCGCCGAGGCGGCGCGCAGACTGATAAGGCGTCAGGGCGCGCACGTTGTCGCGCGCCAGCTCTTCAATATTTCGGCTCATGCCTGCTCCTGATTCAGCGCGGCGACGCGCAGGGTAACGGCGTTTTTGTGGGCATCCAGCTGCTCGGCGGCAGCCAGGGTTTCGATAGTGGCGGCAAGATTCAGGAAGCCCTGCGGCGTCAGTTCCTGCACCGTCATGCGCTTCTGGAAATCGGCCAGGCCGAGGCTGGAGCTGGTGGCCGTATAGCCGTAGGTCGGCAGCACATGATTGGTGCCGGAGGCGTAATCTCCGGCTGATTCCGGCGACCAGTCGCCCAGAAACACCGAACCGGCGCTGGTGATGGCGTCCACCAGATCGCGCGGCTGGCGCGTCTGGATAATCAGGTGCTCCGGGCCGTACTGGTTGGAGATGGCCACGCACTCCGCCAGATCGCGCGTGACGATCAGACGGCTGCTGGCCAGCGCCTGGCGCGCGGTAGCCGCGCGCGGCAGGGCTTGCAGCTGGGCTTCCACAGCTTCGGCAACGCCCTGCGCCAGCGTCAGCGACGGCGTGAGCAGGATGACCTGTGAATCAGGACCGTGTTCCGCCTGCGACAGCAGATCGGAGGCGACAAAGGCAGGGGTCGCGCCCTCGTCAGCGATCACCAGCACCTCCGACGGACCAGCAGGCATATCGATCGCCGCGCCGTCGAGACGCTGGCTGACCTGACGCTTCGCCTCGGTTACCCAGGCGTTGCCGGGTCCGAAAATTTTGTCCACTTTGGGCACGCTCTCAGTACCGAAGGCGAGCGCGGCAATCGCCTGCGCGCCTCCTACCTGAAACACCTCTTCAACGCCGCACAGCTGCGCCGCATAGAGGATCTCATCGGCAATCGGCGGCGGCGAGCAGAGCACGACGCGGCCGCAGCCCGCGAGGCGCGCCGGGGTCGCCAGCATCAGCACGGTAGAGAACAGCGGCGCGGAGCCGCCGGGGATATAGAGACCGACCGACTGCACCGGACGGGTAATCTGCTGGCAGCGCACGCCTGGCTGAGTCTCTACATCGACCGTCGCCAGCCGCTGCGCGCGGTGGAAGGTTTCGATATTGCCGACGGCGACGGCCATCGCCTGCTTCAGCGCGTCGCTCAGGCGCGCGCTGGCGGCGGCGATCTGATCGGGCGTCACGCGCAGCGCGTCAACCTGCGCTTTATCGAAGCGCGCGCTGAACGCGCGCAGCGCCGCATCGCCGTTAGTTTTAACCTGATCCAGCACCTCGCGCACCGTAGCGCTGATCGACTCGGAAGCGGCGATTGCCGGACGTTGCAGCAGGGCCTGCTGCTGCGCTGTGCTGCACTGCTGCCAGCTGACGGGGGTCATCAGAGACATGGTTTACTCCATCATCTTTTCAATTGGCAATACCAGGATCGAGCTGGCGCCCAGCGCTTTCAGCTTTTCCATGGTTTCCCAGAACAGGGTTTCGCTGCTGACCATATGCATCGCCACGCGGCTCTGGTCGCCTGCCAGCGGCAGCACGGTCGGACGCTCAGCGCCGGGCAGGAGTTCGATCACCTCTTCCAGACGATCGCTCGGCGCGTGCATCATGATGTATTTGGATTCGCGCGCTTTGATAACGCCCTGAATGCGCGTCATCAGCTTATCGATCAGCTCCTGCTTCGCCGCAGGCATTTCGCCGTCGCGCTGGATCAGCACCGCTTTTGAACGATAGATCACCTCGACCTCGCGCAGACCATTGGCTTCCAGCGTCGCGCCCGTCGAGACCAAATCGCAGATCGCATCGGCCAGACCGGCGCGCGGGGCGACTTCCACCGAACCGTTAAGCATGCAGGGTTTGAAGTTAAGACCTTTTTTGTCGAGATACTGTTTCAGCAGGTGAGGATAGGAGGTGGCGATGCGCGCGTTGTTCAGGCACTGCGGGCCGCTGTACTCTTCGTCGACCGGCATCGCCAGCGACAGGCGGCAGCCGCCGAAATCCAGGCGGCGCAGGGTAAAGTAGCGCGGATCTTCGCCCTGCGCGCGGCGCGTCAGCAGCTCTTCTTCCAGCACGTTTTCACCGATAATGCCGAGATCGACCACGCCATCCATTACCAGGCCAGGAATATCGTCATCGCGCACGCGCAGAATATCGATCGGCATGTTCTCTGCGAAGGCGATCAGACGCTGCTGTTGCAGATTGATTTTAATGCCGCAGCGCGCCAGCAGTTCGCGTGAGTCATCGCTTAAACGGCCAGATTTCTGCATAGCTATGCGGATTCGCTTGTTATCTAACATCGGTCCTGTCCTCTTTTTTCATTCCTGTCTGAAACGGTCGGTACGCCAGTCCATAAAAAAACCCCCGGAAGACGATCTTCCGGGGGTTCTCTTTGCGTTCGCACCACTGGAAGATCTGAATGTCTCCCAGCACACATCGCCTGAAAGACTAGTCAGGGTGATGGTGATGATGATGGTTGAACTGAACGCGTGTCATAGTAAATTCCGTGGCTGAATGAGTATTCATTTGCGTGCTGATTAACCTAGCGAAGATAACGGCGATGCGCAACCCTTTTTTAACCTTTGCGATTCTCAGGCGGCGCGCACTAAGATGAACGGCAATGACGCAAGCGCAGGAGGGGATATGAAAAAGGTCGCAATAATCGGTCTCGGGTGGCTGGGAATGCCGCTGGGGCTGGCGTTAACCGCGCGGGGCTGGCAGGTGACGGGCAGCAAGACCACGCCAGACGGCGTTGAGGCGGCGCGACGCTGCGGTATCGACGCGGTGCAGTTGCAGCTGACGCCAGAGATGGAAGGTGAGGCTGAGGATCTGGACAGGCTGTTTCAGGTCGATGCGCTGGTGGTGACCTTGCCCGCCAGCCGCACGGCGGAAGGCGGCGAAAATTACCGGCAGGCGGTGCAGAACGTGGTGGACAGCGCGCTGGCCAACCGGGTGCCGCGCATTATCTTTACCAGTTCGACCTCGGTTTACGGCGGCGGCAGCGGCGTGGTCAAAGAAAGCAGCGCGCTACAGCCGGAAACCGTGGCGGGGAAAACCCTGCAAGCGCTGGAGAGCTGGCTGCACGATCTTCCCGGCACCCAGGTCGATATTCTGCGTCTGGCGGGGCTGGTCGGGCCGAGCCGCCATCCGGGCCGTTTTCTGGCGGGCAAAACCGGGCTGGCCAACGGATCGCACGGCGTCAATCTGGTCCATCTGGATGATGTGGTCAGCGCGATTACGCTGCTGCTGCAAACGCCGAAGGGCGGGCGCACCTACAACCTGTGCGCGCCAGCGCATCCGTCGCGCGCCGCGTTTTATCCCACCGTGTCGCGCCAGCTCGGCCTGACGCCGCCGACCTTTCTGCCGTCAGCAACCGGCGATACCGGCAAACTGGTAGACGGCTCGCGCATTTGCCACGAGCTGGGATTTGAATACAGCTACGACGATCCGGCAAAGATGCCGCTGGAGTAGCGCGCCGGTCAGACGCCGAGCCGGTCGCGCAGCGCGTACCAGGCTGCGCCCATGGCGGTCAGCGGCACCTTGAAGCGCCGGCCGCCAGGAAAAGGCAGATGCGGCAGCTTTGCAAAGGCGTCGAAACGCTCGGCGTCGCCGCGCAGCGCCTCGCAGATCAGCTTGCCGGCGAGATGGGTACAGGTGACGCCGTGGCCGCTGTCTCCCTGCATAAAGTAGACGTTGTGCTCCAGTCGGCCAAACTGCGGCAGGCGGGAGAGCGTCAGCAGGAAGTTGCCGCTCCAGCGATAGCTGAAGGCGATGTCGCGTAGCTGGGGAAAGGTCCGCAGCAGTTTGGGGCGGATCAGGGCGTCAATATCCTGAGGTTCGCGCGCGCCGTAGACCACGCCGCCGCCGTACAGCAGGCGGTTATCCGCCGTCAGCCGAAAGTAGTCGAGCAGGTAGTTGCAGTCCTCGACGCAGTGGTTATTCGGCAGTAGCGCCAGCGCCTGGTCGCGGCTGAGCGGTTCGCTGGTGACGATTTGCGAGCCGCACGCCATGCTTTTGCGCCCCAGGCGCGGTTCCAGCTGCAAGGGCAGGTAGGCGTTGCCGGCAAAGATCACAAAGGTGGCGCTGACCTCGCCCTGTGCGGTGCTCACCCGATTGGGCGCGCCGTATTTGACCGCCGTGGCGGCAGAGCGCTCATAGATGCGGCCGCCATGCCGCCGGATCGCCTCGGCTTCGCCCAGCGCCAGATTCAGCGGGTGCAGATGCCCGCCGCGCCGATCCAGCAGGCCGCCGACATAGCGATCGGTGGCCACTTCCCGCCGGATGCCGCGCTCGTCCAACAGCTCCAGATCCTGATTGCCGTATTTTTCCCACAGCCGCTGCTGATGACGCAGGTGGTTCATCTGGCGCGGATTGAGCGCGGCAAAAATGCCGCCGGGGCGGTAGTCGCAGGCGATGGCATAGCGGTCGATGCGGTCGCGAATAATCTCCGCCCCTTCGAACATCATACTGCCGAGCATGCGCGCGCTCTCTTTGCCGTAGCGCTGCTCAATCACGTCCACGTCGCGACTGTAAGAGTTCACTACCTGGCCGCCGTTGCGACCGCTGGCGCCGAAACCGACGCGCGCCGCTTCCAGCACCACGACGTCATAGCCCGCTTCGGTGAGATAGAGCGCGGCGGAAAGGCCGGTGAAGCCAGCGCCGATAATACAGACGTCGCACTGGATGCTCTCTTCCAGCGTCGGCCAGGGCGCATGGGCGTTGGCCGTCGCCGCGTAGTAGCTTTCAACGTGTTTCATCACAACCTCCTGCATGCCTGTCCGTCAGAAATTAGCGGGCGTATGGGCGCTGATGATGCGGCAGGGCTGCGCCGACATATTGGTAAAGCTGTGCGGCAGCCCGGTGTCGATCACATAGCTCTCTCCCGCGTTAAGGTGATAACTCTGTCCGTTTACCACCAGGGTAATTTCGCCCTCCAGCAGCGTGCCGGTCTCCTCACCCGGATGGCGTAGCTTTTCACCGGTGCTGGCGCCGGGCTGATAGGTCTCCAGCAGCATACCAAGCGATCGCTTCGCCTGACCGTTATCCACCAGCTTCAGCGACACGCCCTGGCTGCCGATCTCCACCAGATCCTCCGGGCGAACGATCACTTTTGGCGCGTCGTGGTGTTTCGGCTCGGAAAAAAATTCCGACAGCGACAGGCCATAAACCTTTAACAGCTTTTGCAGCGTGCTGACCGCCGGGCTGACCTTATCCTGTTCAATGGTGCTGATTGCGCTATGGGTTAAACCTGACAGTTCAGCGACGCGGCGCTGAGACAATCCCAGCTCTTGCCGGATTTGCGATAAGCGTCGTCCGGGGGCCAGAGCGGCATCGTTCATGGTGTTTTTTCCTTGTGATAGTGCTGTGCGGCGTGAATAAACCCCGCGAAAAGCGCGCGCGAGGCGTCGTTGTGTTCGGGCTGCCACTCAGGATGCCACTGCACCGCGAGAGCAAACGGATGATGGCGCAGGCTGACCGCCTCGATCAGACCATCCGGCGCGCGCGCCTCAATGCGCAGCTGCGGGCCTGGGGCGCGGATGCCCTGGTGATGCAGCGAATTCACCGCCAGCGGCGCATCGCTGCCCAGCAGCGTCGCCAGCAGCCCTTCCGCCTCTGGAAAAACATCGTGCGCCGGAGCGTACTGCTGGCTCAGCGGCAGCGACGCCTCTTCCTGATGGGGCAGCAGGCCTTTTTGCTGACTGAGATCGCGCCACAGCGCGCCGCCGTTGACCACCACCAGCTCCTGCATGCCGCGACAGATGCCTAACAGCGGCATTTTACGGCTGGTGGCCCAGGTAATAATGGCGAACGCCAGCCGGTCGCGGCCGGGATCGGCATGAGATTCCTGGCCTGCTTCGCCATACTGCCAGGGTTCAATATTGCTTGGGCTGCCCGTCAGTAAAATACCGTCGAGTACCGCCAGCGCGTTTTCCAGCAGATGAGGCGTCGCGCAAAGCTGATGGGGCAGGGCAAGCGGCACGCCGCCGGCCTGCGCAATCGCCGCCAGATATTTGTTATGCACCGACTGCGTAGGATGGCCGCCGTTGTCGATCTGGCACATCACTACGCCAATCAAAGGGTTGTCAAAAATATTGCCCATCGTCTGCCTCGACTCGCTGTTCAAAAAATTCACCGATCGGCCACGTAAAGGGTAAAACTGTGCAATATTTTTTCAATCTAGCAATGCGCTGTTTGTTTCTCAAACAGATTTGTTACATTTGCACACTTTTTGTGTTGGCGCTATGTTAGAGGAGTGGCTGTTATTTTGAGCATTGCGCAAACCAACTAACGGTAGAAGGCGGGTGGGATATGACGAACCTCGTGGAAGTGGAAGACTTCACGCGTCACAGTGAAGAGAGACGAACCAGCGCGTTCCAGCTAGAAGTGAAAAACTGGCTGGAACGCCACCCTGAAACGCAGTATGTCGATATTTTATTAAACGATCTGAATGGTGTTTTTCGCGGTAAGCGCATCCCGGTCACCGCGCTGGCGAAGCTGGAAAAAGGGTGTTATTTCCCGGCCTCGGTTTTCGCTATGGATATTCTCGGTAACACCGTCGAAGAAGCCGGACTCGGACAATCTCTCGGCGAACCTGACAACCTCTGTATGCCGGTTCCTGGCACCTTAGTTCCCTCTGCTTCCGATCCTCAACGCATCGCGCAACTCCTGTTGACCATGTGTAACCAAGATGGCACTCCCTTTGACGTTGAACCCCGAAATGTCCTGAACCGGCTGTGGCAGCAACTGCGCAATCGCGGGCTGTTTCCGGTGGTAGCGGTAGAGCTGGAGTTCTATCTGGTAGACAAAATGCGCGACGCTGAAGGCTATATTCAACCGCCGTGCGCGCCGGGCAGCAGCGAACGCAATATGCAGAGCCAGGTCTATTCAGTCGATAACCTCGATCATTTCGGCAATGTGCTGCGCGATATAGACGCGCTGGCGCGTCAGCAGCATATTCCCGCCGATGGCGCGCTGGCTGAGGCCTCGCCGGGCCAGTTCGAGATCAACCTGCATCATACCCGCGACGTCCTGAGCGCCTGCGACCATGCGGTACAGCTCAAACGGCTGATCCGACAGGTGGCAGAAAATCACGGCATGACCGCGACCTTTATGGCGAAGCCTTATGAAGAGTACGCCGGCAGCGGTATGCACGTGCATATCAGTATGCTGGACGCCGCCGACCATAACGCCTTTGCCACCGATGACGGCAGCGATTCGCCGCTGCTGAAGCGCGCGCTGGCAGGCATGCTCGACCTGATGCCCGCCTCAATGGCGCTGCTCGCCCCCAACGTCAACGCCTACCGCCGTTTTGTGCCGGAAGCCTATGTGCCCATGCGGGCATCCTGGGGACACAATAACCGCACCGTGGCGCTGCGTATTCCCTGCGGCGACGTGGAAAACCATCGCGTGGAGTATCGCGTGGCGGGCGCCGACGCCAACCCCTATCTGGTGATGGCGGCTATTCTGGCGGGCATACTGCACGGTCTGGATACCGCGCTGCCGCTGCCGCAGCCGGTTCAGGGCAACGGCCACGAGGCGGAAGGCATTCCGCTGCCGGTGCGTCAGAGCGATGCGCTGTACGAATTTGAAAACAGCTATCCGCTGCAAAAATTGCTGGGTGAGCAATTCGGCGCGGTATGGCACAGCTGCAAGCGTCACGAACTGATGCAGTTTGAGCGGCTGGTGACCGCCACGGAGATCGACTGGATGCTCAAAAACGCATGAAAAAAAATGGCTGGCTTTGGTAGCAGGCCTTGTATTTCTGCCCGCTTTTGGGGCAAAATACGCGGCCTGCAAAAATACGAATATAACCGATGCTTAACAGAGCCTCGGTTATTTTTTTTGCATGTACTTAACCGATTCGCATGAGGCCGGGCGCGCCCGGATAGATACACGTTAAAAAACGCGTAAGCGTAAGAACTGAGGATTCAAAGATGGGGATGTTATTCATTCAGCCAGCCCATGCTGGCACTCGTTTCCGTGATGACTACGGCGCAGCGCTGGCTCTTAACGCCACCTTCCTCACTCCCGTGATGCAATCCAGTCAGGTTGCAGCGCAGGGAGGTCTGAAACATGTCGCTTAATACCTCAGCACCGCAGCGTGCACACCTGAAAAAAACACTGACCCTGCTTCCGGTCGTCATGATTGGCCTGGCCTACATGCAGCCGATGACCCTGTTTGATACTTTCGGTATCGTGTCGGGTCTGACCAGCGGTCACGTTGCAACCGCCTACGCCTTTGCGCTGATTGCGATTCTGTTTACCGCTGTGAGCTACGGTAAGCTGGTACGCCGCTTCCCATCTGCGGGCTCCGCTTACACTTACGCACAGAAGGCGATCAGTCCGCACGTCGGCTTTATGGTCGGCTGGTCATCGCTGCTGGACTACCTGTTCATGCCGATGATCAACATTCTGCTGGCGAAAAACTACTTTGAAGCGCTGGTCCCCGGCATTCCGTCATGGATTTTCGTGGTGCTGCTGGTGGCGTTTATGACGCTGTCGAACCTGCGCGGCATTAAAACGGTAGCAAACTTCAACAGCGTGATCGTGGTGTTGCAGATTGTGGTGATGATCGGTATTACCGGCATGGTGATCTATGGCGTTTCGCACGGCGAAGGCGCGGGTACGCTCACCAGCACCCAGCCGTTCTGGTCTGCTGACGCGCATGTGGTGCCGATGATTACCGGCGCGACCATATTGTGCTTTTCGTTCCTGGGATTTGACGGCATCAGCTCGCTTTCCGAGGAAACCAAAGACGCAGAGCGCACCATTCCGCGCGCGATTTTCCTGACGGCGCTGATAGGCGGCCTGATCTTTATCGTGTCGTCGTACTTCCTGCAACTCTACTTCCCGGATATTTCGCGCTTTAAAGATCCGGATTCGTCACAGCCTGAAATCATGCTGTACGTGGCAGGTCATGTATTGCAGTTCGGTATCCTGATCTTCTCTGTGGTCACCGTACTGGCGTCAGGCATGGCGGCGCACGCAGGCGTTTCGCGACTGATGTACGTAATGGGCCGCGACGGGGTGTTCCCGGAGCGTTTCTTCGGCTATATCCATCCGAAATGGCGCACGCCGGCGCTGAACGTGCTGCTGGTCGGCGCCGTGGCGCTGATGGCGATCCATTTCGACCTGGTGACGGCGACCGCGCTGGTCAACTTCGGCGCGCTGGTGGCGTTTACCTTCGTTAACCTGTCGGTGATTGCTCAGTTCTGGATCCGCGAAAAGCGTAACCGCACGCTGCGCGACCATATCAACTATCTGGTGCTGCCGGTGCTTGGCGCGCTGACGGTTGGCGCGCTGTGGATTAACCTGGAAGAAAGCTCGATGGTGCTGGGCCTGATTTGGGCCGCCGTGGGGATCATCTACCTCGCGTTTGTTACCCGCAGCTTCCGTAATCCGGTGCCGCAGTACAGCGAAGAAGTGTGATTCGCTGGCAATGAAAAAAGGGTGGGGCGCAAGCCTCACCCTTTTTTTATGCCTGATGCGCGGCCGTTACTCCGCCAGCACCAGCTCCCAGCTGCCTTCGCCCAGCGCGCTGCGTCCGGCGGCGCTGAGCTGTGAATCGGTGATAATGCTGTCAAAACAGCGCAGCGGCAGCGCCAGGAAGGTCGCGATCTTGTTGTATTTAGAGCTGTCGCTAAGCAGTACGCGCTTGCTGCTGACGTCGCTGACCGTTTGCTTCACCGTGACTTTATCCTCATCGGGCGTAAACAGCCCGCGGGGTCCCCAGCAGGAGGCGGAGATAAAGGCGATGTCGATAGCCAGATGGCGCAGACTGCGCGCGGCGCTTTCCCCCACGCAGGAGCGGTTTTCGCGGCAGACTGTGCCGCCGGTATGGATAACCCGACAGTCGCTGGCTTCCATCAGCAAATTCGCCACCATAAAGTCATTGGTCACCACCAGCAGATCTTCGCGGTTCAGCAGCTCGCGCGCCAGCGCCAGGGTGGTGGTCCCCGCATCGAGATAGATACAGCTGTTGCGCGGAATATGCTGGGCGGCATAGCGGCCAATGGCATTTTTTTCTTCGTTAAACAGCGCCGTTTTGGTCTGATGGGACGGCTCCGCCGCCAGCCGATCGGCGGAACGCACGCCGCCGGATACCGACAGAACCGCGCCTTGCTCCTCCAGCTTCTGCACGTCGCGCCGAATGGTCATATGCGAGACGCCCAGCCGCTCCGTCAGCTCAGCAATACTCACCACGCCGCGCTCGCTTACCAGCGCCAGAATCTGTTGATGTCGTTCAACCGGGATCATGTTCTGCTCTCCGTGCTTATCAATTTTTCACATTCTAACCAATTTATTCCGCCAGTCTAATAAAAAAATTTGCGGCTAATTAGCGGGGTATTTTTTATAAATTAATTAAAAATCATTTGGATACACGTCATGTTAAGAAATGTTCTCTGTTAATCCGGTTAGTGAAAATATGTGAGATACAGCACGTTTATCCGTCAGCGTTCCTGCCAGAATTAACAACAATCAACAAATAATCACTTAAATTAACAGCGGAGGCTTACAGTGCCACTCTCAAATGTCTGTGTCATCGGTCTGGGTTCAATGGGGATGGGCGCGGCGATGTCCTGTATTCGCGCCGGACTAAACACCTGGGGCGTGGATCTCAATCCCGCCGCGCTGGAGACGCTGCGCCAGGCCGGCGCGCGCGATGCGCAAACCTCCGCGGATAGCTTTGTCGACCAGCTGGAAGCGGTGCTGCTGCTGGTGGTTAACGCCGCGCAGGTCAAAGGCATTCTGTTTGGCGACAACGGGCTGGCCCCAAAGCTGAAGCCGGGCACCGTGGTGATGGTCTCATCGACCATCTCCGCGCAGGACGCGCAGCAGATTGAGCAGCAGCTGGCGCAGCACCAGCTGCTGATGCTGGACGCGCCGGTTTCCGGCGGCGCGGCGAAAGCGGCGACCGGCGAGATGACAGTGATGGCGTCCGGCGGCGAGGCGGCGTTTGCACGCTTACAGCCGGTGCTGGATGCGGTCGCGGCCAAAGTCTACCGCGTAGGCAGCGAGATCGGCCTTGGCTCTACCGTGAAAATCATTCATCAGCTGCTGGCGGGCGTGCACATTGCCGTAGGGGCGGAAGCGATGGCGCTGGCGGCGCGTGCGGGTATACCGCTCGACACCATGTATGACGTGGTCACCAACGCGGCGGGTAACTCGTGGATGTTTGAAAACCGTATGCGTCACGTCGTAGACGGCGATTACAGTCCCAAATCCGCCGTCGATATTTTCGTCAAGGATCTCACGCTGGTGGCGGACACCGCGAAATCGCTGCGCTTTCCGCTGCCGCTCGCCTCTACGGCACTCAATATGTTCACCGAAGCCAGCAACGCCGGTTATGGCCGCGAAGACGACAGCGCGGTGATCAAAATCTTCAGCGGCATCGAGCTGCCGCAGGGTAAGGAGTGAACATGACGCGTTTGGGCATTATCGCCGACGATTTTACCGGCGCGACCGACATCGCCAGTTTTCTGGTGCAGAACGGGCTGCCGACCATTCAGTTTAACGGCGTGCCGCAGCAGCATGAAACGCTCTCTGCGCAGGCGATCGTGATCAGTCTTAAGTCGCGCTCCTGCCCGGCAGAGCAGGCGGTGGCTCAGTCGCTGGCCGCGCTGCGCTGGCTTCAGGAGCAGGGCTGCGATCGCTTCTACTTCAAATACTGCTCTACCTTTGACAGCACCGAACAGGGCAACATCGGCCCGGTGACGGACGCGCTGCTGGCCGCGCTGGGCGAAACCCAGACGGTAATTTGTCCGGCGCTGCCGGTTAACGGGCGCACCGTCTATCTGGGGCACTTGTTTGTGGGTGAACAGCTGCTGAGCGACTCCGGCATGCGTCACCATCCTGTGACGCCGATGACCGACAGCAACCTGCTGCGCCTGATGGAACGCCAGTCGGCCGGCAAAGCCGGACTGATTGCCGCGCCGCTGCTGGACCAGGGCGCGCAGGCGGTAGAGAGCAGACTGAACGCGCTGAAAGCGCAGGGCATTAACTATGTCGTGCTGGATACGCTGAACGAACAGCACTTGCTGACGCTGGGCGAAGCGCTGCGCGACAGGCGTCTGGTCACGGGCGGATCGGGGCTGGCGATTGGCCTGGCGCGCCAGTGGGCGACAGGCGGCAGCGAGCGCGCCGAAGCGGAGTCCGCAGGTCGTCCGCAGGGCCAGCGCGCCGTGGTGATGTCCGGCTCCTGCTCGCAGATGACTAACCGGCAAGTCAGCGCCTATCGCCAGCAGGCGCCTTCCCATGAGGTGGAGGTGACGCGCTGTCTCGACAACGCCGAGGCCTATGCGCAGGAACTGTGCGACTGGGTGGCCGCGCACAGCGGGCAGTCTCTCGCGCCGCTGCTGTACGCCACCGCCGACGCGCAACAGCTGAGCGCCATTCAGCAGCAGTATGGCGCGCAGCGCAGCAGCGAGGCGGTCGAGCAGCTTTTCGCCGCGGTCACCCGTGAGCTGAAGGCGCGCGGCTGGCAGCGGTTTATCGTGGCAGGCGGCGAAACCTCCGGCGTGGTGGCGCAGAGCCTTGGCGTGACGGCGTTCCATATCGGACCCGCCATCTCGCCAGGCGTCCCCTGGGTACGCGACATCCATCAGCCGCTGTCGCTGGCGCTGAAGTCCGGCAACTTTGGCGACGAACACTTTTTCCGCCGCGCACAAACGGAGTTTGCATATGACTGAACAACAGGCCCGTGAAGAGATGGTGAAGCTGGGCGCCTCGTTCTTTGCCCGTGGCTACGCCACCGGCTCCGCAGGCAACCTGTCGCTGCTGCTGGAGGATGGCAATCTGCTGGCAACGCCGACCGGATCCTGCCTTGGCGAGCTGGATGCGGATCGTCTGTCAAAGGTGACGCTGGAAGGAGAGTGGCTCTCTGGCGACAAACCGTCGAAAGAGATCGCCTTTCACCGCGCGCTTTACGCGAACGATCCCGACTGCAAAGCGGTGGTGCATCTGCACAGCCACTATCTGACGGCGCTCTCCTGTCTGGAAGGGCTGGATACGCAGAACTGCATCCGTCCCTTCACGCCTTATGTGGTGATGCGCGTTGGCGATGTGCCAGTGGTGCCTTACTACAAGCCGGGCGACGCGCGTTTAGCCGAGGATCTGTCCCGGCTGGCGGGGCAGTACCGCGCCTTCCTGCTGGCGAACCACGGCCCGGTGGTGGTGGGAAAATCGCTGCGCGAAGCCGCAGACAATACGGAAGAGCTGGAAGAGACGGCTCGCCTGATGTTTACCCTGGGCGACCGCGCCATTCGCTATCTCAGCGACAGCGAAGTCGCGGAGTTAAGGAGCCGATAATGCCAAAGTTTGCAGCCAATTTATCTACCCTGTTCAACGAGGTGCCCTTTACCGAGCGCTTCGCTGCGGCGGCGCAGGCCGGTTTTACGGCGGTCGAGTTCCTTTTCCCCTATGACTACCCGGCGGCGCAGCTGAAGCAGTTGCTCGATGAGAACAACCTGAAGCTGGTGCTGTTCAACACCGCGCCGGGCAACGTAGCGGCGGGCGAGTGGGGCGTGTCGGCCATTCCGGGCCGTGAAGCAGAGGCGCGCGCCGACATCGATCGCGCGCTGGAGTACGCGCTGGCGCTGGAGGTGCCGCAGGTGCATATCATGGCCGCCACGGTGCCGCCAGCCGCCGATCATCAGGCGTATGTCGATACCTTCGTGCGCAATATGCGCTATGCGTCAGAGCGCTTCGCGCCGCACGGCATCAACCTGCTGCTGGAGGCGCTCAATCCGGTGACCAAACCAGACTATCTCTACGCCAGCCAGTATCAGACGCTGGAGATGGCGGCGCGTATCGATCGGCCCAACGTCTTTACCCAGCTCGATCTGTTCCATGCGCAGCTGGTCGACGGCAATCTCAGCCGCCTGATCCGCGAGAACGCTGGCCGCTACCGCCATATCCAGATCGCCTCCGCGCCGGATCGCCATGAGCCGGACGAAGGCGAGATCAACTATCCGTGGATCTTTGCTCTGCTGGATGACGTGGGCTATGACGGCTGGATCGGCTGCGAATATCTTCCGCGCGGCAATACCCTGGACGGCCTCGGCTGGTTCGCGCCCTGGGCAAAAAAATCCTGAAAATACCCTGAACACCACCGGCGCTGCGACGCCGGTACGGCTTCGGCCGTTTTACATCCTGCACCTGGGCCAGGCATCACTGTACTCATTATTCATATAAAGATAACGCTACCTGAGGTTTACCATGTCCACCGCACTGCTGTTAGCCATTGCGACCGCCAGCATCGTTATACTGCTGCTGCTGGTCATTAAAGCCAAAGTTCATCCCTTTGTTGCCCTGCTGATTGTCAGCCTGCTGGTCGCCATCGCGACGGGCATTCCGGCTGAAAAAATTATGGAAACCATCATGAGCGGCATGGGCGGGCTGCTCGGCCATATCGCGATTATCATCGTGCTTGGCGCGATGCTGGGCGCAGTTATCGAAGCGTCGGGCGGCGCCGAGTCGCTGGCTCAGCGCTTCAGTAAAAGCCTCGGCGTCAAACGCACCGTAGCCGCGTTGACTATGGCCGCCTTTATCCTCGGCATTCCGGTGTTCTTTGAGGTGGGCTTTATCATCGTTATTCCGCTGATTTACGGCTTCACCAAGGTGGCGCGCGTCTCTCCGCTGAAGTTTGGCCTGCCAATGGCGGGCGTGATGCTTACCGTTCACGTTGCGCTGCCGACCCATCCCGGCGCGGCCGCGGCGGCGGGGATTCTGCACACCGATATGGGCTGGCTGATGATGCTCGGCATTGCCATCTCAATTCCGGTAGGCATGGTGGGCTATTACGTCGCTAAATCGATGAATCGTCGCCACTACCATCTGTCGCTGGAGGTGCTGGAGCAGCTGCAAATGGCGAAACCGGAAGGGGCGGAGAAGAAAAATGAACCGGCGCCGCCGGGCGCGCTGACCATTGCGGGCCTGATCGTGGTGCCGATTCTGCTGATCGTGCTGGGCACGCTCTCTCACTCGCTGCTGGCGGCGGAGAGCCTGGCGGGTAAAGTGATGACGGTCATCGGCACGCCGCCGATTGCGCTGCTGATTGCGCTGGCGCTGGCGGCCTGGCTGCTCGGCGTGCGTCGCGGCTGGAGCAAGGACAAGCTGGAAGATCTGACCGGCCGCGCCATTCCGGGATCGGCAAGCGTGATCCTGGTGGCGGGAGCCGGCGGCGCATTTGGCAAAGTGCTGGTGGAGTCCGGCGTGGGCAAAGCGCTGGCGC
Organism: Candidatus Pantoea deserta; assembly: GCF_003813865.1. Lineage (GTDB taxonomy): Bacteria > Pseudomonadota > Gammaproteobacteria > Enterobacterales > Enterobacteriaceae > Pantoea > Pantoea deserta. The sequence continues at coordinate 30,812 of NZ_RMVG01000003.1, forward strand.
TGACGCTGGAGACGCTGCATCTGCCGCTGGTGCCGGCGGCCTTTATTCTGTCGCTGGCGCTGCGCGCGTCGCAGGGATCGGCCACGGTGGCTATCCTGACCACCAGCGGCCTGCTGACCTCAGCGGTCAGCGGCGTAAACGATATGGAGCGCGTACTGGTGACGCTGGCGGCCTGTTTCGGCGGTCTGGGCCTGTCGCACGTCAATGATGCGGGCTTCTGGGTGGTGACCCGCTATCTCGGCCTGTCGGTGGCCGATGGACTGAAAACCTGGACGGTGCTGACTACCCTGATGGGGCTGACCGGCTTTGCGCTGACCTGGCTGGTGTGGGCGCTGGTGTAACCGCGTCATTTTCACCTCTCCCATGAGGCTCAGGGGAGAGGTGGCTCGTCTGACTCGCCATCCTTGCGTGCTGTTTTTTCTTCCGAATGACTGTTCCGATCCCCGCAGACAAGGCGATAGAGCATCAGCAGAAACTCACGCGCGCCAAAGATTGTCAGTAAATAAACGGCAGCGTTTGCCGGAGAGGTGTGAACACATCGTAGCGGAAGCGAAGAGTGGTTTAACAGGTAAATAGCGAGAAGGGGCGTTAAGAAGCTAATGATGTATTTTGCACGGTTTGAAATAGTATCGGGCCACATAGCGATCTCCTTTCTTTGCGGCAGGTCAGGCATCCTTGCCCGATTTTAGCGCCTGTTTCAGGCGCAAGGGAAGCGCAAAAAAGCATCAGACTGCGCGTTACGACACCAGCTCCTGCGCATAGAGATAGAGCGCTTTTAGCTGCGCCATCTTCTCCGCATTATCCTCGTGCAGGCTCGCCAGCGACTCCAGCTCCAGCAAAAACGCCTGCACGCGCTCCTGATTCAGCGCTTCGCGGCGGTGCTGTAGCCAGCGCTGCTGCTCCGCATCATCCAGCGTGCCGGGGAAGTTGCGCGCGCGGTAGCGAAACAGCAGCTTCTGTACGCGCGCATCCTGAAAAGAGAGATCCATAGCGGGAAGATTAGCGGGCGCGGTCTGACGCAGAATATTCATGCCCGCGCGATCGGCGTCGCTAAAGAAACCGTCGTAAAGCTGCGCATCAACATCCTCTGATGGCGTAAATGGCTCCGCCTCGGCAAACAGCGTAACGACCTTCTCCCGCACCTCGGTATGCTGACGCAGCAGCGTCAGATTAGCCAGGCAGGCGTCGCGATCGATGCCCAGCCGCGCCGCATCTTCAGGACGCAGCGTGTTGGCTGGCGCCAGCACCGGGCACTTATTGATATGCACCAGCTTGATCGGCACGGATGATTCATCGCCCAGCTCGCTTTTGCGCGTGTAGAGGCGCTCGCGCAGCGCATCGGCATCCAGCGCCAGCAGCGGCGCCATATCACCGGCCAGATCCGCGACGATCAGCGCGTTGCGGTTGTCCGGATGCCAGGCCAGCGGCACCACCCAGCTGGTATTGCCTCGCGCGGCGCCAAACATGCCGGAAACGTGCACCAGCGGTTTCATCTGCGGGATATCGATAAGCGTCATCAGCTTATTTTTGTTGCGATGAGTAAACAGGAACTCAAACAGCTTCGGCTGCTTCTCTTTGACCAGCTTCGCCATAGCCAGCGTGGCATAAACGTCAGACATCGCGTCGTGGGCGTTCTCGTGCGCCACCCCGTTGGCTTTGGTCAGCTGTTCCAGCTTAAAGCTGGGGAAGCCGTCTTCATTTTCCGGCCAGACGATGCCATCGGGACGCAGCGCGTAGCAGGCGCGCATTACGTCCAGCAGATCCCAGCGCGAATTGCCGTTTTGCCAGCTCCAGCCATAGGGATCGTAAAAGTTGCGGTAAAAGATGTTGCGCGTGACTTCGTCATCAAAGCGCACATTGTTGTAGCCCACTACGCAGGTCTGTTCTTCGGTAAACAGCGCGTAAATGCGGGCGGCAAACTCTGCTTCGGACACGCCGCGCGCGCGCGCCACCTGCGGTGTAATACCGGTGATCATCACCGCTTCCGGCTGTGGCAGGTAATCATCGGCGGGGCGGCAGTAAAAAATCTGCGGATCGCCGACCGGGTTAAAGTCGCTGTCGGTGCGCAGCGCGGCAAACTGCGCCGGACGATCCAGCGACGGGCTTTTACCGAAGGTTTCATAATCGTGAAACAGAAAGGTGCGTTCAGAGGCGGGCACGAGCATATCCTGTACTGGGAAAACAATGCACAGCATAGTCGCTTGCGACGTCAGCCACAACCGCGCCGGACGGGCCGCAATAGTGAAAGCCGCGCCGCGCGAGACGGCTCAGGCCTTCGCCAGTTCACGACGCGCCAGTTCGGCTAAAAAGCCACTTCTGGAACCAAACTCGTTATGCGATTCCACAAAGCGGTCAATACGCGTGAGCAGGTGCTGCGGCAGCGTAATGTTCAGCTTTACCGCCTTGCCGTCATATTTGCTGACATCAATGTCAACAAAGGCCCAGATACCTCCCTGGCACTCCGGGTGCTGAAGATAAAACTCAATGCCTTTTGTTTCCGGCACAGCCATATCGCGCTCTGCCAGAGCTTCAAAATGCACATGCATGGCCTGCGCCGCATCCAGCAGGGTGTCATCGACCGTTGTTCCGGCAAAGAAGCAGCCGTCTATATCAGGCGCAAAGCCCGAATAGCTTTCAGAATCAGTTTTATGCAGATAAACGGGGAATCTCATTGTCATCTCCTTGTTGCCATTCAGACAGCGAGTCCGGGGCTAAAAAGCCGCTCGCCTGCCTGAGCTATTCCATCATTTTGATGATTTTTTTTAGCGTGCCGGCAGCTAAATCCTTCTCCGGGTGAGGCAGCGTAATGTGCCAGGGCTTACCCGGCTTTACGAATACGTGATGGCTACCGCGCACGCGAACCAGCATCCAGCCATGTTCCCTCAGAAGCCTCATCATTTCTTTGCTACTCAAAAGCACCTCCTGTGCCATTGCTGGCTTATTTTATACCCACTATAACCACGATTTCAATTTGTATGAGCCTGGCCCGTTGAGATGAACCGACAGATTGCCTGGTCAGAGTGTGCTGTCTGGAGAGGTAAGGGAAAGCAAAGCGAAAGCATTCTGCGAGTCGCACCACAGGCGATCACACTTATTTTCAATTTTATCAAACCTGTTTATGCCTTTTGCCGTAAAACGAGCCGCCTGTTTTCCCGTAACCCTGAGGATGAAGTGTTGAAAAGGCGTCTGTTGATTACTCTGACTGGAACTTTACTTTTGGCTTCGCTGGCTCATGCCGACGATATGCCGTTTTCCCTGACGCCGCCGACGATTGACGCCGCTTCATGGGTGCTGATGGATGCCACCACAGGGCAGGTGCTGACGGCGGGCAATCCAGACGAACGCCGCAATCCGGCCAGCCTGACCAAGCTGATGACCGGCTACGTGGTAGACCGCGCCATCGACGCCAAAAAGATTACCCGCGACGATGTGGTGCCGGTCGGCAAAGACGCCTGGGCCGCGGGCAATCCGGTGTTTAAAGGCTCCTCGCTGATGTTTATTAAGCCTGGCGATAAGATCACAGTGCGCGATCTCAGCCGCGGCGTGATTATCGATTCCGGCAACGACGCCTGCGTGGCGCTGGCCGATTACGTGGCGGGCAGCCAGCAGAACTTCGTCAATATGATGAACCAGTACGTGCAGAAGCTGGGGCTGACCAACACCCATTTTGAAACCGTGCACGGTCTCGACGCGCCAGGCCAGTTCTCTTCCGCGCTGGATATGGCGAAGCTGTCGCGCGCCATCATCAGCGGCGAACCTGACTTCTACGCCATGTACAGCGAGAAAACCCTCACCTGGAACGGCATTACCCAGAACAACCGTAACGGCCTGCTGTGGGATAACAGCCTGCACGTCGATGGCCTGAAAACCGGCCATACCGAAACGGCGGGCTTTAATATCATCGCGTCGAACGTCGTCGGCCAGCACCGGCTGATCGCCGTGGTGATGGGCGGCAAAAGCCCGAAAGGGCGCGAAGAGCAGGCGCGCAAGCTGCTGGTGTGGGGTCAGAATACCTTTGATACCGTGCAGCTGTTCCACGCCGGAAAAGCGATCGGCAGCGAAACTGTCTGGTACGGCAATCCGCACAGCGTGGCGGTCGGCACCGCAAACGACGTCTACCTGTCGCTGCCGCGCAGCGAGATCCAGAGCGTGAAGGCCAAATATGTGATCAACCGAAAGGATCTTGAGGCGCCGTTGAAAGCCAACGAAACCATCGGGGAAATTCAGGTCTTCGACAAAGAGAAACAGCTGGCAAGCTATCCGCTGGTGGCGTTGAAAGCGGTGGAAAAAGCGGGCGTCATTACGCGTATTCAGGACTATCTGAAACAGACGTTTTGACTCACAGCAGGCGGCCTCCCTGCCGCCTGCTGCGTGCCTTCAGCTCCTCTTTGACCTGTTTAACTTCGCTGGCTGAAACCGGCGCGGCGGCATTGCCCCAGCTGTTACGCACACAGGCGAGCACGGCGGCGATCTGCGCGTTATCAGGACTCCGGCAAACAACGGCATGGCGGGGGGCCGTGGGGCGCGCGGCGCTCCTTTCAGAGAGACGGCGGCGGTGACGCCGAGCGTCTACCTGCTCAACGGCTGTCGTCGCGTGACGCCCGGCAGCGTTTTGGCTTTTTTTTCATGGCGCTCTCTTAATTCTGTTATCAAATAAACGAATATGGAAGAAACAGTTATAGGGCTGTTTTAATAAATTTATGCGGGCGTAGATCTAATGTTGATAATTGTAAGGATGTGTCAAAACTGCCTTGAAATGTAGAAGCGTCATTAAGCCTTAGCAACGTCATGGGATACTATAACGCACTTTATAATCCTTAGCCGGAAAGCCACTTTGCGCCCAGATAAGCCCATATCGAACATAGAATTTTGGTTCTATCGCCACTACCGCAGCGTGCATGGCGTGCGCATTGCCATTGCCTTTTTACTCACCTTTTTACTGGTACGATTTACCGGTATTCCAGAGGGCACCTGGCCGCTGATTACGCTGGTGGTGGTGATGGGGCCGATCTCCACATGGGGGAATGTTTTCCCGCGCGCCATTCAGCGCATCTGCGGCACCTTCGCCGGTTCCATATCGGGTCTGATCGCCCTGAAGCTGGAGCTGATGTCGCTGCCGGTGATGCTCGCCTGGTGCGGCGTCGTCATGATGGTGTGCGGCTATCTGACGCTGGGGAAACATCCCTATATGGCGCTGCTGATCGGCATCACGCTCAGCGTGGTGGTGGGCGCGCCCGCAGGCGACTTCACCGTGGCGTTGTGGCGCGGCGGCGATGTGATCCTCGGCTCGCTGCTGGCGCTGCTGTTCAGCGCAATCTGGGCGCAGCGCGCCTACACCCACTGGCGCATCCAGCTGTCCGACTCGCTGGCGGAAATCGCCAAAATTTACCACGCCGGTTTCTCGCCGAACCTGATTGACAAGCCGCGCCTGAAGAAGCCGCTGGGCAAGCTGCTCACCAGCGTAGTGAAAATGCGCGCGCTGCTGGTGCCGGCCAGTAAAGAGACGCGTATTCCCAAATCGGTGTTTGAGGCGATTCAGACCATCAACCGGAATATGGTGAATACCGTAGAGATGCAGATCGAAGCCTGGTGGGCCTCGCGCGAAAGTCATCTGATCATGCTCAACGCGCCGACGCTGCGCCGCACCCAGCAGATGACGGAAAAAACGATGCGCGCGCTGTCTGTGCTGGCGCTGCGCGGTGAAACCGAGGAGGTCGTCGCCAACAGCCATGAACTGACGGAGATTACGCGCGAGCTGAAGCAGCTTATCGCCGAAGCCGGCAGCGAGCGGCTGGAAGAGACGCCGATTTACGGCTATGTCTGGCTAAGCCTGGAGCTGGCGAAGCAGCTGGAGCGTATGACCGATCTGCTGCGTCTCGCGCTGCGCAAATAATCACCAGGGACAATGACTTAATGCGAAAGGCGTATTCTTTGCGCTAAGATAAGCGCCAGTCCGATTTTAGCGGCGACAATTGTCGCCCCGGCTGGCGAACCGCTAAGCTGAAGGTTATGACTCTACTCCCTGCGTAAGCAGGCCCAATAAAAGGTGCCACCATGGAAAATGCCAAGCAATCATTTCAGGACGTACTGGAGTTTGTGCGTATGTTCCGTCGTAAAAACAAACTGCAACGTGAAATCACTGATAATGAAAAGAAAATCCGTGATAACCAGAAGCGTGTCCTGTTGCTGGACAACCTGAGCGAGTACATCAAGCCCGGCATGAGCATTGAAGCGATTCAGGAAATTATCGCCTCTATGCGTTCTGACTACGAAGATCGCGTAGATGAGTACATCATCAAAAATGCCGATCTGTCGAAAGAGCGCCGCGACCTGTCGAAAAAGCTGAAATCGCTGGGCGAACCGAAAGCGCAGTAAATGCGCGTCAGAGTGCCGAAACCCACGCCGGAGCGTGGGTTTTTTTTGCCTGCAATAACCTCAGCGGTTTTGCAGCTGGCGCGCAATCTGCTGAAGCTGCTGCGCCAGCGCGTCTAAATCCAGCGCCTCGCCGCCCGGCGCGGCGGTGGTTTCGCGCAGCACCAGTTCCGGCTCCAGCGATCGCGTCGGCGGCGCGCGGCCATCCAGCTGCGCCAGCAACATCTCAACGCTCTGTTCGCCCAGCGCGTGCAGGTCCTGACGCACCGTAGTCAGCGGCGGCTGATACCAGGCGCTTTCCGCGGTATCGTCGTAACCCGTGACGGAAATCTGCGCCGGAATCGCCACGCCATGCTGATGCAGCGCGCGCATCGCCCCCAGCGCCATCTGATCGTTGGCCACCAGCAGCGCCTGCGGCAGGCGGTCCGGCAGCTGTCGCAGCAGCGCCTGGTAGCCAGACTGCGCGCTCCAGTCGCCCTGCAACACGCAAAACGGCGTTAGCTGATGCGCCGCCAGCGCCTCGCGCCATGCGGCCTCGCGGCGCTGTGCGGAGATGGCCTGCGGCGGCCCGTTCAGCAGGCCAATCTGGCGATGCCCCAGCGCAACCAGATGCTCAACCGCCGCTCGCGCGCCGCACGCATTGGAATACTGGCACTGCGCTACCTTCGCCTCAGGCTCAACGTCCATAAAAATAACCGGCTTGCTGCCGCACAGCGTCTGGATCTGCTCCGCTTCGCTGGCGGCGAGCGGCAGGTTGATCATCAGCGCATCCACGCGCTGCGCCAGCAGTTCATTCACGGTATCGGCGACGCTGTGATGGCTGCGCATCGCAATTACCAGATGGTAACCGGCGCGGCTGGCGCGCTGCTGCACCGCCGAGGCGATCTGCGCCGGCGCCATCAGCGCCAGATCGCTGGTCGCCAGCCCAAGGGTGCGCGTCGTCTTGCCCGCCAGTTGCTGCGCCACGCGGTTTGGCACATAGTTGAGCTGCTGCATGGCCGCTTCCACTTTCGCGCGCGTGCGCGGCGACACCTGCGGCGAATGATTCAGCACGCGGGAAACAGTCTGATAGGAGACGCCGGCAAGGCGGGCGACGTCGTCAAGCGTAATGGCGCGGGAAGTCATTGATTTCTCCACAGGACAGAGGCGGGCAGTGTAGCAAAATTTTCGTCGCGACAGGACGTTCCGCAACGCCTGCGCGCCAACCGACCGGAGGAGACATGCAGCTTACCCAACAGGCTATTCAGGATCTCAATCTTATCGCCGCCTGGCTGGCGCTGGACGATATGCCTGTCGCAGGCGACATGGAAGCCGATATGGCGATACTGGCCGGGCATGCGGTGCTGCCGAATATTGAAGGCGCGGTGGCGCTGGCAAAACGGTTTTCGCTTCCTTTGCTGCTCAGCGGCGGTATTGGTCATGCCACCGGCGCGCTGGCGCAGGCGATGGCGCTGCATCCGCTCTACCGTGACATCGACACGCGCGGCAAAAGCGAGGCGCAGATGCTGGCCGACATCGCTCGCCTGTTTGGCGGCATCGCCGACGATCTGCTGCTGCTGGAAGGGGAGTCGCGCAATTCCGGCGAGAACGCCGCCTTTAGTCAGCGTCTGCTGGACGCGCAGGGGATTAGACCGCAGCGGGTGGTGCTGATTCAGGACCCGCTGCTCCAGCGGCGGACGGATGCCACCTTTCGCTGGCAGTGGCGCGACCGCGACGATGCGCCGGTGTTTATCAACTGGCCGGTCTTTACGCCCGTGCTGGCGCTGGACTCCGGCATGGTGCGTATTACCGGCGCGCCGCCGCAGGGGTTATGGTCAATGGAGCGCTTTGTCCAGCTGTTGATGGGTGAGGTGCAGCGCCTGCGCAACGATGAAAAAGGCTACGGGCCGCGCGGCGCAGGTTTCTTTGATGAGGTTGAGATGCCTGGCGAGATTGACGTTGCCTGGCATCGTCTGGCGGCGCTGCCCGCCGTCCAGGCGCGGCTGGCAGCGAAGCGATAGTTAACGCGTCTTCAGATAGACCTGCAAATTCACATTCACCGCATTTAGCAGCGGTACGCTGACGCCGTTTTGCGCGGCGCGCTGCACCAGGTCGCCGATGATCTGAGCGGCCTCGATGTCATAACCCTGGGTCAAATCGCGGTACATCGACGAGGTCATCGGCGTCGCGGGGTTGCTCAGCAGCTCGAAGATTTTCGCCGTTACCGCCGGACGCGGCTGATAGCCGTCGGCGGTAATGGTCGCCAGCACTTCGCTGAAAATCGCGCGCAGCAGCGCTTCGCCGCCGTCAGCGGTAAGAACCTGCTGCGTATCGCCGCGCGCCAGACAGCAGACTGCGCCCAGCGTGCTGAGCAGCAGCCACTTCTCCCAGAGTTCGCCGATGATGTTATCGGTGAAAAAGGTCTCCACGCTGGCGGCGCGCAGCGCCTCATCCACGCGCTGCAAACGCGCATCGTTATGGCCGTCGAGCGCGCCGTAATAGATCTGATGCAGCGCGGTCATCTGCACCACTTCGCCTTGCTCTCCCAGTGTGGCGTTAATCTTTACCAGCCCGCCAATAACCTTATCGCCGAAGCGATCGCGCAGCGTATCGAAATGGCGCATGCCGTTGAGGATCGGCATGATCAGCGTCTGCTCGCCAACGGCAGGCGCAATATCCTCTATCGCCTGCGCCAGACCAAAGCTCTTCACCGTCAGGATGATGAGATCGTAAACGCCGCTCAGCGATCCTGCCTGCGCCAGCTGAGGCTGTAGCTTTTCCACGCCCTGTGGGGTTCGCAGCACCAGCCCGGTCTTCTGGAGCTGCTGGAAACGGCGCTCGCGCACCAGGAATGTGACGTCACGCCCGGCCTGCGCCAGGCGCGCGCCGAAATAGCCGCCGGTCGCGCCGGCACCTACGATAAGAATGCGCATAATCGATTTTTCCGTTATCAGTTGAGAGTCTTACCTTAAAACCTGGCGGCGGCGGTTGCCAGCGCTGCGTTGTTCAGCCGCGCGCCAGCGCAGCCAGCAGCGCAGCCAGCAGGCCGGGAAAGCGCTGTTCCAGACAGTCGCGGCGTAGCGAAATCAGATTTTCCCGCCCGACGGGACGCTGCCAGATAATGCCGCTGTCGCGCAGTACGCGCCAGTGATGCGTCATGGTCGATTTCGCGATGTCGCCGCGTAGCGCATTGCAGCTCTGTTCGCCGTGCTGCGCCAGTGACTGCAACACCGCAAGGCGAACGGGATTGCCCAGCGCAAACAGCACCTGTTCCAGTTGGATGTCGTGCGGCTGCGGATGATTTTCCAGCATGAAATTCCTGTTCTACGATCTAAGGATTGCGCAATTATAGCTCAAACTGTTCGCATTTACTCGTACAGTTGGCCTAAGCTGCTTAGCGATGGCGCGCAATCCTGCGCGCCGCACCGACAGTCAACCGACTAAGGACGCATCATGCCCCGAACACTTCCCGTTGAGCGTTACCGCAACATCGGCATCTCCGCGCACATTGATGCCGGTAAAACGACCACAACCGAGCGCATCCTGTTTTATACCGGAATGAGCCATAAGCTGGGAGAAGTGCACGATGGCGCTGCAACGACCGACTGGATGGCGCAGGAGCAGGAGCGCGGCATCACTATTACGTCAGCCGCGGTCAGCTGTTTCTGGCCCGGCATGGACAACGCCTTCTCACCGCACCGCATCAATATTATCGACACCCCCGGTCACGTCGATTTTACCATTGAAGTTGAGCGCTCCATGCGCGTGCTGGACGGCGCGGTGATGGTGTATGACGCCGTTGGCGGCGTGCAGCCCCAGTCGGAAACGGTGTGGCGTCAGGCGAATAAATACCATGTTCCGCGCCTGGCGTTCGTGAACAAAATGGACCGTCAGGGCGCGGACTTCTTCCGCGTGGTGCAGATGATGAAAGACCGGCTTGGCGCCAGTCCGGTGCCGATCGTCATTCCTGTTGGCGCGGAAGAGCGCTTTAGCGGCGTAGTGGACCTGCTGAAAATGCAGGCGATCTACTGGGACGAGGCGTCGCAGGGCATGACTTTCAGCTACGCGCCGATTCCGGCCGAGCTGCTGGAGGAGGCGGCGGTCTGGCGCGAAAAAATGGTGTCGGCGGCGGCCGAGGCGAACGATGAGCTGATGGAAGCCTGGCTGGAGAGCGGCGATCTGGACCATGACCAGATTATCGCCGGGCTGCGCCAGCGCACGCTGCGCAACGAGATCCAGCCGATGCTGTGCGGCAGCGCCTTCAAGAATAAAGGGGTACAGCGCATGCTGGATGCGGTGATTGAGCTGATGCCGTCGCCCGCCGATATTCCGGCGATCAAAGGCGTGGATGAAGAGGGGAACGAGGCGGAGCGCCATCCGGGCGATGACGAACCCTTCTCGGCGCTGGCGTTTAAGCTGATGAGCGATCCCTTTGTCGGCCAGCTGACCTTTGTTCGCGTCTATTCCGGCGTGCTGCGTAAAGGCGACAGCGTCTGGAATGCGGTGAAGGGCAAGAAAGAGCGCATCGGCCGCATCGTGCAGATGCACGCTAACGCGCGTCATGAGATCGAGGAGATCCGCGCCGGCGACATTGCCGCCTGCGTCGGACTGAAAGAGGTTACTACGGGCGAAACGCTGTGCGATCCCAATGCCATCATTACCCTTGAGCGTATGGAGTTTCCGGAGCCGGTGATCTCGCTGTCGATTGAACCGAAAACCAAAGGCGATCAGGAGAAGATGAGTCTGGCATTGCAACGGCTGGCGGCAGAGGATCCCTCGTTCCGCCTGCACACCGACGAAGAGTCCGGGCAGGCGATCATTTCAGGTATGGGTGAACTGCACCTGGAGATCATCGTCGATCGCCTGAAACGGGAGTTCGGCGTTGAGGCTAATATTGGCCGACCGCAGGTGACCTATCGCGAAACGCTGCGCAAAGCGGCGCGCGACGTGGAAGGAAAATTTGTGCGCCAGTCGGGCGGTAAAGGTCAGTACGGCCATGTGGTGCTGACGCTGGAGCCGCAGGAGCCAGGCAGCGGCTTTCGCTTCGAGGACGCCACCAAAGGCGGCGTGGTGCCGCGCGAATATATCCCGTCGGTGGAGAAGGGGATTCGCGAAGCGCTCAATACCGGCGTGATTGCCGGCTACCCGATAGTGGACGTGAAAGCGACGCTGACTTTCGGCTCGTATCACGATGTGGACTCATCGGAAATGGCGTTCCGCATGGCGGCCATTCTCGGCTTTCGCGCCGCCGCGAAGCAGGCCGATCCGGTGCTGCTGGAGCCGGTGATGAAGGTGGAAGTGGAGACGCCGGAAGAGTACGCGGGAGGCATTATGGGCGATCTCTCGTCACGACGCGGGCATGTGCAGGGGATGGATGAGCGCTTTGGCGGTCGCATTATCCGCGCCGAAGTGCCGCTGGCGGAGATGTTCGGCTACTCGACGGCGCTGCGCTCGCTGACGCAGGGACGCGCCACCTACAGCATGGAGTTTGACCATTACGCGCAGGCGCCGCGTCAGGTAGCCGATGCGGTGGTCGCCGCGCGTCGCTGAGTGTTACGCTAACTGATGGCATGGACGCCATCCTGCTCTAATCCCGCCTCACGTCAAACCATTGTCACTATTCTCGTTTTACTTCGCCTGACGCAGCTTTTAATAATTTTGCGGCATCTCTTTTTGCGCCCGCCGCTGGCGCGCGCCTTTATTCTCTGAGAACAAGGACATTATGAAAGCGAATTCAATAAGCGTTGCGCTGGGCATGTTCTACCTGCTGGGAAACAGCGCTGCTCTCTCTGCTGCTGAACAGCCGCGCGCTGGCGGCAGCTTTACCGTCGGCGTCGAAACTGAACCCAACACCTTCAATCCGCAGCTCAACGGCCAGGCAAAGGCGGACGTGACGCTGCGCAACGTCTGGGAGTCGCTGCTGGCGCGCCGCCCTGACGGCAGCTTTGCGCCCTGGCTGGCGGAAAGCTATCAGGCCAGTCCGGACGGCAGCCGCTACCGTTTTACGCTGCGCCGCGACGTGACCTTTTCCAATGGCGAAAAGCTGGATGCGCAGGCGGTAGCGGAAAATTTCCGCCATACGCAGGATGCGAAATATTGCGCCGGGAGCAGTCTGTGCATGATGGGCGCGCGCATCAGCCGCATCGAGACGCCAGACGACTTCACGGTGGTGATTAACCTGAAGCAGGGCTATACGCCGTTTCTGTCATTTGCCGCCGCGCTGGAAATCCTTGCGCCCGCCAGCTGGCGGTCGGCGCAGCTGAAATCGGGCGGCAAGGAGATTGCCGGAACCGGTCCCTTTATTCTCGACAGCTACGAAAAAGGCCAGCAGGTCACCTTTGTCAGGAATCCGAATTATCACTGGGCGCCCGCAACCGCGAAACACCAGGGACCGGCGTATCTCGATCGCGTTACCTACCGCTTCCTGCCGGAATCCTCGGTGCGCACCGGCGCGCTGCTCTCCGGCCAGGTCGATGCTATTGAAGGCATCTCCGGCAACGACGCGGGCGAATTTAAACAGACCGACGACTTTACTTATCAGCACGCGCTCAATACCGGCACGCCGTACTCTCTCTACCTCAATGTGGAATATGGCCCGACGCAGGATGCGCGCGTGCGCCAGGCGATAGTCAGCGGTCTGGATATCGATCCGCTGCTCAGGTCGGTCTATCGCGGCGAACGCACCCGCGGCTGGGGCATTACCTCGCCGGTGGAGCCGCTCTATGACAACAGGCTGGAAGGCAAATACGGCAACCAGCCGGACGCGGCCAACAGGCTGCTGGACGAGGCGGGCTGGACGGCGCGCGACAGTGAGGGCTTTCGCAGCAAAAACGGTCAGCGGCTGAGCATTGAGGTGATCCAGGCGCAGGCCACGGTGCGCGACCAGCGCGACGTGCTGCTTCAGGCGATTCAGGCGCAGGCTCGCCAGAGGCTTGGCGTCGACTTTAGGCTGCGCTACGTCGATTCCGGCACCTATGCCGAGGTGCGCAACAGCGGCAAATTCGGCGCCATTGCCAACTCCAATACCGAAACCGACGGTATCGATATTGAAAACCACTACCGGCCCATCAGCCAGGGCGGGGCGATTAACTACAGCCGGGTCAACGATGCGCAGATCAATGCGCTGCTGGATAAAGCCGCCAGCACGCTGGACGTCGCGCAGCGTCGTCAGGACTACAGCGAACTGCAAAACCGCGCGCTGCTTCAGCTGGCGCTGGCGGTGCCGCTCTATCAGCCGGAAGATCAGATCGCTGCCGCTCGCTATGTCCACGGCTACGGCTTTCGCAGCTTTAAGCAGATGCCGGAAAATGCCTATGACGTATGGCTGAGCGATCGTTAATTAACGGCGCTCTTCGATCAATTTGTTATTTCATTATGCGCAGGGCGCAATATTTTTGTGCCCTGCTGCGGGGGATTCCCGTATTCAACAAAAGGATTGTCATTATTGTCGGTTTACATTTGTCACGCTGAATTTTAATAATTTCCCGGTAATTAACCGAGAGAGAAATAATATGAGCCAGTCTGTTCAGGTGGCAAAGCCTGAGGATGCGGAAGAGATCTTTGCCCTGCTGCAACGCGCCTACGCCACCTTGCTGGCGCAAGATATTCATTTCACCATTACGCAGGGCAACGTCAGTCAGGTGCGCCAGACCATCGAGCGTGAAACCGTGCTGGTGCTGCGTAAGTGGCAGCGGGCCGTCGCTACAGTGACGGTGCGCTTTCCCTGGACGCAGGAGGCGAATGCGCCGTCGCAGCTGCCGTTTATCCACTGGTTCGCCGTCGATCCGGATTTTAAAGGCCAGGGCTATGGCCGTGAAATAATTAGCTGGGCTGAGGATCGCTTATTAAAAGAGACGTTAAAAGCGCCTGGCGTTTATCTGGCAACGGCGGTTAAACATCCGTGGCTAAGCGAGTTATATCAGCGCCGTGGCTATCAGCCTTTTTATCATCGTACTAATCCTCTCGGCGAAGCGTTGGTTTTTCTGAAAAAAGAATTTCACTCTGACGCCTCGTCCGATATGGCTCGCTCGGCCTGATTTTTATAATAAAACACACCTGCATTTAATAAGGATAATATGAACAAAACTTTTACCCTGGCGCTGGGTTTCACCTCTCTGTTGGGAAGCGCATCCCCTCTGCTGGCCGCTGAGGCTCCGCGCAGCGGCGGCCATCTTACGGTTGGCGTCGAGACCGAACCGACCACCTTTAACCCGCAGCTTAACGGCCAGGACAAAGCGGAAATCACCCTGCGCAACTTCTGGGAATCGCTGCTGGCGCGCCGCCCCGACGGCAGCTTTGTGCCCTGGCTGGCGGAAAGCTATCAGGTCAGCCCGGACGGCAAAACGCTGCGCTTTACGCTGCGCCGCGACGTGGTTTTCTCTAACGGCGAAAAGCTGAACGCTCAGGCGGTGGCAGAGAATTTCCGCCATACCCAGGATGCGAAATACTGCGCAGGAACCAGCCTGTGCCTGATGGGCACCCATATCGCCAGCATCGAGACGCCGGACGACGCCACGGTAGTGATTAACCTCAACGCCACTTATTCGCCTTTCCTGTCGTTCGCCGCCGGTTTGCAAATCCTTGCGCCCGCCAGCTGGCAGTCGGCGCAGCTAAAATCGGGCGGCAAAGAGCTCGCCGGAACCGGTCCCTTTATTCTCGACAGCTACGAAAAGGGCCAGCAGGTCACCTTTGTCAGAAACCCGAACTACCGCTGGGCACCAGCGACCGCGAAACACCAGGGACCGGCGTATCTTGAGCGCGTTACCTACCGCTTCCTGCCGGAATCCTCGGTGCGTAGCGGCGCGCTGCTCTCCGGCCAGGTCGATGCTATTGAGGGCATCTCCGGCAACGATGCGGGCGAGTTTAAAGACAACAGCGATTTCACCTACCAGCATGCGCTGAATACCGGCACCCCCTATTCGCTGTTCCTTAACGTTGAATATGGCCCGACGCAGGACGTGCGCGTGCGTCAGGCGCTGCTTCAGGGGCTGGATATCGACCCGCTGCTTAAGTCGGTCTATCGCGGCGAGCGCACCCGCGCATGGGGTATTACCTCGCCGGTCGATCCGCTGTATGACAGAGGGCTGGAAGGCAAATACGGCAACCAGCCGGACGCGGCCAACAAACTGCTGGACGAGGCGGGCTGGACGGCGCGCGATAGCGAAGGCTTCCGCACCAGAGAGGGCCAGCGTTTGCGCATTGAGCTGATCCAGGCACAGGCCACGGTGCGCGATCAGCGCGACGTGCTGCTTCAGGCGATTCAGGCGCAGGCGCGCCAGCGGCTCGGCGTCGACCTCAAACTCAACTATGTCGATTCCGGCACCTACACCGAGGTGCGCGCCAGCGGCAAGTTCGGCACCATCGCTAACTCCAACACGCCAACCGACGGCGTCGATATTGAGAACCACTACCGACCCATTAAGCAGGGCGGGGCGATCAACTACAGCCGCGTCAACGACGCGCAGATCAACGCGCTGCTGGATAAGGCCGCCGGGTCGCTGGACATCGCCCAGCGCCGCCAGGCCTACAGCGATCTGCAAGCGCGGGCGCTGACCGATCTGGCGCTGGCGCTGCCGCTCTACGAGCCGGAAGACCAGCTTGCCACCGCCAGCTACGTACACGGCTACGGCTTTCGCAGCTACAAACAGATGCCGGAAAGCGTTTACGACGTCTGGCTCAGCGAACACTAACAGGAGGCGAGGATGAGTCTGGAAAGCATCGCAACCCGCGTGCCGCGTAAGCCCACGCCGCCGCTCTGGCGCAGCGCGCTGGCCCGGCGCATCGGCAGGCGTTTGCTCGGCGGCGTGCTGGTGCTGTGGGCCGCCGTCACGCTGGCCTTTCTCGGCGTGCATCTGGCCCCCGGCGATATTGTGAGCCTGCTGATTGGCGAACAGGTGCGCACGGCGGCCATCGAAGCGGCAATTCGCGCAGAATGGGGGCTGAACGAGCCATTATGGCTGCAATATCTGCACTATTTATGGCGCGTGCTGCACGGTGATTTCGGGCGTTCCTATATCCTCAATACCGAGGTCAGCCATCTGCTGGCGACGCAGCTGTGGCCGACCATCAGGCTGACGCTGGCCGCGCTATTAGTCAGCCTTGTTTTCGCCGTCGCGGTGGCGGTGACCACCGCGCATCGCCGCTGGGGCCGCCGTGTGGCCAACGCGGTAGAGCTGCTGCTCGCCTCTACGCCGTCGTTCTGGATGGGCATCGTGCTGCTGTTTGTTTTCAGCTTTACGCTGCGCTGGTTCCCGGTCGCGGGCGACCGCTCGCTCTCTTCGCTGGTGCTGCCCGCGCTGGCGCTGGGACTGGCGCAGGGCGCGGTGGTGGCGCAACTGCTGCGGCGCGAGCTGGAGCACGCGCTGGATGCTCCCTTTACGTTGACGCTGCGCGCCTGGGGCGTCGGCGACACCACCATTCGTTTGCGCCACGCGCTGCGCCATGCCGCCTTGCCCGCCGTAACCTTAACCGGCTGGCTGGTAGGCGGTCTGCTGAGCGGCGCGGTCATTACCGAGCAGGTGTTTGGCCGTCCTGGACTGGGCAAGCTGACGGTGGACGCCGTCCTAGCGAAAGATCTACCGGTAGTGCTGGCCGTAGCCATTTTATCTGCGCTGATCTACGTGGTGATGAGCACGCTGGTGGACATTCTGGCGCTGTGGATCGATCCGCGCCTGCGTGGGGAGAATCAATAATGCAAGCCATTCTGCAACGCGTTTCCTTTTCGCTCCCCGCCGCCGTATGGGCGGCGATCCTCTTTCTGTTTCTGGTGCTGCTGGCGGTGGTCGCTCCGCAGTGGCTGGCGCACGGCGATCCGCTGCTGGCCGATCCGCTCAACGCCCAGCTGCCGCCTTCGGCGCAGCACTGGCTCGGCACCGATCAGCTCGGACGCGATCTGCTGACGCGGGTCATTTACGGCAGCCGCTATTCGCTGCTGATCAGCGTCGCGGCGATGGCGCTGGCGGTGCTGTCTGGCACGCTGCTCGGGCTGGCCGCCGCGCTCTCCCGCGGCATTGTCGATGAGCTACTGAGTCGCGCGGTGGACGTGATCTCCGCCTTTCCCGATCTGCTGCTGGCGCTGATGCTGATCGCCTTTACCGGACCAGGCACCAGTAACCTCATTATCGCCCTTGGCGTGGCGTCGGTGCCGCGCTTCGCCCGCGTGGTGCGCGCGCAAACCTGGCGCGTCATGACCTCTGGCTACGTTGAGCAGGCGCGCACCTTCGGCCTGTCACGCGCCACGCTGATCCTGCGCCATATTCTGCCGCACGCCATTGCGCAGGTGCCTGCGCTGGCGACGCTGGGGCTGGGCACCGCCATTATCGGCACCGCCGGACTGAGCTTTCTCGGTATGGGGCCGCAGCCGCCGACCGCGGAGTGGGGGCTGATGCTGGCGGAAGGGCGCAACTACCTGCGCAACGCCTGGTGGATCGCCGTCTGGCCGGGCGTGTTTATCACGCTGACGGTGATTGCGGTTAACACGCTGGGGCGCTACTGGCAGGCGCGTTTTGAAGGAGGCGAAGCATGAATCCGGTGATTGATATTCAGAATCTTTGCATCCGTTTTGGCCCGCACTACGTGGTGAAAAATCTCGATTTGCAGGTGCAGCCGGGCGAGTCGGTGGCGCTGGTAGGGGAATCTGGCTCCGGCAAAACCCTGACGGCGCGCAGCCTGGTTGGGCTATTGCCTGAAGGCGCCACCTTTAGCGCCGATCGCTTTGTTATCGACGGCCGCGATATGCGCCGGGCCGGGCGCGACGCGTGGCGCGCGCTGCGCGGTCGACGCATCGGCTATGTGTTGCAGGATGCGCTGGTGTCGCTCGATCCGCTGCGGCGCATTGGCCAGCAGCTGACGGATGCGCTCAGCGCCGCCGGACAGCGCGGCGCGCTGGAAGCGCAAAGCATCAAACTCCTGCAGGCGGCGGGCATTGCTGACGCCGAAAGCCGCCTGGCGCGCTATCCACATCAGCTCTCGGGCGGGCAGCGCCAGCGCGCGCTGATCGCCGCCGCGCTGGCTGGCAGTCCGGCGCTGCTGATTGCCGATGAGCCAACGACCGCGCTGGATATGACGGTGCAGCGGCAGATTCTCCAGCTGCTGGCGCAGCGCCGCCGCGACGGCCACGCGCTGTTGCTGATTAGCCACGACCTGGCGGTGGTGTCCGAGCTGGCGGATCGCGTGCTGGTGATGCGTGACGGCGAAGTAGTCGAGCAGGGCGACTGTGGAGCGCTGCTGGCGCGGCCGCAGCATCCCTGGACGCAGCGCCTGCTGCGCGCGGTGCCGACGCCCGCCACGCGCGGCCTGCGCCTGAGCGCCACCGAGCCGACGCCGCTGCCGCCGCGTCCGCAGCCGGGCAACGCCCCCTTGCTGGAGGCGATCGGGCTGAACAAGTCATACGGCGACCGCCAGGTCTTGAACAATATTCATTTCCGACTCCATCCGGGGGAAACCCTCGGCGTCGTGGGCGAGTCGGGATCGGGCAAGACCTCGCTGGTCAAAGTGGTGATGGGCCTGACCGAACCGGACAGCGGCACGCTGCTGCTGGAGGGCAGCCGCTGGGATCGGCTCAAGGAAAACGCGCGCCGCGCACGGCGGGCGCGGTTGCAGCTGATCGCCCAGGATCCTTTCAGCTCTTTCGATCCGCGTTACACCGTAGAAAAGATTATCGGCGAAAGCCTCGACAGCGCGGGCATCTTTGGTGATGCGCGGCGACGGCGCGTGCGTCAGCTTCTGGACGAGGTGCAGCTCGGCGACCGTTTTCTCGATCGTTACCCGCGGCAGCTTTCCGGCGGTCAGCGTCAGCGCGTGGCTATCGCCCGCGCCTTTGCGCCCAGTCCGGCGCTGCTGGTGGCGGACGAACCGGTCAGCGCGCTTGACGTCTCGGTGCAGGCCCAGGTGCTGGATCTGCTGGCCGATATGCAGGCCGAACACGGCACCGCTCTGCTGTTTATTTCTCACGATCTTGGCGTCATCCAGCATCTGGCCGATCGCGTGCTGGTGATGCAAAACGGGCAGGTAGTGGAAAGCGGCGATCTGCGTCAGGTGTTCGACGCGCCGCAGCATCCCTGGACGCAAAAACTGTTGCAGGCTTTGCCGGTGCTTCCCGCCTGGCGGCCCGCTGTCGCCTAAAGGAGAACAACATGAGTCAGACACAACGCCAGCTGCGGCTGGGAGCCATTATTCAGGGCGCATCCGGCAATATGTCCGCCTGGCGTCATCCCGATGCGGTGGCCGACGCCAGCATTAACATTGATTACGTGCTGGATCTGGCGCGCAAGGCGGAGCAGGCGAAAATCGACTTCCTGTTTGTTGCCGATGGTCTCTACATTACGCCTCAGTCGATTCCCCATTTTCTTAACCGCTTCGAGCCGATTACGCTGCTGTCGGCGCTGTCGCTGGTGACGAAACAGATCGGACTGGTCGCCACGCTCTCGACCTCTTACAGCGAGCCATTTACCGTGGCGCGTCAGTTCGCCAGTCTCGATCACCTCAGCGGCGGCCGCGTCGGCTGGAACGTGGTGACCTCGCCGCTGGAAGGCTCAGCGAAAAATTTCTCGCGCGCCAGCCATCCTGCCCATGACGAGCGCTATCGCATCGCCAGCGAATATCTTGAAGTGGTGAAAGGGCTGTGGGATTCGTGGGAGGCGGATGCTTTTGTGCGCGACAAGGCCAGCGGCCAGTTCTTTAACCCTGACAAACTGCATACGCTGAACCACAACGGGAAATACTTCTCGGTGCAGGGACCGCTTAATGTGGGGCGCTCGCCGCAGGGGCGTCCGGTGGTATTCCAGGCGGGCGCGTCAGAGGCGGGGAAAGCCTTCGCCGCCGAAGCCGCCGATGCCATTTATACCCGGCAGGAGACGCCGGAGCTGGCGCGCGAGTTTCGCGAAGACGTGCGCCGTCGGCTGGTGGCGCGCGGCCGCAACGCGGATGACATCCGCGTGTTCCAGGGCATCAGCGTGATTATCGGCGACACGGAAGCCGACGCGGAGCGCCGCTATCAGCAGACCGCGGAACTGGTCACGCTCGACCAGGCGCTGGCCTATCTGGGCCGCTACTTCGAACACCACGACTTCAGCCAGTACGATGCCGATGCGCCATTCCCGGATATCGGCGACCTTGGCGAAAACAGCTTTCGCAGCACCACCGACGCCATTAAGCGCAATGCGCGCGCGCGCGGCCTGACGCTACGCCAGACGGCACTGGAAGAGGCGACGCCGCGTCCTACCTTCCTCGGCACGGCGCAGCAGGTGGCCGACGGGTTAGCCGAGTGGTTCCTCAGCGGCGCGGCAGACGGTTTTGTGGTGCGCGGCGGCACGCCGACGGCGTTCGACGACTTTGTGACCCAGGTTATCCCGCTGTTGCAGGCGCGCGGCATCTATCGGCAGGCGTATGAAGGCAGCACGCTGCGCGAAAATCTCGGACTGGCCGAGCCGGAAAACCAGTTCGCCGGGCGTCGCCAGCAGGTTGCCTGACTTACAGGGTCGTCACGCCGAGCGCGGCGGCCTCTTCCTCCCAGCGCGTGATCTCACGATAAGCCTCGCGGTCCGGCACGGTGAAACCGCTGATAAAGCTGGCGCGCGCGGCCTTTGCTTTCACCAGCCGGGTTAATATCCGCCGCAGCGTTGCCAGCGTCTGCTGATCCGTCCGCACGGAGGTAATCAGCGGCGGCGCGGGGCAGAGCGGGGTTTCGCCGACGATCGCCAGTCCAGCCAGTTCATGCGCGGCATGACACCGCAGCAGCGCCCAGGTCAGACAGTCAATGGCCGCTATATCCGCTTTCCCGGCACGCAGATCCGCCAGCGACTGGCGATGGCTGCCGCTCAGATGGGTGACGCGAAAGAAGCGGCCATTTTGCGCCAGCGGCGCAACCAGATAGCGCAGCGCGTTATAGCCGGAGTGGGAGTCAATGCTGTTAGCCACCGCGCGGCGACCGCGAAAATCCGCCAGCGCGCACGCTTTGTCTGCTTCACGCGCCACCAGCCAGCTGCGGTAGCGCGCCCCGTCGCAGCCAGGCGCGCTAAGCTCAAAGGCGCCGACCAGCTGCGCATCCGGCAACTGCGTCATTAACGGATAGCCGCAGGTCTGGCTTAGCAGCAGGTCGCGGGCGCGCCAGTGCGTCAGCAGGTCGTCGGGCCATTCAACATCCGCCCGTAACCACTGCGCGAGTCTTCCGGTCAGCGCCTGCGTGGCCGGATGGTGAATGTCGTACATCGGTAACGAGAGCCGTTTCATGCTGTAAATCCTGTTGCCTGCCCGGATGGACGTTAACCGCGACCGGTTTCGTCGAAAAGCGCCTGATCCATTCGCCGTAGCCCGCTGCGCGAAACCCCTGGTTGCGCTGATAATAGTCGTCGCGCCACAGCAGATAGACTTTGCGCAGACCATACCACGGCAGGCCAGGCAGATCGTGGTGCACTGCGTGGTAGTTGAGATTAAGAAACAGCATTCGCCATACCCAGCCCGCCTCGTTATTCACCGAACGCGCCAGCGGATCGGCATCCGCCCGGTGTTCATAGAAAGAGCGCACTTTGGTCAGCGCCAGCGCGGGATAGCTCACCGCCAGCACAAACCACAGCGGTGAGAAATCCTGCTGCGCCATCAGAAGAAACAGGCCCGTCAGCAGCGCCAGGTGGATGGCCCACATTGCGATAGCGCGCCAATCACCCCGGCAGAACGCCAGCAGCAGTGACTGGAGCGTCGAAGAGATATCCAGCAGCGGACCCAGCAGCAGGCGCCCAAAAAAGGTATTGCGTAAGTGAACCGCCTGACGCTGCCAGGGGCGTAGCTGCGCCCAGCGCGCGGGTGACAGATACCAGGTTTCCGGATCCTCATCAGGATCGGTCAGGCTGTGGTTACGATGGTGCGCCAGATGCGAATTACGATAAAGCCCGTAGGGAAACCACACCGCCAGCGGCAGCGTGCCGAACAGCTGATTAACACGCGGAAAACGCGTCGGATGGCCGTGAATCAGCTCATGCTGTAATGACATGTACCAGCTGGTAAACAGGATCAGCAGCAGCGTGGCGGGCCACAGGCCCAGCGTCTGCCAGTTAGCCAGCGTGACGAACCAGCCGCCGTAGATAGCGATCATCAGCAGCCACGTTGGAAGTTCGCTGCGCCATAGCCAGCTTTTCTTCCACTGATGGATTTGCGCGCGCTGCTGCGCGCTAAGATACGCGGACGAACCTCTGGACATCGTGACCTGCCAGCCGTGATGGAATTTAGCCCAACATGCGTGAAGGCGGACAAAAAGAGAAAGATCCTGAATCTCTTACTTATGTCGAAAAACTTGATGATACGGTTGAAAACTATTGGCTATCAGTACGGACGCGGCTGACGTAACCTTTGCTTATCGAAACTTATCTCATACGCAGGGCGAAACCTGCCGCGAAAGGAACTGAATGATGAAAAAGATTGGCTTCTTATCCTTTGGTCACTGGACCCCGTCTTCCCAGTCCGCCACCCGTTCGGCGCAGGACGTGCTGTTACAGTCTATCGATCTGGCCGTCGCCGCCGAAGAACTGGGGGCTGACGGCGCCTATTTCCGCGTGCACCACTTTGCGCGCCAGCTCAGCTCGCCGTTCCCGCTGCTGGCGGCGGTCGGCGCGCGCACCAGCAAAATCGAAATCGGCACCGGCGTGATCGATATGCGCTATGAAAACCCGCTTTATATGGCCGAAGACGCCGGCGCGGCGGATCTGATCGCCAACGGTCGTCTTCAGCTCGGCATCAGCCGGGGTTCGCCTGAGCAGGTGGTAGAAGGCTTTCGCTACTTCGGCTATGCCCCGCAGGAGGGCGAGACCGATGCCGATATGGGGCGTCGTCATACCGAGGTCTTCTTAGACGTGCTGCGCGGCGAAGGCTTTGCCAAACCCAATCCGCAGCCGATGTTTCCAAACCCGCCGGGCCTGCTGCGCCTTGAACCCTTCTCCGAAGGCCTGCGCGAGCGTATCTGGTGGGGTTCCGGCTCCAACGCCACGGCGGAGTGGGCGGCGAAAATGGGCATGAACCTGCAAAGCTCCACGCTGAAAGACGATGAGACCGGCGAGCCGTTCCACGTTCAGCAGGCGAAGCAGATCCGCGCCTATCGTGAAGCCTGGAAAGCGGCGGGGCATACGCGGGAGCCGCGCGTGTCGGTCAGCCGCAGTATCTTTGCGCTGGTGAACGACATGGATCGCGCTTATTTTGGCCGCAGCGGTCAGGAACAGGATTCCGTCGGCTTCCTCGATGAGAAGACGCGCGCCATCTTCGGCCGCAGCTACGCGGCGGAGCCGGAGAAATTGATCAAACAGCTGGCGCAGGACGAAGCGATTGCGGAAGCGGACACCCTGCTGCTGACGGTGCCGAACCAGCTGGGCGTCGAGTACAACGCGCACGTGATTGAGGCGATTCTGAAATATGTCGCGCCAGAGCTTGGCTGGCGCTAAGGGTGAAAACGGCGGCTGAGGCCGCCGTTTTTCTGTGCGTTTTTAACCCGACTGCTCTGCCTTTTCCAGCCTGCGCCCGCCCGCTGCTCCAGCGCAAAACAGCGCCACCACCACCAGCGCCAGCACGGGCAGCATCGCCATACGCAGTCCGGCGTGTTCGCCAATAAAGCCCAGTCCCGGCGGTCCCACCAGAAATGCCAGATAGCCCAGCGTTGCCGCGATGGTGACGCGAATCGCGCTGTTGTCGCCATCGCCTGCCGCGGAAACCGTCAGCGGGAAACCGAGCGATGCGCCGATGCCCCAGAACAGCACGGCGGCGGCGGCCAGCCACTGATTGTCGGAGAAAATCACCAGCACCAGGCCAAGCGCGGCGGAAAACGCGCTGGCGCGCAGCATCCAGACGCGACCAATGCGATCCACCACATAGCCGCCGAGAAAACGTCCCAGCGTCATACCGGCGGTAAAGCCAGCGTAGACCAGCGTGCCCTGAGTATGATTCAGATTATGACCGTCGATCATCAGCAGCGGCAGCCAGTCGTTGGCGGAGCCTTCCGCCAGCGCCATCGCCAGAATCACCACGCCCAGCACCATGAGCTGTCGATCGCGCAGCTCGCGCCCGACCTGCGCCATAAAACTGCCGCTGTGCGCCTGCTCGCTGCGCTCGCTGTCGCTGGTGCGGGGCAAATGACGCAGCGCCACGGCGGTAATCAGCACATTGACCAGCAGTACGGCGGCAAAGTGCCAGCTGGTGCTGATGTCGGTTGCGGTCATTGCTAACCCCGCCAGCGCGCCCGCGAGCGTCCCCAGGCTAAAAAAGCCGTGAATGGTGGTCATAACAGAGCGGCCCAGCGCGCGTTCAAACGCCGCGCCTTCGACATTAATCACCACGTCAATCAGCGCGGTGCCGCCGCCCAGCAGCACTAGGCTGGCAAATACGCCGGAAGCCGTCGCCAGCGCCAGGCTGATGGACATCAGCACCAGTCCGAGCAGCAGTATTGCAATGCCGGCGCGCATCACGCGCTGGGTGCCGAACTGAGCAACCAGCTTACCGGCCAGCAGAACGCCCAGCATAGAGCCGCAGGAGAAACCAAACAGGATCATGCCCATCAGCTCGGTCGAGGCGCTGAGCGTGTCGCGCATAAAGGGGGTGCGGCTCACCCAGGAAGCCCAGGTAAAGCCGGGGATAAACATCAGGCCAAAAATCGCCCATTTGCCACGCAGCTGTTGTTGAGGATTCATTAAGGCTCACCGTTGTCGTACATTTGTACGAGAGCATAATACATAATGTCTCACTCGCTAACAGCGAGGCGAAAATTTATTCTGGCTGACCGGCGATATTGCGCACCGCGCGCAGGATTGCATCACGGCTGATGGGGGTGTCATTCAGCAGATTATGAATGGTAAAACCTTCGATCAGCGCATCCAGCGCGCAGGCGGTTTCCATGGGGAAAAACAGGTGCAGCGATTCGCGGCTGCGCGACATCCACTGTTGCAGCAGCTGGCGAAACGGCTCTTTGCGCGCGGCCAGCGAATACAGCTCAAAGCTTAAGATCAGGTGGCGCTGACTGGCCCAGACGTCGCCGCAGATCAAATCCACTACCGCTTCGCAGGCGGCGTCGCGATCGGCCGCGCGCTGCATGCGCTGGCGAAAAGCCTGCGCGATAGCGTCAACCATATGGCTGAAGGCGGCCATCAGCAGCAGATCGGTTTGCGGAAAATGGTAGGTGAGGGTGCCGGGCGACAGGCCCGCCCGATCGGCTACCCGTCGATAGGTGGTGCCGCGCACGCCTTCACTGACGATCACCGTCAGCGTCGCATCCAGAATGTCGCTTTTAATATCCCTGCTCACAACCATTAACCCGTCTCTTTCTGCTACAAAACAGGGCAAGAATAACCTGTATGGCCTGGCAAAGCCCAGATACATCTGTGCAGCGGTGCTCACTCCCGTTATTATTCCACCTGTGAGTGATAACCAGATGCAGGGAGGCGCTATTAACAGCACAGGGATAATTATCAGTGACGGAGAGGTGCGCCGGTGAACGCCTCTGCATCACGTCATGCCTTTCATTACGTTCCGTTCCGCAACCTGTTTTTCGCCCGAACGCTCACGGTGCTGGGCAACAGCGTCGCGCCCGTGGCGCTGGCGTTTGCCGTGCTGGATATGGGCGGTTCCGCTGCCGATCTGGGGATAGTGGTCGCCGCGCGCTCGCTGTTTAACGTGGTTTTTTTGCTGTTCGGCGGCGTGCTCGCCGATCGCTACTCCCGCAATCGCGTGCTGCTGCTGTCGTCGGCGGTTGCCGCGCTGTCGCAGAGCGGCGTCGCCTGGCTGGTGCTGGACGGGAGCGCGACCCTGAACGCATTAGCCCTGCTGAGCGCGGTGAACGGCGCGGCGGCGGGCATTGCGCTGCCTGCCTCTTCCGCGCTGGTGCCGCAGACCGTGCCTGCCCAGAAACTGCGTCAGGCGAATGCCTTTATTCAGTCGGGGGTCTATGCCGGGACCATCGTCGGCGCGTCGCTGGGCGGTATTCTTACCAGCGCCGTCGGCGCAGGCTGGGGACTGGCGGTTGATGCGCTGGGCTTTGCCATCGCCGCGCCGCTCTACTTTTCAGTTCGCACCGGCGTACAGCTTGCAGGTTCGCAGACAACGCTGTGGCAGGATCTACGCGACGGCTGGCGGGAATTTACCTCGCGCAGCTGGGTCTGGGCAGTGGTGGCGCAGTTTGCCGTGGTCAACGCCGCCTTTACCGGTATGGTAATGGTTCTCGGCCCGGTTATCGCTGACGACTCCTTTGGTCGCGCGCGCTGGGGCATGATGATTGCGGCGCAGAGCGTCGGGCTGATTCTGGGTTCCTGGATGGCGCTGCGCTGGCGTCCTCGTCGCGCGATGCTCGCCGGGGTCATGCTGGTGGCGCTCTGCGTTCTGCCCATTTTGCTGCTGGCAGAGGGCGCGCCTGCCGTCTGGCTGATGATCGCATTTTGCGTGGCGGGCATAGGGTTCGGCCAGTTTGGCGTCGTCTGGGCACAGGCGCTGCAAACCCATATACCGCGCGACCGGCTGGCGCGCGTCTATGCCTATGATGCGATGGGATCCTTTATCACCATTCCACTGGGCGAGCTGGCGGCCGGGCCGCTGGCGATGCAGTTTGGCAGCAGCGCTGTGCTTGTCACCTGCGCGGCGGCGGTGCTGGCGGCGACCGGGGCCGCCTGTCTGGTGCCGTCGATTCGGGGGTTAACGCAGCGGGAATAGCCAGAAGAGAACAGCAAAAAGCCCGCTCAGGTTTCCCTGAGCGGGCTTCTCTAAATATGGCTCCTCTGACTGGACTCGAACCAGTGACATACGGATTAACAGTCCGCCGTTCTACCGACTGAACTACAGAGGAATCGTTTGAACGGGGCGCATATTATCGACCTGCCTCTGCCTTGTCAAAGCTCTTTTTCACAAAAACGTTCAACTGCTGAAATAAGCGTCAGGCCACCAGAGGCGACGGCGACGGCCTGCGGCGCAGCGAGAAAAATATTTTTCTATTCACGGCAGGGATGGAACGAAAAAATCTTTTCGACATCAGCGTGGCTGAGCCTTAACCGCCGAGCATTAACCCCCTTTAATAAAGATTTCAAAGCGGCTCACACTTCTCAGCGCTGCCGTTTGCTTGCGCGTTTTGCGAAACGTATATTCCGAGATATGCAAACAATGAAATATAAGGGCAGGCGATGAATAAAGTCAGAATCGGCATGATCGGCAGCGGTTATATCGGGCGTTGTCACGCCATCGCCTATGCGCAGGCGCCCACCGTCTTCGCGCTGAAAGGGGAAATCGTGCGGGAAATGCTGGCGGAGGTGAACCCGACGCTGGCTGAGAAACAGGCCGCCGCCTTTGGTTTTGCCCGCTCAACCGGTGACTGGCGCGAGCTGGTGCGCGATCCTGCTATTGACGTGGTGGACATCTGCGCACCCAACTTTTTGCACAAGGAGATGGCGCTGGAGGCAATTCGCCACGGCAAGCATGTTTATTCAGAAAAGCCGCTGTCGCTGTCGGTAGCGGATGCCGAGGAAATGGTGAAAGCCGCACAGGCCGCTGGCGTGAAAACCCTGGTGGGTTTTAACTACATGAAAAATCCTACCAGCCAGCTGGCGAAAGAGATTATCGCGCGCGGCGAAATCGGCGAGGTGGTGCACTTCTACGGCACCCATAACGAAGACTATCTGGCGAAGCCGGAGACGCCGCTTGACTGGCACTGCCAGAAAGCGCTGGCGGGTCTCGGCGCGCTGGGCGATCTGGCGGCGCATATCGTCAATATGGCGCACTACCTGGTGGGGGAGATCGACGAGGTGAGCGGCGACATGATGACGGTGATCAAAACGCGTCCCGACGCGAAAGATCCCAGCCGCCTGCTGCCGGTAGAGAATGAAGATCAGGCCAGCGCGCTGCTGCGCTTTCGCAACGGCGCGCACGGCGTGATTGAAACGTCGCGAATCGCCTGCGGCAGTAAAATGGGCCTGACCTATGTGGTGACCGGCACCAGAGGCGCGCTGCGCTACAGCCAGGAGCGGATGGCGGAGCTGGAACTCTATCTGCATGATGAACCGGCGGGACGTCAGGGATTTAAAACCATTCTGACCGGTCCGGCGCATCCGGATTATGCGAACTTCTGCGTGTCAGCCGGGCACGGCATCGGTTTTAACGATCAAAAAACGGTCGAAATTCGCGATCTGATCAACGGTATTGCGGCGGGGGATCGTCTGTGGCCTGATTTTGCTGAAGGATTGCAGGTGCAGAAAGTGCTGGAGGCGATTGCGGTTTCTGCCGCAGAGCGACGCTGGCAGGTGGTTTAAGGGAGCAGGGCGCGCGGCCCGTTAAGACTGCGCGCCTGAAAGGCTAACCCGTGGCTTTTTCCCACCACAGCTTGTCCAGCGCATAGTAGCGGTCGCGCTCGCTCTCCGGCTGCTGCAAATCGCGCTTCCACGGCTTCGCCAGAATATAGTGCAGGTTCTTTACCTCGCTCTCCTTCCACATGCGGCTGTGCTGGAAAGGCAGCGTTTTCAGCGCGTTGTAGATATAAGAGAGCGGCTGCCAGCGTCCGGCGAATGCTTCGTTCAGCAGGTCCTGCTCCGAGAAGGGATACGCCTTTAAATCTTCAATCGCGGCAATGCGGTTCGCCAGCTGCTCAAAGATGACATTATCCGGTTTCAGCACCAGAAAGCCGCCGTTGAGGTAGTTATCCAGCGAGGCGGGCGCAGGCTCGCCGCGCTCCTGCCAGGTGTAGTGGCAGTTTTCCGGCTGCCAGCTGGCGGGATAAGAGGCAATCTGGTTAGGGTTGCAGCGGCAGGCGTGGCAGGCTGCCAGCAGGTTGTCGCCCAGATCGAGTGTAAACAGCTCATCCATGTTTTGTAGTACCAGCATATCGGCATCGAGAAACGCCACGCGCGCGTAGTCGGTTAGCTGCCAGGCGCGCAGCTTGGTCCAGACTTCGCCAAACTGTGCCGACGCGTAATGCTGCTCCAGCTCGCGGTTGGGGTAAATCGGCTCGACCGGGTGCACCACGCAGCCTTCAGCCTGCAAGGCTGCGCGGTCCGCCAGCGGGATCGCTTCGGTGGTCATCACGACAAGCGGCCAGCGCGTGCCGCTCTGCTTTAGTGAGCGGTGCAGCGCCTTTACGCCCACCAGATAGTCAGGCTGCGTCAGCAGTGTAATCCATGCAAACATGGTTCTCTCCCTGTAAAAGTCAGTCAAAAAGCGCGGTCAGATAGTCGTTGCTGAAGCGGCGCTGCGGATCCAGTTCGCTGCGCAGCGCGCGAAAATCGTCCCAGTGCGGATAGAGGTCGCGCCAGGCGTAGCGGCTGGCGTCATAGTATTTGCCCCAGTGCGGGCGACCGCCTTCTTCCGCCAGCAACTTCTCCACCTCGGTAAGAAAGTGCAGGCCATCCTGCGACAGCGAGCCGTCGTCAGCGTAATAGACCACAAAGCCAAAAAAGCAGGTCGGCTCGCCATAGGCCGGGCTGAGCCAGGCGTCTGACGCGCCGGTGCAGCGCAGGATAATCGGGTAGTGCATATGCGGTTTTTCCGCGGCGTACCAGCGCTTGATTTTGCTGATAACGGCAGGGGTGCGCGAAAGCGGCACGCCAATTTCAACGTTGATTTGCGGCACCGCAATGCCGCGGCAGAACAGCTGGTAAATATCGCCGGTCACGTCGGTAAAGTCGCGAAAGCGGGTAACGGTGCGGAACTGCTTGCCGCCTTTGCCATGGATCTGAGTATCGCGGTGCATCTGCTCCAGCGTCTGATCGATGGTGCTGTTCAGACTGTCGTCGCCTTGATCGGTGTGCTTTACCACCTCGCGACCGTTGCGCTGCCACTCTGCGTTTTCCTGCTCGCTGGCTTCGTTCGCGTTCCAGACGTGCATCAGGTTGTCGTCAACGAACCACCAGGCCTTGCTCAGCGCATACTCCTGGTTCCAGCGCAGCAGATCCTGCTCAAGGTTATCCGCCGACACGGCGTTTTTATGGCAGGTATAGATGCGGAACGGCTGGGTACGCAGCGTCACGGCGGTCACGATGCCGAGCGCGCCCAGCGTGACCTGAGTGGCCGGAAAGTCCGGCTCGCCGCGCGTAAATTCGCGTACTGACCCGTCGGCCAGCACCATGCGAATACGCAGCGCCTCGTCCGCCAGCGAGCTTTGATGCAGCCCCTGACCGTGCGTGCCGGTCGCCATCGCGCCCGCCAGCTTCTGAACGGCAATGACGCCGGGCGAGGCAGCCAGCATGCGATCCATTGCGGTCAGCTGAATATAGACGTCGTTGAGCGTGGTGCCTGCGCCGACGGTAATGCTGTCGCTGTCCTGCGCCAGCAGGCCAGAGAGCGCGCTGATATCCACCAGCACAGCTTCTTCGTCGACACACAGCATACGGCCCGGCGACAGGCGGCTGCCGACTACGCGCACGCGACCTTGAGTATTCCGCAGCAGCTGTTGTAATTCCGCCTCGCTGCGCGGCTGGTGTAACCGCTGACGGCTGCCAACGCGGGCGTTCTGCGCCCAGTTCCACAGCGCGTCATCCTCGGCGCTGAGGGTAGTGTTGCGTAGGGGATAACGTTCGACGTCTCTGCTCACGACTGCGTTCCTGTGTTGAGATCTGAGAAATAATGTCAGTTAAGCGTAGCCCATCGCAGCATTGTCGCTTCCCTTAGGCCGTTTTACGGATGTAACGCAGCGTCGCCGTCACCGCCAGCTGGCGATTGCGGCGGATACTCTCTTCTTCGCTGTTATCGGGGCTGAACAGCGCGTTAAAGGTGTAGCGATTAGAGACGTGATGCACACAAATACTGCTGATCAGGCGGTGCACGTCGATGGTCTCTATTTCGCGAATAAAAATACCCTGCTGCTGGCCGCGCGTCAGGATCGCCTCCAGTACGTCAAGGGCGCTGCGGTTCAGCGCCTTAATGCGCGGCGACTGGGAAATATAGCGACCGCGCAGCAGGTTCTCCGTGCACACCAGCCGCATAAAATCGGGATGGGTGACGTGGTAGTCAAAGCTGGCTTCCACCAGCTTGCTCATTGCCAGTTCTGGCTCCATCGCCGCCAGGTTCAGGCCGGTTTCATGCTGACGGATCGCCTGATAGACCTGCTCCAGCACCTCGATATAGAGCTTTTCTTTGCTGCCGAAATGGTAAACCACCATTCGTTTGGTGGTCTGCGCATTCTCCGCAATCTGCTCCAGACGTGCGCCCTGCATGCCGTATTCGGCAAAGGTCGTCAGGGCGCCGGCAAGGATGCGTTTTTTTAGCCCTTCAGGGTCATTTTTTCGTTTTGGGGTGGTATCCGACATAGTGCTCAGTAACAAAGAGAGTCAAAACGGCATGGTAGCACAGCCTGACAGCAGGATTTGGCGACGCGAGCGGCAACCTGTTTATATGCATTTCAGGAATAGCATTGCCGTATAAATCATAATGCAGATATAAGCAACTGCGTATACTGCGGCTATCTGTCGTTACGACAGTCAATCTTAACTTTAGCGACTATCACTTTTGGGAAGCAAATTTATGCACACACGTGTGGCTGTTACTAAAAATAAACTTTTGTCTGTTACCGCCGCCGCGCTGCTGCTGGCCGGTAGCGCTCTGGCCCCTTTTGCCGCCGCCCAGGCCGCGGACAAAACCTCCGTCAAAGTGGGAATTATGAGCGGCGAAGATGAGGATGTCTGGCGCGAGGTGGTGAAGCAGGCGGCGGCAAAAGGGTTAACGGTAAAAACCGTGGTTTTTAACGACTATAACCAGCCAAATGAAGCCCTGCAGAATGGCGAAGTGGACGCCAACGCCTTCCAGCATCAGCCTTTCCTCAACAACCAGATCAAAGTTAACCACTACGACATCGTGCGCGTCGGCGACACCGCCGTATGGCCCATCGGTCTCTACTCGAAAAAAGTAAAATCCGCCGCGGAGCTGAAAAAGGGGGCGGTGATTGGCGTACCGAACGATCCCTCTAACGAAGCGCGCGGGCTGGTTCTGCTTGAGCAGCAGGGCGTGATCAAACTTCGTCCGGGGGCAGGCATCGCGGCCACCACCGCCGATATTACCGATAACCCGCGCCAGGTTCAGATCAAAGAGCTGGACTCCGGCATTATTGGCCGCTCGGTGCCCGATCTGGATGCGGCGGTGGTCAATACCGACTGGGCGCTGAAAAGCGGTCTGACTAAAGAGGACCGCATCGCTCAGGAGCCGGTCAAAGACAACCCTTACAACAACTTTATCGCGGTGAAAAAAGAGAGCGTCGATGCGCCCTGGGTTAAAACCCTGGTGGCCTCTTACCAGAATGATGCGGTAAAGAAAGTGTTTGATCAGGTTTACAAAGGCACCGGCCTGACCGCCTGGTAAGGATAGCGAGCATGACGGTATTTTCAGAGGCAGCCGCGCCTGGCGCGGTGATGCGCGGCGTCGCCGAGGGCGCGCAGGATGTCGCCGCAGCAGGTGACAGCGTGGTGCGCCTGCAAAATGTGTCGCGCCGCTTTGGTCAGACGCAGGCGCTAAAAGCAGTGTCGCTCAGGGTGCGTAAAGGCGAAATCCTCGGCATTATCGGCCGCAGCGGCGCGGGGAAATCGACATTGATCCGCTGCCTTAACGGGCTGGAGCAGCCCGATGAAGGCGTGATTGAGATTGAAGGGCAGCGGATTACCGGTCTGTCGGAGAAGCAGCTGCAAAAGGTTCGCAGCCGCGTCGGCATGGTATTCCAGCATTTTAATCTGTTGTCGGCAAAAACCGTCGCGCAAAACGTGGCGCTGCCGCTGAAGATCGCCGGTATGCCAAAAGCCCAACGCGCCCAGCGCGTCGCGGAGCTGCTGGAGCTGGTAGGGCTGGCGGATAAGGCGCACCACTATCCGGCGGCGCTGTCGGGCGGCCAAAAGCAGCGCGTCGGCATTGCGCGCGCGCTGGCCGCCAGCCCGGCGCTGCTGCTGTGCGACGAGGCGACCTCCGCGCTCGATCCTGAAACTACCCGCTCTATTCTCGCGCTGCTGAAATCGCTGAATCAGCGGCTCGGCATCACCATTTTGCTGATCACCCATGAAATGGAGGTGATCAAATCGGTGGCGCATCGCGTGGCGGTTATCGACGCCGGGGAGATCATCGAGCAGGGTCCGGTGTGGCAGGTGTTCGCGCATCCGCAGGCGGCGCTTACGCGCACGCTGCTGCGCGGGCTGTTGCCGCAGCTGCCCGACTACCTTGCTGCCCGGCTGAGTCAGCAAAAGCAGGGCGAGGCGATCTATAGCGTGCACTTCGCCGGGCAGGAGGCGCAGGGCGAACTGCTGACGCGCTTTGCCTGTGCCTTGCCCGGTGCGTTTCGCCTGATCCAGGGCGGCATCGACCATATTCAGCACTATGCGGTGGTGCGCTTCTTTATTGCCATTCCGGCCAGCAACAGCGCCGATGAGCAACGGGTTCTTGCCTGGCTGCATCAGCAGCAGGCTCAGGTAGAAAAGGTGGGTTATGTCGCCAGTGATGATTGATCTGCTGCTGAACGCGCTGTGGGAAACCGTCATTATGACGGCAATCTCCGGCCTTTTTTCGCTGCTTGCCGGGTTGCCGCTTGGCCTGATTCTGGTGATGACCAGCCCTGGCGGCATTGCCGAGCATCGCGGCGTCAATCGCGTGCTTGGCCTGATTATCAACGGCTTTCGTTCTCTGCCGTTTATTATTCTGCTGGTGGCGCTGATCCCTTTTACGCGCTTTCTGGTGGGGACGTCGCTGGGAACCTGGGCGGCCATTGTGCCTTTGTCGATCACCGCTACGCCCTATTTTGCGCGGGTCGCGGAGGTGTCGCTGCGCGATGTCGATCGCGGACTGATTGACGCCGTACGCGCGATGGGGGCCAGCAAGCTGCGTATCGTCTGGGACGTGCTGATCCCTGAAGCCTTGCCAGGCATTCTGGCCGGTTTCGTGGTGACGCTGGTGGCGCTGATTGGCGCGTCGGCGATGGCTGGCGCGATTGGCGCAGGGGGGCTAGGCGATCTGGCGATTCGCTATGGCTATCAGCGCTTTGATACCGCAGTAATGGTGGCGGTGATCGCGGTGCTGATCGTCCTGGTGTGCGGCATTCAATGGCTGGGCGACCGCCTGGTGACGCGCATCGACAAGCGGCGCTAGCGCGCTTGTGCTTTTTCCCGCAATGGATAGCACTATTTCTTTTTAAACATCAGCGCGCTACCGGCATAAAGTACCGGCAAACAGTTGTTTAATCCGTCAAGGAGTGAGCCATGCATCTTGCCCGTTTTCCTCGCCTCTCGCTGGGCCATTTTCCCACGCCGCTGGAGCCGCTGCACAATCTGACCAGATTGCTGGGCGGTCCGCAGCTGTGGATTAAGCGAGATGACAGCACCGGTCTTGCCACGGGCGGCAACAAAACGCGCAAGCTGGAGTTTCTGCTGGCGCAGGCGCTGGCAGAAAAGGCGGACACGGTGATTACACAGGGGGCAACCCAGTCTAACCATGTCCGTCAGACTATCGCGGGCGCGGCGCGTCTCGGCCTGAAAGCCCATGTATTCCTCGAACAGCGCGTCAGCGACTACGGCGAAGCCTATCAGCGCTCCGGCAACGTCCTGCTCGACAGGCTGCTAGGCGGCGAAATCATCGCGCATCTGCCCAATGGCGCAGATATGCAGCAGGCGATGGAGCAGCACGCTGCGCAGCTGCGTGAACAGGGGCATCGCCCCTACGTTATCCCCGGCGGCGGCTCGAATCCGGTCGGCGCGCTCGGCTATGTCGCCTGCGCGCAGGAGCTGCTGTGGCAGTCAGCGCAACAGCGGTTGCGCATCGATCATGTGGTGCATGCCACCGGCAGCAGCGGCACCCAGGCGGGTCTGGTCGCCGGTCTGTTCGCCAGCAACAGCGCTATTCCGGTGCTGGGTATCAGCGTGCGCGCGCCGAAAGAGAAACAGCAGCAAAACGTCTGGAATCTGGCGTCGCAGACGCTGGAACTGCTGGGCGTCGCGCAGCCGCTGCCGCGTGAGGCGGTGGTCGCCAATAGCGACTACGTGGGCGACGGCTACGGCATTCCTGCGGCGAGCACGCTGGAGGCGTTGACGCTGCTGGCGCAGCATGAAGGCATCTTGCTCGACCCGGTGTACTCCGCCAAAGGCTTTGCCGGCCTGATCGATCTGATTCGTCAGGGTCATTTCCGCCAGCATGAGAATGTCGTGTTTATCCATACCGGCGGCGCGGCAGGGCTGTTTGGCTATCAGCAGCCGCTGGAGAGCGCGTTCACCCATGGCTAAGCCGTTTCTGCTTGGCGTACTGGGCGGCATGGGACCCCTCGCCGCCGTCGATTTTCAGCATCAGCTGCTGCAGGCGGTGAACAGCCAGAGTGACCAGCAGCAGATCCCGATGGTGGTATGGAATGTGCCGCAGATCCCCGATCGGCAGCAGGCGCTGGCGGGCACCGGCCCGTCGCCGCTCCCGCAGCTGATCGACGGCATTGAAAAACTGAACCGCGTTGGCGCGAGCCATATTGTGATGGCCTGCAACACCGCGCACCACTGGTTTGAGGCCCTACAGGCCGCCAGTCAGGCGCCGCTGCTGCATATCGCCGACGCCACGGCGGAGGCGGTCGCCGCGCTGTCGCCGACCTCGGTGGGGCTGATCGCCACTCAGGGTACGCTGGACGCGGGCTGGTTTCAGCAGCGCTTCGCGCGCCACGGCATTGAGACGCTGCTGCCGACGGCGACAGAGATCAGGGACTATTTTGTGCCGGGCTGCTACGCGGTAAAACGCGGTGAGGTTGCGGCAGGCGGCGAGCTGCTGGCGCGCCAGGCGCAGGCGCTGCTGGATCGCGGCGCGGAACGGCTGGTGCTGGCCTGTACCGAAGTTCCGCTGGCGCTGCGAGCGGCAGACTGGCAGCCGCCGCGTAAGGCAATCGATCCGGCAGAGGCGATGGCGGCGCTGTGCGCCAGTCTCTGGCAGCAGCAACAGACTCTTTTTTAATTACAACATACTTTAATCACGTCACGCGTTCAGCGCGTGCGACGGCATGCTTTTGCCTGTCGTCAGGACATTCACAAGGGAGACGCTATGAAAAAGCAGTGGGGATTATTACTGGCCGCCAGTCTGATCAGCGGTTTTAGCTACGGCGCTACGCCGGATGAAGTGCGTATCGCCTACAGCGGCGGCTCGCAGGTGCTGATGCTGGCAAAAGCCGACGGCTCGCTGGAGAAAGCTTTTGGCACCAGAGTGAACTGGGTACAGTTCGCTTCGGGGGCGGACGCGCTCAATTACTTCGCCAGCAACGCTATTGATATTGCTAACTTCGGATCCAGTCCGGCGACGGCCGGCATCGTGCGTAAACTGCCGATAGAAATCGTCGGCGTTTCTGGCGTTATCGCCAGCTACGAACGGCTGATCGGCAAAGAGGGCATCAGGGATCTGCGCGATCTGGAAGGCAAGCGCGTTGGCTATCCGCCCAATTCCACCTCACAGTACGCGCTGGACGCAGCGATTAAGGTCCATCATCTGGATCGCAGTAAAATCACGCTGCTGCCGCTGCGTCCGGCGGAGATGGTCGCTGCCTGGAAGCGCGGCGATATTGATGCGGGCTACGTCTGGGCGCCATTTGCGCAGGAACTGGAGGCGGCAGGCGGTCATCAGGTCTTTGCTACCAAAGATCTGCAAAAAGATGGCTACCTGATTTACAACAACTATGCGGTGCGTAAAGCCTTTGCCGAACAGTATCCGCAGATCGTCACTGAGTTCCTGCGCGTGCATCAGCAAAAGGTTGACGACTTCCGTAAAAATCCTGAGCAGGCGGCGGCAACGGTGGCGAAAGTAGTGGGCGCGCCCGTGACGACGGCAACCAATACTCTCTCCGGGCTGGAGTATCCGTCGCTTCAGGATCAGGCGACCACGGCCTGGCTGGGCGACGGTAAAGATGCCGACGCCAGCGGCATCGGCAAGGCGCTGAGCAAAACGGCCAGCTTCCTCGCTGAAACCGGCGAAGTGCGCCAGCGTGATATTCCGGCGCACTGGAATGCCGCTATCAATCCAGGTTTCTTACAGCAAGCAGCACACGCCGCGCCATGAAACTCCGGACAAAAATGAGCATCAGCGTTATCTCCGTGACGCTGTTTTTTCTCCTGTGGCAAACGGCCGCCGAACGGCAGTGGGTCGATCCGCTGCTGCTGCCGTCGCTGAGCGACATCGGTATTACCGCGCAGGAACTGGTCAGCGACGGCTATCGTCAGGTGCCGCTGTGGCAAAACATCGCCGTCAGTCTGGCTCGCTCGCTCGGCGCGTTTGCCTGTGCGATTGTCCTTGGCGTGCCGCTTGGCCTGCTGATGGGCATGTCGGAGCCGCTGGCGGCGGCGCTCAATCCCTTTGTGCAGTTTCTGCGTCCGCTGCCAAAAATCGCCCTGATCCCGCTGGCGGTGGTGTGGCTCGGTATCGGCGAGGCCTCAAAGTTCTTTCTGATCTTTATCGCCACCTTCCTCAGCGTAGTGGTGGGCGCGCACGCGGCGGTAGAGCGACTGGCGCGCGCGCGGATTCGCGTCGCGCAGACGCTGGGGGCATCGCCACGGCAGATTTTTCTGCGCGTGGTGCTGCCGGACACCTTGCCTGACCTCTTTACCACCGTCAGGCTGTCGGTCGGCATCGGCTGGACCTCGCTGATCGCCGCGGAAATGGTGGCCGCAAACTCCGGCCTCGGCTGGATGGTCATTAACGCCAGCGCCTATCTGCGCACCGATATTGTGATGCTGGGTATATTGCTGCTAGGCGGCATTGGCTATCTGCTGGATCTGCTGCTGCTGGGATTACAGCGCTGGCTGGTGCCCTGGGCGGGGAGAGACGCATGAGCGAACATATTTCACTTCAGCAGGTTACGCTGCGCTTTGCTGCGCTGACGGTGTTGCAGGAGATCGATCTCAGTCTGGAAAAAGGAGAGTTTGTCGTGCTGCTGGGTCCCTCCGGCTGCGGCAAATCCACCATCCTCAATCTGCTGGCGGGATTTACCCAGCCGCAGCAGGGACGCGTGCTGTGCGGCGGCGAACCGGTACGGCGGCCGCATCCGTCACGCGGCATGATTTTTCAGCAGCCGAATCTGTTTCCCTGGCTCAGCGTGCTGGAGAACGTCACTTTTGGACCGCGTCTGCGCAAGCATAACCGGGCGGAAGTGGAGTCCCGCGCCCGTGAATGGCTGAAGCGCGTCGGGTTGGCCGGTTTTGAAAATCACGCGCCCTGGCAGCTTTCCGGCGGCATGAAACAGCGCGTGGCGCTGGCGCGCGCCTGGCTGCCAGGCCCAGAGGTGCTTTTACTGGATGAACCCTTCGGCGCGCTTGATGCGCAGACCCGAATGATGATGCAGGAGCTGCTGCGCGAGGCCTGGCTGGCCACAGAGACCACGCTGCTGTTTGTGACTCACGACGTCGAAGAGGCGCTGTTCCTCGCTGACCGGATTCTGGTGATGTCGGCGCGTCCCGGACGCATCGTTGACGAAATCAGGCTGCCGTTTGGCCGCCAGCGTAACATCGAAACCCTGGCCAGCGAGCCGCACTACAGCGACATCAAACGCCATGTGCTACAGCGCGTGCGTCATGAGGCGAAACGTCATCTGACGCCCTTCACCGAGGAGGAATAATGAGCCTGAATACGCTCCGGCAGCGGCTTGAAAACAGTCTGGAACAGCATGGCGCTCGCTATGTTGAGGTGGCGAAGGCCATCTTTAATCGACCTGAAACCGGCAACAACGAATACTTTGCCAGCCAGCAGCTGACGCAGCTGCTGGCGGCGCAGGGTTTTTCCGTTACGCGCAGCGTAGCCGGACATGAGACCGCGTTTTACGCCATTAAGGAGAGTGATAAGCCTGGCGCCACGGTGGCCTTTCTTGCTGAATATGATGCGCTGATCGGCATCGGTCATGCCTGCGGTCATAACCTGATCGGCGTAACCAGCGTCGCTGCGGCGATTGCGCTGGCCGAGACGCTGCCGCAAACCGGCGGCCGGGTAGTCGTGCTGGGAACGC
This sequence comes from Candidatus Pantoea deserta, assembly GCF_003813865.1. Taxonomy (GTDB): domain Bacteria; phylum Pseudomonadota; class Gammaproteobacteria; order Enterobacterales; family Enterobacteriaceae; genus Pantoea; species Pantoea deserta. The sequence goes on from NZ_RMVG01000003.1 coordinate 70,077, forward strand.
CTGCGGAAGAGGGCGGGCTGGCGGGGCCTGGCGGTCCAAAAGGAAACGTTAAAAAACGCTTTGTCGACGCGGGCCTGCTCGATGGCATTGACGCGGCGCTGATGGTGCATCCGGCGGGTAAAACCCGCCTTACTGAGACGACGCTGGCGAACAATCATCTCTATTTTCACTTCTACGGCACGCCTTCGCACGCCGCCAGCGCGCCGCACAAGGGCATTAATGCCCTTGATGCGCTGGTGTTGCTCTACAACGGCATCAGCGTGCTGCGTCAGCAGTTGCCAGACGGCGTGCGCGTGCACGGCATTATTACCAACGGCGGCCAGGCGCCCAACGTCATTCCTGAATACGCCGCAGCGCACTATTACATCCGCGCCGACAGCCGTGAGCAGGTAGAAGCGCTGGAACCGCGCCTGCGCGCCATTGCCGAAGGCGTGGCGCTGGCAACCGGCACGCGCGTCGAAATTGATCATCAGACCGGCCCGCGCGACTTTCAGCTTAATCCGGCGCTGGATGCGCTGCTGCTGGAGGAGCTGACGGCGGCGGGCGAGCAGGTGGATGTTTCGCCCCAGACCAGTAAGGTCTCCACCGACGCGGGCGACATCAGCCATGCGGTGCCGACGGCGCATCCCTGGCTAAAAATCGGCTCCGACGATCTGATTTTTCATACGGTGCCTTTTCGCGAGGCGGCAAATTCCGAACAGGGCTATCAGGCGCTGATCACGGGCGCGCGCGTGCTGGCGCGCACCGGGCTGCGGCTGTTAACCGACGCCGACGCGCTACAGCGCATCAAGGCGGATTTCACTGCGCAGCAGAGGAGACTATCGTGACGCAACCCATTCGCAGAAAACTCAAAACGCTGGTCGGCGCGGCCAGCGTCGTGGCGGCAGGCAACGACAGCGCGCCGGACATCGGGATTAAACGTGCTATTGCGCTGGCGAAGATCGCGGAGCGCGAGAAGATTACCGGCCTGTTTACCGCTGACCTGTTACAGGCCGATCCGGCCGGGCTGGCGGGAACCACGGGCAGTCAGGATCCGCTGATTACGCTGGCGGCGCTGAGTCAGGCCACCTCGCATATCGGACTGATTGCCACCGTCAGCACCAGCTGGCTGCATCCTTATCATCTGGCGCGGCAAATTGGCACGCTGGATCACCTGAGCGGCGGACGCGCGGGCTGGAATGCGGTGACCTCATCGGTAGGTGAAGAGAATTTTGGCGAAGGCGAACTGCCGCCGCCGGAAGAGCGCTACGCACGCGCCAGCGAGTTTATTGAAGTGATCAATGCGCTGTTTGCGGCTAACCAGCCCGATGCGGTACAGCGCACGGCAAGCGGCGGCATTAAAATCGATCCGGGGAAACTGCATGCGATTAACTATCGCGGCGACTATTTTCAGGTGGCCGGACCGCTCAACGTGCCGCCGCCGCCTCAGCGCCGCCCTGTGCAGTTTCAGGCCGGACAGTCGGACGCCGGCGTCTCGCTTGGCGCACGCTTTGCGGAGGTGATTTACACCTCGCAGCCGACCTTCGATGCGGCGCAGTCATTTGTCGCCGACGTGCAGCAGCGAGCGCGGCGCTTTGGCCGCCAACACAACCTGCCGCTCATAATGAACTCTTTCCATGCCATTATCGGCGACAGTGATGCTGACGTGGCGCGCCGCCTGCGCGAGAAGCATGAGCGTATCAATTATGAGCAGGGCAGGCTGCGCGTGGCCGATATGCTGGGCGGTAACCTTGATCTGAGCGATCTGCCGCTTGACCGTCCGCTGCCCGCCGCGCTGATCCCGGAGCTGGGGCAGGTACATCGCCGCCAGGGCCGCGCCGCTATCTTCCGGGGCTTTGCGCTGGAGGGGCTGACGCTGCGCGAGCTGATTATTAAAGCGGAAGAAACCGGGCACTGGTTCACGGCGGGAACGCCGGAAATTCTGGCCGATGCGATTGAACAGCGCTATCGGGCGGGCGTGCTGGATGTAATATCTCTGCATGGTCTGGGTCAGCCAGACCAGCAGGACTTACTGCTCAACGGACTGTTGCCTGAACTGCGCAGACGCGATTTGCTGGACAGTGACTATGTCGGCGAGGATTTTCGATCGAGCCTGGAGCTGTTACCCCTGCCGCAGGCCTGACGCCGCCGCTGCGTTTCAGTCTGCTTATGTTCCCGCTGTTCACGTGAACCGCGGGCATGTTCCTTTAATAGCCTGATTTTGCGGCCTGGGCTGAAAAAAAACTGATTGTTTGCAGTCCCAATGATGAAACTGCACAGCGCTTCTCAGACTTCACCGGTTATCCAGATGACCTGCCTGTTCCCACCCATCACACTCCGGTTATGGCTTTACATCTTTATAGGTTGCAAGCTATATTTGTCAGGAGGACGCGTGTGGGTAATCAAAACCACGGACAGATTTGATAGCTGGTTTACCCGGCTGTGCGATAGCGATCGCGCCAGTGTGCTGGCTGCCATGATCTCCCTTCAGGAGAGAGGGCCGGGTTTACCCAGGCCCTGGGCTGATACGCTGAAAGGCTCTCGCTATGTCAATATGAAAGAGCTGCGTATTCAGTGCCGGGGTTATCCCGTTCGCGCCTTTTTCGCTTTCGATCCTGACCGGACGGGAGTGTTGCTCTGTGCCGGTCATAAATCAGGAAATGAAAAACGGTTTTACGAAGTGATGATCCCCATTGCCGATCGGGAATTTACGCACTGGCTTAAGGGGCTGAAACAGAAGAGGTAACAGGGTGGGCAGAACACTTAAACAACTTATTGCGGATGAAAAGCCGGACGTGGTTGCTGAAGCACAGGCCATCGCATCGGATATATTGCTGAATATTCATCTGGCCGAGCTGCGCGAGAAAGTGCAAAAAACTCAGGTTGAGATGGCGCAGACGCTGGGCATCAGGCAGCCCACCGTCGCCGGTATGGAAAAACCGGGGCGAGACATCAAACTCTCTACGCTGAAACGCTATGTTGAAGCGACGGGCGGCAAATTACGTCTGGATATTGAACTGCCGGACGGCACCCATTATGCCTTCTTCGTGTAAAACGCGTTGAGTTAACGCGCTTTCTGACCGAGGGCCAGCCTGTAGCGCTGGCTTTGGTCAAACGCCGCAGACAAAAAGCCAAAAGCCCGCTCAGGTTTCCCTGAGCGGGCTTTTTAAATCTGGCTCCTCTGACTGGACTCGAACCAGTGACATACGGATTAACAGTCCGCCGTTCTACCGACTGAACTACAGAGGAATCGTTGGAACGGGGCGAATATTAGCGACGCCGTTCGGCCTTGTCAAAGCACGATTTCACTTTTCTCGTCTGAATGCTCGCAAAAGCAGCGGATTGCCGCTTTTTCAACTGATTTGGCGCGATTTCAAACTGCCAACAGGATCTCACTTTAAACGCATTTCCTGACAGATGTTAGAGGCGTGTCAAAGTTTTGTTATTTGCCGATGTTAAAACAACTGTTTCAGTGCTTTTATGATAAAAATTTCAAAATATGAATTTATGGAATAAATAAACTGCATATCATCACGGCCGAAACGATTCTGTGAAAATGGAACGGGATTCTAAAATTAATTAGTGTGAAAACAGATGATTGCAAAAAGGAGGGGTGGGTCACAAAAAAGCGCAAACGACCAGGTTTTACCTCTTTCAGCAGAAATGAAACCGCCCGCAACGTTGAGTGAATGTAAAAGATATTTTTCATTCGCTGTATCAGCAGCGTCGGCAAGTTAACGACAATAAGGGTTACCCATGAACATCAAAAAAACACTCGCTGTCACACTGTTAGCCTGCATGTTGCCCGCCGCTGCTATGGCAAAAGATCTCTCTGTCGGCGTCTCGATGGCGCTGTTCGATGATAACTTCCTGACCATCCTGCGCAACGCGATGCAGAAAGAGATGCAAAAGGATGGCGTTAAGGGACAGATGGAAGATGCCAAAGGCGATGTGTCGCAACAGTTGCAACAGGTGCAGAACTTTATCGGACAGGGCGTAGACGCGATTATCGTCAACCCGGTGGACACCAACGCCGTCAAACCCATTATGGATCAGGCCACCAAAGCCGGTATCCCGCTGATTTTCGTCAACCGTCGGCCGCAGGCGGAACTCACCGACAAAATGGCCTACGTTGGCTCTGACTCAGAACTGGCGGGCCGTCTGCAAATGGAAGCGCTGGCGAAAGCGATGAACGGCAAAGGCAATGTCGCCATTCTGATGGGCGATCTTGCTAACGAATCGACGCGCGACCGTACTAAGGGCGTCGAGGCGGTAGTGGCCAAAAATCCCGGCATCAAAGTCGTACAGAAGCAGACCGCTAAGTTCATGCGTAATGACGCGGTGGACGTGGTGAGCAACTGGCTGACCGCAGGCGACGACATTCAGGCTATCGCCTCTAACAACGATGAGATGGCCATCGGCGCGCTTCAGGCGCTGGGCAAAAACCCTAACCATATCCTGATTGCTGGCGTCGACGGCACTCCTGATGCGCTTCAGATGCTGAAGAACGGCAAAATGGTCGCCACGGTGTTCCAGGATGCCAAAGGGCAGGGTGAAGGCGCGGTTCAGGCGGCCGTTAAGCTGGCGAAGGGTGAGAAAGTGCAGAAAATCATCGACATTCCTTACCAGCTGATCACCAAAGACAATATGGAGCAGTTCGTTAACCGTAATCAGAAATAACCGATCCCGACTCAGCCGTACGGAGGTGATGTATGACCGCTTTTGCGCTTGAAGCCGAAGGCATCAGCAAGTTCTTTCCCGGTGTGAAGGCACTCGACAATGTTTCGCTGCGCGTGCGTCCGGGATCGGTACATGCCCTGATGGGTGAAAATGGCGCGGGCAAGTCCACTTTAATGAAGTGCCTGATCGGGATGTACCGTCCCGATCAGGGCACCATTCGCATTAAAGGGGAGCCGGTGCAGTTTCAGGATACGATGGACGCCTTGCGTTCCGGCATCTCTATGATCCACCAGGAGCTCAACCTGGTGCCCTATATGACCGTGGCGGAGAATATCTGGCTGGGACGCGAGCCGATGAAATATGGCTTTGTCGACCACGGCAAGCTCAACCAGCAGACCCAGACGCTGCTTGATCAGCTTAATATCCGCCTGAAAGCCGATCGGCTGGTGGGCGAGTTAAGCATCGCCGCCCAGCAGATGGTAGAGATCGCCAAAGCGGTTTCCTGGAACGCCGATATTGTCATTATGGACGAACCCACGTCCGCGCTGACGGAAGGGGAAGTGGCGCATCTGTTCACCATTATTCGTGACCTGCGCGCGCAGGGTAAAGCCATTATCTATATCAGCCACAAGATGGACGAGATCTTTGCTATCACGGATGAAATCAGCATCTTTCGCGACGGCAGCTGGGTAGGAAGCAATCACACCGCGCAGTTTACCCGCCAGTCGCTGATTACCCAGATGGTCGGACGCGAACTGACCCAGCTCTTTCCTAAATTTAACAACGCGATTGGCGAGGAAGTGCTGACGGTGCGTAACCTCACCAGCAAAGATCGCTTCCATGACGTCAGCTTTAGCGTACGGCGCGGCGAAATCCTCGGCGTAGCCGGGCTGGTTGGCGCGGGGCGCAGTGAAGTCATGGAGAGCCTGTTCGGCATGGAGAGCATTGACAGCGGCGAAGTGCTGATTGATGGCGTTCCTGTGCAGATCGACTCGCCTTCCAGCGCGATTGAAAAAGGCATGGCGTTTTTAACGGAAGATCGCAAAAAGTCCGGGCTGTTTCTGGTGCTGTCGGTCATGGAGAACATGAGCATCGTCAATATGCCGGAATACAGCAGCAAAAGCGGCTTCGTTAGTCACGTCAAAATGGCACAGGACTGTATGGAGCAGATCCGCCGGCTCAATATTAAGACGCCGACCATGGATCAGATCATCAATAACCTGAGCGGCGGCAATCAGCAGAAAGTGTTAATTGCCCGCTGGCTGCTGGCGCAGCCCAAAATATTGATTCTCGATGAACCAACGCGCGGGATTGACGTCGGCGCAAAAGCAGAAATTTACCGTTTGATCTCTGAGCTGGCCAACCGCGGCGTGGCCATCATCATGGTGTCGTCTGAACTGCCGGAAATTCTCGGCATGAGCGACCGCGTGATGGTAATGCATCAGGGACGTGTTACCGGCATCCTCGATAAAGAAGAGGCCGACCAGGAAACTATTTTGTCGCTGGCATCCGAGTGAGGCGCGAGACAACTATGAGCAACATGAAAGTGACTGCCACTCCGGCAACCCAACCCTCGTCGTTCTTTAGTCATCTGCGGCACAGGCTGCCAAAAGATACCGGTATTTTTATCGTCATGGTCGGCATTGCGCTGATTTTTGAGGTGGCCGGCTGGTATGTGCGAGACCAGTCGTTTCTGATGAATACCAACCGTCTGATTCTGATCGTATTACAGGTGGCGATCATCGGGGTGATCGCCGTAGGCGTCACCCAGGTCATTATTACCACCGGTATCGATCTCTCTTCCGGCTCGGTGATTGCGTTGACGGCGGTGGTCGCCGCCAGTCTGGCGCAAACCTCTGACAGCCTGTCGCCGATGTTTCCGTCGCTGGTGAATATGCCTGCCGTGGTGCCTATCGGCGCGGGGATTGGCGTGGGGCTGCTGTGCGGCCTGGTGAACGGCGTGCTGATTACCCGTACCGGTATCCCGCCCTTTATCGCCACGCTGGGCATGATGGTATCGGCGCGCGGGCTGGCGCAGTATTACACCCAGGGTAATCCCATTAGTTTCCTCTCCGATGGCTTTACTTCTATTGGTCAGGGCGCCATGCCGGTAATTATTTTTCTGGTCGTGGCGCTGGTATTCCATATTGCCCTGAAGCACACCCGGTATGGTAAATATGTCTACGCCATCGGCGGCAACATCACGTCGGCCAGGGTATCCGGCATCAACGTGAACAAATATCTGGTGATCGTCTACACCATCGCCGGCGCGCTCTCCGGCCTGGCGGGCGTGGTGCTGGCGGCACGCGTCAGCAGCGGCCAGTCGAGCATGGGGATGTCCTATGAACTCGACGCCATTGCCGCAGCCGTTATCGGCGGCAGCAGCCTGATGGGCGGTGTCGGGCGCATTACCGGCACGCTGATTGGCGCGGTGATCCTCGGACTTATCAAAAGCGGATTTACCTTTGTCGGCGTTGACGCCTACGTGCAGGACATTATCAAAGGCGCCATTATTGTGGCGGCCGTCTCGATTGATATGCATCGCAACCGCAAAAAACGCTGATTGATCCGGCATTCAGGCCTGCTTGCGCTCTCACAGTAAGCAGGCCTGAATAAGTTTTACTGCTGGATAACCGGCTTTCTCCGCGTAAATCACGCTTTCCTGCGGCGGGTCATCACTTTTATGCACGTCTGGCTCGCATATCCTGCACCAGCCGAGTGCAGTCTTTGACGAGCAGCCTGCGCAATCCCCATTCCTGCGGCTTATTACCTCTTAATGAGTAATCAGAAACGCTTATTTTTCGCGTTGTTAGGATTTACTGCCACTGCCAGAACGGGGACGGCGCGAAAACTGGCCTGCTAATTGCAATCTTACTTTCAGCAGGCCAGCTGGCCTAAGAACAGAGATAACTGGCATTCGGGGAAAGTGACGGAGGCATGATGAATTTAAGACGACTGAAATACTTTGTAAAAATCGTCGATATTGGCAGTTTGACGCAGGCGGCTGAAGTGCTGCACATTGCGCAACCTGCGCTCAGTCAGCAGGTCGCCACGCTGGAGAACGAGCTGGACCAGCAGCTGCTGATCCGTACCAAGCGCGGCGTGACGCCGACCGAAGCCGGTAAAATTCTCTATGCGCATGCGCGGACTATTTTACGCCAGTGCGAACAGGCGCAGACGGCAGTGATCAATGCCGGTCAGGCGCTGAGCGGGCAGGTGTCTATCGGCCTGGCGCCGGGTACGGCGGCCTCCTCGCTGACCATGCCTTTGCTGCAAACGGTGCGGGAACAGCATCCGGATATTCTGGTTTATCTGCATGAAAACAGCGGCAGCACGCTAAATGAGAAGGTTATGAACGGCCAGCTTGATATGGCGGTGCTCTACGATCGCGCGCCGACGGCGGGCATCACCAGTATGCCGCTGATGAAAGAGGAGCTTTATCTGGTGGGCGCGACCGACTGCCCCGGCACCACTGTGGATTTAGCCGATGTCGCGCAGATGAGTCTGTTTTTACCTCGCGACTACAGCGCGGTGCGCAAACGTGTCGATGAAGCCTTCTCGCTGCGTCGATTGAGCGCGCGCATTATTGGCGAGATCGAGTCGCTGTCGATGCTGACGGCTGCGGTTGCCAGCGGCATGGGCGTTACCGTGCTGCCGGAATCCGCTGCGCGGTCGCTGGTAGGTTCCACCCAGGCATGGATGGCGCGTATCAACAGCCCGGCGCTAAATCTGCCGCTGTCGCTGAACGTCTCGGCGCGTATGCCCCTGACGCCGTCTGCGCAGGCGGTGAAAGATATTCTGCTGTCGCTGCTGAATAAGCCGGTAACGGATGAAAGGCCCTTGTTGTTGGTGGGATAACCATAGAATGGCGGTCCTCAGGACCGCTTTTTGCTTCTCAGCCCTTTGCTAATGCTGAAGCGATGCATCCAGAAAACATCAGCCAGGGAACGTTGCCCTAATATGTAGCTCGCTCATTCCATGAGTCAGTGTAAATAATATTGCCGGCGCAATGCTTCCAGGTGATTTTTTCATAGCGCAAGAGAATCGTTTCAAGATGCGTGCCGGTATTTGAGCCGGAAAAAAAATCGGGCGTGATTGAGGTTATTTTTACCCCTTCAAGAATAATGTTGAAGTATTCCTGCTCCAGACCTGCTTCATTAATCTGGTACATTTTTATAGTAGCGCCCTGAAGTGTTCTGCCAGTGCTTAATGCGCGAAAAAGCAAAGGCGTTACGCGGTCAAACTCCTTTTGAAACATAATGGGAAGATGTACTCGCGTTCCCGTTAATTTACCTGTGTTTCCATCCGCAGGAATATTAACATTATGCGTAAGTGATTTTAACTCAATCGCCCCTTCACGGCCTTTCACAAGCGAGGCGCCAGTCATGGGCGAGCCATTTTCATCAGTTAACCAAAGGTATGCTGGATGAGACATAAAATTCCCTTTTAGAAGTGATTGTTAGTCGTACTTGTCAAAGCGTCCAAATAAGATTGGGTGGAAAATAATGAATGCAACTATCGATATGAAAGTGAATATAATCCAGTGATCAGGAAATAAATAAAGGAAAAAGCATGCGGATGCAAAAATCCAGACAGGGAATAAGATCTCGGTGAATAATATCGACAGAAAGCTTTTAAACATGGAGTACTTCCTTTATATAATTGTGAAATCCCTGGAAATCGTTAAGGAAATGCATTTGATAATGTTTAATCAATCCGGCAAGGACAGGCTCAATGAAGTAATACAACATTTCAATTTCTGCCTGATAAAGAGCCTGATAGTATTCAGGATCAAGTTGCTTAAGCCGCCGAGCCGCGAGGGCGCATTTTTGGTCGGTGCCGATTAGCTGAAACGCCAGGACAATGACTGGCACTCGTCGTGACAAACGTTCAATAACAACACGGGTTACTAGTTCAGAGGCAGCAAGCGCATTGGCCAGAGATAAAGCTATTGCCAGGCGCATAGCTCTGCCTGTCATAACATGGTCTGCAACCTTCGTGATTTTTGCATTAACGCTACGAACGCGGCCTGAAGGGTTTCCATTCTTACTATCATCGATGATCGTTTCAAAATAAAGCCTGAACATGTGACTGATTACATTACGGTAACGGTACAAAGAAAGAACTGATCGATGCATTCTTTTTTCTTCTGCAATCAGTTCCTGACATACGTCCCGATAGCCGGGAATAACACAAGAGGAATACCAGCTAACGCGTTCCACTCCTGCATAAATATCTGTGCCGATCTCCTTTATTGCTCTCCATGTTGAAATCACACCCTGTTGACCATAAACGGCTAACTGCCGTTCACTCTGGAACTTCATCCTTAAATAATCCGAAGCCTGCATAATTAATCCCTGTATAGTGCAAGGTTATCAGGGTAGGCATTGAGGCAGAACAGGTTCAAGCTATTCCGCCTGCGGGCCTTCCATTTTGTGAACCCGATAGCGCACCAGACTAAAAACGCCTGCCGATGGCGCGGCCGCTGAATCTTCCATATTCCCCACATGCATAAGCGAAAAGTTTTTATTATTTGTTGTTATCAATAAACCTTCTTACCATCGGAGTTAACAATTTCGTAAAGGGAGGTAAATATCGTGAATTTCCAGCAACTTAAAATCATCCGTGAGGCAGCGCGCTGCGAGTTCAATCTGACGGAAGTGGCAAACACGCTGTTTACCTCTCAATCTGGCGTTAGCCGTCATATCCGCGATCTGGAAGATGAGCTGGGCGTAGAAATCTTTATCCGCCGCGGCAAACGTCTGCTGGGCATGACCGAACCGGGCAAGGCGCTACTGACCATCGCCGAACGTATCCTGGATGAAGCGGGAAAAGTGCGTCGGCTGGCCGATGTTTTTACCAACGAAACCAGCGGCATTCTGACCATTGCGACCACCCACACTCAGGCGCGTTACAGCCTGCCGCGCGTGATTAAGGCATTTCGTCAGCTCTATCCCAATGTCCGTTTGGAGCTTAATCAGGGATCGCCGCAGGAAATCGTGGCAATGTTGCTGGCAGGCGAAGCCGATGTCGGCATCGCCAGTGAACTGCTGGTAAACAACGCCAGCCTGGCCGCCTTTCCGTGGTTCAGCTGGCACCATGCGCTTCTGGTGCCCAGCGATCATGAGCTGGTGCAGCAGCAGCCGGTATCGCTGAGCACGCTGAGCCGTTATCCGCTTATTACCTATCGTCAGGGCATCACTGGCCGCTCGCGCGTTGACCGCGCCTTCCAGAGCGCCGGGCTGAAGCCGGACATCGTGCTGAGCGCGCAGGATTCCGACGTGGTGAAAACCTATGTGGAGCTGGGGCTTGGCGTCGGCATCCTGGCCGATCAGGCCTGTGAAACGCAGGAAGACGAGGCGCTGGTCCGCATCGACGCACAGCATCTGTTTGACGCCAACACCGTCTGGCTTGGCCTGAAGCGCGGCCAGCTGCAACGTAACTACGTCTGGCAATTTATGGAGCTGTGCAACGCGAATCTGTCGCTGGAAGAGATTAAACGTCAGGCGCTCTCTTATCAGAACGAAGACGAACCCGTTATCGATTTCGAAATTTAATCGGGCAGCGATTCGACGATGGCCAGTTGCAGGCCATCCCAGCCTTTACTGCCGACGGTTTGCAGCGCGGTAGCCGTCAGATGCGGACTGCCGCCAACGTCGCGCAGATACTGCCGTAGCCCCTGCACGTTCTCGTCGGGGGACTGTGAATCGACAATCCGTCCGTTGCGCACCACGTTATCGCCAATAATAACGCTGCCGACGCGCGCCAGCTTTAGCGCCCAGCGCAGATAGTGCGGATTGTTGCGCTTATCGGCATCGATAAAAATCATATCGAAAGGACCCTGCAACCCCGGCAGGCTTTCCAGCGCCGGTCCTACAAGCAGTTCGATTTTTTCCGCTACGCCTGCCGCGGCAAAATTTTCGCGCGCGACCTGCGCATGCTGAGGCGAAAACTCCAGCGTCACGATTTTGCCGTTCTCCGGCAGGGCTTGCGCCAGCCACAGCGTGCTGTAACCGCCCAGCGTGCCGATCTCAAGAATACGCGAGGCATTCATCATGCGCGCCAGCAGATAGAGCAGCTTGCCCTGGTTGGCCGCCACGTCAATTGGAGGCAAACCGGCCGCCGCGTTGCGCGCCAGCGCCGACGTCAGTGTCGCATCCGGTTTTACCAGCGTCTGGGTAAAATAGTCATCCACTGCCCGCCACATATGATCGCTCATGTTTATCTCCTTGCTTAAAAACTGAGCATAGCAGCCATGCGGCATAAAATTTTCTTTCTGCGCGTAAAACTCGCTGTTTACGGTTTCTGCCCGGTGAGAAAAACATCCTGCGCTGAGGCGACGCGATAGAGTGGAATCAAACCGATCAAAAAGGAGAGTGAGATGTCGCGTCTTCAATTAAACGATTCCGATCTGCTGCGCCAGCAGGCGCTGTTCGGCGGCCGCTGGCAGGATGCGCATAACGGGGAAACCCTGCCGGTTATCGATCCCGCGACCGGCGAAACGCTGACGACGATACCGGCGCTGGGTCGCGATGAGACGGAAGCGGCAATCGCCTGCGCCGAGTCGGTGCGCATTGCCTGGGCAAAAATGCCCAACGCCAGCCGCGCCGCGCTGCTGGAGAAGTGGTATCAGCTGATCCTCGATAACGCTGATGACCTGGCTGCGATTATGACCGCCGAGCAGGGCAAGCCGCTGGCGGAAGCAAAAGGCGAAGTGGTGTACGGCGCCAGCTTTGTAAAGTGGTTCGCCGAAGAGGCGCGCCGCATTTACGGCGACACCATTCCTGCGCCGAGCGACGATCGCCGCATTCTGGTTCTGAAGCAGCCGGTCGGCGTCGCGGCGGCCATCACGCCGTGGAATTTCCCTGTTGCCATGATCACTCGTAAAGTCGCCCCGGCGCTGGCGGCAGGCTGTCCGATTATCGTTAAGCCGTCGGAGCTGACGCCGCTGTCGGCGCTGGCGCTGGCGGTGCTGGCAGAGCGCGCGGGCTTCCCGGCAGGCGTACTCCAGGTTGTCACCGGTCAGCCTGCGGAGATCGGCGCCGCGCTTACCAGCAGCCGCACGGTGCGTAAAATCTCGTTTACCGGCTCCACGCGCATCGGACAGCTGCTGATGCAGCAGAGCGCTGACAGCGTCAAGCGCCTTAGCCTGGAGCTGGGAGGCAATGCGCCCTTTATTGTGTTTGACGACGCCGACATCGATATTGCCGTAGCGGGCGTAATGGTCAGCAAATTTCGCAATGCCGGTCAAACCTGCGTCTGCGCTAACCGCATCCTGGTGCAGCGCGGCATCTATGAACGCTTCGCGGCGAAGCTGCTCGATGCGGTTGCTACGCTGAAAGTGGGCGATGGTTTTGCGGCGGGCAGCACCATCGGCCCGCTGATCAACGAGCGTGCGGTTGAGAAAGTGAACCACCATATCGAAGACGCGCTGGGGCAGGGCGCAGAGCTGCTGGCTGGCGGTATCAGCCGGGGCAACGGCACCTGGGTCCAGCCAACGGTGCTTGGCAAGGTCACCGCCCATATGCGGATCGCCCACGAAGAGACCTTTGGTCCGGTCGCGCCGCTGTTTATCTTTGATGATGAAGAGGAGGCGATACGCATGGCCAACGATACGCCTTATGGCCTGGGCGCCTATTTCTTTACCGAAAATATTCGTCGCGCGTGGCGCGTCGCCGAAGCACTGGAATTTGGCATGGTCGGCTTTAATACCGGCGCGATTTCATTAGAGGTGGCTCCCTTTGGCGGCATAAAATTATCCGGCACCGGGCGAGAAGGTTCGCGCTATGGTATTGAAGAATATCTGGAACAGAAAACATTCCATATTGGCAGTCTGAATTAATCCTCCTCCTTTTTATTCTTCCTGAAAGAAAGCGTTTGCAGCCTCGGCTGCAGGCGCTTTTTTTGTTGGTGCGCTGCGTCAGGCTTTTCTCATTCTTCGCCATTTTAGTGCAAGTTTCATGCGCGTTGCACCACGGCAATGCATGAATTTTGTGAGCCAAATCATCTGTTTACCTCTTCGGCAATTACGCAAAATTTCCGCTTTCAATACGGCAGAAAATTTTTTTGCGCTGTTTTAAACGCATTTTTATTTTTCAGCTGGCTGGCATACTTTCTGCATTACCTTTTTGCATGAGCTTATTAACGCTGAATATAAGCCTGTTCTGCGGCGCTAATTCCATAACGGTTGACGGGTGTAACAAATAAGGATTTATCCATGTTAAGTTTCGACCCTGAAAAAGTTTCGCTTCCGGTTGGCCATTATATCAACGGCCATCACATTCAGACCCAGGGCGCGGCGTTTGCGGTAAAACGCCCCTCAGACGGCAAGATCTACGCCACGCTGCGCGAGGCTGACGCGGCCGATGTGGATCGCGCGGTGCAGATTGCCCATCAGGCAGTAAAAATTAGCGGCTGGGCCGGCTGCGCGCCGCGCGAACGCGGCCGCGTGCTGCGCCGCTGGGCCGATTTAATTGAGCAGGACAGCCTGCTGGCGCAGCTGGAGGCGCTCGGCTCCACACGTCCTGTCTCGGATGTGGTACAGCATGAAATTCCGTTCACCGCCGAGGCGATTCGCTTCTATGCCGAATGCGCCGACAAGTACAGCGGCGATCTCTTTCCTACCCGCGACAGCAGCCTCGGCATGCTGATCACCGAACCTTACGGCGTAATTGGGGCTATTACGCCATGGAATTTTCCCCTGTCGATGGCGTCGTGGAAATGCGGCCCGGCGCTGGCGGCAGGCAATGCCGTGGTGCTGAAACCCTCTGAGCTGACGCCGTTTTCTACTGTGCGCATGGCCGAACTGGCGGTGCAGGCCGGGCTGCCCGCAGGCGTGCTCAATATCGTGCAGGGCAGCGGCGCGGTGACCGGCCACGCGCTGGTGACGCATCCGCTGGTGCGCAAAGTCTCTTTTACCGGCTCGACCGTTACCGGCGCGCGCATTATGAGTGATGCGGCCCAGCACGGCATGAAACCGGTGACGCTGGAGCTGGGCGGCAAAAGTCCGCAGCTGGTTTTTGACGACGCGGGCGATATTGACGTGGTGGCGCAGCGCATCCTGCGCGGCTTTACCGCTAACGGCGGCCAGGCCTGTGTCGCCGGCACGCGTCTGATCGTACAGCGCGCCATTGCCGCGCCGCTGCTGGACCGTCTGACCGTTCTGTGCCGCAGCGTACAGCCGGGCGTCACCTGGGACGGCGACAGCCGCTACGCGCCGCTGATTGATGAACGCCAGGGCAACAAGGTCGCGTCTGTGATTGCCGCCGCGAAGGCGCAGGGGGCAGAGGTGCTGGTGGGAGGCGAGCGTTTCGCCGACACCGCGGAAGGCTGGTTCTGGCAGCCAACCTTGCTGTGCAATCTTGCGCAGGACAACCCGGCGGTGCAGCAGGAGATCTTCGGCCCGGTGCTGACGGTGCAAACCTTCGAGGAAGAGGAAGAGGGGCTGCGGCTGGCGGCGCACGAGATTTACGGCCTGTGCGCCGGTGTACATACCCTGAGCCTGCCGCGCGCGCTACGCGCCATGCGCGCCATCGAGGCGGGCACGGTGTGGATTAACCGTTACGGCCGTTCCGGCGACTTCATTATTCCGACCGGCGGCTTTCTTGGCTCCGGCATCGGCAAAGATTTGGGGCGACAGGCGTTTCAGGCCTGCCAGCGCCAGAAAAGCGTACTGATCGATTTTTAACTTTTCCTGAGAGACGAGGTCGCGTCATGGCACTGTTTAAACCGAAATTCATCACCTTTGACTGTTACGGCACGCTGATTAACTTCGATATGGCGGGCGCGGCGGCGCGCTGCTTCAAAGAGCGCGTGGCGGCGGACGAGATGCAGGCATTCACTACCGATTTCTCTCGCTACCGCATGGACGAAGTGCTGGGCGCGTGGAAGCCCTACTACGACGTGGTGAGCAACGCCATCCAGCGCACCTGTAAGAAGTGGGGCGTGGCGTGGGATAAGGCCGACAGCGACTTTATCTACACCGACTGCGCCACCTGGGGACCACACCCCGACGTCCCTGCCGCGCTGGCGACGCTGGCGACCGAATTTCCGCTGGTGCTGCTCAGCAACTCCATGAAAGATCTGCTGCCGCATCATATTCCACGTCTGGGCGCGCCGATTCATATGGCTATTACCGCTGAGGAAGTGGGGGCCTATAAGCCGCAGATGAAGGGCTTTGAGTATATGTTGCAGAAGCTCAACTGCCGCCCGGACGAGATCCTGCATGTCTCCTCCAGCTTCCGCTACGACCTGATGACCGCGCACGACCTCGGCATTACGCATAAAGCCTGGGTCAACCGCGGCCATGAACCGGCGAATCCTTACTACGGCTATACCGAAATCAATGACCTCGGCGGATTGCCTGCCGTGGTCGGACTCTGAGGATCGCGCGATGAAACTCGAATCGTTCTGGCAGGCCACCGCGCCGCAGTTTCACGGCGCGGCGCAGGGATCGCTGCCGTCGCGCGCCGACGTGGTGGTTATCGGCGGCGGCTTTACCGGCGTCTCGGCGGCGCTAAGCCTGGCGCGCCACGGTCTTGACGTAGTGCTGCTGGAAGGGGGCGAGGTGATGAGCCAGGCCTCGGCGCGCAACGGCGGACACTGCAACACCGGCGTGGCGCAAAACTTCGCCTCGCTGGTGGCGAGCCAGGGCATCGAAAAAGCGACGCGTTTCTACCGCGCCTATGACGACGCGGTGAGCTATGTCGAACAGCTGGTGCGCGATGAGCAGATCGACTGCGATTTTCGCCTGTGCGGCAAGCTTAAGCTCGCCAGCAAGGCGTCGCACTTTGCCGGGCTGCGTGACGCCTGCGAACTGATGCGCCGCACCGTCGACCCCGACATAGCGCTGCTCGATAAAGAGGAGATTCGCCGCGAAGTGGACAGCGACGCATTTCACGGCGGACTGCTGCAAAAGCGCGGCGGCCAGATGCACATGGGTAAGTTCGGCGTCGGCCTGGCGGAGTCCGCGGCGCGCAGCGGGGCAAAGATTTTCCCCTGTCATGCGGTCACCGGCTTAACCCGTCTTGAAGGCTATCGTCATCGGGTGCAGACCGCCAGAGGCGACATTCTGGCCGACCGGGTGCTGATGGCCACCGGCTGCTCCAACGTTGGTCCTTTCCGCTGGTTTCAGCGCCGTATCGTGCCGGTAGGCAGCTTTATCGTGGTCACCGAGCCGCTGGGGGACGCGGCGATCCGTAAGGTGCTGCCGCAGGATCGCACCTATGTCACCTCGCTTAATCTCGGCAACTACTTCCGCACCACCGCCGATCGTCGGCTGGTGTTCGGCGGACGGGCGCGCTTCGCGGTGAGCAATCCGACCTCCGATTCGCGCAGCGGCGAGATCCTTCAGGCCACGCTGGCCAGCCTGTTTCCGGCGCTGGCTCAGGCGCGCATCGACTACTGCTGGGGCGGCATGGTGGACATGTCCGCCGACCGTCTGCCGCACGCGGGCGAACATGACGGCGTTTTCTACTCTATGGGCTACAGCGGCCACGGCACGCAGATGTCGGTGTGGATGGGCGCGGTGATGGCCGATCTGATTGCGGAAAAAAGTAACCGCAACCCCTGGCAGCGCGACGCCTGGCCTGCGCTGCCGGGCTATCACGGCAAGCCGTGGTTTTTACCGCTGGCCGGACTCTATTACAAAGCCAAAGACCGTTTCTCGTAATGCTTGTATTGCAAGGGTTAAACCTTAACGCTTATTGAGGGTACGCAGATGAGTAAAAATGATAACAACGCGCTGACGCGCATGCTGACCGAAGGCACGCTGTCACGCCGCGGCCTGATGAAAATGCTCTCCGCCGGCGCGGTAATGAGCAGCGGGATTATTGGCTTTCCACAGCTGGGCTTCGCCGCAGAAACCCCGGTGAAAGGCGGCAAGCTACGCGCCGCGATGTCAAACGCCTCTGCCACCGATACGCTGGACCCCGCCAAAGCCAACAACAGCGGCGACTATACCCGCCAGTGCATGTTTTACAACGGCCTGACCGAGCTGGACAAAGATCTGAAAGCCTTGCCCGCGCTGGCGACATCGCTGGACTCCAGCGACGGCATCACCTGGCAGATCAAGCTGCGCAGCGGCGTCACCTTTCACGACGGCAAACCGCTTACCGCCAGGGATGTGATCTATTCGCTCAGCCGCCACAAAGACCCGGCGGTCGCCTCCAACGCCTTTAAGATTGCCGATCAGTTCAAGACCCTTAACGCGGTCAGCGACAGCGAAGTGCAGCTGGTGCTGAGCCAGGCGAACTTCGATCTGCCCTATATCCTCGCCGCGCCGCCGTTCCTGATTGTGCAGGACGGCACCAGAGATTTTACCAAAGGCATCGGCACCGGGCCTTATGTCTGTAAAGAGTTCTCGCCGGGCGTGCGCTCGGTGGGCAGCAAAAACCCCAACTACTTCAAGCCAGGCCTGCCGCACCTCGATGAGGTAGAGCTTCTGGGCGTCACCGACCAGGCGGCGCGCGTTAATGCGCTGATGTCGGGCGATCTGCATATCGTCTCGACGCTGAGCGCCAACGACTGCAAGCGCATCAAGGCCACCAGCGACTTTGGCGTGCTTGAGAGTAAATCGGGCATGTACACCAACCTGATTGTGCGCACTGACATTAAACCGGGCAGCAGCGAAGATTTTGTGCTGGCGCTCAAGTATCTTCAGCCGCGCGAAATGCTGGTGAAAACCGTGCTGCAAGGCTACGGCGACGTCAGCAACGACACGCCGGTGCCGCCGTGGCACCCGCTGTATAACGCCGACCTGAAACCGCGCCCGCTGGACGTCGAAAAAGCCCGATTCCATATCGAGAAAGCGGGAATGAAGGGCGCAACGGTAGAGATTATTACCACGCCAAACATTGAGGGGGCGGTGGAGGGCGGCCAGCTCATTCAGCAGGTGTCGCGCAACGCGGGCATCAACGTTAAGGTGCGTCGCGTGCCTTATGACGGCTACTGGTCGACGCACTGGACCAAAGATCCGGTGGGCTACGGCTCTATCAACCCGCGCCCGACGCTGGATATGCTCTTTTCGCAGTTCTATCTCTCTGGCGCGCCGAACAACGAATCCGGCTGGAAGAATCCTCAGTTTGACCAGCTGGTGGTCGCCGCGCGCGGCGAGCGCGACCAGGCGAAGCGCAAGCAGATGTATGGCGATATGCAGAAGCTGATCTACGACCACTGCGGCACCATCATCCCGACCTTTATCAGCTCTACCGACGGCTTTAGCAAAAAGGTAAAAGGCGTCGAGGCCTGGCCATCCGGCATGATGATGGGCTACC
This sequence comes from Candidatus Pantoea deserta, assembly GCF_003813865.1. GTDB lineage: Bacteria > Pseudomonadota > Gammaproteobacteria > Enterobacterales > Enterobacteriaceae > Pantoea > Pantoea deserta. Next base: position 89,009 of record NZ_RMVG01000003.1, read on the forward strand.
GCTTCCACGAATTCGCCTGGCTGTCCGCTTAACCTCTTTACGCTGGAGAACGCCGATGAACCGATACATGATGTTCCTGATTGCCCGGCGCACCGGCGCCGGCATCCTGACCTTGCTTATCGTCTCAGCGGTGGTGTTTTTTATCACCAGCCTGCTGCCGGGCGACGCGGCGCAGATGATCCTCGGACAAAACGCCACGCCGGAAACCGTGGCGGCGCTGCGCGCCCAGCTGGGGCTGGATCAGCCGCTGCTGCTGCGCTACTTCAGCTGGCTGGGCGGTATGCTACAGGGCGATTTCGGCACCTCGTTCGCCAGTCATCTGCCGGTCACGCAGCTGGTGGCGCAGCGTATTCCGGCCACCTTTGAACTGGCGGCGATCACCACGCTGATCTGTGTGCCGCTGGCGCTGATCATCGGCATTGCCGCGGCGATGAAGCGCGGTTCGCTGCTGGACCGCGCGCTGGTGGTCAGCACCATGGCGATGGTGGCGGTGCCGGAATTTCTGGTGGCGACCGTGGCGGTGCTGATCTTCGCCGTGAAGCTGCACTGGGTGTCGGCGATGTCTTTCGGCTCGCCGAATATGGATTTGGTCAGCTACCTGAAGGCCTATGCGCTGCCGGTGCTGACGCTGTGCTGTGTGCTGGTGGCGCAGATGGCGCGCATGACGCGCGCCGCCATTATTAATCAGCTCGATAGCCCTTATCTGGAGATGGCGCTGCTGAAAGGCGTCTCGCCGCTGCGCGCGGTACTGCGTCACGCCTTGCCGAACGCCGTTGGTCCTATCGCCAACGCCATTTCGCTCAGCCTCTCCTATCTGTTCGGCGGCGTCATCATCATCGAAACCATCTTTAGCTATCCCGGCCTCGCCAGCCAGCTGGTGGACGCGGTCAGCAATCGCGATCTGCCGGTGGTGCAGTTTTGCGTGATGCTGTTCGCCGGTTGCTATCTGGTGCTGCTGCTGCTGGCTGACGTGCTGACTATCGCCTTTAACCCGAAATGGAGAAGCGCATGAATACCTTACTTCCCGTTCGTTTCTTTCAGTCACTGTCAGTCTCTGGACGGCTGGGCCTGGCGGTGTCGATTTTCTGGCTGCTGCTGGCGGTGTTCGGCAACCAGCTGGCGCCGCACAACGTTGAGGATATTGGCGGCGGCCCGCTGTTTGGCGGCTTTACCGCTGACAACTGGCTCGGCACCGACGCGCTGGGCCGTGATATTCTCAGCCGCATCTTATACGGCGCGAAATTCTCTATCGGCCTGGCGCTGGGCGCGGCTATCGGCGCCAGCCTGATCGGCACGCTGCTGGCGCTGCTGGCGGCCGTCACCGGCCGCTGGCTGGAGGAGATTCTGGGCCGCGTCAACGACGCCATGCTGGTCCTGCCGGGCAAAGTGCTGTCGCTGATGATTGTCGCGGTGTTTGGTTCCTCGCTGCCGATGCTGCTGCTCACCGCCATCTTTACCTACTGGCCGGGGGCGTTCCGTATCGCCTTCGCCATGGCGGGCAGCCTGCGCAATATGGACTATGTACGCGCTTCGCGGCTGCGCGGCGAGAGCCGCTGGTATATCGCCATTCATGACATCCTGCCCAATATGGTGCACCCGATGCTGGCCGACTTCGGTCTGCGCTTTGTCTATATCGTGCTGCTGCTTAGCGGCCTGAGTTTCCTCGGTCTTGGCGTCCAGCCGCCCTATGCCGACTGGGGTACGCTGGTGCGCGAGAATATTCAGGGGCTGTTCGACGGTTCGCCCGCCGTTCTGATGCCTGCGCTGGCGATTGCCAGCCTGACTATAGGCGCGAATCTGTTTATCGACAGCCTGCAACAGATGCGTCCGCTGACGCTGGCGAAGGAGGGCGTATGAACGTCATGCCGCATACCGCAATGCCGGTGATTTCCGTAGATAAGTTGCGCGTGACGGCGCAGAGCGATCGGGGCGAACCGATCGATCTGGTGTCCGATATTCGTTTTACCGTGCAGAAAGGAGAAGTGCTGGCGCTGATTGGCGAGTCTGGCTCCGGCAAGACCACCATCGCCATGGCGCTGATGGGCTATGCGCGCCACGGCTGCCGCATCGCCGAAGGCACTATCCACGTCGCGGGCGTTGACGTTAACAGCCTCAGCCCGCAGCAGTTGAGGGAGTTTCGCGGCAACAAAGTGGCCTATATCGCGCAGAGCGCGGCGGCCTCGTTTAATCCGGGCATGAAGATCATCGACCAGGTCATTGAGCCGGTGGTAATCCACGGCACCATGACGCGCAAAGAGGCCAGGGCCAAAGCGGTGGCGCTGTTCCGCGATCTGGCGCTCCCGAATCCCGACACCATCGGCGACCGCTGGCCGCATCAGGTCTCTGGCGGCCAGCTACAGCGTCTGATGACCGCTATGGCGCTGATTGGCGACCCCGACGTGGTGATCCTTGACGAGCCGACCACGGCGCTCGACGTCACTACGCAGGTTGAAGTGCTGAAGGCCTTTCGCCGCGTGGTGGCGCAGCGCGGCGTCACGGCGATTTACGTCAGCCACGATCTTGCGGTTGTCGCCCAGATGGCGGATCGCATTCTGGTGCTGCTGCGCGGGCAGATCGCCGAGTATGGCACCACCGAACGGCTGATCGGCGCGCCGCAGGCGGATTACACGCGCCTGCTGATGGATGCGGCGCGGCAGAAAGAGCGGCCCAGCCCATGGCATGCGAAGAACGACGACGTGCAGCCGCTGCTGGAGGTGCGCGATCTCTGCGCCGGTTATGGCCCGCGCGGCAGCGATGGTCAGCCGAAAATTCGCATCCTCGAAGATATTCATCTCCGGCTGTGGAAAGGTCAGGCCATCGGCATTATCGGCGAATCAGGATCGGGCAAAACCACGCTGGCGCACGCCATCGCCGGACTCAACGCCCCCTGTCACGGCCATATATTGTTTAACGGGCACTATATCGCGGGCGATATGCACAAGCGGCCTGACAACGAACTGCGCCGCATTCAGTATGTGTTTCAGATGGCGGATACCGCGCTTAACCCGGCGCACAGCGTCGAGCGCATCCTGGCGCGGCCGCTGGCGCTGTTTCACGGGCTGCGCGGGCAGGCGCTGACCCAGCGCCTGCATCAGCTGCTGGATCTGGTGAAGCTGCCGCGCAGCGTATTGTGGCGGCGTCCCTGGGCGCTCTCCGGCGGGCAGAAACAGCGGGTTAATCTGGCGCGCGCGCTGGCGGCGGAGCCGGATCTGATTCTGTGCGATGAAGTCACCTCGGCGCTGGATACCGTGGTCGCGGCGGCGGTGCTGGATCTGATCGGCGAGCTGCGGCGCGAGCTGGGCCTGTCGGTGCTGTTTATCAGCCACGATATGCACGCGGTCCGCGCGGTGTGCGACAACATCGTCGTGATGAAGTCCGGACGCATCGTTACCCAGCTGGCGCGAGAAGATTACGACAAACCGACCAGCGAGCTTTACTTTGAGCGCCTGAAACGCGCCGTGCCGGAGCTGCGGCAGGGGTGGCTCGACGAGCACGAAGAGATTCTTAAAGCGGAATAGGGCTATCCTGCTTGCCAGATTGTCCTCAGGCAGTGCGCGCCATCCTCACGTACTTCAGTACGCGCCGGGGCTGCGCGCTGGCCGTGAACAGGCTGGCTGCGCCGATAACGCCTTCACCGAATACAGACGAGGTTATAACGCTATGCCCGCTCCACTCCGCTATGTACAGGACAGCGCAGATTTCCCCGACGCCGCCGATGTGGTGATTATCGGCGCTGGTATCGCCGGCGCTGCCGCCGCCTGGGAACTGACGAAAAAAGGGCTAAAGGTGGCGCTGCTGGAAAAGGGCCTGGTCGGGGCTGAGCAGTCGAGCCGCAACTGGGGCTGGTGCCGCCAGCAGAACCGCGACGAACGTGAGCTGCCGCTGATCATCTATGCGCTTCAGCGCTGGGGCGAGCTGGCGCAGGAAACCGGCGAAGAACTGGGCTTTCGCCGCAGCGGGCTGGTGTATGCCACGCGCAGCGAGGCGGATATTGCCGCCTGGGAGCGCTGGAACCGCATGGCGAAAAATTACGACGTGCGCAGCGAAATCCTCACGGCAGAGGCGGCGAAGGCGATGACGCCGGGCAGCACGACGCGCTGGCTCGGCGGCGTCTCGTCGCCCACCGACGGCCATGCCGAGCCGCGCCTCGCCGCCCCTGGATTAGCCATCGCCGCGCAGCGTCTTGGCGCGCAGGTGTTCCAGCAGTGCGCGGTGCGCGGACTGGATATTGCCGCCGGACGCGTCAGCGGCGTCTTAACCGAGCGCGGCTTAATTAAAACCAGCCGGGTGATCTGCGCCGCAGGCGCATGGACCTCAATGTTCTGCCGCCGTCACGGCATCGATCTGCCGCTCGGCAACGTCATCGGCACGGCATTTCGCACCCAGCCTGGTACGCAGGCGATAGCGATGCCGCTCTACACGCCGGGCTTCGCCTGCCGACCGCAGGCTGACGGCAGCTATACCGTTTCAGTATCCGGACGAGGACGGCTGGAGCCTGGCGCGCAGGGCATTCGCTATGCGCGTCAGTTCTATCCCACCTTTAAAAGCCGCCGTAAAAATCTGCGTGTGAATCTCGGCGTGAAACCCTTCTTTCACGGTCCCGAAGCGCTCGGCGGCTGGGCTTTCGACCGTGAATCGCCGTTCGAACGCGCGCGCATCCTCGATCCCGCCGCCGACGCGACTGTTGTGCAGGCGGGCTTAGCTGCGATGCGCGCAGAGTATCCGGCGCTGGCCGGGCTGAAACTGGCGCAGGCGTGGGGCGGCATGATCGACAGCACCCCCGACGCCATTCCGGTTATCTCTACCGTGGCGGCGCTGCCGGGGCTGGTGCTGTCGGCAGGCTACAGCGCCCACGGCTTCGGCATCGGGCCGGGCGCAGGACGGCTGGCCGCCGATCTCGCCGCCGGCGACACGCCGATTGTTGATGCTACACCCTATCGCTACAGCCGTCTGGTTGACGGCAGCGCACTTGAAACGCCAGGCATGATGTAAGGAGCACCGCATGACCGCAATTTTTCGCGCGATGACCGCGCAGGATCTGGAACACTGCTACCGCATGACGCAGCAGCTGAAATGGCCGCATCGCCCTGAAGACTGGCAGCAGGCGCTGGCGCTGGGCGAGGGCGTCGTGATTGAAGAGAGGGGCAAGCTGCTGGGCAGCGCGATCCTCTGGCGCTGGGGCGAGCGCGCCGCCACTATCGGCCTGGTGATTGTCGATAATCAGCAGCAGGGGCGTGGGTTGGGTAAACAGCTCATGCTGACCCTGCTGGAAAAAGTTCCGGACCATAACGTGCGGCTGCACGCCACTGAGATGGGCAAAGGGCTGTATGAAAAGCTCGGCTTTGTCGCCACAGGGCAGATTTTTCAGCACCAGACGCGCTCGCTGGAGAGCGTGCCCTCAGTCATGATCCCGACGGGACTGACGCTGCGCCGCGCGCAGGCGCAGGACGCGCCCGCGCTGACCGCGCTCGATCGGCAGGCGCACGGCATGCTGCGTCCTCAGCTGATCGCGCATATCGTCGGTCAGCATCAGACCGTGCTGCTGGAGGACGTGCAGGCTAAGGTTCAGGGCTTTGCCAGCCTGCGCCGCTTCGGCCACGGCTGGGCGATTGGCCCGATCATCGCTGCGGATTTACCGGTCGCTCAGGCGCTGGTCGCCTCGCTGATGCAGGGACTACGCGGCGAGTTTGTGCGTATTGATACCGATGCCGCGCTGCCGCTGGCGGCCTGGCTCGCCACGCTGGGGCTGGCGCAGGTGGATAACCCCACCACGATGGTGCGCGGCACGCCCTGGATGCCGCAGGCGGGCGGCATGCAGGCCTTTGGCCTGATGACTCAGGCGATGGCCTGATGCAGATCCTCTATAAATCCGATCCCCAGCGCGGCGCGCTGTGGCAGCAGTGGCTGGCGCAGCACGCGCCTGATATTCAGCTGCATCTCTGGCCTGAGACCGGCAATCCGCACGAGATTGAGATGCTAATCGCCTGGCAGCCGCCGGAAAACATGATGGAGACCTTTCCCGGCCTGAAAGCGCTGCTGTCGGTGGGCGCAGGCGCGGATCAGTTTGATCTCAGCGCGCTGCCGCCCGACCTGCCGGTGGTGCGCATGATTGAACCTGGCCTGACGCAGGGCATGGTGGAGTACGTCACCTTTGCGGTGCTCGGCCTTCATCGCGATATGCCGCGCTACCTGCAACAGCAGCGCGACGCGCGGTGGCAGGCGCACAGCGTCAGGCCCGCCGCGGCGCGGCGCGTTGGCGTAATGGGGCTGGGCGAGCTGGGGCAGGCGTCGCTGCGCCAGCTGGTTTCGCTCGGCTTTGACTGCGCCGGCTGGAGCCGTACGCCGCGTGAGATTGAGGGCGCGACGTGCTTTCACGGCGCGGATCGGCTGGGCGCGTTTCTGGCGCGCAGCGATATTCTGGTCTGTTTGCTGCCGTTGACGGCGGAGACGCGCGGCCTGCTTAACCACGATCTTTTCCGTCAGCTGCCCGCAGGCGCCGCGCTGGTACAGGCGGGGCGCGGGGCGCAGCTTCATCACAACGATCTGCTGGCGGCGCTCGACAGCGGCCAGCTGAGCGCAGCGGTAATTGACGTCACCGATCCGGAACCGCTGCCGTCCACCCATCCATTCTGGCGTCATCCCGCTATCTGGCTGACGCCGCATATCGCCAGCCAGACGCAGGCCGACAGCGCTGCGGCCGCGCTGCTGGAGAACCTGCGGCGCTACCAGCGCGGCGAGCCGATGAAAGGCCTGATCGATCGCGCACGAGGTTACTGATGAATATCGACGCTCTGATTGCGCTGCGGCGCGATCTTCATGCTCATCCTGAAGCCGGCTATCAGGAGCGGCGCACCAGCGACATGGTGGCGCGCTTCCTGCAACAGCTGGGGCTGGAGGTTTATCGCGACATCGGCAAAACCGGCGTCGTCGGCGTGCTGAGGCGCGGCAAAGGCGCGCGCGTTATCGGACTGCGCGCGGATATGGACGCGCTGCCGATGCAGGACCAGAGCGAGACGCCGTGGAAAAGCCGCACGGCCAACCTGAGTCACGCCTGCGGTCATGACGGCCATACCGTTATGCTGCTTGGCGCGGCGCAGCAGCTGGCGGAGTCGGGCGATTTCAACGGCACTATCTGTTTTATCTTCCAGCCGGCGGAAGAGGGGCTGGCGGGCGCGCAGGCGATGATCGACGACGGGCTGTTCAGCCGCTTTCCCTGCGAGTCGGTTTACGCGCTGCACAACTGGCCGGAACTGCCGCTCGGCGAGGTGCAGACCCGTCCCGGCGCTATTATGGCGGCGGCAGACCGGTTCGATATCGTCGTCAAAGGCGGCGGCGGCCATGCGGCGCAACCGCACCTGACGCGCGATACGCTGCTGGCGGCCAGCGAGCTGGTGGTACAGCTCAATACGCTGGTGGCGCGCGCCATCGACCCCTGCGAAGCGGCGCTGCTGAGCGTCACGCGTATGCAGGGCGGTTTCTCCCACAATATGATCCCGGCGGAGGCGACGATTACCGGCACGGTGCGCACCTTCAGCCCGGCGGCGCAGGACACGCTTGAAGCGCGACTGCGCGAGATGGCGCGGCACGTGACCGCCGCGCACGGTTTGCAGGCCGAGGTGAGCTATCTGCGCTACTACCCGGCTACGGTTAACAGCGAGACCGAGGCGAATCTGGCGCTGAGCGCGCTGGGCGAGGCGGGCTTCAGCGTCCGTACGGCGCGGCAGCCTGCGCTGACCTCGGAGGATTTCGCCTTTATGCTACAGGCGAAACCGGGGGCTTACCTGTGGATTGGCTCCGCGCCGTCGCAGCCGCTGCACCACTCTGCTTATGACTTCAACGACGACCTGATCCCTTACGGCGTCCGCGCATGGACGGCGCTCGCTCGCCGCGCATTACAGTAAGAAATTTCCCTGCTGAAAGGGCGCTGTTTTTAACAGGAAATGCCGCCGCGTTACCCAGAACGGCAGCATGCTAAACCAATGGGTTGCGATACTTGAGCCAACCGAACGTTACCTGGATGAGGTATAAAAATGCAGAATGTCATGGCCGAACAACAGACATATTCCGACAACAGTTTGCTGCTGGATGCGCGCGAGCAGAGTGTGCCGCGCGGCGTGGTTACCGCTCACCCGCTGGTGATTGAACGGGCGAAAGGCAGCGAAGTCTGGGATGTGGAAGGCAACCGTTACCTCGACTTCGTCGGGGGAATTGGCGTGCTGAACGTGGGGCATAACCATCCGGCGGTGGTGAATGCGGTGACGCGCCAGCTGGGGCTGGTGTCGCACGCCTGTTTTCAGGTGGTGGCCTATCCGGGCTATATCGAACTGGCGCAGCGTCTTAATCAGCTGGTGGGCGGCGATGAGCCGTATAAAAGCGTGTTCTTTACCAGCGGCGCGGAGGCCGTAGAGAATGCGGTGAAAATCGCGCGCGCCCGGACCAGCCGCTCCGGCGTCATCGCCTTTGACGGCGCTTTTCACGGCCGTACGCTGCTTGGCGTGACGCTCACCGGCATGAGCCAGCCCTACAAGCAGAACTTTGGCCCGTTCCCGTCGGATATTTACCGTCTGCCGTTCCCTAATCCGCTGCATGGCGTCACCGAAGTAGACTGTCTGAAGGCGCTGGAGCAGCTGTTTGCGGTACAGATCGCGCCGGAGCGCGTGGCGGCGATTATTATCGAGCCGGTTCAGGGCGACGGCGGTTTTCTGCCTGCGGGTCCGGCGTTTATGCAGGCGCTGCGCCGCATCACCGAGCAGCACGGCATTATGCTGATCTGTGACGAAGTGCAGACCGGCTTTGGCCGCACCGGCAAGATGTTCGCCTTCCAGCATTTCAATATCAAACCTGACCTGATCACCGTGGCGAAGAGTCTGGGCGGCGGTCTGCCGATCTCCGGCGTGGTGGGCAAAGCGGCCATTATGGACGCTCCCTTGCCGGGCGGGCTGGGCGGCACCTATGGCGGTAACGCGCTGGGCTGCGCGGCGGCGCTGGCGGTGCTCGACCTGCTGGAGCATGACGCGTTGTTAACGCGCGCGAATCAGCTTGGCGAGCAGCTGCATGCGCGTCTGCAACAGCTGGCGGAGAAGTACGCCTGCATCGGCGATGTGCGCGGCCTCGGCTTTATGCTGGCGGTAGAGATCCTCGACTTTGAAACCGGCAAGCCGGACGCCGCGCTGACGCAGAAGATCCTCGACAGCGCCTGCCAGGAGGGACTGCTGCTGATTAAGTGCGGCGTTCATCGTAACGTTGTGCGTTTTCTTGCCCCGCTGGTCACAACGGATTCACAGCTGGACGAGGCGCTGCACATTTTTGATATTGCGCTGGCGCGCGCCACCGGCCGTCTGGGTTAACGCCATCTTCCTCATTGATATTGCTGGAATAATTATAATTTTTCCTGATGGATAGCACGCGCGGTAACGCTGGCGTTGTTGGCGCAAAGCGTGTTATACCATCAGCACGTCCTGCACAATTGGTTAACAATGAGGGGTGGTATGAACGGCTTAATGAAACTTGACCGCATTGATATCAACATCCTGGTGCAGCTGCAAAAAGATGGCCGTATCAGCAACGTTAATCTCGCCGATGCCGTGGGACTTTCGCCCAGCCCCTGTTTACAACGCGTTAAGCGCCTTGAGCAGGCTGGCTTTATCACGGGCTATGAAGCTCATATTAATCTCACCAAAATCACCGACTCGGTGACGGTGTTCACTGAAGTCACGCTCTCCGGCCACCGCCGCGAAGACTTTATGAAATTTGAAAGCGCGCTGCGCGACGTGGATGAGCTGATGGAGTGCCATCTGATCACCGGCGGCTACGACTACCTGCTGCGCTTTATCACCCGCAGTATTGAGCATTATCAGGACGTTATTGAGAAGATGCTCGACGCGCAGATCGGTATCGACAAATACTTCAGCTATATCGTTATCAAGTCGCCGGTGCTGAAAAGCAGTGTGCCGCTGCGTTCGCTGATTACCCGGCAAAATGATGTGCTGGGAACGGTATAGGCTGAGCTGAGCCGTATTGATGCGCGAGATAAGCGCATCGCGCGGACTCACTCAGGGGAGTAATGGCAACGATGGGCTAAGCCGGGCAGCAAGGGTAATCACGCCGTAAAAAACGCCGCTTTTCTCTTCAGCCCTTACGTTTTTTTCTACTCTGCCTGATGCGCGCCGCAAAAAACGACTAAGCCCAGCCCAGGGCTTTTTTATTGCCCGGACGCCGCGAGTCTCACAGCATAAAATTTCATTTCTGCCTTTTTTTCACCGCATCTACGCGGTCAACGCCTCTCTTTCAGCCGTGGCCGCTGATGCAGTGCCATTACTATAAATTCACAGCGTGACAAGGAGTTACTGATGACCGCACTGATTATTGCCGACCATCTCTGGCAGCGTGACGATGTCACCCTGTCGACGAAACGGACGCGGCTGGATATGGACTGGATTCATTACCAGCTTGCCGAACGCTCTTACTGGGCGCAAGGGCAGACGCGCGCCGCCACCGAGCGGGCGATTGCCGCTTCGCTGCCGTTTGGGCTGTATCACGGCGAAGCGCAGATCGGCTTTGCGCGGCTGATTACCGACTACACCCGCTTCGGCTGGCTGTGTGACGTGATTATCGACGAAGCCTGGCGTGGTCATGGCTTAGGCAGCTGGCTGGCAGGCTGCGTGCGCGAGCATCCGGAACTGGCTACGGTGCGCCGCTGGATGCTCTCAACAAACGATGCTCATCAGCTCTACCAGCGGCTCGGCTGGCGCGTGGTGCAGGAGCCGCACAAGCTGATGGAGTTCCCTCTCTCCTGACTCTGGAGTGACACAGATGCGTTACCGCGTTGGCGTGGATATAGGCGGGTCCTTTACCGATTTCGCCGTGCTGGATCGGCAAACCAGCCAGATCCATACCCTGAAAGTCCTGTCGCGGCCGGATGCGCCGGGCAGTGAAATCCTCACAGGCCTGACGCAGTTCGCCGAGCGCGACGGTCTCGATCCTGCTGAGATCGGCTACTTTACCCACGGCACCACGGTGGGCATCAACGCGGTGATTCAGCGGCGCGGCGTGCGGCTGGCGCTGTTCGCCACCGAAGGTTTTTGCGACGTGCTGGAGCTGGCGCGTCTGAAAATCCCCCATATTCATGACCTCTTTTCCCGTCGCCCCGCGCCGCTAATCAGCCGCGACCGCGTCTTCGCTATTCGCGAACGTACCGATCGCGACGGCAAGGTGCGGCAACCCGTTGACCGCCAGAGCGTGCTGGACGCTATCGAACAGGCGCGCGCAGCGGGCTGCCAGGGCATCGTGGTGGCGCTGCTGCACAGCTATCGCAACCGGCACAACGAGGCGGCGGTAAAGGCGATTGTCGACGAGGTCGCGCCAGAGCTGCTGACCTCCTGTTCTGCCGACGTCTGGCCGATTATTCGCGAATATGAGCGCACCATCACCGCCACCATTAATGCCTATGTGCAGCCGATGGTCATTAACTACCTGGAGAAGTTTGAGCGCGCGCTGCGTGACAAAGGCGTCACCACGCCGCCGCGGATAACCAGGTCTAACGGCGGAGTAATGGGCGTAGAGCAGGCGAAGCGCGAATGCGTGCAGATGGTGCTTTCCGGCACCGCATCGGGCGTAATCGGCGCCAGCTATCTCGCCAGCGCCTGCGGCTTTGACCGTATTCTCAGCCTGGATATTGGCGGCACCAGCGCTGACGTGGCGGTGATCGTCAACGGCGAGGCGGCGCAGGGCAACGGCGAAATTATCGGCGACTTCCCGGTCTATATCCCGTCGGTGGCGGTGACCTCTGTCGGGCAGGGCGGCGGATCGCTGGCGTGGATCGACGCGCAGGGCGTCATGCAGATGGGACCGGACAGCGCCGGCTCGCTGCCGGGACCGGTCTGCTTCCAGCGCGGCGGCACCCAGCCAACGGCGACCGATGCCTTCGCCGCCTGCGGCATGATCGGCCACGGCGATCTTGGCTATCACGCCGTGCAGGTCGATGTCGCCGCCGCGCGCGCCGCCTGGCAGCCGCTGGCGGAACGCCTCGGCGCGTCGGTGGAGCAGACCGCTGAAACCGCCATCGAACTGGCGATCTCCAGCATGTACAGCGACACCAGCGGCCTGCTGTCGCGCTTCGGTCTCGATCCGCGCGAGTTCTGGTTCCTTGCCTTTGGCGGCGCAGGTCCAATGATGGGCTGCTTTCTGGCGCGAGAACTCAATATGAAAGGCGTGATTGTGCCGCCGACGCCGGGCGTGCTCTCCGCGCTGGGCGGTCTGGTGGCGGATATCCGCAACGACTTTATCCGCACGCTTTACGGCGATCTCAACGCCCGACTGGCCGACCGGCTGGCGACAGAGGCGGAAAATCTGAGCCAGCGCGCGCAGGCCTGGCTGGCGGCGGAGCACGGCCCTGATACGCCTTTCACGCTTCAGTTCAGCGCCGATATGCGTTATCGCGGCCAGTCATTTGAAGTAGACGTGCCGCTGGAGCGGGCGTGGCTGGAGACGGCGGACGTGGCGGCGCTGCATGCGGCCTTTGACCAGCAGCATGAGCGGCTGTTCGGCCACAGCGACGCCGCCGCCCCGGCGCAGCTGATTAACCTGCGGCTGGTCATTACCTCGCCTACGCCGAAACCGACGCTGAATCGTCTCGCGCCAGCCAGCGCGCCGGTAGAAGTGGCGAAACAGGTGCAGGCGTGGATAGACGGCGCCTTTCACCAGGTGGATCTGGTGCTGCGCGGCACGCTGCGCGCGGGGCATCAGCTCCTCGGCCCGGTGATTGTGGCGCAGGACGACTGTACCACCTGCGTGCCGCCGCGCATGCGGGTCGAGGTAGACAGCTTCGGTAATCTGTTAATCACGCCCCAGGGCGAGGAGAAGTCATCGTGGCTATAGACGGACGTAACCTGCAAATTCTGGCTAACTACTGCGCGGCGGCGGCTGACGCGATGGCCTTTACCCTGATGCGCACCGCGCACTCAACCTTTGTCAAAGAGACGGAAGATTTCTCCTGTCAGATCGTCAGCCGTAACGGGCTGGCGTTCGCCTCGCCGCGCAGCTTTGGCGCGCCCTGGTACAGCGGCATTGACTATGCGCCGGTGCTGGCGCTGATTGACCGGTATGACGAAGGCGATATCTGCATCACCAATGACGCATACGCGGGTAACGTCGCCACCCATTCGCCCGATATTCATATCTGGAAGCCGGTGTTTTACGCCGGGGAAATTGTCTGCTTTGTGGTGGGCCACATCCACAATACCGACATTGGCGGCGCGGTGCCCGCTTCGCTGTCGCGCTCGCTGACCGACATCGTGCAGGAGGGTATCCGCATCCCGCCGCTGAAGATGGTGCGCAACGGCGCGCTGAATGAGGATGTGGCGCGTATCCTGCGGCTTAACGTGCGCGTGCCGGAGCAGAACTGGGGGGATTTCAAGGCGCAGATTGCTTCGGTCAATATCGGCGAGCGTAAGATCCATGACATTATTGCCCGCTTCGGCGTGGACGATTTTCTTCAGGGGATCGAGGGCATTCTCGACTATGCCGAACAGCAGGCGCGCGCGATTATCCGCACTATTCCTGACGGCGACTATTTTTATGCCGACTACGCCGATGAAGACGGCGAAGGGGGCTATCCGTGCCGCATCGCCATCACGCTGCGGGTACGCGGCGAGACGCTGGAGCTGGACTATACCGGCAGCGATCCGCAGCTTGCCTCATCGCTGAATATGCCAACCGGCGGCCGGGAGCGTCATCCGCTGGCGCTGGTGGGCGTAACCTATGTGCTCTCGACGCTGGACCGCACTCTGCTGCTCAATGCCGGAACGCTGCGCCCGACGCGCGCCATTTTGCCGCCGGGAACGGTGATGAACTGTGAGGCGCCCGCCGCCGTGGGCATGCGCTCGCTGACCTGCGCGCTGTCGCAGATCGCCACCGTCGGCGTTTTTTCGCTGGCGCTGCCGGAGCGCATCCCTGCTAACTCGCCGGGCGGCAACTCGATTATGAACATTCGCACGCTGGATGCCGACAACCGCACTGTTGTGGCCTCGCTGGGACCGGTCGGCGGCGGCGCGGGCGGCACGCCGCGTCACGACGGGCCAGACGGATCGGGCGGACTCTCCGCGTTTCTGAAAAATACCCCGATTGAGATCAACGAAGCCGAAGTGCCGGTTCGCTTCCTGCGCTACGGTCTTGTCGCCGACAGCGCCGGTCCCGGACGCTTTCGCGGCGGACTGGCCACGGAAATGGCCTTTGAAATCTTTACGCCGGAAACCACTGTCACCGCGCGCAACCGCAACCGCTCGGTGTTTGCCTCGGCGGGCGTGGCGGGCGGCCGCGCGGGGGCCTGCTCTTACTTTCGCACGCTGCGCGACGGCAGGGTGCTGGAGCACGGCAACCGCGACCTGATCCACTGTCAGCCTGGAGATGTGGTCGAGGTGCGCGGACCGGGCGCGGGCGGCTACGGCTTACCGTCGCAGCGCGCCGCTGACGCCGTGCTCAACGACGTGCGCTGCGGTTTTCTCAGCGTCGCGGCGGCGCGCGAGCAGTATGGCGTCGCCATCGTCGAGGGAGAAGTAGATCGGGCGACAACGGCGCAGCTGCGCGCCGCCATGCCGCAGCAGGCCGAGGCGCATTTTCATCACGGCGAGGCGCGTCAGCGCTTTGAGGCGCGCTGGACGCCGGAGCGTTACCATCTGCTCACCGCCTTTCTTGCCGACGCGCCGGTCAGCTGGCGTCATTTTCTGAAAACCCAGGTGTTTCGCGCCGTCGAGCAGGTAGGGGAGGCAGCGGATATGACGCAAATATTCAGTGATTTACGGCTGCGCTTTCCTGCATTAGCAGAGGGATAAGGCGGATTGTCGTCTACCCTTACTCTCTGACACGGATTTTCGAGGAGGCGACACCATGAGCATGAAAACCAGCGATTTCTTTGTGCAGCGGCTGAAAGCCTGGGGCGTAACCCGTATTTACGGCTATCCCGGCGACGGTATCAACGGCGTACTGGGAGCTATCCAGCGCGCTAACGAGAAGGGCGACGGGATCGAGTTTATTCAGGTGCGGCACGAAGAGATGGCCGCCTTTATGGCCGCCGGGCACGCCAAATTTACCGGCGAGCTGGGCGTTTGCCTCTCCACCGGCGGCCCAGGCGCAACCCATCTGCTCACAGGCCTGTATGACGCTAAAATGGATCACGCACCGGTGCTGGCTATTGCCGGTCAGGCTGAGGTGACGGCGCGCGGCGCAAGCTACCAGCAGGAGATGAATCTCGATCGCGTGTTTGCCGACGTGGCGAATTTCGTCCAGGAGGCTGCGGCCCCTGCGCAGATCCGGCATCTGATCGATCGCGGCGTGCGCATTGCGAAAGCGCAGAACGGCGTAGCGGTGGTGATCGTGCCGAAAGATATTCAGGACGAACCCTGGGAAGCGCCGAAACATCTGCACGGCTTTACCCACTCTGGTCCCGGCTATCAGCGTCCCAAAGTGGTGCCCTATGAAGCCGATTTGCAGCGCGCCGCCGAGGTGCTCAACGCCGGGAAAAAAGTGGCCATCCTGATTGGCGCTGGCGCGCGCGAGGCGGCGGTGGAGGTGGTGCAGACCGCCAACGTGCTGGCGGCGGGCGTCGCCAAGGCGCTGCTGGGCAAAGATGTGCTGCCGGACGACGCGCCCTTTGTTACCGGCTCTATTGGCCTGCTCGGCACCAAACCCTCGTGGGAGCTGATGCAGAACTGCGATACGTTGCTGATGATCGGCAGCGGCTTCCCCTGGACCGAATTTCTGCCCGAAGAAGGCAAAGCGCGCGCGGTGCAGATTGATATCGATCCGGCGATGCTGGGGCTGCGCTATCCCTGCGAAGTGAACCTGCACGGCGACGCGGCGGAAACCTTGCGCGCGCTGCTGCCGCTGCTGGAGCACAAAGAGGACCGTAGCTGGCAGGAAGAGATCGCGGTGCAGGTGCGTGACTGGTGGAAGGTCATGGAAGATCGCGCTCATGCGCCCGCCAACCCGGTTAACCCGCAGCGCGTGGTGTGGGAGATGTCGCCGCAGCTGCCGGATAACGCTATTGTCACCTCGGATTCAGGCTCCTGCGCCAACTGGTTCGCCCGCGACTATCGCGTTAAGCAGGGGCAGCGCGCGTCGCTCTCCGGCGGGCTGGCCTGTATGGGCGCGGCGGTGCCTTATGCGATTGCCGCCAAATTCGCCCATCCCGATAAGCCGGTGGTGGCGCTGGTCGGAGACGGCGCAATGCAGATGAACAATATGGCGGAGCTGATCACCATCCAGAAATACTGGCAGCAGTGGCAGGATCCGCGCCTGATCGTCTGCGTGTTCAACAACCAGGATCTTAATCAGGTCACCTGGGAACAGCGGGTCATGGAGGGCAACGCGCGCTTTGAGGCGACGCAGCAGCTGCCGGACGTGCGCTACGCGCAGTTTGCCGAAACCCTGGGCTTGCAGGGCATCTTCGTCGATAACCCGGATGAGCTGGAGGACGCGTGGCGGCGCGCGCTGAGCGCCGATCGCCCGGTGGTGCTGGAGGTGAAAACCGATCCAGAAGTCGCTCCGCTGCCTCCGCACATCACCTTTAAACAGGCGAAAGCCTTTATGAGTTCCATGGCGAAAGGCGATCGCGGCGCGGCGCAAATTATCAGCGACACCGCCAGCCAGCTGCTGCATAAGAAGTAGGGCGCACACAGCGTTAAGCGGCCCACCAGCGGGCCGCTACTCTTACTCCTCTCTCTTCTCCCGGCCATCTGCGTCGGGACTCAGGCAATTCGCCGTAAATCATTTTTTGGAGCAAATCATGGCTACAGAGAACAATCCGGTGTGGTTTATTTCAGGCTGCTCGACAGGTTTTGGACGCGAACTGGCGCAGCAGGCGATAGCGCGCGGCTTCAGGGTGGTGGTCACGGCGCGCGATACCGCGAAAGTGGCGGATCTGGTGGACGGTCAGAGCAACGCGCTGGCGGTGGCGCTGGATGTGACGCGTGCGGAGAGCATCGACAGCGCAGTGAAGGCGGCGCTGGAGAAATTCGGCACCATCGATGTGCTGGTGAATAACGCGGGGTATGGCTATCAAAGCTCGGTAGAAGAGGGAGAAGAGCAGGCCATCCGCGATCAGTTTGACGCCAATGTGTTCGGCCTGTTCGCCCTGACGCGCGCCGTGCTGCCCACCATGCGCCAGCAGCGCCGCGGTCATATTATTAATATCACCTCGGTCGCGGGCTTTATCGGCTTCGCCAGCTCAGGCTACTATTCGGCCAGCAAACACGCGGTCGAGGGCTGGTCCGATTCGCTGGCGGTGGAAACCGCCTCGCTTGGCATCCATGTCACCTGCGTCGAGCCAGGTCCGTTCCGTACCGACTGGGCGGGGCGCTCGCTGCATCAGACGCCGAGCAGGCTGCCGGAGTACGCCGAAACCGCGGCGGCGCGCATGAAGGCCACCTCGGAGTACAGCGGCACGCAAAAAGGCGATCCGGCGCGCGCGGCGCAGGCGATGATTGCCATTACCGAGCACAGTAATCCGCCGCGCCATCTGGTGATGGGCGCGTGGGGCTATGATGCGGTAACGGCGAAGCTCAAAGAGCGTCTGGCGCAGATCGAAGCCTGGAAGCAGACGTCCGTCGAGACCGATTTCCCGGAGTAATTTCACCGGCGCGCTGGCTCGCAGCGCGCGTTATTGCCCCTGTCGCCTCCCGTCCTTAGCGCATCCAGTCGCCCAGCCGCTCAAAGGGGATCGCTTTGCTGAACAGGTAGCCCTGGAGCTGATTGCAGCCCGCATCGGCCAGCGCGCTCATCTGCCCTGGCGTTTCCACGCCTTCCGCCGTGACCGTCAGCCCCATGGCATGCCCCAGCTTCACTACGGATTCGATAATCGCGACGGAGTTATCCGCTACGCCCAGCGACTGGGTAAAAGAGCGGTCGATTTTGATCTTGTCGACCGGGAAGGTGCTGAGGTAGTTAAGGCTGGAGTAGCCGGTGCCGAAATCGTCCAGCGCGATGCGAAACCCCGCCTCGCGCAAGGCGATAATGATGGCGCGCGCCTCATGCTCATCTTCAATCAGCACCCCTTCGGTGATCTCCAGCTCGATACGCTGAGGATCGCCGCCGCTTTCACGCACGATCTCCGTCATGCGGGCGACAAAGCCGGTGGCGCGAAACTGCACCGGGGAGACGTTAACCGCCACCATCAAATCCGGGAAGCGCTGCTGGGTCAGACAGGCTTCGCGCAGCACCCATTCGCCCAGCGGAATAATCAGCCCGGTCTCCTCCGCGATGGCGATAAAGTCGCCTGGCGCAATGGCGCCGCGCGTCGGATGATCCCAGCGCAGCAGCGCCTCCACGCCCACCATATTTTTGCCGTCAATATCCATCAGCGGCTGATACCACACCGCCAGCCCGCTGTAGCTCTGGAGCGCAACGCGCAGGTCGGCGGCAATGTTCTGCCGCGTGCGGATCGACTCATCCATGACTCGCTCGAACTGGCGATATTTGCCGCGCCCGCTGCTTTTGGCCTCATACAGCGCAATATCGGCTTTACGCACCAGCTCCAGCCGATCCAGTCCGTCTTTCGGCGCTAATACCAGTCCGATGCTGGCTCCGCTCCATACCTCGCCGCCGGAGAGCGCAAAGGGCTGGCTGAGGGTGTCGAGGATACGCTGCGCCAGCGCCTGTACCTGACCGATATTGTCCACCTCTGACATCACCACGATAAATTCATCGCCGCCGATGCGTCCTACGGTATCGCTGGCGCGCACCAGCGCGGAAAGGCGCTGCGCTACCGCGATAATCAATTCATCGCCGGCGTGATGGCCATGGGTATCGTTAATGTTTTTAAAGCGATCAAGGTCGATCAGCAGCAGCGCCACGCGCTGTTCATGACGCGTCGCCTGCGCCAGCGCCTGGGTCAGGCGCTCCTCCACCAGCGCGCGATTCGGCAGCCCCGTCAGTACGTCGTGAAAGGCGAGATGCAGCGCCTGGGCTTCGCTGGCGCCGAGCTTCAGCATCGACTGCGACAGGTTCAGGGATGACGTCCACAGGCGGCGCACCATATAAAAACAGAGCAGCATCACCACCAGCACCGCAACGCCGGTTGACGGCCCGATGGCGCGCAGCATCTGCGCGCCGGGGCGCATCGGGTCCCAGTTGATATAACCGACGCCTTCGCCCTGCTGTGAGGTCAACAGAAAACGCGCAGGCGCATCGGGCGGCGCGCTGAGGTCAGAGAAGTGCAGTCCTTTTAGCTGGCTGCGATCGGACAGGCCGGCGAGATAGCCATCATCGAGAAATTTCAGGCCGACCAGCCTGAATTGCGCCGCGTCGCGGCCAATATCGCCGATCGCCAGCGCGGCCGCGCGGCCTTCAACGCGCGCAAAATCGGCCTCTTCCTGCTGCGTATGTCTGCGCAGCAGAGCGCTGCTTAACACCGCCTGTACGACAGGATCGGCGGCGGGCGCGTCCAGCGGCTCTCCGTTGCGCCACGCCTGCACCGGATGGTTGTCGCTGTCCAGCACCATGATCAGCTGATGGCCGAACATGTCATACAGCCAGTGGCCCACATTATCGTTTAGCCAGCGCAGATCCGCCTGCGCGGTGCTGAGGTGCGTTTCCAGCGGTTCCCAGCGCGACAGGCTGCGCAGCTGACGCTGATGTTCCGCCAGGCTCTGGCTGAATGAGGCCTCAATCATGCGCTGCTGCTGCGCTTTCGCCTCCTGATTCGTCAGCGTCGTGCCGAGAAAAAGCGCGGTGCCGGCACCGATAAAGGTCAGCAGCAGGATCGCCACCAGCGGCAGGAGGACTTCGCGAATAAAGCTGCGGCGAAAACCGGCAGAAAGTTTGACGCTGTTAATCATTTTCATTTTTCACGTAACAAGGATGTGTCAGTTAATAAGCTAGCAGAAATCCACTGTCCTGCATCGGCATTGAAGCGCAGGCTTATCACTGAAAATTCGCTAAAAAATCTCTGCCGTTTCGTTCGCAAGACTCTTCAGTCAGGCTAATCAAAGCCGTGGTCAGGGAAAAGGCGCAAGGGCAAATTCATCGGCGCGTCACTGCGCGGTCACCGTTCTGTCATCTGTAACGCTCAAGGTAGTCCCCATCACGCAGCCGGTATGGCTGCATTCGCCACCTGTTTCCGGTTGAGGTTTCGATCATGACAGAGATGTCCAGACATCCGACCACGGTTTACCAGGCCGTCGCCGCGCAGCTCGAACAAACGCTGCGGGAGAACTACCGCAGCGGCGACTATCTGCCTTCCGAACAGCAGCTGGCCGAACGCTATGAGGTGAATCGCCATACGCTGCGGCGAGCGGTCGATGAGCTGGTCAATAAGGGGCTGCTACAGCGCCGCCACGGCGTCGGCATCCTGGTGCTGATGCGCCCTTATGACTATCCGCTGCATGCGCAGGCTCGCTTTAGCCAGAACCTGCTGGAGCAGGGGAGCCATCCCACCAGCGAGCGGCTGCTGGCGGTATTGCGTCCAGCCAGCGCCGATGTGGCCAGCGCGCTGGGCGTCGCCGAGGGGGAAAATATTATTCACTTGCGCACCCTGCGCCGCGCGAACGGCGTGCCGGTGTGCGTAATCAACCACTATTTGCCCGATTTGCGCTGGTGGCCAGCGCTACAGCACTTCAGCAGCGGCTCGCTGCACGATTTTCTGTTGCAGCGCGGCGGCCATCAGCTGGTGCGCAGTCAGACGCGCATCAGCACGCGGCGCGCGCAGGCCAAAGAGTGCCGCCTGCTGGAGATTGCGCTGCATGCGCCGCTGCTCTGCGTGCGTACCCTGAATAAAACCCGCGACGGCGCGCTGGCGGAATACTCCGTCAGTCTGACGCGCGGCGACATGATCGAACTGACCCTGGAGCATGAATGGAAAGCTTAACGCAACGGCAGCACTGGTTGTCAGTGCTGGCGCACAGCAGCGCCACGGCGCTGGCGCAGCACTGGCAGGCGCTGCATCTCGCGCCGCGATTTTCTCTGATCCGCCCGGCGGAAATCGGGCTGACGCGGCTGATGGCGCGCATGGGCGCCAGCGGCAGTCGCTTTGTGATGGGCGACGCCACCGTGACGCGCGCCGTGGTGCAGCTGGAGGATGGCACGCTCGGCTACAGCTACGTGCTGGGCCGCGACAAAGCGCACGCCGAATGCTGCGCCCTGATTGACGCCCTGTTACAGCAGCCGCAGACCCACGCCCTGCTGACGCAGAAAATAATCACGCCGCTGGCGGCTCTGCGCGAGGAGCAGCGCCAGCTGCGCGCCCGCGAGATCGCCAGCTCGAAAGTGGATTTCTTTACGCTGGTACGCGGAGATAACTGATGACTTTACTGGCAAGTTTTAACCATCCGGTGGCCGATGCGCAGCGCGCGTTCCGCCGCATCCTGAAAGCGATGAGCGAGCCGGGCGTCATGGTGTCGCTGCCGCTGACGCAGGGCTGGGGCACGCTGTCGCCCGCCGCGACCGCCGTGCTGCTGACGCTGGTGGATCAGGAAAGCCCGCTGTGGATCGATCCGCAGATGGATAACGACACGCTGCGCAGTAATCTGCGCTTTCATACCGGCGCGCCGCTCCGCGATCGCCGCGATGCCCCTTTTGCCCTGAGCCAGGCCGCCAGTCAGCCCTGTCCATCGGACTTCGCGGCAGGTGATAACTTCGCGCCGGAGAAAAGCACCACCCTGATTATCGAGCTGCCGTCACTGAATGGCGGTCTGACGCTGCGCCTCTCCGGACCGGGCCTGCGCGAGCCGCGCGCCATTGCGCCGCAGCTGCCGGAGAGCGTGCTGGCCTACCTGCGCAACCGGCCGCATCCCTTTCCCCAGGGCGTCGATCTGATTTTTACCTGCGGCGAAGCGATGATGGCGCTGCCGCGCACCACTGACGTGGAGGTGTGCTGATGTATGTCGCGGTTAAAGGAGGCGAGAAGGCGATCGCCAACGCCCATCGGCTTCAGGCCGACCTGCGGCGCGGCGATCGCGACGTGGCGGAGCTGGGCTGCGATCAGGTGGCGCAGCAGCTTGGGCTGGCCGTGGACCGCGTGATGACCGAAGGCGGCATCTACGATCCTGAGCTGGCGGCGCTGGCGATTAAACAGGCCAGCGGCGATCTGGTTGAAGCGATTTTTCTGCTGCGCGCCTACCGCACTACGCTGCCGCGCCTTGCCGACAGCGCGCCGCTGGCGACCGACAATATGCGCCTCGAACGCCGCATTTCCGCCGTCTATAAAGACCTGCCCGGCGGCCAGGTGCTTGGTCCGACCTGTGACTACAGCCATCGCCTGCTGGATTTTACGCTGCTGGCTAACGGCGAGACCCCGCCCGCGCCGCGCGCCGACGAGGCGCAGGTCACGCACAGCCCGCATATGTTCACCCTGATGAGCGACGAAGGGCTGGCGGCGCGTGAAACCGACGACGGCAGCGAGCCGGTTGATATTACGCGCGAACCCATGACGTTTCCGGCGTCGCGCGCGGCGCGTCTGCAACAGCTGGCGCGTGGCGACGAGGGCTTTTTGCTGGCGCTCGGCTACGCCACCCAGCGCGGCTATGGCCGCACCCACCCGTTCGCTGGCGAGATCCGCACCGGCTACCTCAGCGTCAGCCTATGCCCGGAAGAGATCGGCTTCGAGCTGGAAATCGGCGAAGTGCTGCTGACCGAATGCGAGATGGTTAACGGGTTTACGACCCAGGGCGAAGAGGCGCCGCATTTTACGCGCGGCTATGGCCTGGTGTTTGGCCGCGCCGAACGCAAGGCGATGGCGATGGCGCTGGTGGATCGCGCGCTGCAAACCCGCGAACACGACGAACGCATCACCAGCCCTGCGCAGGACGAAGAGTTCGTGCTGGCGCACGCCGATAACGTGGAAGCCGCCGGCTTTGTTTCTCACCTTAAACTGCCGCACTACGTCGATTTTCAGGCGGAGCTGGCGCTGCTGAAGCGCCTGCGTCAGGACCATCAGGAGCGCAACCATGGCTGAGCTGACCGGCTATAACCCTGGCTATCTCGACGAGCAGACCAAACGCGCCATCCGCCGCGCCATCTTAAAAGCCGTGGCGATTCCGGGCTATCAGGTGCCGTTCGCCGGACGCGAGATGCCGATGCCCTACGGCTGGGGCACCGGCGGCATTCAGATCACCGCCAGCGTGATCGGCGATGCCGATGTGCTGAAAGTGATCGATCAGGGGGCGGACGACACCACGAATGCGGTTTCAATCCGCCACTTCTTCCGGCGCGTCAGCGGCGCGGCGACCACGGAACGCACCCGCGACGCCACCCTGATCCAGACGCGCCACCGCATCCCGGAGACGCCGCTGGAAGAGGATCAAATCCTGATTTTTCAGGTGCCGATCCCGGAGCCGCTGCGTTTTATTGAACCGCGCGAAACCGAAACGCGCACCATGCACGCGCTGGAGGAGTATGGCGTGATGCAGGTGAAGCTGTATGAGGATATTGCGCGCTATGGCCATATCGCGACTACCTACGCCTATCCGGTAAAGGTCAACGATCGCTACGTGATGGACCCGTCGCCGATCCCTAAATTCGATAATCCGAAAATGCATATGACGCCCGCGCTTCAGCTGTTCGGCGCTGGCCGTGAGAAGCGCATTTATGCGCTGCCGCCCTATACCAAAGTCGAAAGCCTCGATTTCGACGATCACCCTTTTACCGTGCAGGAGTGGGACGAACCCTGCGCGCTGTGCGGCTCGCGCCACAGCTATCTCGACGAAGTGGTGATGGACGATCGGGGCACGCGCCTGTTCGTCTGCTCCGACACCGACTTTTGCCATCAGCAGCAGGAACAGCAACATGCACAGTGAACAGCCGCTGCTTGCGGTCCATAACCTGACCCATCTTTACGCGCCAGGCAAAGGTTTTGAAGCGGTGAGCTTCGATCTCTTCCCCGGCGAAGTGCTGGGCATCGTCGGCGAGTCCGGCTCCGGCAAAACCACGCTGCTGCGCAGCCTGTCGGCGCGGCTGGCGCCGCAGCAGGGCCATATTCTCTATGCTCAGCGCGATCTCTACGCGCTGTCGGAGAGCGAACGTCGGCGCCTGCTGCGCACCGAATGGGGCGTAGTGCATCAGCATCCGCTCGACGGGCTGCGCGCGCAGGTCACGGCGGGCGGCAATATCGGCGAACGGCTAATGGCGGTGGGCCATCGTCACTACGGCGATATTCGCGCGCAGGCGAGCCACTGGCTCCAGGAGGTCGAGATCGCCGCTAATCGCATTGACGATCTGCCGACCACCTTTTCCGGCGGAATGCAGCAGCGTTTGCAGATCGCCCGCAATCTTGTCACCCAGCCAGAGCTGATCTTTATGGATGAGCCAACCGGCGGTCTGGATGTGTCGGTGCAGGCGCGCCTGCTCGATCTGCTGCGCACGCTGGTGCGCGAGCTGAATCTGGCGGTCATCATCGTCACTCACGATCTGGGCGTCGCGCGCCTGCTGGCGCACCGGCTGCTGGTGATGAAAGAAGGGCGCGTCGTGGAGAGTGGTCTCACCGACCGCGTGCTGGACGATCCGCACCATCCCTACACTCAGCTGCTGGTTTCCTCGGTGCTTAACTAATGTCGGATAACCCCATGAACATACAACTGCGCGTCGAGAATTTGTGCAAAACCTTTGTACTGCACAACCAGGGCGGCACTGCGCTGCCCGTGTTGCAGAATGCGTCGCTGGAGGTGGAAGCGGGCGAGGTGGTGGTGCTGCACGGCCGCTCCGGCAGCGGCAAATCCACGCTGCTGCGCGCGCTCTATGGCAACTACCAGGCCAACAGCGGCCATATCTGGCTGCGTCATCAGGATCGGTGGGTTGATATGGCGAACGCCCCGGCACGGCAGATTGTGGCGATGCGTCGCGACACCCTCGGCTGGGTCAGCCAGTTCCTGCGCGTGATCCCCCGCGTCCCCACGCTGGACATTGTGATGCAGCCGCTGCTGGAGCGCGGGGTAGAGCGTGCCTTTTGCGAGAAGCGGGCCAGAGAGCTGCTGGAGCGCCTTAACGTGCCGCCGCGTCTCTGGTCGCTGGCTCCTTCGACCTTCTCCGGCGGCGAGCAGCAGCGCGTCAATATCGCGCGCGGCTTTATCGCCGACTATCCGGTGCTGCTGCTGGATGAGCCTACCGCCTCGCTGGATAAAGCCAACAGCGCGGCGGTGGTGGAACTGATCGAACAGGCTCAGGCGCGCGGCGCGGCCATCGTCGGCATTTTTCACGATGAGGCGGTGCGCGAGCGGGTGGCGGATCGTCTGCACGTTATGCAGCCGGTTATCAGCGAGGCGCAGGCATGATTATTAATAATGTCAGACTGATCCTCGAACAGGAGGTCGTGGCCGGATCGCTGGAGATGCGCGATGGGCTGATCGCCAGCTTTAGCGAAACGCCGAGCCGCCAGCCCGGCGCGCTCGACGGCGAGGGCGCGTATCTGCTGCCGGGCCTGGTCGAGCTGCACACCGATAACCTGGATAAATTCTTTACCCCGCGCCCGAAAGTGGACTGGCCGGCCCATTCCGCCATGAGCAGCCATGATGCGCTCATGGTCGCCAGCGGTATTACAACGGTGCTGGACGCCATCGGCGTCGGCGACGTGCGCGATGGCGGTCATCGCCTCGACAATCTGAGCAAAATGATCGACGCCATCCGCGACAGTAACCTCAAGGGGCTGAACCGCGCCGAGCATCGACTGCACCTGCGCTGCGAGCTGCCGCACCCCACCACGCTGCCGCTGTTTGAGGCGTTAATGACCACGCCGGAGCTGTCGCTGGTGTCGCTGATGGATCACTCGCCGGGCCAGCGGCAGTACGCCTCGCTGGAAAAGTACCGGGAGTATTACCAGGGCAAATATGCGCTGAACGATCGGCAGATGGATGCGTTCGAGCGCGAGCAGCTGACGCTGGCGGCGCAGTGGTCACAGCCGAACCGCCAGGCCATTTCCGCGCTCTGTCGTACTCGCCATATCGCTATCGCCAGCCACGATGACGCCACCGAGGCGCACGTTGACGAGTCGCATGCGGTGGGCAGCGCCATCGCCGAATTTCCCACCACGCTGGAAGCCGCGCGCGCCTCGCGTGACAGAGGGATGCAGATCCTGATGGGCGCGCCCAATATCGTGCGCGGCGGCTCGCATTCGGGCAACGTGGCCGCCTGGGAGCTGGCCGCAGAGGGGCTGCTGGATATTCTCTCCTCTGACTACTATCCGGCGGCGCTGCTGGACGCGGCGTTTCGTCTGGCCGCCGACGAGCGCAACGCGCTGGCGTTGCCGCAGGCGGTCGCGCTGGTGACGCGCAATCCCGCGCGTGCGCTTGGTCTGGCGGATCGCGGCCTGATTGCCGAAGGCCGCCGCGCCGATCTGGTGCTGGCGCACACCGATCACGGCCATCCGCATATTCGGCATGTCTGGACGCAGGGCAGGCAGGTTTACTGATGGCGCGGCTGATCTGGCTTATCGGACCCTCAGGCTCAGGCAAAGACAGCCTGCTTAACGGGCTGCGCGAAGCGCCGCCGCCCAACGTGCTGATCGCCCATCGCTATATTACGCGTGCGGCCGATGCGGGCGGCGAGAATCATATCGCCCTGACCGACGCGGAGTTTGCGCGGCGAGCGGCGCAGGGGCTGTTCGCCCTGCGCTGGACGGCGCACGGCCTGCACTACGGCATTGGGCTGGAGCTGGATGTCTGGCTGGCGCGCGGTCATGACGTACTGGTTAACGGTTCGCGTCAGCATCTGCCGCAGGCGCAGGCGCGCTACGGCGCGCAGCTGCTGCCGCTCTGTTTGACGGTGTCGCCAGAGGTGCTGGCGGCGCGCCTGCGCCTGCGCGGACGGGAGAGCGAGACGGAGATTGCGCAGCGCATAGCGCGCGCCGCCCAGCTGCCGCCGTCGGGCTGCCGCTTGCTGAACAATAACGGCGCGCTGTCGCAAACCCTGTTGCAGCTGCGCCAGCTGCTGGAGCCGCTGCCATGAAGCTGACCTTTCTCGGCACCGGCGGCGTCACCGCCGCGCCGCTTTTTGGCTGTGACTGCGCCGCCTGCGCGCGGGCGCGCGTGGAGGTCAGGCGGCGGCGCGCGCCGTGCAGCGCGCTTATCGACACCGGCAGCGAACGTATCCTGCTGGACGCCGGTTTGCCATGGCTGGCGGAGCGTTTTGCGCCCGGCGAACTGTCGCGCATTCTGCTGACGCACTACCACATGGATCATGTGCAGGGGCTGTTTGCCCTGCGCTGGGGGGTGGGCAACAGGATCCCCGTCTGGGGACCGCCGGATGAGAAGGGCTGCGACGATCTGTTTAAGCATCCCGGCCTGCTCGATTTTCGGCCTGCGCTGACGCCTTTCGTCCCTCACGCATTCGGGGCGTTGCAGGTCACGCCGCTGCCGTTGCAGCACTCGAAGCTAACGCACGGCTATCTGTTTGACTGGCGCGGCTCGCGTCTCGCCTGGCTGTGCGATACCTGCGGGCTGCCGCCGGATACAGAGGATTTCCTTTCCGGTCTGTCCCTCAGTGCGCTGGTTATCGACTGTAACGATCCCCCTGCGGCCACGGCGCGCAACCATAACGACGTCACGCGGGCGCTGGCGATAATCGAGCGGCTGGCTCCGCAGCGCGCCTGGCTGACGCACCTCTCGCATCAGATGGATAACTGGTTATCACACAACGCCTTACCTGAGTCCGTGCAGGCTGCTTCTGACGGCTTAACCCTGTCGCTGGGCGCCAGCGACCCTGTCACCGTTTGATCACCGGACTGTCATCAGAGAGTCATCGCGCCGCGCCCTAATAGGCGTCAACTTACGACTGGTCAACGACGACGGAGTACATCATGGCTCAGGCCCTGTTAAAAACGGTAGTGGACAACAGCAGCGCGCCGCTGCGCCGGACGGAACATAAGGTTCTGTCGGTGCAGGGGCTGGGTAAGTCCTGGGGCGAGAACCGCGTGCTGGACAATGTCAGTTTTGATCTGCATGCGGGAGAAATGGTCGCCGTGATCGGCCGCTCAGGCGCAGGCAAATCGACGCTGCTGCATATGCTTAACGGCACCATTGACGCTTCCGAAGGGGCGGTTTACAGCCTGCGCGCTGGCGAGGCCGATCGCAATCTGCTGACGCTTAACAGCCGCGAGCTGCGCCAGTGGCGCAGCGAGTGCGGCATGATCTTTCAGGACTTCTGCCTGGTGCCGCGCCTGGATGTACTGACCAATGTGCTGCTGGGCCGCCTGAGCCAGACCTCGACGCTAAAATCCTTTTTCAACATTTTCTCCGACAGCGACCGGGCGCACGCCATTGAGCTATTGCAGTGGATGAATATGCTGCCGCAGGCCCTTCAGCGCGCCGAGAATCTGTCAGGCGGGCAGATGCAGCGCGTGGCGATCTGCCGCGCGCTGATGCAAAACCCGAAAATCCTGCTGGCCGATGAGCCGGTGGCGTCGCTCGATCCCAAAAATACTCAACGCATCATGGATGTTCTGCGTCAGGTCAGCGAGCAGGGCATCAGCGTGATGGTCAATCTGCACTCGATCGACCTGGTGAAAAGCTACTGCACGCGCGTGATCGGCATTCAGCGCGGCAGAGTGCTGTTCGACGGTCATCCTTCGTACCTGACCGACAGCCTGCTACATCAGCTGTACGGCGATGAAATCAATCAGCTCCACTAACCTTCACGGCAAGAGAAAAACCTCGAATGAAACTGACTTTATTAGCGTTACTGACTGGCGTAATGACCTTTGGCGCGCACGCAGCGGAGGCGCCGAAAACGCTGAATCTGGGCATTCTCGGCGGGCAGAACGCTACCCAACAGATCGGCGACAACCAGTGCGTAAAAGACTTTTTTGATAAGGAACTCGGCGTCGACACGAAGCTGCGTAACTCCTCTGACTATGCGGGCGTGATCCAGGGGCTGCTGGGCGGCAAGATTGATATGGTGCTGAGCATGTCGCCCGCCTCATATGCCTCGGTCTATCTGCAAGACCCGCAAGCGGTGGATGTGGTGGGTATCCTGGTGGATGACAAAGACGGGTCGAAAGGCTATCACTCGGTGGTGATCGTTAAAAACAGCAGCGACTATAAAAAACTGGAAGACCTGAAGGGCAAATCATTCGGCATGGCCGATCCCGATTCAACCTCCGGCTTTCTGATGCCAGACCAGGCGTTTAAAAAAACCTTTGGCGGCAG
This sequence comes from Candidatus Pantoea deserta, assembly GCF_003813865.1. Classification (GTDB taxonomy): domain Bacteria; phylum Pseudomonadota; class Gammaproteobacteria; order Enterobacterales; family Enterobacteriaceae; genus Pantoea; species Pantoea deserta. The sequence goes on from NZ_RMVG01000003.1 coordinate 118,129, forward strand.
CGTAGATGATAAATACAACGGCTTTTTCTCCAGCGTGACCTTCTCCGGCGGCCATGAGCAGGACATTCTCGGCGTGCTGAACAACCAGTTCGACGGCGCGGTGACCTGGAGTTCGCTGGTGGGCGACTATAACAGCGGCTACAGCTCAGGGGCCTTTGGCCGCCTTATCCGTATGGATCACCCCGATTTGATGAAGCAGATCCGCATTATCTGGCAGTCGCCGCTGATCCCGAACGGCCCGCTGCTGGTGAGCAATAAGCTGCCAGCGGCGTTTAAACAGAAGGTAGTAGAGACCATTCAGAAGCTGGATAAAGAGCAGCACGCCTGCTTTGTGAAGGCGGTAGGCGGCGCTCAGCATATCGGCCCGGCCTCGGTGGCGGATTATCAGAACATTATCGATATGAAGCGCGAGCTGGCGAAAGGCCAGCGCGGCTGAGTTAAGGGCGTTCCTTTCGCGGGAAGGGAACGCCTGACGCCGACGCGGTTAGCCGGCTTCGCCGCGATTTTTTCATCTGATGCAGGACTCTCTTTTGACTGACTTCGAACGCTACTACCAACGCATCCGCAGCCAGCAGAAACGCGACGCGCTGGTCTGGTCGCTGGTGCTGGCGACGCTCTATCTGCTGGCGGGCAATCTGTCGGAATTTAGCCTGACCACGCTGTGGGAATCGCTGCCGCACGTTTTCGATTACCTGTGGGAAACCCTGCCGGCACTGCACTTCTCCACGCTGTTCAGCGGCGCGAAAACCGAAGGTTCGCTGGCTTACTGGGGCTATCGCCTGCATTTTCAGCTGCCGCTGATCTGGGAAACCCTTCAGCTGGCGCTGGCCTCGACCCTCGTCGCGGTGTGCATCGCCACGATGCTGGCCTTTTTCGCCGCCGATAACACCCAAACGCCGCGCAGCCTGCGTATCGCCATTCGCGCCGTTGTCGCCTTTTTACGCACCATGCCGGAGCTGGCCTGGGCGGTGATGTTTGTTATGGCGTTTGGCATCGGCGCTATTCCCGGTTTTCTCGCGCTGGCGCTGCACACCATCGGCAGTCTGACCAAACTGTTTTATGAAGCCGTCGAAAGCGCGTCCGATAAGCCGGTGCGCGGGCTGGCCGCCTGCGGAGCCACTAAATTACAGCGGATGCGTTTTGCCTTCTGGCCGCAGGTTAAGCCTGTTTTCCTGTCTTACAGCTTTATGCGTCTGGAGATCAACTTTCGCTCTTCGACCATCCTTGGACTGGTGGGAGCAGGGGGCATCGGCCAGGAGCTGATGACCAATATCAAGCTCGATCGTTACGATCAGGTCAGCATGACGCTGCTGCTGATCATTATGGTGGTGTCGCTGCTGGATACGGTTTCCGGCAGGCTGCGCCGCCGCGTGGTGGAGGGAAAATCATGATGGCGCTGGCGCCGGACATCAACAGACTGAAGCAGGCGCATCCTGCGCTGTTCGCCACACAGCGGCGTTACTTGCGGCGTGTCGCGCTGCTGGCCGCAGCGGGACTGCTCTATTACCTGTTCTTTTTTAGCTTTTACGGCATTGAATGGAGCCGCGCGGCGCTGGGCGTGCAGCAGCTGGGACGTTATTTTCTGCGCATGTTTGTCTGGCAGGACTTTTTCAGCTGGCCGTTCGGCTACTACTTTTCGCAAATCGGCATTACGCTGGCGATTGTGTTTGCCGGTACCCTTACCGCATCCATTATCGCGCTGCCGCTGTCGTTTTTCGCAGCGCGCAACGTCATGCACGACCGCGCGACGCGTCCGATCGCCTGGGCGGTGCGTCGTCTGCTCGATCTGCTGCGCGGCATTGATATGGCGATTTGGGGACTGATTTTCGTGCGCGCCGTCGGCATGGGTCCGCTGGCAGGGGTGCTGGCGATCGTGATGCAGGACGTGGGGCTGCTGGGCAAACTCTATTCAGAAGGGCATGAGGCGGTCGAGCCTGCGCCGAGTCGCGGCCTGAGCGCGGTCGGGGCGAACAGCCTGCAAAAGCACCGCTTCGGCATCTTTACCCAGTCATTTCCCCACTTTCTGGCGCTGAGTCTCTATCAGATTGAGTCCAACACCCGCTCGGCGGCGGTGCTGGGCTTTGTCGGCGCGGGCGGCGTCGGGCTGGTGTACGCCGAGAATATGCGCCTGTGGAACTGGGATGTGGTGATGTTTCTCACTCTTGTGCTGGTGGCGGTGGTGATGATGATGGACGCCGTCTCCAGCCGCTTGCGCAAGCGCTATATCATCGGCAAGCCGGTGCCGCTCTGGCAGCCTGCCGCGCGCGGCTAAGACGCTGGCTGCGCTGCCATGCGCGGGTCAGCGCCTGCGCCAGCTGCGCGCTCTGCCAGGGCTTCGCCAGCCGTTCGCACAGCGGCAGCGCCACTGGCTGCATACGCAGATCCTGTCCGCTGATCAGCAGCGTGGCCAGTTCGGGCCACTGCTGCTGCGCCTGGCGAATAACGTCCGCGCCGTTTAGCGCGCCGGGCAGCATCAGGTCGCTGATGAGCAGGTCAATATCAGGCGTCTGGCGCAGCAGCGCCAGCGCTTCTTCCCCGCTGGCGCACTCCAGCGTCACATAGCCAAGCTGATGCAGATGTTCGCACAGGGTCTGACGCACCGCCGACTCATCATCCAGCACCAGGATCAGCTTATCGCCCGGCATGGAGGGCGCGGCGGCCATAACCGGCGGCGGCGCCGCCGCGCGCTCAGGCGCGCGCGGCAGCCGCAGACGCAGAGTGGTTCCCTGTCCCGGCGCGCTATCAATTTCAATCTGTCCGCCTGACTGGCGCACAAAACCATACACCATCGACAGGCCCAGTCCGCTGCCGCAGCCGGTCTCTTTGGTGGTAAAAAAGGGTTCAAAGGCCTGTTCCCGCACCTCCGGCGTCATGCCGCAGCCCTGGTCTGTCACCTCTATCACCACGCATTCGCCTCTCTCATGCTGCTGACTGGCGATGCGCAGGCGGATTTCGCCAGGCTGCTGCGCCATCGCGTCGCGCGCATTGACCACCAGATTCATCAGCGCGTTCTCCAGCTGACTGGCGTCAATCCAGGCCAGCCAGCCGGGCGGCTGCGTCTCAATGATCAGACGCTGGCCAGGCAGTAGCGAATGTTGCAGCAGACTTTGCAGGCCATCCACCAGCTGCACCACCGACACGGCGCGCGGATGCAGCGCCTGTTTACGGGAGAACGCCAGCAGACGCTGAGTGAGCAGGGCGGCGCGATCGGCCGCCTGTCGCGCCCGTTCAATGCGGTTCGCCAGCGTGCCGGGCGGCAGTTGCCCCTGCGTCAGCGCCAGACTGCCGATGATCACCGCCAGCAGGTTATTAAAGTCATGGGCGATACCGCCGGTAAGCTGGCCGACCGCTTTCATCTTCTGGCTGTGCACCAGCGCCTCTTCCAGCGCTTTGCGCGCGGTGCGCTCCAGCACGGTGTTGACGATACCGCGGCGCGGCACGGGACTGAAGCGCAGTTCAAGCGTGCGGCCATCGGCCAGCCGTACTTCCTGCGGTTCGCCGGAATCCAGCAATGCCACCCCGACGCGCTGTAGCAGCTGGCGGTAGTGCAGGCCGCGATGCAGCGCATCATCAGGCAGTCCCAGCAGCTGCGGGTACTGCGCGTTCCACACCACCAGCTGACCGCTGTTGTCGAACAGGGCAAAGCCGTCCCGCATCGCCAGAAACGTAGATTCGAGCTGGCTGCTTTTCTCTTTGAGCAGGCGTGAGGTATGCGCCAGCGACGCGGTATTGCGTGCGAAGACGTTAAAGGCGCGCGCCAGGTCACCCAGCTCATCGCGTCGCTGTAGACCCGGCACCGGCACGCGTTTTTCACCCTGCGCCAGCCGCGTCATGGCGCTGGCGATAGCGGTGAGGCTGGAGCCGAGGTTGCGATAGATATAGACCCCGGCATAGCCCGTGATCGCCAGCGCCAGCAGCGCGAACAGCGCAATAAACAGGATCACCGAATTGAGTTCACGGTGGGTCGCCGCGCTGCGCGTTTCGCTCTGCTGCGCCACCTGCTGCACGCAGGCGGTGATATCGTCATTCAGCATCGCCACCAGCGCCTTGATGCGATAGGTCGCCCAGGCGATCGCCAGATCGTTTTCCGCCAGCCGATCCGCCAGCGGCGTCAGCGAGCGTTGCGTCGCTATCAGACGTGCGATCTTGTCATCCAGCACGGCATTGCCCGATGTCGGCTGCCACATGGCCATGACCTGCTGGAGCTGCTCCACCACCGCAATGGGCGAAGGGGTGCGAATTGCCACGGCGATCAGACGCTCGGTCTGCTGGCGCAGCGAGAGCGATGGTCCGCGCGGCGTGGCAAGGCGGTTGATATGCTCCAGCAGCAGCTGCGACTGCCACAGACCGCTGAGCAGCGCGTTGCGCTGTAGATGGCGCTGATGGCCGTTAACCAGTAACCGGGCGATGGTCTGCTCCAGCATCAGGCTGCGTGCGCGGATGCGTGCCACCTGTTCCGGCTGGCGCGCGGCCAGCGGCGCGGCGGCGAGCAGCGCCAGCGAGCGCTGAAGCGCCTGCTGATTCTGCTCCAGGCGTTGCGATTCACTCTGATACTCCAGCGCGCCGACGACCTGCGACAGCCGCACGGCCGCTGTGGCGACGCTGGCCGTGTCGCGCGCCAGCGCCAGGCTGGCGCTCATATCAATCAGGGTTTGCGCCTGCGCCTGCTCCTGAATACGTCCGGCATGGCGAAAGCCCAGAATGGCGACGGCGCTGACCATCAGCGTGACGCAGACCACCAGCAAGTTAAACAGCAGCAGGCGGCCACGCGCGCCCGCCTGCCAGAGATGTTGATGCCGCATTCCGCCTCCGCGCCCGCCGTGACTGAGGCGAGTATAGGGCCTGCCCTGGCGCCATTTATGACAAATATGAACCGGGGCTGACATTTTCCATTTATCTGACGTTGCTTTACTCAGCCATAACCACGGTTATCTGGAGCGGCCCATGACAGCCACACCGATTCTGCAAATGCGCGACATCAAGCGGCGCTTCGGCCAGTTCTATGCGCTCAAGGGCGTCGATCTCACCGTCTATGCCGGTGAAATCCATGCGCTGATGGGCGAGAACGGCGCAGGAAAAAGCACGCTGATGAAGATCCTCGCGGGTGCCTACAGCGCCACCAGCGGCGAGATCCTGATCGACGGCCAGCCTTACGCCATAAAAGGACCCAAAGAGGCGCTGGCAGCGGGCATCACGCTGATTTACCAGGAGATCAACCTCGCCCCTAATCTGACGGTCGCGGAGAATATTTTTCTCGGCAGCGAAATGTCGCGCGGCGGACTGATTCGTCGTCGCCAGATGGCTGAAGAGGCCCAGCAGGTTATCGATCGGCTTGGCGCGCAGTTCAAAGCCACCGATCGCGTCAGCCGCCTTAGCATCGCCGAACAGCAGCAGGTGGAAATCGCCCGCGCGCTGCACCGCAACAGCCGCATTCTGGTGATGGACGAGCCTACCGCCGCGCTCAGCAACCGCGAAACCGAGCAGCTGTTCGCGTTAATTAAACGGCTGCGCGCGGAAGGCATGGCCATTATCTATATCAGCCACCGTATGGCGGAGGTGTATGAGCTTTCCGATCGCGTCAGCGTGCTGCGCGACGGACAGTATGTCGGCAGCCTGACCCACGACAGCCTTAACGCCAGCGAGCTGGTGCGCATGATGGTGGGCCGTCCGCTGAGTGACCTGTTTAACAAAGATCGCACTATTCCCTTTGGCGATATTCGGCTGGCGGTCAATCACCTGACTGACGGCGGCAAGGTGCGGCCGAGCAGTCTGGCGGTGCGCGCCGGGGAGATTGTCGGGCTGGCCGGGCTGGTGGGGGCAGGACGCAGCGAGCTGGCGCAGCTTATCTTCGGCGTGCATAAACCGAGCGGCGGTGAAATCTGGATCGACGGGCAGAAGGTCGCTATCCACTCGCCGCGCGATGCGATTGCGCGCGGTATCGGTTTTCTCACCGAAAACCGTAAAGAGCAGGGGCTGTTTCTGGAGATGGCCGCGCAGGAGAACATCGTGATGGCCACGCTGGAGCGCGATGCCAGCTATGGCCTGCTGAACCGGCGCAAGGGGCAGAAGATCGCCAGCGACGCCATCACCACGCTGAATATCCGCGTGCCGCACGCGCAGGTGCGCGCCGGAGGACTATCCGGCGGCAATCAGCAAAAGCTGCTGATTTCGCGCTGGGTATCCATCGGGCCGCGCATCCTTATTCTGGATGAGCCAACGCGCGGCGTTGACGTCGGCGCCAAAAGCGAAATCTACCGCATGATGAATCAGATGGCGCAGCAGGGCGTGGCGATCCTGATGATCTCCAGCGAGCTGCCGGAGGTGGTGGGCATGAGCGACCGGGTTTACGTGATGCGCGAAGGCACTATCGTCGGCGAGCTGGATCAGGCGCACATCAGTCAGGAAAACATTATGACGCTGGCCACCGGGGCGCAGGCCGCGTCGCCGATGGAAATATAAGGAGCGAACTGTGACCACAGAAACTACACGCGCAACCTCTCCCACCGTGAAACGGGCGCTAATGGGAGATTTACTGCAAACCGTCGGGATTCTGCCGATTCTGGTGCTGATTGTGGTGGTATTTGGCTTTGTCGCGCCCAACTTTTTTACCGAGGCCAATTTGCTCAATATTACCCGTCAGGCCTCGATCAATATCGTGCTGGCGGCTGGCATGACCTTTGTCATCCTCACCGGCGGTATCGATCTTTCCGTCGGCTCGATGCTGGGAACCACGGCGGTGGTGGCGATGGTGGCGTCGCTCGATCCCATGCTGGCCGGCATGACGATTCCGATGGCGCTGGGAGCAGGGCTGGCGATGGGGCTGTTCAACGGCATCCTGGTCGCCTGGGCCGGTCTGCCGCCTTTTATTGTCACCCTCGGCACCTATACGGCGCTGCGCGGCGCGGCCTATCTGCTGGCGAACGGCACCACGGTGATCAATTCCGACATCAGTTTTGAGTGGATAGGCAACGGCTATCTTGGGCCGGTGCCCTGGCTGATTGTTATCGCCTTCGCGGTGATTGCCATCTGCTGGTTTATCCTGCGCCGCACCACCCTGGGCGTACATATCTACGCGGTCGGCGGCAATATGCAGGCGGCGCGCCTGACCGGCATTAAAGTCGGGGCGGTGCTGGTGTTTGTCTATGCCATGAGCGGCCTGCTCTCCGGACTGGGCGGATTAATGTCAGCCTCGCGCCTTTACAGCGCCAACGGCAATCTGGGCGTGGGCTACGAGCTGGATGCTATCGCCGCCGTGATCCTCGGCGGTACCAGCTTTGTGGGCGGCATCGGCACCATTACCGGCACCCTGATTGGCGCGCTGATTATCGCCACCCTTAATAACGGCATGACGCTAATGGGCGTCTCCTATTTCTGGCAGCTGGTTATCAAAGGCGCGGTCATCATCATTGCGGTGCTGATCGACAAATATCGTACCCGACACCATGTCTCCTGATGGGGGCGTACCTCTTTTTTACTCTCCGCCATTAAGCCGTTGGCGATACTAATAACAGCAGGAGAAGGCCTATGCGTTTTAATCCGATTGTAACCGGGCTGCTGGCGGCAACGCTGTTCAGCGCCTCTGCCGCCCAGGCGAAAGATCTTAAATCTATCGGCGTCACCGTCGGCGATCTCGCCAACCCATTTTTCGTGCAGATTACCAAGGGCGCGGAGATGAAGGCGCACGAGCTGGCGGGTGATAAGGTTAACGTGACGCTGGTCTCCAGCGGCTACGATCTGGGCCAGCAGGTAGCGCAGATCGATAACTTTATTGCGGCAAAAGTCGACATGATTATTCTTAACGCCGCCGATTCCAAAGGCATTGCGCCTGCGGTGAAACGCGCCCGCGACGCCGGGATTGTGGTGGTGGCGGTGGACGTTGCGGCTGATGGCGCCAACGCCACCATTACCTCCGACAACACCCAGGCGGGCGAAATGGCCTGTAAATATATTTCAGATCGTCTGAAAGGCAAGGGCAACGTATTGATTATCAACGGGCCGCCGGTGTCAGCCGTGCAGAACCGCGTTGAGGGGTGCATGAACGAACTCAAGCGTCACCCCGATATTAAACTGCTTTCGTGGAACCAGAACGCCAAAGGCAGTCGCGAAGGGGGACTGGAGGTGATGACCGGCCTGCTGTCGGCGAATCCAAAAGTTGACGCCGTCTTCGCTATCAACGATCCGACGGCCATCGGGGCGGATCTGGCGGCGAAACAGGCGCAGCGCAGCGAGTTTTTTATCGTGGGCGTCGATGGATCGCCTGACGGCGAAGAGGCGTTGAAACGTAAAAACTCGCTGTTCGTCGCCACGCCGGCACAGGACCCGCAGGTTATGGCGGCCAAAGCGGTAGAGATCGGCTACGACATTTTGCAGGGCAAACCGGCGCCGGATAAGCCGGTACTGATCCCGGTTTCCCTGATCGACCGTGATAATGTGGGCAGCTATAAAGGCTGGACGGTGAAATAACCTCTGCCAGAGCGGTTCGCCTGCGGCTCAGTCAGGCTGTCAGTCGAACCGCTTCCGGCCGCATGACATCGGCGGAAAAAACATAGCCGAGGCCGCGAATCGTGCGGATCAGGCTCGGCTGATGCGGATTGGTTTCTATCTTGCGCCGCAGGCGCATAATCAGCACGTCAATGGTTCGGTCAAACACGTCCAGGCTCTCGCCGTGAGTCAGTTCCAGTAGTTGATCGCGCGTCAGTACCTTGCGCGCGTGACGCACCAGCGCGCGCAGCAGAGCATATTCCCCTTGCGTAAGCGGTACGGATTCGCGCTGGGGATTAAGCAACTGACAGCGCGCTTCATCAAGCTGCCAGCCGTTGAAGCGCCAGCCGCTCTCCGCGCTATCGGGCAGGGCGAGACGTCCGCCACGCCGCAGCGCCGCGCGCGCTCTTGCCACTACTACGCGGGGGTTAAAGGGTTTGGCGATATAGTCATCCGCCCCCATTTCCAGTCCTACCACCATTTCGGCTTCTGAACCCATCCCGGTGAGCATGATGACCAGCAGATCCGGGCGCTGGCGCTGGAGCTGTTGCAGGACCAGCAAGCCATTGGTATCCGGCAGCATCATATCCAGCATAACCAGCGCGATGTCGCTGTGCTGCGACAGCAGCGCTGCCGCGTCCCGACCGTAGTGACAGCAGTAGACGCTAAACTGTTGTTCGTTCAGCACATCCTGCAACAGTTCGCAAACGGCCTTATCATCATCGATAACCAGAATGGCGGGCTTCATGCAGCGCGACCTCAAAGTTATTAAAAGGTTAACAAGATTGTACACGGGCCGGTTTACGTCGTTCTGCGAGGCGATGGAAACGTGAGCAATATCGCGGTCGAAATTACTGAAGCGTGCGTTGGCGCAGAATTTTTTTACCTTTCGACCGACGCATGAAAACGATTGCGCAGCAGCGGGGCAATGCACCATAATCGCGCCTCCGTTTGGTTCAGATTTCTCTTATAAAATGCCAGGGCTGGCGAGGTAAACGATTGCGTCTGATGCTGGCATAGCGATTGCTATTTATACAGGTCTTACGCAGATTCAGGACGTTACGTCAGCGGTCGTCAGCATGCAGCGGCGCGCTGTGCGTGAGTACCACAATAATCAGCATGTAACCCACACTGGCAAGTGAGAACGCGCATTCGTGCCGTCTCCGCTCTTGAGAGATGATGATGTTAGAAAAACTGTTCAAACTAAAAGCGCACAATACGACGGTTCGTACCGAAGTGGTGGCCGGGATTACCACCTTCCTGGCGATGGCGTATATTCTGTTCGTTAACCCCAGCATTCTGGGCGCGACCGGCATGGATAAAGGCGCGGTATTTGTCGCGACCTGCCTGGCGGCGGCGATTGGATCGGTGCTGATGGGGCTTATCGCCAACTATCCGATCGCGCTTGCGCCCGGCATGGGGCTTAACGCCTTTTTCACCTACACCGTTGTACTGCATATGGGCTACACCTGGCAGATTGCGCTGGGCGCGGTATTTCTGTCGGCCGTCATCTTCTTTGCGCTGTCGATTTTCAAAATCCGCGAGTGGATTATTGCCAGCATTCCGCTGCCGCTGCGCGCTGGGATTGCGGCGGGCATCGGGCTGTTTCTCGCCCTGATCGCGCTGGAAGGCGCGGGTATTGTGGTGGATAACCCGGCGACCCTGGTTGGCCTGGGTGATTTGACCAAACCCGGCCCGCTGCTGGCACTGCTCGGCTTTGTGGTGATTGTGGTGCTGGAAGCGCGTCGCGTGACTGGCGCAGTGCTGATCGGCATTCTGCTGATTACCTTTATTTCAATGGGTATCGGGTTGTCGCCTTTCGCTGGCGTATTCTCCGCGCCGCCCTCTATCGCCCCGACCTTTATGCAGCTCGACATCGCCGGCGCGTTTAACGTGGGTCTGGTCAGCGTCATCTTTGCCTTCCTGTTTGTGGACGTGTTTGATAATACCGGCACGCTGCTGGGCGTAACTAAACGCGCCGGTCTGGCGGATGAGCAGGGCAATATCCCGAAAATGGGACGCGCACTGATCGCTGACAGCGCCGCTGCGCTGTTTGGCTCGCTGCTCGGCACCTCGACCACTACCAGCTACGTGGAATCGGCTGCGGGCGTGAGCGCGGGCGGGCGCACTGGCTTAACCGCTATCGTGGTGGCGATTTTATTTCTGCTGGCGCTGTTTTTTTCCCCGCTGGCAGGAAGCGTTCCGGTCTATGCAACGGCGCCGGCCCTGCTGTTTGTTGCCGTGCTGATGGCCTCTGGCCTGGCTGAAATCGACTGGAAAGATGTCACGACCGCTGCGCCGGTCACCGTGACCGCGCTGACCATGCCGCTGACTTACTCGATCGCCAACGGTATCGCCTTCGGTTTTATTACCTGGACGGTGGTGAAGTTACTGAGCGGTCGCACCAAAGAGATCAACGCCGCGCTGGTCATCCTCTCTGTGCTGTTCGTGATTAAACTTGGCTGGCTGAGCGCCTGATCCTCGTTGAGGCCGCAGCAGCAGGCTGCGCGGCCTTATCCCTGCTCTGCGCGGAAGACAGTCCTTGTCTTCCGCGCATTTTTTTATCCCGTTCCCTTAAGTTTGCGTACTGGCTTCCAGAGTGCCGCAGAAACGGTGTTAATGCCTCTGCCAGGCGACTATCCTGCAAGCCGCTGGTGTAACAGAACGCTGCGATCGAGCGACTATTTTCAAGGAATTAGTTGAACGCGGAATGTAATACACACAGAAAAAGGTAAAATTCCAGACAGCAGAGCACGCGCCAGCGGAAAGCTGTACCCCATTGCAAGGAGAAGCAATCTTATGGAACACACGTTAAGCGCCGTGCCTCGCTATTTGCCTCCGCTTTTACTCCCTCTCCGACAGACTGGAGGAAACGACATGGAACGCCTCACGAAACGAGTCGAGCGCCTTGAACAGGATACCGGTCAGATTAAAACGGACCTGGCGGTGCTGACCGAACGCTCGAAAAATTTTGCCACCAAAACGGATGTGGACGCGCTGCGCACAGACCAGTTTAAGCTGCGCTGCGAAATGCTGGCTGGATTTGCCCGAATTGAAAAGCAGACTGCCGCTCAGTTTGCTCGTATTGATGAAAAACTGGCGCGTGCGGATGCCTGGACTCTACAGGCAAATGGCAATTTTGCGACCATCAGCGAGCAGTTTAAACGCATTGATGAGCAGTTCGAGCGTATTGATGAGCGGTTCGAGCGTATGGATGAAAGATTTGAACGTATTGATGAAAAATTCGAACGTATTGATGAAAGATTCGAACGTATTGATGAAAGATTCGAACGTATGGATACGAAATTCGAGCGCATCGATGAAAAATTTGACCGCCTCAACGATCGTATTACCTGGACGCTGCTGATACCGGCAGTGTTAGCCGTGCTCGGCTGGGTGGCGAAAGAGGTTTTGATAAGGGCATAAAAGACGGATGTAACAGAGCACAAGACAGCTGTCCTGTGCTCAGGTTCATTACCGGAACGGCGGTTCGTTAAAGGTACGCAGCTTACGAGAATGCAGCTTGTCGCCTTCAGCCCGCAGCAGCTCTACCGCGCAGATGCCAATTTGCAGATGTTCGGAGATAGCCCCTTCATAGAAGCGATTCGCCTGGCCCGGCAGTTTAATCTCGCCGTGCAGGGGCTTATCTGATACGCACAGCAGCGTGCCATAGGGCACGCGAAAGCGATAACCCTGTGCGGCAATAGTCGCGCTCTCCATATCCACCGCCACCGCACGGCTCAGGTTAAAGCGCAGTGCCGAGGCGGAGTAGCGTAGCTCCCAGTTACGGTCGTCCGTGGTAACCACAGTGCCGGTGCGCAGACGCTGCTTGACCTCTTCGCCTGGCATATTGCTGACGGCTTTGGTGGCGTCATACAGCGCTCGCTGCACTTCCGCGATGCTGGGTACTGGAATATCAGGCGGCAATACGCTGTCCAGCACATGGTCGTCACGCAGATAGGCATGCGCCAGCACGTAATCGCCGATGCGCTGGCTTTCACGCAGTCCACCGCAGTGGCCAATCATCAGCCAGGCGTGGGGACGCATCACCGCCAGATGATCGCAGATGGTTTTCGCATTGGACGGGCCGACGCCAATATTGACCAGAGTAATGCCGCGTCGGCCAGGCGAGGTAAGATGCCAGGCCGGCATCTGATGCTTCTTCCACGCCAGATCCAGCATGGCCGCATCGCTCTCTGCCGTATCGGCGGTGATCACCGCGCCGCCTGCGCAGGCCAGACTGTCGTAATCGCTGTCAGGATCGCGTACCTGCTCGGTGGCCCAGCGCACAAACTCATCTACATAGCGCGTGTAGTTGGTGAACAGCACGAACGGCTGAAAATGCTCTACCGAGGTGCCCGTGTAGTGGCGCAGCCGCGCCAGGGAGAAGTCGGTGCGCAGCGCATCAAAGTGCGACAGCGGAAAGATAGCGTCGGGATTAAACAAGCCATCGGCGGTTTCATCACCGATTTGCGACAGTTCGGTGGTGGGAAAATGGCGCGCGATACTGGCGCTCATGGTGCGATCCAGCGACAGATCGGAGCCGTCAATAACGTAGGGATAGGGGATCTCCTGGCTGGATGGACCCACCTGAATCTCTACCTCATACTCTTTCTCCAGCATCGCCAGCTGTTCGCTGAGGTAGTGGCGCAGCAGCGCCGGACGGGTAATCGTCGTGCTGTAGCTGCCGGTATGGGTAAAGCGGCCCCAGGCGCGCGTACGATTCTGCTGCGGGCCTTCGCCGCGCCAGGTAATGCGCAGTTCAGGATAAACAAACAGTCCCTGGCGACGAGCGGCAGCATCGGGCAATTCGCCTTGTTCCGTATAGATTTTAATCGCAGCGCGCAGCGCGTTGACGGCGTCGTCATACAGACGTTCAAGTTCGTCCAGCGCCTGCTGGCGGTTAAGGCTGTTCCGTTGTGTAGGCATTCGCTCTCCTGGTATTAAGTGACCTCACCCACAGCTTAGCGGGTTTGCCGCCGCCACAGGGCAAGAATCTGTGATCAACCGCATTATGCACCAACAGAGTGCTGGCGTGTTGCCAATCCCCGCCTACGTTTAAATGAACCCGAAGGTGACGTCGTGCGCTGTCGCTGGCGTTGCCACCTTCCTTTTGCAAAATCTCGCTATCCGTTTCGTTCTGGCGAGGTTCTTGCTTGCGATACATGGCGGCTGTTACAGCCGCACATCGCTTTCCTGAACCTGACAAATAACCTTTATCACTCCTGCGCCGTGGTCGGGCAAACGCAAACTAACTGTGTTGAGGATAGACAGCATGTCTCTGAAACTGATCAAGTTGTCATTAAACGTCGTGATTGCAGGCTGTTTCGGTGCCGCGCTCAGCGCGCAGGCAGATATTAAAATCGGCGTTGCCGGACCCTTTTCCGGACCTAATGCCACTTATGGCGCTCAGTACTGGAAAGGCGCAACCCAGGCTGCGGAAGACATTAACGCGGCGGGTGGGATTAACGGTGAGAAAATCGTGCTGGTGCAGGGCGATGACGCCTGCGAACCCAAACAGGCCGTGGCGGTGGCGAACCGTCTTGTCGATCAGGACAAGGTTATGGCCGTGGTCGGCCATTTCTGCTCTTCCAGCACCATGCCGGCATCAGAGGTGTATGACGACGCGGGCGTACTCTCTATCACCCCTGGCTCTACCAACCCCCAGATTACCGAGCGCGGTATGAAGACCCTGTTTCGCATGTGCGGCCGCGACGATCAGCAGGGCGCTATCGCCGCCAACTTTATGCTCGATAAGCTGAAAGCGAAAAAGGTTGCGGTCATTCACGATAAAGATACCTATGGCCAGGGGCTGGCCGACGCCACTAAAGCGGCGCTGGAAAAACGCGGCGTGAAAGAGGTGATGTATGAAGGTCTGTCGCGCGGCGAGAAAGATTTTAACGCGCTGGTGACCAAGATTGCCCAGGCGAACCCCGACGTGGTCTATTTTGGCGGCTGCCATCCGGAAGCCGGTCCGCTGGTGCGCCAGATGCGCGAGCAGGGAGTGAAAGCCAACTTTTTTTCCGGCGACTGCATCGTGACGCAGGAACTGGTGACCGCAGCGGGCGGGCCGCAATACACCAACGGCATCTATATGACTTTTGGCAACGACCCTCGTCAGATTCCTGACGGCAAAACGGTGATTGAGAAATTCCGTCAGGGCGGCTTCGAGCCGGAAGGCTATACCCTTTATGCCTACGCCTCTGTTCAGGCGCTGGCCGCCGCCTATAAAGGCGCAGGCAAAGACAACGAAAAGGCCAGCGAATGGCTCAAGTCTCACGACGTGCCTACCGTGATGGGTAAAAAAGCCTGGGACAGTAAAGGCGATCTGAAAGTTTCTGATTACGTAATCTATCAGTGGGACGATAAGGGTAAATATCACCAGCTCTAAGCCATATTCTGCCCCGCGCGCGGCGGGGCTTTTCCTGTCCGGGCCGCCTGCCGTGCGGCCCGCTTTGCGCAGAGACTTATTATGGATGCCTTTTTACTTCAGCAATTGATCAACGGCCTGACGCTGGGCGCGGTATACGGGCTTATCGCCATCGGCTACACCATGGTTTACGGCATTATCGGGATGATTAACTTCGCCCACGGCGAGGTCTATATGATCTCCGCCTATCTGTGCGCCATTGGTCTGGCGCTGCTGTCGTTTTTCGGCGTGCACTCGTTCCCGCTGCTGATTTTTGGCACGCTGCTGTTCACCGTGGTGGTGACGGCGGTGTACGGCTGGACCATTGAGCGCATTGCCTACCGGCCGCTGCGTCACTCTACGCGGCTGGCGCCGCTGATTTCCGCAATTGGCATGTCGCTGATTTTGCAAAACTATGTGCAGTTGAGCCAGGGACCGAATCAGCAGGGCGTGCCCACGCTGCTCACCGGGGTGCTGCGCGTCGAGTTTGACGGCGGGATCGTGCAGATCACCTGGACCAAAATCTTTATCCTGGTCGCTGCGCTGTGCGGGATGGCGCTGCTGACCTGGATTATTCAGTACACCCGGCTTGGCCGTATCTGTCGCGCCGTGCAGCAGGACCGGCGCATGGCGGCCATTCTGGGGATCAACACCGATCGCGTTATCTCGCTGGTCTTTGTCATCGGCGCGGCGATGGCTGGCCTGGCGGGCGTGCTGGTGACCATGAACTACGGAACCTTTGATTTTTACGCCGGCTTTATTATCGGCATTAAAGCCTTTACCGCGGCGGTGCTGGGCGGCATCGGGTCGCTGCCTGGGGCCATGCTGGGCGGCCTGCTGCTTGGCGTGGCGGAGGCGCAGTTCGCCGGACTGGTCAACTCCGACTACAAGGACGTCTTCTCTTTCGCCTTGCTGGTGATGATTCTCATTTTCCGACCGCAGGGGCTGCTTGGCCGTCCGCTGGTAGCGAAAGTATGAGGGCGCAATGATGAATGACTCTCTTCAGCTTCGTCAGGCGCTGCGCGAAACGGTCATGGCCGGGCTGATCGCGCTGGTGGTGTTTGGACCAGTGGTAGGGGTAGTACTCAAAGGGTATAGCTTCAGTCTCGCCCCGGCGCGCGTGGCGCTGCTGGTGGCGATCGTGATGGCGGGAAGGCTGCTGCTTAGCCTGTTTCTGCAAACCGCGCGTGGCCGCGCGCTGCTGCGCCGCTTCGAGGGCGCAGACGATGGCGTATACGTGCGTGAGCCGGGCTACCGTTCGCGGCTGCGCTGGGTGCTGCCGCTGCTGCTGATTATTGCGCTGGCGTTTCCCTTTCTCTCCAGCAAGTATCTGCTGACCGTAGCGATACTGGGCTTGATCTATGTGCTGCTGGGGCTGGGGCTTAATATCGTGGTCGGGCTGGCGGGCCTGCTCGATCTCGGTTACGTGGCGTTTTACGCCATTGGCGCCTACGGACTGGCGCTGGGCTATCAGTATCTTGGGCTGGGATTCTGGAGCATGCTGCCGCTGGCCGCGCTGCTGGCGGCATTTGCCGGAGCATTGCTCGGCTTTCCGGTCTTGCGCATGCACGGCGATTATCTGGCGATTGTGACGCTCGGTTTTGGCGAAATTATCCGCCTGGTGCTCACTAACTGGCTGAGTTTTACCGGCGGACCCAATGGCGTGTCCGTGCCGTCGCCAACCTTTCTCGGACTGGAGTTCGGTCGGCGCGCGCGTGAAGGCGGCGTTCCTTATTACGAATTTTTTCATCTCGACTACAACCCCAACATGAAGTTTATCTTTCTCTACATCGTCCTGGTGCTGGTGGTCGCGCTGGTGCTGTTGATTAAGCATCGCCTGACGCGCATGCCGGTCGGCCGCGCATGGGAAGCGCTGCGCGAAGATGAGATTGCCTGTCGCGCGATGGGCCTGAATCATGTGCTGGTGAAGCTCTCGGCCTTTATGCTTGGCGCCTCCACGGCGGGCATCGCCGGGGTGTTTTTCGCCAGCTATCAGGGCTTTGTCAATCCGACCTCTTTTACCTTTTTCGAATCGGCGCTCATTCTTGCCATTGTGGTGCTGGGCGGGATGGGATCAACGCTGGGCGTGGTGCTGGCGGCGTTTGTGCTGACGGTTGCGCCTGAGCTGCTGCGCAGCTTTGCTGAATACCGCGTACTGCTGTTCGGCATGCTGATGGTCGTTATGATGATCTGGCGGCCGCGCGGGCTGGTGCGCACCAGCCGCGTCGGCGTCGCGCCGCGCAAAGGAGTGCGACATGAGTGATGCTATTTTACAGGTCGAACATCTGATGATGCGCTTCGGCGGCATTAAGGCGCTTAACGACGTCAGCCTGCGCGTGCAGCGCGGATCGGTGACGTCGCTTATCGGTCCCAACGGCGCGGGGAAAACCACGGTGTTTAACTGCCTGACCGGCTTCTACCGCGCCAGCGGCGGACGCATTCTGCTTAACGCGCAGGCGCGCAGTACCGATGTGATTCAAATTCTTGGTCAGAAAATTCAGCCGCGGGACTGGCTGCGGCCCGCGCAGCTGGGTTCGCGGGTCTGGTACAAAATGTTCGGCGGCGCGCATCTGGTCAACCGCGCCGGGCTGGCGCGTACGTTTCAAAACATCCGGCTGTTCCGCGAGATGTCGGTGATTGAAAACCTGCTGGTGGCGCAGCATATGCTGGCGAACCGCAATCTGCTGGCAGGAATTTTTAATACCAGAGGCTATCGCGAGGCGGAGAATCGCGCGCTGGATCGCGCGTTCTACTGGCTGGAAACGGTGGATCTTGTCTCTACGGCCAACCGGCTGGCCGGCACGCTCTCTTATGGCCAGCAGCGGCGGCTGGAGATTGCGCGCGCCATGTGCACCCAGCCGGAGCTGATCTGTCTGGATGAGCCTGCGGCGGGACTTAACCCGGTTGAGACCGAGGCGCTGAGCGCCATTCTGCATCGCCTGCGCGCTGACCATCGCATCAGCGTATTGCTGATTGAGCATGATATGCCGATGGTGATGGCGATATCCGACCATATCGTGGTGCTCGATCATGGGGATGTTATCGCGCAGGGTACGCCGACCGAGATACAGCACGACCCGCGCGTTATTGCCGCCTACCTGGGCGCAGAGGAGGAGGAGCTTCATGGCTGAGCCGATGTTAATGTTTGAGTCAGTCGACCTGTTCTATGGGCCGGTGCAGGTGCTGAAAAAGGTGTCGCTCAGCGTTTTTCCCGGCGAAACCGTGGCGCTGATTGGCGCAAACGGAGCAGGCAAATCCACCCTGCTGATGTCCATTTTTGGTCAGCCGCGTATTGCTCAGGGCGAGATCTATTTTCAGGGCGAGCCGATCAGTCAGCGTTCTACCCATTTTATCGCCGCCAGCGGCATCGCGCAGGCGCCGGAAGGGCGCCGTATCTTTGCTGATATGACGGTGGAGGAGAATTTACTGATGGGCACCATCGCCATCGGCAGCGCGCATCAGAAAACCGATCTGGCGCGTATGTACGCGCTGTTTCCGCGCCTGCTGGAGCGGCGCAGGCAGCGAGCGATGACCCTGTCCGGCGGCGAGCAGCAGATGCTGGCGATCGCCCGCGCGCTGATGAGCCGTCCCAGACTCCTGCTGCTGGATGAACCCAGCCTTGGGCTGGCGCCGATTGTCGTAAAGCAGATCTTCGCCATTTTGCGCGAGCTGACGCAGCAGGGCATGACGCTGTTTCTCGTTGAGCAGAACGCTCGTCATGCGCTGGCCATCGCCGATCGCGGCTATGTTATGGTCAACGGCGAAATTCGGCTCAGCGGCAGCGGCCGGGAGCTGCTCGACAACGAAGAGGTGCGCAGCGCCTATCTGGGCGGCGCAGCAGCCGCTGCGGCAGGCGGCGATAAAAGAGTGTAATAATGATTGAAAAATCAGGGAAACGCTTTGCATAAATAGATAAGCGCACTCATCATTAGAACTCCTGTCCAATCTGTTCTGATTTGGTTATTCCCTTGCAAAATCCTGGCGTAGCAATGATGCAGGCGATAAAGCGCACGGCGTGGTATCCCAAACGTCGCTTCTATCGCACGCTGTTCTGGCGTGAGATCACGCCACTGGCGGTGCCCATCTTTATCGAAAACCTGTGCGTGATGCTGATGGGCGTACTCAGCACCTTCCTGGTGAGCTGGCTGGGCAAAGAGGCGATGGCGGGCGTTGGGCTGGCGGACAGCTTCAACATCATCATCATCTCGTTTTTTGCCGCTATCGATCTGGGAACCACGGTAGTGGTCGCCTTTAGCCTGGCGAAACGCAACGGCAAGCGCGCCCGCGCCGCCACGCGTCAGTCGCTGGCGCTAATGACAGTGCTGTCACTGCTGCTGGTGTTCGCCATTGAGCTGTGGGGACATCTGATCGTCGATTTGATTGCTGGCGGCGCGGAGCCAAGAGTAAAAGAGCTGGCGCTGAGCTATTTGCAGGTGTCAGCGTGGAGCTACCCGGCGGCGGCGATTGCGCTGATCGGCAGCGGCGCGCTGCGCGGGGCCGGGAATACCAAAATTCCCATGCTGATTAACGGTGGGATGAATATCCTCAATATCGTTATCAGCAGCATATTGATCTACGGCGCGTTCTCCTGGGACGGACTCGGTTTCGTCGGCGCAGGGCTGGGGTTGACCATCTCGCGCTATATCGGCGCGATTGGCGTGATTTACGTGCTGATGATCGGCTTTAACGCCTCGCTGAAAATTAGCCTTCCCAGCTATTTCCGCCGCTGGGATGGCAAAATCCTGATGGAAGTGCTGGGGATTGGCGTACCGGCAAGCATCGAATCGGTGCTGTTCAACGGCGGGAAGCTGCTGACGCAGGTGTTCGTCGCAGGTATGGGCACGGATGCCATCGCCGGTAACTTTATCGCCTTCTCTATTGCTTCGCTGATTAACCTGCCGGGCAACGCGCTGGGATCGGCCTCGACTATTATCACCGGCACGCGCCTGGGACGAAATCAGGTCTATCAGGCAGAGCGGCAGGTGAGGCATGTGTTCTGGCTGGCGACGCTCTGCCTGTGCGCGCTGGCGTTTCTTACCGTGCCGCTCTCCGGCGTGCTGGCGCGTTTTTATACGCGTGACCCGGACGTGATCAGCGTGACGCAGCATCTTATCTGGCTTAACGCCGCCTTTATGCCGATCTGGGCGGCCTCCTGGGTACTGCCCGCTGGCCTGAAGGGCGCGCGCGATGCGCGTTACACCATGTATGTTTCTATGTTCAGCATGTGGGGCGCGCGCGTCGTGGTGGGCTATGTGCTGGGCATTATGCTTGGCATGGGCGTGGTGGGCGTCTGGCTCGGCATGTTCCTTGACTGGGCGGTGCGCGGCGTCTGCTTCTGGTGGCGATTAAAAAGCGGCAAGTGGCTGGATAATTACCGCAAGATGCTGGCGAAGCAGCAGTAGGCAGCGACGTCACGCCTGGCGCGCAGCGGCAGCGTGCGGAACAGCGCGGGTCGAGCGCGATTACGATCAAAGCCAATGGCTTTGATCGGGCAACGGTGTGGCCCGTCCGTGAATGATTAAGCCGTTCTGCGAGCGCTGTAGTTTTCTGCTGGTCCAGTAAAAATCAACACAGCCCTAAGCGGCATGCTTCAGTCAGCCAGGAGCCTGTTATCTGTTTTCCGGCAATAAACTGCATAAATTGATGGTTCAGGTAGGGCAGCAAACGCGATTAACTGACATCCTCACTTAAAGAGGAGATCCTTTATGACCGCGCTATTGCAACTATGGAAAACGCGTCTCGACGCTTTTCTGGCCTTTCATCATGGCAATAACCCTGAGACCGAAACCAGTCTGGAGCTTGATCTCCTGATCCCCGTCAGTCAGCTTTATGGTTTTGAGTATTATCCCTCGGTGCATCGCTATCATGAAAAATAGCGGTCCCTGTTGTCTCTGTTTTCGATAAAGCCTGTTCTGACCAGAACGGGCTTTTTTTATACTGGCGCATCGCACTCGCCGCCTCGGCACGCACGAATAACGGCAAAAGGCGCTGGGACCCCGTCCGCCGCAGGTGCGTTTTTACCGCAGAAAGCAGCGGCTTCTCAATCGATGAGGCTGCGTGTCTGGGGCGAAGTGTAAGAATAAGGCTCATTCAGCCGCAGCGGCTATGGTTAAGAAGAGAGACCTTCTACCACGGAGATGCGAATGAGCGACAACGAAAGTGCCGCGCTGATACAGGCGCGGCTGGCACTGACCGCGCAGCAGCGCGCCCAGACCCGAACCGCGCTGGCGCAGAAAAAAGAGGCCGAGCCGGATAGCGCTCGCGCCCAGCGCTACGCCTTTCAGCAGCGGCTGCGCCAGGGCGTTATCGTTGGCGAAAGCAACGATCTGTTACCGATTGCCTTTTTGCAGCAGGGTTTAACCTGCGCGCGCGGCGTCGCGCTGCTGCGCGAAGACGGCATACCGAAGGGCAGCGGTTTCCTGACGCACGGCGGACTACTGGTCACCTGCCACCACCTGTTGCCGCAGCCGCCCGCGCAGGAGCGCGTGACGGTGCAGTTTGGCTGGCAGCGAACCGAGACGGGTGAGCTGGCTGAAGGCGTCAGTTATCACCTTGACGCGCAACGTTTCTTTTTGACCAGCCCGACCGACGAGCTGGACTGTACGGTGATTGCGCTGGGCGAGCCAGTTAACGGCGGCGGCGAACTGCCGCAGCCGATTGCGCTCAACGATCGCAATGATAAGCATGCCCTGGGGATCAGCCTCAATCTTATTCACCACCCCGGCGGCGCGCCGCAGCAACTTACCCTGCGCGATAACAAACTGCTGGCGCGTCATCAGCAGCTGCTGCACTACACGGCGGATACCGATAGCGGCTCTTCCGGCGCGCCGGTGTTGAATGACGGCTGGCAGCTGGTGGCGCTGCACCACGGCGGCGTTGAAAGCGATGATGGCTGGGTGAATGAAGGTATCCGTATCAGCGCCATCATTGACTGGTTAAAAGGGCAACTGACGCAGCTGCCGGAGGCGCAGCAGGCACAGCTGATGCAGGCGCTAACCGGCAGCGCGACGCTGACCGCCTCGGCAACGGCGCCGGATACGAACTATGGCAACCGGGACGGCTTTCAGCGCGATTTCCTGGAAGGCGCGCCGATCGATCTGGCGGCCATTATCGCCCCACGCGCTGCCGAAGTCGCGCCGCTGCGCAACGGGCGGCAGGGAGCAGAAGCGCAGCTCGACTATCAGCACTTTTCACTGCTGATGAATGCCGAGCGGCGGCTCGCTTTTTTTACCGCGACCAATATTGACGGCGCACGCTACCTCGCCATCGATCGCGGCAGCGGCCAGCCGTCGCTGCTGGAGGAGGCGGATCGCTGGGTGGAAGACAGCCGCATCGACAGCCGCTACGTTACCGGTCAGGAATTTTACAGTGAATACAGCCGCTGGTTTGATCGCGGGCACCTTACGCGCCGCAGCGATCCGACCTGGGGCACTGCGGCAGAGGCGGTGCGGGCCAACAAAGATACCTTCCACTTTACCAACTGTTCGCCGCAGCATTTTCGCTTCAATCAGAGCCTGCAATACTGGCAGGGCGTTGAGCGTTATATCCTGGAGTCGGGCGTACTGGAGTCAAAACGCAAAATCAGCGTCCTGACCGGCCCCGTGTTGAATGACCAGTGGCGGCAGTATGCGGAATGGCAGGTGCCGCTGATGTTCTGGAAGGTGGTGCTGCGCATTGGCAAAACCGGCCAGCCGCAGGCAACGGCGCTGCTGGTCAGCCAGGCGGATCTGCTGGATGAGCCGCGCCGCGTGTTGCCGCATACAGAGGTTGCCCCGCGGCCCAATGTCGATGAGTATCGCGTAACGGTTAGCGCGCTGGAGACGCTCACCGGGCTGGATTTCGGCGCTTTTCGCCACTGGGAGAGCTGGCAGCCGGATGAATCGCTGCTGGCGCAGCCGTTGCCCGCGAAGCTGATTATGGGGTGGGGAGAACTTTTATAGCCGATGCGCTTACTGCGACCCGAAGCCTGCTCAGCCTCCCGTTGCGCGGGCTTTTTTATTGAAACTCTTTTCCCATCAGGCCGTTACGCTTAATGCTTCTCCTTGCGATTTTGTCATGGCTGCTACACTTACTGCTCGTGCTGATAACGATTCAGCTCCCATAACGACAGCCTGAATGTCACTAAAAGGAGAGAGCGTATGACAGACCGTCCACAAAATCCTCAGCAGGCGCAACAGCAGGAATGGCCCGGCAGTTTTCTGCGAATGGACCCGGTACCCGATCATGGCGAAACCAGCTATCAGGGATCCGGTCGCCTGAAGGGCAAAACCGCCATCATTACCGGCGGCGATTCCGGTATTGGTCGCGCCGTGGCTATTGCCTATGCGCGTGAAGGCGCGAATGTGGTGATCTCCTATCTGGACGAGCATGAAGACGCCAGAGACACGGCGCAATGGGTCGAAAAGGCGGGGCAGCAGGCGCTACTGATCGCCGGCGATGTCACCGAGGCGGAACACTGCCGCAGCATTGTGGCGCAGACCGTCGAGCGCTTTGGCAAAATCGACATCGTGGTGAATAACGCGGCCTTCCAGATGACCCGCAGTTCGCTGGAGGAGATCGGCGACGATGAATTTGACCGCACCATGAAAACCAATCTTTACGCCATGTTCTATATCTGTAAGGCGGCGGTGCCCCATATGCCGTCTGGCGGTTCCATTATTAATACCGCGTCAATTAATGCCGACCAGCCGAAGCCGAAGCTGATTGCCTATTCCGCGACCAAGGCCGCGATCGTTAACTTTTCAGGCAGCCTGGCGGCGCTGCTGGCAGAGAAGGGAATACGCGCCAATGCGGTCGCGCCCGGTCCGATCTGGACGCCGCTGATCCCGGCCACTATGCCGCCTGAACAGGTTGAAAGCTTTGGTAGCGAAGTGCCGCTGCAACGTATGGGCCAGCCCGCCGAGCTGGCGCCGGCCTATGTGATGCTGGCCAGCGATGAATCGAGCTATATGTCTGGCGCAACCATTGCCGTAACCGGTGGCGTGGCGGTAATTTAATCTCGCGTAAGGGAGAGAGATGAACGCTTATCCTTTAAAACTGACTACGCCGCTCGCCACGCATATATTTGGCGGACGGCGTATCAGAGAGCAGTTGGGAAAAGCCGGTCTGCCTGACACGCCTGTTGCAGAAACCTGGGAGATCAGCGACGTCGACGGCATGATCGCCAGCGTGACCAATGGCGAGCTGGCGGGCACCACGCTGCGTACGCTGACTGAGCGCTATCCTGACGAGTTGGTCGCGCCCGGCTGGCGCGGGCCGCATTTCCCGCTGCTGAGTAAATTCATTGACGGATCCGGCATGCTGCCGGTCCATCTTCACGCTGACGATGCGCTGGCGCAGCGGCTGGAACGGCAGCCAAACGGTAAAACCGAGGCCTGGCACATTTTGTGGGCCGCGCCCGGCGCGACCTGTCTGCTGGGCGTGCGTGACGGC
Source organism: Candidatus Pantoea deserta (assembly GCF_003813865.1). GTDB lineage: Bacteria > Pseudomonadota > Gammaproteobacteria > Enterobacterales > Enterobacteriaceae > Pantoea > Pantoea deserta. The sequence continues at coordinate 142,451 of NZ_RMVG01000003.1, forward strand.
GTGGACAATGCCAGGCTAAAAGCCGCGCTGCTGGCGCAGGATTACGATGCGGTGATGTATCGCCTGCCGGTCAAAGCCGGCGATACCTTTTATGTGCCTGGCGGAATGCTGCACAGCTTTGGCCCCGACACGCTGATTTATGAAATTGAGCAGACCTCTGACATCCAGCAGCATGCTATGCCCTGGCGAATGGAGGATGGATCGCGTCTGACTCAGGACGCGTGGGAGAGCAATATCGATGCGCTGCTGGCCGAGCTGCGGCCAGAGCTGCGCTGCACGCCGCAGCCGGGGCTGGCGCTGGAACAGGCAGGATTAACGCGGCTGTTTTGCTGCGCCTCTCCCTGGTTTGCGCTGGAGCGCTGGCGCTTTAGTCAGCCGCAGCGGTTGAATTTCAGCAGCGCGCGCATTGTTTCTAACCTCGGCGAGCCGCTGACGGTCGAGGGCAACGGCGTCAGCGTCACGCTGGGCCGCGCTGAGTCTCTGCTGCTGCCGGCCGCGCTGGATGAGGTCAGGCTGCGCGAGGCGGGCGAGCTTCTGATCGGCTATGTGCCGGATCTTCCGCGCGAGGTTATTGCCCCGCTGCGGCAGGCGGGATATAGCGATGAGGTCATCGCGCGGCTGGGCGATTTACGGGGTTTGTAAGGCAGAAAGGCGCTGTAAAAAGACCTTGCAGGACGCGGCTGTAGCAGCAAACCAGCCGGACGCTGGGAAAGCAAAAGCCCGCTCAGGTTTCCCTGCGCGGGCTTGTTAACATCGCTCCCCTGACCGGTATCGCTTTTGTCAGCCTCAGGCCAATAAGACAGCCCAACCTGAATGTTCTGACAACACCATCCCTGTTTTATGGCGTAGAGGCGGTAGTCTTGAGCGCTAAAGCGTCTTTGCCACCATGCCAAACGCGGCCAGCATCATAATACATCCGGCCGAGCGGAAAAGGAGTCGCTGCGCTTTTGCACTGGTAAGGAGGTGGCGTATTCTCAGCGCGGCGAGAATAAAAACCGCGCCAACGCTCAGAAGGACCAGCACGGTAAGCGGCACCAGCATTCCCCCCCATGTCTGTAATGAAACATTATCCATAGAGATAACAAGAGGCAGTATCGCCAGATAGAAAGCGATGGTTTTAGGGTTGCCGAGCGTGATGGTTAACCCTGAAAGCCAGGCAGATGCCAGTTGTCGTTTTGTCGCTTTCTGGTCAATGTTTACGGCCTGCGGCCGGTGACGCCAGAACTGCCATGCCAGCATGCATAAGTACAGGGCGGCAGCCCAGTTAATCAGCGTAAAGACGGAGGTGTAAGTATGAGCAATCACCGCCAGACCAAATACCGCAACAGATAAATAAATCAAATCGCCGACAATGAGTCCGGCCAGCATCGTAAAGCCGGTTAGCGCGCCACTGCTTACGCTACGAGCGACCAGTGCGGTCATACCCGGTCCAGGGATTGCGGCGGCTAAACCGAGCGCAGCCAGGTAAGAGATGATTTGAGCCGTTCCTGACATAATGATTCCTGTCGAAATGAAATGCGGGAAGATAAGTTAATCGGGGTTGTTGTTCATCGATGTCTTGTTCCAGGCAACGACCGATCGGGCAAAGACCAGATCCTGAACGGCAAGCCCCACGGACTTAAACAGGGTTCTCCGGGGCTTAAGTGCTGTAGGACGAATCTCTGACGTAAGCAACTCTCCTGTTTCCGTTCCCGGATTGTCCTGGGATAAAAAACCCTGTTGTTTTGCCTGTTGCAGACAGCTGGAGGAATGCCAGACGGACTCTCTGGAATCAACGTACAGCTCAGCCGCGGCATAGATGTCAGGGCTTATTTCCTGAAAACCGGGCGCTGAAGCGCCAACGGCGTTGATATGACAATGAGCAGGCAGATCGCGGGAGCTGAGAAAGGGCGCATTTGATGCCGTTACGGTACAGATGATGTCCGCATCCGAGATGGCCTGAGCGGGCGTCATCGCGACTGTGACGGGGAGTCCTGAGTGCTGCCGACACCAGTCTGCAAATACCGACGCGCTTGCTGCGCTTCTTCCCCAGACGGAAATATGCCGGAGCGGGCGAACTGCCATCATCATCTGCACGTGTTTTCTGGCCTGGACCCCCGTGCCCAGCACAGCAAGATGGCTGGCATTTTGCGCAGCCAGCATCTCCGTTGCCAGCGCAGAGGCAGCCGCAGTACGTAATTCCGTTACTGAGGCTGCATCAACAAGGACTATATCGCCCTTATCGGAAGCATCATAAAGCAGAATGCAACCTTCATGAGACGTATGCCTGTCGCTGTGGCTGAAATCTACCTTGACCGTTTTTAGGCCAAACCCAGCATAGGGCCCTTCTTCAATACAGGCGGGCATCGTGCCCATCAGAGAGCCTTTCCCGGAAGCGATAACGCTGCGCAGCGTCTGTTTAACTTTTCCCCGGCTCACCAGGATAAAAGCGTCCCGGCTCAACTGTAGACATTTCAGCGGAGATAAAGCCTGCTCAACCTGCTTACGACTAATGAATTGCATGGCGAATATCCGTCTTTATTGCGTGGACGCGAGCTGAAACTGAGGCTCAATCTGCGTCTGCGCGATGCTATTGAGCAGCGTTGACATCGTTTTCTGCGCTACCGTTGGCTCAGAAATTATTTACCCTGGATCATTTATAGAGCGGGAGATTCCCGGTCATCTTTGTAACTTTCTTTTTAGGACCAATGATTCCAATCGCTACCAGCTCAATATTATTACTTTTTACTGAGGATATTTTTTCACCATACTCTTCATAGGTTCTGCATGACTGTGCCAGCGCGCTAAAAGGCATAGCATAAATATCATCATCACTTTCAGCACTGGCCTGTATTTCCCGCAGATATTCACCTGAAGCCAGCAAAACAGGAAGCGGAGCGTAAATCACCCCTGGGTAATTGACATCATCAAGGCTTTGCATATCTGGGCCAACAAGATTTTCTACGGTGCGTCCAAAGCTAATGCCAATAACGCTTGCCGCATTCATAGCAAGACCGGCTGGAAGGTCTTTATCAATAATAATCGTACAGCGATGTTGGCTTGCGTCAAATTTCATCTTTCATCCTCAACTCTACACAAATTTTCTCAACGGGCGTTGGGCAGGTCATTTAATACAGAGAGCAAACCACTGTTCAGCGTAAAGTCACTGGGCAGCTCAATATCTACAACTTTCCAGTCTGTGATAGATCGCCATTTTGCGACGCCTTACTGGTGATCAGGGTGGGTAATATAAGAATCAAGATCTTTACGGTTTTCGAACAGGCTAATCACGACGAAATCTGCGGCTATATCTCGCTTTGTGGTGTTTCTGCCGCAGCTCCATCCTTTTATTTCACCAATGTGATTTGGATGGGCTCGCGTTGCTCTTTCTGCATTGATGGCTTCCAGGGATGCCCAGCTCCATGAGTTCCTGAAAGTAAAAGTGACGATATGCATTAACATAAGATTGAGTTTTCTCCTTATGCTGCTTGAGATGATTCATTAAAAAGGCGAATTTATTATGCAGCAGCGAAATGGAAAAATGTTACCTATATCATTTACTAAATGCTGAATTTTGGGTAAAAACTACCTCTTGCCGCCCCTACAGAGAAAGGAGTTTCCCCATATGGCGCTTGGTCCGACAGATATGAAAATCCTCAAGATTTTACAAGACGATGCGCGTGTAACTAATCAGGAACTGGCGGAGAAGATAAACATTTCAGCCTCTCCTTGCTGGCGCAAAGTACGCAAGCTCGAAGAAGATGAAGTGATTCAGGGCTATCGGGCTGTTCTCGATCGTAAAAAAATCGGTCTGGGTGTAATGGTGTTCATTCGGGTCGCCATTGACAGCCATAGTGAAGCGGAGGCCAGGAAATTTGAAGAAGAGGTGACCGCGCTGGAGGATGTAGTTGCCTGCTATAGCATCGGCGGTGATGCCGACTTTCTGCTACAGGTCGTGGCGTCGGATTTGGACTACTATGCTGATTTTGCCATGTCAGTGATCCGCAGACTGCCAGGAATTAAAGAGATGCAGAGTATGTTTGTGCTTAAAGAGATCAAACCACTCGTCACTTATCCTGTAAAGAAACTCTCTGAGTAGGCTGGGGCTGCCGGGATAGTTCAGGACCAGGAGGCTCTGAATTAGCTAAAAGATACACACCTTTGGAAGCGGAAATCTTGCAGCGTGTTTTGGATGGTTTGCAGCTACGGATTTGGCGTAGGTAAGAGAGATATGCGGATTATGCCCTCATCAAGCCATCATAACCCTAAACCTGCTTACCAGACTTCCCCGATGCAGAAAGTAAACGATAAACGCATCGGGAAATTGTTTCACACTACCGCCTGAAATCTGATTCACATCAGCATTCGCAACCGCCATGAAAACAAAAAGCCCGCTCAGGTTTCCCTGAGCGGGCTTCTCTAAATATGGCTCCTCTGACTGGACTCGAACCAGTGACATACGGATTAACAGTCCGCCGTTCTACCGACTGAACTACAGAGGAATCGTTTCGATGGGGCGCATATTAATGGCAGCGCGCCGGGGTGTCAACAGCAAAAAACACATTAGCATTCAACTGGCTAGCTTTGCAGCAAAGCGATCGCGGATTAAGCGGGGTAGGGCGAATTTTGCGCAAAACGCGGTAGCGGATGCTGTCGATAAAACTGGCTTAAGTGGCGATACATCGCCGGGAAGCGTTCCGCCAGCAGCTGCGGCGCGGTAAAAAAGTATTCGGACAAAACGGCAAAGCATTCGGCCGGGTCGCTGGCGGCATAGGGATCGATGGTCGCCGCCTGCTCGCCGACCAGCTCGACCTCGTTTTCAATCTCGTCCATTGTCGTCCGCAGGTCTTTTTCCCACTGCGCGACGTCGCGCAGCGGCATCACGGGAATACCGCTGGTATAGCCGCGACCGCGCGCGTCCAGCTTGTGCGCCACTTCATGGATAACCAGGTTATAGCCGGACAGGTCGAAAGCATCCTGGAGGTCAAGCAGGTTCAGCACAATGGGTCCCTGCGTCCAGCTCTGGCCCGCATGGATGGCGGCAGCATGATGAACCAGACCCTGCTCATCTTCCCAGCTGTCGGCAACCTTAAACGGTTCCGGGTAAATCAGCACATCGTGAAAACCATCCAGCCATTCCAGACCCAGTTTGAGCACTGGCAGGCAAAACAGCAGGGCGATGCGTACGCTGCGCAGCGCATCGAGTTCGACATCCTGTAGCGGCACCAGCTTTTTCTGCTGAAGAAAACGCTGCGCCATCGCAATCAGCGCCTGCTGTTCCTCTTCATCCAGCCAGCTAAACACCGGTTTTGCCAGCCCCTGCTGCCAGGGCAAATCGGCGACAGCAGTGCGGTTATCGTTTTTCCACGGCCATTTGAACATCGCTGTACTCGCTGATGAATTATCCGCGCTATCCTGAAGCCAGAAAAAATGCCAGCATCCGCAGGGGCGCTGGCACGAGATTTCGCTACAGGGATGAAAGCTATCTATTCAACCGCTTAGCATGCAATTTGTCTGTGATTCAACCCGCAAAGCGAACTTATTCGCGCTCCACGCGCGCAAATTCAATCACCCAGACCCAGGGATTCACTTCCCAGCTGGTGGCGCCGTACTGCTTTTGCCAGGCTTTGCGATAGGCCTCTTTTGGCGACTCCGCATTCATGTTCATAGTGAAGAAATTATTCAGGAAGTGGGAATCAGTCTGCACCCCTTCCGCCATAATGTCATCTTCACTGATGTCCTGAATTTTCTCCGCCCGCACGGCTGTGATTTGCAGATTGATCCGGCTCGCCCAGCGCGGCATGTGAATCGCGGTCTGCCAGCCAAACTGATCGGCTTCCAGCCCGCCCTGAGCGTGATGTCCCAGTTCATTATTATCGGCGCGGTACTGACAAAACTGCGGCAAACGGAAGGGGACGGGATCGCGCTCATACTCTGCCAGATCGCTTTCCGGCACGATGGGACCGCGCCATGTTTCGCGCACCCATAAAATATCGCCCGGCTTGCCATAGGGACAGTGCTGGCTGATGTCAGCCATCGACATTAATTTGTAACCGTGCAGATGGTTAGCGTTGACGTCAAAAGCATGTACGCCTTCATGATGATCCTGACCTGGGCCAAAAGCCTGCGTTTTCATAATGCGTCGGGTCTGGGTTTGCTGGCCAACCAACAGGGCGCGAACCCGCTGTTCGGAAAAAAGAATCGGCCGTTCTTTCATTGATTACCTCTGAATATACATAGAACCCGGTTGACACGCGTGAAACCGCCGTCTTACGCCTGCGCTCAGGCTTGGTGGTTTTACATCAATCTGCTTAATAATTTGTCGCCTTACTGCTGGGGCAACGCGGCAAGTTTTTCGTTATGAAAAGCGAAAATGCAAAAACCGCACCAGACCGAGTCTATAAAGTGGTCCCTTACCTGGTATAGCCCGGATACAGTACGTTATATCGGCCGTATTGAAAACCTTTTCAGATTTTTTCACCTTCACAAAGCAGAAATGTGCCATTTGGGGATAAAAAATTCCCCCGCACAGGGTGAAAGCCGTGCGGGTCTGTAGCCACCATGTGGTCAGAGATATTAATAAGATTCGCTTAAGGTAATTAATATGGGGAAATGCTGAAATTTTGTTAAATGCTGGGAAATCCCTTGAATTAGCGTTATAACTCGATTCCGCTCTCATTGTATTGCTGAGACGGTCTTATCACAGCGCAGTCAAACCACCCTGTGTCAAAAATTTGTCATCGGCCAGTCGGTAAGATGACGTCCCACTGCGTACGGTCTGACGTAAACACCGTACCCAAACCTTAACAGGGAGATAAGCCATGTCGCTCTCACTCTGGCAAACGCGCTTCGAAAGCTGGTTTCAAATTAACTGGGTCCACGATGATAAAGCGCATGATATTGCTCACCTGCGCCGCGTCTGGATGAGCGCACAGCGCATTATGGCAGGCAGCGATGCCAGCCCGCTGGTGATCCTCACGGCCTGCTACTTTCACGATGTGGTTAACCTGCCTAAAAATCACCCTGAACGTCATCTTGCCTCAACCTATGCCGCAAAAGAGACCGCGCGCATCCTGAAGCAGGATTTCCCGGATTTTCCTGCCTCGCTGATCCCGGCGGTGGCCCATGCGGTAAAAGCCCACAGTTTTAGCGCAGCCATTACGCCTGAAACGCTTGAGGCAAAAATCGTGCAGGACGCCGACCGACTGGAGTCGCTGGGCGCGATCGGCCTGGCTCGCGTCTTTTACACCGCCGGGGCGCTTAACCGTCCGCTGTTCGACAATGAGGACCCGCTTGGCAAAATGCGCGAACTGAACGACGTTAACTGGACGCTCGACCATTTCCAGAAGAAGTTGCTGCGGCTGCCGGAAACCATGCAAACCGAGACCGGCAGAGCGCTGGCGCAGCACAATGCTGACTTTCTGGTGCGCTATATGGCGAAGCTCTGCGCGGAGCTTCAGGGCAACCTCACCAGTTTTGACGAGGCGGTACTGCGCGACTTTAGCCAGCTGCGCGCCTAATATTAAATTTTTATGACAGTATGTTAAACGACGGTTACTTCCGCTACGTTGTGGAAAAATAACGAAGGGAGTAATGGAATGACTGAGACGGTAAATCTGACGATCAAAATTAATCCGGCGCTGAAGGAGCAGATCAAACAACGGGCGCTGGATAATCAGATCTCAATGAGCCAGGAGATTGTTCAGCGACTGCAGGAGAGTCTGCTGCCGCCTACCGCAGCGGAGATAGACAATCAGGATACGGTAGAAGCCGCATCGAACGCCTTCTCGGCGGATGAAGTCAAACAGCTTCGCGCTCTGCTCAAGAAGCAGAGCAAGAAAAAGAAATAAGCAAGAACCCGTCGCAAGACGGGTTTTTTATGGCGGGTCAGAGAGGTCCAGTGTGAAACTGCCGCACGCTCTGCGCCAGCCGCGCCGCCTGCTGCTGTAACGCATCCGCCGCGCGCTGCTGCTCTATGCTCAGGTGCGCGCTGGAGTGAAGCGCTTCATCCAGTTTATGAATTTCGGCGGCGACAGCGGTAACGCGGCCGCTTTGCGCCGTCGCGTTCAGCTGGAGACTCTCCAGCTGGCCCGCAATCGCGCTCACTGCGCTGCTAATGGTTTGAAACAGCGCCTCCAGCATTTTGACCTTATCAAAGCCCTGCGTAACATGCTGCTGCGTGTGCTGAATCAGACGCTCAATGCGCTGCGTTGAACCGCTACTCTGGCCGGAAAGCATGCCGATCTCTTTCGCCACCACGGCAAAACTGCGGCCGTAAGTCCCGGCGTGAGCAGACTCAATCGCCGCGTTTATCGCCAGCAGGCGGGTTTGCAGCGACAGATTCTCCAGCATATCGACAATCCCGGCAATATCGCCTGAGGCCGTGACAATCTGACGCATCTGCGCTTCCATTTCGTCTACCCGCGAGACGCATTGCTGCATCAGCGTGTCGGCGTCATGCGCCTGCTGCGTTGCCTCGCGCGAGACCTGCGCGCCGGTTTCCATCTCTTCCGCTACCCGACGCAGCCGCTGTGACAAATGGGTAAAACTGGCGTTCTGCGACCGATGCTGCTCGCTGACGCGAGCATTGTGCTGCTGCATCTCGCCTGCGCCCGCCGCGACACTGGCGGCGATCAGGTTGATCTCCTGAACGATATGGCGCAGGCCCTGGCGCATCTCCGCGATGGCGCTAAACAGCTGTTGAGTCTCCTGCGACTGCGCGCGCACGGCTGGGGGCGAGGTCAGCAGGTCGCCAGTCGCGATCTGCTGTAGCTGGCGGCTGGCGCTGCGCAGCGGTGCAATCACGCCGCGCGTCAGCAGCACGCCGCCGATCAGCAGCAGCATAAACAGCAGCGCGCTGACGATCAGCGACAGGTTACGGCTGTGGGTCATGGCTGCTAACGTGGTGCGGCTGGCCGCATCGAGTCGGGTATTGGCTGCCTGAATGTCGCTAAACCAGGCGTCATTAAACTGCTGCTGATAAGCCTGCATCGGGACCATAAAAAAGGCGTCGATTTGGTTAGCCTTCAGCCCTTTTAGCTGCTCCTCCAGGCCCTGAGACAGCAGCGTAAAGCCTTGCGCCAGCGGGCTGTTCTCCTCGGCCTGATAGCGGGCAAACAGGGTTTTAGCCTGTTGCAGCGAGGTGCTGGCGCTGTCCGCCAGACTTTTCCAGCTGTCTACCGAGCCGCTCTGCTGATCCTGCATTAAATAGAGTCCAGCGCGGTGGCTGTTATCGCTGGCGGTTAACAGCTCAATTCGCGCCTTGTCGAGCAGTGCCAGTCTTTCCCGCAGCGAGGCGGACTGTCTGAGCGCGTGCTGCGTGTCTCTGACCTGCGCGGTAAGTAAGGCCATGCCTGACGACTGCAACAGGCAAAAAAGAACCACAAACAGCATAAAATTGCCGCGCAGGCTGCCGAGCCAGCCGGGAAGCGGCAGGCGAGGAAGAGAGAGGCGGCGTGAAAAAAGCGTGAAAGCGGACATAGCGCAACCCAAAAATAAAAGCGAGTATTCGCCGGTTGCGTGACAACGATGTGACAGCAGGCGCCTGTGCCGAAAAACAGCACAATGCGCCTTTCTAAGCTAAACCCTGGCGCTGTTATGGTTGATTTAGCTGCTTGATCAGGGGAAGCAGCAATTGTGCTACCGCGGCGAAAACTGGCACCACGACTGAATTACCAAACTGTTTGTATGCCTGGGTATCGGAAACAGGGATGCGAAAACGGTGCTCGCCCGGCGCTTCAAAGCCCATCAGACGGGCGCACTCGCGCGGCGACAACCGGCGTGGACGCCGCGCCATATTGTCAGCGTTGCTGAAGTCCGCTTCGCCCAGCGCGGCATCCCAGCCGCGATCGATAAGGATTTCCGAACCGTCTTTGTAATAGCGTGCGGACAGGGTGCGCACGCAGACGTCTGCCTGTCGCGGATCGTTGAGGCCAAAACCAAAGCCGTTGCCTTTGGCCTTGTGTTTTCTGGCGTAGTCGTAGAGGTAACGCCACAGCTGGGCGGAGAGAATATATTTTTCCTCTGGCGCTGGGTCCAGCAGGCTTTGCAGGCTCGGCACCGCTGTCGGGTAGAGCCGACGGATGTCGCGCAGGGAGAAGGACTGGCTAAAAGCGTAGTCGCGGCGAATACCCACCAGCACAATACGTTCGCGATGCTGCGGCAGAAAGTGACGCGCGTCGATAATTTTTGCGTCCGGCGCGTCGGTCGCGGCATCGGCCACGTCATATCCCAGCTCATCCAGCGTAGCCATAATAATGGCGAAAGTGCGCCCTTTATCGTGGCTTTTAAGGTTCTTGACGTTCTCCAGCACAAATATCGGCGGTTTTTTCGCGGCGATAATGCGCGCAACGTCGAAAAACAGCGTGCCCTGCGCTTCGCACTCAAAACCGTGGGCGCGGCCCAGCGCATTCTTTTTGCTGACGCCCGCCAGCGAGAAAGGCTGGCAGGGGAAACCGGCCAGCAACACCTGATGATCGGGAATTTCCGCATCAATGTGGCGATAGATATCTGCTTCGTCATGCAGGCCCGCCGGCTGGGTAATAAGCCGGATGTCGGTATTAAAACGATGTTCCTGCGGATCGCTGTAGTGATTCGCCTTATAGGTGCGCACCGCTTCTTTGTTCCATTCGCTGGTAAATACGCACTTGCCGCCAATGGCGTCAAAGCCGCGGCGAATACCGCCAATGCCGGCAAACAGGTCAATAAAGCGGAACTGCGGGCAATCGTAATGAGCGGGACGGGCAGGCAGCAGGCTACGCAGCAGCGTTAATTCTCTCTCACTCAGCGGCGGCAGGGCGCTTTTATTCTGGCGCAAACGCGTGAGCTGCTGCGGCGTCCAGTCGCGAAATCCCGCCTCATGAAACCTGGCTGCTAAGTCACGCGCAGCGTAGATGGCCAGCACCTGGCGCATCAGATCGGCGGTAGCGCTATCGGGAGAGAGAGGAGAAGCGGCGGGTTCCGCTGGTGCGGTGGCGTCATCGGCAAGCATGCTTTTTTCCTTAACAGTGAAGGGGCTATGCTAACACTCCTGAGGCGTCGAAGAAATTGGCGGGCGATGCCTTCAGGCTGCTTAAGGAAAGACAACAAGCGCAGCGGAAGCTTTCGCTTTCGTTGAGTCAGGCTAAAGTTGATAGAAAGGGCAAAAAGGAGACGCCATGGCGGATGTACATTCCAGCGCGACGCGCAGCAAGAATATGCGGGCTATACGCCAGCAGGATACCGCGATTGAACTGCGCGTCGCGCAACTGCTGAAAGATCGCGGCTTTGCCTATCGCGTACAGGATAAAAACTTACCGGGCCGCCCCGATTTCGTGCTGCTGGATCAGCAGGCGATTATCTTTGTGCACGGCTGTTTCTGGCATCATCATCACTGCTATCTTTTCAAAGTCCCGGCGACGCGCACCGAGTTCTGGACCGGTAAAATCAACAGCAACGTTGAGCGCGATAATCGCTATGTGCGTCAGCTTCAGGAGAGCGGCTGGAAGGTGCTGATTATCTGGGAGTGCGCGCTGCGCAATAAGCTGCGGCTCAGCGACAGCGATTTGCAGGAGCGGCTGGAGGAGTGGCTGCTGGCGATGGATCAAAGCGCGGAAATCGATCATAACGGTATTCAGCATTACCGGCCGCGTTAAGGCTGGCTTGCCCTGGCGGGCTATAACGGGTTAGATTTCGCCTTCCTTCGCGATCGGGAGTTCGGCATGAACAGTATCAAACTAACGGTTAAACGACTTTATCAGCTGCGCGATGAGCGTATGGTCAACTCGCATGCCACGGCGCGCGTCTATGTTGGCGATACCCTGGTCGCGACGGAAGAGATAACCGGCATGACGGAAAGCCCGGTCAGTAAATATCTGCATGCAGGCGAGCTGACCGGCGCTGTTCGCGTAGAGTGGGATTGCGACGGCATCGCGGAAATAACGGCTGCGACGCTGGAGCGCTGTCCCTGTTGTCAACATAACGAACCGGAATAAGGAAGACATTTTGGCAGGAACCAGCTTACTAACGTTACTCGATGATATTGCAACGCTTCTGGATGATATTTCCGTCATGGGAAAAGTGGCGGCAAAAAAAACGGCGGGCGTCCTGGGCGACGATTTGTCGCTGAATGCCCAGCAGGTGACAGGGGTTAAGGCCAATCGTGAGCTGCCGGTGGTATGGGGCGTCGCCAAAGGCTCTTTTCTCAATAAACTGATTCTGGTGCCGCTGGCGCTGCTGATTTCCGCTTTCGCGCCCTGGCTGATTACGCCGCTGCTGATGCTGGGCGGCGCTTACCTCTGCTATGAAGGGGTCGAAAAAGTGCTGCACAGCCTGCAACATGACAAGCAGGAAAAGAGTCCTGAAGCGCGCCAGCAGCGGCTGAATAAACTGGCGCAGCAGGACCCGCGCGAGTTCGAGAAGAACAAGGTCAAGGGCGCGGTGCGCACTGACTTTATTCTCTCTGCTGAAATCGTCGCTATTACCCTCGGCATCGTTTCTGAGGCGCCGTTGTTAAACCAGGTGTTGATCCTCGCCGGTATCGCCATTCTGGTCACCATCGGCGTGTATGGCATCGTTGCCGCCATCGTGAAACTTGACGATCTGGGCTACTGGCTCAAGGATAAATCTTCCGCCGTCGCGCAGGGCGTCGGGCGATTTTTGCTGGGTTTTGCGCCCTGGCTGATGAAGATTCTGTCAGTGGTCGGCACGCTGGCGATGTTTCTGGTCGGCGGCGGGATTATCGTTCATGGCCTGGCCCCGCTGCATCATCTGATTGAACAGATTACCGGCAATATGAGCGGGCTGGTGGCCAGCCTGCTCAGCAACGGCGCCAGCCTGGTGCTCGGCTTTATCGTTGGGTCGATTGTGCTGTTGGTGGTGAATCTGATTGCTAAACTGCGCGGTAAATCGGTATAAAGCAGCACTGCGATACGAGGTAAAGTCAGGAGAAAAGACGCCATGAACGACGATATGTTTGAATTTGATATTGACGCCCAGCTGGAGCAGGCCGAAGCCAAAGCGGCGGAAAAGGTCAATGAAGTGCCTGACGACGCGGGCGATGAAGATGACTGCGAAGGCTGCAAAATCTGATTCAGGCCTGAAAAATGTTAAAAGCGGATAATAAATTTTATCCGCTTTTTTTATTTTCAACATTTCTTACTGCTTTATTCTGAATTTGCATTTTTTTGCCCGTCTTTACGAGCAAGAAGTCCGGATGGCTGCTATAGATAAAAAGGTTCTGATAACGGTCAAAAGGAGGACGCAACATGGTTTTTATGATCAGTGATGAAGTTCGGCACAAAGAGGGTGGACCGGCTATGGTCGTCACCGGCTATGCCAGCGGAATGGTGGAGTGTCGCTGGTATGACGGTTATGCCGTGCGTCGCGAGGCATATCATCAGGATGAGCTGAGCCATTTCCATGCTGAGACGCCACTCGCCAGCTAAGTTCGCCGTAACGGGGATGCTTTGCCCATCCCCCGTGACTTCACGCAGTTTTTCCCTCGGTACGCCTGCTATACTCGCCAGATCTTAGTTATCCGGAGCATCGTCGCTGATGGCTGTTTTGCCGCTCTCTGTCCGGACATTACGTCCTGCGCTGCGTATTCATCTCGTCTTTTTAGCGGTCTTCCTTTTCTCTTCATTTCTCACCTGGCGTGAGCTGCACACCCTCAAAATCAACTATGAAGACCGACAGCGCGCCGCGCTGGTGGATATGCAAAACGGGCTGGAGAGTCAGTTTCAGGAGAGCATCGACGGCATGATCTATTACCGCCGCATGTTCAACTACGCGCTGGCGCACCCGCTTGATGCCGACCACGGTCGCCGGGCGCTGCTTGAATTTCAGCAGCTGCGTTCTCAGCCCGCCTGGCAACTGCGCCTCAATATGTCGCGCAGTATGCCGATCAACGGCGTCAGCGATAGCTGGCTGACGCACGACAGCCTGCTACAGCGAGACGCGGCCCGGATGGACGCTGAGCTGCGAGCGGCCATGGAGTTTAGTTTTATTTTGCAGTTCAGCGATCCGGACACCGATTTCCATACGCGCTTCTGGTACACCTCTCGCGCTGGTTTTTTTATCAGCTCGCGCCCGCCGCATGACCTTTCAACCCTGGCCGCCAGCTACGCCACTATGGTATCGCGCCCGTGGTTTCGGGCCATGCAGGCAACCGCGGACGATGCTAAACAGCTGCGCTGGTCTGGTGTTTATCAGGGCGCAGAGCGCGAGGGCGCGATGCTGACGGCCAGCACGGCGGTGTTTAACGATGGCTACTGGTATGGCGTGCTGTCGATGGATTTTACCCGACAGCGTATTGACGCGCTGCTGAACAGAATGCGTCACAGCGCCTTACAGGGCAGCGTGGTGCTGCTGGATAACATGCAACGGCCGATTGCGTCGCTTGATGCGGCAGACAGCAAAGCGCTAAGCCAGCAGGCGCAGCGACTGCTGAGCGCGCAAATGGCCCGTCAGCCGCAGGGTTCGCTACGGCTGGAGCATCAGTTTATTAGCTGGAGCAAGCTGAGGAATGTCGATGGCTATCTGCTGAATCAGCAAACGCTGACGCAAGGGCTACGGCAGGATTTAGGACGCGCCACCCTGTTTATGTTAAGCATGTGGCTGCTGTTTGTCCTGCTATTGCTGCTGGCGCATCAGGTGGTTATTCGTCTGGTCACCCGCTTAAGCGATCTCTCCGCCACGCTGGCCTGGCGCGCCAGCTATGATGGTCTGACGCAGTTGCTTAACCGCAGCGCTTTTTTTGAACGTTTTGAGGCGCAAGCGGCGCGCTGCCGGCAGCTGAATGCGCCGCTGGCGGTCATTCAGCTGGATATCGATCACTTTAAAGCGGTAAACGACAGCTGGGGACATCAGGCGGGCGATGCGGCATTAACGCGCGTTGCGGCGATCATTGCGCAGACGCTGCGTAAAAACGACCTTGCCGGACGCGTCGGGGGCGAAGAGTTTTGCGTTGTGCTGCCGGAAACCACGCTGGCGGACGCAGAGCAGGTGGCGGAACGTATACGCCAGCGTCTTGGCGCGGAGATCATTGAGGTCAGCCCTGACGGGGTATTCGGCGTGACGCTCTCCGCTGGCGTAGCAAACAGCGAAGAGCAGGGGGACTATCGTGCGCAGAACTTGCAGGCGGAGGCGGACCGCCGACTTTATCTGGCGAAAAGCCGGGGCCGTAATCGCGTGGTGGCCAGTGATTAAACCTTGCCGTCGTTATCTTCCTCCACCGCCTGATAGATGCGTTGCAGAATATCAGGGAAAGCCGACTGCACGCGGCTCCAGCTTGGAATAAAGGGCTTGTCGTTAGGGCGTTCAATAAACGCCTGACCCGCTTCCAGGATCGACTGCGTAAACATCTCTACCGCCGCCTCTTCAATATGCTGGTCGAACTTCAGCCCGTTCATCGCGGCTTCGTGGTTGTAGATCTCCATCATGTCCAGCGCGTTGCGGTAGTAGGTCGCCTTCAGTACCCGGAACGAATCGCTGGTCATCGGCACCCCCATAGTAGCCAGCTTGCGCAGCAGGGACTGGACGATGTCGCTGCTCATGCGCTTCAGGCCGCCCGTACCGTCATCCTCCGCCAGCGGCTGATGTTTGTGGTCGTAATTGTGCGCAATTTCTACCTGGCAGGTCTGCCGCGTGGTGTAGTTGCGATAGATCTCTGACAGCACGCCGATCTCCAGTCCCCAGTCGCCGGGAATTTTTATGCCGTTCAGTACATGGGTGCGCATTGCAAACTCACCCGACAGGGGATAGCGGAAGCTGGAGAGGTAATCAAGATACTCTGAATGGCCATAGACCTTTTGCAGCGAGCGCAGCAGCGGGCCGACCAGCAGGCGACCCACGCGGCCATTAAGCTTGCCATCCGCCACGCGCGCGTAAAAGCCTTTGCAAAATTCATACTGAAACGCCGGATTGGCCAGCGGATAAAGCAGGCGAGCCAGCATGCCGCGTTCATAGGTCACGATGTCGCAGTCATGCAGCGCCACGCACTGGGTGCGATCGGACGCCAGCGTAAAGCCGGTACAGAACCAGACATTACGGCCTTTACCAGGCTGGGAGGGCGACAGGCCCTCTTTATCCAGCTCGGCGTCAATGGCTTTCAGGCGCGGGCCGTCATTCCATAAAATGCGATGGCGCTGCGGCAGGCGCGAGAAAAATTCGCGCGCATAGAGAAACTGATCGCGGTCGGCGCGATCCAGACCGATAACGATCTCATCCAGATAGGGCACTTTCGCCAGCTCATCGACAATATGACTCAGGGCGGGGCCTTCCAGCTCTGAAAAGAGCGACGGCAAAATCAGACCCATCTTGCGTTTTCGCGCGAAGCGCACCATCTCTTTTTCCAGCGACTCTACGCTGCGATTGGTTAAGTTGTGAAAATTGGTAATCACGCCATTCTGATAAAAATCACTCATCGCGCTATCCTTTTATAAACGGTGGGTGCGGCTTAATGGTGTTGGGTCAGAAAATAGTCGAGGCCTTCTTTCCAGCCTTCCGGACCATAGTGCGCCGTATGGTAGACCTGCTGCGTATCCTCTCTTGTCAGCCTTACCGGCGTTTTGCTGTAGCCTTTAATCACCACGGCATGCTGCACCGCATCAAGCATCGGCGCATCGTTCGGGCCATCGCCGAGGCCGATGGTGACAGGAGCATTGTCGTACTGGCCGAGCAGCCAGCTCAGGGCTTCGCCTTTACCGCTCCCCGCAGGCATGACGTGCCAGAAACGACCGCCCTGCGTCAGCTGTAGCCGCTGCTGCGCCAGGGCGTTGCGAAACGCCTCCAGCTTCTCCTCTTCATCACGCCAGACAATCACCTCTGAGGCTTCGCGCTGACGCGCCAGCGCCGATTCGCTTTCGCTAAGCCCGGTCATTGCCGCTACCTGGGGATCGCTAAAATCGCAGAAGCCCTGAAAGCGAAAGCGGCGCTGTAACTCGCTGAGCGACTGGCAGAGCGCGTCATAGTCGGGACTGTCAGACGGAATGCGCACTCGCCGTTGCGCCGACATCTGCACAACCGCGCCGTTTTCAGCAATAAAAGGGAGTCCTGTCAGTCCAAGCCGTTTTTGTAGCGGCACGATCTCTGCGGCCGTTTTACTGGAGCAGAGCACCACCGGCACCTGATGCCGCTGTAGCTCGGCCAGCCAGTCAGCGGCGGCATCCCAGCGGTAGGTATGATGATCGAGCAGGGAGCCGTCCAGATCGGTGACGATTAACAGCGGCTGTTGCAAACTCGGCATAACGGTCTCCTGACGACATTAACTGGCGGATTTTCAGTATGATAGTTGAAGCCCGTTTGCGCCTTCTTTTCGCCGACGGTGGCAAATTTCCAGGATTATTCCTAAAACGCAGCGGCGGTCAGCGGCGAAATGCACAAAAAGCGCGCAGCGCTGAGCCGCGCCGCTCAGGCGGTTGCAGGCGATTTTGGGTAGCTTTAGCAGAAAATGTTGCAAATTTGTGCATAGCTAAGACTTGTCTTAAGCGCTGCCAGGCGTACTCTGCAAAGGCATCAAGCATTTCCTGGTGTAACGAATCTGGCAGTCAATTACCCGGCGATCCCTGCCGGGCATTTTTTATCCGCCCGATCAGCGGTTCATTTCATTGCAGGAGCAATCGCGGATATCCAGCTCATACTCATCCGCCAGCTCAATACTGCTGCCCCAGGCTCTGCCGCCGGTTCTGAGATGGCGGCTGTTGTCTGCTTCCGTAAAATTTTTCAGAGGTTCTGGCGTATGGCGCTGAATAGTTTCCAGCAGCGAATCAACGTCAGGTCTCGCGCTGGGCTGAAGGTCAGCGGCGCGTTCGTCTGTTGGGACCATCTTCGCTCTCCTTTTTGTGAAAAGGATATACAGACTCTCCGGCCGCAGGATACGGCGGATCGATTAAGTATAGACGGCGGGGCGCGGTGGCGACGGGCAGGGCGAAGAGGAAACGGCAGATAAAAAAAAGCCCGCGCTGCGCGGGCAAAATCCTTGTTACTTTTAGGTTGACTGCGCCTTTAGGGTTGGTGCAGTGAGGAAAGTGTAAAAGGTTGCCCTGTCAGAAGTCTTGTCGCGAAACGTTAAGAAATTGAAAAAGCGCTCCCTTACCTAAATTTACCTGCTTTTTCCTTGATAAACAGGATCATCATCTATAGTTAGAAGCGGAGTTAAATCATAAGGCTACAAGGAGAGACTATGGATTTATTACGTATCATTATTGCGATTATTTTGCCTCCGCTGGGTGTATTTTTGCAGGTCGGTTTTGGCGGCGCGTTCTGGCTTAATATTCTGCTGACGCTCTGCGGCTATATTCCGGGTATCGTCCACGCGGTTTGGGTGATTGCGCGTCGCTGAGCGAAGCCTCTTCGTTTACACTGATGCTCAGGAAAATCATCAGGAGAAACGCGCATGAAGGTCAATGACCGCGTCACCGTTAAGACCGACGGCGGCCCACGCCGCCTCGGTACTGTCCTCGCCGTTGAGCCATTTAACGAAGGCGTGATGTATCTGGTCGCGCTGGAGGATTACCCGCTGGGCATTTGGTTTCTTAATGAGGGCGATCATCCGGACGGGGTATTTGTCGAACCCTATACGGAAAGTTAAAGGCTGAACCCCGGCTCAGCGAGCGGAAAGGTGGGCTGTTTCGCAGCGCAGACAAGCCTGATTCACGCGCGGATGCCCGATAGAGTAAAGGAGCCATTAAGGCTCCTTTATCACGTTTAGCCTCTGATAGCAGGGCGGCGCACTGGCGGACCCCGATGTCAGAACGTTTCCCAGTTCTCATTGCTGGCTGTCGCCAGCGCCGGTCGCGGCGTTATCAGCGGCGATTTCAGCGCGGGCGTAGCAGGGGCGGCTGCCGCTGCCGGGCGCGCAGGACCATCGTGCAAGCGGAAGGCGGCCACCGCCTGAGTCAGCTTGCCCGCCTGATCTTCCAGCGAGGCCGCCGCGGCCGATGCCTCTTCCACCAGCGAGGCGTTTTGCTGCGTCACGTTGTCCATTTCCGTGACTGCCTGGCTTACCTGCTGAATGCCGCGGCTCTGCTCATCAGACGCGGCGGCGATCTCGGCCATAATGTCCGTTACGCGACGCACGGCTTCCACAATCTCGCCCATGGTATTACCGGCTTCGCCCACCTGATGCGAACCGTCTTTGATCAGATTGACCGATTCCGCAATCAGCGCTTCGATCTCTTTCGCCGCCTGGGCGCTGCGCTGCGCCAGACTGCGGACTTCACTGGCGACCACGGCAAAACCGCGTCCCTGTTCGCCCGCGCGCGCCGCTTCTACCGCCGCGTTCAGCGCCAGGATATTGGTCTGGAAGGCGATGCTGTTAATCACATTGGTAATTTCCGCGATCTTTTTCGAGCTGCCGGAAATATTGGTCATGGTTTTCACCACGCCGCTGACCAGTTCTCCGCCGCTGCGGGCTTTGCCTGACGCATCTGCCGCCAGCTGGCTGGCATGATGAGCATTCTCCGCATTCTGTTTCACCGTGGCGGTGAGCTGTTCCATACTGGCAGCGGTCTGCTCCAGCGCGGCGGCCTGCTGCTCTGTCCGGGAGGAGAGATCGGTATTACCGGCAGAAATTTCGCCGGAACCCTGATAGATCGCTACCGCGCCTTCGCGCACCGTGCCAACGGTTCTCACCAGGGAATCCTGCATCAGCTGCAAATTGTGCAGCAGAGAGCCGATCTCGCTGCGGCCGTGTGGTTCTGGCGGCGCGGTGAGATCGCCCTGCGCGATACGCTCAATACGCGCGACCGACTGACGCAGCGGACTAATCACCACGCGGCGCAGGAAGATAAAGGTCATTAACGTCAGCAGCAGCGCCGCGGCGAAGGCAACGCCCATGGCGATAAAGCCAATATGCGACTCATGCTCTGCCGTGGCGTTAATTGCCTCGGCGCGCTGGGTACGTAATTTAATGGCCTGCAACAGCACCTCGTTATAGGCGTTGTCGAGCTTGCGCGTGACGTCGGTTTCCTGCGCGATAATGCCCTCAAAGCTGCCCTGTTTACCGGCGTTAATCATCGGCACCAGGCCTTTTTCAACGTAGTCGTTGAAACGGGCCGTTAGCGGCGTGTCCAGCGCGATGTCTTCAGGCGTTTTAACCTTGCGGTCCTGATAAATTTTAAAGCCTTCCTTTGCCTGCTGAATGCGCTTTTCGGTGGCGGCGATGCTGGCTTTAAACTCATCCATTTCGCCAATTCGCGCGGCGGCGCCGGCCTGAATAATAAGAAGACGCGCGGTGCGCAGATGGTTTGAACTGTTGGAAATCCCCATGCGCACCTGGATCTCATCCGTCGCATCCCGCAACGACTGGTTACTCTGGATCAGGAAGTAGCTGGCAAGGGCAATACAGAGCGCGAACAGCAGCATGATGCCGCCAAAGATCAAACTAAATAGCGGCACCAGACGCAGGTTGCGCCACAGGCCTGCTTTGGACTGCGCTGAAGAAACCGGTGAGTTATTCATATCCTTACTCTCATGTCGGGGGTATGAAGTTAACATCGGCAATGCAAAGCGAAGAGTTAGAGAAAGGAGTGCGATCTTGCTCGCAAAAATGGCGAAAAAAAACCGGCTCAGTGAGCCGGTTCTTGCGAAGGGTGATTATCTTACATTGACATAAATGCCAGAGGTAACATTATCGGTTAAGCGCACCACATGATAGATAACCTGTTTATTATGCGTTTTAATCTTACGCTTGATATTACCTTTATGTGATGAAACCGTTTTGGCCTTAATTTGCATTTTATCTGAAATCTGAATGGTGTCATGACCTGACATCCACATTTTCAGCATATTGGATTCCGTCTGGCTTAATGTCAGCGGATGAACATCAAGACCTGAAGAAATACGCGGCGAGGCGTTGAGCTTCTTCTGCAAATAGGTGCTGAGTAAAGAGTCCAGTGTAGTCGTTTTTATCGATTTTGACGTAATAATCAGGTTCTTACGAACGTAGAGGTATTCCTCAAAATGGATATTGGAAATCGCCATAAAGATAAAAAACAGCGTTTCAGGGTGCTGCATAATAATGTTTCGGATGCGGTCGCTGGAATCCGATTCATGAATGAAACATTCTTCGTTAATAAACACTACGCCAGGTTTTAACTGTTCGCAGCGCTGCTGTAGTTGATCAATGTCGGAGACAGAAAAGATATTCTTCTTTTTGACTCCCTTACAGGACATGTAGTCCGATAATCCCAGGCGTGTGTAGTTGCATGAATCCATAATAATCGTTGGCATGTTAGCGACCCTCACCAATTTGTTATCCGTTTAAATCAACGATGAATTACGCGTTGCGGTACGAGAGAGATTTCTAAGACACTTTTTTATTCTGCTCAGCAGTCTGGCGACAGGCCATACGCCTGCCAAAAGTATTCTTCCCTGACCCGTTTCTGCAAAGTTGTTTTTGTGCTGCCTTGACGTCACTTATCCCTCCAGTGATAGCGGGAATCGCTGGCGGTTTGCAATAAGCGTGCATAACACCCTGTTTTGAGAGCTTCGTCACTATCGCGCATAACACAGTGGATGCTGATAGGACAATTCTTAAAAACATTTGATTCGCGAAAGTGTGACGTTTTAGCGAGTGTTGACAATGCCGGAAAAAGAAGGTCCTGACAAGAAAAATCGTTAAAGGATTTTTTTTGTTCCAAAACAAGCTGTTGCCGATTTTGTCAACGATTCCACTGAGTTAGCTGCATCAGGAATCTGAGAAATAAAATACTTGAAGCGCGGTTTAATAAGAATAATTTTCAGAGCCTGTGCACACTTATCAGAATTTCCTTAGTTGATTTCTGAGAAAACTGGTTTGAAAAATGCACAGAATGTTTTAGGGGGCTTAAGTATCGCTTAAGGGAGATAGTAAGATACTTAATCTTCAGGGGTGAGACAGTTCCGAAAGAAACTGAGCAAGCAAATCGAAGACTTCGCTGAACAGGTGCTCACAGAAGGGCGCAACCAGCGGCATCATTAAGCCCATGGTTAAAATGCCCACTGTTAAGGTAATTGGAAAGCCAACCGCAAAAATCGACAGCTGAGGTGTAACACGGTTTAACAAACCCAGTACCAGGTTTACCAGAAGTAGCAAAACGATTAAGGGTAACGCTAACATCATGCCATTAAGGAAAATTAATCCGCCCGCTTTGACCAGTGCATTAAAAGCATTGGCGTTTAACGGCTGCGCGCTGATGGGAAGTGTATGAAAACTGTCCGCCAGCAACGAGATTAACCACAGATGACCATCGAAGGTCAGAAACAACAGCATGGCCAGCATATCGAGAAAACGGGCCAGTACGGGCATATTCAGGCGGCTGCCCGGATCGAAAAAGGTAGCGAAAGACAATCCCATCTGTAGGCCAATGATTTCACCTGACAGACGTACCGCAGCAAAGGCCAGCTGCATGGTTAACCCCAGCCCGATGCCAATCAGCATCTGCTGAAGCAGCAGCCAGAAACCGGCAGCAGAGAACAGCGTAACCTCCACGGCTGGCAGCGACGGCACCATCAGCCAGGTAATCAGCACCGCAAGGCCGATTTTGACGCGATTGCTAATCGTACGTTCGCTTAGCAGCGGAGCCGTAGCAAACAGTGCCAGCATGCGCGCAAGCGGCCAGAAAAACTGACTGACCCAGTGAACCAGCTGGCCGCTGTCGAGCGTAACCATTAGCCGATGATGTAAGGCAGGTTAGTAAACAGGGTGCGGATATAATCCAGCACCAGACTCAGCATCCAGGGACCGGCAATCACCGCCGTGGTGGCGACGGCCAGAATCTTGGGAATAAAAGAAAGCGTCTGTTCGTTAACCTGGGTTGCGGCCTGTAGCAGACTGATAATCAGACCGCTGACCAGCGCTGCCAGCAGCAGCGGCGCGGCAAGCATCAGCGCAACGCGCATCGCTTCCTGGCCCATCACCATTACGGATTCTGGCGTCATCGTTTTCTCCGGGGAATCGGAATAATCAGGAATAGAAGCTTTGCGCCAGTGATCCGACCAGCAGCTGCCAGCCATCCACCAGAACAAACAGCATCAGTTTGAAAGGCAGTGAGATAGTGGCAGGGGGCACCATCATCATGCCCAGCGCCATTAACACGCTGGCCACCACCAGATCGATAATCAAAAACGGGATAAAAACGGTAAAGCCAATCTGAAAGGCGGTTTTCAGTTCGCTGGTCACGTAAGCAGGCAGCAGAATGCGCATCGGCACGGCTTCCGGACCCGAAATAGGCGGCGTATTTGCCAGACGGGCAAACAGCGCCAGATCGGCTTCGCGCGTCTGACGCAGCATAAAATCGCGCAGCGGCTGCGCACCTTTTTCCAGCGCCACGTCCATGCTGATTTTATCCTGACTAAATGGCAGATAGGCCTCGTCGTAGATCTTGTCGAAGGTCGGCGCCATGATAAAGAAGGTCAGAAACAGCGCCAGACCGAGCATCACCTGATTCGGCGGCGCGGACGGCGTGCCCAGCGCATTTCGCAGCAGGCCAAAAACGATAATGATGCGGGTAAAGCTGGTCATCATCAGCAGAACGGCGGGAATAAAGGTCAGCGAGGTAATGAAAACCAGCGTCTGAACCGGCAGTGACCAGCTTTGACCGCCATTAGGCAACGCATGACTCACCAGGCCTGGCAGCTGGGCGTGAGCGGCCGGCGCCAGCAGCAATACTGGCAGTAAGGGAAGCAATCGACGCATCATTGAGGTTTTCCGGGACGTTTGACCAGGTTCTGTAACAGCTGACGAAAATCTTGCGGCGCGGCAGGCGCCGGGGCGCGCTCATCGGGCGCGACCGGCGGCAGGGTATGCAGATGGGTGATCTGCGCCGCCGTGACGCCCAGTACCAGGCGCGCCTCGGCGGTATCCACAATCACCACGCGCTCGCGCTGGCCGACCTGTACGCTGGCGCTGACCTTCAGCGCCTGACTGCCGCCGGTCTTCGGCGCGAAGCCAAGACGGCGCGCCAGCCAGGCGCAGGCGAGGATCAGCAGCACAATCACGGCCAGCACGCTGCTGACCTGGGTCAACACGGAACCGGCGGACATCGCCGGCGCCGCAGGCGCGGCGGGTTGCAGCGCGTGGGACTGGGTATTCATCATGCTTAACGGCTCAGGCGACGCATACGTTCTGACGGCGTGATAATGTCGGTAATGCGCACGCCATATTTATCATTCACGACCACGACTTCGCCCTGGGCAATCAGATAGCCGTTGATCAGGATGTCCAGCGGCTCGCCAGCCAGACCGTCCAGCGCCACCACCGAACCCTGCGTCAGGCGCAGCAGCTCTTTAATGGTCATTTTGGTGCGGCCCAGCTCAACGGTGAGCTTGACGGGAATATCCATGATCAGGTCGATGTCCTGCAATGAACCGGCAGCCGCGCTGCTCTCGAACGTCTTGAACACGTCGTCGCTCTGCGGCGCGCTGGTGGACGCCTGTTCATTCATCGCCTCAGCCCACAGGTCGTCCGCAGAGATATCGTCGGACGGTTTATTGCTGTCACTCATTGGGCTGTTCCTCATTCAGCGAATTTAAAATCGGGTTAATCAAATGCTCGACGCGCAGAGCATACTGGCCGTTCATGGTGCCGTACTGACTGGTCAGCACCGGCACGCCGTCAACGTGCGCGATAATGCGCTCCGGTTTCTCGATCGGCAGCACGTCGCCAGGTTTTAGCTGCAAAATACGTGACAGACGCAGCGAGGTTTCGGCGAAATGGGCAATCAGCTCCAGTTCCGAATGCTGCACCTGTTTCACCAGGTTTTCGCGCCAGTGGTTGTCTTCCGTGCGGGAGTTTTCCAGCGGCGGGTTGACCAGCAGTTCGCGCAGCGGCTCAATCATCGAGAACGGAATACAGATGTTGAACTCGCCCACCAGGTTGCCAATCTCCACCTGGAACGGCGTGTTGACCACGATGTCGTTCGGCGAGGTGGTGATGTTGGTAAACTTCACCTGCATCTCCGAGCGCACATACTCCACTTCCAGCGGATAGATCGCTTTCCATGCGTCGCTGTAGCCTTCCAGCGCCAGCTTCAGCATGCGGCGAATAACGCGCTGCTCGGTATGCGTGAACTCCCGGCCTTCCACCTTGGTGGGGAAGCGGCCGTCACCGCCAAACAGGTTATCCACGGCGATAAACACCAGGCTTGGCGAGAACACCACCAGCGCCGTTCCGCGCAGGGGCTTCAGGTGGATCAGGTTCAGGTTGGTTGGCACCGGCAGGTTGCGGGCGAACTCATGATACGGCTGAATCTTGATCGCACCGACGCTGATGTCCGGACTGCGTCGCAGCAGGTTAAACAGCGCCATACGAAAATGACGGGCGAAACGCTCGTTAATAATCTCCAGCGCCTGAAGACGCTCGCGCACCACGCGACGCTGGGTATTGGGGTCGTAAGGACGAATGTCGCCTTCCGGCCCGCTTTGACTCTTTTCATCTACCGCGCTGTCACTGTCGCCGTTGAGCAGCGCGTCAATCTCAGCCTGGGAGAGAATGCTATCGCCCATTGATTTACCTCAAAATGAAGGCGGTAAACAGCACGTCGGTTACCACCTGCGCAGGTTGTCCTTTCACCAGCGGAGGTGTCAGCACCTGCTTAATCTGATCAATCAGCGCTTGCTTACCTTGCTCTGTCGCCAGCGCGGCGGCGTTCTGCCGGGAGAGCAGCAGCAACAGCCGACTGCGGACTTCCGGCAGATAGTCATTTAGCCGACGACGAGTATCCTCATCCGGCAGACGCAGGGTAAAGCCTACGTACAGCACGCGGTCAGGATCGTTGTCAGGATTGACCAGGTTGACCGTAAAGGTGTCAAGCGCAAAAAAGACGGGAGCGGGTGGCGGTTCCACTTTCGCGGCTTCCGGTTTATCACTCTCGTGTTTATTCATCATTCGCCAGACTGCATAGCCTGCCACGCTACAAGCGGCCAGCGTTACAATCAGTAACACCGGAATTAAGAGTGAACGTTTGCGGCCTTTTGCTTTCGCGTTATCAGACATTTTTGCAGTAACTTCCTGTGAATTATGGGCAAACCTCTCGGTTTGCCTGGACAGATTATCCCGCGTCTTAAGTCAAACAATGGGAAGAAAAGACGCGGGTTTTACGCTTACCTTCAGCGTTTGTCGCTGTCAGGCAAAAGTATCGACAGCGCCGGTACCGAGGATGCGCGCCTGTAAGGCGGCAGGAACGGCGATCGGCGTTATCTCGCTATCGCTGTCCTGGGAGAGAGAGAAGGAACCGTGCTGTCCGTCGCGGCGAGCCTCCTGCTGTTGCTGCTGCTGGAAGCTCTGGTTCTGCGCGAAGCTGTCACTGCTCACCTGACTCTGTCCCAGGTTAATGCCGTTTTCCGCCAGCGCGCTGCGCAGCTGCGGAAGGGCGGCTTCCAGCGCGGCCCTGACCTGGCTGTGGCTGGAGGCCATACTTATCTGCGCCTGGTCGTTATCCAGCTTCAGGCTAATCTGGATTGCGCCAAGGTCTTCCGGATGCAGTCGCAGCTCGGCATTTTGCTGGCCGTTGCGGCTGAACATCACAATTTGCTGGCTCAGCGCCTGCTGCCACTCATCGCTGCCCAGCTGGGCGTTCAGCATCGGCGTGGAAGGCGTGCTGGTGGTCGCCGAGGCGGTCGTCGCCATCAGCGGCGCCGTGCTGCTGCTGAGCGGCGCGCTGGTCAGCGTGCTGCTGTCGGTCTGCGTCAGCGGCGCGCTTTTTTCATCCTGTTTGCTAAAGCTGCTTAACGCCTGCTGAAAGCTGCCGTCCAGCGTCAGCGGCGCGCTGGCGGCTGGGGCCACAGCGCCCGGCGTCACGGCCTGCGCGGTGGCGCTGACTTTCACGTCACTCTGCACCGACGCGGCGGACGGCGGCTGAGAAGGCTGCGCCAGCGAGCCGCTCAGGGTTTGACTCAGCGTGGTCAGGGCGCTACGGCGCGTGTCGCCGCCGGTTGACGCCGCGCTGGCCGTCGCGACTTTGTCGCTTACCGCTGCCGGGGCGACCGGCAGCATGGCAAACAGCGCCTGCATGGTTTGCGCATCGCTGTTGCTTACTGTTTCTGCGCTCTCTTTGTCTCTATCATCGGCTGATTTAGTGGCGGCTTTAATATTTTCCGGCGTGAGCAGCGCATCCTGACCGCCCTGTTTTTCAAAAGCCGCCAGCAGGGCGCTGAGTTGCGTCGTCGGCGTAGCGTCGCCCTGGCTTTCTTCCGTATTTTCAGCGGATTGCGCTACGGTTTCCTGCTGTTTCGCCAGCGTCAGCAGGCGATTGCCCAGCTCAGTCAAAAAATTTTGCGGCAGCGATTTGACGCTGTGCAAAATGTCAGCGCTATCTGAACTGTTCAGCTCGCCTTTTGCGCTGGCGGTGGTGACACTAGTTGGCAGCGTAATCATTCGCCTTTCCTCAATGCAGCCCGTTGGGCGTATTCATCCATCCGTTTCTGATCGAGACGGTTTTCTATGCGTAGTGCGTTGTCTGCCGCGCGGCTTATCAGCGTCTGATATGCGTTAAGACGCTGCTGTTTGTCGCGCCAGCTGGCCAGCGCCTGCTCAAGACGCTGATTCCAGTGGTTAAGCTGAGCGCGGTGCTGCTCAATCGCTTTTTCCAGCGTCTGAATAAACTGGTGATAATTGGTCCAGCGCGTCGTGGCGATGCCGCCTGACATATCGCTGTTCAGCTTGTTGCGATACTCATCCTGATAGTCGAGCAGCATCGTGAGCTGCTCGTCGGCCTGACGCACGCCGCGGCGCATATCGCCGAGGTGAATCACGGCTTTTTCCAGATCCTGCTCGGCTAAATCGCGCAGGGTGTCAATGGCACTGGCGCTTTTCATCGATTACTCCTTTGCCGTTAGCCGAACAGCGCATGCAGATGCAGGCAGGCGTCGTCGTAGTGGCTGCGTTCAAAGATGCCCTGTTGCAGAAAGGCCTCCATCTGCGGATAGAGGCGAATGGCCTTATCCAGCATCGGATCGCTGCCTGCGGCATAGGCGCCGACGCTGACCAGGTCACGGTTGCGCTGGTAGCTGGACAGCAGCTGTTTAAACTGCCGCACTCGCGCGTAGTGGTCGTCATTGATCAGCGCGGTCATGGCGCGACTGATAGAGGCTTCAATATCGATCGCCGGATAGTGACCCGCTTCGGCCAGACGACGCGACAGCACGATATGGCCGTCGAGAATGGCGCGCGCTGAGTCGGCAATCGGATCCTGCTGATCGTCGCCCTCGGTCAGTACGGTATAGAAGGCGGTGATCGAACCGCCGCCGTGCGTGCCGTTACCGGCGCGCTCCACCAGCGCAGGCAGCTTTGCGAATACCGAAGGCGGGTAGCCTTTGGTGGCAGGCGGTTCGCCGATGGCCAGCGCGATTTCACGCTGCGCCATGGCATAGCGCGTCAGGGAGTCCATGATCAGCAGCACATGCTGGCCGCGATCGCGAAAGTCTTCGGCGATGCGCGTGGCGTAGGCCGCGCCCTGCATACGCAGCAGCGGCGAGACGTCCGCCGGGGCGGCAATCACCACCGAACGCGCGCGGCCTTCTGCGCCAAGAATGTTTTCAATAAAGTCTTTCACCTCACGGCCACGCTCGCCGATTAGCCCGACCACGATCACATCGGCCTGGGTATAGCGCGCCATCATGCCGAGCAGCACGCTCTTGCCGACGCCGGAACCGGCGAACAGACCCATACGCTGGCCGCGCCCAACGGTGAGCAGGGCGTTAATGGCGCGCACGCCGGTGTCCAGCACGTCAGTAATAGGGGTGCGCTGAAGCGGGTTGAACGGCGGGGTGATCAGCGGCGCGCGGTAGCCGGTGTCGGGCGAGGGCAGGCCGTCGAGCGGTTTGCCGCTGCCGTCGAGGACGCGGCCCAGCAGTTCAGGGCCGAGCAATAGCTGTTTACCGCTGTGGCCGCTGTCACGCGCATAGACGCGAGCGCCGGGCAGAATGCCGTCAACCTCTTCCAGCGGCATCAGAAAGAGTTTCTGGCCGTTAAAACCGACGACTTCGCTTTCGACTTCGGT
Source organism: Candidatus Pantoea deserta (assembly GCF_003813865.1). Taxonomy (GTDB): domain Bacteria; phylum Pseudomonadota; class Gammaproteobacteria; order Enterobacterales; family Enterobacteriaceae; genus Pantoea; species Pantoea deserta. Next base: position 171,388 of record NZ_RMVG01000003.1, read on the forward strand.
CAGGGTTTTGCCGTCGTTGCGTTCAATCACGCAGGTAGCGCCAAGCGGCAGTTGCAGGCCGGTCGCCTCCAGCACCAGGCCGGTGGCGCGCGTCAGGCGACCGTAGCGGCGCACGGGCTGCACCTGGGCGATGCGGGTCTCAAAGGCGTCGAGCGCGCCCAGCCAGCGGGAGAGTCGGGAGGTCATTAGAATTCTCCCGGCGCGGCAAGGCGGCACAGTTCCTGCCAGCGCGTGGCGACGCTGGCGTCGAGATCGCCATCCTCAGCGCTTAGCTTACAGCCGCCAGGATGCAGCGTGCCGTCGGCCAGCAGACGCCAGCCGTGTAGATCCAGCGTCGGTCCCAGCGTCTGCTCAACGCGTTGCAGATCGTCAGGATGCACGCGCAGCTGCGGTTTGCCGCTGAACATCGGCTCCTGTTGCAGCAGCTGCTGGATTTGTCGCAGCAGGGCGCTGCCGTCTACCGTGGTCGCCTGGCCGATGACCTGGCGCGCGGCTTCCAGCGCCAGCTGCATCAGACGCGAGGCAATCACGCTGTCCAGCGCCTCCAGCGAGTGCTGGAATTCGGTCACCAGCTGCTGCATACGCGCCTGCAACGGGGCCTGCTGCTGCTGCGCATCGGCCAGCCCCTGCTGGAAACCTGCGTCATAGCCGGCTTTCTGACCTTCCGCGAAACCCTGCTGATGGCCTTCGCTAAAGCCCTGCGCCTGTGACTCTTTGCGCGCCTGCTGTTGCAGACGCTCAAACTGAAGCTGCTGCTCGTCTGTTTCCGATTCAAACTGCTCTGGTTCCGGCAGCGTTTCTGCTTCCGGTTCGTCGCTGCGGCCTAAATCCTCAGGCTGCCAGAGCTGCCACGGACGGGCGGAAAAGGCATCAGACATAGGTTTCCTCGCCGCCGCCAATTACCATCTCGCCCGATTCCGCCAGACGACGGACAATAAGCAGGATGGCTTTCTGTTCGTTTTCCACCGCCGACATACGCACCGGGCCGCGGTTGGCGAGGTCGTCGCGCAGAATGTCGGCCGCACGCGCTGACATATTCTTGAGGAACTTCTCGCGCAGCGGTTGCTCGGCACCTTTCAGCGCGACCAGCAGCTGCTCGGACTCCACTTCCTGCAACAGGCGCTGGATGCTGCGGTCGTCCACTTCCACCAGATTTTCGAACAGGAACATCTCGTCGATGATTTTCTGCGCCAGCTCGCCGTCGAAATCGCGTACCGCTTCGATAACCGCTTCTTCCTGCTGCGTTTTCATCAGGTTGATGATTTCGGCTGCGGTTCTCACGCCGCCCATCTTCGCGCGCTTGAGGTTGGTGCCGTCCAGCAGGTTGTTGAGCACTTCGGTCAGCTCCGCCAGCGCCGCTGGCTGTACGCCGCCAAAGGTCGCGATACGCAGCATGACATCGTGACGCAGACGCTCGTCGAACAGCGCCAGTATATCGGCCGCCTGGCCACGTTTGAGGTGCACCAGGATGGTGGCGATGATCTGCGGATGCTCGTCGCGGATAAGGTCGGCCGCCGCCTGCGGCTCCATAAAGTTGAGCGTTTCCATGCCGCTGGTGGTTTCGCGAGATTCGAGAATATCCTCCAGCAGGCTGGCGGCGCGCTCTTCGCCCAGCGCTTTGGTCAACACCGAACGCAGGTACTCGTTAGAGTTGAGGCTGAGCGCGGCAAACTGCTCGGCGTCGGTCTCGAACTCGCGCAGGATTTCGGTGAGCTGCTTGTGCGACACCTGGCGCATATTCGCCATCGCGCCGCTCAGATGCTGCACTTCACGCTGGTTGAGGTGCTTAAACACCTCGGCGGCGCGCTCTTCGCCGATGGTCATCATCAGGATGGCGCTTTTTTCAGTTCCGGTCAGACTCATAGTTCTTTACTCATCCATTCGCGGATAACCAGCGCGACGACGCGCGGATCGTTCTCAGACATATCGCGGATACGCTGGCTCATCACCTCGGCGCTCATGCGGTTGTTAGACTTGCGCTCCACGTCCAGCTCATCTTTGCTGAGCTGCACGCTGTAGGCTTCTTCCTCTTTCGCGGCGGCGGCGCGCTGTTCAGCGGCTTCCAGAGCGGCTTTTTCCGCTTCGCGTTTGCGCATCAGCTGCGGACGCACCATTTTGCGGTAGAGGATGAAGGCAACCAGCGCGATCAGCAGCCATTTACCGATCTCCATCATCTGATCAAAGAAGGACTGCTGCTGCCAGAAGGGCAGGTCGCCGCTGCTCGGATCGGTGACGGTGAACGCTGAGTTGACGACGTTGACGCTGTCGCCGCGCGGCTGCGAATAGCCCATCGCTTCGCGCGTCAGATCTTCCACCTGCTTCAGCTGCTGTTCGTTAAGCGCGATGGCCTTGCCTTTATCGTCGCTGCGATAGTTGACGACAACGGCGACAGAGAGGCGCTGCACGTCGCCAACGTTCATTTTGGTGTGGCGAATGGTACGGTCCAGCTCGTAGTTCACCGTGTCGTCGCGGCGCGAGTTAGTCGGCACGCTGCTGCTCGCGGTGCTGGTCGTGCTGCCGTTATTCGCGCTGTTCTGCTGGGCATTCTGTCCGTTTTGGGCGTTCTGTCCGTTTGGCGCGTTAACCTGCGCGGTGTTGGCCGGCGCAGGCTGATTTGACAGCGCGCCCGGTACGCCGCCCGGATAAGGGCTGCCGGTCTGATCGCTGGTGCTGGTCTGGCGCGAGCGCATCGCGGCATTGTTCGGGTTGCCGTTGGGCTGATACTTCTCGTCAGTCTGCTCGCTCTTGTCGAAGTTAATCTGCGCGGTGACCTGTGCATGCACGTTGCCCTGGCCCAGAATCGGGTTCAGGATCGCTTCAATGCGCTGCTGGTAGCGCGCTTCGACTTCGGCGGTGTATTTCAGCTGAGCGTCATTAAGATCGCGACCTTCGCTGTCGGAACGCGTCAGCAGACGACCGCTTTGATCGACCACGGTAACGTTGCCCGGCGGCAGGCCCGCCACGCTGCTGGAGACCATATGCACGATGGCCTGGATTTGCCCCTCGTCCAGCGCGCGGCCAGGTTGCAGGTTTAAGGTTACTGAGGCCGATGGGGATTTCTGCTCGCGAACAAACAGCGTCGGCTTCGGCATCGCCAGATGCACGCGCGCCGTTTTTACCGGCCCTAAGGTTTCGATAGTGCGCGCCAGCTCGCCTTCCAGCGCGCGCTGGTAGTTGACCTGTTCGCTGAACTGGCTGATGCCGAACTTCTCTTTATCAAGCAGCTCAAAACCTACCGAACCGCCTTTCGGCAGTCCCTGCTGCGCCAGGCGCAGGCGCAGTTCATGCACCTTCTCAGCGGGCACCATCAGCGCGCCGCCGTTGTCGGCAAAGCGGTAGGGGATATTCATCTGGGTGAGCTGAGTAACAATCGCGCCGCCGTCTTCATCAGAGAGATTGTTGTACAGCACACGGTAATCCGGCGCTTTTGCCCAGAGCACCAGCGCCATCACGACGGCGATAGCGGCAGCGGCGGCAATAATAAGAGGGATACGCGGATTAGCGCGCAGGCGAGCGATAAGGTCACTGAAGCCTTTTTTTGCTGAATCCTGTGTAGCGGCTGCACTCGCATTCATGACCGATTCCTGCCTGACATAATTGACCGGGTTGGTTGTGGTGACAAAACAGACTCCCTGACACTGCGTAAAAAAAAGAAACTCCACTCCAATGCATGGCATTATTTTCTTAAACGGAAAATTCGATGGGCGAAAAAGCCGGGTTTTTTGCAGTTATTTAGCGCCTTTGTCTCATTGACAATGTGTTAACTTTTTGAGCGTAGAAAATTGTTCTTTGACTCTCAATGAGGTAACGGCATGTCCATTCAGGCAATCGACGGCGTTTTACAGCAGCTCCAGCTGACGTCTCTACAGGCCAGTAACAGAAGCAGCGAGACGACCCAGCCGGTCGATTTCGCCGCCACCATGAAAGCAGCGCTGGATAAGATCAGCGACACGCAAAACACCGCGCGCGCGCAGGCGCAGGATTTTGAGATGGGCAAGCCGGGCATCGCCCTGAACGATGTGATGGTGGATATGCAGAAGTCGTCTATTTCAATGCAGATGGGGATTCAGGTCAGGAACAAGCTGGTATCGGCGTATACTGATATTATGAATATGCAGGTCTAGGTAAGCTAACTAACTAATAAATATAATATTAAAGGTTAGATCGCTTTAGTGTGGGGCATGGATGGGACAAACTCGTTCAGTTTTTCGTTGAGCAGGCTCCTCTGTGCTTCGTCGTTTTCCTTCATCCACGATCCGTATACCTGATATACCATCTGCGCGTTTGCATGCCCCATCTGACTGGCGATGAAGTTGGGATTTGCTCCGGCAGAGAGTGACCAGCATGCATAAGTATGCCTGGACTGGTACGGCTTGCGATAGGTTATTCCGGCGCGCTTTATCGCTGAGCGCCATGTCTGAGGTATAGACGCAACGGTATAATAGTCATCACTTGCTTTGTTAACGGCGGTAATTTTCGGGTTAAAAACGAAAGTAATTTCCTCCTTGCTGCTTTTCCCGTACTCCCGGGAAAGCATGATGATGGATGCAGGCGGCCTCATGCGCGTCAGTTCTAACTGGTCTTTCAGCACCCTGACCGCTGAATCAACCAGGAAAATAGTGCGCGTGCCGGATGCTGTCTTTGGTGGAGTAAAGTCATCCTGGTTAGTCAGGTTGCGCTTCACCGTAATCGTGCCTTTGATCAGGTCGATGTCCTCCCATCCCAGAGCACACAGTTCGCCGTGACGCATCCCGCTGTAGACAGCCAGCGACCAGAAATTTTTCAACTGGCGCGAATGACAGGCATCTATCAGACGCATGAATTCATCACGCGTTAGCGGGTCAGGCTGAGGCTTATCCTTCTTGAGCGGTGAAAGGGTAGAAACCACGTTGCGATCGGTATATCCGTTTTCGTGCGCAAACCTGAACAGTGAGTGCAGGTCAGACATACATGTATTGACGTAAGCCACTGACCGGCCCTTGCCGTGCATATTCTTGCCCCGGCCATAAACGTAGCTGCCTTTGAGAAGCTCCATGCGCATGCGCTGAATATCTTCCGTTCTGATGGCTCGTATCATCCTGTCTGCGCCAATAATGCCAATAGTGGTTGTCAGCCTCGTTTTGTATGAAGCCAGAGTATTGCGGCTTATCTCTGACTCCTTTATAACGAGCCAGCGCTCTGCCATCTCTCTAACGCTCAACTCTTCCTTTATTGCACAGAAGCGAGAAAGGTTGGCTGACTCCGGGAACGCCTTCTGATAGTCGAATGCTCCGGTCTTTATTTCGTAGACGATGTTAGCCCGCAACTCGCCGGCCGATTTCCTGTTTTTAGCAGTATCGGGAATGCCGAGCGACTCCCTCACTCGCACCCCCTGATACTGAAAGCTGATGCGCAAGAACCCTCCATGGTTCTCTACGCCTTTTGGGTATGCTGCCATTGTTTATCCTCTGGGTGAAAAGGGCGATCAGGTTATGCTTTTTTTCGCTCTCTGGCATCAGGCTGCTTCTTCAGCTGCGACTCGATCCACTTGTCTATAGCCTCGCGGTTATACATGCACTGGCTGTTCAGCCCCGGCTCTCCCTCTGGCGAGAAGAGCAGATATTCCCTTCCCTGCATCCACGCCTTTTCGCGCGCCCGCTTAATCGTGCCGGGGCGCATTCCTGTTACAGCCATTAGAACAGACTCCGTCACCCACTTATTGGGGGCCAGCTGAATTATGTTTTCCACATCTACTCCTTTGGCGGCCATAGCCAGGCCAGCACGATACAAATAAAAAGGGCCAGATTAGTGATAATCCAGCCCGTGTCGGCTTCTTTCTTGTGGCTGTCATGCGGCGCGCTCGTCTGCTGGCTCCCGGTCGGACAATAACTTCCTGCCGATCGCCATCAGCGTATCGCGTGAGACATACCCGGTAATTCCAAAATCAGAGGCGAACGGATTCCAGATGAGCAGCATCGATCCCTTGTTGTTGCCATTGACCGGCTTGCCGGTATCAGCCCTTATAAATGAGAGTCGTCCGTCGACAATGAAACGCGCCTCGGTGCATGACCTCCGCGCCAGGCTAAACCATCCGACCGAGGTGTCAGCGGGAACTAGCATCACGGTACCGATCCCCTTGCGGCATTCTTCTGTGGCTTTCTGCACCCAGGGTGTAATGGCGCTATAAGGCGAATTGCACCAGGCAAACCCGATTGGCAGCCGCCCGGCCCAGTCCTGCGCCAGCGCGTCATCGTGTTCGGTGAAGTAAACCGGCAGCAGGTGGTTATGCGCGCTGGCGGCCACATCGGCAATAAAGCGAAACTCCTGCTTCAGCGCCGCGAATATTTCCGGCGGCGTCTGCCAGCTGTCGCGGTGCTCAGGCGGGGTGGTGCTGCCGCCATAGTCATTAACGATATTCACTGACGAGTCTCCTTATCTACCTGCCGCACATAGAAGGACAGCCAGCGCTTTGCTGGAAAAGTGTTGGGCGACAGGGCGATGATTGATTTGGCGTGTTTGTCGAGAAGGGCGGTTATGATGCGGTCGTGTTCCGATCGCGGCTTACCCTCAGTCGCGGCCAGAATGTCGGTGCGGCATTTTCGCGCCACCGAGCGAAGGGCGTTTTCTGCTTCAGGGCTCATGTGAACTCCCAAATTTTGGCAATAAAAAACCGCCTCGGTGGGCGGTCATAATTTCGCGTAAATCCGTTGGGTTATGGTTTTTCATCTTCTTCCGTTAGGAAGTTGAAAAACCTTAGATTATCTAACCATATGGTAATTATTTCTCTTGACTCTTTAAAGCCCTTGTGGGATTCCAGAAATCCATCAGGCATGTTATGCGCTTCATTCATTTCCGAAGTTATTTCATAGCAAAGTTGGTCCAAGAAAAATATTTTAAAGCGCTCAAGGTCATCCGGCGCAATTTCATTATTAATATCTTTCAGGAGTTGCTTAGCTGAATCAATGGCATAAGTTGCATTTGCTGCTTGGAAAAAAGTCCAATCCATACCCTTGGTGTTTTTTACGCTCTCATTGGCCTTAATTGCTTCGGCTTTCAGAAGATCATGGAGGTGCCTTTCTTTTTCAAACCTGAATAATTCCTTTTGCTGCCTATATGTATCATTAGCACTTTTCCGACTCTGGAACGCTGCATATGCGGCTGCTCCCGCAGAAACAATCCCGCCAATGGCAGCGAAAAAGTCAACATAATCACCATGGTGCCAACTCAATCCTTAATCTCCTTCTGATAAACCGGATCGCTACCCTTCGGGAACTTCATCGACTCTTCCCGGTAAAATTTTAACCGCTCCTGAAAGTAGGCGCGTAACGGTTCCGGCTGCTGCATCTCTACCTCATACGCGATAACCGGCCTATTCATACGCTTTTTATAAGCAACGCCTTACGCCGCTAAATGACGTTCATGCAGTCGCGCTCTTCTTTGTAATGCGATCCAAATTATGTGACATAAGTATCTCATTAGAATGCTAACTTTGCTATTTGTGAAGCAAAAGCTCATCAAAATCTACATCTAGTATGTCTGAATACTCACTAACAATCTGCGTCATCCCATGATAATGATCAGCATAGGCTTCCATCGATATTAATAATAGCTCGAGGGATTTTTGGGGAGTTATTTCATTTTCTGGTAATCTGAGATGACTTTCATCTCTTGAAAAATAAATCGCGCTTTCACGGGAATTGCTTGCTACTCCAGATGTGAAGTCGTTGAAAATTTCGTGTAAGCGACTCTCACCAATTGCTTTTTTTAGTCTGTCTCCAATAAGAAGAACATCTGAAAAAGCAATAGCGTGTTTACTACGATGATCAAAAAGAGGATCTTTCGAGCGCTTTACTTCGGCAAGATTGATGTTGGGACTTACAATGCCACGAATAGTAACTTTTGCGATCTCTTCCATCGCAACTAGACTCATGAAATAGCTTGGAGAATAAAAATCATTTTTGTATAAAAGCAGCGATGATTTTATAGTCTTAAAAATATGCTGAGCAACAGATTCATATTCCTCTTGGCTGAGTAATCCTATAAAACCTTTGCTTTTTATATCTTGGCTTTTTATAAATGCTTTTAAGTGATCTTTATTTATTTCCATGCTCTTAAACTCGCTGAAGATAAGATGAGCCTGATAGATTACTTTAGCTATTGTTTACAAGCTAGATCATGTTGTCATTTTAAAGGGTTGGGCGCTCACGCATCTTCTTCATCCTCTTCAGTTGGCTCAGCTTCCGTGCCATCGTAGGCCGCTTTGACGATATTGGCCGCCGCGATGATGGCGTTGAACTGCTCAGGATTAACTGTCACACCGGGGAATTGGCGCGAAACTTCAAAGCTAATGGCAGCAACGAGTTTCATCTGGTCGATGCAGATAGAGGTTTTCATCACTCACCATCCTTACCGCCGGTGGCGCGTAGCTGCCCGGCTAACTCTTCTGCATCGAGCATCAAACGCTCCAAGGTAGTAGTGCTTTCCAGATTGCTGGCGGCGGCCAGTTGCTTACTGGCGAACATGATGACGCCTTCGGCGCGGAGGGAGTTGAGGCATGCGTCGGTGGCTGGGGTCTCTGGTATCGCGTCAGAGACAAGCTCAATCTTGCAATCGTACTGACTAACCTCAGACACTCGGTAGGTTCGGTTAGGCATCTTTGCAGCTACCTGAACCTCAAATTTCGTGTTGAAATCCATCCCACAATTGTTGGCAATGTCTTCAGGGCTGTCGTAAGGATTTTCAGGGTCTTCCGCATCCCAAAACATCAGGTTCGACTTCAGAGCCGCATTCTCCGCCGCCAGCGCATCCAGCTTTTGCTGTGCTGCCAGCAATGTCGTTGCCAAGTAGGTAACAACCTCTTCGTGATCTTTACCGATGGATGACGGCGGGAAGCCCTGCGCCATATGTTCAATATCGCTGTGATTCATCTTCATCTCCTGCGCCTTTGGCGGCGAAATTATTCCAGACAGCCCGGATACCAGCCGCGGCTTATGAGCCGGGCGCGCTTCTCAGCTGCGATGATGTTTTGTTGGCGCTTGTCATCGCCGCGTGCTGCGAATGAGCGGTGGCTGACGATCATGGTTTCGGGATGGGAACGGGTAATGCGCTGGGTGCGGATCAGCGTGTAGGTGTAGTCGATGCAACCATCGACCGGCACCGGCGCACTGGCTTCGATAACGACCGTTTTGCCGCGCAGGCACCCGCGCATCAGCCCGTTAAACTCGCCAAGCGTCATATGAAAAAAGGCGCTTAATTCGCGCCCTGTACGTGGTCCTTTTGATAGTTGCCAGGCAACCTTTTCTTTAAAGCCGCTATTGGGGTGGGTATTCCGGCGATATTGGGCGAGCTTACGCATTGCTGGCCCCTTTTTCGTCCAGCTCCGCTTTGCGCAGCAGGTAAACATCGGTGGCTTTTTCGAGAGTTTCAGCCTCGCTCGCCAGCATGCGTGCCGCGTATTTGTAGCAGCGGTCCAGACCGGCAACGTTTTCCGCTTCAGCAGCGGCGGTGGTGAAATCGGCAAGCAGCTCGTCCGGCGTGCGCGCTGGTGCACTGGTGTTCGTCGCCGGGTTAATTTCGCGCTCTGGCTGCTGCGTCTCAGGCTTGCTGTTGATCAGGTTGTTCAGGTCCGCGCGGCTGCGCGCGGGGGTAACGTCACGTTCCGCGCGCTGCGCTGGCTCAAACTCATCCGGGGTGTAAACGCCGAGAATGACGTCGGGGCAGTAGAGGCGCGCCCAGTATTTGACGGCCAGATAAGCCAACTGTTGCTTCGGTGCTGTTTTCCACAGCGGAGAGTTACGTGTGGTGACGTACTCCATAAATAGCGGTTCGCCCCAGGTGATTTCCGTCTCGCCGCGCAGCACTGCGCCGACGCGAACAAACAGACCGCGCTCGTTGGCTGCATTCGCTGCACCAGGCTTGAATTTCCCCCAGTCGCCGCCGTATTCGTATTTAAAGCGCCCCTGAACGGCTGTTGAGCTGGTGATAACCGCGTTAACAAGCTGCGCCTCATAACCCAGCGTTCCATTAACAAGGTGCGTTTTCTGCGCCACGGCGTAAGGATTCATGCCCCACTGTGCGGCCTGCAAGGCGATGGCGAGGCAGTCAGCAGGCTTGCCTGCCAGGTGAGCGGGAACGGTAGCTTTACCCAGCGCCATTACTTCAGCGAATGCCTGGAGTTTCTGTAAGCCAGTAGGGCTGAAAATGGCCGCTTTGGTATCGGCCTCGTTGACCGGCGCGTGCATAATTTTGTTGCTCATGCGTTATCCTTCCTTTTGGCCCAGTCCGGGCGCGTAATTTCTTCAATGCCGCCCCAGTTACCGGTCAGCATGCATTCGTGATAGGTGGTCAGGTCGCGGCGAAACAGGTTGTAGCCCACGGCAACATCGTCCTCTTGCAGCTGGAAGGTGCGCACCGGATACCGGCCACAGTCGATCGACTCGCTGACGGCGATGAAGACGAAAAGCGGGTACTCGCCAAAGTGCTTGCTGAAGCCCTCGCGGTAGTAGGCGTCCTGGACGTGGTAGCGGAACTCTTCGACGTGGCGGGCGAAGCGGGACATATCAGCCACTTTCTTCACGTCGACGATGACGGGCTGGCCGGAAAGAAACTTGTCTGGCCGGATCCGGCAAAGTTCACCGGTCTGCTCATCGTTCCAGTAGATTGATGCTTCCTGATGGCCTTCAGCCTCAAGCAGCCAGCGTGCGGCTGGATGGGCGAGGGCGCTGGCACGCATAAGCTTCAGCTTGCGACCTTCCTCGGCGTCCATGACCGTCATACCCAGCCCGGCGCAGTCCTTCAGAAAGGCTTTCTCGTTCGCCTTACCTTCATTGGTCCGGCGATTAAATTCAGGCGCAACGATGAAGCGGTGATCAAACTCTTCAGGCTCCAGCAGCAGGCAGTGCAGGGCGGTTCCCATATCCAGCGCGGCTTTCTTCTCCTCGTCCTCTGGCGCTTCTTTGCGCCACTGGAAGATAGCCGGGTTGATAGCAATGTCGTCCAGCTGGGATTTGCTGATGCCAGGGCCGCCGTGGTACGACTCGTTGCTGATGTCGTAATAGATGCCCGGCTCCATCACGCCACCTCATCAAAGCTGTTTTTGTTTTTCCAGATGGCGATCGCCATATCCCGCTTAGCCACCTTCACCAGCGCATCACGCAGGAAGTTTTCGGCGGCCTCGTACTGCTCGTCGTCTTCGTCGACCAGCTCGACAGCGGGGTAATCGAAATGCTTCGGCAGGAACGCGCACAGCGCGGTCATCAGCGGGTTAATCTTGTGCTGGTCCATCATCGCGTCGACTTCATTGCCGACGCGCTCTAAATCCGCATCAGAGAGGTTTTTCATGATCTCCTCGACTGCCTGCTTAGCACGCCATGAAAGTTTCACAGTTGCGCCCTCCGTAACAGCAGCATTGCCATAGCCCACTTAGCACTGTCGCCGAACAGATGGGCCTCTCGTGAAAGCTCCTGCGCTTTCAGAAAATAGCGATTCTTCATCATGGTTTTCCTGGCTGTTTCATGGTGTCAGTAAGCCAGCGGCAGATAGTGCGCAGGCGTTCGGTTAAGCGAGTTAATTGGGAAGGGTAAAGCTGAGCGGCATCCACGATGGTGCCGCCCGCGATCGCAAGATTCATCGTGGACATCCTTAAATGGGTTGGTTTGGTTAAAAAAATGGCCCCCGCATTCCTGCAGGAGCCAAAGGCGGAAAACTCTCGTACCGCATAGCGGCTCATTACGCGTCTGGTGCAAATGCACCGTCATGACCTGTCGTAACAGGCCATTGCGGTGTCACTCAAGGCCGCGCGCGGCGATCATTGCGTCGGCTACGCTGTATGCACGCCGAGCATGTCGCGCAGCGTCCCAAGTGGAATATGCCGGGTCGGGTAACGATGCCTGCATAGCCTTGGCTGCGAAGTAGTCGCGCAGCGTCATGCCCGCATCGAAGGTTTCGTTCCAGCTACCATCTTGCTTTTCATGTTGCTCACATGGAAAAGCGGCGCCTCCTGTATCTTTGCTCATCTCACTCTCCTGAATTTGGGCGTAAAAAAAGCCGCTTATGCGGCCTATTCTTCGGTGTATTCCCAGTTTTCGTTGTAACCATATTCTTTAGGATCAACGCATGGTCGGGTTAGCTTGAAGGCGAACTCGGTCCATTTGCGCTTTTCTTCCGCTGATTGATCTCCCCAGCTTGGCGCAATATCGCTTGTGTGAATGATGTCTCCCTTGATGTGATACTGTCCGCAATTAGAGCCGGTATCTTCATCTGCGTAGCGGATGTGAAATTCAAGATGAGGGAAACGCCTCGCCATTTCCTCAAAAATTGGGTCAGGGCTAGACCATGCAGTATCAAAGCGGATCAGCAGCTCAGCACCTGATTCAGCGTGGCGATTCAGGCGTTTTTTGAATGTTCGTTTTGCGTAAGCGGTAACGTGAGTCTTGCGATAACGATGGCCGCGTTTGACTCTTTCTTTTACCTCGGGAACAGGCATCTCAACGTCATATGCGTTCCACTTAGTTCCCCACTTCACGCGCGACCAATCGTACCAGGAATAAAATCCGTAACGTTTTTTGTTATCCACGCGAAGGTGAGCCTGATGAGTTACTTTTTTGATGTGGCTTGCTTTCGATCCGCGCTGGCGAAGCTTTTCGGTCGCTTCGGCCACCGTCAAAACATCGCCAAAATAGAAGTCAGCCATAGGTTTGCCAGCAATTGCTGAGGCCATCATCTCAACATCACTGCTCTCGTCGATATGCATGCTCTTTGGCATGCGAGTGATGTTATTGAAATCAATGCGGCCATATTTATTGGTGATGGCGCGAATGAATGCTAGGCGCTCTTTGTTGGTGCCGCCGATGACGGTCAATTCGTTAGTCACGTGATTTGGCATTTTTTCCTCACTTAATGATGTGCGTTGCGTCTTTGCGAACCTTGCGATGCCCGGCGCTGTAAATCGCTACGGCGGGCAGGCACATGGCGCCATCTTCATGCTTTTCGCGAAGGCTCGGCGCTGATACAGCGCGCGAAATGCGCTCGGCACTGACGTCAACGCGGGCTTTACCTTCTGCCGCTTCTGCACGGCGTTTTGCGATCAGTTCGCCACGCTTGAGGTAGCGACGGCTGACGCTGTTGGTAGCTGCAAACATATTTACCTCCGGTAATTGGCTTAGGTTGGGAAGACCCTCTATGGGTGACCTCCACGATCGCATTGTGGTGCTCTAAGCTTCACCGACTTCCCGCTCCTCATCGTGCGCACTCCGAGAAACTTTCAGTCAGTTCTTGCAACCGTCACCGCCATCTAGAATGGCCGACTACCGGTTAACACTGAGCTACTGCCCACCAAAGCCAACTGCTCTTTGGTCTCCCACAAGGGCGGGAGAAATTAACCCCATCAATGTTAAAGAGCGATCCAACGTCCTGTTGGGTACTGCTTCCTGCTGATGGGAATGATATTCACATATTGTGATTTAACTATCAATCACAATTTGTGTATAAAGAGGGTGTAACACGTTATGTGTATGATTTTGGTGTGAATTTATTTTTAGCAGTGATCTTGCGGCACAAAAAAGCCCGCTCAGTGGCGGGCGAAGTGTTTCATGGCAGGGTTAACCTGCAAATCTCGTACAGCTAACGCGCAGCATCCTGTATGCGTGTAGCCATTACAGGTTAGGGGTGTGCGAGGTCTAGCGATGTGGGAATGGTCCTACAAGTCATGAGGTTAGGATTGTTCTGTGCATCAGAAGTAGGCACAAAAAAGCCCGCTCAGTGGCGGGCTAGTAGTGCAGTGGCTCGACTTTAAGATAGATATAGGTAAGACTGCGGAGGCTTTATTCCCGCCCCTAGACTAGAAATCGGTTGTGGCGCCGAGAACCTCTCAACATGTCCGATTTTAATAGCGAATGCCTTATCTCTACCCTGGTAGTAAGAATCATAAAAAGTCTTCGATATGCCAGCATAACGCTTGGTTTTACTCCAAAGCGACTCAGGGTTATCACTTAATACGTCATCGATCTGAAATTGACCAACTACCTTGCCTACGGGCATGGTTGCATAGATAACAACAGTTGTGATTTTACTGTTTTTAAAAATACCCTTTCTGAATTCGAATTTTTTGCTGCCATCCAATATCTTTTCAGCAAATTCGGGTTTAATTGACAATAAAACTTTCATCTATTTTACCTAGCTCTAGTATTTTTGCGAATTGATCATTGCTCAATTCAAAGTGACTCCAGCGGAAGCCCTGAGTACCATTTAGACCAACCTGATCTATTAGGCTAGCACGATTTGGTCGCTTTGGTAAAGCTAAGTTGTAGGTAAATCTGACTACATAAGGGTATGTTCTTTCTTTATAGTATTTACGTAACTCTTCTTCAGAAAAAACACTAAATTTGGAGCAATATTTAATGAAAGATTCAACATCTGGAAAATCATCCATGTGCCTGACATTTTCAACAACACAAACAGAACTTGCGACGGCACGATAATAAGCGGGGCCTTTGCCATCACCTGTCCTGTATATGACGATTATGTCTCCACGCTTCATAGTCGCAACGCTTCTCATACCACATATGTAGATTTTATGAATGCTGTTCGCGTGTGATACGTCCTGAAGCATGTCGGGTGAGTCTGTTATCAACTTAGAGTCAGGGAAAAGTCGGGTATGAAATTCAGGGTAGATAGCTAGTAGAAACTTTCTCGCTTGTGCTGGGAGGACAAGAGGGTAATCGAGTAAAACGTCTCCGTTAACCTCTGTCATTGAACGTGCGTATACAAACTCCTTTCCATTTACAGTTTCTTTCTCTCCATGCTTGTAAAAACCATAAGCCTGGAAAAGCTTGATCAGGTGTTCATGCTTTTCGAAAACCGTAACGTAAATATCATCTGAATGAGATGCTATTGCGTGGTCAAAGGCTTTCTTTAGGAATCTCTGCCCCCTTAAAGTCCCTTTAGATTCAAATTTAAATGTGCCTATTTTTAAATGATTGCCTGGAGGAAGATTGGGAGAAATGTCTGAAGCATCATCGTTTTCTTTCAAATACATAAATCCTTCGATATTATGAGCCTCATCATACAAAACGTATGCAAACTCACCTGCATCAGATTTCTTATCTAACCATGCGGGAAATTCTTGGTAGTCGGCTTTTAACGAATCGAAAAATTTATCTTCATGTGAAAACTCGCTGAATCTTTGATGCTTTAAACTATCCATCCTTGACCTCCATCATATTATATTATCTATCGCAGTAGCCTTAATTTATTCTCAATAACTACGTCAATTATCTCGCAGTTATCGTTGCATCTCATGCAAACGTCTCTTCCGGCCACTGAGCCTTAACTACCTTGCCAATGATGCGGATGCTGTGGTCACAGTCCAAAATCCTGTAAGCAGGGTTCAGCGGTACAAGGTAACTAACGCCACCATCCAGCTCGTACTTCTTGAAGGTTGCTTCCGAGTCGCCATTCGCAGAAGCGACGCAGAAGTCTCCTGTCTCAACTGGTTCGGCCGGATCAATCAGAATCAGCATGCCTTCCGGGAAGCTCGGACGCACGCCTTGCGGCGCGGTCATAGAGTGACCTTTTACCTCAAGCCAGAAAGCTTTCTCACTTGCCTTCTTAGTAGTTGCCACCCATGCCTTTGCATCACTCGCGGTATAGCTGCCTACTTCTGAGAAGGGACCAGCCTGGACATAAGCGAATAGTGGGTATTCGTATTGTTTGAAAACAGAATCGGCCTCATCACCAAACATGATTTTGGCAGGTGATACCCCAAGAGCTGAACCTAGGACTACCGCGTCGTCAGCACTCACCTTACGTGTGCCTAACTCATAATTTCCCAAACGAGACGGAGCCGCCCAACCGCAAAGTTTGGCTAGCTGTACTTGGCTAAGTCCTTTTGCTTCACGCAGGGATTTGATCCTTTCCCCAATTAACTCATGCATTGTTTTCATCCAGTAAATTTACCACGGTTCGTGATTGCACTCTGTACACGAATTGAGGTTGACTGTTAATCACATTTTGTGTGTAATGGTTGTGCAATTTAATGTTATGGAGGCTGCAATGAACAACATTGCTCAGCAGCGAAAAAAAATCGGAGTTTCGCAAGCTGTCCTGGCTTCAGCCATTGGTTGGGGTCAATCCCGTATCGCCAACTATGAGCTGAACATCCGTACTCCGAGCCTAAATGACTGTCGAGCAATCATTGAAGGCTTAAAAAAACTGGGCTGCAAATGCTCGCTGGATGAAGTCTTCCCACCGTCCAAAGACAAAGCAGCTTAAGCAACACCGCTCTTTAACACTCTGAAATCCAGCCCCGCCCGTGTGGGGAAACCTCAAGTGACTTGCTCACCGCAATGTCACGCAACCAACTTACCAACAAGGGAATTATCCAAGATGGAACATGCAACTCAAAGCAAGAACGCGCGCCGCATTGAATCGGCATTGCTGAACAAGCTGGCGTCTATCAGCCAGAAAACATTCGCAGAAAAGCTGGGGATCGCTGAGTACCAGGTCAGCCGCATGAAGAAGAACTTTTTCCGCCAGATGAGCATGGCTATCGACATCCTGGAATACGGGATTGCTGATGACGATGCGACGCAGCTGGCTAAAGCGGTGGCGAAAGAAGTGGCCCTGATTTTGGGCAAAGAAAAGGCCCCGAACTGCGGGAACAGTTTCGAGGCCTGATGCGAAATGACTGGATCAATTCACAGGAGTAATTATGAGTAGTTTATCACTGCATTACAAGGCCAAGGATAAAAACGGCACCGAGACAACGGTCAAGAAAACGTTTCTGGTCCCACTGGCCGAGCTGTACATCGAACCGGGCTACAACGTCCGTGAAATCGACCAGGCGCACGTCGAAGAGTTTCGCGATGCGTTTATCGCCGGTGAGTTTGTCCCGCCTCTGGCCGTTCAGGTCACAGAGCAGGGCATCAAGGTTATCGACGGTCACCACCGCTATCATGGCGCGCTGCTGGCGACAGAAGCAGGCCACGAAGTTGCTCGTCTGGAATGCAAAGATTTCTCGGGTACCGAAGCTGATCGAATCGCCTTCATGGTTACCAGTAGCCAGGGTAAACCGCTTACCTCGTTGGAGCGCGCTGCTGCTTATCAACGCCTGGCTAATCAGGGTTGGTCTACCTCTGAAATAGCCAGCAAGGTGAAGCGCTCTGTTGGCGATGTTGATCATCACCTGCAACTGCTTGTCTGCGGCGATGAGCTGATAGCGATGGTGAAGGCTGGTGAGGTTGCTCCGACGACCGCGGTTGCTCTTTCTCGTGAGCACGGGCCTAAAGCTGACAGCGTAGCCCGTGAGCAGATGGAGAAGGTTAAGGCAGCAGGGAAAAAGAAACTGTCCCGAAGCGCAGCAATCCCTCAGTTCAGCGCGTCGAAAGCGCGGCGCCTGGTGGAGTTGCTGGTTGATGCTGTATTCGATCGCGATGGTGGCTTCGATAACCTGATTCTTTCGCACGGAACGGCTGAAGAGATAAAGCGGATCATCGCTGATTATCGCGCTGGCATACCGGCGGGTGGGGGCGGCGATGAATCTTGCGTATGACAATGTATCACCAATCAGGCCCGAACTCCGGGCCGTGGAGCGTCGCGTGGCAGATCTGGAGGACGGATACACGCGCATCGCCAATGAACTGCTTGAGGCCGTCATGCTGGCTGGAATGACACAGCATCAGCTTCTGGTTTTCATGGCCGTTATGCGCAAAACATACGGCTTCAACAAGAAAGTTGACTGGGTGAGCAACGAGCAGCTTTCCCAGCTTACAGGTATGTTGCCGCACAAATGCTCAGCAGCAAAAAGCGCTCTGGTGAAGCGAAATATTCTCACTCAGGAAGGTCGGCTGACGGGCATAAACAAGGAGCTAAATGAGTGGGAAAACGAGCCTTACCCGAAAAAGGTAAATTTACCCGAATCAGGTAAGAAATGTTTACCCGAATCAGGTAACAGGTCTTACCCGAATCGGGTAACCACAAAAGACAATATTACAAAAGACAAAAAAGACATTAAACATACGTCCGAGAATTCTGGCGAATCCTCTGACGAGCGTCTGAAAAGTCTTCCGGTTGTTCGGCCTGAAGCAGCAGTTCATTCACAGAAGGGTGACAAGTGGGGAACCGCCGACGACCTTCTGGCTGCTCAGTGGATTTTCAGCCGGGTTCAGGTGATCACCCCTACAGCACAGCAACCCAACTGGCCCGCCTGGGCAAATGACATTCGCCTGATGCGCGATTCGCTGAAAACCAGCCACAGGGAAATCTGCGAAGTATTCACCTGGGCGAACGGCAATCAGTTCTGGCAAACCAATATCCTCAGCCCGTCGAAGCTGCGTAAGCAGTGGGCGACCCTTAAAGCGCAGATGAGCCAGCCGGTTCGCAACGCGCCATCCAGTTCACAGCAGCAGGTTCCACACTGGAACGACCGCAGAGAGTGGGAGGAAAATTTCATATGAGAAACCTCGTAGCCGCAATAAACAACCGCGACAGCATCGCGCTGGCCCGCATGGCTGGTGACGGCCCGCAGCCGGTAGCCCGTGGCGTGAACGAAACCGTTGAGCGTCTGGTCGACATGCTGTTCATGAGCCTCAAGCAGGTGTTTCCGGCATCGGTCAGCACGGTGCTGAAAGACCCGCGGGACGAAGCCGCGGCAAAACGTCAGTGGATCGCCGCCTTCGCCGAAAACGACATCAGCACGAAGCAGCAGCTGTCGGCCGGCATGAAGCACGCTCGCGCCAGTGGTTCGCCGTTCTGGCCGTCGCCGGGCCAGTTTATCCAGTGGTGTAAGCAGGGAGAACTCCGCTCCGCTGGACTGCCGGACGAAGACGGCTTGTATGACATGGTGATGAAATATTCTTCACGCCGTGGGCTCATCGACAGCCCCGAAGCTTACCCGTGGGAAAGCAACGCCGCTTACTGGATGGTTACCGGCCTGTACAGCACCATGCGCGCCAACAACCTCACCGAGCCTGAGCTGCGCGCAAAATGCCGCGCCGAGCTTCGCAAAATGGCGTCGCGTATTGAGTCTGGCGAAGAAATTCCGCCACCGCGCGCGCAGCTGGAAAAACTCTACATGCCGACAGCCAGCGAAAAGGCCCTGGACAACGTCGCCCGGCTGAAAGCTCTCGTCAGGAAAGGGAGATGATCATGAGCGAAAGCATCAGAAGCAGCTTCGAGCGTTTTTATCACAGCGTTCACGGCGACAAGCACAGCGTGACCCGCTCGCACCTCGGCTATCGGGATGAGGTCGTAGATCGCGCCTTTTTCTGCTGGCTGGCCGGACGGGAAGGGGCAAGAGCATGACGCAGGTAACTCAGCTGATTATCCAACCTTCGCAGGATCAAACGCGCAACCTTGTGCTGGCAATCATCGATGTAGCCAAGAAGAAACCGGCATCGCAGGACACGCTGACGCATATCCGCACGCTGGCCACAGAAGCTGTTGACCTGATGGGCAGCCAGTCACCTGATGATGCGGCGCCAGCCAGGAGCAGCAAGCAAGTCACCATCTCAAAGCGGGACTACCGGCAGATCTGCAACGCCTACATCAACGCCGTGAACGCACAGCAGCAGCTCCTCATGGTTCATCAGGGTGACAATCCCTTTTCAGATGCAGCCGTAGGGCGCCTGGAAGATGCGTTTCACGTAATTATTCAGCAACTGAAGGAGGTTGTTGATGGAGATACCGAAGGGCGGCATACGGCTTCATAGGTCGAACTTCAACGCCATCGGGCAGCAAATCCTCCCCATGCTCGACTCTGGCGAAACCTACCGGCTGATCATCAAGCCATGGCGCGAGAAGCGCAGCCTAAACCAGAACGCCTTATCCCACATGTGGTACAGCGAAATCAGCGACTGGCTCATCCGACGCGGCAAAGATTTTGCCTCCCCTGAATGGGTGAAAGACGCGATGAAGCACACCTATCTCGGCTACGTAGAGCGAGAAATGGTCGATGTGGTGACAGGGGAATCAACAGTGATCCGCTCGCTACGGCATACCTCAGACCTCGATACCGGCGACATGCATTTCTACCTCACGCAGGTGGAAGGCTGGGCGCTTAATCTCGGCTGCAAACTGACGGTACCGGCTGACAGCGAATACATGAAACTGAAGGAAAAACAAAATGGGTAGACGAAGCACCTGGACACAGCAGGAACTTGAATACGTAGAGCGCGTGGCCGGAAAGGTCCCGGCGCCAGTGATCGCCAGGGCGATCAACAAACCGCTCAGCACGCTGAAAACCAAAGCTAACGTCATGGGTCTCGGGTTACATGTACCGAAGCGGATCCTCGAAAAGCACTGGCCGGAGTATCTGAGAAAGAACGGAGGCAGCCATGCGGCAAACCTGGTTCACCCATGACCCCGTAGATACAGACACCGCCAACGAACTCCTTTCACGCTATGCCGCCCGTAACATCCAGACCCAAAAGACACTCGCTACCGATCCACGCCTCTGGCTGGTCAGCGCGCTGCTGCCTGAGGGAAACCGCGAACCACGGAGAGACACGACCTATGAGCACAAATGCTGGGTGTAAGCGCTGCTGCAAATGCCTTACCGTTCTCACCAGTGAGGATAAACACCGGTTCGGGAACAACTGTGAAATCTGTGAAGGAGACGCCTGGTATTACGAGCACTTCGACTACGTCCCGTTCCACACCATCTGGCGATACGCCTGCTATCAGCTGCGCTGGCTGCGGTTCAGCATTGCCGCCGGACTAGGTGTATGCCTGCGCCCGCTGCTGCGCCGGCTGGATGCAAGACGACAACTTCAGAATGCACGGAGGGGGCGATGAGGAAGATCAGACGCCGCTGTAAAAACCCTGACTGTCGCGAATGGTTTAATCCTGCCTTTCAAAATCAGCAGTGGTGCAGCGCAGAGTGTGGGACGGTAATCGCGCTGGCCAAGAGGGAGAAAGACCGGCAGAAAGCGAAACAGGAAGCAGAACGACGACGAAGAGAAGAAACCCAGCAGGAAAAACGCCACACCAAAATCCGCAAGTTAGCCCTCAAGCCCGACAGTTACTTCAAGAAGCAAGCCCAGCAAGCCTTCAATCAGTTCATTCGCCTTCGAGACCATGACCAGCCCTGTATCAGCTGCGGCGAAACCAATCCGCCCGATTTGCATGGCGGCCAGTGGGACTGCGGCCACTTCAAAACGGTCGGCGGATTCCCTGAGCTGCGCTTCGAAGAGCGCAACGCTTATCGTCAGTGCAAATCATGCAACGCCGGATCGGCAAAGCATGGTGCGAAGGCGGCGACGGTGGCGCAGCAGTATGAAGCGAACCTGGTTGAGCGATACGGGCAGGCGCTGGTCGACTGGCTGAATGGGCCGCATGAGATGCCGCATTACCGGCGCGATGACTTTATCCGGATTCGTGATGAATACCGGGCTAAGTGCCGCAAACTAACAAAATTGATGGAGGCAGCATGAGCCTTGAAGCGACAGTGAAGTACCATTTTCCGAAGGGCCAGAACTTCAGCGGCACAGCGCCCCAAACATCGCCCGACGCGATGACCGGGACCGACTACGTAGCTGCCATGGGCATGACGCAAAGCCGTGCTCCGCTCGGTTATGCAGCCTTCATGGGGAAAGTGGGAGTAAGCGAGAACGACGCCCGACGCGCCGTATCCCTGTTAACTGAATTTGCACTACACACCTGCGACCGGGTTGCCGCCCTTCGCAAGCTTGAAACAGATGTTAAACCAGCTGTGATGCAAGTGCTCGCAACTTACGCCTATCTCGATTATTGCCGCAGCGCCGCCAGCTTAAAGCCGTGCGAGTGCTGCAACACTACCGGGTTTATCGATGCTGAAGTCGTGACAATGAAGTCGATGCTGTCGGGCGCCGGCCGACGCGAAGTGCGTGAGCAGGTCAGGGTGCGCTGCAAAACCTGCGCAGGCAAAGGCGTCGTGTCGTCGGCGTGCCGGGACTGTAACGGGCGAGGGCGCGCGGTAATGCGCAAAGAGTCAGAGCGGCAGGGCGTGCCGGTAATGGGCGACTGTAAGCAGTGCAGCGGAAGAGGGTTTGAACGCATTCCTTCAACCGCAGCTTATCGAGCGATCAGCAGCATCACTGATTCAATCAGCCTGGTTACGTGGGAGAAGAGCGGTAAGCAGTTTTATGAAACGCTGATTGGCAAGCTTGAGATGGAAGAGTCGTGGGCAAATGCGGCGCTAAACAAGGTGACTGCATAGCGCATTAGAAAATAGCTCGTTATTTTATCGCGGGCTGTTTACTTTTCCGGAACTCAGGGATATAGTTCCAAACAGTGAAAGCTACGTCTTGTTGTTGAGCGGCAACAAAACAGTCCGCTGTTTCTGAGTGGACACTAAAAGCCCTGCGGTTTAATGCCGTGGGGCTTTTTTTGCCTGAATTTGGGTCAGAAGCACAGCGGTTGTGCGTTCGGCTGTTAACTGATTGGTTGCAGGTTCGAATCCTGCCTTATCCGCCATACATTCTGGCCCCTTGGCTCAGCGGTAAGAGCGTCCAATACATAATTGGCAGGTCGCTGGTTCAAATCCAGCGGGGCCACCAGATTTTCCCCGGTCATGACTATGACTGTAATTACTGCTAAAGCGTCGGAGATAATATCTGGAGCTTTTAGGTTTAAAGATTCCATAAATAAAATTGATTAAGATTAGAGTTTTTCTCATTGCATCTTTATTTTTTTTCCTGGTTCGTTAACTTGTATAAGGGTTTAACTAACGAATAGGGCTGTTCAATGTTATCAACTTATGAAAGATGGGTTTCTTTCTTCGATTTCGCGTTTCAGCCAACTCATGCGGCTGCGCCTGATATACCTGTATCCGATATCCTGAGGAATCTGAAAAACCTAGTGGATGCAGGCAACGCTGTTAGGCTATACAATCAAGGCACGCGTGCAGTGCGAATTTCTGAGATGACTTACAAAGTTGGTGATTCAGAAGCAATCTTACTTATCCAGCTTTGTGACAAGAATGGGTCAGATCCAGTTTTTGGCGAACTCACGACAGGGCAACTTCGCGTTGAGCCCAAGCTTGCGGGAGAAGGAATTGCCGTTTCGAGCCATGTAATGATCTCAACCTCAATAGTTCAGCATACCGCAGATCATTTCAAAACCTTAGTTGAGACTGTTCCGGGCATAAGCAAATCAATCCTACAGCCTTTTCTCAATGCAATGCTTCGTGAAGCATTTACAGGTCAAGAGTTCAAAAATCCAGCAACAAAAGCAATGTGCCAACTTAAGCCAAAACTTGAAATTTTTTCTCATGGCTCGCAAACTTTGCTAGACACTCTAAAGGGTGCAAAATTGCATAATGTAAAACTGGTCAGCACTCGTAAGCAAGGCGGCATGGACAAAACAGCTTACACTGAACTAGCAGAACGGTCAGTGAGGTATAAGATTATAAAGCAACCACCACTGGCAGATAAAAAAAGGTTATTGGAAATTTTAAGAAAGAAAGGCCAACAGTCGGGCTTCAGCAAAGTATCTATCAGCTATTCGAAAGATGGTCGTCAAGCTAGCCTTGATTTAGATAGAAATGAGGATGCAGCAACCAAGCTCTTTACAAAAAGTGAAAAAATCATTCTCGGTTCCGGCATTAATCAGTGTGAGAGCACGATACACCAGGAGCTGGAGACGAAGATGAAAGGGCTATTATAATCGAGGTTTCGACATGAAACTTTTTTCACCATTAAATTATCTGCGTATCAGGCACAGCGAAAAGAAATGGTACGACTTTATTATACCGTCGCTAGGGGCTGTACTTGCTATGGCAATTTATTTTTTTTGCCACGACCAAATTCCTTTAGTGGGTAGTAGTGGTCTGATAGTACAAGTTAATGGGTTGCTGCAAGTCCTGATAGGATTTTATATTGCTGCTTTAGCCGCCGTTTCGACTTTCAGTAACTCGTCTATCGACGAGGTAATGGCTGGAGATCCTCCAACTATCGTAGAAAAGTTTCGTGCAACCAAAGTTAAAGTTGAGCTAACCCGAAGAAGATTTGTTTGCTATCTTTTTGGATATCTTGCGCTCATGAGTTTTATATTGTTTAGCGTTGGGCTAGTGGCAATTCTTTTGGGTAAAATGATTTCTGCATGGATCATTGGGCTAAGCTCTCTAGAGGTTCTTTGGTTGATAAAAACGGTATTTGTTGGTTTTTACTCTTTAATACTAATAAACCTAATTGCCACGACTTTATTGGGGTTATATTACCTTTCAGTTAGATTTCATCAGTCCTCGCTATGAAATTATGAAATGCAGAATATAAAGGCTCGCTTCGGCGGGCCTTTTCTGTTTTCGCCCCTGCCCATCACTGCACACTTCGGTTTAGCGACCTGTGGCAGAGTGCGATTTTTATCCATAAAAAAATCCGCATTCAGGCAGATTCTTCAACATTGACTACGCAACGGCAGGACGGTGCTTTTTTCTCTCGACAAGATTAAAGCTAATCGGGCTTGCTCAGTTCAGAAAGTAGACAATTCCTAATTGAGCCAGCTCCCTCACCGAGGGGGGCAAATGAGTATCGATATGAGCAAACTGGCTTCAGGCGCAGCGTATGGCGCGTCAGCCGGGACGATTGCCAACGGTCTTCTGACCCGGCTTAGTCCCGATGAGTGGAGCGCTGTAGGCGTCCTGGCCGGTATTCTGGTCGCCCTGCTAACGCTCGGCATCAACTGGTATTACAAACGCAAAGCCACACTGGCGCAGATTAAAGCGCTTCAGCGCTGGCCCACCGCACCCGGCCTCACCGAGGAATAGCCCATGGCAATGTCAAACTCACTGCGGAACAAGCTGATAGCTGCCGCAGGTGGCGGAGCCATGCTTATCGCTACGGTATTCCTCGGCGGCAAGGATGGTGTGGAAGGCCGCGTGTATGAACCATATAAAGATGTGGCTGGTGTCTGGACGGTCTGTGATGGCATTACCGGTGCTGGAGTGGTTCAGGGTAAGCATTACACAGACCGAGAGTGTGACTCGTTGTTATGGCAGCGTGTTCGCCAGGTTAAGGCGCAGGTTGACCCTCTGGTAAAAGTTCCTCTTGATGAGTATCAGCGCGCCGCACTCTACAGCTTCACCTATAACGTTGGCACAAGCGCGTTTTCTAAGTCGACGCTTCTGAAACGCCTGAATGCCGGTGATGTCGATGGCGCCTGTGAAGAATTGCGCCGATGGATATATGCAGGCGGGCAGAAGTGGCGCGGGTTAATGAACCGCCGGGATATGGAGCGGACAATGTGCCTGGCGGAGAGCGCTGATGATCTGGCTGGCAAATAACTGGCGTTCTCTAGTTGCCGTACTGCTGAGCATATGCCTTTGTCTGTTTGCCTTACTGGCTGACAGCTACAGGGATAAATACAAGGCAGCAAAGAGCCTGGCAGAAACCCAGCAGGAAACCATCAACGACATGCAGCGCCGGCAGCAAAGCGTTGCAGCTCTCGACGCGAAATACACAAAGGAGTTAGCCGATGCTCAGGCGACTATTGATCAGCTGCATGATGACGTTGCTTCTGGCAAGCGCCGGTTGCAGCTCAACGCAACCTGCACGAAGCAATCCACCTCCGGAACCGCCAGCATGGATGATGCAGCCAGCCCCGGACTTACTGACTCCGCTGAACGGGATTATTTCACCCTTAGAAGCCGAATCGAACTCGCTGGAAAGCAAATAGCTGGTTTGCAGCAGTACATCAGAGAGCAGTGTTTGAATTGATTATTGAAGCGGGCAAGGAAGTGCGCTAAATTTCCCAAAGATGAAGAGCTGCGCCTACCGGTGCGGCTTTTTTTATGCTCGAAACATCAAGCCCTGACAGGAAATTCCTGCCGGGGCTTTTTTATTACCACAACAAAGAGAACTACAAATGCTGACTATCAAGACGATCAACAAAGACAAAGACATTTCAGTTTTGCAGGCAACCGGTGATGTGAGCTTCGTTCGTGAATCACGAATGATTTTCTTCCGTGGCTGGTCAGGCGGCGATGATGAAATGATTCTGGATGAGGGAGAGATTGCTTACGTCTGCAATGAGAAAGGCGTGACAGTTGCCACCTTCCAGTAATCGTTACCAAAACCTACGTTACAAAGAGCACCATCAGCCTGACTTCGGTCGGGCTTTTTTATGTCCGCAATAAACTCATGCGCATTCGCGTGCGCTTATCCGAGAGCTTTCCGTAGTGTGAGTCTGAGGTAGGGCGGTGGATTTCATCGTTCCACTCTCGGGCTGCCTATACCTACGCGAACAGGCTCGCACCACAGAGAGATTTTACGATGAAAGAACTTAAGCTATTCGACCAACCAGTTCGAGTTAACGATGAAGGAATGATTTGCCTGACTGACATGTGGCAGATCGCAAAGTTGAGAGCTGAATCAGGTGACGATAAATTTCTGGGAGGCCGCGACATCAACAGCATCAGGCCATCTCAGTTTGCAAGGTTGGATTCAACCAAGCTGTTTATCAATGAGTTAGCTAAATGTGATTTGAACACACATTTGAAAACCGTGCGAGGTAAGCATGGCGGCACATTTGGCAGTCGTTATGTAGCATACGAATTCGCTGGTCACATTGACCCGGCTTTCAAAGTTGGCGTGTACACCGTAGTGGATAAATTCTTATCTGGTGAGATGGTAACCATGGCTAGCTATATGGCTGAAGCTAATATGGCGGATCACATTTATCACGAGGAGGCATCAGTAGTTAGCGATGCCGCGAGAACAATGCACTACTGGGGTGTTGGTGGAAGGAAGCGTCATCTGACGGTGAAGCGTCAGGAAGCATATGAAAAGCTTCAGGTGAAAATACCCGGATTGCCGCAGTGACCATCACAGGGCGCATTCAAGCAGTGCGCCCGATCATCATTGTTACGGCAAGAGAAAAGTGGGAATGCCAGCAATTTGGCCTGGCATTCCCTCAAGTGCATATTTAGATATTGACTATGAAATAATCGATGAAACGCCCTCCAGAGATAGTAATTTGATTCGTTTCTGCGAGGAACAGCATTGAATTGAAAGTTTCTTCACTATCATCATCTTCAGGAAACCAACATGGTTGAAATGATTGCTTTCCTTTCTCGTTCATAACTTTTTTGGCGTAAACCAAAACTTCGGTTGGGGACATTCTTAGATACTCCATGTTAAGGCCTGAATGGCCTATCGGTTGTGATTTTATGGAATGTTGCTTTTGGCCGGGTAAATCTTTTTTTCGATTAGTATCAAAGTGGAGCATACATGGGCAAACAAGACGTAAACCTTAATCGCCCATACCCTCCAGTCGAATTTATTGAAGAGTTCGCCCCATACATCAAACTCACCCCAGCATCCGGCGTACATGAGTGGGTCATAGAGCAAATCATCAGTGAAGATGGTGTGCTGCATAACCCGGATCACATGCACCTGCTTCAGGCAGACATTGCTTTCCTCTGGGCAGCTACAGCGTTCACGAAGCAGGGCCGTACCGTATTAGGCCAGGCAGAAGAAGTGATGATGCGTGCAGGAGGATGGCAAAAGGCCAGAATGGAGCAACAGCTCTATGAATGGTTCGGCCACAAACCTGACTACATCATCACGCTGGCCGGTGACTTCTGCTCACAGTGTAGTGACCTAGAATTCTGCGCGCTGGTCGAACACGAGCTTTATCACATTGCCCAGCAGACCGATGAATTCGGCGCGCCTAAGTTCACACGAGAAGGTGATCCGAAACTCTGCATGCGTGGACATGACGTGGAAGAGTTCACCGGAGTGGTTCGCCGCTATGGTGCAAGCGCCGATGTGCAAACCCTTATCGACGCCGCCAGCCGACCGGCTGAAGTGGCAAACATCGACATAGCCAGAGCATGCGGAACGTGCCTCATGAAACTGGCTTAATTTCTGACTGATTATGACGAGCAGGTAACCTATGGCGACACTCAATGGTGAGGTCAAAGCCTTCATCGTCCAGTCGCTTGCCTGCTTTGACACTCCATCAATGGTTGTAGAGTCCGTCAAGAAAGAATACGGACTCGCTATCTCGCGCCAGCAGGTCGAATCACACGACCCAACCAAAGCAAACGGCAAGGGGCTGGCTGAAAAGTGGAAAGAGCTTTTCAAAGTAACGCGCGAACGCTTCCAGACCGAAATATCTGACATACCGATCGCCAACAAGGCGTATCGGCTGCGTACGCTCGACCGCATGGCTGCTAACACTGAGAAGATGCGCAACTTTGCGCTGACCGCTCAGCTTATTGAACAGGCCGCGAAAGAGTGTGGCGACGCGTATACCAATAAGCAGAAGGTGGAGCACACCGGGAAAGATGGCGGCCCTATCGAGTCGGCCACACTGACCAAAGACGAATACAAAGCTGCCCGGCGGGAGATGTTGGAGGATGACGACTGCTGAGCAAAAGAATTATGCGCGCCGCTTAGAGTGTGAGGAGGACGGGCTTTACTTCTCCCGCTATTTCTTTAAGCAGCGTACCGGCGGCAAGATGATTGTCGCACCTCATCACAGGGTAATTCAGCAGACGCTGGACCGGGTGATTGACGGCGAGATCAAACGGCTGATCATCAACGTTCCGCCTGGCTACACCAAAACCGAACTGGCAACCATCAACATGATGGGCCGGGGGCTGGCACTGAATAGCCGCGCCCGCTTTATGCACCTGTCCTACTCGCACAACCTCGCGCTGCTGAACTCCTCTACCGCCCGCACAATGATCAAGTCGAAGGCTTATCAGACGATGTGGCCCATGGAGCTGCGCGACGATGCTGACAGCAAGGCGATGTGGTGGAACGAGCACGGCGGTGGCGTTTACGCGTCGTCAGCTGCGGGGCAGGTAACCGGCTTCCGTGCCGGGCATATGGAGCCAGGCTGGCAGGGTGCGCTGCTGATTGATGACCCGGTTAAACCTGACGATGCCTACAGCGAAACTGTTCGCGGCGGGGTAAACAACCGGTTTAACGAAACCATCAAATCACGTCTGGCCGTTGAAACAACGCCGATGATTGTGATTATGCAGCGTATCCACTATCACGACCTGAGCGGCTACCTGCTGCGCGGTGGCAGCGGGGAGATGTGGCATCATCTGAATCTGCCGGTCATCATCGACAACAGCCAGTCTTACGCTGAGCAGTACCCGGACAACACCCACGCCATACCGATTGAACACGGCCTGCCTGATGGCTGGCTGTGGCCGTTCAAGCACAACGAATCGCACCGCGTTTCTCTGTTCTCACACCGGCGCACTGCTGAAGCTCAGTACATGCAGAACCCCAAGCGTTTCAACGCTGAGGGCGCGCTGTGGGACGAGGAGATGATCAGCGCTGCGCATGAGATGCGTATCACCAAAGAGCTGACGCGCACTGTTGTTGCGGTCGACCCGCAGGCTACGAACAGTGAAGAGAGCGACGAGTCAGGCATTGTGGTTGCCAGCGTATACGGGAACGGCGATGAGAGGCTGTACAGCACTGACGCTGACTACAGCGGCAAATACTCCCCTAATGGTTGGGCAACTCGCGCAATACAGGCTTATCACGATCATAAGGCTGACGCGATCGTGATTGAAACCAACCAGGGCGGTGATATGGCTGAAGATACGCTGGTGAATGCCGGGTTTACCGGCAGAGTCATCCGTGTGCACGCCAGTAAGGGAAAATACGCCAGAGCTGAGCCTATATCAGCCCTCTATGCGCAGGGCCGCGTAGCGCATCGCGGCAGCCTCTACACGCTGGAAAATCAGCTGATGGAATATGTGCCGACCACTGCAAAGAAATCACCCGACAGGCTGGACGCAATGGTCTATGCCCTGACCGAATTAAGAGAGCCGCAGATCACTGGCATGTTGGTGCGTAAGCGCTGACGGAGGACAACGTGACACCAGATAAATTGAATGCGCTGTCCGTGGCAATTAACAGCCTGGCGGAGGGGCGCGCTCGTGCATTGTACGGGCAGTATGTTGGCAAATCGGGCAATACCAAGCGCCAGCGCATCTATCAGGAATTTGGATACCCAAATCACCTGACCTTTGACGACTTCTACAACGCCTATGAGCGCAACGCTATCGCCGGTGCCGCAATTAAACGCATGGCTGATGGCTGCTGGGAAGATTACCCGGAGGTGTTTGAGGGGGAAAAATCGAAAGATGCTGAGGCCGAGTCTGAGTGGGATAAAAACCTGAAGCGCCTGCTCAAGCGATGCTGGAAGCAAATCAAGGATGCCGATCGTCGTAACATGGTTGGCCGGTATTCAGCGCTGCTTATTCAGTTACGAGACAGTGGAAAATGGTGGGAGCCAGCCAATAAAACAGTAATCGGCAGAACGGCAGATAAGGCGCTGGTAAAGCTTATCCCGGTATGGGAATCGCAGCTTGATGTCAGCGAGTGGGATAACGACCCCGATAGCGAAAGCTTCGGGCAGCCGAAGATGTACAGCTTTACCGAACTTCCGGTTGAGGTCCAGCAGGGCGGCGCACCTGCACGACAGATCAGTATTCACCCTGACCGCGTGATCATCCTTGCCGAAGGTGCTGATGATGGTCTGCTGACCTCTGGCGTTCCTCTTCTGCGGCCAGGCTACAACAAGCTGCTGGATATTGAGAAAGTATCAGGCGGCAGCTCTGAGGGATTCCTGAAGAATGCCAGCCGTCAGCTTAACTTCGCCTTCAGCGAGAAAACTGATTTCCGCGCACTCGCAGCAGCCCTTGGCGTTGCTGATGGCGATTTGGCTGACGCGCTGAATGAGCAGGTAGTCCGTCTTAATCAGAGTACTGACGCCGCGACGTTCATGCAGGCTGGAACGGCTGAAGTTCTGTCAGTAGCCGCTGCCGATCCGGAACCTACTTGGCGCACTTCGCTCAGCGAATTCTGCGCAACGATACCGATGCCGGTGAAGATACTTATTGGGCAGGTAACGGGTGAGCGTGCATCCTCTGAGGATATGAAGGACTGGGCGCGAACCCGCATGTCTCGCCGGAACGGCTTCCTGTCTGACGTGATTGAAACGCTAGTGCGCCGCTTCTGGACTATCGGCCTTATCGCCCCGGCGGCCAATGAAGAAATTACCGTCTCATGGTCTGATCTGCTGGCTCCTTCTCAGGCGGACCGGATCGACAACATGGCGAAGATGGCCGAAGTAGCTCAGAAAACACAGCAAGCGTTTGGCCGTGCCGCTGTGAAAGAAAACGAAATTCGCGCAGTGGGCGAGCTGCAAACGCTCCATGAATATGAGCCGGAGCAACCGCCCGATCCGAATAAAAAACCATCCGGTAAGGATCCGCTAACAGATGACAAACCAACAGCCGATCCGAACCCCGGTAATTCCTCGCAATAAAGCAGACCCGACACAGTCAGCCCGTCCGGTTAACAGGATGTTCCGTGACATTGAAGACCGTTATTACGGTATCAAGGTTGCCATGAAGCAGTTATTCAATGAGCGGCTTACCGGACGCGAACGTGCATCCAACCATAAGTCGCATGCGGTGCATGGCAACGTCATCTATCAGGTGAACGCCGGGACGTATATCTATGACATGACGGCTATGCAACTGGCAGACCTGCTGCAGCATATGCAGATCATTCTGGATGATGCACTGCTTGAGGGGGGCAGCAAAAACCTTTGGGCGCTGAGCTACGTGGCTGATGAATATGAGCGCGGCACACATCAGGCATTCACAAACCTGTCTGTTCAGTCGCCAATATATGAGCAGCAAACCACATTGGCGCAGCTGCTGAGTAGCCCGGCTTATCAGAATCAGGTCGCGGCTGCTTATGTTTCCACTTACAGCGACTGGCGGCTGGAGTCGGACAGGGCGCGCGGCGATCTGGCAAACGTGATTTCTGACGCGGTAGGGAGAGGGATTAACCCGCGCGAGACAGCACGGATTATCAGTCAGCGGCTTGATGTCTCGATGGTCAGAGCCAAAAACATGGCGCAGACAGAGCAGGTGGGCGCGCTACGTGAGGCGCAATGGAATGAAACAGAATGGTCAAAAGAGCGGCTTGGTCTGAACACATCCCTGTTGCATCTTTCTGCACTAAAGCCAACCACACGGACCAGCCACGCTTTCTGGCACGGGAAGACGCGGACGGTTGATGAAGTTCGTGAATGGTATAGCGTGGACGGTAATAAGTTTCACTGCTATTGCAGCCAGATACCGGTCATCCTTGACGATGAAGGCGAGGTAGTCAACAAAGGGCTGATTGAAAGGCTGGATAAGGAAAGAAAACACTGGCAGCATTAATGCACTTTAATTCGTGTTTTATCTTGCTATGGATAGGATGATGAGATTTAAGAGCATGTGCTGTGGGCTATTACTCGGTGCGTTACCCTTCACTTCACAAGTTGTACATGCAGACGAAGCGAAGGTAATGCAAGCCAAATTTGCTATGGGTGAGGCTTTCAAGAAAATGGCCCTTCTAACGAATTCTTTTACTGAAAAAGGTAAGGCAAATTCTGATGTTGTGGGAATGCAAATGGCTCAGCAGATATCAGTAAGTTTGGACGATATGGTTTCACAGGGATTGCAGCACGATGGAACTTGCGAGCAAATTTTACAGTATTCAGATAGACGAACAGCAGAATTATTTAATCCAGATAAAGATCCGAGCATAACTAGTGCTGCTGCAAAAAGGTCAATCGAAAACGCTAAAACATCCATACACGATTATGTCGCAGCGCAATGTGAAAACTTGCAAGGTTGAACTGCAAATCTTCATTAAATTATAACCCGCCTCGGCGGGTTTTTTTACGTCATTAGTCTGTTAGTGAGGAAACGGCATGAAACGCAATCGCGTTAACGTGCTGTCCGTCGTCAACTCCGCGTCAAACATCACTACCGAAATCATCAACGGCAGGCCACACATTGTGGTCCGTGGCGTCACGCCTATCGTTGACGACATCGTAATGAACGGCAAGTTGTATACGGCAGCAGAAATCGCCAAGGGCTACAAAACCCTCGAACGCACACCAATGCCATTAGGGCATCCAAAAGTTGATGGCAAGCACGTCTCAGCTCGCGATGTCCAGGCGGTTAATGAATATCATGTAGGTGCATGGCTTCAGGATGTTGAACATAAGGACGGAAAAGTCTCTGGCGACATGTACGTTGATCGCCGCTATGCCGAGTCAACTGAGAAGGGCCAGCGGCTGGTCAATCGACTTGATGACATGGCAGCGCGTAAAAATGTTGAGCCAATCCACATTTCCACAGGGCTTCTTTACTCCGGCATCGCCGCTAATGGCGAGTCGAAGGGCAAGAAGTACCGCGAAATCGTCACCAACATGATGTTTGACCACGTAGCAAACCTGCTTGACGAGCCGGGCGCTGGCACACCAGATGAGGGCGTGGGCATCTTCGTCAACTCCGATGGCTCCGAGCAAGAACTGGAGGTGGTGAACTTGGCTGAAGCCGAGACGCCAGATCCAGTTTTACCGCAGGACCCCGCACTTAAAACCCTATTCAACCAGCTAAAGGCGTTCTTCAGCGCCAACAGCAATTCCGTCAAAGAGGAAGCAAACCCGATGAAAGAACTCATCACCAATGCGTTGAAAGCGAAAGGCATCGACGTTGAAGGTAAGTCCGATGCTGAGCTGATGGACGCTTACAACCAGATGGCAGTTGATGACGCTAAAGCGAAAGCCGAAGCCGAAGAAAAGGCCAAGAAAGAGAAAGAAGAGGCTGACAAGAAAGCCAAAGAGACGGCAACAAACAGCGAGCAGGCCCCGGCGTGGTTCAAGCCCTTTGCCGACAAACTGACCACCATTGAAAGCGGCCTTGCGGTTAACGCCGACAAAGAAAAGGGCGAAAAGCGCAATGCCGTGAAAGCCAAGTTTGGCCTGGACGATCTGGCCGTAAACGCCCTCGATGGTGCAGCACTGGATGGCCTGTATGCCCAGTGCCAGACCACTACCGGCCTGAATGGTTCTTTCCGTCAGGTCAACTCTAACCAGTCCCTCAGCGAAATGCCGGAGTAAAAAATGGCGAAAGATGGAAAGCATGTAATTCACGCTGGCGGCGTTTTCCCTAACCCGCTTCTCAACCGTGAAGGTGCAGCGGCTTCGGCTACTGCGCCGGGCACAATCGGGTTCTTTGATGCAGCCAAATTCACTGCTTCAGTAACAGGCGCTGAATCGGCAATCCTGTATGTAGCGAATATGGACTATCTCCGCTGCATGGGTGTGGATGACAACATTGCTGAAGGCGAAAACGTAGTGGCTATCCAGCCATTACCGGGTTTGTTCCTGAACGTCCGTGCCGCTGCCGGTACCTATCGAAAAGGCCAGCCCGTAGCCGTTGCCAATGGCCGTATCACCGTAGTTGCTGATGACGCCGCTGTATTTGCTTACGTCGAAGAAGATAAACCTGTCACTGCGGTGGCGGGCGATCTGATTCGCGTTGTGTTTAAGTAAGGAGCACCTGAATGTTTGTATTTTCCCGTTCCATTGGCGAGCGCACTGGCAACCTTGAGGTTAACCAGGCGCAGTTTGCCGAATTGCAGATGGCGCGCAATGAAGGCGCTCAGGCTGCCGCCGACTTCCTCGGTCGTGTCCGCGGTATCCGTGAAGATGCTAGTCGTCTGGATGCCGTAAACGCAGTGGATGACATCCGCCGCCTTTACCGTGCGTTTGATACCACCGTACTTGCGCAGTTCGAGCCCAACACGCAGTTCACTCTACTGAACGACCTGATGCCGCTGTCGCGCTCTGTGCGCATCGAACAGTCGCGCTACGACTATGCACGCACCGGCGGCCGTGGCTGGGCGCACACATCCATGAGCGGCCAGATTGGCGCGGCTCTCGATGCGAAGTCTTACACCTTCGACGGCACCATGGTCCCGATCCACGATTCAGGCTTTAAGTTCACCTGGCGTGACCCAATCTTCAATAGCCCGTCAGCGCTTCAGTCTCAGGCCGATGCGCAGCGCGGTTCTGTTGAAGACGTGCAGCGTCAGTACGTTGACTATATGTTCAACGGTTTCCGCGATTCAGAAGGCAACTACGTTAAGTTTGACGGCCTGACCTGGAAAGGCCTGAAGGCTGACGAGCGCGTTGCTCAGGTAACTCTGACCTTTAATTTCGCCACCAGCACCGATCCGGTAGCACTGCGCACCAATGCGATCGCCCTGCGTGATGTGGTCCGCGTGACCAATAGCCAGTACGCGCCTCAGACGTGGTACGTGTCTGCAGAAATTATGTCGAACCTCGAACGTTATTTCGACGTGAACGCCACCCGTACCGTGCTGGAAGAGCTGCTGAAGCTGTCCGGTATTGCTGCCATCAAAGAAGATGCTCAGTTGTCTGGCAACGAAATCCTGATCGTCCCGCTGACCGCAGGAGTGATCGCGCCGGTTGTTGGTCAGGCGATTGGCACCGTTGCAGACCCGCGCCAGTTCTACAACAGCGATTACGTGTGGCGCACCTGGGGTGCAATGGGCCTGATGGTTAAGCAGGACATCAACAACAAGTTCTCTCTCATCCACGCCTCTTAAGGAGCAACCAATGGCACTAGTGAAAATCCTGAGTTCTAACCTTTTCGCCGGTGCCGGTTTCCAGAAGCTGGAGGCCGGTAAGGTTTATGACGTTGACAAAGCGATCGCTGAAAAGTGGATTGCTGGCGGCAAGGCTGAGGCATCAAAAGAAAAGGGCGAAGCGCTTCAGTTCGAAGTGGCAACTCCTTCTACGCCAGTCTCTGCTGATACCTCTGCGCTGCAGACGCAGCTTAATGATGCGCTGGAGCAGCTGAAGCAGGCTCAGTCCGACGCCGACACCAAAGACAAAGAGCACGCCGACGCGCTGGAGCAGCTGAAGCAGGCTCACGCTGAAGAGCTGGTAACGGCAACCAAACGCGCTGAAGACGCTGAAGCGGCGCTGACTGAAGCAACCAAGAAGGCGAAATAACCATGGCAGCCCAAATCACGCTTGATGACGTAAAGCCCCTGATAGCTGAGCTGGGCTTCACGGTTCCTGATGCAGTGCTGCAGCTGCTGATTGAGCAAGTCAGTGCAGCGTCTTCCTGTATGGACGGGGCGGGCTACTCCGAAAGCCTGCAAAAGCTGTTGCTCATCTATGCAGCCGCGCGACTGGCCGCCCTGTCCGGTGCCCGAAAAATCGCCTCACAGTCTGCGCCATCTGGTGCGTCGCGGTCGTTTACCTATGATTCAGCGGGGACGGATTACCTGTACACCCAAATCCTCGACTGGGATAAAAACGGCTGCCTGTCCGGTTTGCCGCTTTCTGGGGCGAAGGTCGGACTGTTCATGGTCGTTGGAGGCAGCTGATGTCGTTTATTCCAGTGACACAACGACTGCCGAAGCCCTTCAACCGCGTCTGGCTGAAAACCTCATGCGGGCGACAGACCACCGGTTACGTGAAAAGCAGTGGTGAGTGGGTGATTAGCTGCCCGCGCATCGCTGCGGAGAAACCCGCTGTAATCAGCTGGAGGGAATAACCCATGTCAGAGTTAGCGCGCTGGTCTTACACCGGCAAAGCGACGTTCTGGAAGCTCCGGGCTGGTCAGAATGAGATGGGCGATCCGATGGGTTTCGCCGCGCCAGTAGTGATTGACTGCGGGTATCAGGGTGGGCTGAGTAAGCATCTGGGCAGTCTCGGAGCGGAGCGTGTCGTAAAAAACACGGTCTGGACCGAGTTTGCAGAGGCAGATACCGGCGATTACATCCTGATCGGCGTATCCACTGAAGCTGACCCGTTGAAGGCTGGCGCAGATGAGGTGATGCAGGCTGTACGGTTTGAAGACACTTTCGACCGCATCGCGGATGATTTCGCGATCGTTACAGGGGCATAGCATGGGCGTGAAGGTTAAAGGCATCCAGCAAGCTCAGCGGAACATGAATGCGCTGATCAATGATATTGAGGGAAGAAAGATTGTCAGAGCCCTCAAATCCGCAACGATAATTATTGGCAGCGAGGCGGCAATACTAACCCCGCGGGATACTTCAACCCTCATCAACTCGCAGTACACCGAATTGCTGCCGCAGGGCAGTAAAATCATCGGGAGAATTGGTTATACAGCCAGTTACGCAGCGGCCGTTCATAACGCCTCGGGCAAGTTGAAAGGCCAGCCAAGGGCTCATTTCGGCAGGACAGCAAATCATTCTGAGTTTGGACCCAAGCGTTCAGTTGAGTTCGGTGGGGGCACAGGTGTCGGTAATTACTGGGACCCTAACGCCGAGCCCCAGTTTTTGCTGAAGGGTGCCGTGAAAGCTAAGGATACCGTTGATGCTGTCATGAAGAAGGAGCTTAAACTGTGACACCTCCCATGCATACGCGGGTGCGCAATTACTTCGCCAATGCCGGGTTGGCTGACGGTTTCACAATTCATCAACTGGTCTGGTCGGACAGTGAGAACCTTGCTGAAGCGTTCATCGTCTTCCGCCCTAACGGCGGATCAGCAGTACGCAATGGCCTTGGCGCTGATTATTACGTGATGGTTGACGTGATCGGCGCAAAGGGCGGTAACGGAGCAGCTGATACCGCAGTACAGAACATCATTGACTACGTGCAACAGCATCCTATGGATGATGAGTGCGTTGGCTACCTCGAAAACCTCGGCGGCATTCCCGCTCCCGTTCTAACTACCGAAGGCCGCCTGGTCTATCGGCTCCAGTTTGTCGCCACATTCGGCGCTTAACTAAACGTCCAAGAGGATAGAAATATGGCAGATTGCCAGAACAGCAACGAACGTTTGTTCGGTGGCGCCGTTGTGCTTGAAGTAGCCGACGGTTGTAGTGATGTAGTGCCGCAGGAATCCGAATGGAAAGCTCTGGCGGCTGGCACCTCAAAGGGCTTCGACTTTAGCCCTAACACAGTAACCAGCGACGCCGATGATGGTGGCGGTTATGTCGAAAGCATCATCACTAACGCTGATTTCACTATCAGCTTTGAAGGTGAGGTGCGCAAGAAAGACAAGCTCGACCAGTACGGAATCGGGCGCTACATCAAGTACTTTGCCGGTGAGCTTTCCGCCCGTCGCCAGCCGGGTATCTGGGTGCGCATGGAATATGGCCCGGTGACGTTTCAAGGCTATATGGTCGTGACGGCTCTCAGCTCCGACGGCGGTACAAATGACATCGTGTCGCTGACCACTGAGTTCAAAGTGGGTGATGCCAGCACCATTCAGGTTATCGATACCGATGAGACCGTACCTGCTACCGGCGTGACCGTGACCCCGGCGACAGCAAGCCTGGCCGTTGGTGCTACTCGTCAGCTGACCGGCGCAGTTCAGCCGACCGACGCAACCGATCGCACCGGCACCTGGACCACTTCAGACGCATCGAAGGCGACCGTCAGCAGCACCGGCCTCGTTACTGCTGTAGCGGCGGGTACAGCGACAATCACGTTCAAATCCAACGACGGCAACTTCACCGGCACCTGTGCGGTTACTGTCACCGCTTCGTAACCATTCCAAAGGGCTGGTATCAGCCCTTGATAATGATTATGGAGAGTTTATGACCCCCTATAAAGAGATTGGCGAGTGCGTTATCTCGCTGGGTGATAGTGATTACTTCTTCCGTCCGTCATTCGCAAACATGATGCGTATTGGCGAACCAGCCGCGATCGTTCAGGCATTTTACGATCTGCACAATGATGAATATGCTTCGTTGATTCAGCGCTCACTAGCAGCTTACGGAGGCGTCCCGCAGTGGCTGATGAGTTACATTGCTCGGCCGCAGTTCAATAAGAATGTGGTCTACTCAGCCATGAATGTACTGTCAGCTTGCTGCGATGAAAACATCACTGATCTGGTCGGAGAGTTGCGCCCCGGCAAGTTTGGAAAGTGGCTGTTTGTGTACCGCAAAGGCGCAATGCCGGTAAGTGACATGGTTTTGATTGCGCAGTCTCTTATCCAGCACGGCATCATCGGGAAGGCAAAAGTAAGGCGGTTGCAAAAGCATGAAGGGACCAGCACTTCATCTGAGTTTAATGCTTTCGAGTACATCAGCGCTGCCCGAACCCACCTCGGAGTAAGCCGCGAGGAAGCGGAGCAGTTGACGATGACGGAGTTTCAGATGCTGCTGGCAGCGAAATTCCCGGAGCAGAAAGGCTTTACGAAAGAAGAGTACGACGCTGTAGCTGATGATTATCTTGCGCGGAAAGCACGCAAGATAGCCCAATCAGCTTAATCATCGCGTTTTTTCAATAAAGCTGATCCTTTTTACCTTTTTTAAAAGGGTCTTAACATCTTTTTCAGAATATCCTTCAATGTTAACTATTTCACCATCTTTAGTTTTAACTATAAATTTTTTCTTATCGTTTCTTTTTAGATAGGCTCTGATGGCGAGTGAAAGAGACGGGATGAAATATGGCGACTCAACAAGATCAATTACGATGTCGTAAAGCGCGGAGTCAAAAGCAACTCCTTTTTTATATTTCTCGGATAGACTTGCTTCAATATGATTTTCTTTCATTATCTCAATGAATTGAGAGATGTCTGTAATGGATACTGCAAATGTCAATTTGTCAGATTCTTTCATATGTTCCTCATTATAATTTTAGCAATTTATTAGGGATTTCTAGGTGCGAGGCAAAGATGGATAGACTTCTACTAGGAAATGACGAACGTGGTTTACCAGCCACTCGCAGCCGCCAACCTCTTGATGCCGATACCAAAGCCCAACTTTGTCAAAGGTTCCCTGATATTCCAGCGGGGAATGACTCCACTGAAGCATTGCGCGTGCAAATGCTAATGGGTGCAGTTCCGAAGTATCATCCGAGTATAGGTCACTGATCCATTCGTAGAAATCTTCATCTAACTTTCTCAGGGAATCTACAGACGAAGGTCTCTTACTTGGGCGAAATGAAAAATCACAATATCCAGCATAATAATTTTCATATGGTCCAAAATCACAGCCAAATGTCATAAAGAACCCATTGGGCCCATTAACTTCGCTAAGAAACTTTTTTAACCATGGATAGTTCTGGGCCTCCTGAATTTCATCAATACGTTCTGGCTCTAAAGTAAGATCAATACCGCCATTGTTAATTCTCCCATCGTCATGAATCTGTTTACGGTAGGGAAACCTCAAAAAATTGTCGTTAACCTTGTCTCTTTCCATGATGCACCCTCTGCTGTGTATGGCGGCAGATTATCCTGGCCTTACCATTTCGCCCATCCTGATAGATGATCAGTGCTTATGCTTTGCATTGTCTCACTCTTTGACCATGCTATGATTTCTGCCGTTAAAGAGGGAGAAAGTGTCCATGACAAAGAGGAAGCTATTCGCACTGCTGGCGGCAGTATTCGTAGCCGGCGCCATCATCCAGCAAGTGTTCTGGAAGATCGGTTTCTCTGTAGGATTGATAGTTATGGCTGCACTTTGTGCCTGGTGTAGCTGGAAAGCCAAAGATTAAAACGCATTTGAAATCGCGACCTGTTGCACCACCTTGCACCCATGCCATGCTAGGATTTATCCCACAACATGCTTTTGGGATAGGGATATGAAATTAGCTTTAGCTATGATGGGATTGCTAGTGTGCTCTGTGGCGCATGCTGATTTAGAGAGTGCTGCAAAAAATCTAAGCGACTGCGTAACTCAATATGCAGACAGCCAAGTCAAAACAACCAAATCAGCTGGTGTAATCACTGATGAAGCTTTTGATAAATGTAGCGCTGAACTCTCTGAGTACCATGACTCAATTGGCCCAGATAAAGCGCAATGGTCTGGTTTAAGTGCTCAACAGAAAGAAGCTATTACAAAAATTAGGGACCAGACAACTTCAAAGGTTCGCGAGAGTATATCTTCACGGATCGACACCTTCATTTCTGAATCGCGCAAGAGCTCTTAGCCCGCTCCGGCGGGTTTCTTGGCTATAGCCTTTGCAATACCGTAAATGATTGTAATAACGATGAAGCTCATTTCTTTTTTGACGATATCGACACTAGTGTCAGTCTATGAAAGGAGTGAGTGATGGTCAGCAAAGCAAAATTAGTCCTAGTCGCAGTGAGCATGATTTTTGGCATTCCGCTAACTATGTCTGGTCTGCAACTAAAGGAAGGAATGTTTCTAAAGCAGATGGTGAATTGCCAAGAGGATGCTTCTAACAGCGTCATGTCACTTTTAGATCGTGACATCAACACCATCAGAGGGGGAGAGTTTGAAAACATATCAAGTAATCTCAAAACCTGCACTAAAGACATCAACCCAAGAATTGGCGTTGTGACCTTCTTGCGCAATGAGCACGAAAGGAACGCCAAAGAGACCGCGGCTATCAAATAGTTGTATTGC
The DNA here is from genome assembly GCF_003813865.1 of Candidatus Pantoea deserta. Taxonomy (GTDB): domain Bacteria; phylum Pseudomonadota; class Gammaproteobacteria; order Enterobacterales; family Enterobacteriaceae; genus Pantoea; species Pantoea deserta. Next base: position 212,553 of record NZ_RMVG01000003.1, read on the forward strand.
TTCCCATTGCACTTCATCCCGGCTAGGATTTATCCCGCTGTTACTTATGGGGATAGGGATATGAAGAAACTGATTTTGGGTGCGGTTGTCGCAGTGCTACTGTCAGGATGTTCTCAGGTCAAGCCTGAGCAAGATCTAATGTCGGCAATCGATTTCAGTAAGGCTGACTACGGAACGCCTCCCCCTGATTACAAATTAAAAATTAAGGCGTGGCTGGAAAGTAACCTCAAAGATCCAGATTCCGCAAAAGTGAGTGAACCTACCGTTCTACGAAAAGAAGTCGCGTTTGAGAATAAGCAGCCAATATTTGGCTATACCACTTGTATGGGTGTAAACGCCAAAAATTCATATGGCGGTTATACCGGAATTAAAGGGTATTGGTTCTTCTTTCATCACGGCGAGATCGTCAGGGCTCAGCAAACGGATGTGTACCCCGGAATGATGATCTTTCGAGGACATAATGTGACCTGCTCATAATTCACCAAACAACATCAACCTCGCTCCGGCGAGGTTTTTTTATGCCTGGAGAAAGTGATGTCTGAAAAGGTTGGGGAAATTTATTACGAGGTGGGAGCGGATATTGCTCCACTTCTTTCAGGCGCAAAAGCCGCAGAGACAGCGCTATCGGATATGGCAGGCAATGCCAAAAACACAGGCAAGGCAGTGGATAGCTTGGGCCGCGAAGCGAAATCAACAGCTTCTAATCTCGACCAGATTACATCGCACGCCAAATCTATGGACAGCTCAATGCAGACGCTGAGTACGTCCGTAACAGCTGTAGCTGCTGCAATTGCTCAATCGAGTACGAATAGCACTGCTGCCAGCATGACGCTTACGCAAATGAATGCGGCTATGCAGACTCTGATTTCTTCTGTTAATTCTATGGCAACAGCCATCCAGTCTGCTGGTACCAGTACGAAGGGAGCTTCGAATGAGTTTTCTCGCGCTGAAACCATCATTGAAGGGCTCGGCAATCAGATCGCCATTCTAGATGAGGCGCAAGAGAACGGTGCGCGGAGCGCTGCCGTTCTGGCCGCTCAGTTACGTGCCGGATCATCAGCTACCGATGAAGAAAAAAAGAAAATAGGTGAGCTTACCGGTCAGTTGTTTGATATGCGAAATAGCACTGAGCAAGGTACCAAAAGTCATGGTGCCTGGCGTCAACAAATGCAACAGGCTGGTTATCAGGTTCAAGACTTCATTGTTCAGGTCCAAGGTGGGCAGTCAGCGCTTGTTGCTTTCAGCCAGCAGGGTTCGCAACTTGCGGGTGCGTTTGGTCCTAGCGGGGCAGTGGTTGGAGCCGTAATTGCTCTTAGCACAGTTGTTGCAGGTACACTGATCGCCTCACTTAATGGCGGCAAAAACGCTATGGATTCGCTGGCGGATGCCGCTGATGCCATGGATAAAGTGATCACCATTTCTCAAAATGGCGTGGCTGCCCTGTCCAACAAGTATGCAAACCTTGCGCGGGTAAATGCTGAAGTGGCCACCCTGATGCGCAATCAGGCACTGCTTGAATACAACCAGGCTATAGCCAAAATACCAAAAGCAATCAGCGATGCGTCAGCATCGTTTATATCCTTTGGTGACACTCTCAAAACATCGTTTGGTGGCGGCGGAGCCAGTATTCAGGGATTTAATGATGCAATGTCATCTCTGAATATCAAAACCAATGATGTTGATGAGGCCATGGAGCAAGCCTATGGTTCTGGTCAGGCTTTCTATGCAACGGCAAGCACTCTCAGCAATACGGTCGGCGTACTGGCTGATAAGCTTGGGTTAAGTCGACAGCAAGCTTTTGACTTGGCTAAGCAGTTGTCTGACATTAGTAAAAACCCTTCACCTGAAGCAATACAGTCTCTAGCCTTACGCCTGCAAAGCATGACCTCGTCAAGCAAAGATGGTCAGACGCAGATTACAGCCCTAGTCGGTAAGTTGGTAGATCTTGCCAGGGAGGCTGCTAACGCAAAGGTAAACGTAGACGGCCTTAAATCATCTACAGACAACCTTACTGACGGACAGAAAAGCCTAATCCGTCAGTCTGAGCGAAACCTTGCGCTTTCGAAGCTTCAGGGCGCGGCAAGGGCACGCCTGCAAGCACAATATGCAGCGGAGGATGCAGGGTTCTCCAAAGACGATCCGCATACCAAACGTATGCAGGACGACGCATCCGCTACTTATACCAATACAGAAGCGCAGAAAAAGCTTCAGGCAGCACAGAAAAAGAGCACCACGCAAACTGAAAGCGTTGCGCAGAAGCTTGCAAACCTGAAGCAACAATCTGAGCTTGCCGGTGAAAGCACCAAGGAGTTGAGTAGAGAACAGGCCATACTGACCGCGCAGCAGTCGCTGGGCAAAGGCGCTACGCAGGAACAAGTTGCACTGGCAGGCCAGTACGCTGCTCAGAAATGGGACGTTACCAACGCTCTCAAGGCGCAGGCAGCAGCCGAAAAACTTATGCCTGAATCGCGTGAAAACGCCAGCTATAAGCAGGATGTTGCTGATCTGAATACTGCCCTGAGCGCCAAAAAGATAACGCAGGGACAGTACAACGTAACTGCAGAAAAGTTAGAGCAGGAGCACCAGACAAAGCTCGCGCAAATTCGCGCTGAGCAGGCTGTGACACCACAGCAGCAGGCAGCTGGTTCAGTTGACCCGGTTCAGGCACTGGCGAACGAGAACGCCCAGAAGCTGGCCCTTATCCAGCAGTTCACTCAGCAGCGCATTCTGACTGAACAGCAGGGCCTTGAACTGATGAACGCGGCCAACACCCAGTACGAGCAGCAGCGTATCGCGGCACAATGGGAGATATATAAAAACCAGAGCGCCGCTAACAGCCTTCTGGCTGACGCAGTGGACTCTCTTCAGGGTGGTGCGGCTAATGCCATTACTGGCCTTCTAAATGGCACCCAAAGCCTGAGTGAGGCGTTTGCTAACATAGGCACAACCATTCTGGGCAGCGTCGTTAGTGGGCTCGTTGAGATGGGCCTTCAGTATGTGAAGAATATGCTGATGGGCCAGGCGGCGGCCGCGGCATCTTTGGCCGCTACAGCTGCTCAGGCAACAGCGGCTGCCTCAGCATGGGCGCCGGCAGCAATCAGTGCTTCAATCGCAACGATGGGCACAGCATCATCAGTCGGTACCGCTGCTTATTCGACAGCGCTACTGTCCTCAAAGGGCTTAGCTATCGCTGGCGCACGAGAGCACGGCGGCCCCGTTAACGCCAGCAGCATGTACCGTGTGGGCGAAGGCGGTAAGCCTGAAATCTTCAAAGCCAGCAATGGCAGCCAGTACATGATTCCAGGTGATAGCGGCAAGGTAATCAGCAACAGCGATCTGGGCGGTGAGGGCAGCGGTAGTTCATTCAACCCAACCATGAATCTGACCATAAACACCACCAACGGTGTTGATGAAGGGACTATAAAACAGCTTCGTCAGGCCTGGTCAGCTGACATGATGAGAATGATGAAAGATCAGCAGCGCCCCGGCGGCGTTCTTTGCAAATACAGGTAAACCCCATGCCAGAAACTTTTACCTGGAGCCCTCAAAAGGGCTTCACGGCTTCGCGCACGCCAAATGTGGCGGCTGTAAAGCTTGGCGACGGATACGAGCAGCGCCAGGCCAAAGGCATAAACCCGTTGATGGACAGCTACTCACTGACGTTTGTCGGCTATGACGATGCGAAGTGTTCCCGGACCAACGCCGCGAAAGCTGCTGAAGCATTTCTAAAAGCGCGCATGGCCGTCGAATCGTTCTACTGGACGCCGTCAGATACGGGCGTGCAGAAGCTCTTCGTTTGCCGATCATGGTCGCTACAGAAGACAGGAAGCATTTATCAGTTAACCGCAACATTTGAGCAGGTGCCGCGATGAGAGACATCCCTGCAGAACTCATAATCGAGAGCGTAGACGCCGGTGTCGGCGCGATGCTCGACCTGTTTGAAGTAGACCTTCAGTCGTTCGGCGGTGATGTGATCCGCTTTCATGCAGGCACCAACGGCTATTACGGGGATGTTATCTGGCAGGGGCGAGCTTATTCGGCATACCCGATCGCCGTCGAAGGGTTCGATACTAAGTCTGAAGGAACGTATTCGCGCCCGACGATGAAGGTAGCGAACATCTCAGGCCTGATCACTGGCATCAACCATGACTTTGATGACGCGCTCGGCGCAGTGGTAACGCGCCGTCAGGTTCTGGTGAAGCATCTCGACGCGGTAAACTTCCCGAACGGCAACGCAGATGCAGACAGCACGATGGAAGCTGTGTCGCGCTACGTTATTGAAGAGATGGCCGAGGAGACCTTCGAGACAGTCACGTATAACCTGGCGACACCTGTCGACTGCGACAACGCCATAATCCCAGCACGCACTATCCTGGCTGACGTCTGCCAGTGGGTTTACCGTGGCGATGGTTGCTTCTATGACGGGCCAGCGGTAGCCGACGAAAAGGATAATCCGACCTCGGATATTTCGAAAGACAAGTGCTCGAAGCATTTGAACGGCTGCGAGTTTCGCTATCCCAAACCTAAAGCCAAACCGTTCGGCGGCTTCCCTGGCTCTTCGAAGGTGTCCTGATGATCGAAGAAGAGTGCCTTGCTTACGCTGCGCTGTCGCGCAATGAAGTCTGCGGACTGATTATCAATGACCAGCAGCTGATACGATGCGATAACGCTCATCCGAAACCAGAGCAGCATTTCCGAATAAGCGATACTGACTGGACACAAGCAGAAGCGGCGGGAGAAATCACCGCCGTTTTTCATTCTCACCCTATGGCAAAGCTGGTTCTGTCCGGCGCTGACCGTCAGGCGCAGATCGCTTCCGGCGTTGAATGGTGGCTCGCCAGCGGCGGCAGGCTTCGCAAATTCAGGCCGGTCCCGCATCTTCTTGGCCGTCATTTTGAACACGGCATTATGGACTGCTACACCCTCTTTCGCGATGCGTATCACCTTTGCGGTCTCGATCTGCCTGATTTCGAAAGGACAAACGGATGGTGGGTCCGGGGTGAAAACCTCTATCTCAAAAACATGGCGGCCAACGGATTTTATGAGGTTTCACTGGCAGACGTTCAGCCGGGCGATGTGATCATCCGTCGCGCGTTTCCTGAGTCCGATCCCTGTCATGCCATGATTTGGCTTGGGGATAATACAGTGCTTCACCACGAAGTGGCAGGCCGCCTGAGCCGCCGCGAACAATTCCGCCAGGCATACGTAAAACTGACTCATTCCGTCTGGAGGCATGAACAATGCTCATCTTTAGATTTGCGGGGAATCTCCGACGACATTTCCGCCAGATCGCTTTAAACGTTGATACGCCAGCGCAGGGACTTCGTCTTTTGCTTGCTCAGTCTCCGGCTTTCAAGCGCGACTTTTACAGGACCAAAATCCGGGTACGCATTGCGGGTGAAGACGTCACCGAAGAAAGCAAAAACCTTCACATGAACCGGCATCTTAAGGATGGCTCCACTGTGCTGTTTGCGCCGGTTATCGAAGGGGCCGGTCTGGAAACAGGCGCAATTGTTGCCATAGTGGCAGTAACGCTGTCTGTTGCTTCCGTCGCCTATTCCCTCTACATGACGTCGAGCATGAAAAATAAATCCTCTGCCGACCAGAACACAGAATCCATCACGAACAACTCGTTTACCAGCGTCGACAACCGTATCGGTCAGGGCAGGCCCGTTCCGCTGCTCTTAGGTGAAATGGTCGTGGGTTCAAACGTAATTTCACTCGGCATCGACACGTCGAACAATCAGGACTGGGACATTTCCATCAGTTAAGGTGAAAACATGAGTTCAGGCGGCGGCAGCGGCAGCACTCCCAAACTTTTAGACGACAACCTCAAATCGAAGCAGTTTCTCCGCGCCCTTGACCTCATCTCTGAAGGGCCAATTTATGGTCCGGTGGATCAGCAGCATCTGTCATCTTTCATGGTGAACAAAACTCCCGTCACGGATGCGCAGGGCAACGTCACAATAAACGGTGTCAGTGTTGCTTGGCGTCCCGGTTCGGCCTCACAGGAACCGATTAGCGGGTTTTCCGCTATTGAGGCTACCACTATCGTTAACACGGACGTTACGCAAAGCACTCCACTTGTGCGCACCGTTAGCGATACAGACGTGACGCGGGTCAGAATGAATATTGGTGTTTCCGGGTTGCTCCAGCAGGACACGAAAGGGAACCAGAAAAATACATCCGTAGTGATGGTGATAGAAACCCGTACTGGTAACACCGCGTGGCAGACAGTAAAAACGGTCACGATCACCGGTAAAATATCTGGTGAATACCTTGAGGCGCACTTAATCGATGCGCCGCAGACAAAGCCTTTCGATATTCGTTTACGCCGTATCACAGAAGACAGCTCAAGCGATCTGCTGAGCAATGGAACTGTCTGGAACAGCTACACCGAAATTACGGATGACAACCTTTCATATCCCTATGCAGCTATTGCGGGCGCCGTGATTGACCGCGACCAGTATACCGATACGCCAACGCGTACCTACCATCTGCGCGGGTTGATTGTCGATGTGCCAGATAACTACGATCCGATTGCTCGCACATATAGCGGCATCTGGACGGGCGGATTTAAATCTGCCTGGACCAACAACCCCGCCTGGCTGTTTCGTGCGCTGGTGAAAAATACCCGTTACGGACTGGCTAAGCGCGCTGGTTACATTGACATTGATGATGGCAGCCTTTACGTGCTGTCTCAGTTTTGCGATCAGCTGGTTGATGATGGTTATGGCGGAAAGGAACCGCGCTTTACCCTGAATGCTTACATTACTGAGCAAAAGAGCGCCCGCGATATTCTGGATGATATTGCCGGGATGTTCCGGGGGATCGCTCTATGGGATGGCATGCGGTTTACCATCATGCTGGACAACCCACAGGACCCGGTGGCGGCGGTCACAAATGCTAACGTGGTCGACGGCCTATTCACATACAGCTCTATGAAGCGCTCCGATCGCTATAACGCAGTCGTGGTTTCCTGGACGGATCCTGATAACGGCTGGGAACAGGTAAAAGAATACGTCTCGGATGACGAGATGATCGACCGCTACGGCTACAACGAAACGACTCTGGAGGCGTTCGGGTGCACGTCTCGAGGTCAGGCTTTTCGCGCCGGAAAATGGCTGATTGAAAGTGCCAAGCGTGAGACTAAAAAAGTCACGTTCCGTATGGCGCGTGATGCAATCGGCTTCATGCCGGGCGATATTATCGAAGTGATGGACAACAACTACGCCGCAACGCGGCTTGGCGGGCGTATCATTTCGCATAGCGGCGCGAAAATCACGGTTGATGCAGACGTGTCAGAGCTTGTATCTGGCGGCGATACCATGTCGCTGATGGGCGCTGACGGGAAGTTTTCAAAATACACTATTTCCGGCGTGGTCGGCAGAGTGATAACCCTGCGCACCGCTCCAGCCTGGGTAAAAGATGGCACCATCTTCGTGATTTCAACGGGCAAGGTGGCAACTCGCATGTTCCGCGTAATGGGCGTCTCTGAGGATACGAACAATTCGGTCTATAGCATTTCAGCAACCCTGTATGATCCGAACAAACAGGCGATCGTAGATGATGGGGCAGTTTTCGATACCCCGAATGACACACTGAACGGGTATCGTGTCCCGAACATCGAAAACCTGCGCATCATTAACACCAACAGCGAAACCGTTCAGGTTACCGCAACGTGGGAAACAGCCACGACAACACGCAAGCTGATGTTTGAGTTGTATGTGTATAACCTCGATGGCGCGGTGGTGGCTCAGTACGAGACTGACCAGTTCCGGTATGAGTTTTACGGGCTGGATGCAGGGAATTACACCCTGGGCGTGCGCGGCCGCAACGAAAACGGGATGAAAGGGGCGGAGACGCAGGTTAGCCTGGTTATCGGCGCACCGTCGGCACCTACTTTTATTCAGTGGAACCCGGGTATCTTCTCGGCTGATATTGTTCCGGTAATGAGCGTCAGCGCGACAATTGATACGACCTTCGAATTCTGGTACACCGGTGAGGTGCCAGCCAGTTCAATCGGCGCGGTAGAGACAGAAGCGCAATTCCTCGGCAGAGCCTCACAGTGGACCCTGCATGGATTGAAGGCGGACCACACTTACTACATGTACGTCCGTACCAAGAATGCGTTTGGCGTGTCGGCTTTTGTTCAGGTATCAGGACAGGCTTCGTCAGATATACCGGGAATGATTGACTATATCGATGAGCAGATCCGTAAGTCTGAGGCGTTTGAGCGGCTTTCCTCTAATATCGACACTAACATTGATGGGCTACTCCAGAACGCATTAAACCTTGATGCTTCGATAGATCACCAATTTGAGGCCTACGGGCGTAACCGGGCGGACATCCTCACTGTTAAGCAAACTGTGGCTGATAATGACCACGCCTATGCTGAAAAATTCGAACAATTGCAGGCAACATCCGATCAGAACTCTGCGGCGGTACAGCAGGTATCAAGCGCTTACGCAGATCTGAGTGGGAAGCTTTCAGCTCAATGGGGTGTTAAAGTCCAGGTGGACAGCAACGGTAACAAATATGTCGCTGGCATGCAGTTGGGTGTTGAAGGAAATAATGGTTCTGTACAGTCATATGCGTTATTTAGCGCCGATAATTTCGGCATATACAACACCACCAACGGGACTTATCAACTCGCATTCACCGCTGTAAATGGTCAGGTATTTATCAGAGATGCTTTCATCAACTATGCGTCAATTACTCTGGCAAAAGTAGGTTCTTGGTACTCATCTAATTACGTGGCAGGGCAGACGAGAACGATAATGCGTTCAGACGGCTCTTTCGAACTCAACGGTCCAGTATCAGGTCAGGGAAGATTTTTATTGGATAACAAAGGGGCGGCCTGGTACAACGCGAGCGGTCAGTTGGTTTGTGTAATGGGGGCTCAAAGGTAATGGCAGGATTTCAGACATTCATCAACGGAACGTCTTACGATGCTGTTAACTCGATGTCTTACAATTTTATCGCGGATGTGGCTACTGTATCCGGATCGGGCAGTCAGACTTATAGCCTGCCCGGCTTTAACCTTAGCGCGGTAATAATTGGCGGGAGAACGTCGGCAGGTGCCAGCCAGATAAATTATGCTGTATCCGTCTCTGGTCAGACTGTGTCATGGAGCGGGGTAGACATTGCATCCAAGTTAATTGTGACGGCTACGGCAGCAACGACGTTGAATTACGCAGGCTTCGTGTATAACGATTATTCGGTTAACCCTCCTGTATTTAAACTGGCGCCAAACTTCACGCCTTTCAATCTGGTCCAGGTAATAGATTTAACGCCTGCGTTCGACCAGATAGTGCAAACTAACGTACCGGTCAGTATGTCCCTGGTTGCTTTTCACAGGAGTACGGCAGGATCAGGGTTTAACCATGTGTGGTGGACTGAAGTTAACCAGAATGGATATTGGGCGCTGAAATTTAGGCCTAATTTCGGCCTTGCGATGGGGCCAACGCGCATTTACGTGTTTGCAAAAATGATGGTAAACGCCCCGCCTGGTGGGTTCTTTATGTATAACAATGGCGTGATGGTGTGGCACAGCAACTGCCTTCCCCTTCAGATGCAGACGGGGTCCACAACCAACGCGGGACAGTCAGTAGCTATTACCTCAGGCGTATCGGTGGTTGTCGCATATCCGAGTGATCCGGCTTATCCGAACATTGGTACACGTCGTTATAACTGCTACAGCGCAGGCTTAAATTCTTCAGGTAACTGGGAGGCGTCCGGTGGAGACCTTTACGCCTCAGCTGAATACAGCAACCCAGCAAACTCAGGCGCCCCTCCTTCTTATTCATGCGGGCCACCCGGCTTTATTTATACAAATGCTTATGACAGCTATTACAGACAGGCGTTAGGGGTTTAACTTGTCGCAAGATGAGGTGTCGATAAACTGGGGCTTGTCTGTCCATGTATAAAAAGGATTTCCAGCGAGATAGCGTCCGTTTTCAACTTTAAATATAGCTACATTGTAAACCTCTTTATAAATGGTCGCTTTGTTGTAGCAAACGGGCGGAGAGTTAGAGACGCAGCCAGATGCCAGCAAAGATAACAAAGTGATAGTGATAATCTTTTTCATTTAAACTTCCTTCTTGCGTTATATGTGAACTCTAAAAGAATGACCAGTGGATTAATTGAGAGAGTAAAAAACATTGGTGAGTCTTAATAACTTGATTGAGCGTAATTGATAATCAATTACATGAAAGCCCAGCCTTAGCGCTGGGTTTTTTATTATCCGGAGAAAACCATGCCAGCAGGCACTATTACCCTAACAAATAATTCCGCCACCGTTACCGGCTCTGGAACGAGCTTTACATCCGAGCTAAAGGCGAATGACTTCATCGTCGCGGTAGTCGGCGGGGTAACTTACACGCTCGGAGTCAAGTCGGTTGATTCTGCAACCGGCGTAACGCTCATTACAGCTTATAGCGGACCAACTACTTCAGGTCTGGCATGGACTGCTGTGCCAAATGCTGCGCTAGTGGGAATTACTGCTCAAGTTGCGGCAGATGTTGCAAAAGCTATTCGAGGCTTAAACCTTGATAAAGCGAATTGGCAGCAGGTGTACAGTGCATCAGGAAATATAACCGTAACTTTGCCAGACGGAACTCAATATAGCGGGCCAGCCTGGAATAGCATCACCAACACACTCGGCACTAAATTAGATAAAAGCGGCGGTACGCTTACTGGGCCTCTTAACGGAACAACACTGGTCCTTAGCTCTTCTGGAACAATGAGCAGTATGGAACTGGTAAATGACACACCATTTATTGATTTCCATTACGGAAGCAATGCATCAGTAGATTACACGACGCGAATTATTGAATCCGCATCAGGTACACTGACTTTGCGAGCTTCAAGTAGCTCTTATGCAGGGCTGGCAGTTGGTGCGCTTGGGCTTAACGGGCAGTTGACGGCAAACGGAAACACACTGGCAGGCATCGGAGCATTATCATTCAATTCTGTAGCTAATCTCAGGACAACGCTTGGTAACATGGGTTTCTCACAAGGAGCTAATAACAGCTTCGACATCCCAGGTCCATCCAGAACGATGCGTATAATGTGTTCAACAGCAGTTGTCACGACTAATACGTCAGGAGAAACAACCGTCACCTATCCACAAGCGTTCTCTACTGCTCTTGTGGGGTTAGTAATTTGTGCCGGAGATAATGTCGGAAACCCATTTGCGATCATCAACTATTCATCATCCAGAACAAGTAGCTTTGATTTTCACTGCGCTAACGCTTCCAGTTCGGTTCGCGTCAATTACATAGCGATAGGATATTAAAATGAAATACAGTCCAACAACGCTGGGTTTTTACCCGTCTGACGCTGAATCGCTACAGGCGTATATCGATGCAGGCAATCTTCCAGACGATCTTGTTGACATTTCTGATGATGACTACAAGGAATGGTTTAACCCTCCAGAAGGGAAATACGGCGCATGGGTCGATGGAGCACCAGTCTTGCTGAATATTCCTGAGCCTGATTATATCGGGCAGGCTGAAGCAAAAAAGGCTCAACTGCTGTCAGATGCCACCAGTGCAACATACTCTCTTAATCTTAAGTTGATGATGGGCAGGACTTTAACGGAAGATGAGACAGCCACAGTAAATGCGTGGCTTGATTATGTTGATGTTTTAAACGATACCGATTTAAGCGATGCCCCAGATGTTCAATGGCCCACTAAGCCAGCATAAAAAAGCCCCGGCGACGGGGCAGAGGTAGACCGCGCCGATCTGAGCAGGCTACGGGGCCATTGGTTTATGGTAAGGGGGCGCATAAAGGAGCGACAGGGAGCAGAAAAGGAAAAGCCCGCCAGGAGCGGGCAATCATGAGGCATGTGTCGTTATGGCTAATTATGCTGCTGTGTGCGGGCAAATCATATGATGTTGCAGTACGTATTTTAAGCGCCCGATTCGAATATAGAATAACCTCACTGCTGTAGAGCCATTGACAGATGATAGCCTGCCGCCGCCGATCTGGACCCGTGTGAGACAGATTTGGGACACGCAAAGGTTCGCTGAGATTCATGGGGCATCTGTGGGACAAAAAATTGCCGCAATCTTTGCCATCTCTCTGCTACAGGGTTGGCAAGTCATTGCGGCAATGCTCTGTTGGCGCGGGCTTTCGATGTGATCTTCGCTCGATCTGTTTTTCCTACCACTGCATTATGAATATGCAGGTTTAAGCGGGTAAGTAGCTGAAAATAATAAAAATACTATACGGACACTTTAGCGAAACACGTATGTAGCACAAGATCGTTCATTTTCGTGTTGATAAGGGAAAGCTGATCCGTATTGTTCTCTGACATCCAGGCGCCATATACCCGGTACACCATCTGCGTATCTGAGTGACCCATTTGCGCGGCGACATAGTTCGGGTTTGCGCCTGCCGACAGCGCCCAGCATGGGAAGGTATGCCTGGACTGATATGCTTTTCGGTGACGAAGGCCGGCACGCCTTAATGCACTGTTTCATATATGACCAAGCGACTCTGTTAAATAGTAAGCGCCTGACCTGCCGTTTACTGAATCCAGACTGGCGTTAAAGACGAATATTTTCTGATCCTCGCTCCACTCACCGTACTCCCTGGTATGAAAGGCGAAAGAGGTCGGCGGATACATTCTTGTCAGTTCGCGCTGGTCACGGAGAACTTCAACCGCTGCATCTATCATGCATATGACCCTGTTGCCCGCCTCTGTCTTCGGGGGGGGAGCCTGCGGCGTCAGATTGCGTGACACGGTTATTGTCTTCGCTTCAAGGTCTATATCCTCCCAGGCCAGCACGCAGATTTCTCCGTGGCGTAATCCTGTCAGAATAGCCAGCGACCACATATTCGCGTTCTGCCGGTTAGCGCATCCTGCGATGAGGCGCGGAAATTCCTCTCGCGTCATCGGGTCCGGCCGCTTGTTGGATTTTTTAAGAGGCTTGATGCCCGTCATCGGGTTTGCCTCTATATATCCGTTCCCGTTCCCGTTCCTGTGCGCGAAGGCGAAGATGGCTTTCAGATCGGACATGCTGGAATTCACCGTTGCGGCCGTTCTTCCTTTCTTCTCTATATTCATCTTCCTGCCGGTGAAGTAACTTCCGTTCAGCAGCTCGATGCGCAGGTTAAGCAGATCCTTCTGCATGATGGACTTTATGTCCCGGCTGTTGCCAATGTTGTCGAGCGTAACGCGCACGCGCCGCTCTGTTGTCACATACGAGCTGTTTGCCCAGTCAGGCTTTTTGAGCTTCATCCATAAATCCGCCACGTCCCGTATAGCGACCGGCTTCGATGACTCCACCTCATTTTTGAACAGCGGCGATTCGGGAAACGGGCTACGGTAATCAAACCTCCCTGTCTTTATGCGGTACACGATGTTGCTGCGCAGCTCGCCAGCCATCTTCCTGTTCTTCGGGGTGTCGGGTACACCGAGCGCCTCCCACCGTCTTCGCCTCTCATACATGAACCAGATTCGAAGGTGGTTCTTGTTCGGGGCCACGCCTGTTGGGTATCCAGACATTTTCCATTCTCCTGTTGAAAGGGATCTGCATTTAAGCAGATTTGCGTCGCGGAATCGCCGCTGGCAGGCTGTCTATCCATTTCTCAACGAGCTTCCAGTCATAGAAACACTGGCTGTTGTCGAAGGGGACACCATCAGCTGAGACGTGCTTATATACCCTTCCTTCCATCCAGCATTCACTTCGCGCTGTCTTAATGGTATTGCTTTTCAGACCAGTAATGGCGACAACACTCAGATAAATGGCAACCCGTTTTACGGGAACATGCTTAGCACAGGGACAAGCATGCAGGCATCATTGTAACTTCAGGGATTGAAGGGATGGTGATAGGAAATAATGCTAGGAGATCCGATTTATTCCTTAAAGGTTCTGGCACCACGATGTCATATTGGGTGTTCACAGGGAATACCTTAAAGGATATGATCACTGGTTTTAGTGATTTAAGCTATTTTCCGCTGTCTCTCTACTAAGGGAATACTCATTGCGGATCTGCAACTGACTCATCTTATACTACACCGTCTGGCGCATTCGTAGAACGAGGAAAATTCAGGACTGCTGTAACTGTTTCGGCGGTCGCGGCAACGACTGGATCGTTTACAGTCACGATACCCTCAGGCGTGTTCGCAGAAGCTCTCAATGGGAACAGGCGACGCCAATTAATGTGAATGCTGGCTACCTGCTTTCCTACGCTCCTGGTGAGAGCACGGCGACCACTGCCAAGTTCTATATCAGAAACGCATCAGGATCAACTATTTCCGCATTTTCATTCCAGTTTGAATTGTCAGGTGAGTAACAATAAGGCCACTAAACGTGGCCTTCATTTTATTTCTTTATCAACTGCATCGTCCATCCTGGCGGATTTATTCTTATGTCCATTTTGCTACCGCTATCCATATCATTAAATTTCTCTATATCTTCTTTAAATCCAGACTCAGGCATTGGTGCTATACTAAAGCTGGGCAACAGAATAGCGATGGTAACTAAAGAAAACACTGAGACGATCAGCTTACTTTTACAATTTATTCTTGAAAATAGGAATAGAACGAAGCAGTAGAATGCGAAGTTAGTTACGAAAAAGTAACGCTGACCATTAATTGGTCCGAAGAATACAGGCCATTGAGGATCGGTGACGCTCATCATTGGCTTAGCCAGCGCAAATCCTATCATAAGAACTGGGAATATCAACGCCACCTTGAATCGCCATCCTGATTTAACGAAGAAATAAAGTGCGGGAACGATAAATGCGATAAATAAAGCAAGGCATACCCACTTTTCATATGGCATGAAAGCTATTAGTTCATTATTAAAGAAAGAGCCAGCAACAATTCTGTAAGCGACGATTTTAACCAAAATGCCAACAGAAGCCCCGAGCGGCGCAGATGACCTTGCTGTGTCTGGTGATAGTAATATTGCAGCCACCTGTATGACGCAACAAATCGCCATGACAGCATCAAAGGTATTAACTCCTTTGATTGCATTTGCAATTCCTCCGCGCTCACAAACTCTTTTCAGTAAAAGACATGGCGCTATAAATACAACGAATGGTCCACTTAGGGCGCTGATAACAAGCAATGCATAATCATGTGTCTTCCATGCAATACCATGACTGTCTTCTGACATTACCACCGCTACCAGATACATTGATAAATACCAGTGAATATTAGTAATATTTACAAATCCCTCTTCTTGGTTTGGCATCAGAATAAAATAAATAACCGCAGCGAGCCTGTATGACAGTGGCGCAAATTTCATTCTCGAAGACAATATGAAGCCAATAAAGAAGCACCTGATAAGTATGGCTATGACGTTAGCGCCAAGTGCTGCATTGGAAATCCCAAGAATCATCGAAATTCCATATGTCAGCCTTGATATAGTCTGGTAGTATCCATTTTGAGGAAGAAATAAAGAAGACAGGAATCCGTTATTATATATGCCCGCCATCCATATCTTACCGTCCTCTGCCCACGGCTGTGCATGCGTGACTATATCAGGGCGCCTGAGCACGAAAACAATAAATGAGAAAGCCATTACTCCTAATATAACTGCTGTGTTGAGAGGCTTTTTTTCATTCCACATGGTTCTGTTCATTCAATTTCCATTTTTTGATTATATATCTTGGTCTTTTTTTGGTTTCAACATAAATCCTGCCAATATACTCACCAAGCACACCTATCCCTATCAACTGAACCCCGCCAAGAAACAGAATTGATACCAGTATCGAAGGATAACCAGCGACGGGATTCCCCCAAATCAGCTTTTCTGCGATCATCCATACGCCGTAAAGGAAAGACAGCCCGGCAACGAAAAACCCCATGTATGTCCACATGCGAAGTGGGAGTGTAGAGAAAGAAGTAATGCCCTCTAATGCCAGATTCCATAACTTCCAGCCATTAAACTTTGTGGTGCCTGCGATGCGTTCCGCACGGGTGTATTCGACCACCTCCGTGCGTCCACCTACCCATGACAGAATGCCCTTCATGAAAAGGTTTCGCTCTTGAAGAAGCTTTATATTGTCAACGACTTCGCGTGACATCAGCCTGAAGTCACCCACGTTTTCTTCAATCCTTGGTTTACTGATCAGGTTATGCAGCTTGTAAAACCACTCGGCACTTTTGCGCTTAATATGGCTATCTGATGAACGGTCAGTGCGTTTTGCCAGGACAACATCAGCACCATCTTCCCATTTAGCAATAAGCTGCGGAATTACATCAATCGGGTCTTGCAGGTCAACGTCTATTGGTATAACCACATCGCCAGTTGATTCCTCAAGTCCGGCAAACAGGGCAGGCTCTTTGCCGAAATTACGGGTAAAACAAACGTGCCTGACCAGACTGTCATTTAACTCAATCTGCCTGAGAATTGACTCGGTTGCGTCAGTGCTTCCGTCATTGACGAAGACAATTTCTACATCATGTTCTGCAAAAGCGGGGCACCCACGGACCTCCTGATAAAAAAGAAGTATTGCTTCCTCTTCATTAAAAACAGGCACGACAAGAGATATTTTCATTTCCGATCCTTGAAGACAACAAACCTGGAATATAAGAAGCCGCAGACCAGGCTAATAGCTGAGAAAACGATAAGTGTTACAACGGGGTTAGCATGCGTCTTGTCTGCATACAAACCGACAGCAGAGGCCATGCCACCCATGAAGAAGAGGTAGAGCATATAGCGAATCGTGGTTATCTCGGCGCTGAAGGTCCATTTCGCGTTCGCAAAAAAAGAGAACGTAACCGCAAAGCAAAAGGCGACGAAGTTTGACAGGGACTGCGTCTGGCCTTGGGTGTAGAGGACTGTAAATACTATCCAGTGAATCAGCGTGTTTACGACGCCCACAGAGGCATACCGAGCAAAAGTCTTTACCATTATGATTGACCCTTTTAGCAGAAGGTGCGGATCTTGGCATCAGATTAGCCCTATGGCAAGAATTCGTAAGGATGTGTAAGGAATAAAAAAGCCCCGGCGATGGGGCAGAGATAGTCCGAGCCGATCTGAGCAGGCTGCGGGTGGGAGGCTAAAGCACAGCGAAAGTGCGCTACAGACATCAGTAGCACACATGCAGCACAAAAAAATACTGCAAAGCGCCTTGTATTCACCTGATTGATGAAGTGCGCCTTGCGGTATGCTTCTGAAAAACCACGAATCAACCTGAATACACGTACACCTGCAAAACTGCTAACTGAAATTATGAATATGCAGGGGTAGGTTATCTGACTGATAAGTATATAATTAAAGGTTAGACCGCTTTAGTGTGGGGCATGGATGGGACAAACTCGTTCAGTTTTACGTTGAGCAGGCTCCTCTGTGCTTCATTAGTTCCCTTCAGCCAGGACCCGTATACCTGATACACCATCTGCGCCTCTGAATGGCCCATTTGCGCCGCAACGTAGTTCGGATTTGCACCAGCCAACAACGCCCAGCATGCGAATGTATACCTAAACTGATATGCCTTACGGTGGCGAAGGCCTGCACGCTCAAAGGTATTGTTCCACATCTGACCGAGCGCCTCCCGCCGTCTTTTCTTCTCGTACATGAACCAGGTCCAGTTACTTTGGACCCGCCATGATGAGATCCGTGTATGCAAGCAAATCTGTATTTATAACGCGCATATTTTATTCGGGGGTTGAAACGGGATGCGGGTAAAACTTTTCCACCACTCTTTGCTTTTATCTTATACACGGCGTATCCATTACATACCTTTAGCGCAGCGTGTACACCCTAAACGATTGCACCTAAGTCAGAGTAGTTATGTGTATAGCTTTATCGCTAAATGCTATTAAAAATCGTCAGATTTTATTTTCTAAGGTTCATTCATTTTCAACAGTGAACAGAATTCAGTAAAAAGCTAACTCAGTGAGCAATTCCTCTTCTGTATAACTGCTTAAATCAAAAAAACGATGGCAAGGCAGGGGCAGTCCGCGCCGATCTAACCAGACTACATGGTGGCTAAAATTTGACGCCTGTGTGCTACTGCTGCCTGCCACCCCCATGAATCACAAAAAAATACTGTCCCAGATACCCTGTATTCTCCTGATAGGTGAAATAAGCCTTAGGGTATGCTTCTGATGGATCTTGATCCATTTACATCAACGTACCCTGCCATATTGCCAGAGAAACTGGAATGCAGGTGTAGAAACGAAGCCCTGACGACGCTAATCCCTGATGAAAAAAAACAGCCTCATTGCAGCCGTACTACTCCTCACCGCCTGTGCCACCAAACAGTATCCCCAGGCCCCCGCCGTTACGGACGAAGAAGCGGTGTCGTTAAACTGTCAGGCGCTTAAGCAAGAGATCGCCAAAACGCATGGTATCCAGCAGGAGATCAAGCAGACCAGCAGCTTCGACTACCGGACGGTAATGGGATTTGTCGGTGACTTCGGTATTGGCAATGGACTTGCCCGCCGTACCGCCAGCGAAAAAGCAAAATCGCGTCTTTCGCAGCTTGAAGCACTACGTGATGTTAAATGCGCGTCTGCCTTCACAGTAAAAACCTGACGAAGCGGCGAGACCAAAGTCGTTTGCAGTTAAAACTGGTTTTGCTTGTTATTTCTAATGTTATAACATAACATTTCGTGCTCTTGTTTAAAGGGAGAGTCACAATGTTAATGAAAAAAAGTGCGTTGCTGGCATTGTCTTTGCTGTTGAGTACCGGCTTTGCGCAGGCGCACGGCCATCATTCGCATGGTCCTGCCATGACGGCAAAGGAACAAAGCGCGTCCGAAGGCCTGTTTGCTGATAGTGATGTAAAGGACCGCGCGCTAACGGACTGGGATGGCGTCTGGGAGTCAGTCTATCCGCTGCTGCAACAGGGAAAGCTCGATCCGGTATTCAGCAAAAAAGCAGAGAAGGGTGGTCATCAGAGTGCGGAACAGATTAAAGAGTATTACCGCAAAGGCTACGCGACAGATGTTGAGCGACTGGGAATTGAAAATGGCGTGATTGAGTTTCATCGCGGCGATAGCGTGGCGGCCTGTGCTTATCATTATGTCGGGCACCAGATTCTGACTTACTCATCAGGGAAAAAGGGGGTACGCTACCTGTTTGAATGCCGTGATCCTGGCAGCAAAGCCCCTAAATATGTCCAGTTCAGCGATCATATTATCGCGCCGCGCAAATCGAGCCATTTTCATGTTTTCTTTGGCAATACTTCTCAGGAAGCCCTGCTGAAAGAGATGGATAACTGGCCAACCTATTATCCTTACCAGCTCACCGAAGATCAGGTCGTTGATGAGATGTTACATCATTAATAGCCTGTACCATCAGGCGAGCGGATATTATACGACGGCTACCGCTCGCCACTAAATATTTAGCCCGGTGACTCTGGTCTGATGAAGGTAATATTCGCGCGTACAGAATGACAGTATCAGCAGCGTATAAGCGGGTTTTGATTCCTGGAGCCGGACGTCGGTTTAATCGATTAAATAGATGCCGGCGACAATCGCGCTCACAGAAATGATATGTAATAGTTCTGTCATAATCCTGTCCTTTGTATCTGTGTTTTATTTAATTCAAGAAGCTATAAAGCAATTCGTCAAATCCTGACTGCCGATTAGTTTTGTAAATGTCTTTCTGGCCTTTCCATCTAAGACGGAACATGCCTTGTCCGATAAGCCAAACGCCAAGCCGGTAATGTTTTTACTTTTACGTCTTGTTCACGTTTCGACAATTTTACACGCAGTTTCAATAGTCGCGACGCTAAACTAATTAGACCCGATGGGGGTAAACGGAGGTGCTTATGTCAGAACGTCCTGATGATATTGATCCGATTCCAGATGATGGTCAGGTTCCTGGCGGCGTGGAAGATATTCCTGGGGGAGATGAGGATGAAATGCCTGAGGATGCCGAATTTCCAGAGGACGAGGACGAGGATGAAGACGAGGATGAAGGTCTGAATCCTTGACATCATGAAGCCGTCTGCGGACGGCTTTATTCATGTGCGCAATTTGTAAAAAACTGCCCGCGCAAGGCGGGCAAATATCATTAAGCAGAACTCTCGTTCACATTACGTAAAGGGTATGCGCATAGCGCAGGGTTATAGTCGCACCGGTATGACTTTATGTGAATGGAGAACAGCGCTGCGGGTCACAGGAAATTCTTATTACCTAAAAAAAACCCGCGCGAGGCGGGTGAAAGTCGTTACATGGTTTTATCCACATGCTGAATAAGACGCCGCCATGCGTAAGAGGTTCGAGCGAGCCGGTGAATAAAAACGGCAATGTGATTAGCTTCTCTCATCACGATAGCGTCGCCATTCCACCAGCGTGCCCGACAGCGTCAGCGTTTCTTCTGTAGAACGCAGCACAGGATAGTCTTCATTCAGCGGTACCAGTTCAAAATTATCCTGGCTGCGAACACGGTATTTGCGCACCACATACTCTCCATTGCCTCTTGCGGCGAGGACGACATCCCCCGGCTGCGGCACTACCTCTGGGTCGATCAGTAACAGGTCGTTACGCAGGCAGTGCGGCGCCAGCGCGTTGTCCCACAGCACAACGGCAAAGCTCGCGGCGGAACGAGCACGATCTGTCTGCACATAATCCCGTATTTCCACCTGGGGTGCTTCCGTTAACCAGCTGGCAAGCTGTTCTTTCGCCAGCACGGGCAGACCAGTTTGCATCTGCGTTTGCACAGTAAACACCGGTCCATCGCCGTCGACCAGCCAGGCGGGCGCACAGCCCAGTGCTTCCGCCAGACGCAGCAGATTTTCCCCGCGCGGCAGCGTCTCCTCTTTTTCCCACTGCGAAATCGCCACATGGGATACCGAAATTTTTTCTGCTACCGCTTTTTGCGTCAAATTCAAGGCTTTACGGCGGCGGCGAATACGCTCGCCCGTGGTTTCTTTTTGCATTGTCTTGACATCTCCAGTGAGCCAGACTTAAGTATACTTAAGCTGTTAATTTAAGCAATCTTAAGTTGCGGTGAGGGAGGCGCTTTACGTTTTACGCCTGACGCCAGTAGCTGTGACCCGTGAGGCTCAGAGGTGAGGCATGGAGAGTAGTTTAATTACCAGTGTTGGCGCGTTAGTTCTTGGAGGCGGGGCTGCCGCGCTTTTCTGGAAACCCCTTATTGCAGGCATTGCCTCAATTGTCACCAGCAACCGTGCCGGTGGCGAAATTATTACCAGCTATAAGGAGCAGGTTGTGTTGCTAAAAGAGAGCAACGCGTTGCTCAGACAGGAGAACGATGATTTGCGTATGCGCCATGACACGAATTTGCGGCGGATATCGACTCTGGAAACCGATCTGCGGCTGATTAAAAACGCACTCGGCATTCTGGTGGTGATGACCGACGCCGATCAGAACAGCAAGTTCCGCAATGAAATCGACAGACTGATTACCACCTTAGAGGATCGCAGCGATGGCAGAGATACACAGTGAAATAAAGCCGGTAAGCCATAAGCGCAAAGTGATGCTGGGCGTGCTGATGTTGGGCATGTCACTCCTGTGCATTCTGATGACCATCTTGTTCTTGTACGTCAGCAGCGCCGCCAACCGTCAGGTAGAAGATATTCGACGTGAATCGCGCGAAGCCGCCAGCCGACGTGAAGCCAAAGTCGATCAACTGTCGCAGCAGGTCACTGTGCTGCAACACAAACTGGATGCCCTACCGGATCGCACCGCTGAACAGACCGTCGATAAGGTGAAGCGGGTAGTGATACAGGATGAACCCCCGGTAAAGAAGTGAGAGGAAAAGCTTATGCGTATTTTCAATCTGATTGGGGAAGGCTTCCACGCCCTCCGATCGCTCATCACCACTAAGGAGTCTGCTATGACTGATACCAGCATGATTAATTCTACCGCTCAAACCGGTGACGCGGCGCTGCCGCAATTTGCGGTGCCGGACAGCAATGTGCCAACTAACCCCCAGTTGCAGCGTTTGTCGTCGCCTTCAACGGTTGCGCCTGCGACTTCTGAGGAGACGCCCGGTGAAACGCATGTGGCGCCGGATGCCACGGCACAGCACACGCCGGCACAGCCCGTATCAAATACCGACGCTGAGGCGCAGCCCGCCGTTCAGGCTACGGAGCAACAGCCCGCAACGGATACGCAGTCCGAGACGCCGATATCCGTGGCGGATGCCGCAGCCGGGCAGACCAGCGCGCAGGCGAGTAATGAGGGGGTTCAGCAGCCAGCGGCCGCAGCCGATAGCGGCAGCGATGCGCCTGCCGCCTCGAGCGCCCAGCCAGCGGCCGCAGCCGGTAGCGGCAGTGATGCGCCTGCCGTGTCGGAGGGCCAGCCAGCGGCCGCAGCCGGTAGCGGCAGCGATGCGCCTGCCGTGTCGGACGCCCAGCCAGCGGCCGCAGCCGATAGCGGCAGCGATGCGCCTGCCGTGTCGGACGCCCAGCCAGCGGCCGCAGCCGATAGCGGCAGCGGTGCGCCTGCCGCCTCGAGCGCCCAGCCGTCAGCGGCGGGGACTGAGCAAAGCGACTTCAGCGCTGGCGTAAAGGATTTCAGCGCGGCATTCGATTTCGTTCAGCAGGGAATAGAGCATCTCGGCACAGCGGCGAGGAATGAGCTGTTTGCGCTGGCGAGGAAGTATCTGTAATGCTTTATCCTGAGCGGCCATTAAACAGGGGACCCGCGTCCCCTGTTTTGTCAGAAAATCAGCGTGCTTCTGGCGCCGCCGCTGTCGGAAGGCAGCACAAAGCGAATTGTCATCGACAGGTTTTTGACTGGCTTATAAGGCTCATAGCGCCATTTGCCGACGGCGGCAATGACATAGGGTTCAAACAGACCTCGCGGTTCTGACCGCAGGATACGCATTTCACTGACTTTGCCTTCCGCATCCACGTCATAAGCAAATTTTACGTAGCCTTCGATATGTCGGGTTAAGGCGTAACAGGGATAAACCGGACGCGTCAGTTTTAGCGCTTTAGGCGTACTGGCGGAATCAGGGGACGCAGCGCAGCCAGTAAGCAGCAACAGAGCGAAAAGAAATAACAGCTTGTTCATTTTAACTTCCTGTTAAAACGGCGGGTAGAGCAAATGATAACGCTTATCGATGCTCACTGCGACTTCCGACTATTCTTAAGGCGGCTTCGTTATAATCCTCTATCTTTACTCATTCACGCGAGATATTTTCAGGTTAAAACCGCAAAAGGAGAAACAGCATGAGTGATTCAGCGGAAACGAAAAGCAAAACTGACTACCTGCGCGATGTGACCTCGCAGCTGAAAGAGATGCGCCATTACGCGCAGACCAACACGGAAACGCTCTCCAGCCACTGGCTGGCGTTTGATGCAGGTGAATATAAGGATAAGGAGTTCGCAGGTCGTATCGATGCGCTGCTTAACAAACAGGGCACGCTGCTCGACGACCTGGACGGCGCGATTCAGGATATGGAAATCGCCATCAATCACAGCGAGCAGGAAAAATAATCCTGCCCGATCCGGTGGCCGTTAATCGGCCACCAGCCACATCTCCGCCTCTTCGAACATCTCTTCGATAATACGCGCCAGCGTCGCCTTATCGTTTTTACTCATGTCGGTTTCGATAGCGTTACGCTCCATTGGCTTAACGCGTACCTCTATCTCAGGGAAGACGCGCTGTACGCGCTTTTCCAGCTCTCGCAAAATCATTTCGCGCGCGCCAGGGAGGCCGGCAACGTTACGCTTATCGTAAATCAATTCCACAAACATACTGGTATTCCATACAGGGAAAAAATTCGCTGGCACATCATACTGTAAATACAACCAGTGACAAGCCTCTGTGCGGGCACAACCGCTTTTTTTTCAGCAAAGGACGCAATTTTATCGCAGGTGGCAAAGCGAGAAGGTAAAAACAGGAGATATCTGAGGAACGCGGCAGGCAAAGGAAAAAATCAAACCTCTGGAGGTGGAAATCCAGCAACACCTCCAGAGGCGGTGCAAGCGCACCATTCGTTCAAGGACAATCACGACCGAAGTCGTAGGTTAAACTTATACAAGTTTTATTGGCTTGTACAATTTTATCCTCACTTATTTGACTGGTTGGAGGTGTTGTCACATTACTGGGGTTCAGAGTTCGTTCTTGATACAGAACTCTTCCCACGTCATGCCCAGCGATTCTGCGTGTGATTTAAGATAGTTTTCAATCGCTTCCGCAGCAACGGCCTTATCGGGTTCGGCAAGCTGGATAGAAAAAATCATGCCGTCGAGATTTTTCTGGCGCAGAAAAGCGGCATAGATGCGTTCGGCGTGCCATTCGCGCAGCTGGCGCAGCGACATGTTGGCGTATCGGGCGTCGCTTTCGGTTAATTCATCAAGCGCGGCTTTAAAATCGGCGTGGGCGGTGAAAAACATCTCGCGTGCCTGCGCGTAATAGGCTTCTGGCGTTTTCATAGGGTTTCCTGATTAATACGGTCGTGCAGCCTGTCAGTGTAACTTACCGGCCAGACCTTGTCAGGAATCCGTATCAGGGAGGTTGAAACGAAAAAAAAGCAGGCGACTGGTCCCCGGCGACGCGCAGACAGCTTGCGGAAAGCAGGCGAAAAATTATAACGTAGCCGCCATTAAAGCGATTTCAGGGATTAATGATGAAAAAGTGGATGCTGATGGCCACGCTGGCGCTGGCTGGCTGTGCGCAAATCGACAGTTATCAGGAGGCGGTGCAAACGCCTGCGCCTGCCAGCCTACAGGGCAACTGGCAAACGACAGGACCGCAAAGCGGGCTACGCAGCGATAACGCCCTGGGCAGCCTGATAATTAACGCCGACGGCAGTACCCTGGATTGCCGCCAGTGGATGCGCGTTATTGCCAAGCCTGGCAAGCTGACGCTGCTTAGCGGTGATTATGTCAACGTTAACCGACAGTCGCGCGTAATGCCGCTCAGCCTGGAAGGAGGCGAACTGCGCTATGACGGCCTGACGCTGCGTAAGGTCGAGCGCCCGACGGTCGAATGCCAGCAGGCGCTGGAAGAGGCGGCAAAGCAGCCGCAGGCGACCGTTATCCAGAATATCGAGCCGGAAATCCTCAAGTCCGCCATTACGCGGGCTAACGAAGAGAAGCAGTAACTGCGCACGGCCTTATTCCGCCTGGCGCGGCGGAATAAGGCATATTGATTACTCCGCCAGCACCCAGACGCTGACGCTACCGCCGTTACAGCGCACCACCACTGTGCCTTGCTCATCGGCGATCAGGGTTTCATCGCGATGACCTAAATAGTCGCGCCAGGCTTTGCCCGCAAAGCCTTCGCCCATCGCCACGCTTTTTTCGCCTTCGTCGCCGTTCGACATAATCACAATGCAGCCCGGCTGTTCAGCCGTCCCGCTGCGGCTAAACGCAACGCAGTTGGGATGATCGAAATAGTCGGTTTGCGCTCCCCAGCCGTAGATTTGACGGGCGCGGATCAGCGCCTCCAGTTCAGCGATAGCAGGCATTTCTACGCGATGGGTTTCTCCGTCGCCGCCCTCGTCTTCATAGCTGGCGCCGAAAAGATCGGGATAGAACACCGTCGGCACGCCCTGTTCGCGCAGCAGAATTAATGCATAGGCCAGCGGCTTAAACCAGGCTTCGACCGGGGCTTCCAGCGACTGAAGCGGCTGGGTGTCGTGGTTAGCGACGATAGTGACCGCATGCCAGGGATCGGCCTGCACCAGCGAACTGGCGAAGATCTGACTGAGATCGTAATCGCTCCCCTGCGTCGACGCCTGATGAAAATTCATATGCAACGGGGCGTCGAACAACAGGGTTTTGCCGTCGACCTGTTGAATATAATCCAGCAGCTTGTCTGTTTCGAACGACCAGTACTCGGCGACGATGAACATCGGCTCGTCGTTAACCTCCTGCACATGGTCGATCCACTCTTTGTAGAACCAGGCGGGGATGTGTTTTACCGCGTCCAGACGAAACCCGGTGCAGGGCAGCTGCTCTTTTATCCAGCGCGCCCAGTATTTAAGCTCTTCACGCACGGCATTGTTGCGAAAGTCGATATTCGCGCCCATCAGATAATCGAAATTGCCCAGTTCGTTATCGACCTGATCGTTCCAGCCGTCGGCGGTATAGTCATTGACGATTTTGAAAACGCCGTTCTCATCCGGGTTCTCAATATGATCGACGCCGCTGAAACATTTATAGTCCCAGACAAATCTGGAGTGCTGGCCCGCGCGCGCGGGAAAACTAAAGCGCGTCCAGGCTTCGCACTCAATCACGTCGTCGTCGATCTCATCGCGGTTATCGGGATTGACGCGGTTAACGCGCACGCGCTCCTTCTCATCCGCGCCCATTTTATGATTCACCACCACATCGAGCAGCACGCCGAGATTGTGGGCGCGCAGAGCATCTACCGCGGCCAGCAGCTGCTGTTTGTCGCCATATTTGGTGGCGACGCTGCCTTTCTGATCAAATTCGCCCAGGTCAAAAAGATCGTAACTGTCGTAACCCACCGAATAGCCGCCCGATTCGCCTTTATACGCAGGCGGTAGCCAGGCCATGGTGATGCCGATGTCGCTCAGCCAGGCCGCTTTTTCGGCCACTTCAGGCCAGAGTTTGCCGCCATCCGGGTAATACCAGTGGAAAAACTGCAATAAGGTCGGGTTGTGCATGTGCTGTGCTCCAGCGGGAAGGAAAAGCAAGTATGGAGCACGGAAAAAAAAAGACGCACCGGCAGAACAACTATTTTCTCTGCGCGGTGCGTTTCAACATCAGGAGAGCGGCTGGTTCTCTACAGGAACCATGATACTGCCCTGTTTGCCGTAGGCGCTGAGCACCGATTTCTGACGGGTATTCTGACTCACCAGCGTCGACAGCTCATTCATGCGCTCCTGGAGCAGGCGTTTGACTTCGCTTTCATTATCCAGAATATGGCGCAGCACCGGACGCAGCTGCTCCTGTGCCTGAACAGAAGGCGAGGCGGCTTCAGTGGTACGCGCCAGCCGTTGCACCGCGCTGACGTAATCCACTTCCTTTTTGATTAAATCATCCCATTCGCCCTCGGCCGCATGACGCAGCATCTGCTGGCTAAGATCGAGTAACTGCTGGTAAATGGCAATCAGTTGCGGTGCAAGTATCATTAAACGGCGTCCTGAATCAGAGGTTGAGGCTGAGCAACTTCTTTCCAGGCGTCAGCGATATTACGCAGCAGCGCTTCGACCTCAACGATGGCCTCCACGTCGTTACGTAAATTCGCCTGGAGAAGTCGCCGCACCATGTAGGCGTAAAGCGATAGCAGGTTAGTGGTGAGCTCATCGCCGCTCTCTTCAGAGAGACCCTGCCTGAGCCCGTTTTCGATAATGTTTATGGCTTTGGAAAGAGAAAGCCCTTTCCCTTCAATATTGCCGTCCTGCAAAAAAAGGCGGGCGCGAACCAGCGCGCTGAGCGCGCCTTCAAACAGCATATTGATTAACTGATGCTGGCTGGCACTCATGACGGCGCTTTCAACGCCGATTTTTGCATAGGCCTGGGTGCCATTTGCGGTGTACATGATCACTCCTTATTACGAGCTGCTTGAGCTGGAGCTGCTTGACGATTCAAACTGCTGCGTCAGGTAGCTGCTGGTCTGGTTAAGCGAACTCATTAATACGTCAAGCTGCGTGAACTGGGTTTTCAGGCGCGCAATGGTGTCGGTAATACGGTCGTTCACCTTGTTGTACTGATCGGTGAGATCGTTCAGCGTTTTGCTGACGCCGTCGGTCGCCGACTGCACGATACCGGTGCTGGAGAGCCAGCTGGTCAGGTTGCTGGCGACGGTAGTGGCGATACCGGTGGTTTTACCGTCGCCGATAATCATCTCTTTAACGCCCGCCATATCGGATGTCAGGCTGCTGCTCAGTTTGTCCGAGTCCAGCTCCAGCTCACCGGTGGTTGGATCCGAGGTAACGCCAATCTGCGCCAGCGTTTTAAAGGTCGAGGAGCTGGCGGCGTTGGTCAGCAGGCTCTTTAGCTGGCTCTGAATGGTACGCAGCGTGCTGTCGCCAAGCAGGGCGCCGTTGCTGGAGTCCTGCGAATCCGCGCCGACATCGACAGCGGTATATTTCGTCAGGCTGGAGAAGGTGTCCTGCAGCGTATTGTAAGCCGAGACCCAGCTGGTAATGGCGCTGTTGGCTTTTGAGGTGTCGGTAGCAATGGTCAGCGTCTGGTTGCCGGTGGTGGTGTCGCTCAGGTTAAGCGTTATGCCTTCCAGCGCGTCGCTGATGGTGTTGCTGCTGTTCTCAATGGCAATGTTATTGACCGTCAGCTTAGCGTTTTGCGCCGTGACGCTCTCGGTCATCGCATTGCTGCTGGCGCTGGCGTCATAGCCGACGATGCCCTGGAGCGTATCGTCACCTGTGACTTTAATGCTGCTGACGGCGTTGTCTGAACCGGTTTCGTTCGAGGTGATGGAGAGGCGGTAGCTGCCGTCCGATACCTTAATAATGCTGGCGGTGACGCCCGCGTCTGCGCCGTTGATGGCGTCGCGCATGCCGGTCAGCGAGGTCTGGTCGCTGGTCAGCGTAATGTCTTTGCTGGAGCCGTCCGCCAGCGCGATGCTCAGGGTGCGGCTGCTGGCGGAGCTGTCACCCAGCGCCGTGGTGTTGCTGCTCTGCACTGCCGAAGTCAGGGTCTGCGCCTGCGCCAGCTGCGATACGCTGATGGTGTACTTACCCGCCACGGTGCTGCCAGATGTCGTGGCGCTAAAGGCGCTGGAGCTGCTGGTGGCTGTAGTGGCGGTAAACAGGTCCGCATTATTGAGCGTGGTGTTGGCCGTCTGAAAGGTCGTCAGTGCGCTTTTCAGCGTCGCGTAGGCGCTCAGCTTGGCCGTATAAGAGGACTGCTGATTTGAAATCGGGGTCAGCGCGGCTTTTTCCGCCGTCTGCATACTGTCGAGAATACTGCTTAAGTCCAGGCCTGAACCGATACCCAGGGTAGAGATACTTGCCATGCTTGTTTCCTTATCATGTCGACACGGAGAGTGAATACCGGGGTTATCGGCGGCGAATAAGGAAAGTTTAAAGTTATTCATGACTGCGCGATAAAGCGAATAGCGCATATAGAGAAGGGTATTTCTACGGCTAGAAAGGCGGTGATTTTCCTCTAAAGAAGTGGCGGGCGAGGGCGATAAAGATAAGCGTGACAGGTTGAAGGAAAAAATTTTCACCTGGTACTAAAAAAATTCTAAAGGTTGTTTAAGGGCAGACGATAACAACTTTGACGGCGCTGAAGCCGGCGGGTTGAAGCCCACACCTTAACCGAAAGACTTGATTAACAGGAATATTTATCATGGCCCAAGTCATTAATACCAACAGCCTCTCGCTGATCACTCAGAACAACATCAACAAGAACCAGTCTGCTCTGTCTACCTCTATCGAGCGTCTGTCTTCTGGTCTTCGTATCAACAGCGCTAAAGATGACGCTGCTGGTCAGGCGATTGCCAACCGCTTTACTTCTAACATCAACGGCCTGACTCAGGCTGCGCGTAACGCTAACGACGGTATCTCTGCTGCGCAGACCACTGAAGGCGCGCTGTCTGAAATCAACAACAACCTGCAACGTATCCGTGAGCTGACCGTACAGTCTCAGAACGGCACCAACTCTGATTCCGACCTGTCTTCAATCCAGGACGAAATCAAATCCCGTCTGGACGAGATCGACCGCGTTTCTGGTCAGACTCAGTTCAACGGCGTGAACGTGCTGGCAAAAGACGGTTCAATGAAAATCCAGGTTGGCGCGAACGATGGCGAAACCATCTCTATCGACCTGAAAAAAATCGACTCTTCTACTCTGGGTCTGAAAGGTTTCTCTGTTTCTTCTAACGCCCTGAAACTGAGCGATTCCATTACTCAGGTTGGCGCGAGCGGCTCACTGAAAGACGTTGACCTGTCTTCTGTTGCTACCAGCCTGGGCGTATCTGCAAGCTCCCTGACTCTGCACAACGTGCAGGATTCAACCGGCGCTGCAACCTCTACCTATGTGGTTTCTTCTGGCAGCGACAACTACGCGGTCTCTATCGACGACAGCACCGGTGCAGTGCAGCTGAACACCACTGACGTAACCTACGACGACAGCGCAAACGGCGTCACCGGCGGTTCAATGACCGGTCAGTTCGTGAAAGTTGGCGCGGACAGCACTGGCGGAGCGGTTGGCTACGTTACCGTTCAGGGTAAAGATTACAAAACTGACGCGACGGCTATTGATAACGGCGGCGCAACCGGTACTCTGGCTGTTGCCAGCAACATCGGCGACATCGCCAGCACCTCGAACGCCAACGCGTTCACCGGCGCAGCGACTTCTGACCCACTGGCTCTGCTGGACAAAGCTATCTCTACCGTAGATACCTTCCGTTCAAGCCTGGGTGCGGTACAGAACCGTCTGGATTCTGCTATCACCAACCTGAACAACACCACGACTAACCTGTCTGAAGCACAGTCTCGTATTCAGGATGCTGACTACGCGACCGAAGTTTCAAACATGTCTAAAGCACAGATCATCCAGCAGGCTGGTAACTCCGTGTTGGCGAAAGCTAACCAGGTTCCGCAGCAGGTTCTGTCTCTGCTTCAGGGCTAATGGTTCTCTGATGAACCTCTTAAAACCCCGCTCCGGCGGGGTTTTTTTATATCTGAGATAACCCTCATGAGTGTCAGCTGTTGAAACCATAGAGCAACGGGAAAGTTTGATATTCTCTTGCGTAACTTTTTGGTTTTCACCGGTCAGGCAACAGTAGGGAGAGTTATGAAAGAGATTTCTGTACTCGAACCCGTTTTTTATAGCGAGTTCAGATGTACTGGCGGCGAGTGCCGCGAACACTGCTGTAAAGGCTGGAACATTGTTCTGGATAAGCCGACAGTCAATCATTACTTAAACAGCAGCGATGCTGAAATCAGAGCGATTGCTAAAACTAATATTATTAAAACAAAAAAAAGCTACGCTGACTGGGGAAAAATAAGCTTCTCGCAAAAAGATGATTGTGCTTTTATGGATGAGGCAAGATTATGCTCTATTCATAAAAAGTTGGGCGCCGCTGCACTAAGCCCAACTTGCGCTAACTACCCCCGAATGCAGAAAGCCACCAGATATGAAATTAAGCAGACTTTGACGCTGTCTTGTCCTGAGGCGGCGAAGAAATTGCTGTTGAATAGCAACGCCATGCTACTTCGCGAGAAAAAAGAGCTGCGCGCTCGCGAGTTAAACGCGCCCGAGCTGAATGAGGAAGGGCGATTGATTAATCTGATGTGTACCAATATTCTCTTCGGCTGCGGGTCCCATACGCAACAGGGATTGTATGGTATAGCCATGCTTTTTCTTTATCTTGAAAAACTGGAAAATAACGAAGAAAAGTATGCAAAAGCAGAAGAGTATTTTGCCTCTGTTCTACACTCTGTAGAAAATGGCGAAGTGCAGCAGTTAATCGATAAAATTAAGCCGGACTATCAGTTGCAGTGGCGTTTACTGCTTCGCTTGCTGAATTATCTCAGAAATAAAAAATCCGTGCGAGGCAAAGCCACGTTACAGCGCTACGTTGATAACCTGTATTCAATCCTGAGCGACATCGCCGATGATGGACGGGTTAATTTACCCATGCAGCGTCTTGATAATGCCTGGAAAGAGAAAGTTGCGCCCTGGTTAGCCGAACGCCCGCATATTATGCGTAATTACCTCCAGTACCGTATGTATAATGACGGCTTTCCGGCGATCAAAACCCATAGCAGACTGGCCAACCTCTATCTTCTTACCGCAGAATGGTTTTTGTTAAAGTCCCTGGTATCCTCTTGCGTTGCACAGGATGGCAATATCACTGAAGATGATGTGATCAACGTCATTTACAGCTTTCACACCCTGACCAAACACGATCGCCTTTCTGATAAAGCCTTTCTGAATGAGATCGACAAGACCAAGGTTAATGACGACATTTCGTTAATTTATTTACTGACTTAATCACACCAGTAGCTGTAGGTGAGCTGACGTACAGCTATTTTTTTGTCATTCAGCAGCACGTCCATGCTGTCCGCTTAATGTTACAGATCCTCGTCAGCCTGCCGATAACACCCTACACAACAGCATCTCTTTTTAGCCCGATTTTTCTTTTTCTGGAGTGTCTATGCGCTTCAATTATGACTTGTTACCTGGTGAGAAGCTGACCTTTGACGAGATTGCGCTGCGTTACGCGCAGCAGCATCCCGACGAAAAGGCGCTCACCGTACGCGGATTGCTGAGTCCCTCTACCAGCCACCGTACGCTGCGCATTCGTGCGGTCTTTGCCAGCGAAGAGAGCAACAGCCCGCTGGAGGATCTGCTGTTTATCTCCGACGACAATGAGCGCAAAAACTATCTGCGCCGCTTTGAGCACTATCTCAAGTCGCAACAGCCTTTTGCCTGTTTCCGCCGCAGCAGCGAGGAGCAGCGCGATAACCTCTGGCAGGTTATGGGCGAGAGCCGGGTCTATGCCATGCTCGATCCCCAGTCGACGACCGCGCAAAACCTGCTGACCAGTCGCGGCTATCAGCTGGTGATGATGCGTGAGGATGAGCACGACGCCTGGTGGCAGCTTTTCGATCCGCAGTCGCATCCCTGTTTTCCGCTTTCTCGCCGCATTCAGTTTATTGTGGTGCTCAGCATGCCGCAGCATAAAGTGCCCACGGCGGTCATGGCTGGCATGGAAGTCGGACGGCGCGTTAAAGCCAGTCTGTTTCAGCGCGCCAGCCAGGCAGAGTTTCTGACGGCGGTCAAGGCGCGCTATGGCGGCTGCGTCATGACCGGGACGCGTCTTACGGATCGCCACCGCTGGCCCTGGGTGGAAGCCTGCCATATCGATACGCGCGTCAACGAAGAGGGCATGCTGGCGGACAATAGCGTCGATAACGGCCTTTTCCTGCGCAGCGATCTGCACCGTTTGTTTCTCAATAAACTGATAAGTATCGATGGTGAATCCGGCCAGATTCGCTTTCATTCAGACCCGGAAACCCGGCAAAGCATAAGCCCTTATTATCAGGCGCTTGACGGGCAAGTCTGCGCGCTATGGGAGGCGGTGCCGCCCGCCACGCGGCAGCGGCTGCGCGCAACAGGCTAAACGACATTCAGAGAGCGGGACCATTCGCTCTCTGACATAACAAAAATGAAATAACCTCGCTTTTGCCCGCCTATTCAGCCAATCGATCCCCCTACAGAATTGGATAATCCTGCCGATAACTTTATTAACGCAGGGTAGTCAACGTGAACGATTTCTATACCGCCGAAGGCGTGATGGATAAACATTCGCTCTGGCAGCGCTACGTCCCGCTGGTGCGCCATGAAGCATTGCGTTTGCAGGTGCGTCTGCCTGCAAGCGTGGAGCTTGACGATCTGTTGCAGGCCGGAGGTATTGGCTTGCTGAATGCTGTAGAGCGTTACGACGCGCTACAGGGGACAGCATTCACCACCTACGCCGTGCAGCGCATCCGTGGCGCAATGCTGGATGAACTTCGCAGTCGCGACTGGGCGCCGCGTAGCGTGCGCCGCAACGCGCGCGAAGTGGCAGGCGCGATGCATCAGGTCGAACAGAGTATGGGTCGCGCAGCCACCGAGCAGGAAGTTGCCGATCGGCTGAATGTCTCGCTGGAAGAGTACCGGCAGATCTTGCTGGACACCAACAATAGCCAGCTTTTCTCTTACGACGAGTATCGGGAAGAACACGGCGACAGTGCGGAGCTGGTCACGGAAGGGCACGAAGAGGCTAATCCGCTGCATCAGTTGCTGGAAGGGAATCTGCGTGAACGCGTCATTGAAGCGATCGAAGCCTTACCCGAACGCGAAAAAATGGTGCTGACACTGTACTACCAGGAAGAACTGAATCTGAAAGAGATTGGCGCAGTACTTGACGTGGGTGAATCACGCGTCAGTCAGCTGCACAGTCAGGCGATAAAACGCCTGCGTGCCCGACTTACGGGAGCGCGCTGACGGCTTCAGTTCCTGGCGATCAAAAAATAATAAAACCGGGGACTCAGCAATGGGAGCCAAATCCAAAGCCAGACCTTTAAGCCGTTATCTTAAAGACTACAAACATAGCCAGAGTCACTGTTCTCATTGTGGCAAGGTACTTGACCGCATGGCGTTAGTCTTTCGCGGGCAGATCATCAATAAAGAGGCCATTGCGCGCATGGACCAGATGATTGATGAGCAGCTATGGCTGAAATTACAGCCAGAACTTACCGCGCTGTGCCGTTTTTGTAGTGATATTTTTTGCAATACGCATCCTAATTACTTCGACATTATGGCGTTCAAACAGTATCTGTTTGAGCAAACGGAAATGAGCCACAGCACGATCCGCGAATATGTGGTTCGGCTGCGTCGTCTGGACGATATGCTTAAGGCCAAAAATTTCCCGGCCGATCGTTTAAGCGGCAATAGCTGGCATGCATGCCTCGAGAACGACCTGCCTGACGCAGGAAACAATAATTACCGTATCGCCTTGCGCAAATACGATCAATTTTTAGGCTGGCAGCGCAGCTAGTCAATGACCCTTGCTGTTCTGAACGTCTCTGCTTCGGCAGAGACGTCTCAGAGTGAGATTCAGCGCGTCCGCTGAACAGGAAAGAGACACCGGAATAAGCTTTAGCTAGTGTGAAAGCTGCGCCAGATCCTGTTCGGTCAGCCCGGTCATTTGCATCACGATTTCACGGTCAAGACCGTTTTTTAACATGGTTCGGGCAACCTCGCATTTGGCTTCCTGCTTGCCCTGGCGTCGGCCTTGCTCTATGCCTTTTTCCATGCCTGTTTTCAGGCCTTTTCGCTCAAGCTGTTCTGCAATGGTCATAAGGATCTCCCCATGTCGCGGCACCTGCTGTGCCAGTTGCCGAACAAATGCGTCGGCGTCCGCTGTCTCACCTGCCTGAAGGATATAGTGTACCAGCGATACTATCTGTGATGAAGTGAGGTAATCCTTTAACAGCATGGGCACCAGCCGGTCCAGCATCTCCGCCAGATCGCGCTGGTGAATATGTTTTTGCAGCAGCGTCAAAGCGGCCATGCGGCGATGGTTCGCGATTTCATCGTCCGGAATGACGGTAACGTCTACC
Source organism: Candidatus Pantoea deserta (assembly GCF_003813865.1). Taxonomy (GTDB): domain Bacteria; phylum Pseudomonadota; class Gammaproteobacteria; order Enterobacterales; family Enterobacteriaceae; genus Pantoea; species Pantoea deserta. The sequence goes on from NZ_RMVG01000003.1 coordinate 247,508, forward strand.
AGCGGAAACGCCTGGCCGTAGATTCTGGCCGCCAGCGCCGAATCGCTAAACTCATCCAGCCAGCAGGTAGACCAGGGGTAGGGGCTACGTTTGCCTGCATAAAACAGCACCGGCATCACCAGAGGCACCCTCTCATGACCCGCATCCAGATGGCGCTGCATCGCCGCAACCGCATAGCGCAGCAGGCGGAAAGCCATATGCTTATCGGGCGTGGACTGATGTTCAATCAACACATAGATATATCCCTCATCTCCGTGGATGGTCCTGAGGCTGTAAAGAATGTCGCTGACATAATGGCGCAGATCATCCTCAACAAAAGAACCTGACTCCAGTTTCAGCGTGTTGAGATCGCAAATGGCGCGCAGTTCTGGTGGAAGGTGGATGTCCATAAAGTCGCGGGCGACGTCCGGCTGAGAGAGAAATTGCCGAAAGGCGGCGTCGTGCGGCACAGGGGTATGCTTTTTCTTCTTCATCTTTCCTGACTCCGAAAAAAACCTGCCGCCACTCTACCCGCGGATAAAAAAAACACATTGATCCGGTCATCCATCGCAACCTTCTTTTTAAAAACGCGAAGGCAGATGATTCCGCGCGTAACTTCTGCAACACTGTAGACATCATTGTGACAGCCCCGGAGGCCGCGTTGTCTTTACATCTTATTCATCAGTTTCCTCGTCTTGAGCTACTCGGCGCGCCTACGCCGCTGGAACACCTGCCGCGCCTTTCTGACTACGTCGGCCGCGACATCTTTATCAAACGTGACGATGTCACGCCTGTCGCGCTGGGCGGAAACAAGCTGCGTAAACTGGAATTTCTGGCGGCTGATGCGCTACGAGAAGGGGCTGACGTACTGCTGACGGCGGGCGCTATCCAGTCTAACCACGTTCGTCAGACGGCGGCCGTCGCGGCTAAGCTTGGTCTGAAATGCGTGGCGCTGCTGGAAAACCCGATTGGCACCCGCGCGGAGAACTATCTCAGCAACGGCAACCGGCTGCTGCTGGATCTGCTTGAATGTGAAATCGTACCGGTAGAAGCATTAACGCATCCTGCGACGCAGCTGGCCGAGCAGGCGGAACGCCTCGAAGCGCAAGGTTTTCGTCCCTATATCGTGCCGGTTGGCGGATCGAACTGGCTGGGCGCGCTCGGCTATATCGAATGCGCGCAGGAGATTGCGCACCAGAGCGAAGGCGTGGTCGATTTCGCCGCCGTGGTGGTGGCCTCAGGCAGCGCGGGAACGCATGCCGGGCTGGCGGTCGGACTGGAGCAGCTGCTGCCGGAAACCGAACTGATCGGCGTGACCGTTTCGCGTAAAGCGGAGCAGCAGCTGCCGATAGTGGACAGCCTGCGTCAGCAGCTGATCAGCAAGCTGGAGGTGACCAGTAGCGCGCCCGTCACTCTGTGGGATGACTATTTTGCGCCTCGCTATGGCGAGCCGAATGAAGAGGGCATGGAGGCGGTAAAACTGCTGGCGAAGCTGGAGGGGATTCTGCTCGATCCCGTCTATACCGGCAAAGCAATGGCGGGTTTGCTGGACGGGATCGCCCAGAACCGTTTCCGCCGTGAAGGCCCCTTGCTGTTTGTGCATACCGGCGGCGCGCCGGCGTTATTTGCTTATCATCCTTCGGTCTGAGCAGGCTGAAAAAAAGCGTTTATACTTCGCGAGTTATTACCGCAAGACCGGGCGTCGCACCTGCGCTGCCTGATAACACACATCACATACTAATAAATGGGGTAAATATGATTTTTTCTCGTGTTAGTCGCCATCTGGCGATGGGCGTAATGGCGGTGGCGCTGGTGGCCGGCGTTAACCTCAAGACGCACGCAGCAGAAAACCTGCTGACGCAGGTTAAAGATAAAGGCGAGCTGCGTGTGGGTCTCGAAGGCACCTATCCGCCGTTTAGCTTTCAGGACGAGAGCGGCAAACTTACCGGTTTTGAAGTGGAATTTGCCCAGCAGCTGGCGCAGCACCTGGGCGTGAAAGCTAAACTGCAACCGACCAAGTGGGACGGGATGCTGGCGGCGCTGGATTCAAAGCGTATCGACGTGGTGATCAATCAGGTGACCATCTCTGAAGAGCGTAAGAAGAAGTACGACTTTTCAACCCCCTATACCATTTCCGGCGTACAGGCGCTGACGATGAAAGCCAAAGCGGGATCCATCACCAAACCTGAGGATCTGTCAGGCAAAAGGGTCGGCGTTGGTCTGGGATCCAACTATGAGCAGTGGCTGCGCGACAATGTGAAAGGCGTCGATATTCGCACCTATGACGACGACCCGACGAAGTATCAGGATCTGCGCTCTGGCCGTGTGGACGCGATCCTTGTCGATCGCCTGGCCGCGCTGGATCTGGTAAAAAAAACCGGCGACACCATGGCGGTAGCGGGCGCGCCGTTCTCGCGTCTGGAGTCAGGCGTGGCGCTGCGTAAAGGCAACACCGATCTGCTTAATGCCATCAATCAGGCCATTGCGGCAATGCAGAAAGACGGTTCGCTGACCAAACTGTCTGAAAAATGGTTTGGCGCGGATGTGACTAAGTAATGCAGGAAAGCCTCAAACTGGTGCTGGATTCAGCACCATTTTTACTTAAGGGCGCGCTCTTTACGCTGCAACTGAGCATCGGCGGCATGTTTTTCGGCCTGGTGCTCGGTTTTGTGCTGGCGCTGATGCGGCTGTCGCACTTCTGGCCGGTTAGCCTGCTGTCGCGCTTTTACGTCTCGGTGTTTCGCGGCACGCCGCTGATCGCCCAGCTGTTTATGATCTACTACGGTTTGCCGCAGTTCGGCATCGAGCTTGATCCCATTCCCTCCGCCATGATTGGTCTTTCCCTGAATACCGCCGCCTATGCGTCAGAGTCGCTGCGCGGCGCCATTTCCGCCATCGAACGTGGACAGTGGGAAGCGGCGGCAAGCATCGGTATGACCCGCTGGCAGACGCTGCGCCGGGTGATCCTGCCGCAGGCGGCGCGCACTGCGCTGCCGCCGCTCGGCAACAGCTTTATCAGCCTGGTAAAAGATACCTCGCTGGCGGCCACCATTCAGGTGCCGGAGCTGTTCCGCCAGGCTCAGCTGATTACTTCCCGTACGCTGGAGGTATTTACTATGTATCTGGCGGCGTCGCTGATCTACTGGGTGATGGCCACCGTGCTGTCGGCGTTGCAAAACCGGCTGGAAAAACACGTCAACCGTCAGGATGAGGAGGCGAAATGAGCGCCATTGAAATCAGCAAGCTGGTGAAGACCTTTAACGGTCAGACCGTGCTGCACGGCATCGATCTTGAGGTGGCGTCAGGCGAGGTGGTGGCGATTATCGGTCCCAGCGGATCGGGAAAAACCACTCTGCTGCGCTGTGTTAACCTGCTGGAAACGCCGGACAGCGGCACCATCAAGGTAGGGGAGATCGCCATTGACGCCAGGCTGGCGCACACAAAGCAGAAAGAGCAGGTGCGCAAACTGCGCCAGCAGGTGGGCTTTGTTTTCCAGAACTTCAATCTGTTTCCTCATCGCTCGGTGCTGGAGAATATTATTGAAGGGCCGGTAATCGTTAAAGGCGAAGCCAAAAGCGAAGCTGAAACGCGCGCGCGCGCGTTGCTGGAGAAGGTGGGGCTGAAGGGCAAAGAAAGCAGCTTTCCGCGTCGGCTCTCCGGCGGCCAGCAGCAGCGCGTCGCCATCGCACGCGCGCTGGCGATGCGTCCGCAGGTGATCCTGTTTGACGAACCAACCTCGGCGCTGGATCCGGAGCTGGTGGGCGAGGTGCTTAATACCATCCGCGCGCTGGCGCAGGAAAAACGCACCATGGTGATCGTTACCCATGAAATGAGCTTTGCCCGTGACGTTGCGGACCGGGCGATCTTTATGGATCAGGGGCGCATTGTCGAACAGGGCGCGGCAAAAGCGTTGTTCAGCAATCCACAGCAGGCGCGCACCCGTCAGTTTCTTGATAAATTCCTCAACCAGTAATCCATACGCCTCTGCGGAGGCGTATTTACCTTTCCTGACACTCTCTTCCAGGCATTATCCGAAACCCTTCTGCCGATATATTCGTAATGTTTTGATTTTTATGGCTAAATTTTCACTCTTTTGCGGTCAATGCTGCGGTTGCGCTTTTTTGGGATTTCGCCTGGTTATTGCCATGCCTGAAATATAAATAATTCTTTACAAATTCATTACGTCAGGTCATCGCTATGCATACCTCTCGCCAACAGGAAATTTTGTGGATCAACACGCTAAAAGGCGGCTGTATATTGCTGGTGGTTTTGCATCACACCATCATCACCACCTTTGCGCCTTCGTTACACTATCTGAGCGCCGGCCTGCTGCCCGGCGAAATATGGGTGGCCTTTAACAAATACCTTTCGCCTTTACGCATGCCGGCCTTCTTTTTCGTCTCAGGTTTACTGGCATCCAGTTCCGTGATTAAAAAGAGCTGGCGCGAGGTCTTCACCAAAAAGTTCAGCAATATTCTCTATCTCTATCTGCTGTGGGGCGTCATTCAGTGGCTGAGTATTCACTATATTGCCACCCATCTGGGCGAACGCCTGTCCATGACCAAGAATGCCGCTTACGCCGATTCGCCGCTGGAGTTCGTTAAGCTGCTTCTGCTGTCGATGACCAGCCTGTGGTATCTCTACGCGCTGGCGGGTTTCTTTCTGGTGACCAAACTGTTTCATCGGCAGAAAATGGCGCTGGTGATACTGGCGATCCTCGCCAGCTATGCGGCCCAGCTGAGTCTGATCCCCGGCTGGGGACCGGCAAGCGTGGCGCAAAACTATCTCTACTTTCTGCTCGGCGTGTTTTTTAGTCAGTCGTTGATCGCGGTCAGCAGGCTGGAGCCACGGCATCTGCTCCTGCTGGCGGGGATCGCCGCGCTGGGCGTGGCCCATCATCTGGCGGGCAGCTATAAGAACCCTTTCTATAGCCTGCTGACGATTGTGTCTGGCATTGTGCTGTGCCGCTTTCTGAACGAGCGTTTCAATATGGGCTGGCTGAACTGGATAGGGCGCAACACCCTGCAAATATACGTGCTGCACCGTATTTTTATCGAACTGCTGGGATTGAGCGCGCTTGCCCTGGCGCTGCGCTACGGCTGGTTCGGCAACGCGGTATTCAGCTGGAGCTGGGCGCTGTTAATGCCCCTGTGCGGCGTCGCTATTTGCGTCACCGTCTCGTTGCTGGCATGGTCGCTGCTCAACCGCGGGCCAGGACGGCTGCTGTTTATCTATCCGCGCCTGTTGCGCAAACCCGTTCCCGCCTCTCTGACAACAGAGCGTTAATCTGTGCTCAGCCGTGTCTGGTCCTTTAACAAGGGCGGGGCACGGCGGTATAAAAGCGTTTGATTCCGGAATAAGACCACGCTGCTGTTGGCATTACGCTTTATTATTCGTCGCATTCCCTACCACATCTTTCTGGTATTTCTTAATCCATTTGGTGCAAAGATTTTCGTTATTTCTCTGGTATAGCCATCTGTGGTTTTTACACGCTGGCTTTACTCCTATTTGCAGGTCAGGCTTAGCCTTATCTTAAATTGTTATTTCTGCTGCTTAGTGATTAAAGCCAAACTAAAAAGCTTTTATGGTGTCTGAGTGTCAGGAAAAGTCAGAGCGAGTAACGTCCTGTCAATTCAGGTCCAGCCTGAAACTTTTAAGACTTTCGCTAGAGTCAGCCGCAAAGGAATCGAGAATAATCGCCAAATAATCCTAAAAGTTGTACGTCAATTCTCTTCCTTCCGTTTTGCATTTCTGACCTACACAGCAGGAGTCAAATCATGAGCAACGCTAAGTCAGATGAAATAGTGTGGGTTAATACCCTTAAGGGTGCCTGCATATTGCTGGTCGTGCTGTATCATACGGTGCTCCCTGGATTTGAGGGCACGCTAAAATATCTTACAGCAGGCTGGATACCCGCTGAAATATGGGTTCAGTTCAACACGGTATTATCACCGCTGCGTATGCCCGCCTTTTTCTTTGTGTCAGGTTTGCTGGCGACCAATGGCGTGCTTAATCGCCCCTGGAAGCAGGTGTTTACCAGCCGCATCACTAATTTGTTTTATCTCTATATTCTGTGGGGGTTTATTCAGTGGTGGTCCATTGTCGGCATCTCAACGGAAATTACGGGCCAGCGTATCTCGCAAAATCTTAATGCCGCCTATGCGGGTTCGCTTTTCGAGTTTTTAAAGCTGACGTTTATGGCGATGAGTACCTCATGGTATCTTTATGGGCTGGGGTTATATTTCCTTTGCGCTAAAATATTTCGCCAGTATAAAGTGGCCCTGCTGGCGGCGGCAGTATTGCTCAACTACCTTGCCGTGGAAAAAATTATACCTTTCTGGGGACCGCAAAGCGTCGCGCAATATTTCCTCTTCTTCCTGCTGGGCGTGTTCTGGAGTCCGGTAATGCTGCGCCTGAGCGAATGGCGTCGTGAAAATATTCTCCCCTGGGCTATTCTCGCCGCGCTGGCGGGGATACACGTTATTTTCGGTCTGGATAAGAGCCTGTTTATGTGCGTGATTGCGGTACTGGTCAGCGTGGCGGCCTGCCGCTGGCTAAATCAGCACTTCAGCATGCGCTATATCAACTGGATTGGGCGTAATACGCTGCAAATCTACGTTATCCACCGCATTTTTATTGAATTTTTCGGTATGTCCGCCATCCTGTTCGCACAGCGCCATCATCTGTTTGAGCATGCGTGGTTCTCATTTCTCTGGGCCAGCCTCTATCCGGTGGCCATTGTCGGCATCTGTTCGCTCTGCTCGGTGGCCGTCTGGTCGCTGACCAATCGCGGTCTGGGACAATCGCTGTTTATTTTCCCGACGCTGATTGGTTTAAAGCGCGGTCGTTCCGCCGCCTGAAAAAAAGCCCCGCGCTTGCGGGGCTGACAGAGAAGAGGCGGGCCGCAGCTCCGCCTTTTTCGTTAGCTCTTGACCCGACTGGCGAAGCTTTTGCGCAGCTTCTGTAACTTCGGCGGGATCACCGCCAGGCAATACCCGTTGCGCTGGCCTGCGCCGTCCCAGTAATCCTGATGGTACGCCTCAGCCGGGTACCACTCTTTCAGCGGCTCAATGGTGGTGACCACCGGATCCTGATGATCCTGCTGCGCACGGGCGATGGCCGCCACGGCTTCCGCTTCCTGCTCTGGCGTCGCCGGGAAAATAGCCGAACGGTACTGTGTCCCAATGTCATTGCCCTGGCGGTTAAGCTGGGTAGGATCGTGGGTGGCGAAGCTGATGTCCAGCAGGTCGCCATAGCTGACTTTTTCGGGATCGAAACCCACGCGAATCGCTTCTGCATGACCGGTTGCGCCGCTGCATACCTGCTCATAGGTCGGATTAGGTCGCGCGCCGCCGGTATAGCCGCTTTCAACCGACTCCACGCCGATCACATCTTTAAAAACCGCTTCGGTACACCAGAAACAGCCGCCTGCGATCACTGCGTATTCGATTGCCATAATGCTTAACTCCTGTCGAGGTCGAGAAAGAGAGAGTAAGGACGGCGGCGGGGCTTTTCAACCCGCCGCTGGCGAGAAGCGCTTGCAGAGGGCTAAATTAGCATCTCAGGTTTAAACTGGCCGCTGCGATCCAGCACGCGGTCGCTCATAATGGTAAAGCGTCCTTCGCCGGTATAGTGCAGCGTAGGCGGAAACTCAGGTTCGTCCGCGACGTGCGCCTTAACGATTTCGAAAATAAACAGATTGTAGTTATCGACCATTGAATCGTCATAGAGCTGACATTCAAAGCTGGCGAAGCACTCGGCGATAAGCGGCGCGTTGACCACGCTGGCAGGCTCGGCGGTAAGATCGAAGGCATCGAACTTATTCAGCCTGTCGCCGTGGCTATTGCCGATAGCCACCACTTTATCGATGAGATCGGCGGAAGGGACGTTGAGTACGCACTGTCCGCTGTCGCGGATCAGCGCATGGCTGTGGTTCATACTGGAAATCATGCAGCCCACCAGCGACGGCGAAAATTCCAGCACCGTATGCCAGCCAAGCGTCATGATGTCGCTGTGCGCTTCGAACTGCGAGCTGAGCAGCAGCACCGGACCTGGCTCAAGATATTTACGCGCCTTGCTGACGGGAAAGGCGGTTTTGTGCAGACGTTGGCTCATGACATCTCCTTGTTGCGGGGCGATGTCTTTAAGTGTAGAAGCTACAGGTCAATCACCAGCGCTTTACTGCGGCTGCGCGAGCAGCAGAGTGCAATTTGTTGACGAGGCGCCGATTTTTCACTCTCTGACTGCACGGTGTCGCGATGATCGGCCTCCCCGGAAAGCACGGGCGTCAGGCAGGCACCGCACAGACCCATTTCGCACGACAGCGGCACGTCGACGCCGTTATCCAGCAGTACGCGGGCAATGGTTTTATCGGCGGGCACCGGCCAGCTCATGCCTGAAGACGCCAGCGTGACCACAAAGCTCTCATCCTCTGCCTGCGAAGAGGGTGACGCGACGGGGGCAAAGGCTTCGCTGTGCATCTGCTCTGCGCGCCAGCCCAGCGACGCTGCCTGTTGCTGCATATGCGTCATAAAACCGTGCGGACCGCAAAGATAGAGGCGGGCGTCGGTTTCTGGCGCGCGCATTGCTTCAGGCCGATGCTGGCGCGGGCTGCTGCCTTCGGCGCTGCACAGGATCTCCGTATAGCCGTGCTGAAAAGGGCGCAGCAGACGACGCGCAAAGGCGGCGTCCTGACGTTGCCTGACGTAATAATGGAGCGAAAAGGGCGTGCCCTCTGCCTCAAGCTGTTCCGCCATGGCCAGCAGGGGCGTCAGGCCGATACCGGCGGCGACCAGCACCACGCGCTTTGCCGCCGACAGCGGAAACAGATTGCGCGGCGCGGAGATGGTGAGCGACTGGCCGAGACGCAGCTGCTGATGAATATAGCGTGAGCCGCCGCGCGAGTCGGCCGCCAGCGCGACGCAAATCAGATAGCGATCCTGACGCGCGGGCGAGCCGGTAAGAGAGTACTGCCGCACCATCCCATTGCCCAGCCGCACATCAATATGCGCGCCGGCTTCCCAGCGCGGCAGCGGTTGACCATCGTCGCGAACCAGACTGAGCGCTATCGCGTTGCGGCCCTGACGCGACAGCCCGTCAATAATGACTGAAAAAGTGGTCATTTTGTCTCCTCGCTATACCAGGAAAAACTCGCCATAGCCTTGCTTCTTCAGGCCGCGACGATAGGCGATAGAGCTGCGGTCGGCAGGAATATGCGCCTCCAGCGTCAGGTCGAGCGGCAGACGTTCGGGCATCTGCGTTTCTACCATCAGCCGATCCTCTTCAAACACGCGATGGTTAAAAGCCTCTACCTCCTCCACCGGAATATGCAGATCGAAGTTGCGCGCAACAGGAGCGAACATCCGCGTTTTACGCGCCGAGACCGGCGAGGCGGCATTCATGATAACGAGGCGCGCCGTGTCGGGAAAATGCACCGTCAGCGTGGCGGTAAAGGGCAGATGCATCTCGAAATGACGCAGCCACTGAAAACCCTCCGGCGCCTGCTGCCCTGAGCCTGCCGCGTAATTCGACACAGAACTCCAGTAGTCCACCGCAAAGCCATAGTCGGTTTCCACGGGATTATAGGGCGGCACCGTCTGATTGCTGGCGTCGGCAAAGGTGTCCGTGTGCACCCAGGCAAAGTGCGCGACGTCAAGAAACCCTTCTACCTGACGCCCGGCAAAGCCAGCCACGTCAAAAGGAGGACAGTTAATCTGCTGGAAACCGGCATCCTCCCAGTGGGGCATCTCTGGCAGCGGCGCGGGATTTTCCTCGTCCGGCGCCAGACAAACCCAGACCAGACCAAAGCGTACTTCAACCGGGAAGGAGAGCAGGTTGAGTTTGGCGGGAACCGGCTGGTCAGGGCTGGAGGGAATGCGGTTGCAGCGGCCATCTGCGCCAAAGCGCAGCCCGTGATAAGGACAGATAATGCCGTGCTCATCGTGGAAGCCGAGCGTCAGCGGCACGCCGCGGTGTGGACAGACGTCTTTTGCCGCGACAATCTGCTCACCTATGCGATAGATCACCAGCTGCTCGTCCAGCAGCACCGCTTTCATCGGCGCCGGGCCGACGTCGCACAGGCGCGCGACCGGATGCCAGCAGCGCGCCAGCCGCAGCCAGTCGTCAGGTTCAAATGTACAGTGGGCCGGAGGCAGGGGAGTTTTCATAGCGGTTACCTTTTCCAGGGCAAAGCAGAATAACGCTATTGTGGACAGAGCAGGGCGCGGCGATCCATCATCGTTTTTTCAGCGACGTGTTGCATAAAAGGGTACAGGTAAACCATGCTTCCTTTTTCACGCTTTTCTCACTACTTTCTTGAGGTCGCGCGCAGCGGCAGCTTACGCAAGGCCGCGGAACAGCTGCACGTTTCCGCTTCGGCAATTAACCGGCAAATCCTGCAGGCGGAAGAGGAGCTGGGGATGCGGCTGTTTGAACGGCTGCCGGACGGGATGCGCCTTACCAGCGCCGGCGAACTGCTGCTGGATGACGTGCGGCGCTGGCAGCGCGAATATCAACGCACCCGTCAGCGGTTTGATGAGATTCAGGGGTTGCGGCGCGGCCACGTTAGCCTTGGCCTGATTCAGGCGTTAAACGAAGGAGCCATCGCCGATGCGCTGTCGCAAATCGCGCAGACCCATCCCTGGCTGCGGCTCGATCTGAGCGTGCACGACAGCGCGCAGATCAGCGAACAGGTCAGGCTGGCGGAGCTGGACGCCGGGCTGGTGCTGGATCCGCAGGGCCAGGCCGGCCTCAGCGTGATGGCTTTCGCCGAGCTGCCGATTGGCGTGGCGCTGCCCGCCGGGCATGCGCTCGGCGCGAGTCAGTCGCTTTCGACGGGACAGCTGAGCGCGGAACGTCATATTATTCCAGGCGCGCCGCTGGTGGTGCATGAGCGCGTTGAAATGCTTTATCGCCGCCACAGCCTGCAACCGGAAAACGTTATTACCTGTAATGACATTCGCCTGATTAAGTCTCTGATCAAGCAGGGCAGCGGTATCAGCATATTGAGTCTGCTGGATGTCATGGATGAAGTCGATCGCGGCACGCTCTGCTTTGTGCCGCTGCGCGACAGCCATGTGAGGCCGTTAACGCTGGCGCTATGCTGCGCGCCTGCCCGGCAGTTATCACGGGCGGCCCAGCAGGTAATACAGCATCTGACTCAGGTTATTGAAGCCCTGGCGGCGTCGCGCTAAGCGCCATAATTTGTCTTAAAATCAACACAGAGCGCATATTGGCAGCAACTTGTGTAAAGTAACGTAAAGCGCCAGAGGAGCAGGTTTAGCGAATGTCTTAATTACGCTATAAGTCCTCTACCACGCCAACCTGCTTAGGGTTTCACCTTACACGATGATGACTCTGCGACCGCTGCTGACGCTTGTGTTAGCTTCTGCCTTTTTGCTTGGCGGCTGTTCCCGCCATTCCAGTGATACCTCCGCACAGAATGATACGCAGTTCGGTGAAGAGAGCCTGGGCGATCAACCCGATCTGATCCCGGTCGTCGCGGCCCTTCACGATCAGATGCATACCTGGCACGGCACGCAGTATCAGTGGGGCGGCACCGAGCTTTCCGGCGTCGACTGTTCTGGATTCGTCTGGCGAACCCTGAAAGATCGCTTTAACCTGCCGATGGATCGCGTGACCACCACCGAACTGCTGAAAATGGGCAAACGCATTGCGCCACGCGATTTGCAGCCGGGCGATCTGGTGTTTTTCCGTATTGGCGGCGGGATGCACGTTGGCTTCTATGATACTGACCGCCACTTTTTCCACGCGTCGGTCAGCCAGGGGGTAGTGCGTTCCGCGCTTGATAACCCTTACTGGCAAAGAGTCTTCTACCAGGCGCGTCGCCTGCCGAAAGAGTACAACGCGCAAATTACGCTGAATAAAAGCAGCGGCATGACGCTGGCGCGTAAATCGTAAAAAAGCCCGCCTGTGCGGGCCGGGTACTTAATGGCGGATGGCGCAGCCGCACTGGCCCATTTCGCCCAACACCGCTTTGCCATGATGCGAATGGCGCAGCTGCAATGCGCCGTGCCGCCATGCTCCATCTCTCTCAGTGCGATTCAGCAGCAGGCGGTTTAACGCTTCCGTTATCTGTAAGGCGACAGGCTGCGCCCAGCTGGTCAGATGCCAGGTCGAGGCCGCGGCTTCCTCGCTGTCGCCGAAGCCTACCACAGCAAGATGCGCGCCCTGACCAAAATCGCGTACCGCCTGTAGCGCGCCGAATGCCAGCAAATCACTATCGCAGAACAGCGCCTGAATGCGCTCCGAGGCGCGGGCGCGTTTCAGGTAGGCCATTGTCGCCTGATACCCGCTTTCGCGATCGCGACGGCTCCCGGCAATAAGGGTCTGGTCCAGATGCTTATCCGCCGCCGCCAGAGCGCTGCTAAAGCCGTCGATGCGCGCAGAATCGGCGCAGCCCGCCTGTTGCAAATAGCCGAAACGCCGGTGTCCCTCCGCCAGCAGCAGTTGAGCCACCTCCGCGCCGGCGCGGAAACCGTCCAGCTGAAGCGCCGCCAGCGTAACAAGCGGCTTCTGTCCAACAGCCGCGCGACAGGCCGCACTGAGGGGGCCGGAAAGATGAAGCGCCGCGCTCAGCAGTGGCGCTAACTGCTTCGCGCGATTCTCTGTCGAGGTATCGACCAGCAGCGCGGCGCAGCCCCGTTGATTAAGCTGCCGGTTCACTTCATTCAGCAGCGCCGCAGTGTGAGGATGGCTAAAATCATCGCTCAGTACGCCGACGGTTTTACAGGTGTTGTTATACATTTAAGAGACCCTGTCAGAGTGAGTAGAGGTCTCTTTACCATAAAGGAAGCGAGACTCTTTTCACACTGTCTCAGCGCTTGCCAGCTGCAATTCCCGTCTGCCCTGCGTGCGAGTGGCCAGCACTGACTGCTGGGCGAACAGACTTGCCTGCTCAACGGCGGCATTCAGCGGCATAGCGCGCAGCAGCCCGGCGGTAAGTTCGGCGGTAAACAGATCGCCGGTCCCTTTTGGCGGGTTATCGTAGCGGGGATGTTCGGTGATAAAGGTGTTATCGGCGGTGACGCAAAACACCTGCATACTATGGCGCGCGTCGTCGCGCGTCGCGCTGGTGACAACCACCCATTGAGTCTGCGCGCTCAGCAGCGAGCGTGCGGCATCCACAATCTCCGCGTCGCTCTCCAGCCGGGCATTGCACAGGCAGCCAAGCTCAAAACGATTTGGCGTCAGCCCGGTAGCCAGCGGCGCGAGCTGTTCGCGATAGTGCGTCGCCAGTTCGGGATCGACATAAAAGCCGCTGTCGTCATCGCCCAGCACCGGATCGATAATGACCGACATCAGCGGATTTTTTTCGCGCATCAGCCGCAGCCAGCGCGCCAGCGCGGCCGCCTTATCGGTGGATTTTAAATAGCCGAGCACGGCGGCACGCGCCGCAACGTCGAGATTGCGTTCCGCCAGCGCGGTCAGATAGCCCTCAAACCAGGGCTGTGGAATTTCGCCGCCATAGCAGCTGGCGTAGTGGGGGGTATTGCTCAGCAGTACGGTAGGCACGGCCACTACCCTTAACCCGTGACGGCGCAGCGCCGGTACGGCAATGCTGTTCCCCACGCTGCCGTAAACTACCTGAGACTGAATGGAAATAACGTCAATGATTTCGCCGTCCGGCGTATCAGATACCTGAAACATCCTGCGCTCCTGTTGGCCCTTTATGGTCCCAGTATACAGCTCAGCCAAAAGAGATGCGGCAGCACTCCTGTTAGCGACTTTTGCCATTAAATTTATCAAATGGGTCTGCCGCTTCCCTTAACCTCTTTAGCCCTTGCCGCGCAAGGCGTTATGAAGAGGTAAGCGCAGCGGCATTGGCAGAATATTCTGCTGCTCAGCTGCGAAAAAACCCGCAGCGACTGGCAAAAGCGCCAGTGCCGTCTACACTTAATCGCGACGATGTTTTCAGTCAGGTTGATATGTCTGTGGCGGTTTTAAAATTTTGTGGTGTTTTACCCGACTTACCATGCTGGTATCCGCAAGTTCTACTCTGCACGTTAACCCGCTCAACCGTTCCGGTTGACGCCTCCACCGACATTCACCCCGACAAAAACATCCTGTTATGGCGCGTTGACGAGCCAGGCCTCTGACCTGACAAGCCGCGAATCGCACGCGCTCGAATTAACTACAGGAGAAGACAAGTGACCCAAGCGGCGAATGAACATGCCTCGCTTCCTGCGCTAAGCGGCGGTCTTTATGCCTTCTTTTTTGACGTAGACGGCACCCTTGCCGCTATTCAGCCGCAGCCCGACGCGGTTTTCATTCCTGAAAACGTGCGTCAGCAGCTGCAACAACTCGCCTCGCTTTGCCACGGCGCACTGGCGCTGGTTTCCGGTCGTCCGATCGCCCAGCTGGATGCGCTGGCCGCACCGCTGGCGGCGCCCGCAGCGGGTGTACACGGCGCCGAGCGCCGCGATGCGCAGGGCGAGCTACACCGTATTAGCCTGGAGCCTGAGGTCGCCGACGCGTTGCAGCAGCAGCTGCAACAGGCGATGGAGAAATGGCCGGGTACGCTGCTGGAGGCCAAAGGGATGGCCTTCGCGCTGCACTACCGTCAGGCGATGCAGCATGAACAGGATGTGCTTGAGCTGGCCGAACAGGTCGTGAAACGCTTTCCGGCGCTGGCGCTTCAGCCGGGAAAATGCGTGGTGGAGATTAAACCGCAGGGAATAGATAAAGGCGAAGCCGTACGCGCTTTTATGCGGGAAGCGCCCTTTACCGGACGCATTCCGGTATTTGTCGGAGACGATCTTACGGACGAAAAAGGATTTCTCGCGGCCAACGCCATGCAGGGTATTTCCGTAAAGGTCGGACAAGGTTCCAGTCAGGCGCGCTACCGGCTGCCAGATGTCGATGCCGTCTATGCATGGCTGGAACGATTACTATTACAAATAAAGCAAGACAACGTCGGTAAGGAGTAAAGGTTATGAGTCGTTTAGTGGTCGTATCTAACCGAATCGCCATTCCTGATGGGAAAAAAGCCAGCGCAGGCGGCCTCGCCGTAGGTATTCTTGACGCGCTTAAAACCACCGGAGGGCTGTGGTTTGGCTGGAACGGGGAAATCAGTGAATTTTCCGGAGAAGAGGAAGACGAACTCGAGCAGGTAGAGCATGACGGCATCTCTTACGCCGCGCTGCCGCTGAGTCAGAACGATTATGATCTCTATTATTGCCAGTTCTCCAATACCGTTATCTGGCCTGCTTTCCATTACCGTCTCGATCTGGTGCAGTTTCAGCGCGAAGCCTGGGAAGGGTACTGCCGCGTCAATGAGATGCTGGCGAAACGCCTGAAGCCGCTGATTAAGCCAGACGACACCTTGTGGATCCACGATTATCATCTGCTGCCGTTTGCGGCCGCGCTGCGCAAAGCGGGCATTAATAACCGCATCGGTTTCTTTCTGCATATCCCATTTCCTACGCCGGAAATTTTCAACGCGCTGCCGCCGCATAAAGAGCTGCTGGAAATGCTGTGCGAGTACGATTTGCTGGGCTTCCAGACGGAATCGGATCGGGTTGCCTTCCTCGACAGTCTGAGTCAGCTGACGCAGCTGCAAAATAAAGGCGATAAAAAACATCGCGCCTTTGGCAATACCTTTATGACCGAGGTCTATCCGATCGGTATCGAGCCGGACAGCATTAAAGAGATGGCGGAAGGTCCGCTGCCGCCAAAAATGGCGGCGATGAAGCGTGAGCTGGGGGATGCGAAAAACATTATCGCCTGCGAACGTCTCGATTATTCAAAAGGCTTGCCAGAACGTTTTCTGGCGTACGAAGCGCTGCTGGAAAACTTCCCGGAGCATCGCGGCAAAATTCGCTATTCGCAGATTGCCCCGACGTCTCGCGGCGATGTACAGGCCTATCAGGATATTCGACATCAGCTGGAGACCGAGGCAGGGCGCATTAACGGCAAATACGGCACGCTGGGCTGGACGCCGCTCTATTATCTTAACCAGCATTTCGACCGCCGGCTGTTAATGAAAATCTTCCGTCTGACTGACGTGGGTCTGGTAACGCCGCTGCGTGACGGTATGAACCTGGTGGCGAAAGAGTATATCGCCGCGCAGGACCCGGACGATCCGGGCGTGCTGGTGCTGTCGCGCTTTGCCGGCGCGGCCAACGAGCTGACATCCGCGCTGATCGTTAACCCTTACGATCGTGACGAAGTGGCGGCCGCGCTGAATAAGGCGCTTACCATGCCGCGCACGGAGCGTATTTCACGCTACAACGACATGATGGCGACACTGCGTAAGAATGACATCACTCACTGGCGTGAAAGTTTCCTGAAAGACTTGTGGGCAATCTCGCCGCGTAGCGACGATCATGGCACCGTAAATAAGGTAGCCACCTTTCCTAAACTCGCCTGATCCTTGCGGCGGTCGCTAATGCTGGCCGCCGCGCTGTTTTTTATCCCACCATTATCTTAACAGCGGCGCTAACGCTTTTTGCCGGCAGCCCGTCTCTGTTTCTCTCCGCGCCTGCGGATTTAACCGCCACTTTCAAATTAAAATGCCTTTTTTTCACGCAAAGGCCTAAAGTCCGGCAGCAAACTGCCGATAGTTCTGACTTGCAAAAGTGTCAAATCCCCCATTCATTCATTTTTCTAATGTAACTGCCGGTTACATCTCTTGCCTTCAGCTTTACGACCACTTTTAAACGTTAACGTTTCGTTGCGGAAACGGGAGAGATTCCCACCCCTTCGCTTTACGCTCTCCTTACTCACTACAAGAAACATTTGCCCTAAGTAATTAATTTACAAAAGATTAAATTGACCTCTTTTTAGTGCTTTATGCTGATTCTTGCTGTGGCGGCAGAGGGTTATAAGGTGTTAAGGGCAATGTTAAAGATATTAGATCGACCAGCAAGGGGAGGAGATGACACATCATATCTACAGAGGGAATAAGCCCCTTTTTAGGACGAAATATTAATGAAATAAAGCAAATCTGAACAAAAAATAGACAAAATAAAAGCGATGCTGAAGGATTCTGGAAAAAATTTGCCTTAAAAGTGTGACGCAGATCACACTTTATCTAAAATTTCACATCTGTGTCGTTGTATGTCGAAATCAGACGGGATAGATTTGCGTTGTTTTAGGAATAGTCTTAAAAAAGTTCATAAGACGTCACGGAAGATCGCGATAATTTAAAAAAAGAATGGCCCTGGGGTTTTGACTGGCACGGCAAATATGCTCTTGAGAGCATGAGGCTGACTTCAGAGTACGTTTGGTTTTTAGCTGTAAATTTTTGCCATCTTTAGTTTTACCAACCAGCAACCCGAAGCGCAGAGGGTTTTTTCTGCAAAGCAATTACGTCGCGTCTGTCAGGATGGAAAAAATGGGTACATCTGATTTACTAAAACATATTTATGATATCAATCTGTCGTATTTACTGCTTGCGCAGCGATTAATTAACCAGGAAAAAGCTTCTGCAATGTTTCGCCTCGGAATTGACGAAGAGATGGCTGATGCATTGTCGCAATTAACTTTACCTGAAATGGTAAAGCTGGCGGAAACCAATCAGTTGGTTTGTCAGTTTCGCTTTAACGACCATGCTATTATTAATCGCCTGACGCAGGAATCTCGTGTGGATGATTTACAACAGATCCACACTGGAATTTTATTATCCAGCCGTTTGCTGCGTACTGTCTCTAAAGAAGAGACGCCGGCGAAAAAGAGGGCGATGTAAATGTCCGAAAAAAGTATTGTCCAGGAAGCGCGCGATATTCAGCTCGCGATGGAATTAATTTCTCTCGGCGCACGTTTACAAATGCTGGAAAGCGAAACTCAGCTTAGCCGTGGTCGTTTAATTAAGCTGTATAAAGAACTGCGCGGCAGCCCGCCGCCGAAAGGAATGCTGCCGTTTTCTACCGACTGGTTTATGACGTGGGAGCAAAACATTCACGCTTCCATGTTCTGCAACGCCTGGCAGTTCATGCTGAAAACCGGCATGGCGACCGGCGTTGACGCGGTCATCAAAGCTTACCGTCTCTATCTTGAGCAGTGTCCGCAGTCGGACGAAGGTCCGCTGCTGGCGCTGACGCGCGCCTGGACGCTGGTGCGCTTCGTTGAAAGCGGCATGCTGGAACTGGCCGATTGCAAATGCTGTAACGGCAGCTTCATCAACCACGCGCATCAGCCGGTTGGCAGCTTCGTCTGTAGCCTGTGCCAGCCGCCGTCACGCGCGGTAAAAAGACGTAAACTTTCTGCCGATTCTGCCGATACCTTTCCACAACTGCTGGATGAACAGGTTAAACACGCCGTTTAAGTTTGTTCGCATCGTGGAAAGCATCCAGCAGCGGGTAACCCCCGCTGCTTTTTTTTTGCCCACGATTTGAATAACGCCTGCGGCTCTCTGGCTTAACTTCCACCCACACGTTACGGACGTAAGGATGTTTTTGTGCTGATCATATTGGGTTATATCGTCGTTGTCGCATCCGTGTTGGGCGGATATATGATGGTGGGCGGTCATCTTGGCGCGCTTTATCAACCTTCTGAGCTGTTAATTATCGGCGGCGCCGCTGTTGGCGCTTTTTTGGTCGGCAACAACGGTAAGTCGATTAAAAAGACCCTGAAGGCGCTGCCGAAACTGATGCGCGGCTCAAAATATAACAAAGCCCTCTATATGGATTTGATGGCGCTGCTTTATCGCCTGATGGCCAAGTCACGCCAGCAGGGCATGTTATCGCTGGAGCGCGACATCGAAGATCCGACACAGAGTGAAATCTTCGCTAATTATCCGCGTATTCTCGCCGATAAACAGCTGGTGGATTTTATTACCGATTATCTGCGCCTGATGGTCAGCGGCAACATGAACGCCTTTGAGATTGAGGCGCTGATGGACGAAGAGATCGAGACCTACGAACACGAGTGTGAAGTGCCAGCGCAAAGTTTATCTGCTATCGGCGATGGCCTGCCGGCTTTCGGCATCGTGGCGGCGGTTATGGGCGTCGTGCATGCCCTGGCGTCCGCCGACCGACCTGCGGCGGAACTGGGCGCGCTGGTGGCGCACGCCATGGTGGGAACCTTTCTCGGCATTTTGCTGGCGTACGGCTTTATCTCGCCGCTGGCATCGGTGCTGCGTCAGAAGTGCTCTGAAACCACCAAGATGATGCAGTGCATCAAGGTCACGCTGCTCTCAAGCCTGAACGGCTATGCGCCGCAGATTGCGGTGGAGTTTGGACGTAAGACACTCTACTCAACCGAGCGCCCCTCGTTCAGCGAACTGGAAGAGCACGTACGTAACGCGAAGAATCCGGCTAAACAGACTTCGGACGAAAATGCATGAAGAACGGCAACCGCCCCATAGTCGTGGTCAAAAAGCGCAAGCATAAAGGCCACGAAGGCAGCCACGGCTCCTGGAAAATCGCCTATGCCGACTTTATGACGGCGATGATGGCCTTCTTTATGGTGATGTGGCTGATCTCTATCTCCAGTCCGCAGGAGCTGGTGCAGATCGCCGAATATTTTAAAACGCCGCTAAAAGTGGCGCTGACCGGCGGCAAGCGCAGCAGCGACAGCGACAGCCCTATCCCCGGCGGCGGGGACGACGCGACGCGTATTCAGGGCGAAGTGAAAAAAGTCGTCAATATGGACGAACAGAAGCGCAAGCTGGATGACATTCGCCTGAATCGCCTGCGCGAAAAGCTGGATCAACTGATTGAGGCCGACCCGCGTCTTAAGGCGCTGCGTCCGCATCTGATTATCAACATGGTGGAAGAGGGGCTGCGTATTCAGATTATCGACAGCCAGAACCGACCCATGTTTAAAACCGGTAGCGCCGACGTCGAGCCGTATATGCGGGATATTCTGCGCGCTATCGCGCCGGTGTTAAACGATCTTCCCAACCGCATTAGCCTGGCGGGCCATACGGATGACTTTCAGTACGCCAGCGGCGATCGCGGCTACAGCAACTGGGAGTTGTCCGCCGATCGCGCCAACGCCTCGCGTCGCGAGCTGGTAATGGGCGGACTCGACGGCGGCAAAGTACTGCGCGTGGTGGGCATGGCCGACACCATGAAGCTGAAAAACCGCGGCGGCAACGATGCCGTTAACCGCCGCATCAGTCTGCTGGTATTGAACCACGATACCGAAGCAGCAATTGAAAAAGAGAACGCCGAGAGCGACGCCGTCCAGGTGAGCGATCCGGCGGCCATTGAAAAGATTACCGCGCCGCCTGTGCCTCAAAGCAGCAGCCCGGTAAACACAGCAGCCCCCTCACAGCCGAGGTGATCCCGTGAGCATGGACATCAGCGATTTTTACCAGACGTTTTTCGATGAGGCCGATGAGCTGTTAGCCGATATGGAGCAGCATCTGCTGGGACTCGATCCCCTGGAGCCTGACCCTGAGCAGCTAAACGCCATCTTCCGCGCCGCCCACTCAATAAAAGGCGGAGCCGGAACCTTTGGCTTTACGGTGTTGCAGGAAACTACCCACATTCTGGAAAACATTCTGGATGGTGCTCGTCGCGGCGAGATGCAGCTCAGCACCGACATCATCAACCTGTTTTTGGAAACCAAAGATATTATGCAGGAACAGCTCGATGCCTATAAAACCGCGCAAGAGCCTAACGCGGAAAGCTTTAACTATATCTGCGAAGCCCTGCGTCAGCTGGCGCTAGAGGCCAAAGGCCTGCCGGTCGCCGCGCCGGCGGCTGCGCCTGTGGCTGAGACCGCGCCGGTGAGCAGCGGTCTGCGCGTTCAGCTGGTCGGCCTGAAAGAAAAAGAGGTCGATCTGCTCCAGGAAGAGCTGGGCAATCTTGGCAGCCTGAGCAATGTCGTGAAGGGCAGCGACTCCCTTGAAGCGAGTATTGAGGGCGTCAGCAAAGATGACATCGTGGCGGTGCTCTGCTTTGTGATTGAAGAGTCGCAGATTCGCTTCCCTGGCGCGGAGACGACCGTCGCCGAGCCGGCGGCGGCAACCGCGCCCGTGGTGGTGGAGGCCGCGCCAGCGCAGAGCGCCAGCGTCAGCGAGCTGCCGGTGGCGAAGCGCGAAGCCAAACGCGCCGCCGCGCCGTCGAAAAGCAGCGAATCCAGCAGCATCCGCGTGGCGGTAGAGAAAGTCGATCAGCTGATCAACCTGGTGGGCGAGCTGGTGATCACGCAGTCTATGCTGGCGCAGCGCTCAGGCGAACTGGACCCGGTCGCGCACGGCGACCTGCTGAACAGCATGGGGCAGCTGGAGC
The DNA here is from genome assembly GCF_003813865.1 of Candidatus Pantoea deserta. Lineage (GTDB taxonomy): Bacteria > Pseudomonadota > Gammaproteobacteria > Enterobacterales > Enterobacteriaceae > Pantoea > Pantoea deserta. Next base: position 268,690 of record NZ_RMVG01000003.1, read on the forward strand.
GCAACGCGCGCGATCTGCAAGAGTCTGTGATGTCGATTCGTATGATGCCGATGGAGTACGTGTTCAGCCGCTTCCCGCGTCTGGTTCGCGATCTGGCGAGCAAGCTGGGTAAAGAGGTGGAGCTGACGCTGCTCGGCAGTTCGACGGAACTCGACAAGAGCCTGATCGAACGCATTATCGATCCGTTAACGCACCTGGTGCGCAACAGCCTTGACCACGGCATTGAGTCGCCGGAGAAACGCCTGGCCGCGGGCAAAGTGGCGACCGGCAACCTGACGCTGTCGGCGGAACATCAGGGCGGCAATATCTGCATCGAGGTGTCTGACGACGGCGCGGGCCTGAACCGCGAGCGTATTCTGGCCAAAGCGCTGTCCTCAGGTCTGCCGGTCAGCGAAAACATGAGCGACGAAGAGGTCGGGATGCTGATCTTCGCGCCGGGCTTCTCTACCGCTGAGCAGGTCACCGACGTGTCGGGCCGCGGCGTGGGCATGGACGTGGTGAAACGGAACATTCAGGAAATGGGCGGTCATGTGGAGATTGCCTCGAAGCAAGGCAAAGGCACCACTATCCGTATCCTGCTGCCGCTGACGCTGGCGATCCTCGACGGCATGTCGGTGCGCGTGGCGGATGAGGTCTTTATCCTGCCGCTCAACGCCGTGATGGAATCTCTGCAACCGCGCAGCGAAGAGCTGAAGCCGCTGGCGGGCGGGGAGTGCGTACTGGAAGTTCGTGGCGAGTATCTGCCGCTGGTTGAGCTGTGGAATGTGTTCGACGTGCAGGGCGCGAAAACCGAGGCGACTCAGGGCATCGTGGTGATCCTGCAAAGCGCGGGCAAGCGATACGCTCTGCTGGTCGATCAGCTGATTGGACAGCATCAGGTCGTGGTGAAGAACCTGGAGAGCAACTATCGCAAAGTGCCTGGCATCTCCGCCGCCACCATTCTCGGCGACGGCAGCGTTGCGCTAATCGTGGACGTATCGGCGCTGCAATCGCTCAACCGTGAAAAACGTGTGGCCGGCGCGGCCGCCTGACTGACAACAAAAGGGTAGAAACATGACTGGAATGGCAACCGTGACCAAAATCGCCGGCGAAACCGTCGGCCAGGAGTTCCTGGTATTTACGCTGGGTGACGAAGAGTACGGTATCGATATTCTGAAAGTGCAGGAGATTCGCGGCTACGATCAGGTCACGCGCATCGCCAACACGCCGGATTTTATCAAGGGCGTCACCAACCTGCGCGGCGTGATCGTGCCGATTATCGATCTGCGCGTGAAATTTTCCCAGCCGGACGTTGAATACAACGACAATACCGTGGTGATCGTGCTGAATCTGGAACACCGCGTGGTGGGCATCGTGGTAGACGGCGTTTCTGACGTGCTGTCGCTGACGCAGGACCAGATCCGCCCGGCGCCGGAGTTCGCTGTCACTATGTCCACCGAATACCTCACCGGTCTTGGCGCGCTCGGCGACCGTATGCTGATTCTGGTCGACATTGAAAAGCTGCTGAGCAGCGAAGAGATGGCGCTGATGGACTCGCTGCGCAGCGCGTAAGCAAAGACGGCGCTGATGGAATCGCTGCAAAGCGCCTGAGCGTTGTTAACGGGCCGGTATGGCACCGGCCCGTTATTATTTCCTTTTAAAATCAAAAAGAAAGATCAACTTTTTCCTCTGCCGCGCGCTAAATTAATCCCGCTTCGCGCCGATAATAACCCTGCTTTATCTCCTACTTTCCCAGGGCTTTCTATGTTAACTAAAATTCGCGTAGTCACCAGTTTACTGCTGGTTTTACTGTTGTTTGGCCTGTTCCAGGCTTTCTCAGGAGCGGTGTTTTTCTCGGCATTAAGCGATGATAAAACCAGCTTCAACGTCTCTCAGCTCGCCGGTAAGAATCTTCAGGCGCTGAACGACGCCTATATGAGTCTTAACCAGAGTCGCGTGGTGCTGACGCGTATTCAGCTGCGCATCGCCAACAGCAAGGTGGATGGCAAAGCGCCGGATATTGCCTCGCTGTTTACCGACAGTCAAAAGTTCCAGCAAACGGCGGCGGCCAACTTTGAGCTGTTTAAAAAAATACCGGATACGCCTGGACAAAACGCGGCGCTGAACAATCAGCTGATGGACGCCTATGGCGCCTATGCTACCGCGCTGGTGCAAATGCAGACGGCGCTGGAGACCAACAATCTCTCTGAAGCCGGCAAGGTGCCGGTGGCGCCGAATCAGAGCGCCTTCCTGAAGATCTATACCGACTGGCGCATTAATCAGGCGCAACTCACTGAAAAGGGCGTAGAGAAAAATGCCAGCGCCTACACGCGTATGCTGTGGATTCTGGGCGCCATCATGGCGCTGGTGGTGGTGACGATCGCGCTGTGCTGGGTCGGACTGCGTCGCATTCTGATCAATCCGCTGAACACGAATATTGCGCACATTCAGCAGATTGCGCAGGGGGATCTGACCCAGACGATTCAGGTGCAGGGCCGCAACGAAATGAGCCAGCTGGCAGCCAGTCTGCATAATATGCAACAGGCGCTGGTGCGCACCGTCAGCGACGTGCGCGACGGCTCCGACGCCATCTTTACCGGCGCCAGCGAGATTTCGGCGGGCAACAACGATCTCTCCGCACGCACCGAAGAGCAGGCCGCCTCGCTGGAGCAGACCGCCGCCAGCATGGAGCAGCTTACCGCTACCGTGAAGCAGAACGCCGAAAACGCCCGTCAGGCGTCGCAGCTGGCGCTGAGCGCGTCGGAAACCGCGCAGAAGGGCGGCAATGTGGTGGATGGCGTGGTGAAAACCATGAGCGACATCGCAGGCAGCTCGAAGAAGATCGCCGACATCATCAGCGTGATCGACGGTATCGCCTTCCAGACCAATATCCTGGCGCTTAACGCCGCGGTGGAAGCGGCGCGCGCCGGCGAGCAGGGACGCGGTTTTGCCGTGGTCGCGGGCGAAGTGCGCAGTCTGGCGCAGCGCAGCGCTCAGGCGGCGAAAGAGATCAAGGCGCTTATAGAAGACTCGGTGAATCGTGTTAATACCGGCTCGCAGCTGGTTGGCACCGCCGGAGAGACCATGAGCGACATCGTTAACGCGGTCACGCGCGTCACCGACATCATGGGTGAAATCGCCTCGGCGTCCGACGAGCAGAGCCGCGGTATCGATCAGGTCGGTCAGGCTGTGACCGAAATGGATCGCGTGACGCAGCAGAACGCCTCGCTGGTGGAAGAGTCCGCCGCCGCCGCGGCGTCGCTGGAGTCACAGGCGAGTCGCCTGAGCCAGTCGGTCGCCGTGTTCAGGGTCCCGCGCGCCGCCGCCGCTGTCGGCACGCGTCACGTTCAGATTGCCGCTCCGGCCTTAAGCCAGACCGCTGCCGCTCCGCGTAAGGCGCTGACCGCGCCCGCCGGCGACGCCAACTGGGAAACCTTTTAATCGACTTCGTCAGCGCCGTGCGCTGAGCCGCTGACTCAACCTGTTTGTCGTTGTTTAATGCCAGGCGTTAGGCCTGGCATTTCCTCCCTGGCTGACGCCGTTCAGCCTGAACGCCTGCTTTCAATACCTACATAACTGTAAAAACAGTTAAATATGCTCAGTTCCGCCAGGGTCGCGCCGATAGAGAGGCTGCACGTTCTTAAATGACTTTTGGGGAGAATATATATTGAAACGCATCAAAGTGGTGACCAGCCTGATCGCCGTGCTGGCTATCTTTAGCCTGCTACAGCTCATGTCGGGCGGACTGTTCTGGTCTGCGCTACACAAGGACAAAGACGCCTTTGCGCTGGCGCAGACGTCGAACCGGAACGTCACGGCAATGACCGATGCCTGGATTGCCCTGAACCAGACGCGTATTACGCTCAATCGCGCCATGCTGCGCCTGCAAAGCAGCACGGCGGCCGATATCAACGGCGGTCAGCTTGATGAGCTGGTCAGACAAACTGAAAAGCAGCTGGCGCAGGCCGAGCGGCAGTTCAAAATCTATTACGATCTGCCTGGCACGCCAGGGCTGGAGATCCCGCTGCGCGACCGACTGGAAGCGCAGTACACCCGCTATCATGAAGGTCTGGTCGGCATGCTGGATCGCCTGAAGGCGCGCGATCTGGAGGGGATGTTCCGCTTTAATATTGAACAGTCGCAAAACAGTATGCAGGCCGCCTATAGCGAATGGCGGGAAAAACAGACCGCGCTTGCTGAACAGGGCGTCGCGCAGAATCAGCGCGCCTTTACGCAGATGATGTGGCTGCTGGCGGCGATTGCGCTGCTGGTTACGGCGGTGGTGGTGGCCTGCTGGTATGGCCTGCGCCAGGTTTTGATCCAGCCGCTGCATCAGCTGCTGGCGCATATTCGCGCCATTGCCGCCGGCGATCTGACTCAGCCGATTAACGCGGAAGGGCGCAATGAAATGAGCCAGCTGGCGAACGGCCTTCAGGAGATGCAGCAGGCGCTGGTGCGCACCGTCAGCGACGTGCGCGACGGTTCCGACGCCATCCTGAGCGGCGCCGGCGAGATCGCGGCCGGTAATAACGATCTCTCCGCACGCACCGAAGAGCAGGCCGCCTCGCTGGAGCAGACCGCCGCCAGCATGGAGCAGCTTACCGCCACCGTGAAGCAGAACGCGGAAAACGCCCGTCAGGCGTCGCAGCTGGCGCTGAACGCGTCGGAAACCGCGCGCAAAGGCGGCGTCGTCGTTGACGGCGTGGTGAAAACCATGAGCGACATCGCAGGCAGTTCGAAGAAAATCGCCGACATCACCAGCGTGATTGACGGCATCGCCTTCCAGACCAATATCCTGGCGCTCAACGCGGCGGTGGAGGCGGCGCGCGCCGGCGAGCAGGGTCGCGGCTTTGCCGTGGTCGCGGGCGAAGTGCGCAGTCTGGCGCAGCGCAGCGCCCAGGCGGCGAAAGAGATCAAGGCGCTGATTGAAGACTCAGTGAATCGGGTCGATGCCGGTTCGCAGCTGGTGGGCAGCGCGGGTGAGACCATGAGCGACATCGTCGGCGCGGTCACGCGCGTCACCGACATCATGGGTGAAATCGCCTCGGCGTCCGACGAGCAGAGCCGCGGCATCGACCAGGTAGGTCTGGCCGTTACCGAGATGGATCGCGTGACGCAGCAGAATGCCGCGCTGGTGGAGGAGTCCGCTTCCGCGGCCGCGTCGCTGGAGAGCCAGGCGAGCCGACTGAGCCAGTCGGTGGCGGTGTTTAACATCCCGCGCAGCGCGCAGGCGCTGCCATCGCCGGTGCGTGCCGTACCGGCCACGGCGGTTAAAAAAGCCCAGGCTCTCCCCGCCGACGGCGCCAACTGGGAAACCTTCTGATCCTGACCCATACGCCCGCAGGGAAGCGGGCGGCTAAGACTTTTATCCTCCGCGGCAACGCATCCTGATCGCGCCTGCCTGTTTTTATGCGCCGCTGGTCCAACCCCTTGCTGCCGACATAAAGATCCCTCCACAAAGGCCGATAACTGGTGCGATCCGCCAACCAATGAGGTGTTTATGTTTAATCGAGTACGCGTTGTCTCCGGTCTGTTAAGTGTGCTGGTGCTGTTTGTCCTGCTACAGCTGATTTCCGGAGGCGCTTTTTTTACCACGGTGAAAGCCGATAAAGAGAATTTTGCTTATAACCAGCGTCTCGCGACGCTGCAACAGGCGATGGGCACCTCATGGGTTTCACTGGTTCAGGCGCGCAATACGCTGAACCGGGCCGGGGTCCGCTATCTGCTGGATAGCCAGCAGGCTGGTTCCGGCGCCACCGTGTCAGAGCTGGTGGCGCTGGCCAACGAGGAGCTGAAGGTCGCAGACCAGGGCTTTGCTGACTTCAACGCCAATTTGTCCGAGAAGGGTAAAACCGCCCAGAACGTGCTGACCCTCCAGGCAAACTACAAAGCCTACCGCGACGCGCTGGCGGAGCTGATTGGTTTTCTCGGCGCCGGCAATTTCAAAGGATTTGTCGATCAGCCGACGCAAGGTTTTCAGGACAAGTTTGAAAAGGATTACACCGCGTGGCTGAACTACAACCTGGTGCTGGCAAAGCAGGGTATTGACGCCAATAACAACGCCTATGAACGCGCGATTATGATGGCGCTCGGCCTGGTGATTATCACGCTGCTGCTGAGCCTGCTGGTGTGGACGCTGATGCGCCGCGCGCTGATTAGCCCGTTGAAGCAGAGCATTGAGCAGATCCGTCATATCGCGCGCGGCGATCTGACTCAGCCAGTGACCTTTACCGTACGCAACGAGCTGGGCGAACTGCTGGAAGCGCTGCAACACATGCAGCAGGAGCTGGTGCGCACCGTCTCTACCGTGCGTGACGGCGCAGACGCGATTTATACCGGCGCCAGCGAAATCGCCGTGGGCAACAACGATCTCTCCTCCCGTACCGAAGAGCAGGCCGCCTCGCTGGAGCAGACCGCCGCCAGCATGGAGCAGCTTACCGCTACCGTGAAGCAGAACGCCGAAAACGCCCGTCAGGCGTCGCAGCTGGCGCTGAACGCCTCTGAAACCGCGCAGCAGGGCGGCAAAGTGGTGGATGGCGTGGTGAAAACCATGAGCGAGATTGCAGGCAGCTCGAAGAAAATCGCCGACATCACCAGCGTGATTGACGGCATCGCCTTCCAGACCAATATCCTGGCGCTTAACGCGGCGGTGGAGGCGGCGCGCGCCGGCGAGCAGGGTCGCGGCTTTGCCGTGGTCGCGGGCGAAGTGCGCAGTCTGGCGCAGCGCAGCGCTCAGGCGGCGAAAGAGATCAAGGCGCTGATTGAAGATTCCGTAGCGCGCGTCGATACCGGTTCCGTACTGGTAGAGAGCGCCGGTGAAACCATGCATGACATTGTGAGTGCGGTCACGCGCGTCACCGACATCATGGGTGAAATCGCTTCGGCGTCCGACGAGCAGAGCCGCGGCATCGACCAGGTAGGTCTGGCCGTTACCGAGATGGATCGCGTCACGCAGCAGAACGCCGCGCTGGTGGAAGAGTCCGCTTCAGCGGCCGCATCGCTGGAAGATCAGGCCAGCCGACTGAAACAGGCAGTTTCTGTGTTCAATATCGGTAAAGAATTTGTCGCCCAGGCCGTTAACAGAACTACAGCAGCGAAAAATCCGCGTCTGGATGCTCCGGTAGCCGCTTCGCGCGCGCCGGTCGTCCGCAGTGACGAAAACTGGGAAACCTTTTAATCGCCTGGATGGCCGGTCGGCGGCAGCGCCGACCGGCATAGCAGCAAAATTTAATCAGTGAAGTACGGTGCCAGGTGACCTGAAATGAAGAAATCGACGTTACTGGATCAAAACGAAGCGACAACGCTGCTCTCCCAGATGGTGCAGCGTCTGCCGCTCTCGGATACACATTTTCGTCGTATCAGCCAGCTGATCTATCAGCGCGCAGGCATTGTGCTGGCCGATCATAAACGTGAGATGGTTTACAACCGCCTGGTGCGTCGCCTGCGCACGCTGAATATTGATGATTTTGGCCGCTATCTGGCGCTGCTGGAGAACGACGCCAACAGCGCAGAGTGGCAGGCCTTTATTAACGCGCTCACCACCAACCTGACGGCCTTTTTTCGCGAGGCGCACCATTTTCCCGTGCTGGCGGACCATGCGCGCAAGCGCAACGGCAGCTTTAACGTCTGGTGCGCGGCGGCCTCGACCGGCGAGGAGCCTTACTCCATCGCCATGACGCTGGCGGAAACGCTGGGTAGCGGACCGGGAAAATTTCAGGTGCACGCCAGCGACATCGATACCCAGGTGCTGGAAAAAGCGGTCTCCGGCGTCTATCGCCAGGAGGAGCTGCGCACCCTGTCACAGCAGCAGCTTCAGCGCTTTTTCCTGCGCGGCACGGGGCCGCATGCCGGCATGGTGCGCGTGCGGCCGGAACTGGCGAACAGCGTCAGCTTCGCCCAGCTTAACCTGCTGGCTAACGAGTGGTCGCTGCCAGGTCCGTTCGATGCAATTTTTTGTCGCAACGTGATGATCTATTTCGATAAAGAGACGCAGGAGAAGATTCTGCGTCGGTTTGTTCCCCTGCTGAAGCCGGGCGGTCTGCTGTTTGCCGGTCACTCAGAGAACTTTAGTCAGATCAGCAAAGAGTTCTGGCTGCGCGGGCAAACCGTCTATGGACTGACGAAGGAAAGACGATGAGCAAAATCACCGTGATGTGCGTGGATGACTCCGCGCTGATGCGACAGCTGATGACCGAAATCATCAACAGCCATCCCGACATGGAGATGGTGGCCACCGCGCCCGATCCGCTGGTCGCTCGCGACTTGATTAAGCAGTACAACCCGCAGGTGTTGACGCTGGACGTTGAGATGCCGCGCATGGATGGTCTCGACTTCCTTGAGAAGCTGATGCGTCTGCGTCCGATGCCGGTAGTGATGGTCTCGTCGCTGACCGGCAAAGGCTCAGAGATTACCCTGCGCGCGCTGGAGCTGGGCGCGGTGGATTTTGTCACCAAACCGCAGCTCGGCATTCGCGAGGGGATGCTGGCCTATAGCCAGATGATCGCCGACAAGATCCGCGCGGCGGCGCGTGCACGACTGCATGCCCGTCCGTCAATGCCTGCGCCGGTCACGCTCAAAGCGGGTCCGCTGCTCAGTAGTGAAAAACTGATTGCGATTGGCTCCTCCACGGGCGGAACCGAAGCGATCCGCCATGTGCTTCAGCCGCTGCCGCCGACCAGTCCGGCGCTGATGATTACTCAGCATATGCCGCCGGGCTTTACCAAATCCTTTGCCGAGCGTCTCAACAAGCTCTGCCAGATTACGGTGAAAGAGGCGGAAGACGGCGAACGCATTTTGCCTGGACACGCCTATATCGCGCCGGGCGCTATGCATATGGAGCTGGGGCGTAGCGGCGCGAACTATGTGGTGAAACTGAATGACGGCCCCCCGGTGAACCGACATAAGCCGTCGGTGGATGTGCTGTTCAAATCGGTGGCGACCAATGCCGGACGCAACGCCGTTGGCGTCATCCTTACCGGAATGGGCAACGACGGCGCGGCGGGCATGCTGGAAATGCACCGCGCCGGCGCCTGGACGATTGCGCAGAACGAAGCGTCCTGCGTGGTCTTTGGAATGCCCCGCGAAGCTATCGCCAGCGGCGGCGTGAGCGAAATTCTGGATTTAGGCAACATCAGCCAGCACATGCTGGCAAAAATTAGCGCCGGACAGGCACTGCGTATTTAACAGGCCCGTCCTGCCGGGCGAGATAACACAGGAGTAATTATGGTTGATAAAAACATGCGCTTTTTGGTGGTGGACGACTTCAACACGATGCGCCGCATCGTGCGTAACCTGCTGAAAGAGCTGGGCTTCAATAACGTCGAAGAAGCAGAAGACGGCGTGGATGCCCTCGGCAAGCTGAAGGCAGGCGGTTTCGACTTCGTCATTTCTGACTGGAACATGCCGAACATGGATGGGTTGCAGCTGCTGCAAACCATTCGCGCCGACGCCGCGCTGGGCAAGCTGCCCGTGCTGATGGTCACGGCAGAGGCGAAGAAAGAGAACATTATCGCGGCCGCGCAGGCCGGCGCCAGCGGTTACGTGGTGAAGCCATTCACCGCCGCGACGCTGGAAGAAAAATTAGGCAAGATCTTCGAAAAACTGGGCATGTAAGGAGATGTGATGAGCGACCTTCCGAAACCAACTGAGGATGCCTCGGCACACGATATCATTGCTCGCATTGGCTCGCTGACGCGCATGCTGCGCGACAGTCTGCGCGAGCTGGGGCTGGACAAAGCCATTGCCGATGCGGCTGAAGCCATTCCCGATGCCCGCGACCGTCTGGACTATGTAGTGCAGATGACGGCGCAGGCTGCTGACCGTGCGCTGAACTGCGTCGAAGCGGCGCAGCCGCATCAGGATAAAATGGAAGCCGGGGCAACCCAGCTGAAAGGACGTTGGGACCAATGGTTTGAAAACCCGATTGAGCTGGCCGATGCGCGAGAGTTGGTGACGGATACGCGCGAATTCCTCACCGCCGTGCCAGAGCATACGTCCTTTACCAACAAACAGCTGCTTGAAATCATGATGGCGCAGGATTTCCAGGACCTCACCGGTCAGGTTATCAAGCGCATGATGGATGTGATTCAGGAGATTGAGCGTCAGCTGCTGATGGTACTGCTGGAAAATATGCCGGAAGTCAGCGCCGAGAAGCGTCAGGAGGGCACCAGCCTGCTGAATGGTCCGCAAATCCACGCCGATGCGCCAGGCGTGGTGGCGAACCAGGATCAGGTTGATGACCTGCTGGATAGCCTGGGTTTCTGACATCGGTTTTAGCCTCAGATCGGGCGGCGCTACGCCGCCCGATCGTTATTCGTTTGCCTTATGGCGAAATTACCCCGCTTTTTCTCCGCTTAATCGCCGCTTTAACCGCGACGTACTTTGGCATCCTGTGCTCAGAATTCCCATCCACTGAGGTTTGTCGTGGCTGAAGAGAGCGACGAGGACAAAACAGAATCGCCCACCGCCCACCGGCTGGAAAAAGCACGGGAAGAGGGGCAGATTCCGCGATCGCGCGAGCTGACATCGGTGCTGATGCTGCTGGCGGGGCTGATGATCCTGTGGCTGGGCGGCACGCTGATGGCGCGTCAGCTCGCGGCGATGGTCGCCTCCGGGCTGCGCTTCGACCACAGTATGGTCAGCGACAGCAAGCTGATTATCGGTCATATCAGCAGTCTGATCGGCCAGGCCGTAATGGCGCTGCTGCCCCTCATGGGCGGCCTGGTGCTGGTGGCGATCGCCGCGCCGATGCTGCTGGGCGGCCTGGTGATCAGCGGCAAATCCATCAAGATGGATTTTAAAAAGCTTAACCCGCTGCCGGGGTTTTCGCGCATGTTCGCCGCGCAGGCCTGGACCGAGCTGTTCAAAGGGGTGCTGAAAGCGGTGCTGGTGGGCTGCGTAGGCGGCTGGTACATCTGGTCGCACTGGCCGGAGATGCTGCGCCTGATTAGCCAGTCGCCCAGCAATGCGCTGATGCACGGGCTGGAGATGATTGCCGCCTGCTGCGCGCTGGTTATTCTGGGGCTGATCCCGATGGTGGGGTACGACGTCTTCTGGCAGCTTTACAGCCACTTTAAAAAGCTGCGCATGTCACGTCAGGAAATCCGCGACGAATTTAAGCAGCAGGAAGGCGACCCGCACGTCAAAGGGCGTATTCGTCAGGCGATGCGCGCCGCCGCGCGCCGCCGCATGATGGCCGATGTGCCGAAGGCGGACGTGATTGTGACCAACCCGACGCACTACTCGGTGGCCTTGCAGTACAACGAGAAAAAGATGAGCGCGCCGAAGGTGGTCGCTAAGGGCGCGGGCGAGGTGGCGTTGAAAATCCGTGAAGTGGCCGCCGAACATCGTATTCCGCTGCTGGAGGCGCCGCCGCTGGCGCGCGCGCTCTATCGACATACTGAAATCGGTCAGCAGATCCCCGGCGCGCTCTATGCGGCGGTGGCGGAAGTGCTGGCCTGGGTCTGGCAGCTGCGTCGCTGGAAGCGCGAAGGCGGCCTGATACCCAACAAACCCAAAAACCTGCCGGTTCCGGCAGAGATGGACTTTGCAGGAGAGAAGCAAAACGATGGCTAACCTGGCCGCAAAACTGCGTTTACCGAACAACCTGAAAGACACGCAATGGCAGGTGCTTGCCGGTCCCGTGTTAATCATGATGATCCTGTCGATGATGGTGCTGCCGCTGCCCGCCTTCATTCTCGATCTGCTGTTCACCTTTAATATCGCGCTCTCCATTATGGTGCTGTTGGTCGCGATGTTCACCCAGCGCACGCTGGAGTTCGCCGCCTTTCCCACCATTCTGCTGTTCTCTACGCTGCTGCGTCTGGCGCTAAACGTCGCCTCGACGCGTATTATCCTGATGGAAGGCCACACCGGCGCAGGCGCGGCCGGACGCGTCGTCGAAGCCTTCGGTCACTTCCTGGTAGGCGGCAACTTCGCTATCGGTATCGTGGTGTTCGTTATCCTGGTGGTGATCAACTTTATGGTGATTACCAAAGGCGCCGGGCGTATCGCGGAAGTGGGCGCGCGCTTTGTGCTGGACGGGATGCCCGGTAAGCAGATGGCGATCGACGCCGATCTCAACGCCGGTTTGATCGGCGAAGAAGAGGCGAAAAAACGGCGTACCGAAGTCACCCAGGAAGCTGACTTTTACGGCTCGATGGACGGCGCCAGTAAGTTCGTGCGCGGCGACGCCATCGCCGGAATCATCATTATGGTGATCAATATCATCGGCGGGCTGCTGGTAGGCGTGGTGCAGCACGGCATGGATATTGGTCACGCAGGCGAGACCTATACGCTGCTGACCATCGGTGACGGCCTGGTGGCGCAGATCCCGGCGCTGGTGATCTCCACCGCAGCGGGCGTGATCGTTACGCGCGTCGGCACCGATCAGGATGTCGGCGAGCAGATGGTCGGGCAGCTGTTCAAAAACCCGCGCGTCATGCTGCTCAGCGCCGGCGTGCTGGGGCTGCTGGGGCTGGTGCCAGGGATGCCGAACTTTGTGTTCCTGCTGTTTACCGGCGCGCTGCTGGGCCTGGCCTGGTGGATGCGCGGTCGCGAAATGGAGGCGAAGAAAAAGCCGGAAACCGCCAGCAGTAGCCTGGTGAAACCTTCAGAGACGCCGGCCAACACCGAAGCCTCCTGGACTGATGTACAGCTTGAAGACTCGCTGGGCATGGAAGTGGGCTATCGCCTGATCCCGATGGTCGATAATACGCAAAACGGCGAGCTGCTGGGGCGTATCCGCAGCATCCGTAAAAAGGTGGCGCAGGATGTCGGCTTTCTGCCGCCGGTGGTGCATATTCGCGACAATATGGAGCTGCCGCCTGCGCGCTACCGCATTCTGATGAAGGGCGTAGAGATTGGCAGCGGCGACGCCTATCCGGGGCGCTGGATGGCGATTAACCCCGGAACGGCGGCGGGCACGCTGCCGGGCGAGGCGACCGTGGATCCGGCGTTCGGGCTGGCGGCGATCTGGATCGACAGCGCGCTGAAAGAGCAGGCGCAGATTCAGGGCTTTACCGTGGTCGAAGCGAGCACCGTGGTCGCTACCCACCTTAATCATCTAATCGGCCAGTACGCCAGCGAGCTGTTTGGCCGTCAGGAGGCGCAGCAGCTGCTCGACCGCGTCAGCCAGGAGATGCCGAAGCTTACGGAAGACCTGGTGCCGGGGGTAATCTCTCTGACCACGCTGCACAAGGTGCTGCAAAATCTGCTGACCGAGCGCGTCTCTATCCGCGATATGCGCACGATTATTGAAACCCTGGCGGAGCACGCGCCAGTGCAGAGCGACCCTCAGGAGCTGACCAGCGCGGTGCGCGTGGCGTTAGGCCGCGCGATTACGCAGCAGTGGTTCCCTGGCAACAGCGAAGTGCAGGTGATTGGACTCGATGCCACGCTGGAGCGTCTGCTGTTGCAGGCGTTGCAGGGCGGCGGCGGGCTGGAGCCTGGCCTGGCCGATCGGCTTCTGGAGCAGGCGCAGGCCGCGCTTCAGCGACAGGAGATGCTGGGCGCGCCGCCGGTGCTGCTGGTTAATCATCCGCTGCGCGCGCTGCTGGCGCGCTTCCTGCGCCGTAACCTGCCGCAGCTGGTGGTGCTTTCTAATATGGAGCTGACCGATAACCGGCAGATCCGTATGACCGCCACCATTGGAGGCAAATAGTGCGCGGCGGGCTGGTGGCGCTGCTGATGCTGGCGTCGCTGCCGCTCTGGGCCGCGTCGGGCGCGTGGCACGCCAGCGTCAGCGGTCCGGCGCTCAGCCAGCGCGGCAGCTGGGTCAAATCAAAACCGCTGGCGCCGCCGCCGGGCGTTTCCGGCGCGGTGCAGGCGATCAACTGGCGCTATCAGCTGACCGCGCCTGCGCCAGCAGGATTACAGGTGAAGCTGTGCGGCACGCAGCGCTGTGCGACGCTGGAAGGCGGCAGCGGCATAACGCGCGAACTGGCTCATCTTGATGCGGGCGAAACGCTGCATATGGTCTTTGGCGTAGCAGGTCAGGGCGCGCTGCCGCCGGGCTTGCGGGTGCTGAGCAGCGAAGTGATGGTGAATTATCAGAATTAAAAAACCCCGCTGCGGCGGGGTTTTTTGGCAGAAAAGAGGCAGAAGCGGATAGCCTGGCGCGAGGGCAGCGTCGCCTGTAGCTTCTCTGCGCGCGCCGTCTCGTTGCGTCGCTAAACGGGCCGACGCGCCGTGTCAGGCCGATCCCTGCCAGCGGCGTATCAGGCCCTTCGGCCGTTTGTTACATGCGCTCTACCGTTTTAATGCCCAGAGTATCGAGACCCTGCTTCAGCGTTTTCGCGGTCAGCGCGGCCAGCTGGAGGCGGCTCTGGCGCGTGGCGTCATCGTCTGCGCTGAGGATCGGGCAGTGCTCATAGAAGCCTGAGAACAGCCCCGCCAGGTCGTAGAGATAGGCGCACATTACATGCGGCGTGCCGTCGCGCGCCACCTGAGTAATGGTCTCTTCAAACTGCAACAGGCGCGTGGCCAGCTGCGCTTCGCGATCTTCTGTAATCACCAGCGGCGCGTCAAGAGTGTCAGCGTCGACACCGGCCTTACGGAATACAGAGAGCACGCGCGTATAGGCATACTGCATATAAGGCGCGGTATTGCCCTCGAACGCCAGCATATTATCCCAGTCGAAAATATAATCAGTGGTGCGGCTTTTCGACAGATCGGCATATTTCACCGCGCCGATGCCGACCACTTCCGCCAGCTGCTGTAGCTCGGCTTCGCTCATCTCCGGGTTCTTTTCACGCACCAGCGTCAGCGCGCGATCGTGCGCCTCTTCCAGCAGATCGGTCAGCTTGATGGTGCCGCCGCTGCGGGTTTTAAAGGGACGGCCATCTTTGCCCAGCATCATGCCGAACGCATGGTGCTCCAGCGGCACGGATTCAGGTACGTAGCCCGCTTTGCGCACGATGGTCCACGCCTGTTGCAGATGCTGGTGCTGACGGGAATCGATGTAGTAGAGCACGCGGTCAGCGTGCAGCGTCTCGTAGCGATATTTGGCGCAGGCGATGTCGGTGGTGGTGTAGAGGTAGCCGCCATCTTTCTTCTGAATGATGACGCCCATCGGCTCGCCTTCTTTGTTCTGGAACTCATCCAGAAAGACCACGGTCGCGCCTTCGCTGGTCACCGCCAGCCCTTTCTCACGCAGATCGGCGACGATGCCGGGCAGCATATCGTTATAGAGGCTTTCCCCCATCACGTCTTTGCGCGTCAGGGTGACGTTCAGGCGGTCATAAACCTTCTGGTTCTGGCTCATGGTGATATCAACCAGCTTCTTCCACATCGTGCGGCAATATTCGTCGCCGCCCTGAAGCTTCACGACGTAGGCGCGCGCGCGTTCGGCGAAGGCTTCATCTTCGTCGTAGGTGCGTTTCGCTTCGCGATAAAAGGCTTCGAGGTCGGCCAGCGCGATCGCTTCGTGATGCTCGTTCTGCTGCTTTTCCAGATAGGCGATCAGCATGCCAAACTGCGTGCCCCAGTCGCCAACGTGGTTGGCGCGGATCACCTTGTGGCCGAGAAACTCCAGCGTACGCACGGCGGCATCGCCGATAATGGTGGAGCGAACGTGGCCTACGTGCATCTCTTTCGCCACGTTGGGCGCGGAGTAGTCAACAACGATGGTCTGCGGCTCAACGGCGGCCACGCCCAGACGCGGCTGCGACAGCGCCTGTTTCGCCTGGGCGGCCAGCCAGTCGCGGTCGAGGAAAATATTGATAAAGCCCGGTCCGGCAATCTCAACTTTGCTGGCGATGCCATGCAGATCAAGATGCGTCAGCACGCTTTCAGCCAGCTGTCGTGGTGCCTGACCCAGCTTTTTAGCGACGGCCATGATGCCATTCGCCTGATAATCCCCAAACTGAACTTTAGCCGACTGACGAACCTGGGGTTCACAGTCTGCCGCCGCACCAGCTAAAATCATCGCCTGACTGACTTTTTCGGAAAGAAGAGCCTGAATATTCACCGCGTTACCTTCATGTGCTAAAAGACCCGTCTGCCATACAGCGAGCCATTGCCGTCATTCTGCCAGTGCGCCCGCAGGTCGCGCAGAATGGAAAAAAGAAGAGGGGAAGTATACGTGAAATGTCTCGTTGCGTCAGCAGTCACCGCGCAGTAGAGAGCGGGGAAACGGCGTCAGGCCGGTTTCCCTGAAGAGAAATTAACGACGACGTAGATGGCGGCGAGGATTTTTGACACTTTTGTCTTCTCGCACCTTCCAGTGGCGGGAAATTGCAAATCCCATCAGTGCGATCAGGACTGCGACAACAATTAACATAGACATAGAGCCATTCCTTGTAGAGGTATTGAGTCAAATTTATAAGAAAGGGGGTGTGGCTGCAATGATTTGGCGGGCAAATAAGAGTTATCTTATTGTACTAATGAAGTTGACTTTTATCAGTAATTTAAGTCGCATCTGTTTAGTATCTGCTGGACCTGAAGAGGAGATAAATCCGAATTAAAAGCGCAAAATTAACGGTTTTTGCGCAAAATAACGGCCAAATCGGATGATTCTTATCATTTTACCGCGCCTAAAGCAGAGCGGGCGGCACTATTCATTGATTAAAAACCTTAAACTACCAGAGGGGTTTCATGGCATCTGACACGATATTTCCACCTGAATTAGCGGATCTGGAGTCAGATCTTGTGCGCTTTGGCGCATCGCTGCAACAATTCGCCGATCGCCTCGGATTAAACTTAGCGGCGCTTGAGGCCGATCATATCGCCGTGCGCTGCCACCAGAACAGCACGGCTGAACGCTGGCAACAGGGACTGGCAAAGATCGGCACGCAGTTTTCCCGGTCGATAATCAACGGCCGGCCCATCTGTCTCTTCAGACTGCGTCAGCCTTTACCGCTCAACGGCTGGCTGCTGGACGTGGTCGAACTGCCCTGGCCTGGCGAGAAGCGCTACCGGCATGAAGGTTTTGAACATGTCGAAATTGTCTTGCGTGGCGATCATGAAACGCTGGGGATGCGCGCAATGGCGCTGCTGAGCGATGAAGCGTTGACGCAGCCGGGCATTTCGTTCAAAACCAGCGCGCCGCTGGGAGAAAATGAGCGGCTGCCGAATCCCACGCTCGCCGTCACCGACGGGCAAACGACGATCAAGTTTCACCCGTGGCGGCTGGAGGAGATTGTCGCCAGCGAGGCGGGTTAAGCGCGCGCGGCTACCGCGGCATGCAGCCGCGTTAACGCCTGTTCCAGCGTGGCGTGCGTGCAGCCAAAGTTAAAGCGAACAAAGCGGTCGTCGCCGAAATCGCGCCCCGGCGAAAAGCCCAGCCCCTGCTTTTCAAAATAGAGCGCCGGACTGGCCACATCCAGTCCGCTACAGTCTATCCAGCCCAGGTAGGTGGCTTCAGGCAGCGCCATCGATAAGCCCGGCAGCGCATTAACCGCCGCATACAAGCGGTCGCGGCTGGTGCGCAGATAGGCGAGCTGCGCCTCAAGCCACGCATCGCCGTCGCGCCAGGCGGCTTCGGCAGCCACCAGCGCCAGAATATCCACGTCGGGCACAATGCCCTGCCGCGTCTGCCTGAAACGCGCCCGCAGCGCCGCGTCAGGAATAATCGCCAGCGACGCGCCCAGGCCAGCGATATTAAAACTTTTCGACGGAGAAATTAGCGTGATGCTGCGCTGCGCGGCATCTTCGCTCAGGCTGGCGAAAGGGATGTGCCGTGCGCCAGGCTCCAGCAGCAGATCGCAGTGGATCTCATCGGAACAGACGATCAGATTGTGCCGCTGAGCAAAGGCCAGCTGCGCCTCCAGCTCGTCGCGTCGATATACGGTGCCGCCGGGATTTTGCGGATTGCATAACAGCAGCAGTTTCTCTTTGCCGTTGAGCGGCGGCTCGGCCTGGCTGAGGTCGATCAGCCAGCGTCCCGCCTCTAACCTTAGCGGCAGATAGATTTGCTCGCGCGCAGCCAGCTTCGCCGCGCCGCGAAAAGGGGGATAGATCGGCGAGGGAGAGAGGGAGCGTTCATCAGGTTGAGTAAAGGCGCGCATCGCCAGATTGAGTCCGCTGACCACGCCAGGCAGCACCACAATCCACTCAGGCTCTACTTTCCACTGGTAGCGCTGTTCAAAGCGATCGATCGCCGCGTCAATCAAACCGGTCGGCCGGGAGCCGTAACCAAAAACGCCATGTTCGACGCGGGTTTTTAGAGCGTTGATGATGCAGTCGGGAGAGCGAAAATCAGTGTCCGCTATCCAGAGAGGCAGGACGTCTGGGTCACTATATTTGTTCCATTTGAGACTATCGCTGTGACGCCGGTCTATACGTTGGTCAAAATTGAATGCCATGTTCTGTTTTCCACGTAAACTGATTTTCATTGTCAGACTAACTGATAGCCCTGTGTCGAGCCAGACGTCATGTAAAGGAGGAATCAATGACCCTACTGGAAATTTGCTGCTACGGCGTAGACTGCGCTATGACGGCGCAGCAGGCCGGCGCCGATCGCGTTGAGCTGTGCGCCGCACCGCGCGAGGGCGGCCTCACGCCTTCCATTGGTTCCCTGGAAGCGGCGCGACGTGAAATATCCATTCCGGTTCATCCTATCGTGCGGCCACGCGGCGGCGACTTTTGCTACACCGCGCGTGAATTTGAAATCATGAAATCTGACGTGGCGAGAATACGGGAGCTGGGATTTCCAGGGCTGGTTATTGGCATGCTGGATGAAGACGCGCATATCGACCGCGCCCGTATGCGCCAGATTATGGCGCTGTGTGACGGGTTGCAGGTAACGTTTCATCGCGCCTTCGATCTCTGCCACAGCCCGAACCGCGCGCTGGAAGAGCTAACGGCGCTGGGGGTGGCGCGTATCCTGACCTCTGGTCAGCAGCAGAGCGCTGAAAACGGAATTGCATTATTAAAGGAACTTAATGAACAGAGTGAGGGTCCAATCATTATGGCCGGTGCTGGCGTGCGTCTCAGCAATCTGCAAAAGTTCCTGGACAGCGGACTTTGCGAGGTTCACAGCTCTGCCAGCCGCCTTGTCGCTTCACCGATGCGCTACCGTAAAGTCGGTGTGTCCATGTGTTCCGACGCCGAAATGGATGAGTTCAGCCGTTACTGCGTGGATAGCGATGTTGTCGAGGCCATGAAGAGCGTGATGCAGCTAAATACCGTCAGGGTAGCCTGAATCACCCGAGATTTTGCCGCGCAGCACGCCTTATGACGTGATGTTTGCAAGTACCAAACCCCAGTCACTTGCTGGGGTTCTTTTTATCTGCATATTAATAAATTTTTACTGAAAAAACGGGTTGTCCAGCAGGGCGGCCAGCGCCTGGCAGCGACCAAAGACTCCCCCTGATAATTAATAACAGCGGTAAAAAGCTGTAAACGCTCTGAACGGCCTGCCGCCCGCGCCGGGTCCGGACAATTTACCCGTTCCGCTTACGTCAGCCGCATTCTGCCGGGCTATTTTTTCGCCGATTTTACGCCAGGCCGCGCCAGATTCGGCCAATACGGTTACACTCAGGTTATTGAGATCTCTGGGAGTTACACCATGAAACGCTCTCTGATTGCAGCGCTTGTTCTGGGTTCGCTTTTCGCCTCGCCCGCACTGTGGGCCGCCGCCTGTGGACCCCACAGCCAAGCCGTCGCCAGCAGCAACAGCTGGATAATGCTTGGCGGCAGCGCTAAAGGCGCCGTGCGTCAGGTGATCGCAGGCGAGTTTGGCAAGGATGTCGACTCGCAGAAACGGGTGCTCGGTCAGTTCGATCCCTGCGGGATTCTGCTGGTGGCCGACGTGACCTTTGATAAAAAAGAGCACAACGTCGTGCTGAGCATGGAGCAGCATATCGCGCGCGTCCAGGGCGGCTGGGTAGGGGAATACGCCTGGCTGGTGAAGGTGTTGAAAGAGGGGCAGGAACAGGTCATCGATAACCGGCAGGGCACCATTAGCTGGTTGATCGGCCAGCATGGCAATATCGTTACCGCTTCCGATAAATTTACCAGCATGGGCAAAAGCGGCTTTACCGATACGACCTACCGCTACGATGCGCAGCTGCGGCTGAGGAAAAGCGTCTCGCGCGGCACCGATACGCTGACCAATGGCGAGAGCAGCTGGCAATGGAATCCACAGGGACAGGTGGTAAGCGCCGTCACGGCGCGCAGCAAAGATCGCTATACCTACGATAAAAATTTCCGCGAATGGCAGCTGCACGGCACGGCAACCACGCCGGTCAGCACGGTGCGTTCGGTGGATGAGTGTCAGCTGTGGGATGACGTCGGCAACTGCACCCTGAGTTATCTGCACGAGACCGAAGTGTTTGAAAAGGGCACGATCGAACGTCATCTCAGCGCGGCTTATAAATATCAGTACTGGGACCGACCCGCGGAAGCGGAATAGGCGTTTTCCTGCTAAAAATTTGTTAGGGTAGCGGTTCGACCTCAGGGAGATGACTATGACTGCGACCTTGCTGTTTTCCTTTCTGTTCGCTATCACGATTTTGACGTTAACGCCGGGATTTGATACCGCGCTGGTGCTGCGCACGACCGCCGCGCAGGGCTGGCGACGCGCCACCGCCACCGCCTTTGGCGTAACTCTGGGCTGTCTGGTGTGGGGCGTGGCGGTCGGCTTTGGGCTGGGCGCGCTGCTGCTGGCGTCAGAAATAGCCTATAACCTGCTGAAATGGATGGGGGCGGCGTATCTGCTCTGTCTGGGTATCCGGCTACTGCTAAACCCTCGCGCCCAGGCGCAGAATGAGGCGGCAGGCGAAACGGGGCAGCAGAGCTACCTGAGCTGTTTTAGCCGCGGGCTGCTCGGCAATATGCTCAATCCCAAAGTCGGCGTGTTCTACGTGACCTTTCTGCCGCAGTTTATTCCCGCTGGCGCATCCGTGCCGCTGTGGTGCAGCCTGATGGCGCTGACGCATATGGCGATCGGACTGGTGTGGAATGCGGCGCTGATTGGCGGCAGCCACTTCTTTGCGGCCCATCTGCGCCGTCCGGCGGTGCTTAAGGTGATGGACCGCCTGACGGGCATGGTGTTCATTGGCTTTGCGGCGAAACTGGCGCTGTCTCGCCGCTAAGCATCAGGGTTTTGTGGCGACCAGCACCGCGCGCAGCGGTGCGGGATAGCCTTCCACCGTTTTCGTGGGATCCTGCGGATCGAGAAACTCGGCCAGCGATTCGCTGGTCATCCAGTCGGTACGACGCTGCTCCTCCGTCGAGGTCACGGCATAGTCAACGATCTTCACATCGACGAAACCGCACTTCTCCAGCCAGTTTTTGAGCGCCAGCGCGGAAGGAATAAAGTAAACGTTACGCATCTGCGCGTAGCGTTCGCCCGGCACCAGCACATCCCGCTCATCGCCCTCGATAACCAGCGTTTCCAGCACCAGTTCGCCGCCGCTGACCAGCTGATTCTTCAGCTGCAAAAGATGATCGAGCGGTGAACGGCGATGATAAAGCACGCCCATGGAAAACACGGTGTCGAACGCCTGTAGCGCCGGCAGCTGTTCAATGCCAAGCGGCAGCAGATGCGCGCGGCGATCGTCGCCCAGCAGCTTGCGCACCGCCTCGAACTGGCAGAGGAACAGCTGCATCGGGTCGATGCCGACCACCAGCTGCGCGCCGGCGCCGACCATACGCCACATGTGATAGCCGCTGCCGCAGCCGACGTCCAGCACCGTCCGGCCCGCCAGCGACGAGATGTGCGGCGCAACGCGCTGCCACTTCCAGTCGGAGCGCCACTCGGTGTCGATCTCCGTGCCGTAAAGGGCGTAAGGCCCTTTGCGCCACGGCATCAGATTGCGCAGCAATTTTTCAATGCCCTGACGCTGACGCTCGCTGAGGTCGTCGCGCTGGGCGCTGACGCTGTGCAGCAGATCGAGATGCTGCGGCTGCAACAGCGGCAGGTGCTCAACCGACTTCTCCCAGTTGCGAAACAGGCCATGCAGATTCTCTTTCTGCCAGGCGGCGATCTGTGCGGGCAGCACCTCCAGCCAGCTGGCGAGCGGTCCGGTGGCGATTTGCTGATAAAAACGGCCAAACTCAATCATTTCAACGCCACCAGCGAACCAAAGTTAAAACACTGGAACCAGAGTTCCGCGTGAGCAAAGCCCGCCTGTTTCAGCCGCGCCTTATGCGTCTCCACGCTGTCGGTCAGCATCACGTTCTCCAGCATGCTGCGCTTCTGACTAATCTCCAGCTCGCTGTAGCCGTTGGCGCGTTTGAAATCATGGTGCATGTTAAACAGCAGCTCGCCGACCTCGGCGTCTTCAAAGCTGAATTTCTCGGACAAGACCAGCGCGCCGCCGGGCTTCAGGCCCTGCCAGATTTTCTCCAGCAGCTGCAAACGCGCAGGAGGCTCAAGGAACTGCAAGGTAAAGTTAAGCACCACCAGCGACGCGTTTTCGATGGCGATGTCGCGGATGTCGGCCTCCAGCACGTTCACCGGCGTATCGGCGCGAAAGGCGTCAATATGGCGGCGGCAGCGCTCTACCATCGCGGGCGAATTATCCACGGCGATAATGGTGCAGCCGGGCACCCTGATATTGCGGCGAACCGAGAGCGTGGCGGCCCCAAGCGAGCAGCCCAGATCGTAAACCTGGCTGTCGGGCGTAACGAAACGCTCGGCCAGCATGCCGATCATTGAGATGATGTTAGAGTAGCCGGGCACGGAGCGCTGAATCATATCGGGGAAGACTTCAGCCACGCGCTCGTCAAAGGTCCAGTCGCCCAGCTTATCGATGGGCGCGGAAAATAGCGTATCGCGGTCAGACATAGTAAATCCGGAAAGACATCGGAAAGGGCGCTATTCTGGCAGAAAGTGCGGCGGGCTGCATCCTTTACGCCCGCAGCCGCTTAGTGCAGCGTCAGCACCAGTTCCCAGGGAAGATAGATAAGATTAAATACCGCCATGCCGCACAGCGCAAACAGGGTCAGCATCATGCCGTACTTGCGACCGGCCAGCGCGCTGCGGCGCAGCCCCTGCGCATGGACAATACGGCCGACAAAAAACAGCAGGCCGGTGAGATGCACCATCCAGAGGTCCGCGCCGTTCATCTCCATGACCACCAGCAGCAACAGCGCCAGGGGAATCGTCTCGACGGCGTTGCCGTGAATGCGTATCGCGACGCGCAGATCGTGAAAACCGCCGTCGCCGAACGCCACCCGATAGTGGCGGCGATAACGCACCACGTCCAGCGCGAACTTCATAATTAAAAAGACACCCAGTACCACATATAACGCGCTTACCATGCTTATCCTCGTTAATCAGAACAGCGATTCCTGCTGCGGCCAGGCCGGTCCAGCGCCGATACCGGCGTCAATGGCCTGTAGCTGCGGCCATAAGCGTCGCACCAGCGGAAATACCTGCCCCATATCCGGCGTATGGATAAACAGCAGCGGATCGCTTTCTGCCTGCCATTGTGCCAGCTTTTCGCGCCAGACCTGGAAAAATCGCTCGCTCTCATCCACATCGTCGCTGCCGACAAAGCGCACCATCGGCCGCGAGCCGGTGCGTAAAGCGTGCGGCGGCACGCGCGGCTTTTGCTGGCGCGCATGGCGCGCGGCGGGGCTTTGCGAGGTAGAGGCGTGGACCGGACGGCTGTCCAGCACCACCCGATTGACGCCGCGCTGTTGCAGGCCCTGGTTAAGGACGCGCTCCGCTTCGCCCTTGGCGAAGAACGCGGCGTGACGCACTTCAACGCCATAGCTGAAGCGGTGCGGCAGGGCATCAAGGAAGCGCCAGAGATCCGGCAGCTGCGCCGGCGAAAACGCGGCGGGCAGCTGCAACCAGTACTGACCAATGCGGTCGGCAAGCGGATCGAACAGGCGCAGGAAGTCGCTCAGCAGGTCGTCGGCGTGTTGCAGCTGAGCCTGGTGGCTGATGGTCTGCGGAAACTTAAAGCAGAAGCGAAAGTCGTCATGCGTCATATCGCGCCAGCGCTGAACGGTGTCGGGCGCAGGCAGAGCATACAGCGTCGTGTTGCCCTCTACGCAGTGGAACAGCCGGGCATAATCGGCCAGGCTTTCAATACCCCAGCGTTTCCAGTGTGGATGCTGCCACTGCGGCAGCCCGATACGAAGCGTCACGACTTCTCCTTTGTTACTGATTTTGCTCTACAGCGTAGCCTGTTTACGTCCGGGACGAAAAACCGGCGACGAAATACGTGGTTTGGCGCAGCTCTACTTATCCTGCCTGCCTTTTTCCATTATAATGGCCGCCTTTTTTGCGGCAGCATCTTAAAAGGTTACGCGGCCTGATGCTGCCAGGCAGCAGCGGCGAAGTTAAAAGGATACGTTATGCGTACAGAATATTGCGGACAGCTCAATCTGTCTCATGTAGGTCAGCAAGTCACTCTTTGCGGCTGGGTCAACCGCCGTCGCGATCTGGGAAGCCTGATTTTTATCGACATGCGCGATCGTGAAGGCATCGTGCAGGTATTCTTCGATCCCGATCGTCAGGAGGCTTTTCAGCTGGCATCTGAGCTGCGCAATGAATTCTGCATCCAGATCACCGGCACCGTTCGCGCTCGCGACGAGAAAAACAAAAACGCCGACATGGCCACGGGCGAAGTGGAAGTGTTTGCCGAGGCGCTGACGATCATTAACCGCGCCGAGCCGCTGCCGCTCGACTCCAATCAGGTCAACAGCGAAGAAGCGCGTCTGAAATATCGTTATCTGGATCTGCGTCGCCCGGAGATGGCCCAGCGCCTGAAAACCCGCGCCAGAATCTCCAGCTTCGTGCGCCGCTTTATGGACGACGAAGGCTTTCTCGACATCGAAACCCCGATGCTGACCAAAGCCACGCCGGAAGGGGCGCGTGACTATCTGGTGCCGAGCCGCGTGCATAAAGGCAAATTTTATGCGCTGCCGCAGTCTCCGCAGCTGTTTAAACAGCTGCTGATGATGTCTGGCTTCGATCGCTACTACCAGATCGTGAAGTGCTTCCGCGACGAAGATTTGCGCGCCGATCGCCAGCCGGAATTTACCCAGATCGATATTGAAACCTCGTTTTTGACCGCGCCGCAGGTGCGTGAAATCAACGAGCGCATGATCCGCAAGCTGTGGCTCGAAGTAAAAGGCGTTGATCTGGGCGAGTTCCCCCAGATGACCTTTGCGGAAGCGATGCGTCGCTACGGTTCCGACAAACCGGACCTGCGCAACCCGATGGAGCTGGTGGACGTCGCGGATCTGCTGAAAAACGTCGAGTTTCAGGTTTTCGCCGGTCCGGCTAACGACGTCAAAGGTCGCGTTGCCGCGCTGCGCGTGCCGGGCGGGGCGCAGCTGAGCCGTAAACAGATCGATGAATACGGCAAATTTGTGGAAATTTATGGGGCGAAAGGGCTGGCGTGGATGAAGGTCAACGCGCGCGCTGACGGCCTTGAAGGCGTGCAAAGTCCGGTGGCGAAGTTCCTTAACGCGGAGATCGTGGAAGCGATCCTGAGCCGTACCGGCGCCGCTGACGGCGATCTGATCTTCTTCGGCGCTGACCGCGCTAAAGTGGTGGCCGACGCGCTGGGCGCGCTGCGCCTGAAAGTGGGCCGCGATTTGCAGATCGCCGACGAGAAAGCCTGGGCGCCGCTGTGGGTCATCGACTTCCCGATGTTCGAAGAGGACGACGAGGGCGGCCTGGCGGCGATGCACCATCCGTTCACCTCGCCGAAAGAGATGACAGCGGAAGAGCTGGCGGCCGATCCGCTCAGCGCGGTCGCCAACGCCTACGATATGGTGATTAACGGTTATGAAGTGGGCGGCGGTTCCGTTCGTATCCATAATGGTAAGATGCAGCAGGCGGTGTTCAGCATTCTGGGCATTGAAGAGCACGAGCAGCGCGAGAAGTTCGGCTTCCTGCTTGATGCGCTGAAATACGGCACGCCGCCGCACGCGGGCCTGGCCTTTGGCCTGGATCGTCTGACGATGCTGCTGACCGGTACCGAAAACATCCGTGATGTTATCGCGTTCCCGAAAACTACCGCGGCGGCCTGTCTGATGACCGAAGCGCCAAGCGAAGCCAACCCGGCGGCGCTGGCGGACCTGGGCATTCAGCTCGCCCCGAAAAAAGAAAAGTCAGAGAATAAGTAATGGGCTATAAACATCCGGTATCGGTTCTGGTGGTGATTTTCGCGCAGGATACGGGCCGGGTGTTAATGCTGCAACGGCGTGATGACAGCAGCTTCTGGCAATCTGTGACCGGCAGTCTGGAGGCGGGCGAAACGCCGCTTCAGGCCGCTCAGCGCGAAGTGCTGGAAGAGCTGGCTATCGACGTAGCCGGGGAAAAGCTGGCGCTGGACGACTGTCATAAAGAGATCGAATTCGAAATCTTTCCGCACTATCGCCATCGCTACGCGCCAGGGGTAACGCACAACCGGGAACACTGGTTCCGGCTGGCGCTGCCCAGCGAGCGCCAGCCGGCGCTCAGCGAACATCTCGCCGCGCGCTGGCTCGATCCCGCCGCTGCCGCAGCCCTTACCAAGTCCTGGAGCAATCGCCAGGCGATTGAAGAATTTATTTAGCTGCCCGCCGCGTCTCTTCCGGCGGCAGACTGGATCGTAAAAATCGGTGCAATCTTGCAGAGCGCACCACAGACTTAAACAGTCAGGCGTTATCGGCGCCGCGAGGTTGTTTACCGCCAGCGCACAGCAACCGGAGCGTACTTTTGTACGTGAGGATAGCGAGCGCTGCCGGGGAACAAGATCGCAAGCAGGATAGCCTGTGCGATGCCTAAACTGGAGAAAAGATCTAATGGCTGGTCATAGTAAATGGGCGAACACCAAGCACCGCAAAGCGGCTCAGGATGCAAAGCGCGGTAAAATTTTCACCAAAATCATTCGTGAGCTGGTTACCGCGGCCAAACTCGGCGGCGGCGACGCCGGTTCTAACCCGCGTTTGCGCGCCGCAATGGACAAAGCCCTGTCCAACAACATGACGCGCGACACCATGAACCGCGCGATTGCGCGCGGCGTGGGCGGTGAAGATGATTCCAACATGGAAACCATCATCTATGAAGGCTACGGTCCGGGCGGCTCCGCCGTGATGGTCGAGTGCCTGAGCGACAACCGTAACCGTACCGTGGGCGAAGTGCGTCACGCCTTTACCAAAACCGGCGGCAACCTCGGCACCGACGGCTCGGTCTCCTACCTGTTCAGCAAAAAGGGCGTCATCTCTTTCGCGCCGGGTCAGGACGAAGACAGCGTGATGGAAGCCGCGCTTGAAGCCGGCGCAGAAGACGTCGTCAGCTACGATGACGGCGCGATTGATGTTTTTACCGCATGGGAAGAGCTGGGCGCGGTGCGCGATGCGCTGGAAGCCGCAGGGCTAAAAGCGGACAGCGCAGAAGTGTCGATGATTCCGTCAACTAAAGCGGAACTGGATGCTGAGACGGCGCCGAAGCTGCTGCGTCTGATCGACATGCTGGAAGACTGCGATGACGTGCAGGAAGTCTACCATAACGGCGAGATTTCTGATGAGGTGGCGGAAACGCTGTAATGGCGTCTCTGCGTAACGCTCACGCCGGAGGCGCGGCATGGCGATAATTCTGGGGATCGACCCTGGCTCGCGCATCACCGGCTACGGCGTGATTCGCCAGACCGGCCGCCAGCTCACCTATCTGGGCAGCGGCTGTATTCGCACCAATACCACCGAGCTGCCGGCGCGCCTGAAGCTGATTTATGCGGGCGTCAGCGAGATCATCACGCAGTTCTCGCCGGACTATTTCGCCATTGAGCAGGTATTTATGGCGAAAAATGCCGACTCGGCGCTGAAGCTTGGGCAGGCGCGCGGCGCGGCGATTGTCGCCGCGGTGAATCTCGATCTGCCGGTATTTGAATACGCCGCGCGTCAGGTTAAGCAAACGGTCACCGGCACCGGCGGCGCGGAGAAGAGTCAGGTGCAGCATATGGTGCGTACCTTACTGAAACTGCCCGCCAATCCGCAGGCGGACGCCGCCGATGCGCTGGCTATCGCCATTACGCACTGCCACGTCAGTCAGAATGCGGCGCGCGTCAGCGACAGCAAACTTCTGCTGACGCGCGGGCGGCTGCGGTCGGGATAAGCGGGCCGCATCAGGTTCTGTTTCAGGCTGGATATTCATCCAGCCTTTTTTATGTTATAAATCCCGCCACATAGATTAATGAAGAGAGCGTTCAGGTGATAGGTCGTTTACGGGGCAATATTCTGGAAAAGCAGCCGCCGCTGGTGCTGATTGAGGCGCACGGCGTGGGTTATGAAGTGCATATGCCGATGACCTGTTTTTATGAGCTGCCTGAACTCAACCATGAAGCGGTGATCTTTACCCACTTTGTGGTGCGTGAAGACGCGCAGCTGCTGTTTGGCTTCAATAACAAGCAGGAGCGCGCGCTGTTTCGCGAGCTGATTAAAACCAACGGCGTGGGACCCAAACTGGCGCTGGCTATCCTCTCCGGCATGTCGGCGCAGCAGTTTGTGACGGCGGTGGAAAAAGAGGAGATCAATGCCCTGGTTAAACTGCCCGGCGTCGGCAAGAAAACCGCTGAGCGTCTGGTGGTGGAGATGAAGGACCGCTTTAAAGGGCTGCATGGCGATCTCTTCTCCGGCGAATCCGCCTTTACGCTCACCGCGCCGGATGCCGAGCCGGAAGGCAACGACGCCGAAGCGGAAGCGGTTGCGGCGCTGGTAGCGCTGGGTTATAAACCGCAGGAGGCCAGCCGCATGATCAGTAAGGTTGGCAAGCCTGACGCGGACTGCGAAACCCTGATCCGTGAAGCACTGCGCGCCGCTATTTGAGGTAAGTCATGATTGAAGCCGACCGTCTGGTCTCTGCCGCCAGCTATAACGAAGAAGAGAATCTCGACCGCGCGATTCGTCCTAAGCTGCTCTCGGAGTACGTCGGGCAGCCGCAGGTGCGCGAACAGATGGAAATTTTCATCAAGGCGGCAAAACTGCGCGGCGACGCGCTGGATCACCTGCTGATTTTTGGTCCGCCAGGGCTGGGAAAAACCACGCTGGCGAATATCGTCGCCAATGAAATGGGCGTTAATCTGCGCACCACATCCGGCCCTGTGCTGGAGAAAGCGGGCGATCTGGCCGCGATGCTGACCAACCTTGAGCCGCACGACGTGCTGTTTATCGATGAGATCCATCGTCTGTCGCCGGTGGTTGAAGAGGTGCTCTATCCGGCGATGGAGGATTATCAGCTGGATATTATGATTGGCGAGGGTCCGGCCGCGCGCTCGATCAAGCTCGATCTGCCGCCGTTTACCCTGATCGGCGCCACGACGCGCGCCGGTTCGCTGACCTCGCCGCTGCGCGATCGTTTTGGCATTGTGCAGCGCCTCGAATTTTATAATGTGTCCGATCTTCAGCATATCGTCAGCCGCAGCGCCGCCTGTCTTGGCCTGCCGCTGAGCGATGAAGGCGCGCTGGAAGTGGCGCAGCGTTCGCGTGGAACGCCGCGTATCGCCAACCGCCTGCTGCGTCGCGTGCGTGACTTCGCCGAGGTGCGGGCTAACGGCGAGATGAGCGGAGACGTCGCGGCCAGCGCGCTGGATATGCTTAACGTCGACAGCGAAGGCTTTGACTATATGGACCGCAAGCTGCTGCTGGCGATCATCGACAAGTTCACCGGCGGGCCGGTGGGGCTGGATAATCTGGCGGCGGCGATTGGCGAAGAGCGGGAAACCATTGAAGATGTGATCGAGCCTTTCCTGATCCAGCAGGGCTTTATTCAGCGCACGCCGCGCGGCCGAATGGCCACGCAGCATGCTTATCGCCATTTCGGCATGGCGCGCGACGATTAATCAGACCGCGGGCCTGCGCGCCATGCTGAGGATAAACAGCAGCGCGGCGCACAGCACCACTGAGGGACCGGCAGGCGTATCGTAGAAGGCGGAGAAGGTGAGTCCTCCCGACACCGCCAGAATGCCGATAATCACCGCCAGACCCGCCATCTGCTCCGGCGAACGCGAAAAGCGGCGCGCCGTCGCAGCAGGAATAATCAGCAGCGACGTAATAATCAGCGCGCCGACAAATTTCATCGCCACGCCAATTGTCAGCGCCGTAACCAGCATTAAGATCAGTCGGGTACGCTGAATATTTACCCCATCAACCTGCGCCAGCTCCGGGCTGATAGTCATCGACAGCAGCGAGCGCCACTGCCACGCCATCACCGCCAGCACCACGACGACTCCGGCGCCCATCATCCACAAATCGTCTGGCGTAACCGCCAGCAGATCGCCAAACAGGTAAGCCATCAGATCAACGCGCACGTTCGACATCAGGCTCACCACCACCAGACCCAGCGACAGCGCGCTGTGCGCCATAATGCCCAGCAGGGTATCAATCGCCAGATGCGGACGGCGCTCCAGAAACACCAGTCCCAGCGCCAGGCAGACGGTCACCAGAATCACTGCGTAATAGGGATTAACGTTCAGCAGCAGGCCAAAGGCGACGCCGAGCAGCGACGCGTGCGCCAGGGTATCGCCGAAATAGGACATTTTGCGCCAGACCACGAACGAACCCAGCGGACCGGCCGCCAGCGCCAGCATCACGCCGCCCAGCCAGCCAGGTAATAACAACTCAATCATGATGGACCCTGTCCTCTGCGCAAAACGATACGTCCCTGAAGATCGTGACGATGATTGTGGTGATGGCGATAGATGGCCAACTGCTGCGCGCCGCGCGGACCAAACATAGCGGTAAATTCGGGATGCTGCGAGACCGCCTCCGGCGTACCGGAGCAGCAGATATGATGGTTCAGGCACAGCACCTCGTCGGTTTTCGCCATCACCAGATGCAGATCGTGGGAGACCATCAGTACGCCGCAGTTCAGCTCATGGCGCAGCTGGTCAATCAAATCGTAAAGTGCAACCTGACCGTTTACGTCGACGCCCTGCGTGGGCTCGTCCAGCACCAGCAGTTGAGGCTGATTAAGCAGGGCGCGCGCCAGCAGCACGCGCTGCGTTTCCCCGCCTGACAGCTTTTGCAGCGGCGCTTTAAGCAGATGACCGGCCTGCACGCGCTTCAGTGCCGGCAGCACATCGGCGCGCTTTGCGCCGCGCGTCAGCAGCATAAAGCGTTCGACGCTTACCGGCAGCGTCGGATCAATATGCAGTTTTTGCGGGACGTAGCCGATGCGCAGTCCCGCGTCGCGCCGCACCTGACCGGCGGTCGGTTCCAGCAGTCCCAGCACCACGCGCACCAGCGTGGATTTACCGGCTCCGTTCGGGCCAAGCAGCGTAAGTATGCGTCCCGGCATCAGTTTCAGGCTGATGTCTGAGAGCACAGGTCGCCGTGCAAATTGCACGGAGATGTTTTCAAGCGTGACGAGTGATGACATGTTATTTACAGGTTGCACAGAATTTCGAATGTTATAATATCACATCCCATCCCCAGGTCACGATGGAATGACGCATTATGTTACACATTAAAAAGAGTCACTTTTTTACCCTTACTGCGCTGGCTTTCGCCACCTCGCTCTCGCTTCCGGCTCAGGCAGATGTCGTCGCCTCCGTTAAGCCTCTTGGCTTTATCGCTGCGGCCATCGCCGACGGCGTCACGCCGGTCGATGTGTTGCTGCCGGATGGCGCGTCCGAGCATGATTATGCGCTGCGTCCGTCTGACATAAAACGCATTAAAAACGCGGACTTAGTGGTATGGGTCGGCCCGGAGATGGAAGCTTTTATGACTAAGCCCGCCGCCGAATTGCCCGCCGGCAAAAATCTCGAAATCGCCGTGATGCCGGAGGTTAAACCTTTACTGGTGAAAGGCGCAGAGGATGACGATCATCCCGATGACGCCGCCTCACAGGAAAGCGCAGAAGCGCATGACGAAGAGGCTCATCACCATCATCATGGCGAATTTAATATGCACCTGTGGTTGTCGCCACAGATATCTAAACTAGCGGCGGTTGCAATCCACGGAAAATTATTGGAACTTATGCCCGAAAGCAAAGCCAAACTTGACGCTAATCTGCAACGGTTCGAGCGCGAACTGGCGGATACCGACAAGCACATTAGCGCGCAGCTTGCGCCGGTCAGCAACAAAGGGTATTTCGTTTTTCATGACGCTTACACGTACTTTGAAAAACACTACGGACTCTCGCCCAGCGGGCATTTTACCGTTAATCCTGAGATTCAGCCGGGCGCACAGCGTCTACATCAAATACGAACACAGTTGGTTGAGCAAAAGGCCGTTTGCGTCTTTGCTGAGCCACAATTCAGGCCAGCCGTCATCGATGCGGTTGCCCGCGGAACACAGGTGCGCAAAGGCACGCTGGATCCGCTGGGAACAAATATCAGCCTTAGTCAGGACAGCTATGTGAAATTTCTTTCACAGCTGTCAGGCCAGTATGCGAGCTGCCTGAATGGAGCATGAGGAATAGGTAAAAGTGCAGCAGATAGCCCGCTCTGTCGCCCTCGCATTTAATAATTTGCCGCGTCCCCACCGCGTTATGCTGGGAACATTAACCGTTGTTACTCTGGCCGTCGCTGTATGGCGGCCTTACGTCTACCATCCCGCCGATGAGGCGATGCCCATCGTAAAAAGTATCGAACTGGATAAAAATCAGCTGCGAACGCTGTTGCCTGAAGCCAGTGAGCCTATTGACCAGACCACATCTGAACCCGAAGAAGAACTGCCCGCGGACGACATCGATCAGGATGTGCCGGACGTGGCGGGGACGCATGAATATACCGTCTCTTCCGGCGATACGCTGAGCAGCGCGCTGAATCAGTACGGTATTGAAATGGGCGATATCAACGCGCTGGTGAGCAGCGATAAAGCGCTGCGCAACCTTCAGGTCGGTCAACAGCTGAGCTGGACCCTGACGGATGAAGGCAGCCTGCAATCGCTGACCTGGGAAATAAACCGCCGTGAGACTCGCACCTATCAGCGCGGCAACAACGGCGCCTTTACCATGCAGTCTGAGATGCAAAAGGGCGAGTGGCAAAACAGCGTGCTGAAGGGCGAAGTGCGCGGCAGTTTTGCCGCCAGCGCCCAGCGCGCCGGTCTGACCGGGAGCGAAGCCAGCGCGGTCATCAAAGCGCTTCAGTGGCAGATGGATTTTCGTAAACTGCGCGCCGGTGATGAATTTAGCGTGCTGATGTCGCGCGAAATGCTCGACGGCAAGAGCGCCCAGAGCCAGCTGCTGGGCGTGCGTTTGCGTTCAGGCGGGAAAGATTATTACGCTTTCCGCGCCGAAGACGGAAAGTTCTACGACCGCAACGGTTCCGGGCTGGCGCGCGGCTTTATGCGTTTCCCCACCGTGAAGCAGTATCGCGTCTCTTCCAACTTTAACCCACGCCGACTGAACCCGGTAACGGGCCGCATTGCGCCGCACAAAGGCGTCGACTTTGCGCTGCCGGTCGGTACGCCGGTGCTGGCCGTGGGCGACGGCGAAGTCGTCGTGGCGAAAAACGGCGGCGCGGCGGGCAACTACGTGGCGGTTCGCCACGGTCGCCAGTACATGACGCGCTATATGCACCTGAAAAAAGTGCTGGTCAAGCCGGGCCAGAAAGTGAAGCGCGGCGATCGTATCGCGCTGTCAGGCAACACCGGACGGTCTACCGGTCCACATCTGCACTTTGAAATCTGGATCAATAACCAGGCGGTGAATCCGCTGACGGCGAAACTGCCGCGCATGGAAGGCCTCACCGGTAAAGAGCGCAGCGATTATCTGGCGCAGGTGAAAACCAGCCTGCCGCAGCTGAGCTTGCAGTAACCCCTGCGCGCTTTAACGCCTGAAAACCGACGCCCGGCGCGTCGGTTTTTTTTCATCGCTGCGTCGGGGATTGCAAATTTACCTGTCGCCACTATCATTAGCGCGTCATTGATTGAGGCGAGTGCATGGAAAACCCGAAAAAAAAGAATATTGAATTCATTCCTGTTTTTGAACGTTCTTTCCTGAAACCCAAATACTGGGGCAGCTGGCTGGCCGTCGGCGCGCTGGCCGGTATGGCGATGCTGCCGGCAAAGGTGCGCGATCCGCTGCTTGGCAGTCTGGGAAAGATGGCGGGAAAGCTGGCTAAAAGCGCCCGCCGCCGTGCCTTGATCAATCTTTACTACTGTTTACCTGAGCTGAGCGAAGCCGAGCGCAGTGATATTGTCGATCGGATGTTCGCGACCGCGCCGCAGGCGATGGCCATGATGGCCGAGCTGGGTATGCGCGATCCGGCGCGTATTCGCCAGCGTGTCGAGTGGCACGGCCGTGACATCATTGACCAGATGCAGGCGGAAAAGCAGAACGTGATTTTCCTTGTGCCGCACGGCTGGGCGGTCGACATTCCCGCGATGTTGCTGGCCTCGGAAGGGCAGATGATGGCGGCGATGTTCCATAATCAGAGCGATCCGCTGCTCGATTACGTCTGGAACACCGTTCGACGCCGTTTTGGCGGGCGTATGCATGCGCGCAATGACGGCATCAAACCCTTTATCAGTTCCGTGCGCCAGGGCTACTGGGGCTATTATCTACCCGATCAGGATCACGGCGCCGAACACAGCGAGTTTGTAGACTTCTTTGCCACCTATAAGGCCACGCTGCCGGCGGTGGGGCGTCTGATGAAGGTGTGTCGCGCGCGCGTCGTGCCGCTGTTCCCGGTGTACAACAGCGAGACGCATAAGCTGGAGATATATGTCCGTCCGCCAATGGACGATCTGCTGGAAGCCGATGACGTCACCCTGGCGCGGCGTATGAACGAAGAGGTCGAAATCTTTGTTCGCCCGCATCCAGAGCAGTACACCTGGATCCTGAAACTGCTGAAAACGCGCAAAGAGGGCGACATCGAACCCTATAAGCGCAAAGAGCTTTACCCGCGTAAATAGCAGCGACACCGCGATAACGGACGGCTGCTGATTCTGATCTGCGGGGAGCATGGGACCAGGAGCGCAACGGGGGAAAAACGCCGGAAGCGTTTTTAACAACGCGGCGCGTCGGCCTGTGGGCAGACGCGCCTCAGGATGAGGTGCGTAACTACGAGCCGGGCGCATATATGCCTCACGCGCCTTTGCGATCGGACCATGCTACCCGCATCAGCACCGCAACAAGGCCCGCGCCTTTTCTATGACAGCGCCGTGATCTGCGCGCGCCGCTTGCGTTCCCGCAGAAACAGCGTGACCAGCACAAACCACAGTACGCCGCTGATAAAGTTAATCAGGCTAAACCAGGGCGTCCCACCGCTAAAATAGCCGCTTTTCGCCACTTCGATGCCTGCTGCCAGCGTCAGGATGCTGATCATGCCCAGCATAGCCGCGACGCTGCCTTTACCCGCTTCGCTGGCATAGAGCGTCAGGCGATAGAGTCCGGCATTGACCATACCCGCGCCAAAGGCATACAGGCTGAGTCCGGCAGTCAGCAGCAGATAGCTGTGGCTGTTGAGCAGGTTAGCCAGCAGCGCCACACCCAGACCGATCAGGATCGGCCAGGCGGCAAACGTTACCGGCTGTTCAATCGGCACGCGTCCCGCCAGCTTACCCAGCGTGATATTTCCGGCAATCATCGCCAGAAAAACCGGCAGCTGTAGCAGCGCATAATGCATGCGCGACAGCTGCTCTTCATGCATCAGGATCACCGGGGACAGCGCCACCCAGGTCAAAATGGGGATGAACACCAGGCCAATGGCGAACGATCCAAGCATAACCATTCTGTCGCGCATCAGCTGTCGATAGGTGCGCGCCAGCTGCGGCAGCGCCACTGAATGGCTGCGGTCGCCCGCCGTTTCCGGCATCACGCGCCACAGAACGACAAAGGCGAGGGCGCTGAGCAGTGCGAACAGCCAAAACATGCTGCGCCAGCTGGCAATGGTCAGCCAGGCGGCGCCTGCCAGCGGACCGGCCAGCGGCGCCAGCAGCGCGACATTCGCCATCAGTGCCATGACGCGAACCGCCAGCGCTTCGTCGAATGCCTCCTGTACGGCAGCGTAGCTAACCGCGCCGATAAAGCAGAGGCTAATGCCCTGAATAAAGCGCAGCGCGACAAATTCTCTGATGGAGCCGACCCATGTGGTGAGCAGGCAGGCAAGGATAAAAAACAAGATGCCGCCCAGCATAACCGGACGACGACCATATTTATCGGAGAGGGGGCCGAGCAGCCACTGCAACACCACGCCGCCGAGCAGATAGGCGGTGAGCGAGGTGGAAACCCATTCCGGGCCTACGCCGAACTCCTGGGTCACCAGCAGCATACCCGGCTGGATCATGTCGTGGGCAATATAGGTGGCAAATTCAAACAGCACCAGCGCCAGCGGAAACAGCAGCAAACGCGCCGTCAGCTTGCTGACCGGTTGATAGTGAGGCATCCAGACTCCTTCAGAAAAAAGAAACGCGACCGTCGGGCAGTCGCGTTATTTACAGCTAAACAGCAAGTGGGGCGTGGCGTTAGTCTACGCGCAGCACCCGGCTGGTATTGGTGGTGCCGGTCGCGCCCATCACATCGCCCTGGGTAACAATGACCAGATCGCCGGAGACGAGGAAGCCCTTGTCACGCAGCAGGTTGATGGCATCGTGCGCGGCAACCACGCCGTCGTTATCGCTGTTGAAAAATACCGGCGTAACGCCGCGATAGAGCGCGGTCAGGTTCAGCGTGCGCTCATGACGCGACATGGCGAAAATCGGCAGACCTGAAGTGATACGCGACGTCATCAGCGGCGTACGGCCTGATTCGGTCATGGTAATAATAGCGGTAACGCCCTGTAAGTGGTTGGCCGCATACATCGCCGACATGGCGATAGCTTCTTCAATATTGTCGAAGGTCACTTCCAGACGGTGTTTGGACACGTTAACGCTGGGGATCTTCTCTGCGCCCAGACACACTTTCGCCATAGCGGAAACGGTTTCGGCCGGATACTGGCCGGCGGCGGTTTCCGCTGACAGCATAACGGCGTCGGTGCCGTCGAGCACGGCATTAGCCACGTCCATGACTTCGGCGCGCGTCGGCATCGGATTGGTGATCATCGACTCCATCATCTGCGTGGCGGTGATGATGGTGCGGTTAAGCTGACGTGCTCGGCGGATCAGCGCCTTCTGAATGCCCACCAGCTCCGGATCGCCGATTTCGACGCCCAGGTCGCCGCGCGCAACCATCACAACGTCAGACGCCAGAATGATGTCGTCCATCGCTTCCTGCGTCGCAACGGCTTCAGCGCGTTCGACTTTCGCTACCAGCTGCGCTTCGCAGCCCGCTTCGCGCGCCAGACGACGCGCATAATTCATATCTTCGCCGCTGCGTGGAAAAGAGACCGCCAGATAGTCCACGCCGATCTTCGCGGCGGTAACAATGTCGGCCTTATCTTTTTCGGTCAGGGCTTCTGCCGACAGGCCGCCGCCTAGTTTGTTGATGCCTTTATTGTTAGAGAGCGGGCCGCCGACGGTCACTTCGGTAAAGACTTTTGTCTCCTGAACTTCCAGCACTTTCAGCTGCACACGCCCATCGTCCAGCAGCAGAATATCGCCGGGCACCACATCTTCCGGCAGGCCTTTATAGTCGATACCCACTTTCTCTTTATCGCCTTCGCCTTTGCTCAGGCTGGCGTCAAGCAGAAAGCGATCGCCCACATTGAGGAAAACCTTACCCTCTTTAAAGGTTGAGACACGAATTTTCGGCCCCTGGAGGTCGCCCAGAATAGCGACGTGACGGCCCAGCTTCGCCGCGATTTCGCGAACTTTATTCGCGCGCAGCTGATGATCTTCCGGCGTGCCGTGTGAGAAGTTGAGTCGAACAACGTTTGCCCCTGCGGCAATGATTTTTTCCAGATTATTATCGCGGTCGGTAGCCGGGCCGAGGGTTGTAACGATTTTGGTTCTTCTGAGACGTCTTGACATGAAGGACTCCGTTGACAAATTTGCGTATCCCCTAAAGTGGACAGGGCGTGGTTATTATTCTAACTGAAGGACAGCCTGTGATACGACTCACATTGTGAATGTGATGTTAATTTTTTTGCTGCGCTGCATTTTCCGTGGTGACGACTTTATCAAAACGCGACTCCTTTAAAGCCTCTTTGACTCGCTTAAGATTTTCACGAATTGCGCCGCCGCGTTCGAGAATAAACCCGGTCGCCAGCACATCGATAACGGTTAATTGCGTCAGGCGGGAAACCATCGGCAGATAGATATCGGTATCTTCCGGAACATCAAGCGTTAAGGCCAGCGTGGCAACCTCAGCCAGCGGCGAAGCAGGAGACGTGACGGCTATCACGGTGGAACCGTTTACACCGGCCAGGCGAGCCAGTTCTACCATATTTTTCGTACGTCCAGTATGTGAAATTAAAACAAAGACGTCGTCCGGATGACTATTTATACAACTCATGCGCTGGATCACAATATCTTCGGACCAGACCACGGGCAGACTGAAACGCAAAAACTTATTAAACGCGTCATGCGCCACCACAGCGGAGGCGCCAAGGCCAAAAAACGCCAGCTTGCGCGCCCGTGCAAGGGCAATAACCGCCTGACGCACGGCCGCAAGGTCGAGCTGGTTGCGCACCTGTTGCAGACCGGCCAGGGCGGAGTCGAAGATTTTATGGCTATAGCTTGCGGTGTCGTCATCTTCCCTGACGTCGCGGCTGACCCAGCCAGGGCCTTTCGCCAGACTCTGCGCCAGCTGAAGTTTGAAGTCAGGAAAGCCGCGCGCGCCAAGTCGGCGGCAAAAACGATTGACAGTAGGTTCGCTGACCTCAGCGGCGCGCGCCAGCCGGGCGATACTGGAATGAATCGCCTCCTGCGGGGCTGCCAGGATCTGCGCGGCCACTTTGCGTTCGGATTTGCTCAGCGCCGCGATCTGCGCCTCTATTTTTTCCAGCATATTCATAACCTGATGACCGTTATCGCTTTTATCGATGCCAGCTATGGGTGGCACAGAGGACATAAAAGCGTGAATATACCCTGTAAGCCATGACCGCGCGCAAGTGCGGATAAATCGGCATGAGAATTTTTTGTCATAATTTGAACCGGACTGGATTTTGTCTGAGGGCCGCCGCAAGGCTCGCTCAGGCAAAAGCGCACGCAATAACGTATCGGCACGCCTTATTCCGCACAGCGCGAACTCTGCGGATCAGCACAGAGTCAGGTTTACCTGACCTCCTGAAAAAAGTACATTGTGCTGAAAGAAAATTACAACATGGACCCGGTGGATGAGGATGCAAACTCCAGCGGGATCATCCTGCAACGAGGAGAGGAAAATGGCGGTAACACAAACAGCCCAGGCATGCGATCTGGTGATTTTCGGTGCCAAAGGCGATCTTGCACGCCGGAAACTGTTGCCTTCACTGTATCAGCTGGAAAAAGCGGGACAGATCCACGAGGAAACGCGCATCATCGGCGTGGGACGCGCCGACTGGGACAAAGCCGCTTACACCAAAGTCGTTCGTGAAGCGCTGGAAACCTTTATGAAGGAGAAGATTGACGAAGCGCTGTGGGACAAACTCAGCAGCCGTCTCGACTTCTGCAACCTCGACGTCAATGATACATCTCATTTCCCGAAACTGGGCAAAATGCTCGATCAGGCGAAACGCACTACCATTAACTACTTCGCGATGCCGCCAAGTACTTTTGGCGCAATCTGTAAAGGCCTGGGCGCAGCGAAGCTGAATGCCAAACCGGCGCGCGTGGTAATGGAAAAGCCGCTCGGCACTTCGCTGGAGACGTCCCGAGAGATCAACGATGCGGTCGGCGAATTTTTTGAAGAGAGCCAGGTGTTCCGTATCGACCATTATCTCGGCAAAGAGACGGTACTGAATCTGCTGGCGCTGCGTTTCGCCAACTCTATTTTCGTCAACAACTGGGACAATCGCACCATTGACCACGTGCAGATCACCGTGGCCGAAGAGGTGGGTATCGAAGGCCGCTGGGGCTACTTCGATCAGGCGGGTCAGATGCGCGATATGATTCAGAATCACCTGTTGCAGATCCTGACCATGATTGCCATGTCGCCGCCGTCCGATCTCAGCGCCGACGCGATCCGCGATGAAAAAGTCAAAGTGCTGCGCTCGCTGCGCCGCATCGATCAAACCAACGTGCGTGATAAAACGGTGCGTGGGCAGTACACCGCCGGCTTCGTGCAGGGCAAAAAAGTGCCAGGCTATCTGGAAGAAGAGGGCGCGAATAAATCCAGCTCGACGGAAACCTTCGTGGCCATTCGCGTTGACATCGATAACTGGCGCTGGGCGGGGGTGCCGTTCTACCTGCGCACCGGCAAACGTCTGCCGACCAAGTGTTCGGAAGTCGTGGTTTACTTTAAAAACCCAGAGATGAACCTGTTCAAGGACTCCTACTCCGAGCTGCCGCAGAATAAACTGACGATCCGTCTGCAACCCGACGAAGGCGTGGATATTGAAATCCTGAACAAGGTGCCAGGCCTGGATCACAAGCATAAGCTGCAAACCACCAAGCTGGATCTGAGCTATTCCGAAACCTTTAATCAGTCGCACCTGGCCGATGCCTACGAGCGTCTGCTGCTGGAGACGATGCGCGGCATTCAGGCGCTGTTTGTGCGCCGCGACGAGGTGGAAGCCGCCTGGACCTATGTCGACTCCATTATCGACGCCTGGGCCGCTGACGGCGATTCGTCGAAGCCGTATCAGGCGGGCACCTGGGGACCGGTAGCCTCTGTGGCGATGATTACGCGCGATGGCCGTTCCTGGAACGAGTTCGAATAATGCTGAAAAAAAGCCCGCCGCGCGCGGGCTTTTTTGTGTCCGCAGCCAGCAAAATGAACCGCAGTTTCAAAAATGTCGCAGGGCTGATAGACGATCCTGAAGTCAATCCTGTATGGTAGTGACGCATTGATGGCGCGCCGTGCGGCAGTCGCCGGTATGGATAAGCAAGGGGAACTGATGAAGAACTGGAAGACAAGTGCTGAAAAGATTCTGACCACTGGACCTGTGGTGCCGGTGATCGTGGTGAACAAGCTGGAGCATGCGGTGCCGATGGCGAAAGCGCTGGTGGCCGGCGGCGTGCGCGTGCTGGAAGTGACGCTGCGCACCCCCGTCGCGATGGACGCGCTGCGTCTGATGATCAAAGAGGTGCCTGACGCTATCGTCGGCGCCGGTACGGTGATCAACACTCAGCAGCTTCAGGAAGTCACCGAGGCGGGCGCGCAGTTTGTGATCAGCCCCGGCATTACCGAGCCGCTGCTGAAAGCGGCGGTAGAAGGTCCGGTCCCTTTGATTCCCGGTATCAGCACGGTGTCTGAGTTGATGACCGGAATGGATTATGGTCTGCGCGAGTTTAAATTCTTTCCGGCTGAAGCGAACGGCGGGGTGAAGGCGCTACAGGCGATTGGCGGTCCCTTCCCGCAGGTGCGCTTCTGCCCGACCGGCGGAATTTCGCCCCCTAACTATCGCGACTACCTGGCGCTGAAGAGCGTGCTCTGTATCGGCGGCTCCTGGCTGGTGCCGAATGATGCGCTGGAATCAGGCGACTGGGACCGCATTACGCGCCTGGCGCGCGAGGCGGTTGAAGGCGCGAAATAGCCGAAAGCGGTGAGCAGGGCGCTCACCGCCTTACTGTTTACCCTTCGACGCTCACCGCCGCCGCGCTGGCAATGGCGCGCGCTACGGCCTCATCCACGCTGTCGCCGCTCGCCAGCGCCACGCCCAGGCGACGCGAACCGGCAATCTCCGGCTTACCGAACAGGCGCAGCTGAAGGCCCGCGCCCAGCGCCGCTTCCACGTTAACAAACCGCACATTCTGGCTGTGAAGCTGCGGCAGGATTACCGCCGACGCCGACGGGCCGTACTGACGAATGCCGCCTACCGGCAGGCCGAGGAAAGCGCGAACGTGCAGGGCGAACTCAGAGAGATCCTGAGAGATCAGCGTCACCATGCCGGTGTCATGCGGACGCGGCGAGACTTCACTGAAAATAACCTCATCGCCGCATACAAACAGCTCAACGCCGAACAGGCCGTAGCCGCCAAGCGCTTTCACTACGTCACCGGCAATCGCCTGCGCGCGCTGAAGCGCCAGCTCGCTCATCTGCTGGGGTTGCCAGGATTCGCGATAGTCGCCATCTTCCTGACGGTGGCCGATGGGCGCGCAGAAGTGCAGCCCGTCAACCGCGCTGACGGTCAGCAGCGTAATTTCAAAGTCGAAATTAACCACGCCCTCAACAATGACGCGGCCGGCCCCGGCGCGTCCGCCTTGCTGCGCATACGCCCAGGCGCTGTCGAGCTGGCTGGCGTCGCGGATAAAGCTCTGGCCTTTGCCCGACGAACTCATCACAGGTTTAACGATACAGGGGAAGCCGGTTTCCGCCACCGCCGCCTCAAAACTGTCTTTACTGTCGGCGAAACGATAGCTGGAGGTCGGCAGCGCAAGTTCTTCTGCGGCCAGACGACGAATACCTTCACGATTCATGGTGAGACGCGCGGCGCGCGCGGTAGGCACCACGCGCTGCCCCTGCTTCTCCAGCTCAACCAGCGTCTCGGTGGCGATCGCTTCAATTTCCGGCACGACGTAGTCGGGTTTTTCCTGAGCAATCAGCGCGGCCAGCGCCTCGCCGTCGAGCATGTTAATCACGTGGCTGCGGTGCGCCACATGCATTGCGGGCGCGTCCGCGTAGCGATCGACCGCAATGACTTCCACGCCCAGTCGCTGGCACTCCAGCGCTACTTCTTTACCCAGCTCGCCTGAGCCTAACAGCATGACACGCGTCGCAGCCGGACGCAGCGCAGTTCCAAGAGTCGTCATAATTTCACCTGTGAGTCAAAATGCGCGCGCAGTATAAACGAAAACGTTTGCGTTCTCATCTTTTCACGCTTTGCTCCACTTTTCTCTGGTTGACGTTTACTGACGTCCGTTAGGGCAGAGTAGAGAGCTTATCGATGCGGAACGAGGTAGAACATGAACAATCTGTTGCAACAGCTTCAGTCAATGTTGACAAAGAAGCGTTCCGGCGGCGGCGAAGGGTTAACCGATATGCTGGCGCCCGGCGCGCTGGGCGGTCTGGCAGGCATGCTGATCGCCAGTAAAAAGTCGCGCAAGCTGTTAACCGAATATGGCGGCAAGGCGTTGATTATCGGCGGCGGCGCGGCGGCTGGCGCAGTGCTGTGGAACAAATATAAACAGCGCGTGCGCGAGACGCATCAGAATGACGCCGGTTTCGGCGAATTGCAGACGCCTGTCGATCAGCGCGCCGAACGACTGGTGACGGCGCTGGTGTTTGCGGCCAAGAGCGATGGGCATATTGACGATCGCGAACGCGCCGCCATTGAGCGCAGCATCCACGAGTCGGGCTACGGCCAGCAGGCCGAAACCCTTATTCAGCAGGCGATC
This sequence comes from Candidatus Pantoea deserta, assembly GCF_003813865.1. Classification (GTDB taxonomy): domain Bacteria; phylum Pseudomonadota; class Gammaproteobacteria; order Enterobacterales; family Enterobacteriaceae; genus Pantoea; species Pantoea deserta. Next base: position 311,860 of record NZ_RMVG01000003.1, read on the forward strand.
AATCGTCCTCTCGATCCCGGCTGGCTGGCCGCCGACGTCAAAAATGAGGATGAAGCGCTGGAACTCTATTTTCTCAGCTGCGCCGCCATCGACGTCGATCATTTTATGGAGCGCAGCTATCTCACCGCGCTGGGAGATGCGCTGAAAATTCCGCAGGATGTGCGCGACGGCATCGAAAGCGATCTGCGCGAGAAAAAAGCGCAGCTTGCTGCTGAATAAGGCGCGCCGGCCGCTTCGCGCGGCCGCAATAACAAGGTGTTACGCACAAAAATTTGGCTTCCCTGCGACCTGATGCCACCCTTACAGGATATTAACAACAGGGAGACACCGCATGCAGGCCCCCATCGCAAAGAAAATACCTCATGAAATGACTCTCCACGGCGACACGCGCGTGGACAATTACTACTGGCTGCGCGACGACAAACGTGAAAACGAAGACGTGCTGGACTATCTGCGCGCTGAGAATAATTACGGTAAGCAGATCATGGCGACCCAGCAGCCGTTGCAAAACCGTATCTTAAAAGAGATCGTCGATCGCCTGCCGCCGCAGGACCATTCCGTACCCTATGTTCACAACGGCTATCGCTATCAGAGCCGATATGAAAGCGGCAACGAGTACGCCGCCTACTACCGACAGCCCGCCGACCATGCGGTGTCCGATGAGTGGACGCTGCTGCTCGACGCCAACCAGCGCGCTTCGCACAGCGAGTTCTACACGATGGGATCGCTTAACATCAGCCCTGACAATAAGGTTATGGCGCTGGCGGAAGACTTTCTGTCCCGGCGGCAGTACGGCATCCGTTTTCGCTGTCTGGAAAAGGGGAGCTGGTATCCGGAGGTGCTGAATAATGCCTCCTCCAGCTTCGCCTGGGCGAACGACTCGCGCACGCTCTATTACGTGCGTAAGCATGAGCAAACGCTGCTGCCGTATCAGGTCTGGCGTCACGAGCTGGGCACGCCGCAGAGCGACGACCAGCTGGTCTACGAAGAAAAGGATGACACCTATCATCTCAGCGTGCATAAGACCACCTCGGATCACTTTATCCTGATCGCGCTGTTCAGCACCAATACCAGCGAGATCCGGCTGATCGATGCTGGTTTTCCCGACGCTACGCCGCAGGTTTTTTTGCCACGGCGTAAGGATCACGAATACAGCCTCGATCACTATCAGCATCAGTTTTATATTCGTTCTAACCGCGAAGGTAAAAACTTCGGACTCTACCGTACGCGCTGGCTGGACGAGTCGCGCTGGGAGACGCTGATTAAGCCGCGCGACCATGTGGTGATGGAAGATTTCCAGCTGTTTCGCGACTGGCTGGTGGTGGAAGAGCGCCAGCGCGGCCTGACCAGCCTGCGCCAGATCCACTGGAAAACCGGCGAAGATACCGGCATTGCGTTTGACGATCCTACCTATGTCACCTGGCTGGCGTTTAATCCTTCGCCGGAAACCAGCAAGCTGCGCTACGGCTATGGCTCCATGACGACCCCCACCACGCTGTTTGAGCTGGATATGGACACCGGCGAACGACGCATTCTCAAGCAGAGCGCGGTAGGTCATTTTGATCCCGATGACTATAAGAGCGAGCATCACTGGATCACCGTGCGCGACGGCACCGAAGTGCCGGTGTCGCTGGTCTATAACCGCAAATACTATCAGCCCGGCAAAAACCCGATGCTGGTTTATGGCTACGGGGCTTATGGCAGCAATATGGAGGCGGACTTCAGCGTCAGCCGACTGAGCCTGCTCGATCGCGGCTTTGTCTATGCGCTGGTCAACGTGCGCGGCGGCGGCGAGCTGGGGCAGCGCTGGTATGACGGAGGGCGCCTGTTCAACAAGATGAACAGCTTTACCGACTTTATCGACGTCACTCAGGCGCTGGTGAAAAAGGGATTCGGCCAGCCTGACCGTCTGTACGCGATGGGCGGCAGCGCGGGCGGCCTGCTGATGGGAGCGGTAATCAATATGGCTCCCGAACTCTATCATGGCGTGGTGGCGCAGGTGCCCTTTGTCGATGTGGTCACCACGATGCTGGACGAGACCATTCCGCTGACCACCGGCGAGTATGACGAGTGGGGCAACCCCAACGACGCGGACTATTACGGCTATATGCGTCAGTACAGTCCATACGATAACGTCGAGGCGAAAGCCTATCCGCATATGCTGGTCACTACGGGGCTGCACGACTCTCAGGTCCAGTACTGGGAGCCGGCAAAATGGGTGGCGAAACTGCGCGCGCTCAAAACCGACAAACACCTGCTGATGTTGTGCACAGATATGGATTCCGGCCACGGCGGTAAATCAGGGCGTTATAAATCCTATGAGGGGATCGCGCTGGAGCTGACGTTCCTTATCGCGCTGGCGCAGGGCAGCCTGCCGCCGCAGCGCGATTACTGATCGTCGCTGAGATATTTGCGCAGCGCCTGCCGCAACGGCGGGCGCAGATCGCGCACGTTCTCCAGCACCCAGCGCAGGTAGCGCGGATCTTTGCGCGCGATGGCGGCGACGGACTGGCCGCGATACTTGCCAAACGGCAGCACATCGCCGGCCACGCTGGCGGGCTGACAATGCTGCGCCATCTGCACAGCGTCCCAGCCGGAGGTTTCCATGATGCGGATCAGCAGCGCTGCGGTAACGTAGCAGTCATAAAGCGCGCGGTGGGCGTGCAGATCGGCCGGCGGCGTGACCTCCAGCTTCAGGCTATGGCGTAGGGCCTGGTTGCTGTATTTAATGCCCGGCCAGAGCTTGCGCGACAGCATCATGGTGCAGATCCAGTCGCCATGCATTTCAGGCAGCATACGCCGATCAAAGCTGGCGTTATGGGCGACATAGTAAGCGCTGCCGTGGTAGCGGCCAATCGCCTCTTCAATCGTCGGTTTGCCCGCTACCATCGCTTCGGTAATACGGTGTACGGCCATGGCCTGGCGGCTGATAGGACGGTCCGGCAGGATCAGGTCGCTCATTGGATTCACGATCTGGCCGTCGATAACATCGACCGACGCCACTTCCACCACGCCGCCCTGTAGCCCGCAGGTTTCGGTATCAATTACGCGTAACATGATTTACTTCTGTTTAGGTTCGTAAGGCAGGCGAGAAAAGTTCAGCGAAGCCTGGCGGTAGTGCATCAGGCGCTGGCGAAACCAGTCGCGCAGCGCGGCGGGCTGTTCCTGTTCCACCATTTCAGCCACCACCGGCATATTGTAGCGCTCTTTGAACGCCACGCCCGCAGCGGCCAGTTCAACGTTGACTTTATCTTTCTCTTCCTGGGAAAGCAGAGCGAGGTTTTGACTCATGAGGATCTCCTGAACACAGGGGGCAAAAATAATGCTTATCCCTGTCTGAATCAAGGGCAAAGGATAGCATTGCTGGTCCTCGACACCTGAAAAGCCTCGGCGTATCCTTGCGCCACGTTTGCCGCAGTTGGCCTGGCTAAAAGGAGGATCCAGTGCAGAAAAAAAACGTTTTATCAGGCGCTGCCGCGCTGTTTGGCGCGTCGCTATGGCTGATCAGCCAGCCGGCGCTGGCGCACGCTCACCTTAAGGCGTCTGAACCTGCCGCTAACGCCCACGTTGCCGCCTCGCCCCAGGCGCTGACGTTGACCTTTACGGAAGATGTCGAACCGGCTTTTAGCGGCGTCACGCTTCTTGATGCCCATCAGCAGAGCATCGGCAGCGAAAAAGCGCAGCTGGACGCCAGTCAGCACAATCGGCTGATCCTTCCACTGAAGGCGCCGCTGACGCCAGGGAACTATCAGGTCGACTGGCATGTGCTTTCGGTTGATGGCCATAAAACCCAGGGCAGCTACCGCTTTAGCCTGAAGTAAATTGTGACTTCGTTATGGCTCCTGCTGCGTGCGCTGCACTTTGCCGCCGTAATGCTGCTGGCGGGCAGCGCATTCTATACCGCGCTGCTCGCGCCGCCGCGCTATCGCGATACGCTGGCGCGGCGTTTGCGCGCTCTGATGGCAGGCTGCGCCTGGCTGGCGCTGCTCAGCGCGCTGTTGATGCTGGCCACGCAGCTGGTGTTAATGAGTGGAGACTGGCGCAATCTGGCTGATCGCGACATCTGGCTGGCGGTACTGAGCACCCGCGCTGGCGCTGTGTGGCTGTGGGAAACGGGATTCGCCGCCATGACGCTGCTGGCGAGCCTGCTGCGCGGCCATCGTCGACAGCAGGCGTGGCTGTTCGGCGCGCTGTTGCAGTCAGGCTGCATGGCGCTGACCGGCCATGCAGCCATGCATGAGGGAACGGCAGGTACGCTGCAGCAGCTTAATCACGCCCTGCATCTGACGGCAGCGGCCTTTTGGGCGGGCGGGCTGTGGCCGGTGCTGGTTCTGATGCGTGAGGCGCGACAGATCGATCGTCGCAGCGATGCGATTCGCGCCATGATGCGCTTTTCGCGCTATGGACATCTGGCCGTTGCGCTGACGCTGTTGACCGGTATCATCAATACGCTGTTTATCGTCGGCTGGCCTGACCGGTGGCACGCCAGTCTTTACCTTGGGCTGTTACTGGTAAAGGTCGCGCTGGCTGGCATGATGGCAGGCATTGCCCTGCTTAACCGCTACCTGCTGGTGCCGCGTTTTCGCCTGGCAGGACAGGGCGCGCAACACTATTTTATCCGCATGACGCAGCTTGAACTGCTGCTGGCGTGCGTGGTGGTTGGCCTGGTCAGCGTCTTCGCAACGCTGTCGCCGGCCTGAGTCTGACCCGTTTTGACTGAGTAAAAAGGTAGGCTATTTTGCTAAAGAAAGTAATCCCCGCAGTGCTGTTGTTCACTGTTTGCGGCCAGGCGCTGGCGGCGCAGATTATTACCGTAAGCCGTTTCGAAATCGGCAAAGCGGCATGGCCCTTTAGCCGTGAAGAGGTGATGCTGACCTGCGAAAAAGATGGTTCGCTGTTCGCTATTAATCCCAGCACGCTGATGCAGTATCCGCTTAACGATAAAGCCGAAGCGCGCGTACAGTCAGGGCAGGTAAAAGCGCAGCCGATTGCTGTGATTCAGGCGGAAGATAAAGCGCATCCGGGGCAGATGATGAGTTTGCAGCCGATTATTGAGCGCACTCAGGCGCTGTGCGACAAATAATTCCTCAGGGCGCGATTCGTTTTCGCGCCTTTTTCTCCCTGATTCTGCCGTCAGGATCACAATCTGATCCTGTCACTTCCTCCGGCCTGGCCGTTCGCTGGCATTTCCACAGACGTGGTCTAACATTAAGTTGCAAGGCGTTATCGCCTGCATTAATGCCAACTTTTAGCGCACGGCTCTCAAAGAGCCATTTCCCTGGACCGAATACAGGAATCGTGTTCGGTCTTTTTTTGTCACCTTTCCGGCCTGAATGGGCTTAATATTTTTTGCGTTAACTGCCAGGCGGCCGTAGCAGTTCTGGTCCCGTCATCTCAGTTAACCTTACGCTCGCTGATTTTCCCCGCAACAAAAACAGAGCGGCAATTTTGCTAGCGATCGCATTGCGTCCGGTGCGATCTATTGATCGCTGGCGATCGAAGCAATAAACCAGGCCGCTATGCAAATTGAATTGCCGCTAAATCAGAAAGCGTTAAAATATCATTTTGGTCAAAGAGCGGGCGAGAGCCTGATGTTATGCACTGTTTAAAACAGTGTAATAAATATTTATCGGCAAAGGCAGAGAAAAGTTCAACAAATTATTTTTGCTGGGACTGACAGGAACCTGGCACTATGATCGTTTTTTGATTTGACCATTCAATAGCAAAAAGGATAGCTATTCATGAAAAGAAATTTACTCAAATTCGTGTCGATGGCCACGCTGGTCATTAGCTGTAGCGCGCAGGCAGACTGGGCTGCACAAGTTGAAGACGATATTTTTTCCGGCGGTAAACAGGCCATGTTACTCGGCACTATTGCTGATGCCAATGGCGTAACCTTTGACTGCACCCATGATACGCTGAGCATGGCCTATATAGAAAAAGGCTCCTTAAGCTCAGAGAGTTCGGTGCCGGTGACGATGATAGTTAAAGTTGACAATAACGCTCCCGTCAGGTTTGAAGGCGCCTTTTCCAAACGGAATGAAGAGTACCTTCAGGCCAGCACCTCTGTGGGCGATATCAAAAAAGTGCTCTCTCAGTTGAAACAGGCTAAATCAAAAATGTTAGTGGGATTGAGTTTCGATGCGGTTAATAAAAAAATGAGCTTTACTGCCGACGTTGAGGGATCTACCAAGGCGGTTAATGAATTTGCCAAAGCCTGTGAGCTGAATATTTAACAGTTTAGTCACTTATGACCGCCTGCGGGCGGTTTTGACTAAGGTAAAATTCCGCCTTCATTAAATCACTTTTCCTTCGTTATTGCTGATAGTTACGCCAGCCTGAAACCGAACTAAGTAAGAGCAAGGTGTTACCGGAAAGACTATAATTCAGTTTTTTTTCTGAAGTTAATGCTCTTTTTTATCGAGGGGACCTTTCTGATAAATCCAGAGTTCCCCTGACAGGTTACCTCTGGCGTTTTTCGCTGAAGCTGACGTAATATAATCGTCAGGAAACGTACTTTCTTTAAAGCGTACAGAGCTAACACGCGCTGAAGTTAAACATTAAAAATAAAATTTAATTAATCATGTTATTGTGATAGTTAAAATATTAATGGGATGTTATCATGAAAAGCAATAAGCACGTAGAAAAATTCACATCCAGCCATTTGCAAGCCAATGAATCCGTTGTCAGCTGGGCTGAAGGATATATTGGCAATGTCATGGGCAGCGGCAAGGACAGACAGTATAACGGCGTTCTTATCGTAACTGATGTCAGAGTGGCTTTTTACCGAAAAGGATTTTTGGGTGAGGTGCTGGAGAATATTCCTCTAAAGGCAATCACCGCGATTGAAAGAAAATCAATGTTAGGCCATCGATCTGTCAGGATCCATACCAGCCACGACGCGCTTGAATTTAAAACTTTTAGTAAAGAGGGCGAGACAGCGCTGATTAATGCTATCGAAGCGGGTCGGGGTTTACAAAAAAGCTCCAGCGAAGGCGAGAAAGTCGTAGCCGTAGAAAAAAACGATCCTTTCGAGCAGCTGAAAAAATTATCAGAGCTAAAGGAAGCAGGTATACTCAGTGAAGAAGAGTTCATGGTAAAAAAACAAGAAATAATGCAAAAGATTTAAGGCTACGGTCATGGCCAAATCGTTGCAAGGATCGCTGTAAATCTGTTGTGTGAGTTGAGGTGTAGTCCTGACTTTGCTTCAGGCGTAATGAACTCAGGATAATATGTTGCTGTGCGATTTTTATACTGGATGGCGCAGCCTGCATGATTTTGCCGATTATTGTGATAAATACAGCTTCAGTAGCGGCGCGCCGCTAGAATGTAGACCCAGCAGGGTAAGCGCTGGCAGTTAATTGTGGGCAGCCTGAGCACGCTGACATTTTGCCTGTTCAGGTTTGCCTCTCCCGGCGTTCTGACGAAACTGAAGCCTGACCTGGCCAGTCAGCCCCGGCGCGATTCCGTCCTTGAGTCTCTTGCAGTATTAGTCTGTTATGCTGCGTGCAAACGCTGCCGTCCGCTGTACTAACCATTCCGGCCCGTATCTGCTTCTGAGATTCTTAATCGCTTTACCGCTGTAAGATCTTTTATTAGGTTGATAATTTTCTCGCTGAGCATGCGGCGCTTGCTAAGCGATTCGGCAAAATCCGGGCGAACAAGCGAAGCGGGAAAAATAACCCGGCATTAGCGCTGCAAAAAATCTTTTTATTTACCTTATAAACACTATGGCTTATTAGCGCGTCAGCAAGCTGCGCCAGAGAAAATGCAATATTATTTTCACTTTGCTAACTGGTTAATATAACTGGCGAGCCAGTCGATTCTGCCGCTTATATTCCTGTGGAAAAGTTACGGGCGCGCTTTTCTTTTTTCTGAATCTCTTCCAGGCTTGTCTGGCTTATTCTTGTAAAAGCCAGGAGGTAATTATGTTTCACCATTCTTCAAAACTTCAATATCCCGTTCGCGTCGATAAACCCGATCCGGAATTTGCCATGCTGTTGCAACAGGCGATTGGCGGCGTTGAAGGGGAAATCCGCGTGGCGATGCAGTACTTCTTCCAAGCGATGGGCGCGCGTGGCGATGCGCGTATTCGCGATCTGCTAATCTCGACGGCGACCGAAGAGCTGGCGCATATCGAAATGCTGGCGCATGCGGTCGCGCTTAATCTGGAAGGCGCACCGCTGTCATACCAGGAGGCCTCTGCCAAAGATCCGGTCGTCAATGCCGTGCTGGGCGGTATGAATCCGCGCCATATTCTGTCATCTGGACTGGCGGCGCTGCCGGTTAATGCCAACGGCGTTCCCTTTGATATGAGCCATATCTACGCTTCTGGTAACGTCGCCGCCGATATGCTCTCTAACGTGGCCGCCGAGGCTACCGGCCGCGTGCTGGCCACGCGCCTCTACAATCTGACCGAAGATACCGGCATGAAGGATTTTCTGTCGTTCCTGATTGCGCGCGACACCATGCATCAACAGCAGTGGCTGGCGGTGATTGAAGATCAGGGCGGATTAAGCGCTTCCCTGCCGATCCCGAACAGCTTCCCGCAGAGCGAAGAGGCTCACGAACATGCTTATTACGCGCTAAATACCTCGCTGGACAAACCCTTGCCGAAAGGACGCTGGTGTGAAGGTCCGTCCTTTGACGGCAACGGTCAGTTCACCGCCAAAGAGAAACCTGAGTTACTGGGCGAAGAACCTCAGCTGGGCTACGCCCGCCCAGGTTCAGGCGCGCAGAGCGAGCAGCAGCTCACCGGCACCGTGCCGCCCGCGCTAAAACCCTAATCGCAATCTTGTCCAGGAGAGGACCTGTGCCACTGATTAACGTCAGCGCGATATATCCAGTAGCGAACCCAGTGCAAATAGCGGTGTGATATTGGCATGACAGGGATGTCTTCACATGCTGGCGACGGCGTCCGCCAATGCGTGCATAGAGATAAACAGTGCGGTGAACAGCAAGCAATCTCAGTAAGACCAGGCTAAACCAGAGCCGTGAAAATTTTTTTTTACTCGGTCGCTCCGGGGAGTGAAGCGGAAGGTTCACAGAAGGATAAATGAAAAACCCCAGCGAGTGCCGGGGTCAACTGAATCACTTATTTAGTATCAAGGACCTGTTGTAGCCAGACCAGTTCATCATCGAAGCCGGACTCGCGTAACAGCTGAAAATAGGATTGCTGAATCTCTGTTGATACAGACGCCAACAGCATGCCCAGCATACCTTTGGTTTTGCAAATTTCTAATGCTGCGTTTTCGAGAGAATCAAGATTAAAACCTACATTATCAAGCGTTTCAGTGACCATTATTATTCTCCTGACGGAGGTAATCAGCCATCCCTCCTTTGCTGTGTGTATCTGCTCCACATCGTGGACGGGCTGAGTACACACATTAACGCAGTTTTGTCAGGGGTAAATATCCTGATATCTAACCAGTAATCGCCCGCTTATGGCGCTTTTTAGCGCAAAAGTTACGAAAAATCTGAGAAGAAAAATCGCAGCGCTGCGGCGGCGGTTTTTCAGCCTACGAACAAGACGTGCACGAGACGCGCCAGCGATTCAAGCAGCAGCAGACTGCCAATAAAAATAATCACCAGCATGCTAATAAACTGTTTCCGGCTATTCATCACGCCTCCCTGAAGATGTGACCGGCTATACTTTAACCCGCAATGAGTAAACCTGTTGTTAACAAGCGGGATAATAATGAACTACCAGTATCTCAACGGTGAAAACTGGCAAAACATATGGATTGTAGGCGATCTGCACGGCTGCCGCAGTCAACTTGATGCGTTACTGCTGGAAAATGCCTTTGATAAACAAAATGATTTATTAATCTCCGTTGGCGATTTGATCGATCGCGGGCCGGACAGCGTCGGCTGCCTGCAACTGCTGGAAGAACCCTGGTTCCGCTGCGTGCGGGGTAATCACGAAGAGATGGCGCTGCAAGCGTTACACCGTCACGATCCGCTGCTCTGGATGATGAACGGCGGCGACTGGTTTTACAAACTTAACGGCGCGCGGCTGATTGCGGCGCGCCACGCTTTGAGACGATTAGCGGGTCTGCCGCATATTCTGCATCTTCAGCTGGCGGATCGCATTGTCGTGGTCGCTCACGCTGACTATCCGGCAGAACGCTATGCATGGGAGCAGCCGGTCGACTGGCATCAGGTAGTATGGAACCGCGATCGCATTACCCGGTTGCAGCCGGGCATGGCGGCGAATATCGTCGGCGCAGATGATTTCTACTTTGGCCATACGCCCCTGCAACAGCCGCTCAACACGGGTAATCTGCACTATATCGACACCGGCGCGGTGTTTGGCAACCGGCTGACGCTAGTGCAGTTGCAGTAAGGGCTAGCGGAACAGGCGGCCGTCGCGCACCAGCTCGCGCGGATAGCTGTTTTTAATGCGGCTACCGACGCGCTTCGCCAGCCCGATCGGCTGCTGTTGACAGGTGACGATCATCTCATCACGCTGCGGCGGACTCTCAGGAAAAATATCCCGTCCGCGATACCATTCTATCGCCTCGTCAGCGGTCAGCTCGAACGATCGGCTGGCATCGGGTCGCGCCAGCGCGATGACCGCTTCATGCTGCCAGCGGTAGCCTTTAGCAAAGGTTTCTGCCAGCTTTAGCCCAATACGCGAAAAGCGCACGCTGTTAAGCAGCGGCGTCAAATCCGCCGGAAACAGCCAGATCTCTTTATCGCGCTGCCAGAGCGTCAGCGCATCGTCCCAGTAGAGGCAGACTGACGCCGCCGCGCGCGCAATTTCGTCGGCCTGCTTTTTATTCAGCGGGGTAAACGGCAGTTTTCCCAGCCTGTAGCCAGGCTGAGGCAGCGGCGGCACCGATGCGGTTTTACGCAGCCGCGCGACAAAGAATCCTTCGCTGTCGAACAGCTGAGGAAATACATGTAAAAACCCCTCAGGCGTCAGCGCCTGCGCGGCGTCGGCAAAGAGACCGCTGAGCGGAACGATCTCCACCGCCTGCGGATATCGCGCCAGCAGCCAGGCCACAATTTGCTGATTCTCCAGGGTATTAAGCGTACAGGTGGAATAGATCAGCGTGCCGCCCGGCTTCAGCGCGTGAAACGCGCTGTCGATCAGATCGCGCTGGGTTGCGGCTATCGCTTCAGTGCTGCTCAGCGTCCAGTTTTTCAGCGCGTCAGGATCCTTACGGATTACCCCTTCGCCAGAGCAAGGGGCATCGAGCAGCACGGCGTCGAACCGCTCAGGCAGGGCAGGTCCGAAAACGCGCGCGTCAAAATGGGTCAGGGCGACATTGCTTACGCCGCAGCGGCTGACATTCGCATGCAGCACTTTAACGCGGCTGGCGGAAAATTCATTGGCGAGGATTGCGCCCTGATTATGCATGCGCGCCGCCATCTGCGTGGTTTTAGAACCGGGAGCCGCCGCCATATCCATAATCAGTCGGGCGTCCGGCGCGGCGTCGAACAGCGCGCTGACCGGCAGCATGGAACTGGCTTCCTGAATATAAAACAGACCGCTCAGATGCTCTGCTACGCTACCCAGCGGCAGGCTCTCATCGTCACGTTCAATCCAGAAACCTTCTGCACACCATGGCACAGGCGTCAGTCGCCAGCCATAGTCAGCCGTCTGGGCAAGAAAATCCGCCACGCTGATTTTAAGGGTGTTGACGCGAACAGAGCGGCGCAGCGGCTGCTGGCTAATAGCGATAAAGCGTTGCAGTTCGGCGTCATCGGGCAGAGCCGCACGCATCAGGTCAAGGAAATCAGAAGGGAAAAGGTCGGCCACGGGCAGGTTCCAGTTGTAACGTTGAGGTCAAAAACAGGGGCGGCAGTGTAGCATGAAAACCGAGGCGGGCAGAGCAGGCGCTGACGCGGACAGATATCATCGATCGCCAGCGGGCGAAAGCCGATCTTTACGCCAGCGCGCCCCGCGCCATTCTCCGCGCGGGACGCTTTGCTTTTCAGGCGTCTGACTCAGGCGCCTGTGGCGATATTACCTCACTACTGCTGCGGGTCAGGAATGGCCGTTCCCCAGCTGCGCCAGTTCTTCGGCGCTTCATCCTGCAACAGGAAGTGCTTATCGGCGCCCGCCTGCGGAGCCAGCGGCACGGTCGGCGGCGTGGCAAACTGAATGCCGCCGCGGATAAACTGCTGGAAGGTGCCGGTTTTCACCACGCCGCCGATCAGTCCAAAGTCAAGGTTATAGCCTGACGCCAGCCAGAACACCGAGTTATTGCGTACCAGATGCTGATATTTTTTGCTGATGCGCAGCGCAATCTGCACGCGATCGGCCATATTGCCCAGCGAAGTGCCGGTCACGGTACCCACCTCGACGCCGCGGAACAACACCGGCGTACCGACAGAGAGCGAACCCGCTTCGGCGGCATCGACGTAAATATTCAAGCCGTTCAGGTAGCGTGAATCGGTAATGGTGCTCTCCTGTAGCTCAAAGTTACGCGCCGGACGGCCTTTGCCCGGATCGACATTGACGTAGGGTTGCAGAATCGTCTCCAGATGGTTGACGCCAGCCGCGGAGATCTCAGGGGATACCACCGAGAAGTGGCTGCCGCTGCGCGCGAAATCCTGCACATATTCGGGATAGAGTACGGCTTTCGCCACCACCTGGTTGTTATCCTGGCTCAGCGACAGGGATTCAACCTGGCCGATGTTAATGCCCAGATAGCGGATAGGCATTCCCTCTGCGAGTTTGCTGGCGTCATAGGTATGCAGCGTAATCTGACTGCCCACCGCGCGTGCTGCGGTCTCTGAGGGGTACAGCGTGCGCTTGCTGCCTTTCGCGTTTGCCGCGCCGCTCATATTATCGAAGCTGATCGCGCCGCGCAGCGCGCGATTCAGCGGCGAAGCCTGCACGGTGAGACCGCTGCCGTTAAGCTGCACGCGCGCGCCGCCCTCTGCCCAGAACACGCTTTCGCTGGTCAACAGCTTGCGGTACTCCGGTTTGATATGCACGGCAATATCAAAGGCGCTGGCGCGCGGCGTGACGTCGACGATTTCGCCAACCTCATACTTACGATAAAGCACCACTGAACCGGCCTGTACGTCAGGCAAACTGTTTGCCGTCAGCGTCAGGGTGGTAGAAGGGCGATCGCCGGTAATGCCTTCTTCGGCTTTTTCCGCGTCGGCAAACAGCGGGTAGGCGGATTTCACCTCGCCTTTATCGCCCGGCTCCAGGCGGATGCCGCCATCAACCCATTCGCGCGCGCTGGCGCCCAGCACCTTCATACCGTCCAGGCCGAACTTCACGTCGAGTCGGCTGTTGACGATAAACTTGCTGTCGCCATGCACCAGATGGCGATAGGCCGGCTCGATGGCCGCGACAAACACAATGCCTTTCGCATTCAGCTCGCGCGAAATCACCTGACCGATCTTCAGGCCGTGCAGCATAACCGGCTGACCGGCATCTATACCGTAACTTTCCGGCGCGCTGAGCTTCACCGTCAGCACATCGGGTTTCTGCAACAGCGATTCGCTGGCGGGCAACACGGTGAAATGGTTCTGCGGCTCGCCTTCGCCCGGCACCAGCTCCAGCGTATTGCCGGTCAGCAGGCTGCTGAGGTTAGTGTCGGTCAGGCTGACCTTCGGGCTGCGCATTTCAATACGCGTGCCGCTGCGCATCAGGTTAACCACCGACGGATCGAGCGTTAGTTCGCCTGTGACCTTGCCGCCGTTTTGCAGGTTGAGCTGGGTCAGCGTACCTACCTCCAGTCCCTGATACATCAGCGGCGTGTGGTTGGCTTTCAGGTTGTCGCCGCTCGGCAGATCGAGGCTGACCATGACCCCGCGCTGGCTGCGCGCCAGATCGGGATAAAGCCTGTAGTGCTGATCGGTTTTCGCCGGCTGCGCCTCTTCTGGCGAGTCGAACGCAATGGCGCCGTTGACCAGCGCGGCCAGACTCTCCAGCTGCACTTTTGCGCCGCTCAGGCTGACGTCGGCATTAAGCCCGGAAACGTTCCAGAAGCGGCTGTTGGTTTTTACCAGATTATTGAAGCGACGCTCGATCAGCACATCAATGGTCACGCCTTCCTTATTGCCGTTAATGCTGTAGTCATACACGCGGCCGACCGGGATTTTGCGGTAGTAAACCAGCGAGCCGGTGTTAAGCGACCCCAAATCCGGCGCGTGCAGATGGATCAGCAGTTCCCCGGTATTCACGCGATACTTGGGCTGGGTATCCTGCGCGATAAAATTCTCGCGCGGCTTGCCGCTGCCCGGCATCATGCCGATATAGTTGCCGCCCACCAGCGCATCCAGCCCGGAAACGCCTGCCAGAGAGGCTTTCGGCGTCACCAGCCAGAACTGGGTATTTTCACGCAGCGCCTCTTTCATATCGCTTTTAATGCTGGCCTTGATCTGAATCGTGCGGTAGTCGTCGCTGAGATTAATGCCCTGCACGGTGCCCACTTCTACGCCCTGATAGCGGATGGGGGTGCGCCCCGGCACGATACCGTCCGCCGACTGGAAGTTAATGGTAATCACCGTGCCGCGCTCTTGATAGTTAGTCCACAACAGCCAGCCGGCGATCAGCATCGCAATGATCGGCAGAAGCCAGAAGGGCGAAATCTTACGTTTGCTGCGCAGCGTCGCGTTAGTCGGTGTAGTCGGCGTTTTGTGCATGTGCATCCCAAAGCAGTCGGCTGTCGAGCCATTCAACGGACATAATGGTCAGGATCACCGCCGCGCCAAAGTAAAAGGCGGCAGGTCCCATAGTAAAAGCCAGCAGCTGATCGCGATTGACCAGCGACATGGTTAATGAAATCACAAACAGATCCAGCATTGACCAACGGCCAACCCAGGTCACTACCCGCAGCAGGCGAACACGGGTTTTCAGTCCCTGCTCGCAGCGGAAGTGAATGCTTAACAGCAGCGTCAGCATCACCAGCACCTTAGTAAAAGGCACCAGAATACTGGCGATAAATACCACGGCCGCCACCGGAATATTGCCTGACCCCAGCCCAAGAATACCGGAAAAAATCGTATCTTCGCGGCGCGAGCCGTTGAGATAAACCACCGAAATCGGCAGCAGGTTAGCGGGGATCAGCAGCACAACGGAGGCAATCAGCGCCGCCCAGGACTTTTGCAGGCTGTGGCGACGGCGGAAGCGAAGCGGAGTATGGCAGCGCGGGCAGCGGCCGCGCGCGTCCGGTTCGCCAGTATTGTGGCAGTTCAGGCACACCTGGAGCTTTGCGTGGGCGAAAGCATACTGCTTCTGCGGATAAAAATGCTCCCACAGCTGCTCTACATTCAGGTGGATCAGCGTCAGCAGGCTCAGCACCGTAAGCGTCAGATAGGCGGCCAGCCCGTAGCCGACCTCCAGCGAGGCGTAATCCTGCACCTTAATCGAGGCCACCGCGATGCCCACCAGATAGATGTCGAGCATGACCCACTCTTTTACTTTTTCCAGCATCAGCAGGACCGGCCGCAGGTTCATGCCCAGCCGATGTCCAATGCTCAGGTAGCCGATACCGGCGATCAGCGCGGCGGGCGCGCCAATGGTGCAGAAGGCCACCATAGAGGCCGTCAGCACATGACCCTGTTCCGCCATCTGCATCACGCCGCCCAGCAGGCTGGCGTTAATGCGCATGCCGAGCAGGCGAATATCCACCAGCGGCAGCGTCAGCGCAAAGGGCAACAGCACCAGCATGGCGGCGGCCATTATCGTCAGTCGCGTCATGGACCAGTCGCGACCGCTAATAATCTGCGCGTGGCAGCGCGGACAGTAGGCAGATTGATGCGATTTCACATCCGGTAAGGAAAAAAGGGTATCGCATTGCGGACAACGCTGATAACGTGCGTTGGGCAACGGCTGGCTTATAGCGTGAATTTTCATAGGGTGATGCACATTTGCCCGGATATTTATTGCTAAGACCGGATGCGTTTGTGGGGCAACAAAACGTTTTCACGTTTCGGACATTCCTGCATACGGCCCACGTTTCGATCCACAAAAATCTAAGGTTATAGCAACTAACGCTATGATTCACCTTGTGGCAGTGGATATTTAGTGCTTATTTTAACGAGCGGTTAATTACAGCCGCTCTGTTGTTAATGGTAATGGTTAAACAATGAACAAAACTGCCTTCTATGCCGATTTGAATCGCGACATGCGCGCTTTGCTTGCGGGCGAAACTTCCTTTCTTGCCGCAATGGGTAATTTCAGCGCGCTGCTGTTTGAACGCCTCGATGGGGTTAACTGGGCGGGTTTCTACCTGCTGACCGAAGCGGACACCCTAGTGCTTGGGCCGTTTCAGGGCAAAATCGCCTGCGTGCGCATTCCGGTAGGTAAAGGCGTATGCGGTACGGCCGTCGCGGAAAATAAAGTGCAGCGCGTGGATGATGTGCATGCCTTTCCCGGCCATATCGCCTGCGATGCGGCCAGCAACGCCGAGATCGTGATTCCTCTGAAAGTAAACGGCAAGGTAGTGGGTGTTCTGGACATCGACAGCACGGTGTTCAATCGCTTCGATAGCGAGGACGAAACAGGGCTGGTTGCATTGACTGAGGGGCTTTGCGACGTGCTGGCGGACAGCGACATCGAAAAATTTTTGCAGCTGACGCACAGCTAATCGACTGGATCGCATGGCATTTGGCGATGTTGTCATTATAATGTCGCCTGTTCATGCCTGCTCTGGTCGGCAAACCCGTTGTAATCAGGAAATTTCATGGAAAATCAACCTAAGTTGAATAGCAGTAAAGAAGTGATCGCCTTTCTGGCGGAACGTTTTCCAAACTGCTTTAGCGCCGAAGGTGAAGCGCGTCCGCTCAAAATCGGCATCTTTCAGGATCTGGTGGAGCGCGTTCAGGGCGAAATGAGTCTGAGCAAGACCCAGCTGCGTTCGGCGCTGCGTCTCTATACCTCCAGCTGGCGTTATCTCTACGGCATCAAAGCCGGTGCGACTCGCGTCGATCTCGACGGCAACGCCTGCGGCGTGCTGGACGAACAGCATGTGCAGCACGCGCGTCAGCAGCTGGAAGAGGCGAAAGCGCGCGTTCAGGCGCAGCGCGAACAGCAGAAAGCCGCGAAGCGCGAAGCCGGCGAAGAGGGCGCAGAACCGCGTCGTCCGCGTCGCCCTGCCGCTCGCAAGCCTGCTGATGGCGATGCGCCGCGTAAAGCGCGCCCTCAGGCTCCGCGTGCCGCCGCGCAGGAGCGTAAACCGGCTCCGCGTCCCGCTGCGCAGGCAAAACCCATCACCGATACCTCAACTTTGCAACCAGGCCAGAATATTAAAGTCAAAGCAGGCAAAAGTGCGATGGACGCCACCGTTCTTGAAGTGTCTAAAGACGGCGTTCGGGTACAGCTCGCTTCCGGCATGGCAATGATTGTGCGCGCAGAACACTTACAGTTCTGAAACGGAGGCTGATCCCGGCATGAACACCCTGTTAAAAATCGGTATGATTACGGGCCTGCTACTGGCAGGCCCTTCATTCGGCGCAGAGAATATTACCCGCGCCAGTCAGATCCCCCAGCTTCATGAAGATCCGCAGGATGCTACCGTTAGCGAGCGCGTGACTTCTCGCTTTACCCGCTCTCACTATCGTCAGTTCGACCTTGACCAGGCGTTTTCCGCGAAGATCTTCGACCGCTATCTCAACATGCTGGATTACAGCCACAACGTGCTGCTGGCCTCTGATGTAGCGCAGTTCGCCGACAAGAAAACCACGCTTGGCGATGAGCTGCGCAGCGGTAAGCTCGACGTGTTTTACGATCTCTATAATCTGGCGCAAAAACGCCGTTTTGAGCGTTATCAGTACGCGCTCGACGTGCTGAACCGCCCGATGAACTTTACCGGCAACGACACCATCGACATCGATCGCGCCAAAGCGCCCTGGCCGAAAGACCAGGCGGAGCTGAACGCGCTGTGGGATGCCAAAGTAAAGTATGACCAGCTCAGCCTGAAGCTGGCTGGCAAAGACGAAAAAGAAATTCGCGACGTGCTGACCAAGCGCTACAATTTCGCCATTCGTCGTCTGGCGCAGAGCAACAGCGAAGATGTGTTCCAGCTGGCGATGAACTCCTTTGCGCACGAAATCGATCCGCACACTAACTACCTGTCGCCGCGCAACACCGAACAGTTCAATACCGAAATGAGCCTGTCGCTGGAAGGCATCGGTGCCGTGCTGCAAATGGACGATGACTATACGGTCATTAACTCTATGGTTGCAGGCGGCCCGGCGGCGAAGAGCAAGTCCATCAGCGTCGGCGATCGTATCGTTGGCGTGGCTCAGCCAGGCAAGCCGATGGAAGATGTCATCGGCTGGCGTCTCGACGACGTCGTGGCAAAGATCAAAGGACCGAAAGGCAGCAAGGTTCGTCTGGAAATCTTACCCGCAGGCAAAGGCACCAAAACCCGCACTGTGACCCTGACGCGTGAAAAAATCCGTCTGGAAGATCGCGCGGTGAAAATGAGCGTGCACAACGTCGGGAAACAGAAAGTCGGCGTGCTGGACATTCCGGGCTTCTACGTAGGCCTGACCGACGACGTGAAAGTACAGCTGCAAAAATTGCAGAAGCAGAACGTTGACAGCGTGGTGATAGACCTGCGCACCAACGGCGGCGGCGCGCTGACTGAAGCCGTCTCGCTTTCCGGCTTGTTTATCCCCAGCGGTCCGGTGGTGCAGGTACGCGACAACAATGGCCGCGTGCGTGAAGACAGCGACAACGATGGCGTTGTTTACTACAAAGGCCCGCTGGTGGTGCTGGTGGATCGCTTTAGCGCCTCGGCGTCGGAAATCTTCGCGGCGGCCATGCAGGATTACGGTCGTGCGCTGATTGTCGGCGAGCCGACCTTTGGCAAGGGCACGGTTCAGCAGTACCGCTCGCTGAACCGCATCTACGACCAGATGCTGCGTCCGGAGTGGCCTGCGCTGGGTTCCGTGCAGTACACCATCCAGAAATTCTACCGTATCAACGGCGGCAGCACGCAGCGTAAAGGCGTTACGCCGGATCTGCTGATGCCGACCGGCGTGGAAGCGGCGGAAACCGGCGAGAAGTTCGAAGATAATGCGCTGCCGTGGGACAGCATTAATGCCGCAACCTACAGCAAGACAGGCGACATCAAGCCGGTAGTGGCGCAGCTGACCAAACAGCATGAAGCCCGTATCGCCGAGGATCGCGAGTTCCAGTACATCATGAAGGACATCGCGCGCTTTAACGCGATGAAAGACAAGCGCAACATCGTGTCGCTCAATCTGGCCCAGCGCGAGAAAGAGAACCGCGAAGAGGATGCGCTGCGTCTGGAACGCATCAATGCGCGCTATCAGGCCGAAGGCAAAAAGCCGCTGAAGAGCCTGGACGAGCTGCCGAAGGATTACAAAGAACCGGATCCGTACCTCGATGAGACGGTGAGAATCGCCAACGATCTGGCTCAGCTGGATAAGTCGTAAGCGATCTCATCAGCCTGCCGCGCCGAACGCGCCAGGGTTCAAAAAGCACCGCGCGGCGGTGCTTTTTTTTACCTGTGATTCGGCGGCTGGCGGCAAACCCGCTCCGGCGAAATCGCCCTGGGCTGCGAAAGCGTGACTAAATGTAAAGTTATGTCTTTTTAGGCACTTAAAGATTAAGGTCGCTTGAAATGCGACGTAATGACCCTAGGATAGGGATCCGCGCAGTCAGCGCTTGAACAACTGAGGATAATTAACTTTTATGATGCGTATTGCTCTTTTCCTGTTGACCAACTTAGCTGTGATGTTGGTTTTCGGGCTGATTCTCAGCCTGACAGGGATCCGGTCAAGCAGTGTTCAGGGCCTGATGATTATGGCAGGTCTGTTTGGCTTTGGCGGTGCGTTTGTTTCACTGCTGATGTCGAAGTGGATGGCACTGCGTTCGGTCGGCGGTGAGGTGATTGAACAACCCCGTAATGAAACGGAACGCTGGCTGATGCAGACCGTGGGTCAGCAGGCGCAGCAGGCGGGTATCGCCATGCCGCAGGTCGCCATCTACCATGCGCCCGACATCAACGCCTTTGCCACCGGCGCGCGCCGCGATGCTTCGCTGGTCGCCGTCTCCACGGGGCTTTTGCAAAACATGAGTCGCGATGAAGCCGAAGCCGTGTTAGCCCACGAAATCGCGCATATCGCCAATGGCGACATGGTAACCATGACGCTGATTCAGGGTATTGTGAACACCTTTGTTATCTTTATCTCGCGCATTATCGCTCAGGTTGCCTCTGGCTTCCTGTCGGGCAACCGCGATGGCGAAGAGAACAGCAACGGCAACCCGCTGGTCTACTTTGCGGTGGCAACGGTGCTGGAGCTGGTGTTTGGTATTCTGGCCAGTATCATCACCATGTGGTTTTCACGCCATCGTGAGTTTCACGCCGACGCCGGATCGGCAAAACTGGTGGGCCGCGAAAAGATGATCGCCGCGTTGCAGCGTCTGAAAACCAGCTATGAACCGCAGGAGCCGAGCAGCATGATGGCGTTCTGCATCAACGGCAAAAGCAAGTCGCTGAGCGAACTCTTTATGTCGCATCCGCCGCTGGATAAGCGTATCGAAGCGCTGCGCAGCGGCCAGTACCTGAAGTAACGACCCGTCAGATAAAAAGGCGACTCTCCGGAGTCGCCTTTTTTATTACTGCACAATGGCGCGCTTCTGCGACAGGCGCGACAGGCTGAACAGCGCGGCAATGCTGGAGAACAGGCCCGCCAGAATCAGCGAGGCGTGCGTGCCGCTCTGATCGAACATATTAAACATCAGGGCGACCAGCGCCGCGCCGCTGCTCTGGCCCAGCAGGCGCGCCGTACCCAGCATCCCGCTGGCGCCGCCGCTGCGATTGCGCGGCGCGGAGGAGATAATGGTGTGATTATTGGGTGACTGAAACAGGCCGAATCCGGCGCCGCACAGCGCCATGCGCCAGATAATATCCCAGTCCTGCGGCTGAGCAGGCAGCAGCGCCAGCAAAAAGAGCCCAGCGGCAAACAGCGCCAGTCCCAGCCCGCCGAGCAGACCGGCGTGGATATGCTCAATCAGCCGTCCCGCAATCGGAGCCAGCACCATGGTCGCCAGCGGCCAGGGCGTCAGCAGCAAACCGGTGGCGACTTCGTCCCGGCCCAGTACGTTTTGCAGGAAAAAGGGCAGGGAAACCATCGCCAGCATCTGCGCGCAGAACGAGCAAACCGAGGTGCAGATAGACAGGCTGAACAGGGGAATGCGCAGCAAATCCACAGGCAGCAGCGGCACCGCCATACGCTGCTGGCGACGAACAAAAAACCAGCCGGCGACAATTAACACCGCCGTTTCGCCCATGACCAGCGTCAGAGGCTGGCCCTGAGAGAAACCGGTTAGCGTATAGATCAGCAGCCCGAAAAACAGCGCATTCATCAGCGCGCTTGGCACATCGAATTTCTGCGCTTTCGATTTCTGCGTGTTATCCGGCAGGAAGCGCAGCGCCAGCCACAGCGCGATTATTCCCAGCGGCACGTTGATCAGAAACAGCCATTTCCAGCTGGCAATCGACAGAATAGCCGCGGCTACCGTGGGGCCCGCCGCGCTGGATACCGCGACCACCAGAGAGTTAATCGCCATGCCGCGCCCCAGATGCCGCTGCGGATAGATGATGCGAATCAGCGCCGTATTGACGCTCATCAGCGCTGCGCCGCCAAAGCCCTGAAGCACGCGCGCCAGCGTCAGCATCGAGAGCGAAGAGGAGAGGGCGCAAAACACGGAGGTAAGAATAAACAGCCCCAGCCCGACCTGATAGACGCGTCGATAGCCGAGCATATCGCCGAGAAAAGAGAGCGACAGCAGCGAGGCGACAATAGCAATCTGGTAAGCATTGACAATCCAGACGGACTGCGCGGGGCTGGCCTGAAGTTCACGGGCAATGGTGGGCAGCGCCACGTTAGCAATAGCGCCATCCAGCACCGCCATCATAATTCCCAGCGCGATAGTGAAAATTGCGCCGTAACGCTGTGGGACGGGAATACCATCCTGATATTGGGTCGGGGACATAAGACGACTGGTAAAGAGGGTGAATATCACCATGCTAATGAATTTGCTGCTAAAACGCACCGTTTTTACTGCAAAAATGTTTTTTAACCTCTCACGCCAGCGACAGGCAATGGTGCAGTACGCAGGGAAGCGCTATATTGGCTGTCTGTTCCGATTTTATTAAAACGTTTTTAAAAAAAGGGTGCGTGATGGCCGCCAGTGAAAATGACAAACAACCCGATGCCGTTTCTTCCGTTATGAAGGTATTCGGCATTCTCCAGGCGCTTGGCGAAGAGCGCGATCACGGTATTACCGAACTGGCGCAGCGCGTCATGATGTCAAAAAGCACCGTCTATCGCTTTCTGCAAACCATGAAGGCGCTGGGATACGTTACCCAGGAAGGCGAGAGCGAAAAGTATTCCCTGACGCTGAAACTGTTTGAGCTGGGAGCAAAGGCGTTGCAGAACGTCGATCTTATTCGCAGCGCCGATGTGCAGATGCGCGAACTCTCCCGGCTGACCAAAGAGACGATTCACCTTGGCGCGCTGGAAGAGGACAGCATTGTTTACATCCATAAAATCGATTCGCTCTACAATCTGCGCATGTATTCGCGTATCGGACGCCGCAATCCGCTGCACACCACGGCCATCGGCAAGGTGCTGCTGGCGTGGCGCGACCGCGCAGAGGTCAGGGATATTCTGAAGGATGTGGAGTTTAAGCGCAGCACCGCGAATACCATCGTGTCCAGCGAGGCGCTGATTGAGGTGCTGGATCAGGTGAAACTACAGGGCTTCGGCGAAGATAACGAAGAGCAGGAAGAGGGGTTACGCTGCATTGCCGTGCCTGTTTTTGATCGTTTCGGCGTCGTTATCGCGGGGCTGAGTATCTCTTTTCCGACCATTCGTTTTTCCGAAGAGGCGAAAAGCGACTATGTCGCCATGCTGCATCGCGCAGCGCGCACGCTCTCCGCAGAGATGGGCTATCACCACTACGCCTTTTAATAAAAAAAGCGGGCGCAGCCCGCTTGTCTTTAGTTATCGATCACCTCGCCGCTCTTCTTGAGCAGGGGACAATCCGTCACGCCAATCACACCGCTATCGGTATGCAGATACTGCGCGGTAATCACCCCGCGCGCGGTCAGGTAGCTACATTGCAGACCCAGACCCGCGGCATTTTTACTGCTGCCAGTCAGTACGCCGTAGCCGGTAAACAGCATAGCGACCCAGATAACGGCGAGCAGAACGATCGCCCGGATAAACAGTTTCATTTTGTCTCCATGTGATACATAACGCAGCTATCCAAAGTTTGCTGCCGCCCATAATATTAACAGCTTGCCTTGCTTTGTCTGCTGAATCGATCAGAGATTGCCTAAAGCGAAGCATTCAGGGAAATCTGCATTCAGGTTAACAGCCTGGTCAGCGACTCAGGCAACAGGTAGAATCGAGGCGTTATCTTTTCGATTTTGAGGCAGTTATGAACGAGTTAGCCGCAACCTCTGGTCCGCTGTTCAGTTATGGCGTACTGGCTATTACTATTATTGTGGCGTTTATTGTCTGGTTTTTTGTTAACCGGGCCAGCGTGCGCGCCAGCGAACAGATTGAGCTGTTGAACCTGCTGCTGGAAGAGCAGAAAAAACAGAATGCGCTGCTGCGTAAACTGGTCGAGAGCCAGAGCGCGACGCAGGAGACGCAGCAACCCGAAGAGGCGCGTGATTTTATTCGCCTGATACCGGAACGTTAATAGCCTGACCCAGCAAGGAGGCGATATGGCCTGGAAAAACCCCTGGTACGACGCCAGTAAGGCGCATCATACACCTGAAGGCTTCTGCAATCTGGAACCCGATCCGCGCCAGCCGGGCGATCTCGATCGCTGGCGTAAAGAGCGTAAAGCCCAGGGGCTGCCGTTTCCGCCTCAGAATGGCTATGAGGCTTTTAAGGCAAACTGGTTTCAGTCGGCCGATCTCTCCGGCGACGACGACCGGGTGTGGTGGCTGGGGCATGCGGCGATGCTGCTGCGCCTGAATCAACGCTACCTGCTGATCGATCCGGCGCTTTCTCTGCGCGCCTCGCCGCTGCCTTTTGCCGGACCCAAACGTAAAACGCCCGCTCCGCTGCGCATCTCTCAGCTACCGCGGCTCGACTACGTACTGATCTCCCATAACCACTATGACCACCTCGATCTGACCACGGTAAAACGTATTATCCAAAGGTTTCCCGAAGTGACCTTTCTGGTGCCGTTAGGGCTGGAAACCTGGTTCAGGCGACGCGGCGCTCGGCAC
Source organism: Candidatus Pantoea deserta (assembly GCF_003813865.1). Classification (GTDB taxonomy): domain Bacteria; phylum Pseudomonadota; class Gammaproteobacteria; order Enterobacterales; family Enterobacteriaceae; genus Pantoea; species Pantoea deserta. Next base: position 336,063 of record NZ_RMVG01000003.1, read on the forward strand.
GTTTATCCCCTTGACTGGTGGCAGTCTCAGCGGGAAAACGATCTGACGCTCACTGCCGTACCGGCTCGCCACTGGAGTATGCGCACCCTGAAGGATCGTAATCGCTCATTGTGGTGCGGCTGGGTGATACGCAGCGAGGCCGTCAATTTCTGGTTTTCCGGCGACAGCGGTTTCTCTGAAAACCTGGCGGAAATCCCACGGCGGCTTGGTCCGTTTAACCTGGCAGCGTTGCCCACAGGCGCCTATGCACCAAAATGGTTCATGCAAAGTAGTCATATGGACCCCGATCACGCCGTATCATTATGGCGGCTTATGGGACAACCTCTGACCATTCCTGTTCACTGGGGCGTCTTTGAACTGGCGGATGAATCGCTTGATGAGCCGCCGGTTGAATTAAGTCGCGCCATTGCGCGTAGTGGCGAAGACAATGGCCGTTTCGCTCCCTGGAAAATTGGCGAAGGGCGCAGTTTGCGCAATATAGACCAGGAAAAATCCTAAAGCTTCAGCATAATCTCTGAAGCATGATTGCAGTTTCAACAGCACATTTATTCTGGATCAAAGAAGAAAAGGTAATAAAGGATAAGTGTCGCTCTGCTTTTAATTGGGGCAACCTCTGAATCTATTTTCCAGATTGTGGTGCAAAAGAGATTTTTATCCGTACCAGAGAAAATGATGGAAAGGCGTCAACAGGAGAAAAATGCTGGCGCCGTTTTTAGTTTTAGAGTTTCGCTTAAAAAAATTTATGCCATATTAATGCAATAATTTATCTTTAAATTAAGCTGTTATCTGGAGTAAGGTTGGACGAAGAAGCGGCTATCCGCTATAGTAAGATCTATCAGCGGTAAGTTGATGGATAATGCTTTTGGGTCTATGGCTGGTTATCTTATGAACCAGAAAGAACAAAGCATGTCGCTGTTTCGCAAATTTTGTGCAGCACATCGATCGTCGATTAAAAATGCCTTGCCATTAATTTGCGGATATGTGATAACAATTCGTGGGTCAAACGAGGTACAGTTCTGTTTATGTATGGCATCTTCAGTAAAGAAGTTACGAGTAAAAACGTTGACGTTGAATACCGCTTCCTTGCCGAACCTTAATTAGTGCCTCATTCAGTAACGTCTCTGGTTTCTCTGTAGGTCTGCCTCCGGGCAAAATAAACACTCTAAGGAATTTGCAAAATGGCAAAGATTAAAGGTCAGGTTAAGTGGTTCAACGAGTCTAAAGGTTTTGGTTTTATTACTCCTGCTGACGGTAGCAAAGACGTGTTCGTACACTTCTCTGCTATTCAGGGCAACGGTTTCAAAACCCTGGCCGAAGGCCAAAGCGTTGAGTTCGAAATTCAGGACGGCCAGAAAGGCCCGGCTGCTGTCAACGTAACCGCTATCTGATTTCGTGCCAGCTCGGTGCCATGCACCACTGAAAACGAATCCTGTAAAGCCCCGGTCTGCGACCGGGGCTTTTCTTTGCGCTTTCGATAAGGCAGTGAACGGAGTACACTGCGGCGCGTCTTGTTAATGGAGTTTGTATGTCGCTGACCTGTCCCCTGTGCCATCTGCCTTTGCAGCCTGAAAACCGCAGCTGGCGCTGTGAAAACCGCCATCAGTTCGATCAGGCGAAAGAGGGCTATATCAATCTGCTGCCCGTTCAGCATAAAGGCTCGCGCGAGCCAGGCGACAGCGCAGAGATGATGCAGGCGCGACGTGAGTTTTTGCAGGCAGGTTATTACCAGCCGCTGCGGGACGGCGTGGTGGCGCTGCTGCGCGACCGGTTGCCGAATGCGGGCGCGCTGCTGGATATTGGCTGTGGCGAAGGCTATTACACCTCGGCGCTTAGCGCGGCGAGCGCGCAGGTCTACGGGCTTGATATCGCGAAAAATGCCATTCGCCTGGCGGCTAAACGCTACCCTGACGTGCAGTTTTGCGTGGCGTCCAGCCAGCGCCTGCCGTTTGCCGACGCCTCGCTGGATGCGGTGGTGCGTATTTACGCCCCCTGTAACGAAGCGGAGTTAACGCGCGTCATTAAGCCTGGCGGTGTGCTGCTGACCGTGACGCCGGGCGCGCACCATCTGCAACAGTTTAAAGCGCTTATCTACCGCGAAGTGCAGCTCCATGCGCCAGAGGAGAAGCATTATGACGGCTTTAGCGAAGAGACCCAGCAGTCGCTGCGTTACGCCATGTCTTTGAGCGGCGAGTCGGCCGCAACGCTGCTACAGATGACGCCCTTCGCCTGGCGCGCCAGGCCCTCGGTATGGGGTGAACTACAGGCGTCAAAAGTGTTTGAATGTGACGCCGATTTTCGTCTGACCCTGTGGCGACGCCGCTAGCGCGCCTCCACCAGCGTGGTATAAATGCGCTCCAGATCGTCGAGCTGCTGCACGGCGATCAGCAGGCGACGCTGCTCAAGCTGCATAACCAGAATGCCGTCTTCCGAGAGATTCATGCTCTGAATACGCTCATAGGCGACCCAGACTCCCGCATAGAACAGCCCTTTATCCTTCATCAGCAGGGTTGGGCGGCGCAGCCAGAACAGCCAGAAGGCAAGAAAACAGAGCACCATCAGCAGCGTTGTAGTCAGCTGCTCGCCCTGATGCGTCACGTTATTCCAGAGTAAAATCCCCAGCAGGCCGATAAATATCAGACTGTCGATTTTGTGTCTGCGTCGAAGCGCCACGCGCAGGCGCGTCGGACCTTTGCGGCGCGGCAGGATCGCCTCGTCATAGAGCGCAAACAGCAGCAGTGCGGCAATGCAGAGCGCGATGAGTCCGTCCGTTAGTGTCATCACCATCTCCTCAGACGTTGCGGCGGGAAGGGAGAGAGCCGGGCGCGAACCGCCCGGCGAGATAACTACAGACCAAGCACGCCGATCCAGTAGCCGAAAATGCCAATCACGAAAAAGCCCACGATGATCCACAGCGCGTTGACCTTGCGGCGCAGCAGCCACATACAGGCAAAGGTCAGCAGCAGCGGCACAATGCCCGGCATTAGCTGATCGAGAATCGTCTGTACCGTGGTTACCGTGGTTTTTCCCGTCTGGTCGGTAATACGCGACACCACCAGCGGAATATTGACGTGCGTCCACTTGTTAACCAGCGCGCCCATAACAAACAGACCCAGAATCGATGCTCCCTCGGTCAGTTTTTGCAGGAAGCCGCCGCCCATATCGCTAACGATATCAATGCCTTTTCGATAGCCGTAGGCCACGCCGTAATAGCGCGTCAGCAGGCGCGCAAGGTTGAACAGGATAAAGAACAACAGCGGTCCCAGCAGGCTGCCGCTCATGGCGATGCCTGCGCCGAGCGCGGCGAATACCGGACGCACCGTTCCCCAGAAAATGGGGTCGCCAACGCCCGCCAGCGGCCCCATCAGACCAACTTTGATGCCGTTGATCGCGCCGTCATCAATCTCCGCGCCGTTGGCGCGCTGTTCTTCCATGGCCATCGTCACGCCCAGCACCGGCGCGGCGACGTAAGGATGGGTGTTAAAGAACTCAAGATGGCGTTTGATGGCCTGCTTCCGCGCTTCGTTGTTTTCGGGATAGAGGCGGCGGATCACCGGCACCATGGAAAAGCAGAAACCCAGCGCCTGCATACGTTCGAAGTTCCAGGAACCCTGGAACAGGTTCGACCGCAGAAACACGGCGCGCACGTCGCCAGAGGTCAGTTTCTTATGCATTGTCGTTGTATCAACCATGTTAGTCACCTGTTCCTTAGTCAAGTTCGTTGTCGAGATCGTTGTTGGCCGGGCCCGCCGCAGGCGCGCCTGCAACGCGGTTATATTTCGGCGCAAGCTGGATATAGAGCACCGCCATTACGATGCCAATGACACCCAGCGCCACCAGGTTAAAGCTGGTAAAGGCGGCCGTGACGAAACCCAGGTAGAAGAACGGCATCAGATAGCCTGCGCGCATCATATTGATGACCATTGCGTAACCGACCACTACAATCATGCCGCCAGCGATATTCAGACCGTTGGTAACCACTTCCGGAATTGAGCTGAGCAGGGTGTGAACGGCGCTGGTGCCCACCGAAATCGCCACAATCAGCGCCGGGATAGCGATACGCATCGCCTGCAATACCAGCGCCGAAACGTGGATCCATGAGATAGCGGTCAGATTGCCTTTCTCTGCGGCCTTGTCGGCGGCATGCTGGAAAGCCACGGTGATAGTACGCACGATAATCGTCAGCACCTGGCCCGCGGCCGCCAGCGGAATGGCCAGCGCGATACCTGCGCCGACGCTCTGACCGCCCGCGATAACCAGAATGGTTGAGATAATCGAGGCGAGGGCCGCATCGGGGGCGACGGCTGCGCCGATATTCATCCAGCCCAGCGCGATCATCTCCAGCGTACCGCCGATGATAATGCCGGTTTTCATATCGCCGAGCACGGCGCCGATCAGGGTACAGGCGACCAGCGGTCGGTGAAACTGAAACTCATCCAGAATCGAACCCATACCCGCAATACAGGCCACGATAAATATCAGGATGATTTGTAGCGAGGTTATTTCCATCATATCCCTTCTCCTCAGCAGGATAGCGTTAACTGGCCCGCAGGCGCAGCTGGCGGCGGTTTACGCGTTGACCTTCGCAATCAGGTCCATCATTTTCAGTTTTGGATCGTTGGAAACCTTACGGACTTCCAGCTCAATATTGCGTTCGTTAAGCTTGCGGAACGCGGCAATATCTTTTTCATCGACCGACACGGCATTGTTCACCTGGGTTTTTCCCTGACGAAATGCCATACCGCCGATATTGACTGACTTAATCTCTACGCCTTGTTCGACAATGCGCAGTACGTCGGTGGGATTGGTGAACAGCAGCATGACGCGGTCGCGACCGTATTTGGGGTTATTCCAGACGCGCACCATTTTATCGACGTCAACCACATGAGCCGTGACGCCAGGCGGCGCGACCTGGGTCAGCAGGGTTTTGCGCACCTGATCTTTGGCCACCTCGTCGCTGACGACGATAATACGCGTGACGTTGGTCTCTTTCGTCCAGCGCGTCGCCACCTGGCCGTGGATCAATCGGTCGTCAATGCGCGCCAGACCGATCTTCATATGTTCGCCCGGCGCCAGCGGCTGGGCCTGCGTCGGCGCTGCCTTCGCTACCGGCGCGGCGACTGGCGCGTCCAGCTGCGTTTTTTGCGCTTTCACGCCTTCGCGTCCGGTTTCGACGGCGATACCCACCAGTTCGGCAAACGCGGGATCGTCGTCGCGCGCCATCAGGGTTTCCACCAGCATGGGAATGTTAACCCCGGCGATAACATCGTAATTTTCTTTATCCAGCACCACGCGGCTGGCGGCGTTGAAAGGGCTGCCTCCCCAGGTGTCCACCAAAAACAGCACGCCTTTCGACGTATCCAGCTTTTCCAGCTGAGCCTGATATTTTTCAATGAGCGTTTCTGCATTTTCGCCGGGCACGAAATCAATCCATCCTACGTTTTCCTGCTCGCCTAACAGCATCTCTGCGGTTTTAAGCAGTTGCTCGGCTGCCCAGCCGTGTGTACCAATTACTATCGCAATGGTCACTTGCTACCTCCGTTCGCTAATGAGATTCGTCTGGAGTCGACGAACCGTTATGAGTTATCGCTACGGTTATCCCCTGACAAGCGTAGTTAAATCATCTTAATAACAGGTCATTGTTGGACGTCCTGCATGAACCGGTAAGTCGCGATTTATTTTAGTGCGCGAAAAAATAAATTATGTGACGGTTGTCAGCTATCGGACGGTCGCTCTGCGGCGACAAGGTTTTTTAATACGCCCTGGAGCCTGAATCATTTGTAAATGAAAGAAAATTTTTTGACGTATTTTTTCCGCCTGATACATTAGCGATCTGTTTATTACTCAGGAGTAACGGGTTTCAGCCCACCTTTATGGATCGTCACCGACGTCGCTTAACCACTTTGATGCGCGCCTGCGCGCCTTCTCTCACGCCTGAACGCGTATCTGTAGTTCACCCGATTGCCTTTCTGTCACGTCCGCAGACGCTGGCACGATATCGTTCAATCTGTCTCTCATTCTGGAGTCAATGATGGAATTTCTCTTCGACCCCTCAATCTGGGCCGGTTTATTAACGCTTGTTGTGCTGGAAATTGTCCTCGGCATCGATAACCTGGTGTTTATCGCCATCCTGGCCGACAAGTTGCCGCCGAAGCAGCGTGATAAAGCGCGCCTGATCGGCCTGTCGCTGGCGCTGGTAATGCGTCTGGGTCTGCTGTCGCTGATTTCATGGATGGTCACGCTCACGCGTCCGTTATTTAGCGTAGGCGACTTTAGCTTTTCAGGCCGTGATTTGATTTTACTGCTTGGCGGACTTTTCCTGCTGTTCAAGGCAACCATGGAACTGCATGAGAGGCTGGAAAACCGGCCGCATGAGCAGTCGGGCAATCGCAGCTATGCCAGTTTCTGGGCGGTGGTGACGCAGATTGTGGTGCTGGACGCGGTGTTTTCGCTTGATGCGGTGATTACGGCGGTGGGTATGGTTAACCATCTGCCGGTGATGATGACGGCGGTGGTGATTGCGATGGGCGTGATGCTGCTGGCCTCGAAGCCGTTGACCAATTTTGTTAACGCGCACCCGACCGTTGTGGTGCTGTGCCTCAGCTTCCTGCTGATGATCGGTCTGTCGCTGGTGGCGGAAGGCTTCGGTTTCCATATCCCGAAAGGCTATCTCTATGCGGCAATCGGCTTCTCTATTCTGATCGAGCTGTTTAACCAGATTGCGCGGCGCAACTTTATGCGTCATCAGGCGCATCGTCCGATGCGCGAGCGTACCGCCGAGGCTATTTTGCGCCTGATGGGCGGACGTCAGCGTGCGGCGCAGCCAGCCACTAGCGAAGAGTCGCCGCTGGCAGTTGCGATGCCGCAGGAAGCCTTTAAGGATGAAGAGCGCTATATGATCAATGGCGTGCTGACCCTGGCGTCGCGCTCTATTCGCAGCATTATGACGCCGCGCGGCGAAATCTCCTGGGTCGATGCGGAGCGTCCGCTGGATGAAATCCGTATTCAGCTGCTGGATACCCCGCACAGCCTTTTCCCGGTGTGTCGCGGCGAGCTGGATGAGATTATCGGCGTGGTGCGCGCTAAAGAGTTGCTGGTGGCGATTGAGCACGGCATGGATGTGGCGACCTTTGCCGCCAGCTCGCCGGCCATTGTGATCCCGGAAACGCTGGACCCGATTAATCTGCTTGGCGTGTTGCGTCGCGCTAAAGGCAGCTTTGTTATCGTCAGCAACGAGTTCGGCGTGGTGCAGGGATTAATTACGCCGCTGGACGTGCTGGAAGCCATTGCCGGCGAGTTCCCGGATGAGGATGAAACGCCGGATATTATCGCCGACGGCGACGGCTGGATTGTAAAAGGAGGCACTGATCTGCATTCGCTCCAGCAGCTGTTTGACGTCAACGATCTGGTGGATCCCCAGGAGGACCACGCCTCGCTGGCCGGCTTGCTGATTGGTCAAAAAGGGCAGCTGCCGCTGCCGGGCGAGGTGATTGATCTGCCGCCGCTGCACTTTACCATTTTGCAGGCGACCGATTACCGGGTCGACCTGGTGCGCGTCACCAGGGATAAGCCGCACGAAGATGAGGAAGAGGGGCAGTAATCCAGAACGGCGCTCAGGCGCCGTTTTATTTTGCAGAGGATAACACCAGCGCGGTTGCCGCGCTGCGTGTCTGCCTGATCTGGGCAGAAGCGTATCTTATTCAGCAGCGCGCCCCTGTCGGGTCGGCGCGCTGCGCAAGCGGACCCGGTGCGGCTGACCTCGGTCCGTTAATTCAGGTTCAGACATTTTCCGTCAGCTGCGCCTGATGCTGCGACAGCCAGGCGGGAAAATCTTCAATCGGCATAGGGCGCGCATAGAAATAGCCCTGAAGCAGATCCACGCCGCGCTCGCGCAGATAGGCGGCCTGCTCAGCGGTTTCGACGCCTTCAGCCACCAGACTGATATTCAGGCGCTGCGCCAGCGAAATCACCATATCCGTGACCGTGGAATTGATGGCGTCGGTGCCGATCGCCGCCGTGAAAATCTTGTCAATCTTCAGAACGTCAGGCTGCAAATCTTTCAGATAGGAGAGTGAGCTGTGGCCGGTGCCAAAGTCGTCAATCGCCAGCTGTACGCCGATGCTGTGCAGCTGTGAAATAACATTCTGATCCACCACCGGCAGGGCGTCGCGCTCCGTCAGTTCCACCACCAGCTTCGGCAGCGGATTGGCAGGCCACCATAGCTGTTGCAGATCGTCGACGATGGCGCGATTGCGAAAGTGGCTGGCCGCGACGTTGATGGCGATATGAAACGACGCGCAGCGCGGCAAATGAGGCAGCTGCGCCACCGCTTTATCAATCACGAAACGCGTGAGCGGCGCGATAAGATTTTGCCGTTCCGCCAGCGGGATAAAGACATCGGGCGGGATCCAGCCCTGACGCGCATTATGCCAGCGCAGCAGCAGTTCGATACCGTCGCAGTCGCCGCTTTTGGCATTGATCAGCGGCTGGCAATAGACCATAAACTCATTGGCGGTGATGCCATAGCTGATCTGCCAGCTCAGACTCATGCGGTTTGCGGTAGCCAGCCAGACGATATAGCCAATCAGCAGGCTCAGCAGCAACGCCAGCGGCAGCTGCGCCGGCAGCGTGGCCAGCGCCAGACGCGAGGGCGAAGGGCCGTAAAGCGTGATGGTATAGGGATAGCGCAGCGAAGCCTGATCGTAGCTGACCTCATCTTCAGAGGGGAGGGTCAGCTCAATAAGCGGATTGCCATACTCCAGGCTCTCCCCGCCAACGTTAAAAATAGCGCGCTCTACCCAGGGAAGCTGAGGCTCAAGCAGATAGGTGCTCATCAGCTCAATATTGATCACCTGCAAAATGCCAGAGCGGTTGTCCAGGGATTTCGGCGTCCACAACAGCAAAATCGGCGAACCCTTCAGCAGATAATTGTCGGTCGCCAGCATCATGCGCTGATTATTAATCGCCAGTTCAGGGTAGGTCTGACTAAAAGGGATCGCGCGGGGACCGTAAATGCTCGAACAGTAAATAGTATCCTTGTCCACCAGCAGCACGGCGCGAACGGTTTGCAGCGCGGAGATTTTCTCAATCAGCGGAAAGCGCACGTCCTGGCAGGGCACCCCGACCAGGCCGAGCGTATTGTTCGCTGAGACGTCGAGCGGCGAAAACATGCGGTCAAAGCGCTGGATAGCTTTATCGGCAAAATCCAGGGATTGTTGTTCAATACGCGACTTCTCTTCAATAAAACGAAAAGCCAGCGTCAGCATCAAAACCACAGCGGCGATCACCAGGGCGATAAGCAGTCGCTTACGGCGAAACTGTCCAACATATTGCTGGGCCAAAAGCATCAGTAACCACCTTCCAGATACTAAAGTGAAGCCAGGATAACAGGGGTGTTATCGGCACGTCGCCTGTAATTTTTAGCGGTGCTTCATAAAAAAGCGGCACTGAAAAAACGACGCGACCTGAAAGGTCGCGTCAACTCACTCTAGCGTGATTCCGGGCGTTGAGGTAGGGCCGAAACCGCTTTCACCTTTATCGCCTGATAAAAAAGGGGCCGGAATATCAGTCACACTGAACTTTAATCGCCAGGCCGCCGCGTGAAGTCTCACGGTATTTGGCATTCATGTCTTTACCGGTTTCATACATCGTCTCGATGACCTTATCGAGCGAGACGCGCGGTTCGCTGGTGCGGCGCAGCGCCATACGAGCCGCATTAATCGCTTTCACTGAGGCGATGGCATTTCGCTCAATGCACGGCACCTGTACCTGACCGGCAACCGGATCGCAGGTCAGGCCGAGGTTATGTTCCATGCCAATTTCCGCGGCGACGCAAACCTGCTCCGGACTGCCGCCGAGCAGTTCGGCCAGTCCGGCGGCCGCCATTGAGCAGGCCACGCCGACTTCGCCCTGACAGCCGACTTCTGCGCCGGAAATCGATGCGTTCATTTTATAGAGGATGCCAATCGCGCCCGAAGCGAGGAAATAGCGGGTGAAAATATCCGGCGTCACGGTTTCGATAAAGTGATCGTAATAGGCGAGCACCGCCGGCACGATGCCGCAGGCGCCGTTGGTCGGCGCGGTAACGACGCGGCCGCCTGCGGCGTTCTCTTCGTTGACCGCCAGCGCGAACATATTGACCCAGTCGATCACGTTCATCGGATCGTTAGAGTGTTTAGACGATGAGGTCAGCAGACGACGCAGCGATGCGGCGCGGCGCGGCACCCGCAGCGGGCCAGGCAGCACGCCTTCCGTATTAAGACCGCGATCGATGCAGGCCTGCATGGTTTGCCAGACGTCGGTAAAATAGTCGCGGATGGCTTCACGCGAGTGCAGCGCCAGCTCGTTTTTCATCACCAGGCCGGAAAGCGAGAGACCGGTTTCGCGGCAGTGGGCCAGCAGCTCTTTCGCCGAGTGGAAAGGCCAGGGCACGCTCACCTCATTCAGCGCGGACTGACCAAAGTGCTCTTCGTCAACGATAAACCCGCCGCCGACAGAGTAATAGGTTTTGCTCAGTATCAGCAGGTCGCCGGCAAAAGCGAGCAGGCGCATGCCGTTTTCATGCAGCGACAGATTCTCGCTGCGAAACACCATGCCGCCTTCGCGGGGAAAGTCAACTTCGTGCGCGCCGTTCGCCAGCAGTAGCCGTTCGCGCTGCTCGACATCCTGGATAAAAGCGGGAATGCTGTCGATGTCTACGGTGGCCGGGGAGGCGCCAGACAGCCCCATAATAATGGCGATGTCGGTATGGTGGCCCTTGCCGGTCAGCGACAGCGAGCCGTAGACATCCACCGCGATACGCGTCACGTCCTGAAGTTTTCCCTGTTCAATCAGCAGGTCGACAAACTCTTTCCCTGCTTTCATCGGTCCCACGGTATGGGAACTCGACGGGCCGATGCCCACTTTGAACATGTCAAAAACGCTAATCACAGGCGACACTCCTCACAAAAAAATTTTTTATTTCTGCCGGGGCAGTTTATGGCGCTAATAGTAATCGCCGGTCAGGGGAAATGAGCGCCTTTTCGCATGAAATAAACTAATCATTCAGGCGAGAAATAGTTATCTTAAGCTGCAGGACGCGAAGGGTATTTTCGGTCTACGATTCGTAGAAAAACGGGCGCTGGTACGCGATTTGCTGACTAAGGGAACGAATAATACCGGCCGTCATGCCCCAGACCAGATATTCCTGATAAATAGAAAGCCATACCGGATGGCGCTGACCGGCGCGATGGATCTCCAGCGAGGCATAGCGATTCAGCCGCAGCGCCTCTTCCAGCGGCATTTCAAACGCGCTTTCCACTTCGTCAGGGTTAATCTGAAGCTTTATATCAGGAGAGATAATGCCGACGACCGGCGTCACGCGAAAACCGGTGCTGCTGGTAACGGGCGCGAGCTGGCCGATCACCTTTACCTCGTCAGGCGCGATGCCCACCTCTTCATGCGCTTCCCGCAGCGCGGTCGCAACCAGAGAGGCATCGCTGGCATCCTGCATCCCGCCGGGAAAAGCCACCTGACCGGCGTGCTTTCGCAGTTCGCGCGAACGGCGCGTCAGCAGCAGTCCTGGGGTCTCCCTTGCCACAACCGGCACCAGCACGGCGGCCTGACGCCCTGCGGGAGGCAGCGAGGAGCGCTCCGGCTGTTGCAGGATAAAACGGGTGATAAACGCCTCAAGCGAGAGCGGATTCATCTGACGTCTCCTGAGAGCGCAGGCAATATACGGCTGACCTTATGCAGGGTTTCCTGATATTCGGCGTCCAGCTCGCTGTCCGCCACGACGCCGCCGCCTGCGGCGCAAAAGAGCTGCTGCTGTTCGGCAATCAGGGTGCGAATGGTAATGCTGGTGTCCATGCGTCCGCACAGGCTGAGATAGCCGATACTGCCGCACCAGGCATTTCGGCGATGCGGCTCCAGCTCCTCGATGATCTCCATCGCCCGAATTTTGGGCGCGCCGGTAATGGAACCGCCAGGGAAGCAGGCGCGCAGCAGGTCGCTGGCATGGAGCGATGCCGGCAGACGGGCGCGTATGGTGCTGACCAGATGATGTACCGCCGGGAACGGCTCGACGCGGAACAGCTCCGGCACGCTGACCGAACCCGGCGCGGCCACGCGGCCAATATCGTTGCGCAGTAAATCCACAATCATCAGATTTTCGGCGCGATCTTTCTCTGACTGCGCCAGCGCCAGGGCTTCGCGTCGATCCAGCCCGGCATCGGCGGAGCGGGGTCGGGTGCCTTTAATGGGGCGGGTTTCAATCTCATCGCCCCTGAGCGACAGGAAGCGCTCTGGCGACAGGCTGAGGATGGCGCTGCGCGGCAGGCGTAAAAAGGCGCTGAAGGGGGCGCGGTTGGCGCGGTTGAGACGGCAGAAGGCCTGCCACTCATCGCCCTGATACGTCGCCTGAAAGCGTTGCGCCAGGTTGACCTGATAGCAGTCGCCAGCCTGGATATACTCCTGCACCGCCTGAAAGCGCGCAGCATAGTCGCTATAGTTGAGGTTAGATCGCCAGCCGCTGGTGAGCGAAAAAGGCTCGCTGTCGCGCGTCGGCCACTGCATTAACCAGTTCAGCCGCGCCTGCGCGTCGCCCAGCGAAACCAGCGTCAGGCGCTGCAAATGATGATCGGCAATCAACGCCCAGTCGTAAATGCCGACCGCCATATCTGGCGTCGCAAGGTCGCTGATGGCCTGCTGCGGCAGGGTTTCGAAGCGGCGGCCAAGATCGTAGCCGAACAGGCCGAGCGCGCCGCCCTGAAAGGGCAGATCTTCACGATAAGCGGGGCGAATCCCCAGCGCGTCGCACTGCTGCTGCAACAGCCGCAGCGGATCCTCAGCGGCAAGCGTGACGCTTTTATCCGCCTCGATAGCAGTTACATCGCCCTGGGTGGTCAGGGTGACGCGCGGATCGGCGGTGAGAATATCGAAGCGATTATCCGCATGGTCGGCGTTGCCGGAGGTGAGCAGCATTGCCCACGGCAAGTGAGAAAGCGGGGCGAAACGCGCGATCAGCGCATCCTGCGTATAGGGTAAGCTAAGCGTTGAGACCATTATCCGGCAAAAATAGGACATCAAAGGGCATTAGCCTGGCATATTTTTTCCCGGCTGGCACCTGTTTGTTCCGCATGGAATAATGTCTGCTTCGCAATCAGGAGGGATTTATGTTTACAGGTTTACCGGCACTTTCTCATGAACAGCAGCAGCAGGCGGTTGAGCGCATTCAGGAGCTGATGGCTGGCGGCATGTCCAGCGGACAGGCGATTGCGCAGGTTGCGCAGGAGATTCGCCAGACGCATCAGGGCGAGCAGATCCGGGCGCGCTTCGAAGATGACGAGGACGAAGCCTGACGCCCGGCGCGGCGCTTACAGCGCTGCGATGATTTTGATTTCGACTTTGTACTTCGGATTCATCAGCCCGGCCTGAACGGTACAGCGCACCGGCGCATTGCCGGGCGACACCCACGCATCCCATGCGCGGTTCATCGCGGCGAAATCCGCTTTTTCGACCAGAAAAATGGTTGCGTCAAGAATCTTACTCTTATCTGAACCGACGCGCGCCAGCAGGGCATCAATGACGGCCAGCGCGTTGGCGGTTTGCGCCTCGGCGTCGGCGTCGAGATTTTCCGGCACGCTGGTGTAATAAACGGTGTCGTTGTGAATAACGGCTTCAGACATGCGATGCTCAGGGTCGATACGGGTAATGGACATGGTTTCTCCTTACTATTCCAGCCGATAGCCTGGCATAAGCCGGGGCGTACTGTCATCTGTTGTGGAGCGGCCGACGGAATACTGACATAATTACAGTGTTTTTGCCGAAACGGGTGAGGAAGTGTGGCGGACGATTTTGCATTAGATGGCGCGCTGGCGCAGGCGATTGCGGGCTTTAAGCCGCGCGAGGCGCAGCGCGAAATGGCGCAGGCGGTGGAAGAGGCCGTTAAGGTCAGCGGTGAGCTGGTGGTAGAAGCGGGAACCGGCACGGGGAAAACCTACGCCTATCTTGCCCCGGCGCTGCGCGCCAAAAAGAAAGTGATTGTGTCAACCGGCTCGAAAGCGCTTCAGGATCAGCTGTACGGCCGCGATCTGCCTACCATTGCGAAGGCGCTCAACTTCACCGGCAAAACGGCCTTACTGAAGGGGCGCTCTAACTACCTTTGCCTTGAGCGACTTGAGCAGCAGTCCATGGCGGGCGGCGATCTTAACGCTCAGGCGCTGGGTGATTTAGTCACCCTGCGCGGCTGGTCGTCGCAAACCGTTGACGGCGACATCAGCAGCTGCGGCGGCGTGACGGAAGACAGCCCCATCTGGCCGCTGGTGACCAGCACCAACGACAACTGTCTGGGCAGCGACTGTCCTCTCTATAAAGATTGCTTTGTGGTTAAGGCGCGTAAGCGCGCCATGGACGCTGATGTCGTAGTGGTTAACCACCATCTGTTTCTCGCCGATCTGGTGGTGAAAGAGAGCGGCTTTGCCGAGCTTATCCCGGAAGCGGACGTAATGATTTTCGATGAGGCGCACCAGATCCCCGACATCGCCAGCCAGTATTTTGGCCAGCAGCTCTCCAGCCGTCAGCTGCTCGATCTGGCGAAAGACATCACCATCGCCTACCGCACTGAGGTGCGGGACGTTCAGCAGCTGCAAAAATCCGCCGACCGTCTGGCGCAGTGCACGCAGGATTTTCGTCTGACGCTGGGCGATCCGGGCTATCGCGGCAATCTGCGCGAACTTTTTACCGACAACAACGTGCAGCGTATGTTTACGCTGCTTGATGATGCCCTTGAGCTTTGCTACGACGTTATCAAACTGTCGCTGGGGCGTTCGGCGCTGCTGGACGCGGCTTTTGAGCGCGCGGCGCTCTATCGCTCGCGACTCAAGCGGCTGCGCGCCATCAGCGAACCCGGCTACAGCTACTGGTATGAGTGCTCGTCACGCCACTTTACGCTGGCCCTGACGCCGCTCTCCGTCTCTGAGCGATTCCGTGAGGTGATGGACGCGCGCAAAGCGGCGTGGATCTTTACCTCTGCCACGCTGGCCGTTAATGAAGAGATGCACCACTTTGCCGATCGGCTTGGCGTCAGCAAGGCAAAGACGCTGATCCTGAACAGCCCGTTTGACTACGCGCGTCAGGCGCTGCTCTGCGTGCCGCGTAACCTGCCGGAGCCGAACCGTCCCGGCGGCGCGCGTCAGCTGGCGCGCATGATGAAACCGCTTATCGACGCCAATAAAGGGCGCTGCTTCTTTCTCTGCACCTCACATCTGATGATGCGCGAGCTGGCGGCGGAATTTCGCGCCAGCATGACGCTGCCGGTGCTGGTGCAGGGGGAAACCAGCAAGGGTCAGCTGTTAAAACAGTTTATCGAGGCAGGCAACGCCTTGCTGGTCGCCACCAGCAGTTTCTGGGAGGGCGTGGACGTGCGCGGCGACGCGCTCTCGCTGGTGATTATCGACAAACTGCCTTTTACCTCGCCGGAAGATCCCTTGCTGAAGGCGCGTATGGAGGATTGTCGTCTGCGCGGCGGCGATCCCTTCAGCGAGGTTCAGCTGCCGGATGCGGTGATTACCCTGAAGCAGGGCGTTGGACGCCTTATCCGCGATACAGACGATCGCGGCGTGCTGGTGATCTGCGATCAGCGGCTGGTGTCGCGTCCCTATGGCGCGCTGTTTCTGAACAGTCTGCCGCCGACGCCGCGCACCCGCGATCTGGCCCATGCCATCGCCTTCACTCAGCAAGCGAAACAGTAATTTTCCTTTGGCTGTGCTAACATGCGCGCCGTTTTAAATGACCAGAGGTGGTTATGTCTTCCCGAATCCTGGCGCTGGACACTGCGACAGAAGCCTGTTCAGCCGCGCTGCTCAATCAGCAGCAGATTGATGCCCGTTTTGAAATCGCGCCGCGCGACCATACGCAGCGTATTTTACCGCTGGTTGAAGCTTTGTTGCAGGCGCAGCAGCTAGAACTAACGGCGCTTGACGCGCTGGCGTTTGGTCGCGGTCCCGGCAGCTTTACCGGCGTACGTATTGGTATTGGTATCGCGCAAGGCCTGGCGCTGGGCGCGATGCTGCCGATGATTGGCGTCTCGACGCTGGCGACGCTGGCGCAGGGCGCTTACCGTTCGCAGGGCGCGACGCGCGTGCTGGCGGCGATTGACGCCCGCATGGGCGAAGTTTACTGGGCCGAATATCAGCGTGACGAGCAGGGCGTCTGGCAGGGCGAAGCCAGCGAAAGCGTACTGTCGCCAGAGGCGGCGCTGGCCCGGATGCAGGCGCTGGAAGGCGAATGGTTTACCGCCGGAACCGGCTGGCAGGCCTGGCCGCAGCTTCAGCAGGGCCATACTCTGACGCTGCGCGCGAGCGGCGTTGAACTGCCGGCGGCTGAAGATATGCTGCCGCTGGCGCAGCAGGCGTGGCAGCGCGGCGACACCGTTCAGCCAGAACACGCCGAGCCAACCTATTTACGCAATGAAGTCGCGTGGAAAAAATTACCCGGACGTTGAGCCTGTCGCAACTTATTGCCGCGGCCTGAGTCTAACAAACATCTTTTAGGAGAATACCTATGTCTGTATGTCACAAAAGGGTGTCCGGTGTTTTGTTAGCCTGCGCGCTGCTGCTTAGCGGCTGTGCGACCGTACCGGATGCGATTAAAGGAAGCACGGCGCTGCCGCAGCAGGATCTGGTGCGCGTGATGAACGATCCCGCGCTCTATGTGGGGCAGGAGTCTCGCTTCGGCGGTAAAGTCGTTAAGGTTACTAACCTGAACGGCAAAACCCGCCTTGAGATCGCCACACAGCCACTTGATGACAGCGCGCGTCCGCGGCTGGGCGCAGCCTCGGTGGGCCGCATCTATGCGGACATCAATAACTTTGTTGATCCGGTCGATGTGAATAACCAGTACGTCACCGTGCTGGGGACCATCAAGGGAACGGAAAAAGGCGTTATCGGCGCGGCGAATTACAACTTTGTCGTTATTGATGTACGCGGCTACCAGCGCTGGCATCTGACGCAGCAGGTCAACACGCCGCCTCAGCCGATAGATCCCTGGATCTACTATGGCCCGACGCGTCATCATCCGGGCTACTGGGGACCGAACCCCTACTGGGGCGCCTATAGCGGGCCGGCTCAGGTGGAAACTATCCTGACGGAATAAAGTATTACGCTTTTTCAGGCCCGGCCGCGCCTGCCGCGACCGGGCTTTTTATTGCCGCAAATAAGCGGAATGAAATTTAGTGATGCGCTTCGCAACCTCGCTAAGCTGAATCGGCGAAACTGGTACAATGAGTTAAAATATTGTTACAAAAGTGGGCGGGGTGAAGCAAGAATGGAACAACAACGTGGAAACCGAGGTGAATCCTTGAACAGGGTGTGGCTGAAACGCTATCCGGAAGATGTGCCCGCCGAGATTAATGCCGATCGCTATACCTCCCTGGTCGATCTTTTTGAGCAGGCCGCTCAGCGCTATGCCGATCAAACGGCATTTATTAACATGGAACAGCCCATGACCTACCGCCAGCTTGAGCAAAAAAGCCGCGCTTTTGCCGCCTGGCTTCAGTCCGGGCTGGGCCTGAAAAAAGGCGATCGCGTGGCGATTATGATGCCCAATTTGCTGCAATATCCGGTTGCGCTGTTTGGCGTGCTGCGCGCGGGCATGATCGTGGTTAACGTGAATCCGCTCTATACGCCGCGCGAACTCAAGCATCAGCTTAACGACAGCGGCGCCAGCGCCATCGTCATCGTCTCTAATTTCGCGCATACGCTGGAAAAAGTCGTGGCGGAAACCGCGGTCAGGCACGTCATCCTGACGCGTCTCGGCGACCAGCTAAAGCCTGTAAAGGCGACGCTGGTCAATTTTGTGGTGAAGTACATTAAAAAGATGGTGCCTAAGTATCATCTTCCGGGAGCGGTGACGTTCAGACAGGCGCTGAGTCAGGGCGCGCAGATGACCTATCAGCGCCCGGATATGACCAATGACGACCTCGCTTTCCTGCAATATACCGGCGGCACCACGGGCGTCGCCAAAGGGGCGATGCTGACCCACCGCAATATGCAGGCGAACCTGGAGCAGACCAAAGCGACCTACGGCAAACTGCTGCGCGATGGCAAAGAGTTTGTAGTGACCGCACTGCCGCTTTATCACGTTTTCGCCCTCACGGTAAATTGCCTGCTGTTTTTTGAACTGGGCGGACAAAACCTGCTGATTACCAATCCGCGCGACATTCCCGGCTTCGTTAAGACCCTGGCGAAATACCCGTTTACCGCCATTACCGGCGTCAATACCCTGTTTAACGCGCTGCTTAACGACGCGCACTTCAACCAGCTGGATTTTTCTACGCTGCGCCTTTCGGCAGGGGGCGGCATGGCGGTGCAAAAAGCGGTTGCAGAGCGCTGGGAAAAACTAACCGGTCATTATCTGCTGGAAGGGTACGGTCTTACTGAGTGTTCGCCGCTGGTGTCGGTGAATCCCTATGATATAACCGAGCATACCGGCAGCATTGGCTTACCCGTTCCCTCGACCGATGTGCGCGTTATTGACGACCAGGGTAAGGATGCGGCGCCAGGGGAGCCAGGCGAACTCTGGATCCGCGGTCCTCAGGTGATGGCAGGCTACTGGCAGCGCCCCGACGCCACCGATGAGGTGCTGAAAAATGGCTGGCTCCTCAGCGGCGATATTGTTACCGTTGACCCGCAAGGTTTTATCCGCATCGTCGATCGCAAAAAAGATATGATCATCGTTTCAGGCTTTAACGTCTATCCCAACGAGATCGAAGATGTTCTGATGCAGCATCCCAAAGTCCGCGAGGCGGCAGCGATTGGGGTGCCCAGCGATTTATCGGGCGAAGCAGTGAAAGTCTGCATCGTGAAAAAGGACGCCAGCCTGACAAAAGAGGAGCTGCTCGACCACTGTCGACGCCAGCTCACAGGCTATAAGGTTCCGAAGATTATCGAATTTCGCGACGAGCTGCCTAAAAGCAACGTAGGCAAGATTTTGCGGCGCGAACTGCGTGACGAGGCCGGCTCCAGCACCCGCTGAGATCTGGCAAGGATTCTGGTTGAACGCCGGCACAGACCGGCGTTTTTATTGACGATGATATGGAGCGCCGCGCGTTGTGTGCTGCGGTGAAAACGAGACGTGAATTATTCCCTGATCGACCAAAATGACCAACTGGCCACGCTGTGCCAGCAGGCTCGCCAGCATGCGGCTGTGGCGCTGGATACCGAATTTGTCCGCACCCGCACCTACTATCCGCAGCTGGGGCTGATTCAGCTGTTCGATGGCGAACAGCTGGTGCTGATCGATCCGCTGAATATCAGCGACTGGACGCCCTTTATCGAGCTGCTGCGCGATACGCAGGTGAAAAAATTCCTGCATGCGGGCGGGGAAGATCTGGAAGTCTTTCTGCATCGCTTTGGGGTGCTGCCGCAGCCGATGATTGATACCCAGATTCTGGCGGCTTTTAGCGGCCAGCCGCTCTCCTGGGGATTTGCGGCCATGGTGGCGCATTTTACCCAGACCACGCTGGATAAGAGCGAAGCGCGCACCGACTGGCTGGCGCGTCCGCTGACGCAGCGTCAGTGCGACTATGCCGCCGCTGACGTTCACTATCTGCTGCCGATTGCCCATCAGTTGATGACCATGACCGAAGAGGCGGGCAATATGGCGGCGGCGCTTAGCGAGTGCGACCAGCTGTGCCAGCGTCGCCTTGACGTGCTACAGCCGCAGGATGCCTGGCGCGATATTACCAATGCCTGGCAGCTACGCCCGCGTCAGCTGGCGGCGTTGCAGCGGCTGGCCGCATGGCGTCTCAACGTGGCGCGTGAAAAAGATATGGCCGTCAACTTTGTGGTGCGCGAAGAGAACCTGTGGAAGGTGGCGCGCTTTATGCCGGGTTCAATGGGAGAGCTGGATCATCTGGGGCTGTCGGGCCATGAGATCCGCTTCCACGGCAAAACCCTGCTGGCGCTGGTGGCTGAGGCGCAGGCGCTGCCGGAAGAGACGCTGCCGTTGCCGCTGGGAAATCTGGTCGATCATCCGCACTACAAGACCGTGTTTAAGGCGATCAAAGCCCTGGTGCAGGAGGTAAGCCAGGAGACCGGTTTCAGTCAGGAACTGCTGGCATCGCGTCGCCAGATCAATCAGGTATTAAGCCAGCACTGGGGGCTGAAACCGCAAACGCGCGTGCCGGAATTGCTGGCAGGCTGGCGCGGCGATCTGTTTAAAACCCGCATCGACGCCATTCTGGCTCAGCTCTGAGCAAAAATATTCCCCTGCCGCTCAGCAGGGGAACATCAGGAAACAGAGACGATCATTTGGCCGCTTCTTCTGTTTCCGGTAGCGTAACGTTCAGCTCCAGAATGGAAATATCATCACCTTTCTGGTCCAGCTGAACGGTAACCATATCTGGATCGATCTTCACATATTTGCAAATCACTTCCAGGATGTCGCGCTTGAGCTGCGGAAGATAGTGGGGCTCACTGTCGCCCCTCCTGCGTTCTGCCACGATAATCTGTAGCCTTTCCTTGGCTATGTTGGCAGTGTTCTTCTTCCGGGATAAAAAGAAATCGAGTAATGCCATGGTTTATCCCCCGAACAGGCGTTTCAGGAAACCCTTCTTCTCTTCTTCAATAAAGCGGAAGGGACGTTCTTCGCCGAGTAACCGATCAACGGTATCAGCATAGGCTTTGCCGGCATCGGAATTCGTGTCGAGGATCACTGGCTCGCCCTGGTTAGAGGCGCGCAGTACCGACTGGTCTTCCGGGATCACGCCCACCAGCGGAATACGCAGGATCTCAAGCACATCTTCCATGCTCAGCATATCGCCACGGTTCACGCGGCCAGGGTTGTAACGGGTTAACAGCAGATGCTCTTTGACCGGCTCCTGACTGTTTTCGGCGCGACGCGACTTAGAGGCGATAATGCCGAGGATGCGGTCAGAGTCGCGCACCGAAGAGACTTCCGGGTTCGTGGTGATGATCGCTTCATCAGCAAAATAGAGCGCCATCAGCGCGCCGGTTTCGATGCCTGCCGGCGAGTCGCACACGATAAAATCGAAATCCATTGCGGCCAGGTCGTTTAACACTTTTTCCACGCCTTCACGCGTCAGCGCATCTTTATCGCGCGTCTGGGAAGCGGGCAGAATATGCAGCATCTCGGTGCGCTTGTCTTTAATCAACGCCTGATTCAGCGTGGCGTCGCCCTGAATTACGTTAACGAAGTCATAAACGACGCGGCGTTCACAACCCATAATCAGATCCAGATTACGCAGGCCAATATCGAAATCGATAACGACCGTTTTTTTGCCTTTTTGCGCTAGACCGGTGGCGATGGCCGCGCTTGACGTGGTCTTGCCAACGCCCCCTTTACCGGATGTAACTACAATAATGCGTGCCATAAATATTGATTTCCTTAACAGAAGAAAAGGGGCCTAATTAAGTGTCTGGATGGTCAGCGCGCCCTCTGTGAGACACAGACGGGCGGCTTTGCCAAAAAATTCCGCCGGGATTTGATCCATGATCCAGTACTCACCAGCGATAGAGACCAGCTCTGCTGCCAGGCTGGTACAGAAAATCTGGCTGTTGCGATCGCCACCCGCGCCTGCCAGCGCGCGTCCTCGCATCATGCCGTAAATATGAATGTTGCCGTCGGCGACCAGCTCAGCGCCCGCGCTGACGCTGTTAGTCACAATCAGGTCGGCATTGCGCGCATAAATTTGCTGACCGGAGCGCACCGGCGTATTGATGATACGCGTTTTGCTGGCGAGCGGCTCGACGGGAGCGGCAGGCTGTACCTCCGGCGCAGGCGCGTCGCTGCGCTTTTTACTCTCTTTACCCTCTGCCAGCACCGGCAAACCGGCGCGCGCGATCATGCGCTTCAGCGCCTCATCTTTACAGCCGCTGACCCCGACGATGCGTAAACCGGTCGCGGCGACAGCCTGCTGTAGCTGTTTCCAGTTGACGTTGCCGTTAAGCGCCGCCACGTTAAGCACCACCGGCGCGTTTTTTAAAAAGTCCGGTGCCTGATCGATTTTGTCCTGAAGCGCCTTGCGGATCACCTCAGGTTCGGGATGGTGCAGATGAACAACAGACAGGGTAAAACTGCTACCTTTGAATTCGATTGGCGTTTGCGACATCTGTCCCACTCAGTCCTGTTTTCTCTCCCGGCGAACAAACGTCGATAAAATCATCATTTGAGCTGATCCGGTGAATATTCGAAGTTCTGCAAGCATGTTATAGTTACTGTTATTTCCAGGCAAGCCACCATCCAGGTTTATTCGAGTAAAAAATATGTTTTGTGTGATCTACCGAAGCCCGACCCGTGACCAGACTTATCTCTATGTTGAAAAAAAGGACGATTTTTCTCGCGTGCCAGAGGAGCTGCTGCGCGGCTTCGGCAAGCCCCAGCTGGCGATGGTGCTCCGGCTGGACCAGAGGGAGAAACTGGCTAACGCCGACATCAATAAAGTTAAACAAGCGCTTAACGATCAAGGCTATTATTTGCAGATCCCGCCGCCGGTGGAAAATTTGCTGAAAGTTCACCTTGAGTCGGCGAAAAAAGATTAATTCAGATTCATCTGTAAATATAATCAGTGTTCTCGCTTTCTCTGCATATTTATATATAACGATTTGCAGCAAATTAATGGCGCGATGATCGCGCCTTTTACTGTTTATTATTCTTCATTAGCGTCAGGCTGGTGATATTTTCACCGCTTCGGCAGCATATATTCATGCTTTTTTGACAATTTACGCACACTAATCTTTGCCAAAGCATCTTATTATTGCCCTCACGGCGGGCGCAGGATCCGCCGAACCGCAAACATCAACGTGCCGGCGTCGCCGGCATCTCATCAAACAGAGCAGGGGATTAGCATGTATCAGCATCGTAACTGGCAGGGCGCCTTGTTGGATTTTCCGGTGAACAAGGTAGTCTGCGTCGGCAGCAACTATGCGAAACACATAAAGGAGATGGGCAGCGCGACGCCAACTGAACCGGTGATCTTTATCAAGCCGGAAAGCGCGATTTGCGATCTGCGCCAGCCGCTCTCCATTCCTGCCGCGTTTGGCGAGGTGCATCATGAGGTGGAGCTGGCGGTGCTGATTGGCGCAACGCTTAAGCAGGCGGGCGAAGATCATGTGGCGAAGGCGATTGCCGGATATGGCGTGGCGCTGGATTTAACCCTGCGCGATCTTCAGGCCGGGTTCAAAAAAGCCGGTCAGCCGTGGGAAAAATCTAAAGCGTTCGACAATTCGTGTCCGCTCTCAGGCTTTATCCCCTCGGCGGAGTTTCCGGGCGATCCGCAGGACACCGAGCTGAAGCTGGTGGTCAACGGCGAGGTGCGCCAGCACGGCCGGACTTCCGATATGATCCATAAAATTCTGCCGCTTATCGCCCATATGAGTCAGTATTTTACCCTGCGCGCGGGCGACGTGGTGCTGACCGGCACGCCGGAAGGGGTTGGGCCAATGCGCTCCGGCGATAAGCTGGAAGTGTCGCTGGCCGGGCATGGCATCAGCACGCGCGTGCTGTAAAACTTGCAACGCCGCGCCTGACCCGATATAAGGTGCGGTTTTGAATTAATCCGGACGCAGCCATCATGAGTGACCTTCCTTTCTGGCAGACTAAACGCCTTGAACAAATGAACGATGAGGAGTGGGAGTCCCTGTGCGATGGTTGCGGCCAGTGCTGCCTGAACAAGCTACAGGACGCCGACACGGATGAAATCTATTTCACAAACGTCGCCTGTAACCAGCTCAATATCAAAAGCTGCCAGTGCCGCAACTACGAGCGCCGATTCGAACTGGAAGAAGACTGCATCAAGCTGACGCGTGAAAACCTGACCCGGTTTGACTGGCTGCCGCGCACCTGCGCCTATCGTTTACTGGGCGAGGGCAAAGGGCTGCCGGCGTGGCATCCGCTGGTGAGCGGTTCAAAATCGGCGATGCACGCGCAGCGAATCTCCGTGCGCTATATCGCGGTGCGGGAAAGCGAAGTCCGCGACTGGGAAGACCATATCATCGATCGTCCCGACCGTAACGGATAGTAAAACAGGCTGCTCAGGCAGCCTGTTTGTTATCAGCGGGAAAAGAGGTCGCGGCGTTTCGGTTTGAACGGCTGGGCGATCAGCACCGCGAGCGCCACAATCAGATAAGCCGCGAAAACCACGATCATCCACTGAGGCATACTCAGGCTAAGAAACATCCAGCTACGCTCTGCGCAGTCGCCGCCTGCGACGAAAACGGCAGGCAGCCACTTATCCAGCGGCAGCCACGTCGGAAAACGCGCGGCGAAATCGCAGGTGGTAAAAGGGTTGGGATGAAGCTGGATCATGGTGTGTTCCCACGACAGACGCAGCCCTTCCACGGCGCTGTAAATCCAGAGCAGCAGCGCGGCCCAGCGCAGAGGCGTATTGGGCGCAATCGCGCCTGCAATGCCCGCTCCCATGACGCCAAACAGCGCGCAGCGCTCATAAATACACATCACGCACGGCTGAAGTCCCATCACGTGCTGGAACCATAACGCGGTCAGCTCCAGCGCCAGTGCCGTCAGCGCCAGCAGCAGCCAGGCGCCGCGACCGCGTGACAATTGATTAAGATATCGCAACATTCTGCTTTCCCTGTAAACGTCAATGCCACGCAGTGTAAACCAAAAGCGCGGCGGTGCCAGCCTGGTACCGGTGAAAATCAGGGGCAAATCCGACTTAACCTGATCCAGGGCAGATATTTAAAGATGAGGCGCCGCCAGCCAGCCCCACTGCATCAGGGTATCCGTCACGGGCACCAGCAGCCAGCGAATGCACAAGAAGCCTACCAGCGACATCACCAGGGTAAAGGGCAGCGCCATCCATACCATACGCCCATAGGAGAGGCGAATCAGCGGGGCCAGCGCCGAGGTCAGCAAAAACAGAAAGGCCGCCTGGCCGTTTGGCGTGGCGACCGAAGGCAAATTCGTGCCGGTATTGGTCGCGACGGCCAGTAGCTCATACTGCTGCAAATCAATCGCGCCCTGGCTAAACGCCTGTTTCGCCTCATTGATAAACACCGACCCGACAAACACATTGTCAGAGATGGAAGAGAGCAAGCCGTTGAACAGGTAATACCAGCTAAGCTGGGCATGCGGCTCCGCCTGCAACACAAAAGCGATCAGCGGGCTGAACAGCTGCTGTTCGACAATGACCGCGACAATGGCGAAAAACACCGTCAGCAGCGCGGTAAACGGCAGCGCTTCGGTAAAGGCCTGGCCAATCGTATGCTCATCCGTCACGCCGCACAGGGCGGTGGCGAGGATGATCACCGACAGCCCTATAAGCCCGACTTCCGCCAGATGCAGCGCCAGCGCGACGATCAGCCAGACGCCGATTATCGCCTGTATCCACAGTTTTAATCTGTCCTGCGTCGTTCGCTGCGCGGCTGTTTCGCGATCGTTTTGCAGTAAAATCGCGCGCACCTCATCCGGTAAAGTGACACCGTAACCGAAAAGACGCAGGCGCTCCACCAGCAGGCTGGTGAGTATGCCGCACAGCAGTACGGGCAGGGTCACCGGCGCCATTCTGAGAAAGAAGCTAGTGAAATCCCAGCCTGCCGCGTGAGCGATAATCAGGTTTTGCGGCTCGCCCACCATAGTCATCACGCCGCCCAGCGCCGTGCCGACGCCTGCCTGCATCATCAGGCTGCGCAGGAATGCGCGAAACTGCTCCAGCGTGGCGCGCTGATGATGTTCTTCGGCGGCGTAGCCGGCGTCCGAGGCGACGCGATGGTAAATCTGATAAAAGCCCGTCGCGACGCTGATCACCACGGCCACCACGGTTAACGCGTCAAGAAAGGCAGAGAGAAATGCGGCCGCAAGGCAAAAGGTCAGGCTGAGCAGGATTTTCGAACGCAGCGACAGCAGCAGGCGGGTAAAGACAAACAGCAGCAGCTGTTTCATAAAAAAGATGCCGGCGACCATAAAGATCAGCAACAGCAGCACTTGCAGGTTGCCCGCCAGCTCCTGCTTCACCTGCTCGGCGCTGGCCATGCCGATGGCGACCGCCTCCAGCGTCAGCAAGCCGGCGGGCAGCAGCGGATGACATTTGAGCGCCATCCCCAGCGTAAAAATAAACTCGCCGACCAGCAGCCATCCGGCAAGAAAGGGGCTGACAAAGAAAAACAGCAGCGGATTAATTACAAGACACGCCAGCAGCAGCGTTTTATACCAGTCAGGCGACTGCCCAAGAAAGTTGCGGTATAGCGCCTGGCCGAAAGTTATCTCCATGGCGAAAAGCCCTGTCAGTTAGAAAGAGTGAGCGAAAGGGTAATCAGCGGAACCCTGAGGCGCAATATCACCTTGCGGGTTTGCGCGCGGCTGCTGATTTTTGCGTCAGCGCGCGCTTTTAATCGTTGCACAGTCTATAACAGGGTCAGGGCGTCTGGTATGATGAGTGCCATTTCGACAAAGAAAGCAACGAGAAAACATCGCTATGGTCATTAAGGCGCAGAGCCCTGCGGGATTTGCTGAAGAGTATATTATTGAAAGCATCTGGAATAGCCGCTTTCCTCCTGGGTCAATCCTTCCTGCCGAACGTGAGCTTTCTGAACTTATCGGCGTAACGCGCACAACGCTGCGCGAAGTGCTACAGCGTCTGGCGCGAGACGGATGGCTGACTATTCAGCACGGTAAACCGACCCGCGTAAATGATTTCTGGGAAACCTCGGGGCTGAATATTCTTGAGACGCTGGCGCGGCTGGATCACGACAGCGTACCGGTGCTGATTGATAATCTGCTGTCGGTGCGTACCAATATCGCGTCAATCTTTATCAGCCGCGCGCTGCGCCATCATCCGGATAAGGCGCGCGCCGTGCTGGAGAGCGTGGCCGGTAGCGACGATCAGGCCGATGCCTATACCGAACTTGACTACCGCGTGTTCCGCGGTCTTGCCTTTGCCTCTGGCAATCCGATTTACGGACTGATCCTGAACGGCCTGAAAGGGCTGTATACCCGCGTTGGCCGTTACTATTTCTCCAATCCAGAGGCGCGTGAGCTGGCGCGCAATTTCTATGCGCGGCTGGAAGCGCTGTGTGACAAAGAGCCGTCGCAGGATGAAATCGTCGATACGGTGCGCGACTATGGCCGCCGGAGCGGCGAAATCTGGCACAGCATGCAGAAGAGTATGCCTGAGGATCTGGGCAGCAAACGTTAATAATAAAAAACCGGACAGCGTCCGGTTTTTTTTTCGCCTGCGCCTTTAAAGGCTGTTGCCGCGCGTCGGGCAGCGATCCAGCAGCTCAACGCTGCCGTCCTCGTTCTGCTGCTCCAGATTGACGTCAAAGCCCCACAGCCGATGCACATGCTTCAGGACCTCACGCCGACTTTTATCAAGCGGAGTGCGGCTCTGGGGCACATATCGCAGCGTCAGCGAGCGGTCGCCGCGCAGATCGACGTTATAGACCTGAATATTCGGCTCCAGATTGCTCAGGTTGTACTGCGCTGAGAGCTGCTGGCGGATCGCGCGATAGCCTGCTTCATCGTGAATGGCCGCAATCTCCAGATAGTTGTTGCGATCGTCGTCCAGCACGGTAAACAGACGGAAATCACGCATCACCTTCGGCGACAGGAACTGGCTGATAAAGCTCTCGTCCTTAAATTCGCGCATGGCGAAATGCAGCGTCTCCAGCCAGTCGGAACCGGCGATGTCCGGGAACCAGTAACGATCCTCTTCAGTAGGCGACTGGCAGATGCGCTTAATGTCCTGGAACATGGCAAAGCCCAGCGCATAAGGGTTAATGCCGTTATACCAGGGGCTGTTGTAGGGAGGCTGGAACACCACATTAGTGTGGCTGTGCAGAAACTCGATCATAAAGCGTTCCGACACTTTGCCCTCATCATAAAGATGATTGAGGATAGTGTAGTGCCAGAAGGTCGCCCAGCCCTCGTTCATTACCTGCGTCTGTTTCTGCGGATAAAAATACTGGCTGACTTTACGCACGATGCGCAGGATCTCACGCTGCCACGGCTCCAGCAGCGGCGCGTTTTTTTCCATAAAGTAGAGCAGATTTTCCTGCGGCTCCGACGGATAGCGCGCCGCCTCGACGTGTACCGCCTCTTTCTCACGGCGTGGCAAGGTGCGCCACAGGGTATTTACCTGACTTTGCAGATACTCTTCGCGGCTTTTCTGCCGGGCTTTTTCCTCTTGCAGCGAAATCTTTTGCGGACGTTTATAGCGGTCGACGCCGTAGTTCATCAGCGCATGGCAGGAGTCGAGCAGACGTTCCACCTCTTCCACGCCGAAACGCTCCTCACAGTCGGAGATATATTTTTTCGCGAAAAGCAGGTAATCGACGATAGAGCTGGCGTCGGTCCAGCTGCGGAACAGATAGTTATTTTTAAAAAACGAGTTATGACCGTAACAGGCGTGCGCCATCACCAGCGCCTGCATAGTCATGGTGTTCTCTTCCATCAGATAGGCGATACAGGGATTGGAATTGATCACAATCTCATACGCCAGGCCTTGCTGCCCGTGCTTATAGCGCTGCTCGGTTTCGATGAACTTTTTGCCGAATGACCAGTGGGCGTAATTAATGGGCATCCCTACGCTGGAGTAGGCGTCCATCATCTGCTCAGAGGTGATCACTTCAATCTGATGAGGATAGGTGTCGAGTCGGTAGAGTTTGGCTACGCGGTCAATTTCCGCAAGATAGACATCGAGCAAATCAAATGTCCAGTCCGGTCCATCGCTGAGTCGTTTGCTGTCCTTAATCGGATCGTCAAAGATTGTCGTCATAGCGCACCTCTGTTTTGCAAACAGGCTTGCCCGATGCGAGCAGCCGGTTCAGGTAATTTCAAGGCTCATCCCTAAGAAAGAGAACCCCAAAAACGGAGTGAACACTTCAATGATAGTCCACTGTCGCTTATCCGAGGGCGGAACTCAAACGAATTATTCGGCACAAAATCATCTGAAAATAACAGGAAAGGCATTTAACAGGCTGATGTGTGATACAGGCCATAAAAATCAGCACAAAGTGCTGTTTATAAGCGGATTATATGGCGTTGGCTTATTCTCCTGAAATAAGTAAATAATGCCGCCTGCGCTATGATTAACTGCTGAGAAAGGGAAAAAAGACGCATAAGTTACTGATTTTTTCTCTGACATAAGATTTTAGTGTTCGGAAAAGTGAAAAACATGTGAAATAAGTTAACTGGGTAAGGGCATTTATCGGCAGTCGCAAATGCGCGGGTATTGCCCTTTTAAGTAGTGGATTATGCTGATGGATTGCCGGTGGGGGCGATATGCACGTAGTGATTCTGGGTAGTGGTGTAGTTGGCGTGGCAAGCGCCTGGTATCTGGCGCGCGCGGGTCATCAGGTAACGGTGCTGGATCGGCAGCCCGATGCGGCGCTGGAGACCAGCGCGGGCAATGCGGGACAGATCTCGCCGGGCTATGCGGCGCCCTGGGCGGCGCCGGGCGTGCCGCTTAAAGCAGTCAAATGGATGTTCCAGCGTCATGCGCCGCTGGCCATTCGCCTCGACGGCAGCAGCTTCCAGCTGGAGTGGATGTGGAACATGCTGCGCAACTGCGACATGCAGCATTATCAGCAGAACAAAAGCCGTATGGTACGCATCGCGGAGTACAGCCGCGACTGCCTGAAGGCGCTGCGTGAAGAGACCGGGATTGCCTATGAAGGACGTCAGGGCGGAACGCTACAGCTGTTTCGCACGCAGCAGCAGTTCGACAGCGCCAGCAAGGACATCGAGGTGCTGCGCGAGGCGGGGGTGCCTTACGAACTGCTTCAGGCCAGCGAGCTGGCGCGCGTCGAACCGGCGCTGGCGGCAACCCAGCATAAGCTGACGGGCGGTTTGCGTCTGCCTAATGATGAAACCGGCGACTGCCAGATGTTTACGCAAAAGCTGGCAAAAATGGCGCAGCAGGCCGGGGTGGTGTTTCGTTTCAACACCCCAGTGGATCAGCTACTGCGCGAAGGCAATCGCATTTATGGCGTGAAGTGCGGTAACGAGGTGATCAAAGGCGACAGCTACGTGGTGGCTTTCGGCTCCTACTCGACCGGGCTGCTGAAGCATATTCTCGACATCCCGGTGTATCCGCTGAAAGGTTACTCCCTGACCATTCCGGTAAAAAATCCAGAGGCTGCGCCGGTGTCGACCATTCTGGATGAGACCTACAAAGTGGCGGTGACCCGTTTCGATAACCGTATTCGGGTTGGCGGCATGGCGGAAATTGTTGGTTTTAACAACAAACTGTTGCCTGCGCGTCGGGAAACGCTGGAGATGGTGGTGCGGGATCTCTATCCTGAAGGCGGTTATATCGACCAGGCCAGCTTCTGGAGCGGTCTGCGCCCCATGACGCCGGATGGAACGCCGATTGTCGGGCCAACTCCGCTCAGTAATCTCTATTTGAATACCGGACACGGCACCCTGGGCTGGACGATGGCCTGCGGTTCCGGTCAGCTGCTGGCCGATGTGATTAGCGGCAAAACCCCGGCTATCGCTGCCGACGATCTGTCGGTGTTCCGCTACCTGCCGGGCTTTATGCCGTCAGCTTCACCATTACGCAACGCGAACGCCACGCGTTAACATTCACGGAGAGGAAGTATGTCACGTCCCGTATTCGCCACTATTGATCAACAGGCGCTGAAGCATAATCTGGCGATCGTACGCCACGCGGCGCCCGGCACGCACGTCTGGTCGGTGGTAAAGGCCAACGCCTATGGCCACGGCCTGGCGCGCGTCTGGGAAAGTCTGGCGCAGACCGACGGCTTTGCCTTGTTGAATATGGAAGAGGCGATACTGCTGCGCGACAGCGGCTGGCGCAAACCGATCCTGTTGCTGGAAGGTTTTTTTCATGCCAGTGACCTGCAACTGATCGATCGCTATCGCCTGACGACCAGCATCCACAGCAACTGGCAGATTAACGCGCTGGCGGAGGCGCAGCTTTCCGCGCCTGTCGATGTCTATCTGAAGGTCAACAGCGGCATGAACCGGCTCGGCTTCCGGCCGGAGCAGGTCCGCGGCGCCTTTCAGAAGCTGCGCGCCTTGCCCAACACTGGCGATATTACGCTGATGGCGCACTTTGCCGATGCGGAAAATCCCGACGGGTTGATCGAACCGCTTCAGCGCATTGAACAGGCAGCAGAAGGGCTGAACCTTCCCCGATCGCTGTCGAATTCCGCCTGTACCCTGTGGCATCCGGAGGCCCACTACGACTGGATACGTCCGGGTATTGTGCTCTACGGCGCGTCGCCCAGCGGCGACTGGCAGGATATCGCCAGTACCGGTCTGAAGCCGGTAATGACGCTGAGCAGTGAAATCATCGGCGTTCAGCAGCTGAGTCCGGGGGATGGCGTCGGCTACGGCTATCGCTATCGCGCGCAGCAGGCGCAGCGTATCGGCGTGGTGGCCTGTGGCTACGCTGACGGCTATCCGCGCCATGCGCCCAGCGGCACGCCAGTCGCCGTTGATGGCCATCTGACTCAGGTGGTTGGCGCCATCTCCATGGATATGATCACCGTGGATTTGACGCCCTGCCCGGAGGCAGGGATCGGATCGAGAGTAGAGCTGTGGGGCGAGCAGGTGAAAATCGATCAGGTGGCGAAAGCCGCAGGCACGGTGGGCTATGAGCTAATGTGCGCGCTTGCCCCTCGCGTGCCGGTGAAGGTTATTTAAGCGCGGTCAGAGAGCCGTGCATTTTCCTGCTGCAACGCCAGGCGATCAGCGCCAGCGCTGCCCCTGCCAGCATCATCAGCGCCAGCGCGCTCTTTTCCGCAACGGGCAGCATCACGATTAACAGGCTGCCCGCCGCGCCGCCCGCCATCTGAATAAAGCCCTGAAGCGCCGCCGCGACGCCAGCCTGCTGTTGATAAGGCTCCAGCGCATAGCTGGTGGCCGGACCGACGGTGAAGGCCAGACCCGCCACCGAAACCGCGACCGGCAGCATATAGAGCGCCCAGTGCGCCTGTGCGCCGCCCGGCAGTAAATACATGCCTCCCAGCAGCAGCAGCGCGCCCGCCAGCATGGTGACAAAGCCCATCGCCAGACAGAAGGGACGTCCTGCTTTACGGATAGCTTTATTGACGAAGGCGCTGACCAGCATGATCCAGAAGCCATTCGCGCCAAAGGCGAAAGAGAACTGAATCGGCGTCAGGCCACCTTCCGTCATCAGCACATGCGGAGCCAGCGAAACATAGGTCAGCACCATGCCTAGCGCGCCCGCATTGGCAAAAGTAAAGGCAAGAAAGCGTGGCTGGCGCAGAATAGCGCCATACTGCGCCAGCGGCAGACCTTTTACGCGCAGCGTATTGGCGGGGCGGGTTTCCGGCAGCCACAGCAGCGTCATCAGGCCGATCGCGACGCCGTAAGCGCACAAAAACCAGAAGGGCGCGCGCCAGTCAAAGGCGCTGGCAAGCAGACCGCCCAGCAGGGGCGCCAGCGCAGGGACGATGTTTAGCGCGCCGTTAAGAAAGCCGTACGCGCGCGCCGCCTCGTCGCCGTCCAGCCGATCGCGAACCCCGCTAAAGGCCACCACGGCGCTACAGCAGACAGCGCAGCCCTGAATCAGCCGCGCCGACAGGAACATCGGCCAGTTAGTGGCGCTGGCCGCCACCGCGCTGCCAAGGATATAGAGCAGCAGACCGGCAAGGGCCACAGGCTTGCGCCCATAGTTATCCACCAGCGGGCCGGTAACCAGCTGTCCTAACCCCATAACCAGCAAAAAGATCGGAATAGTGGTCTGAATCAGGCTGACCGGCGTATTCAGGCCCAGCGCGATGTCAGGCAGAGTTGGGAGATAGAGATCGATGCCCAGCGGTGCCAGCAGCACCAGGCTTAACAGCATCAGGGTAAATTTTTGCATAAAGACCAGAGGTAAACCACGTGTAAAAACAAGCGGGAAGGGTAATGAGTCAGAGGTAAAAAGAAAAGGAAAAAAATGTGATGCCCGCCGTTAAGCGGGCATTCAGGGCAGGTTAGTAGGCGCCGTCGCGACGCAGTACCACACCGGCAGTTTTAAACAGAATGGCGATATCGGTCCACAGCGCCCAGTTTTTCACATACCAGGAGTCGAAGTAGACGCGGGTATCATAGTCAATATCATTTCGGCCGCTCACCTGCCACAGGCCGGTCATACCCGGTTTCGCCATCAGATAGTAGTCAACGTCGCCGGCGTAGCGCTCCAGCTCGGCTTCAATAACCGGACGCGGACCCACCAGACTCATTTCGCCGCGAATAACGTTCCACAGCTGCGGTAGCTCATCCAGGCTGGTTTTTCGCAGGAAACCGCCGATTTTGGTAATGCGCGGATCTTTTTTGAGCTTGAAGTCTTTATCCCATTCGGCGCGCGCCTCTGCGCTGGTCGCCAGCAGCTGCTCAAGCACCTCTTTGGAGTTGGTTACCATCGAGCGGAACTTCAGGCACTTAAACTTTTCGCCGTTCTGGCCAACGCGCTCGTGGCCGTAGATAGCGTTGCCGCCATCGCGCTTCACCATATAGCAGAGCAGACCAAAAACCGGCGCGAGGAACAGCAGCAGCAGCGAGGCCACCACCACGTCGAAGCAGCGCTTCAGGAAGCGGGATGAACGCTTGGCCAGGCTGTTGCTGACGCGCAGGATCATCACCTCATGGCTAAAGATAAAGGACATGTCGGTGCCGTACAGCGGCACGCCGCGCAGAGTAGGAATAACCGAGACCGAGCGGCAGTTCATTTTCGACAGGAACTTCAGCCAGGTGTCGCGCACCGCCTGTTGCTCAAATTCGGTGGCGACAATGAACTGGACGTTATCGCGGTCAATGGTCTGCCAGTTAATATCCTGCTGGTTAATTACTGGCACGCCATTCACGTTCGTCAGGGTGGACTCATCGTCGGTATTGATAAAGGCCTGCACGTTGTAGCCCAGAATCTCTTCGCTCTGCAGGGCGGCATAGGCTTCCATGGCGTTCTTGCCTGACCCGATGATGATCGTCTCTTTTTGCCACTGCCCGGCGCGGTTGATGGCGCGTTTGACCCCGGCGCGCATCAGCGGCAGCAGCAGCAGCGCATAGCTCCAGCTAAAAAACCAGACCATGCGCGAGAAGTCCCACTTGGAAAAGGCGATCAGCGCCAGATCCAGCAGCGAAAACACAAACAAGGTTTTGATAACTTCTTTCAACTCAAACCAAAAGGGTTTGCGGTAGGTGTAGTGACGCATGCGCATCCAAAAATAAGCGGTGCACAAAACAGAAAGCGCAAACTGCGCGATAAAACGGTATTCGATTTGATGTGGCGGAATAAACGCATCCAGATCGCCCCAGATCCCCTGGATAGTGGCCGCGGATAAAAATAGCGCCAGATTAAGAGCGATCAAATCGGAAAAGCTTAATGCCAGTTTTGCAAGGATATTTTTACGCGTACCGCTCCACGAGCGGCTCGCATCATTCATCACCAGTGTACTTGCCATAACACCTGCTCTCTTCTTTCTTCAGTAAAAGATGGCCTGACCAGAATCAAGTACGCGCTCAGGAGTGGACAACCAGAACACTTAAATAAAAAAGTATTCAGTTTTTACAGTCATTAGAGCCATACAGGCTGCGGAGAGGAGATAATAAATTTACGTGACAGGAATCACGAAAATCCGCAGCAACGATTATGAGTATGCAGTAGATATTTGACGGAGTTAATACGGAATAAATCTGAAAAACATTTTTTTGCCTAAAGTTTTACCCGAATAACTTATTGAAATTAAGGCATAAAACACAAGGCGAGCTGGAAATAACCAAATGGTTGAGGATGATTTTTAGGAATTACCGCCAGGAATGATCGCTGGCGGAGAGAGAAGCGATCAGGCAGGTTTTTTTAATACCCACTGGTCTTGCTGCTTATCGTAGTGCGCAATTTGTAAATCTACCGGTTCGCCGTCAATCCAGGCGGGAACGCTGGTGTCATGATCCCAGCCGTCAAGCTGATAACTCAGGCCGGGATTAGTCTGGCAGGGAATACTAACGGTCTGTAGATTATCGCTGTCGAGTTCGGCATCAATAATCTCATAGCGACCTATTTTAACTACGTGCCCCATAATATGCTCCCGTTCGCTGGGTTAAATAATGAGCATAGCTGTTTCCGCCAGAATTTCGAGCCATATTAAGTCGGATTATTCTCGCTCTTCAGCGACGCGCACCCCGATTTTCACAATACGGTTATCTTCTTTTTCCGCCACCGTCCAGGTGAGATGGTTCCAGTCGACGTGGTCGCCCACGACGGGGGTGCCGCCGAGCATACTCATCACCAGCTGGCCCAGCGACTGCTGGTCGTTGGTTTCTTCATCCAGCTCCAGCCCATAAATTTGCGCCACGTCGCGCAGGCGCGCTTCAGCATCAAGAATAAAGTCGCCGAAGAAACGCTGATCGAGCGAAACGGGGGGCGACTGGCTAAACATTTTGCCCAGCGCAGGCAGATCGCGTTCGCGGCCAATTACGCAGATGACGTCGCCTTCTTTCAGACGCGTGTTGCTGTTAGGGTGCATGAGCGCATTATCGCGAAACAGCGCCGCAATACGGGTTTCGCGCGGCATTTGCAGGTCGCGCAGCGCTGCGCCGACGCACCATTTATCGGCGCTGAGCTGGTAGACAAACTGTTCCCAGGGATTTTCCGGATGGATATCCAGCCCGACGCGGCTGATGGGCGAGGCCGTGGGCGGCACCACCACTCTGGCTTTCTTCGCTGCATAGCCCAGCGAAGTCCCCTGCAACATCAGCGACACCAGCACCACGAAGAAGGCGATATTAAAGTAGAGCGAGGCGTTCTCCAGCCCGGCCATCATGGGAAAGACCGCCAGAATGATCGGCACCGCGCCGCGCAGGCCGACCCAGCTGATAAAGATGCGCTCGCGTCCGGTAAAGCCGCGAAACGGCAGCAGACCGACCAGAATCGACAGCGGCCTCGCTACCAGAATCAACCACAGCGACAGGATCATGGCTGGCACGGCGATATGCCACAGGTCAGACGGCGTAACCAGCAGGCCCAGCACGATAAACATGCCGATCTGACTCAGCCACGCCATGCCGTCGAAGGTTTGCAAAATGCCGTGACGGTTGCGAATCGGGCTATTGCCAAGCAAAAAGCCGCACAGATAGACCGCCAGGATACCGCTACCTTCCAGCATGGTGGTCAGGGCAAAAACCAGAATGCCGCCGCTGAGCGCCAGCAGCGGGTAGAGCCCGGTGGCGAGACTGATGCGATTAATTAACTGCTGCAACGCCCAGCCGCCGCCCAGGCCCAGCACGATGCCCAGACCAAACTGCTGCACCAGATGCACAAGGAACATCCAGTCCAGACCGGTTTCGCCTTTCTGAATCATCTCAATAAGCGTGATGGTCAGAAATACCGCCATCGGATCGTTACTGCCCGACTCAATCTCCAGCGTCGAGCTGACGCGTTCGTTAAGGCCTTTATCCCCCAACAGCGAAAAAACGGCGGCGGCATCGGTTGAGCCGATAATGGCGCCAATCAGAAAGCCCTGCATTAAATCGAGCCGGAACAGCCAGGCGGCGGCCACGCCGGTCAGTCCGGCGGTAATCATCACGCCGACCGTGGCCAGCGACAGCGCCGGACCGAGCGCCACCTTAAAAGAGCTGGCTTTGGTGCGCATCCCGCCGTCGAGCAAAATCACCGCCAGCGCCAGGTTGGAGATGAGGTAAGCGGCGGGGTAGTTATCAAAGGCGATTCCGCCAATGCCGTCGACGCCGGTCAGCATGCCCAGAGCCAGGAAGATCACCAGAATAGGGATGCCCAGACGCGACGAGAAAGAACTGAGTAAGATGCTCGACGCAACCAGCACAGAACCGATGATAAAAAGGCTATAGACGATGTTGTGGTTCAATGTGGTCTCCTGCGGTTACGACGTTCATAAGAAGGCTGGCGCGTGGAATTACCGGGCATCTGCGAAAAGATAATGCATAATCAGTAAGTTGTCAGTGCGATAGCTTTATTTTTGCCAATAGATTTTTCTGTTTAAGCACAGGCTTAATGTGCAAAAAAAAGGCGTTGTTCGTCAAGGGGATTAAGGGCGGGTATTTTGGCAGGTATTCAGACGATTAAAAAAAAAGCCGGTCAGCGACCGGCTTAGCGTCAGGCTTCCGCTGCCTGTTTGTGAAACAGCTCGCGGAATACAGGATAAATATCTTCGGGCTCGCGGATATGCTGAATAGCAAAATTATCAAACATCGCTTGCAGATGCTCATATTCTCGCCACAGCGTCTGATGCGCGCGCCGGGTGATTTCGATGTAACTGTAGTAACGCACCACCGGCAGAATGTTTTTCGCCAGTATTTCGTGACACAGCGGGGAGTCGTCCGCCCAGTTATCGCCGTCAGACGCCTGCGCGGCATAGATATTCCACTGCGCGGGGTCGTAACGCTCTTTAACCACCTCATCCATCAGCTTCAGGGCGCTGGAGACAATGGTGCCGCCGGTTTCCTGCGAGTAGAAAAACTCCTGCTCATCCACTTCTTTAGCCTGCGTATGGTGGCGAATATAGACGACATCCACGTTTTTATACGTCCGGCTCAGGAACAGGTAGAGCAGAATATAAAAACGCTTCGCCATATCTTTGGTCGCCTGGTCCATTGAGCCAGAAACGTCCATCAGGCAGAACATTACGGCCTGGCTGGATGGCTCAGGACGTTTTTCAAAGTTCTTGTAGCGCAGGTCAAAGGTGTCGATAAAGGGCACGCGCTCGATACGGGCGCGCAGTTCGGCGATCTCCTTGCGCAGGCGCTCTTCTTCCAGCAGCTGCGCCGGTTCCGCTTTCTCAATCACGGCCAGCGCCTCTTCCAGCTCGTGCATCATGCGCCGCTTGCCCGCCGTCATCGCAGTGCGTCGCGCCAGAGAATTTTGCAGCGAACGCACCACGCTGATGTTGGCCGGAACGCCGTTAGAGGTGTAGCCGGCGCGGTGGGTTTTGTATTCATTAAGCTGCCGATGCTGATTTTTACGCAGATTTGGCAGCGCTAAATCCTCGAACAGCAGGTCGAGATACTCGTCTTTGGAAATCTGAAAAACGAACTCGTCCTGACCTTCGCCATCCTGGCTGGCATTGCCCTGACCGCCGCCGCCGCCGCCCTGAGGACGCTCGATGCGGTCGTTCTGCACAAAATGGTCGTTACCGGGATGAACGCGATGGCGACTACCGCCACGTCCCTGATGAAAAATCGGTTCGTTTATATCGTCTACCGGAATCGATACAGATTCGCCGCTTTCGACGTCGGTCACCGAACGCTTATTGATGGCCTCGGAGATCGACTGTTTGATTTGCGACTTGTAGCGACGCAAAAAGCGTTGTCGGTTGACTGCGCTTTTGTTTTTGCCGTTCAGCCGCCGATCGATGAAATAGGCCATAACTTTCCCCCAAACGTTGTAAGCAGGTCGGGCTGTTGCCCGACCTTACAGGTGTTAATGCCTGCGCATCAACGTGCTTACGTGGCGTGATTATGACGACTTGCGCACGCGCAGATACCATTCGCACAGCAGGCGAACCTGCTTGCGGGTATAGCCTTTTTCCATCATGCGGTCGACAAAATCATCGTGTTTCTTCTGTTCATCCGTGGAGGTTTTGGTGTTGAACGAGATAACCGGCAGCAGCTCCTCGGTATTTGAGAACATTTTTTTCTCAATCACGGTGCGCAGTTTCTCGTAGCTGGTCCAGTTGGGGTTGCGACCATTATTTTGCGCGCGGGCGCGCAGCACAAAGTTCACAATCTCATTACGGAAATCTTTCGGGTTGCTGATCCCGGCGGGTTTCTCGATTTTTTCCAGTTCCGCATTCAGCGATTCGCGGTCGAACAGCTGGCCGGTATCCGGATCGCGATACTCCTGATCCTGAATCCAGAAATCGGCATAGGTCACATAGCGGTCAAAGATGTTCTGACCATATTCAGAGTAAGACTCCAGATAGGCGGTCTGAATTTCTTTACCAATAAACTCCGCATATTTCGGAATCAGATAGCCTTTCAGATGCTCCAGGTATTTCTCTGCCTGATCCTGCGGGAACTGTTCACGCTCGATTTGCTGCTCCAGCACATAAAAAAGGTGAACCGGGTTGGCCGCCACTTCGGCATGGTCGAAGTTGAAAACGCGCGACAGGATCTTAAACGCGAAGCGGGTTGAAAGGCCATTCATACCCTCATCCACCCCGGCATAGTCGTGATACTCCTGCCAGGATTTCGCTTTGGGATCGGTGTCCTTCAGGCTTTCGCCGTCATACACGCGCATTTTCGAATAGATGCTGGAGTTCTCCGGCTCTTTCAGGCGCGACAGAATAGAGAAGCGGGCCAGGGTTTCCAGCGTGCCGGGCGCGCAGGGCGCGGTAGCCAGCTCACTGTGGTTAAGCAGCTTCTCGTAGATTTTGATCTCTTCGGAGACGCGCAGGCAGTAAGGCACCTTGACGATATAAACACGGTCGAGGAACGCCTCGTTGTTTTTGTTGTTACGGAACGTCACCCACTCTGATTCGTTGGAGTGCGCCAGGATAATGCCGTTGAACGGCAGGGCGGAGATGCCCTCCGTACCGTTATAGTTGCCCTCCTGCGTCGCGGTCAGCAGGGGGTGCAGCACCTTAATCGGCGCTTTGAACATCTCTACGAACTCCATGATGCCCTGGTTCGCGCGGCACAGCGCGCCGGAGTAGCCGTAGGCGTCAGGATCGTTCTGCGCATGGTTCTCCAGCTTGCGAATATCCACTTTACCGACCAGCGCAGAGATGTCCTGGTTGTTTTCGTCGCCTGGCTCGGTCTTGGCGATGGCCAGCTGTTCCAGAATGGAAGGCCAGACTTTAACGACTTTAAAGCGGGTAATATCGCCGCCGAAGTCGTGCAGACGTTTGGCCGCCCACGGAGACATAATGGTGCCCAGATAGCGACGCGGCACGTTGTACTCTTTTTCAAGAATATTGGCGTCTTCCTGAGGGTTAAACAGGCAGAGCGGATGGTCGTTGACCGGGCTGCGTTCGCCATCGGCGCTCAGCACATAAATAGGAACACGCTGCATCAGCGATTTCAGACGCTCCGCCAGCGATGATTTACCGCCCCCAACCGGGCCGAGCAGGTACAGAATCTGTTTTTTCTCTTCCAGACCCTGAGCAGCATGCTTCAGGTAAGAGACAATTTGTTCGATGGCTTCTTCCATGCCATAGAACTCTTCAAAGGCCGGATAGCGGCCAATCACACGGTTGGAGAATATTCTGGAAAGGCGTGGCTCCTGGGCAGTGTCGACCATGACTGGCTCACCGATAGCCATCAACAGTCGTTCTGCGGCGTTGGCGTATGCACTACGATCTTGCTTACAGATAGCGAGAAATTCCTGTAGCGTGAACTCTTCGTCCTTGGCAGCTTCATAACGCTGACGATAATGATCGAATATATTCATAGCGATGCCCGTCCTTTCGTTTTTAGCACAGGTAAAGGAGCGTAATTAAAAGCGCTTGCAGCTCCCGGAAGATATTCTCTTTTGAGTACAGCAACCCTTATGCCAACCTGATGTATTGTTATCGGGATACACACTTCTTATGGTCACTCTGCTCGTACTAACACTCACGGCTTACTTTTAACTGTAGAAGGCATTCCAGGAAATTTCCTCCGCATAATTTTACTATTTGGCGATATATCAATAACAAAGTCAGATTGTTGCAAAGCCAGCCCGGCAATGTTGAGGAAGAAAAGGGTGAATAATCCGGCAGATGTGCCGTCCTCAGCCGCTCCGTTAAAGAGCACCTCAGATAAAGGTTAAACTGGCGAGCGAAAATCGTTAAACTTCTGGCTGATTCTTATATTTATGGAAGAAATTAATTGTGAACCAATTCAAACTTAAAGCGGTTGCTGCGATTATCCCTTGTCTTTTTTTTGTAAACAGCGCCGCGGCTGAATCCTTCTCGCTTGGCGCATCAGTGATTTATGCTCAGTCACCTTACCGGGGTGGTCAGGACCGTTATTTACCGGTTCCCATCGTGAATTACGAGGGCGAGAATTTCTGGTTTCGCAGTTTGCAGGGCGGTTACTACCTCTGGAAGGATCCTCAGAATCAGCTCTCCTTAACGCTGCTGGGTTCGCCGCAGCAGTACGATCCGGGTGAAAACGACCTGGGGGATATGAAAGGCCTCGACAAGCGTCGCATGACGCTAATGGGCGGCGCAACCTATAGCCATATGGCGGAGTGGGGCATTCTGCGCACCACGCTGCTGGGCGATGTGCTGAACAACAGCAATGGCATTATCTGGGATCTGACCTATCTCTATCGCTTCCAGTTTGGCGACTTTAGCCTGACGCCAGGCGTGGGCGCAATGTGGAACAGCGCGAACCAGAACCGTTACTACTACGGCGTCTCCAGCCATGAATCCGCGCGTACCGGTATCGATCGTTATCAGCCGGATGACAGCTGGTCTCCCTACGTCGAGCTGAGCGCCAGCTATCAGATTGCCCCGCAGTGGAACGCCAGCCTGGTGGGCCGCTATACCCGCTTCGATAGTGAAATCAAAGACAGTCCGATGATCGATAAGAGCGGCCAGACAACGCTCTGGACAGGGATTAGCTATACCTTCTGAGTCGCGCTATAACGGGGCAAAAATGTAACCCTGGCACCAGAATGGTGCCCTGAATTGATGCAGGAGCCTTGCATGGACAACAGAATCACTTTTGATGGCCGCACGTTACTACCCGCAATCGGTCAGGGCACCTGGTATATGGGTGAGGACGCCCTCTGTCGTCGTGAAGAAGTCGCGGCGCTACAGGCGGGACTGGATTGCGGTCTGACCCTGATCGATACGGCCGAAATGTACGCCGAGGGAGGCGCGGAAGAGGTAGTTGGCGAAGCGCTACGCGGACGCCGTGACGACGCTTTTCTCGTCTCCAAAGTCTACCCCTGGAATGCGGGCGAGGTGGACGCTGTCGAAGCCTGCGAGCGCAGTCTGCGCCGCCTTGACACCGATCGCCTCGATCTCTACCTGCTGCACTGGCGCGGCAACGTGCCGCTGGAAGAGACCATTCGCGCGATGCAGACGCTTCAGCAGCAGGGAAAAATTTTGCGCTGGGGCGTCTCTAATTTTGACGTTGACGATTTGCAGGAGCTACTGAGCGAGCCAGGCGGTGAAGAGTGCGCCACGAATCAGGTGCTCTATCATCTGGCCTCGCGCGGCATTGAGTTCGATCTCCTGCCGGAATGCCAGCTTCGCCACATGCCGGTAATGGCGTATTGCCCGCTGGCGCAGGCGGGCAGGTTGCGTCAGGCGCTGTTTTCCGACACCACGCTGGTGGAAATTGCACAACAGAAGGGCATTAGCGTAGCGCAGCTGCTGCTCGCCTGGGTGATACGCAAAGAGGGCGTGATAGCTATTCCCAAGGCCAGTTCGCTAACGCACGTAAAAGAGAATGCCGCCGCGCTTCACATCAGTCTGAGCGACGAAGAGCTGGCGCGAATCAATAATGCCTTCCCGCCGCCGCAGAGCAAAATGCCGCTGGATGTGGTCTAAACGCCGGGCAAGGCTCTCTGAGCGTCATGGTGGCGGGAGAGGCGGACCGGCGGCGAAATCGTATGCGCTCCCGGCCTGTCATCCCTTAACGCGATGCGTAACAAGCCAGCACGGAAGATAATACAAAAGCGCGCGTGGCGACCCTCTCACTGCCGCCACGCGCGCTTTTCGGTTTTATTGCATCTGTCCAGACAATCAGCCCGCGTGATTATATCTTCTGCCGCAGGCGGAACGTGGTCGCCAGCCGCGCTGGTTTTTCGCCTGCGCTGTTCATTGGCTTGCTAATGCGCGCCGTCTCCACGCACACCATAGTCTTATAACCATCGTTAGGCATATCGGCCATACTGCATGACAGCTCCACGCCTGGATTCCATGTCACCACATCGCTGTGATGATGGTGATAGACCTCAATAATGCGCTGCCCCTGCTTATCATGAATCAGCGAACAATCCTCCGGTCGGGTGAAAATACGGTCAACGCGGCCCGGATAGGTCTGTTTGCCGCTGGAGGCGTGTTCGCTGTTGTTATCGACTTTATCGATAAAATGTTCGCCCAGCCCGCTGACCTCTACGCCGGCAATATCGGCCACCTGGAAGTAACTGTGCAGGGCGCCCGTTGCGTTAAAGTCGCCGTGCGCTTCCAGCTCGATTTCACAGTGCTTACCGAGACGGAAACGGGCAAAAAGGGTAAAGTCATGCGGCCACAGTTTCTTTGTCTGCTCGCTGCTTTCCAGCACGAAGGTGAGCATCACGTTCTCTTCGTTTTCATCGTGCGCGGACAGCGTCCAGGGTTGATTACGTGCGAAACCGTGCGCCGGTTGGCCTTCTGGACCGAACCACGGCCAGCAGATCGGCACGCCGCCGCGAATGGCTTTTCCCGTCGCGAAAAGTGACTTCTCACTGAGCCAGATAACCGGCTTTTCTCCGCTCGGCTGCCAGGCGATAAGATGCGCGCCCTGAAGCGTGACCGCAGCGCGCACCTGAGGATGGCTGACCACAATCACCGGCAGGTCGCCCAGCATGCGCTGCGACAGATAGGGAGAGATCTGCTCTGCCACGGGCAGGGAAAAGATTTTATCTTGCA
Source organism: Candidatus Pantoea deserta (assembly GCF_003813865.1). Lineage (GTDB taxonomy): Bacteria > Pseudomonadota > Gammaproteobacteria > Enterobacterales > Enterobacteriaceae > Pantoea > Pantoea deserta. The sequence goes on from NZ_RMVG01000003.1 coordinate 379,592, forward strand.
TAACCGAATCCTTCCTGTTGCTACGAAAAAAAAGGGCGACCGAAGTCGCCCTTGTCGCCTGTCTTAACGCTGTGCTTATTTAGCAACCAGCGCGATCAGGTCAAGAACTTTGTTTGAGTAACCGGTTTCGTTATCGTACCAGGAAACCAGTTTCACAAAGTTGTCGTTCAGCGCGATACCTGCTTTCGCATCGAATACGGAAGTCAGCACTTCGCCGTTGAAATCGGTAGAAACCACGTCGTCTTCAACGTAGCCCAGTACGTCTTTCATTTCGCCTTCGGCAGCGGCTTTGATTGCTTCACAAATTTCTTTGTAAGACGCAGCTTTTTCCAGACGAACGGTCAGGTCAACAACAGACACGTTCGGGGTCGGAACGCGGAACGCCATACCGGTCAGTTTACCGTTCAGCTCCGGCAGGACTTTGCCCACGGCTTTCGCTGCGCCAGTTGATGACGGGATGATGTTCTGAGATGCGCCGCGGCCGCCGCGCCAGTCTTTGTGAGACGGGCCGTCAACGGTTTTCTGGGTAGCAGTGGTAGCGTGAACGGTGGTCATCAGACCTTCAACGATACCGAATTTGTCGTTAATAACTTTTGCCAGCGGAGCCAGGCAGTTGGTGGTGCAGGATGCGTTAGAAACGATGTCCTGGCCAGCATATTTGTCGAAGTTAGCGCCGCGAACGAACATCGGGGTATCGTCTTTAGACGGACCGGTCAGCACGACTTTTTTCGCGCCGGCGGTGATGTGTTTACGTGCAGTTTCGTCAGTCAGGAAGATACCGGTAGCTTCAGCAACGACGTCAACACCTACTTCGTCCCACTTCAGGTTAGCCGGGTCTTTTTCAGAGGTAACGCGGATTTTTTTGCCGTTGACGATCAACGCGCCGTCCTGCACTTCAACGGTGCCGTTGAAGCGGCCGTGCGTTGAATCGTACTTCAGCATGTAAGCCATGTAGTCCGCGTCTAACAGGTCGTTGATGGCAACGATTTCGATGTCAGAACGCTGCTGAGCAGCACGGAAAACGATACGGCCGATACGACCAAAACCGTTGATACCTACTTTGATAGTCATATATTCCACCAGCTATTTGTTAGTGAATAAAAGGTTGGCTGTAAAATTACAAAAACCTTACCAGGCGTCAAGCGGAATCGTGTCAATAGTTGCGACAGGTCAATCCGTTCGACAGGAATAATTTGTTGCGCAACCGCTTGCGCAACAAGCGTGTTGAGATGATGCCAGAACCCGATCGCTGAATATAAAGGGATACCGCCAGCAAAAGGTGATCGGTATCACAAATCTGCGCTGTGAGAGGAAAGTCAGACAACTAAGCACGAAAATAATGCCGTCAATGTTATTCGTTTGTTAGAATATTAGTCGATTTTTTCAGAATGACACTCTCCGGGACCACTCAAATGGCTAAAGAAACCGCATCCGAAGCAAAAATTGCGCAATTGTCTGAAATGCAGCGTTATGTGACTCAGCATCATGGCACTGAACCGCCGTTCAGCGGCGCGCTTTTGCACAATAAGCAGGAGGGGATCTATCACTGTCTGGTCTGCAACGCGCCGCTGTTTCTCTCTGAAACCAAATATGATTCAGGCTGCGGCTGGCCGAGCTTTTATCAGCCGGTAAACGACGACGCGATCCGCTATCTGGAAGATGATTCGCACGGTATGCATCGTATTGAGATCCGCTGCAACAGCTGTGACGCGCATCTGGGACATGTGTTCCCCGATGGTCCGCAGCCTACCGGCGAGCGTTACTGCGTCAACTCAGTGTCGCTGAGCTTTATCGATGAGCAGGGCGATGAAACCCAGGGGTAACGCATGAAAGAGCAGCTTGAAGCCATGGTCGATGCCATGACCCCTGAGGTTTATCAGCGCCTCGCCGCGGCGGTAGAAACAGGTAAGTGGCCGGATGGCGTGGCGCTTAGCCAGGCGCAGCGCGAGAACTGCATGCAGCTGGTGATGCTGTATCAGGCGCGCCACAATGAAGCGCCTCAGCATATGACGATCGGCAAAGGTGGCGAAATGGTGACAAAATCGAAGAGAGAGCTGAAGGAAGAGTTCGGCATCGATTCCGAGATTACGCGCATCAATCTCCACTAAGTAAGAGGCCGACGTTACGTCGGCCTCTTTGTTTGTCTAGATCAGCACGGCGCCCTGCGCCTTCATTTGTGCGAAGGCAATGTCGCTGTCTTCCGGGTTAAGGTTAACCCCACGGCATCCCTCTTTGACCACCGTGACCTGATAACCCAGCTCCAGCGCGTCCAGCACGCTGTATTTAACGCAGTAGTCTGTGGCAAGCCCCAGCATCACCAGATGCGTAATGCCTCTGGCCTGAAGCCAGCTGTCCAGCTCGGTCTTGCGGCGATGGCCGTTGTCAAAAAAGGCGCTATAGCTGTCGACATCGGCATCCTGACCCTTATGGAATATCGCGTCAATCAGGCTGCGGTCCAGGTCAGGATGAAGTTCGGCGCCGACCGAACCCTGAATGCCATGATCTGGCCACCAGATCTGCGCCAGGCCGTTCAGTTCGCCCAGGGTATAGACAGGTTCGCCCGAAACTGAGGCAAAACTGCCGTGGTTGGCTGGATGCCAGTCCTGTAAGGCCAGCACGCATTCGCCGCGCGCGCGAAACTCTCTCGCGTAACGGTTGGCGACCGGAACGGTCATATCGCCTTCGTGGACAGCCATAGGCCCGCCCGGACAAAAGTCGTTCTGGATGTCTATGATAATGAGGGCCTGTTTCATAACAGGTTTCTCCGCTATTAGTCTTCGGTAAGTTCACCACGTAAATTTTGTTGCATTCTGGCACGGATCTCTTCGCAGGAAAGATCCTGGCTCAGCAAAAAGTGAAGCTTGGTCAGGGCCGCTTCTACCGTTAAATCAAAGCCGCTGATTACCCCTGCATGTTCCAGCGCGTTGCCCGTGGCGTAGCCGCCCATGTTCACCTTGCCAGAGATACACTGGGTCAGATTGACCACTACAATGCCGCGATCGCTGGCCTGCTGTAGCTCCGCAAGGAACTCAGCGTTTTGCGGCGCGTTACCGACACCGTATGAGCGCAAAATCAGCGCCTTCACCGGCTGACGCAGGAAGTTGCGCACCACGTCCGCTGAAATGCCCGGATAAATGGTGACCACGCCGATCGGCTGCGGCGTAATGGTGTGCACCTGCAACGGACCTTTGCTCTGCGGGGCAGGTGGCGTATTCAGACGACGAATATGAATACCCGCCTCCAGCAGCGCCGAGAGGTTAGGCGAGGCAAAGGCGTTAAAGCCATCCGCGTGCGCCTTGGTCGTCCGGTTGCCGCGATAGAGCTGGTTATTAAAAAACAGCGTTACCTCATTGACCGGATAGTTAGCCGCAACGTAAAGCGCGTTCAACAGGTTTTGCTGCCCATCCGAACGCAATTCAGCCAGCGGGATCTGCGAACCCGTAACGATGACCGGCTTCGCCAGGTTTTCCAGCATAAACGACAGCGCCGAAGCGGTGAACGCCATGGTATCGGTTCCATGCAGGATAACAAAACCATCGTAACGATCATAATTCTGCTGAATATCTTCTGCGATAGACTGCCAGTCTTCGGGAGTCATATCGGAAGAATCGATCAGCGGATCGTACTCGTGAATGGTGAAATCAGGCATTTCAGGCCGGTGAAATTCAGGCATGTTCGCCAGCTGCTGCTGGAGATGACCTGAAACGGGGATGTAGCCTTGTGCTGAACGCTGCATACCAATAGTGCCGCCGGTATAGGCCACATAAATATTTTTCTTTTGCATCAGAAACTCAGACTTGCCGTAAAACGCGCAGTATAAGGGGAAAGCAGGGGAAAAGCAGCCCGGTCTGTGACCGGGCTGCGAGCTTTATCGCACTTCGCCGCAGTTCAGGCAGAAGGCGTAACGATTTTGCGGATCGTTCAGGTTATTGAGCAGGCCCGGCTGCTGTTTCATAGCGCTCATCACATCCAGCATGGGCGCGGGCAGCCAGACTTTCAGCGCCGAAGGCAGCACCGCCTGGGCAGAGGCGCTGACCTGGCTGAGCAGCATATCAAACATGCCAGGCTGATCCTGATACCAGCTTAGCTGAGGCTGCGCGACTTTCGCCAGCTCGCCTGCTTTTTTCACCGCGTCGTCAAAATCGCCGAGCGCGTCTACCAGACCATTCGCTTTCGCATCGCTGCCGGTCCAGACATGGCCTTGCGCGATCGCGTCAATCTGCTCAGGCGTCTTGTGGCGCGAGGCGGCAACCAGGCCCACAAAGTTGCGGTAGCCGTTCTCAATCGTCAGCTGCATCATCTGCTGGACCTCATTCGGCAGCGCTTTCGTCGAGGCGACGTCAGCCAGCGGTGAGGTTGCAACGCCGTCGGTGTGTACGCCGATGCTTTCCAGACTGTTTTCCAGCGTATTAATCACGCCAAAAATGCCAATGGAGCCGGTAAGGGTGCTTGGGCTGGCGACGATGTAATCCGCAGGCGTTGAGATCCAGTAGCCGCCGGACGCGGCCATTCCGCCCATGGATACCACCACCGGCTTACCTGCCGCATGCGCGGCGGCCAGCTCTTCGCGGATCGCTTCAGAGGCGGTTACGCTGCCGCCAGGACTGTTCACGCGCAGAATAATGGCTTTAATCTTCGGATCGAGGCGGGCATCGCGGATCTGCGCAGCGGTTGTATCCCCGCCGACGGTGCCGGGCGTCTCTTCGCCGTCCATGATCGCGCCGCTTGCCATAATCACGGCAATATTGCCGTCTTGCTGGGTCGGCTGCTTAACGTTGTAGTCATAGATGCTGACGCTGTGGTAGTCGTTACTGGCTTTATCCCAGCCGAAGGTTTTGACCAGCTCCTGATCGGCTGCCGCGCGCGTGTCCAGCACGTCGACCAGTTTGTTGTTCAGCGCATATTTTGCCGTATCGCCATCGACAGCCTGTAAACCGGCGATAATCGCGGCCGCGCCGGGGAACAGCTGGTCCGGCGTGATCTGACGGTTGCCCGCCACGGTGGTGAGATAGTTCTGCCATAGCTGCCCAACCCAGCGGCTGTCGGCGTCGCGCGCTGCCTGCGACATATCGTCACGCAGGAAGGGTTCGACCGCCGATTTATAGGTGCCTACGCGGAAAACGTGGGAATTGACCTTCAGCTTATCCAGCAGGGTTTTATAGTACAGACCGTTAGTGGCAAAGCCGTGCAGATCCACCGTGCCCTGCGGCGACAGGTAAATCTTGCTGGCGTAGCTGGCCAGGTAGTATTGCGCCTGACTGTAGCTGTCGCCCAGAGCAAAAATGGGCTTGCCGCTGTCGCGGAACTCGCGCAGGGCTTTACCGACATATTGCAGCGATGGCTGATCGCCACCGGCGAAGTCGCGCAGATCCAGCACCATGCCGGTGATATTTTTATCGCTTTTCGCCTGGCGGATCGCGTCGACCACATCAAACAGCGAGTTTTCCTGTAGGCGATCGCTGCTGGCGCCCAGCAGCTGACGGCCCAGCTTGCTCAGCTTATTGCTGACCGAGGGTTTATCCACCAGTACGCCGGTGAGGTCGACCTTGAGCGCGCCTTGCTGCACCGGCGCTGAACTGCTGCCAGAGCCGTTGATCTGCAACCAGATACCGACGCCGACCAGAATTAAAAAGATCAGAAACAGATTAAGGATAAACTCCCTGATAAAATTCAGCACTCGCCATGTCCACCGGAACAGACCGGCAATAATTCGCCACAATGTGCGCATCAGACTCTCCATATTCGCTAGCGGAAAGCGGTCGCCGTGCGGGCTACGCCTTCCATGACGTCCTCATCCTAAAGAGCGGCGCGGAAAATGTCAGCAGGAAATCGCGGCGGACTGTTACAAAAGATCAGGCTGTGCCAGGATTAGCCAACGCGTTATGACATCAGGAGAAAATCATGGATGCACTGGAATTACTGGTTAATCGTCGCTCAGCCTCGCGCCTGACTGAGCCCGCGCCGACAGGAGAGAGTTTGCAGAATATTATCCGTGCGGGAATGCGCGCGCCGGATCACGGCACGCTTCAGCCATGGCGTTTTGTGATTGTGGAAAATGAGGGGCGCGATCGGCTGAGCGCGCTGCTGGAGCAGGCGGCGCGCGAGGCGCAGCTGGATGAGAAAGCCATTGATAAAGCCAGCCGCTCGCCGTTCCGCGCGCCCATGATTATTACCGCGATCGCGCACTGTGAAGAGCATCCAAAGGTGCCGCGCTGGGAACAGGTGGTTTCGGCTGGCTGTGCGGTGATGGCGATGCAGATGGCGGCAGCGGCGCAGGGCTTTAATGGTATCTGGCGCAGCGGACCCTGGACAGAGAATCAACGGGTGCGCAGCGCGTTCAACTGCCGTGAACAGGACGCGATTGTCGGCTTTCTCTACCTGGGCACGCCGCAGTTAAAATCCAGCACCACTGTCATTCATCCTGATACCTCGCCTTTTGTCAGCTATTTCTGACAGACACCGCCCTGTTTTTACCTCAACTTAGCGGGTTGCGCGAATCTTGTGCGGCCGATTCAGACGTAACCCGCCAGTGCTTACCTCCGTTACCGGAAAAGACTAAGATAGCGCTGCGCCTCAGCCACCTGTTCCTCATACCCTGAAGTAAAGGATGTTTCTGAACCATGCGTTTGTTTATTGCGGAAAAACCCAGCCTTGGTCGCGCGATTGCCGATGTCTTGCCGAAACCTCATCGCCGGGGCGAAGGCTTTATCGCCTGCGGCGACGATCAGGTCGTTACCTGGTGCGTTGGACATCTGCTGGAGCAGGCGCAGCCGGACAGCTATGACAGCCGCTACGCGCGCTGGTCCCTGGCGGATCTGCCGATTATTCCGCAAAAATGGCAATTGCAGCCGCGCCCGTCCGTCGCGAAACAGCTTAAGGTCATTGATAAGCTGCTGAAGCAGGCCAGCGAGGTGGTGCACGCAGGCGATCCGGATCGTGAAGGTCAGCTGCTGGTGGATGAAGTGCTGGACTATTTACAGCTGCCCCCGGAAAAACGCAGCCGGGTTCAGCGCTGCCTGATTAACGATCTCAATCCGCAGGCCGTGGAGCGGGCGGTAAGTCGTCTGCGCGAAAACCGCGAGTTTATTCCACTGTGCGTGTCGGCGCTGGCGCGCGCGCGCGCCGACTGGCTCTACGGTATCAATATGACGCGCGCCTGGACGCTGCTGGGCCGTAACGCAGGCTATGATGGTGTTCTCTCCGTGGGACGCGTGCAGACGCCGGTGCTGGGGCTGGTGGTCCGCCGCGATGAAGAGATTGAAAACTTTATCCCTAAAGATTATTTCGAGGTTAAAGCGCATATCGTTACGCCGGATCAGCAGCGCTTCGTCGCCAGCTGGGTGCCGAGCGATGCCTGCGAACCCTGGCAGGACGAGGAGGGGCGCTTGCTGCATCGCGCGCTGGCGGATCATGTTGTGGCGCGCATCGCAGGACAGCCCGCCATCGTCACCAGCTACAACGATAAACGGGAAGGCGAGGGCGCGCCGCTGCCGTTTTCACTCTCCAGTCTGCAAATTGAGGCGGCGAAACGCTATGGGCTGAGCGCGCAGACGGTGCTGGACACTTGTCAGAAGCTGTATGAAACCCATAAGCTGATTACCTATCCGCGCTCTGACTGCCGCTATCTGCCGGAAGAGCACTTTGCGGGGCGGCACGCCGTGCTGAAGGCTATTCAGGCACATGCCGGGGAGATGACGCCGCCTGAGGATTTTAGCGCCGATCGCCGCAATCGCTGCTGGGATGATAAAAAGGTCGATGCGCACCACGCCATTATCCCCACCGCGCGCGCCAGCGCGGTGCGGCTGACCGAAAACGAGCAGAACGTTTACGCGCTGATCGCGCGCCAGTATCTGATGCAGTTTTGTCCCGACGCGATTTTCCGCAAATGCGTTATTGAACTGGATATTGCCGGCGGCAAATTTGTCGCTAAAGCGCGTTTTCTGGCTGAAGCGGGCTGGCGCGCGCTGTTAGGCAGCAAGGAGCGTGACGAGGAAAATGACGGCACGCCGCTGCCGGTGGTGGCGAAAGAGGATGAGCTGCTGTGCGAGCGCGGCGAGGTGCTGGCGAAGCAGACGCAGCCGCCTCGTCCCTTTACCGACGCCACGCTACTGTCGGCGATGACGGGGATTGCCCGTTTTGTGCAGGATAAAGAATTAAAGAAAGTGCTGCGTGCGACCGATGGTTTAGGGACCGAAGCCACGCGCGCCGGGATTATCGAACTGCTGTTTCGCCGGTCGTTTCTGGTGAAAAAAGGGCGTTATATTAACGCGACGGAAGCCGGACGCGCGCTAATTCATTCTCTGCCGGAGATGGCGGCGCGGCCTGATATGACGGCGCAGTGGGAGTCGACGCTGACGCGCATCAGCGAAAAGGCGTGCCGCTACGAGGAGTTTATGCAGCCGCTGGTGAGCACGCTGACGGGGCTTATTCATCAGGCGCGCCAGCAGCCCAGCGCGATGGCTTTTCGTGGTCTGCCTGCCTCCGGGCAGAAAAAACGTTTTGCGCGGAAAGCGAAACCCAAAGTGAAGGAGAGCGAATAATGCGTTATTTCCCCGGCCTGTGTTTAATAGCAGCGCTGATAAGCGGTGCGGCGGCCGCCAGTCCATCGCACTCCCGTCAGCAGGAGTACAACGCTGGCGGCAACGCGGATGTGGTGGTCGACATGCCGCCCGAAGTGTGGACCCAGGGACAGAACCGCGCGCCTGATTGCCAGCAGTGCTGCATCTTTGATAACCGTGTCTACAGCGAAGGGGCGGTGGTGAAGTCCGAAGGGGTGCTGTTGCAGTGCGCGCGCGATGAAAAGGTGCTTGGGACCAATCCGCTAATCTGGAAAATTGTGCAATAACGGGCGTGGCGCAAGGCCACGCCTCAGCTCTAGAACTGGAAGGTTGACCAGACGGGCGCATGGTCTGAGGGTTTTTCCATGCTGCGGATGTCATAGTCAATGCCAGAATCTACGCAGTGAGCGGCCAGCGGCTGGCTGGCCAGCAGCAGATCGATGCGTAGGCCACGGTTGTCATCGAAGCCTCTTGAGCGGTAGTCAAACCAGGAGAAGCGGTCGCTAATCTCCGGGTTTTTCTCGCGGAAGGTATCCACCAGACCCCAGTTCAACAGGCGCGCCATCCACTCGCGCTCCTCCGGCAGGAAAGAGCATTTGCCGGCGCGCAGCCAGCGCTTGCGGCTCTCTTCGCCAATGCCGATATCGAGATCGGTGCTGCTGATATTCATATCTCCCATAATCAGCACGGGCTTATCCGCCGGCAGGCTCTGCTCCAGATAGGTCTGCAAATCACGGTAGAACTTCTCTTTCGCGGGGAATTTTATGGGGTGGTCGCGACTTTCTCCCTGCGGGAAATAACCGTTAATCACCGTGATGTCGCCTACCGGACTAGGGATTTCCGCCATGATCAGGCGGCGTTGCGCATCCTCGTCATCGCCAGGGAAACCGCGACGCACCGAGACGGGTTGCACTTTGGTCAGCAGCGCCACGCCATAATGGCCTTTCTGCCCATGATAGAAGACGTTATAGCCAAGCTTTGCGACATCTTCGAGCGGAAACATGTCGTCGTGGACTTTGGTTTCCTGAAGGCCAATCACGTCAGGCTGATGCTGTTCAACCAGCGCTTCAAGCTGATGAGGGCGGGCGCGCAACCCATTGATGTTGAATGAAACAAATTTCATGGCGTGAACCCGTGTTCTGCAAATGTTGCGCCGGATGGTAGCGAGTTTTGATGGAAATGTCATGAGGATGCGTGCTGCGCGTTGTCTCGCTGCGCTCGACCCGAACCTTCGGTCGACGCTTCTCATCCTTCTCCCCGGTGCTATGGGAAAATCATGGGCATGAGTTTAATCAGGGAGAGTATGCAAGGATGGTGGTGGGAGAAGGATGATTCGGCGCGTTGCGCCTCACCCTCCGGGCCGCGCTTGCGCGCGTTGTCTCGCTGCGCTCGACCCGAACCTTCGGTCGAAGCTTCTCATCCTTCTCCCCGGTGCTATGGGAAAATCAGGAGCATGAGTTTAATCAGGGAGAGTATGCAAGGATGGTGGTGGGAGAAGGATGATTCGGCGCGTTGCGCCTCACCCTCCGGGCCGCGCTTGCGCGCGTTGTCTCGCTGCGCTCGACCCGAACCTTCGGTCGACGCTTCTCATCCTTCTCCCCGGTGTTATGGGAAAATCATGGGCATGAGTTTAATCAGAGAGAGTATGCAAGGATGGTGGTGGGAGAAGGATGATTCGGCGCGTTGCGCCTCACCCTCCGGGCCGCGCTTGCGCGCGTTGTCTCGCTGCGCTCAACCCGAACCTTCGGTCGACGCTTCTCATCCTTCTCCCCGGTGTTATTGGAAAATCAGGAGCATGAGTTTAATCAGAGAGAGTATGCAAGGATGGTGGTGGGAGAAGGATTCGAACCTTCGAAGTCTGTGACGGCAGATTTACAGTCTGCTCCCTTTGGCCGCTCGGGAATCCCACCTGGGATATGCTGGTAATGACCGATCAGGCGAACATGTGATTCAGATGGTGGTGGGAGAAGGATTCGAACCTTCGAAGTCTGTGACGGCAGATTTACAGTCTGCTCCCTTTGGCCGCTCGGGAATCCCACCACTGGCCTGAATCATTGTGCCTTAAAGCGGGGCGCATCATATCAAATGCGTCTCTGCTGTAAAGCGCCTAAAAGAAAAATGTGAACCGTTTGCCCACTTTTTACCCGTGGCGCTGAATTTGCCGTCAATTCAGCGCCGTAACCGTTTAAAGAATAATCGTGCGGTTGCCGTAAACAAATACGCGCTGTCCCAGCACCTTGTAGAGGGCACGGCTCAGCACATTTTTTTCGACGTCACGTCCCGCTCGCATCATCTCTTCAGCGGTATAGCTGTGATCGACGTTAATCACGTCCTGCATGATGATAGGACCTTCATCCAGGTTGTCATTTACGTAGTGCGCGGTCGCGCCAATGATCTTCACGCCGCGCTCGTAAGCCTGGTGATAAGGGCGCGCGCCGATAAAGGCTGGCAGGAAGGAGTGGTGAATGTTGATGATCTGATTCGGATAGCGCTGCACGAATGCCGGCGTCAGCACGCGCATGTATTTTGCCAGCACCACGTAGTCAGGCTGGTAGCGATCGATCTCATCCGCCATGCGGTTGTCATGTTCTTCACGCGACAGGCCTTCATGACTGACCAGAACGAAAGGAATATCGAAACGCTCAACCAGCGAACGCAGCGTGTCATGGTTGCCGATTACCGCGGCAATTTCCATATCCAGCCCGCCAAAGGCGCTTTTCATCAGCAAATCGCCGAGGCAGTGCGCTTCTTTAGTAACCAGAATCACCACGCGACGACGGCCTGCGCTGTTTAGTTCGCGCGAAGAGCCTGCGGGCAGCGCGCTGTCCAGATCGGCCAGCAGGGTATTATCGTTGAAAATACCTTCAAGTTCCGTGCGCATAAAAAAGCGTCCGGTACGATGATCAACAAATTCATTGTTTTGCACGATGTTCAGCTCGTGCTTGTAACAGATATTCGTAATTTTAGCGATTAGACCTTTCGCATCAGGGCAAATGGTACGTAAAACTTTTCGTTGCATGGTTTGCGCTTGCATCTCGATCAGAGTCCTGTCAAAGCGATTAAATAAAACTGTTGAGGCGTATGCTGTTCAGCCACAACATTTCTTGTATTTTTTTTCGGAGCCACAAGGACAGCGATCGTTGCGCCCGACCTGGGGCGTCGTTCCGTCAACATAGTACCAGCGTTGATCCTCGCGAATAAAGCGCGAGCGCTCATAGATGGCGCTTATGCTGGATTTTTCGCGGTAACGCGCAAAAAAAGTGACGAAAGCTTCATTATCATGGCTTCCATGATTACAACAGGTTACATTCAGGCTAAGCCATTCGGTATGGGCGAAACTTTCAGATAATCGCTGCGCCATATCGGGTATACGCTGGTCGGGATGCCAGCTGGCGATAAGCCAGTTTACGTTCTGCATTGCATAAGCGGTGTAGCGCGAGCGCATTAATTGCTCAGCTGATTCAGGCAGCTGCTCGCCGGTCAGAAAGGGAGCGCAACATAGGCTATACTGCTTCCCGCTACAGCAAGGACAGGTTTCGGACACAATGACTCCTGTGAGCGATAAAAATAGGGATAACGCCATATGGTAGCCGAGCTGGCGCAGTGAATCTATGCCATATACTGGCAGCAGAGGGTAAATGAGACAGGTAAAAATAGGACTGGCGCTAGGCTCAGGCGCAGCCAAAGGATGGGCGCATATTGGCGTTATTAACGCGCTGACGCGGGCGGGGATTGAAATTGACGTTGTGGCGGGCTGTTCAGTCGGCGCGCTGGTAGGCGCGGCCTATGTAAATAACAGTCTGCCGCAGATGGAAAAATGGGTCAGCGCATTCCGCTACTGGGATGTGATTCGTTTAATGGACCTCTCCTGGCAGCGCGGGGGACTACTGCGTGGCGAACGCGTCTTCAGCCATATCCGCGAGATTATCGCGCATGATACCCTGGAGAGCTGCGCCAGACCCTTTGGGGTGGTCGCGACCAATTTAAGTACCGGTCGTGAGTTGTGGCTGACCGAGGGCGATCTGCATCAGGCTGTGCGCGCGTCTTGTAGTATGCCAGGCTTATTGCCGCCTGTCGGCTACAATGGTTATTGGCTGGTAGACGGTGCGGTAGTCAATCCTGTTCCCGTTTCGCTCACGCGCGCGCTGGGAGCAGACATCGTGATTGCAGTCGATCTTCAGCATGACGCTCACCTGATGCAGCAGGATCTTCTGTCCGTCACGCCGCAAAACGGTGACGAAGCCGTTTCGGCCGCGGCGCTTAGCTGGGCTGAAAAAATTCGACAGCGAGTGGCGGGACTTAAAAACCGCCGCGCGACGCAAACGCCGGGTGCGATGGAAATTATGACCACATCCATCCAGGTGCTGGAAAATCGCCTTAAGCGCAACCGTATGGCAGGCGATCCGCCCGATGTGCTGATACAGCCGTTGTGTCCGCAGATTTCGACACTGGATTTTCATCGTGCTACAGAAGCTATCGAGGCAGGCAAGGCCGCCGTTGAGAAAAAAATGGATGAACTATTACCGCTGGTGCGTAACAGATAATCAGGTTGTTCATTCACAGATGTTACTTCGGCTAATTCTGAAAGGCGCAACTGCGTTTTATGAACCACTATTGATTGATCTGGTACGCAGGGGGAAAGAATGGAGAAACCACTAATCGGCAAAAAGATACTCATTGTCGAAGATGAGGTCGTTTTCCGTTCTATGGTAAACAACTTCTTGCTGGCGCTCGGCGCCAGCACCTATGAAGCCGGCGACGGCATCGAGGGAATCGGGCATCTGCAACAGCAGGATGTGGATTTGGTGATCTGCGATCTGGAAATGCCGCGCATGAACGGTATCCAGTTTGTCGAACATATCCGCACGCGCGGCAACAGCGTGCCGATTTTAATTATTTCAGCAACCGAAAACATGGCGGACATCGCTCATGTGCTTCGCCTCGGCGTGCAGGATGTGCTGCTTAAACCGTTGAAAAATCTCGAGCGTTTTCGCGAAGCGGTCTATGAATGCCTCTATCCATCGATGTTCACCTCGAAAGTTGAGGAGGATGAGCAGCTTTTTCAGGACTGGGACGCGCTGGTACGGGATCCGGCCGCGGCGGCTAAGCTGCTGAAACAGCTTCAGCCGCCGGTTCAGCAGACTGTGGCCAGCTGCCGCATTAACTATCGTCAGCTCACTATGGCTGAGCAGCCGGGGCTGGTGCTGGATATTGCCGCGTTATCCGATAAAGATCTCGCCTTTTACTGCCTCGACGTGACGCGGGCAGGAGACAATGGCGTGCTGGCGGCATTGCTGCTGCGCGCCCTGTTTAATGGGCTGTTGCAGGAGCAGCTGTCAGGACAAAAACAGCGTCTGCCGGAATTAAACGGTTTACTTCGTCAGGTGAATCTTCTGTTACGTCAGGCTAATCTGAGCGGGCAATTTCCGTTGCTGGTTGGTTACTATAACCGCACCCATAAAAACCTTATTTTGGTTTCCGCTGGATTAAACGCCACGCTTCATGTTTACACCCACCAAATTCAACTCAGTAATGGTGTTCCCCTTGGCACTATGGGAAGCACTCATCTTAACCAAATCAGTCAACGCGCCGACAGCTGGCAATGCCACGTCTGGGGCGCGGGTGGCAGGATCCGTCTGATGTTATCGTCTGAAGATTAAGCGAAAAAATTTAATTTCATCAGGGGCGCAAGACAGGTCCAGAGGTTAGCTTTACACTTGGGTAATAGTCTTAAATTCTGCGGATTGACTCCTTCCAGGATAAATCCGCCCGAAGGTAACTGATATACTCATCCCGAATTTCAACCGACATATCAAGTATTAACTTGAACGGCCTATAAGAGAGGTATCTTGATGTCTGCCTATAAGTCCAAAGTAAAAAAAGCGGTAATCCCTGTTGCTGGTTTGGGCACCCGTATGCTCCCTGCAACAAAAGCTATTCCAAAAGAAATGTTACCGCTGGTTGATAAGCCGTTAATTCAGTATGTCGTTAACGAGTGTATTGCGGCAGGAATCAACGAAATTGTGCTGGTTACGCACTCTTCTAAAAACTCCATTGAAAACCACTTCGATACCAGTTTCGAACTGGAAGCGATGCTGGAAAAACGCGTTAAGCGTCAGCTGCTGGATGAAATCCAGTCAATCTGCCCGCCGCACGTCACCATCATGCAGGTGCGTCAGGGTATCGCGAAGGGCCTGGGACACGCGGTTATGTGCGCCCATCCGCTGGTTGGCGATGAGCCGGTTGCGGTGATCCTGCCGGACGTGATTATCGACGAATATGAATCGAATCCGACCAAAGATAACCTGGCGGAAATGCTGAGCCGTTTCGACGAGTCTGGCCGCAGCCAGATTATGGTTGAGCCGGTAGCTGACGTGACCGCCTACGGCGTGGTTGACTGCCAGGGCGCGCAACTGCAACCGGGCGACAGCGCACCGATGGTTGGCGTGGTTGAAAAACCCAAAGCCACTGAAGCGCCTTCTAACCTCGCGGTAGTAGGTCGTTACGTGCTCTCTGCGGACATCTGGCCTCTGCTGGCGAAAACCCCTCCGGGCGCAGGCGGCGAAGTTCAGCTCACTGACTCTATCGCCATGCTGATGGAGAAAGAGACGGTTGAAGCCTATCACCTGAAAGGTGTGAGCCATGACTGCGGTAACAAACTGGGTTATATGCAGGCATTCGTTGAGTACGGTGTTCGCCATCCGGTGCTGGGCAAAGATTTTTCTCAGTGGCTCGATAGCGCAGTTGGCAACAAAAAGTAATTCATAAACACAGGATAACTCGATGAAAGTCACTGTATTTGGTATCGGCTATGTCGGTCTGGTTCAGGCTGCGGTGTTAGCCGAAGTCGGACATGACGTTCTCTGCATTGATGTCGACGCGAAAAAAGTCGAAAACCTGAAAAAAGGCATCATCCCTATTTTCGAACCCGGCCTTACGCCGCTGGTGATGTCGAACTATGAGGCGGGGCGCCTTAAGTTCAGTACCAATGCGGAAGAGGGCGTTAATCATGGCGTAATGCAGTTTATCGCCGTGGGCACGCCGCCGGATGAGGACGGTTCGGCAGACCTTAAATATGTGACCGCCGTGGCGCGTACCATTGCGCAGCATATGAACGATCACAAGGTTGTGCTTGATAAATCCACGGTTCCGGTCGGAACGGCGGATAAAGTGCGTCGCGTGATGGAAGAGACCCTGCGCGATCGCGGTGTCAGCCTGACCTTTGACGTCGTATCTAACCCGGAATTTCTCAAGGAAGGCGCAGCCGTTAACGACTGTATGCGTCCTGAGCGTATCGTAGTGGGTACGGATAATGATGAGGTTGAAGAGCTGCTGCGTGAGCTTTACGAGCCGTTTAACCGCAATCACGATCGTATGATTGTGATGGACATCCGCAGTGCGGAGCTGACCAAGTACGCGGCGAACTGCATGCTGGCGACCAAAATCAGCTTTATGAACGAGATTTCCAACCTCGCTGAGCGTCTGGGTGCGGATGTCGAAAAAGTGCGTCAGGGTATCGGCTCTGACTCGCGTATCGGCTATCACTTTATCTACCCTGGCTGCGGCTACGGCGGCTCCTGCTTCCCGAAAGATGTGCAGGCGCTGATCCGTACGGCAGAGTCGATTGGCTACAAGCCGCGCCTGCTTCAGGCGGTAGAAGACGTCAACGACAGTCAGAAAACCAAGCTGCCTGCTTTTATCAAACGCCACTTCGGCGATGATTTGAGCGGTAAAACCTTTGCTGTCTGGGGACTGGCGTTTAAACCCAATACCGACGATATGCGTGAAGCCTCCAGCCGCGTGCTGATGGAAGCGCTGTGGGAAGCGGGCGCAACCGTTCAGGCATTCGATCCGGAAGCAATGGATGAAGCCCAGCGTATCTATGGTCACCGCAGCGATCTGAAGCTGATGGGAACCAAAGAGGCGGCGCTACAGGGCGCAGATGGTCTGGTAATTTGTACGGAGTGGCAGAATTTCCGCGCTCCGGACTTTGAGGTTATTAAAAATTCCCTCAAGCAACCCGTGATTTTTGATGGTCGTAACCTGTATGATCCAGAGCGTATCAGCAATCGCGGTTTCGTTTATTATGCAATCGGCCGCGGAGCTTCTATTCAAATTGCGTAATTAACGAGGGTTTTATGAATATTCTGGTTACCGGTGCCGCAGGCTTTATTGGATTCCATGTCACTCAACGCTTGCTGGCTGCCGGTCACCAGATTATCGGCATAGATAATCTCAACGATTATTATGATGTCGGTCTGAAACAATCACGCCTGGATTTAATTGGCCACCATCCCGCTTTTACCTTTATCAAATTAGATCTGGCCGACCGCGCCGGTATAGCCGCGCTTTTTGAACGCCACGCTTTCCAGCGCGTTATTCATCTGGGCGCGCAGGCGGGCGTGCGCTATTCCATCGACAATCCTCACGCCTATGCGGATGCGAATCTCACAGGTCATTTGAATATCCTGGAAGGCTGTCGTCATCATAAGATCGAACACTTGCTCTATGCCTCTTCCAGCTCTGTTTACGGTCTGAACCGCAAAATGCCGTTTTCAACGGATGACAGCGTCGATCACCCGGTCTCGCTTTACGCCGCGACGAAAAAAGCTAATGAGCTGATGTCACACACCTATTCTCATCTCTACCAGCTGCCGACCACCGGGCTGCGCTTTTTTACCGTCTATGGTCCATGGGGCCGTCCCGATATGGCGCTATTTAAATTTACGCGCGCCATGATTGCAGGCGAGGCGATCGATGTTTATAACCGCGGCGAAATGAAACGCGACTTTACCTATATTGACGATATAGCCGAAGCCATTGTTCGCCTCCAGGATGTGATTCCGCAACCGGATGAGAGCTGGACGGTAGAAAGCGGTTCGCCGGCGACCAGTTCCGCGCCTTATCGCGTCTATAACATTGGAAATAGTCAGCCGCTCAGCCTGATTAAATATATTGAGGCGATTGAAAAGACGTTGGGCGTAACAGCAAAGAAAAACCTGCTGCCGATGCAGCCTGGCGACGTACTGGAGACCAGCGCCGATACCGCAGCGTTATATCAGGCAATTGGTTTTAAACCTGAGACCGACGTGGAAGAGGGTGTTAAACGCTTTGTCGAGTGGTATCGCGAATTTTATAAGGTGTGACGGCCAGAAGAGCAGAAGCAGGGTTTGAAAGCAAGAGAAGGGTCACAAAGAGTGTGACCCTCAATTACAGAAGCACTATCAGTTATTACAGCAAAAAGTCGTCCAGCTGTTTACCTTCTTCTTCAATCGCTTTTTTGATCACGGCTGGCGTGCGGCCCTGACCAGTCCAGGTGCGAGTCTGGCCATTTTCATCGACATACTGATATTTAGCCGGACGCGTCGCGCGCTTAGTTTTACCAGACGATTTGCTTTCAGAAATTGCGCTTAACAGCTCGTTGGGATCGATTCCATCCGCCAGCAGCATCTCGCGGTATTGTTCAAGTTTGCGCGTGCGCTCTTCGCTTTCCGCTTTTGCATGCGTCTCTTCATCGCGGCGTTCATTTACCACGACTTCGAATTTTTCCAGCATTTCTTCCAGCGCTTCAAGTGAACACTCTCTAGCCTGCGCGCGTAATGTACGGATATTATTAAGAATTTTTAGTGCTTCGCTCATTGTCCTGGTCTCTGAATATATTAATGGAGAGGTGTTCTGCCAGCTAATAATAGTGGCGGCAAAAAATTACTGCAATAGTAAAATAAGGGGAGCGGGAAAGATTGATAATTAAGGGCGCCGTCTGGATTTAATCTAAAATGGTAAAGCGCCTGATATTCACGCGTCAGCATTTTATGAAAAATCCGAAACGTTTAAGTCAGGTCAGCCTTGAGCCAGGCAAGAGGGGCAAGGCTGTTCGCAAGACAAACAGGACGTTTTCAATTAAGTCCTCTGGCTAATGATTAAGTCATTTAAAGCGCAGGAAGCGGTAAGTTTTTTTCCGCTAACGGCGAAGATGTAAGCAGGATACACAAAATAATCCCCACCCTGATTTGTGTTTATCTGTGATAGAATTTTGTGCATTCAGTTTGCAATGCTTTGAGAAAACACACGAATGGCTCAGCTCTATTTTTATTATTCCGCAATGAATGCAGGGAAATCGACCGCGCTATTACAGTCCTCCTATAATTATCAGGAGCGTGGGATGCGAACCCTGGTCTACACCGCTGAAATAGATGACCGCTTTGGCGCAGGGAAGGTTAGCTCTCGTATCGGACTTTCTTCGCCTGCCGCGCTCTATAATAGCGAAACGCGACTTAAGGAGGAGATCGCAGCCGAGCACGCCCGACAGCCGGTTCACTGCGTACTGGTAGATGAGTGTCAGTTTCTGAGCCGCGATCAGGTTAAAGCGCTGTCTGACGTCGTGGATGAGCTGGATATCCCCGTGCTTTGTTATGGGCTGCGTACTGACTTTCGCGGAGAGCTTTTCGGCGGCAGCCAGTATCTACTCGCCTGGGCCGACAAGCTGGTTGAGCTAAAAACCGTCTGCCACTGCGGACGTAAAGCGGGAATGGTGCTGCGGCTTGACGCTGAGGGGCGGCCTTATAGCGAAGGGGAGCAGGTGGTGATTGGCGGAAATGAACGCTACATTTCGGTGTGCCGCAAACACTACAAACAGGCGATAGAGCAAGGCTCGCTGGCGGCCATTTATGGGCAGTCAAAAACATCCTGAGCGACAGTCAGGCTACAGAGATAAAAAAACCCGCCGAGGCGGGTTTTTTTTAGTTTAGCCCTCAGGCTTTTTTCGCTTTCTTCTCTGCTTTTTCCGTTTTTACCGGCTGGGCAGCAATCGCCTGCGCCGCACTGGAGAAAGGCTCAACGTACTCGCGGCCGTAGAAGGTATCCAGCATGATCTGTTTCAGCTCGGCAATCAGCGGATAGCGCGGGTTAGCGCCGGTACACTGGTCGTCGAAGGCGTCATCAGCCAGCTTATCAACTTTCGCCAGGAAGTCCGCTTCCTGCACGCCTGCTTCGCGCAGAGAGGTCGGGATACCCAGCTGAGTTTTAATCTCATCCAGCCATGCCAGCAGTTTCTCGATTTTCTGCGCGGTACGGTCGCCAGGGGCGCTCAGGCCGAGATGGTCGGCAATTTCTGCATAGCGGCGGCGCGCCTGCGGACGGTCATACTGGCTGAAAGCGGTCTGCTTGGTTGGGTTGTCGTTAGCGTTATAGCGGATAACGTTGCTAATCAGCAGGGCGTTCGCCAGGCCATGGGGGATGTGGAACTCAGAGCCAAGTTTATGCGCCATTGAGTGACACACGCCGAGGAAGGCGTTAGCAAAGGCGATACCGGCAATGGTCGCGGCATTGTGCACGCGCTCACGCGCAACGGGATTTTTTGATCCTTCCAGATAGCTGGTCGGCAGGTTCTCCTTCAGCAGCTTGAGCGCCTGCAACGCCTGGCCGTCAGAATATTCATTCGCCAGCACCGACACATAGGCTTCGAGGGCATGGGTTACTGCATCCAGGCCACCAAAGGCGCAGAGAGAACGCGGCATATCCATTACCAGGTTGGCATCGACGATGGCCATATCCGGGGTGAGGGCATAATCAGCCAGCGGATATTTCTGACCGGTAGCATCATCGGTGACTACAGCAAACGGCGTAACTTCTGAACCGGTGCCTGAGGTCGTGGTGATGGCGATCATGCGCGCTTTGACGCCCATTTTTGGGAATTTATAGATACGTTTGCGAATATCCATAAAGCGCAGCGCCAGTTCTTCAAAGTGGGTTTCCGGATGCTCGTACATCACCCACATGATTTTCGCAGCATCCATCGGCGAACCGCCGCCGAGCGCAATGATGACATCCGGCTTGAAGCTGTTCATCTGCTCTGTGCCTTTACGAACAATGCTCAGCGTCGGATCGGCTTCGACCTCGAAAAATACTTCGGTTTCGATACCGTGAGATTTCAGAACGCGCGTTACCTGATCGGCATAGCCGTTATTGAACAGGAAGCGGTCCGTCACGATAAACGCGCGTTTCGCACCATCGGAGGCAACTTCTTCCAGAGCAATCGGCAAGGATCCGCGACGGAAGTAGATTGATTTTGGAAGTTTGTGCCACAGCATGTTTTCAGCTCGCTTAGCGACGGTTTTTTTGTTGATAAGGTGTTTGGGTCCCACGTTTTCAGAAATAGAGTTACCCCCCCATGAACCGCAGCCCAGCGTCAGCGACGGCGCCAGCTTGAAGTTATAGAGGTCGCCGATACCACCCTGAGAAGCCGGGGTGTTGATCAGAATACGGGCCGTTTTCATGCGCTCGCCGAAGTAATTGACGCGCTCTTTCTGATTATCCTGGTCGGTATAGAGGCAGGAGGTATGGCCGATACCGCCCATGGCGACCAGTTTCTCTGCTTTAGCGACCGCATCCTGATAATCTTTCGCGCGGTACATAGCCAGCGTCGGCGAAAGTTTCTCATGCGCAAAAGGTTCAGACTCATCCACCAGCTTCACTTCGCCGATCAGGATTTTCGTGCTGCCCGGCACGCTGATGCCTGCCATTTCAGCAATTTTGAAGGCGGGCTGACCAACAATCGCCGCATTAAGTCCGCCATTTTTCAGGATGACGTTCTGGACGGCTTTCAGTTCTTCGCCCTGCAACAGGTAACCGCCGTGGCTGGCGAAGCGCTCGCGCACCGCGTCATAAACGGAATCAACCACGATAACAGACTGCTCTGACGCGCAAATCACGCCATTATCGAAGGTTTTTGACATCAGAATAGAAGCAACGGCGCGCTTAATATCCGCCGTTTCATCGATAACGACCGGGGTATTACCCGCGCCAACGCCGATGGCGGGTTTACCGGAGCTGTAGGCCGCTTTCACCATGCCCGGACCGCCTGTCGCCAGGATAAGGTTGATGTCCGGGTGATGCATAAGCTGGTTGGAAAGCTCTACGGAAGGCGCGTCGATCCAGCCGATAATGTCTTTCGGCGCGCCTGCGGCGATGGCGGCCTGAAGCACAATGTCCGCCGCTTTATTGGTGGCGTCTTTGGCGCGCGGGTGCGGTGAAAAGATAATGCCGTTGCGGGTTTTCAGACTAATCAGGGCTTTAAAAATAGCGGTAGAGGTTGGGTTGGTAGTTGGAACGATACCGCAAATCAACCCAATGGGTTCGGCAATGGTGATGGTGCCGAAAGTATCGTCGGTTTCCAGCACGCCGCAGGTTTTTTCGTCTTTGTAGGCGTTGTAGATATATTCAGAGGCAAAGTGGTTTTTGATCACTTTATCTTCGACAATCCCCATGCCGGATTCAGCGACGGCCATTTTGGCCAGAGGAATACGGGCATCAGCAGCGGCGAGGGCGGCAGCGCGAAAGATTGCGTCAACCTGTTCTTGGGTGAAGTTGGCGTATTCACGCTGTGCTTGTTTTACGCGTTCAACGAGTGCGTTAAGTTCAGCGACATTGGTAACGGCCATGGTGCTCTCCTGAAGGAAGTTAAACTCTATTAGTAAACCTGCCTGGAGCCATGATTATAGTTCCGCTAAGGTAATATGTCGGACTAAGGCAAAATCCCAGCATTTTCGATGGTTTACTGAAAGAGTTTTCGCACGCTTTTACAACCTGTACTAACTGACTTGCGATGTGAAAAGATTACCTGGAATGGGGTAGGTGAATCTTGATTGAGATCAATTTATCCCTAAGCTGACACCTTTCAGCTGTGCTTTTTGCGTTGGGCGCTTCTGCTGTCTTACCGTCAAGAGGAGCGGGCTGAAGACTGCGCCTCGCCAGAAAGTCAGCGTAAGGGCCTCACTGTATTAGTGTAATAGCGTAGAATTTTCTTTTTTCGTCTCTGGTTTAGCCGTGATTTTTTCCGTAAATTAGGCGCGATTTTATTTCCCTGATGGAGCGAACCGAACCGTGAACCCAGCGTTGCTAGATCTTTCAGGCTATATCAAATTCTTTGTGGGTCTGTTCGCCCTGGTCAATCCGGTCGGCATTATTCCGGTATTTATCAGCATGACCAGCTATCAGGCGGTGGCTGAACGCAATAAAACCAATATGACGGCCAACCTGGCGGTTGCCATTATTCTCTGGACGTCGCTGTTTCTTGGTGACGCCATCCTGCATATCTTTGGGATCTCCATCGACTCTTTCCGTATTGCTGGCGGCATCCTGGTGGTAACCATTGCGATGTCGATGATTAGCGGCAAGCTGGGCGAAGATAAACAGAATAAACAGGAGAAGTCAGAAACCGCGATTCGAGAGAGCATTGGCGTGGTGCCGCTTGCTCTGCCGCTGATGGCGGGGCCGGGCGCTATTAGCTCGACCATCGTCTGGAGCACCCGTTACCATAGCTGGCAAAATTTGCTGGGCTTTAGCGTCGCCATCGCGCTATTTGCTTTTTGCTGCTGGCTGTTGTTTCGCGCGGCGCCGTTAATGGTGCGCGTACTGGGGCAGACTGGCATTAACGTTATTACCCGTATTATGGGGCTGCTGCTGATGGCGCTTGGTATTGAGTTTGTCGTCACCGGCATTCGGGCGCTGTTTCCTGGGCTGCTAAACTAAGCCCGCTTAATTTCCGCTGCAAAACACCTTTTGTACTTTTATGGTGCATCCTGCTCTTCAGGTGCACCATAATAATGCAACTATTCCTGGCATTTACTTTACGCCTGAAATTATTAGTAAAATTACTCGCCAGACATCTCGGCGCTTCGCCACGCCGTTCCTTTGTGACAATTCTCACACGATAAAACTTCAATGCTGAGGTAAAAAAACGTCAAAAATGCGCAGAAATGCTTTTTATGGCTGCATTTTGTTTTTACAAAGAAGAAAAAAGCAGAAAGGTTGCGCATTTACTCGCTGTTTCATCCTTCAGATATTGTCATTCATCTCAATAATGATAAAAACTCTTCCTAAACAAAGGGATGCTTCTTATTTTTGCGCAAAAAATAACGGTATCTTCCTGTGCGGAGACATGATAAAAGAGAATCAGGTAACATTTTTGTTATTTTTACTTTGTCGATTTGCCAGGCGTTCTGTTAGTTTTCGGCGCAGTAGTTTTTCATTTGGTCTCAAAGTGAGAACGTTTCTTGCTTATGAGCTAAAGGGCTTATGAAAAAGGGTTTACTTTTTTGATGAAATGGAAGATTACGCCGCTGTTCGTCAGCCTGCTGTTAATGTTCGGCAGCGCACAGGCGGCCACCGTACCGCCAGGCACCGAGCTGGCCGACAAACAAAATATTGTTATTAATAACGGCACGGAAGTCTCTTCGTTGGATCCGCAAAAAAGTGAAGGCGTGCCGGAATCACGCATTATCGCTAATTTGCTGGAAGGGCTGGTCACCACCGATAATACCGGCAACATTGTGCCGGGCGTGGCGAAAAGCTGGCAAAGCGACGACAGCAAAGTCTGGACATTCACCCTGCGCGATGAGGCGAAGTGGAGCGACGGCTCCTCCGTTACGGCGCAGGACTTTGTTTATAGCTGGCGGCGTCTGGCCGATCCGAAAACCGCCTCGCCCTATGCCAGCTATCTACAGGCGGCGCATCTGACGAATATCGATGAGATTCTGGCGGGAAAAAGCGCGCCTGACAGCCTGGGGATAAAAGCGCTGGACGATCGTCATCTCCAGGTCACGCTGAGCGAACCGGTGCCTTACTTTGTGTCAATGCTGGCCAATGCCGCGCTGGCTCCGGTTAAGGCCGCAGCGGTAGAGAAGTGGGGCGATGCCTGGACACGTCCGGAACACTATGTCGGCAACGGCGCCTATCTGTTGAGCGAATGGGTGATTAACGAAAAGATCGTGGTCAGGCGTAATCCGCACTACTGGGACAATGCGCATACCGTTATTGACCAGGGCACCTTCCTGCCGATTGAATCGGATCATAATGATGTTAACCGCTATCGCAGCGGCAATACTGATATGACCAACAGCGTAGTGCCGCCTGAACTGTTTCACAAGCTTCAGACCGAGTTGGGCGATCAGGTAAAAGTCAGCCCGCTGCTCTGCACCTTCTACTACGAGATCAACAACAAAAAACCGCCGTTTAACGATGCGCGCGTGCGCGCCGCCCTCAAGCTGACGCTGGATCGCGACATCATCACGCAGAAAATCATGGGGCAGGGCCAGCTCCCGGCTTACAGCCTGACGCCGCCGTCAACGGCGGGCGTGACGCTGACGCCGCCTGCATGGTTTAACTGGAGTCAGGCAGAGCGGAATGCGGCCGCGAAGAAATTGCTGGCCGAAGCAGGTTTCAATGCGCAGCGCCCGCTGCGCTTCACGCTGCTCTATAACACCTCAGATCAAAACAAAAAGCAGGCGATAGCCGCGGCATCGATGTGGCAAAAGAATCTCGGCGCTCAGGTCAGCCTGCAAAATCAGGAGTGGAAAACGCTGCTGGAGACCCGGCATCAGGCGCAGTATGACGTGGTGCGCGCCACCTGGTGCGCCGACTATAACGAGCCTTCTTCCTTTCTGAATTTACTGATCGGCAACGCCTCGATTAATACGGCGTTTTATCACAGCGATAATTACGATCGGCTGCTGGCGCAAACCTTAACGGCCAGCAGCGAGGCGGCGCGCGCCACTCTCTATCAGCAGGCTGAAGCGCAGCTCGACAAAGACTCGGCGATTGTGCCAGTTTACTACCGCGTCAGCGTGCGGCTGGTGAAACCCTGGACAGGCGGTTTCACCGGGAAGGATCCGCTCGATATGACCGATTTGAAATATTACTACATCAAAAAGCACTGACGCTTACCCGACAACATAAGTCGGGAGGCAGGCAGGGCCGAAGCCTTTCGGGGCGAATGACTATCCTCAGCCACAATGAGGAACCCGCTAACGGGGGACGCCGATGCGGTTCGCCGCATCGGTGAAGATAAAAAACTGGAGTGTAATAATGAACCACATCACGAAAAAAAGCCTGATTGCTGCGGGCGTTCTGGCAGCAATGGGCGCGCTGGCGGGGAATGCCCTGGCGGCGAATGTTCCGGCAGGGGTTGAACTGGCGGCGAAACAGGAGCTGGTGCGCGGCAACGGCGATGAAGTGCAGTCGCTGGATCCGCACAAAATTGAAGGCGTGCCGGAAGACAATATCGCGCGCGATCTGTATGAAGGATTACTGGTCAGCGACAGCGATGGGCACCCGATCCCCGGCGTAGCGGAAAAATGGGAAAACAAAGATTTTAAAGTCTGGACCTTCCATCTGCGCAACAACGCGAAATGGTCCAACGGCGAACCCGTTACTGCCCAGGACTTCGTTTACAGCTGGCAGCGCCTGGCCGATCCAAAAACCGCGTCACCCTACGCCAGCTATCTGCAATATGGTCATATCGAAAACGTTGACGACATTATCGCCGGTAAAAAACCGACCTCTGATCTGGGCGTAAAGGCGCTGGATGACCATACGTTACAGGTCACCCTGAGCGAGCCGGTGCCCTATTTTTACAAGCTGCTGATCAACGCCGTGATGTCGCCAGTGTATAAGCCAGCGATTGAAAAATTCGGCGACCAGTGGACGCAGGCGCAGAACTGGGTGGGCAACGGCGCGTTCAAGCTGGAAGCGCATATTATCAACGAACGCATCACCCTGGTGCGCAACCCACAGTACTGGGATAACGCCCACACCGTGCTGAACAAGGTAACTTTCCTGCCGATCAACTCCGAAGTCAGCGATGTGAATCGCTACTTCTCGGAAAACGGCAGCGACATGACCTATAACAACATGCCGATTGAGCTGTTTAAAAAGCTGCAACGCGACAACCCGAAAGAGCTGCACGTCGATCCTTATCTGTGCACCTACTACTACGAAATCAACAACCAGAAAGCGCCATTCACCGATCCGCGCGTGCGCGCCGCCCTTAAGCTGGGTCTGGATCGCGACATCATCGTCAATAAGGTTCTGGCGCAGGGCCAGCTGCCCGCCTATAGCTATACGCCGCCAGCCACCGACGGCATGGACATTCTGCCGCCGGACTGGTTCAAGTGGTCGCAGGACAAGCGTAACGCCGAGGCGAAAAAGCTGCTGGCGGAAGCAGGCTATAGCGCAGACAAGCCGCTGACGTTCAACCTGCTGTACAACACCTCCGATCTGCATAAAAAACTGGCGATCGCGGCGTCTTCTATCTGGAAGAAAAATATCGGCGTGAACATCAAGCTGGAAAACCAGGAGTGGAAGACCTTCCTGGACACGCGCCATCAGGGCAACTTTGACGTCGCCCGCGCGGCCTGGTGCGCCGACTACAACGAGCCAACCTCTTTCCTGAACACCATGCTCTCTGACAGCAGCAACAACACCTCGCACTATAAGAGCGCGGAGTTCGATAAAGTGATCCACGATGCGATCAAGGCGGCAGACGACAAGGCGCGCGCGGCGGATTATGCCAAAGCAGAGCAGATTATGGATAAAGACAGCACCATCGTGCCGGTTTACTACTACGTGAACGCACGTCTGGTGAAGCCCTATGTTGGCGGCTACACCGGCAAAGATCCGCTGGATAAAACGCTCAGCAAAAACTTTTACATCATCAAACACTAATAGCAAACAGGCTATCGGCAAGGCGGCGCACGGCGTGCCGCCTTTATGTACTTTGTACACTTTGTGAAGCAATAAGCCTGGTAGGTACGGCAATGTTAAAATTTATCCTGCGTCGATTGCTCGAAGCGATTCCCACGCTCTTCGTGCTGATCACCATCTCCTTTTTTATGATGCGCCTCGCGCCCGGCAGTCCTTTTACCGGCGAGCGCACGCTGGCGCCAGAAGTCATGGCGAATATCGAAGCGAAATACCACCTGAACGATCCCATCGGCAAACAGTATCTGGACTATCTGATCCAGCTGGCGCACGGGGATTTCGGGCCGTCGTTCAAATATAAAGACTACTCGGTTAACTACCTGGTCGGGCACGCGTTCCCGGTATCCGCCAAACTTGGGCTGGCGGCCTTTGTGCTGGCGCTGATCCTCGGCGTAACGGCCGGGGTCATCGCGGCGCTGAAGCAAAACAGCCTGTGGGATTACGCGGTGATGGGGGTGGCGATGACCGGGGTGGTTATACCCAGCTTCGTGGTCGCGCCGCTGCTGGTACTGCTGTTCGCCATTACGCTGAAGTGGCTGCCCGGCGGCGGCTGGAACGGCGGTCAGCTGCGCTACATGCTGCTGCCGATGGTGGCGCTGTCGCTGGCCTATATTGCCAGCATCGCGCGTATTACCCGCGGCTCGATGATTGAAGTCATGCACTCCAACTTCATCCGCACGGCGCGCGCGAAAGGGCTGCCGCTGCGTCGCATCGTGCTGCGTCATGCGCTGAAGCCTGCGCTGCTGCCGGTGCTCTCCTATATGGGACCGGCTTTCGTCGGCATCATTACCGGCTCGATGGTCATTGAGTCCATTTATGGTCTGCCGGGGATCGGCCAGCTGTTTGTTAACGGCGCGCTGAACCGCGACTATTCGCTGGTCATGAGCCTGACCATTCTGGTGGGCGTGCTGACCATTATTTTTAACGCGATTGTCGACGTGCTCTATGCCGTCATCGATCCGAAAATCCGTTACTAAAGCTGGAGCTCGCGATGATGTTGAGTAAGAAAAACAGCGAAGCTCTTGATGCCTTCAGCGAAAAGCTGGAAGTAGAAGGGCGCAGCCTGTGGCAGGACGCGCGTCGCCGTTTTATCCATAACCGCGCGGCGCTGATCAGTCTGCTGGTGCTGCTGCTGATTACCCTGTTTGTGATCTTTGCCCCGATGTTCGCTCAGTTCACCTATGACGACACCGACTGGGGAATGATGTCCGCTGCGCCGGATACCACCTCAGGTCACTGGTTCGGCACCGACTCCTCCGGACGCGATCTGCTGGTGCGCGTCGCCATCGGCGGGCGCATCTCGCTGATGGTCGGTATCGCCTCGGCGCTGATTGCGGTGATTGTCGGCACGCTCTACGGCTCGATCGCCGGCTATCTGGGCGGCAAAACTGACTCGGTGATGATGCGTATCCTGGAGATCCTGAACTCCTTTCCGTTTATGTTCTTTGTGATCCTGCTGGTGACCTTTTTCGGCCGTAATATTCTGCTGATCTTCGCGGCTATCGGTATGGTCTCCTGGCTGGATATGGCGCGTATCGTGCGTGGCCAGACGCTGGGCCTGAAGCGCAAAGAGTTTATCGAAGCGGCGCACGTCGGCGGCGTCTCTACCGGCAGCATCGTCCTGCGCCATATCGTGCCTAACGTGCTGGGCGTGGTGGTGGTGTACGCCTCGCTGCTGGTGCCAAGCATGATCCTGTTTGAATCCTTTCTGAGCTTTCTCGGCCTCGGCACGCAGGAACCGTTAAGCAGCTGGGGCGCGCTGCTCAGCGATGGCGCCAACTCAATGGAAGTGTCGCCGTGGCTGCTGCTGTTCCCGGCCGGTTTTCTGGTGGTAACGCTGTTCTGTTTTAACTTTATCGGCGATGGCCTGCGTGACGCCCTCGACCCGAAAGATCGTTAAGAGGTTTCCCGATGACTATTCATGAATTTCAGCCAGCCATGGCTGCCCGCGCGGGAAGCGACCTGTTACTGGAAGTAAAGGATTTACGCGTCACCTTTCAGACCCACGACGGCGACGTGACGGCGGTTAACGACCTGAATTTTTCCCTGCGCGCCGGGGAAACCCTGGGCATTGTGGGCGAGTCCGGTTCCGGCAAATCGCAGACGGCGTTTGCGCTGATGGGGCTGCTGGCGAACAATGGTCGTATTGGCGGCTCCGCCCGCTTTAACGGTAATGAGATCCTTAATCTGCCGGAGAAAGCGCTGAATAAACTGCGCGCCGAGCAGATTGCGATGATCTTTCAGGACCCGATGACCTCGCTTAACCCCTATATGCGCGTCGGCGATCAGCTGATGGAAGTCCTGAAGCTGCACAAAGGCATGAACAGCGCGCAGGCGTTTGAAGAGTCGGTGCGCATGCTGGACGCGGTGAAAATGCCGGAAGCGCGCAAGCGCATGAAAATGTTTCCGCATGAGTTCTCCGGCGGGATGCGCCAGCGCGTGATGATCGCGATGGCGCTGCTGTGCCGACCTAAGCTGTTGATCGCCGACGAGCCGACCACGGCGCTGGATGTGACCGTGCAGGCGCAAATCATGACGCTGCTGAATGAGCTGAAGCGGGAGTTCAACACCGCCATTATTATGATTACCCATGATTTAGGCGTGGTGGCGGGTATCTGTGACAAGGTGCTGGTGATGTACGCCGGACGCACCATGGAATATGGCCGCGCGCGCGACGTTTTCTATCAGCCGGCCCATCCCTATTCGATTGGCCTGCTGAACGCGGTGCCGCGTCTGGACGCCGAAGGTGAGAGCCTGACGACGATTCCCGGCAACCCGCCGAACCTGCTGCGTCTGCCGCAGGGTTGTCCTTTCCAGCCGCGCTGTCCCCACGCGATGGCGATTTGTACGCAGTCGCCGCCGTTGCTGCCGTTTGGCGAAGGGCGTTTGCGCGCCTGCTTTAAGCCGGTGGAGGAGTTAGTATGAGCACCGTTGCTGAGAAAAAAGTGTTGCTGGAAATCGCCGACCTCAAGGTGCATTTCGACATCAAAGATGGCCGTCAGTGGTTCTGGCAGCCGGCCAAATCGCTGAAAGCGGTAGATGGCGTCAGCCTGCGCCTCTACGAGGGCGAAACGCTGGGCGTGGTCGGCGAGTCCGGCTGCGGCAAATCCACGCTGGCGCGCGCCATTATCGGCCTGGTTAAAGCCACCGAGGGGCGCGTCGCCTGGCTGGGACGGGATCTGCTCGGCCAGAGCGAAGAGGAGTGGCGCAAGGCGCGCAGCGACATCCAGATGATTTTCCAGGATCCGCTGGCGTCGCTTAACCCGCGTATGACGATTGGCGACATTATCGCCGAACCGCTGCGTACCTATCATCCGAAGATGGCGCGCCAGGAGGTAAAAGAGCGCGTTAAAACCATGATGATGAAGGTCGGCCTGCTGCCAAACCTGATCAACCGCTACCCGCATGAGTTTTCTGGCGGTCAGTGCCAGCGTATCGGCATCGCCCGCGCGCTGATCCTGGAGCCAAAGCTGATTATCTGCGACGAGCCGGTTTCGGCGCTCGATGTGTCAATCCAGGCGCAGGTGGTTAATCTGCTGCAACAGCTACAGCGCGAAATGGGGCTGTCGCTAATCTTTATCGCCCATGACCTGGCGGTGGTGAAGCACATCTCCGATCGCGTGCTGGTGATGTATCTCGGCCATGCAGTTGAGCTGGGCACCTATGATGCGGTCTATAACAATCCGCAGCATCCCTATACGCGCGCGCTGATGTCGGCGGTGCCGATCCCCGATCCGGATCTGGAGAAGAACAAGCAGATTCAGCTGCTGGAGGGCGAGCTGCCGTCGCCGATCAATCCGCCGTCAGGCTGCGTATTTCGCACGCGCTGCCCGATAGCCGGTCCGGAATGCGCGAAAACGCGTCCGCTGCTGGAGGGAAGTTTCCGCCATGCGGTCTCCTGCCTGAAGGTCGATCCGCTGTAAATAAAACGCCGGGCAGATGCCCGGCGTTTTTGTATCGTCTTTTACTCGCGCCAGAGAATATGGCACAGCTTGTGATCTTTCTCGCGACACAGCAGCACGCGCGCGAAGACGTCGGTAATCGGCTCGCCGTCCGCTTCACCCAGACCGATCACCACTTCGGCAAAGAAGTCAGGGTTAAGGTCGAAATCGACGTGTTCTTTCCAGTCTTCCGACGGATCGAACAGCTCTGCGCCGCCACGCTCTTCGAATTGCAGGTTAAAAAGAATGATATCCGCTGGGTCAAGATTATCGCCTGCCAGTTCAAGAAAAATGTCGTAAGCCTGTTCCAGCGTTTCGTCTTCGGTAAGGCGATTATTTAAATCCATGTTCGATCCCGTCTGCCCGCAGGCACGTTGCAATTTCCGCTCGTTTTACAGTAAAGGGCTAAAGAAGTAAAACAGTCGTTCAACGATGCGTTGCCACCAGGCACGTTTTGACCAGCGCTTAGCGTCCAGCAGGCGCGAGCGGGCGATATAATCATCCTGCACGCAGGCTAAATCGCTGCCGAAACCCGCATCGTCCACCACCAGCGTAATCTCGAAATTCAGCCACAGGCTGCGCATATCGAGGTTAACGGTGCCCACCAGGCTGAGCTGCCCATCCACCAGTACGCTTTTGGTATGCAGCAAACCGTCTTCAAACTGATAGATTTTGACGCCTGCATCCAGCAGTTCGCTAAAAAAGGCGCGGCTCGCCCAGCCGACCAGCAGCGAGTCATTGTGACGCGGCACGATAATGCTGACCTCGACGCCGCGCAGCGCCGCCGTACAGATGGCGTGCAGCAAATCGTCGCTCGGCACGAAGTAGGGCGTGGTCATAATCAGCTGCTCGCGCGCCGAATAGACGGCGGTCAGTAGCGCCTGGTGGATCATGTCTTCCGGGAAGCCGGGACCGGAAGCGATCACCTGCACCGTATGGCCGCTCTCACGCTCAAACGGCATGATGTTGCCGTCAGGAGGCGGCGGCAGGATGCGCTTGCCGGTTTCGATCTCCCAGTCGCAGCTGTAGACGATGCCCATCGTGGTGGCGACCGGTCCTTCCATACGCGCCATCAGGTCGATCCACTGGCCGACACCCGCGTCCTGTTTAAAATAGCGCGGGTCTACCAGATTCATGCTGCCGGTATAGGCGATATAGTTATCGATCAGCACCACCTTGCGGTGCTGGCGCAGATCCATACGGCGCAGGAATACGCGCAGCAAACTGACCTGTAGCGCCTCTACCACATCGATCCCGGCATTACGCATCATCCCCACCCAGGGGCTGCGGAAAAAGGTGACGCTGCCCGCCGAGTCCAGCATGAGACGACAGTGCACGCCGCGACGCGACGCCGCCATCAGAGACTCGGCGACTTCATCCGCCAGTCCGCCGGGATGCCAGATATAGAACACCATCTCGATATTATGGCGCGCCAGCTGAATATCCCGGATCAACGCCTGCATCACGTCATCCGAGCTGGTAAGCAGCTGAAGCTGGTTGCCCTTGACGCCCGCGATACCCTGGCGATTTTCGCACAGCTGAAACAGTGAGCGGGCCACATCGCTGTGCTCGGTGGCAAAAATATGGCTGCGCTGTTTTAAATCGTTTAGCCACTTCGCCGTGGCGGGCCACATGGTGCGCGCGCGCTCCGCGCGCCGCTTCCCCAGATGCAGTTCGCCAAACGAGAGATAGGCAATTATCCCCACCAGCGGAATGATATAGATAATCAACAGCCAGGCCATTGCCGAAGTGACCGTTCGCCGCTTCATCAGGATGCGTAGCGTGACACCGGCAATCAGCAGCCAGTAGCCAAACAGCAGCAACCAGCTGATTAAAGTGTAAAAAGTGGTCATTAAGTGGACATCCCGTTCGCGCCTGGTCAGAGAAGTTTACGTGGTGACAGGCGACAGCGAAACCCTAAATCATCGTCAACTTTCGATAAGAGATCCGAGTTGGCATTGGCGTCAGGATCTTTATAATGCGGCCGCGTGATGTTGAAGCAGGAGAAGAAGTGATGAGAAAAAGCAGAAATGAAGTGGCGCGCTGGAGAATGTTGCGTCAGGTGCACCGTCGTCGCGCCCGCTGGCTGGAAGGGCAGTCGCGTCGCTACAGTCGGATCCATGCTATTCGCCATCAGCTGGCGCAGCAGCAACGTCGTTCGATCCTGTTCATCACGCAGAACACCTGACAAGAGCCGCCGCAAGGGCGGCTTTTTTATGCCGTTAGCATCGCGTTTACGGTCAGTGCAGTTTGCTGACCAGCACCACATTCACAATTTGCACCGCTGCGGCGAGAACGATCAGCATCACAATCAGATGTTTTTTCTGTTTCCAGCCGTGGCGACGCCATAGCCGCAGCGCGTTGACGATCAGACCTGCGGCCAGGAGCAGCAGCACGATAACCAGCCATTGCATAGCCGTTACTCCCAAAGAAAATAAAAATGGCTTCGACGCAGACGTCGAAGCCATCAGAAAACCGGCGGACGGAGGATCAGAACACGCGTTTAAACGGTTTCACCGCCACGTTTTTATACACGCCAGCGGCGATATAGGGATCAGCCTCCGCCCAGGCCTGCGCGGCTTCCAGCGAGCTGAATTCCGCAACGATCGCTGAGCCGGTAAAGCCCGCTACGCCAGGATCGTTGCTGTCTACTGCCGGCATCGGCCCGGCGACAATTAAACGACCTTCATCCTGGAGCAGTTGCAGGCGCGCCAGATGGGCAGGGCGCACCGAGGTGCGTTTTTCCAGAGAATCGGCGTTATCTTCAGCGTAGATGATGTACAGCACTTGAAAGCTCCCATTGGCTTATCATATTTTCGCAACACGGTAAGGCATCGTAAAAAAGAGTGCAAACGAAAGATGGTATCGGACCGGTGACACCGCAGGCTGGGTTAAAACGCGTTATTGAGTAGCCATTTCTCGCTGGTTATTGAAACTGATTGCTATTTGCATTTAAAATCGATGCTCTATTTTCTGACTGCGACTGATATGACCACGTTGACAATGCCCTTTCCAAAACGTACGCCGGTATCTGTGCTGCTCTCCGTTGTGTTGCACGGCGCTGTTCTCGCTGGCATTTTGTATGCCTCGTTTCATCAGGGTATCAACGCACCTAAAACCTCGCAGCCGATCAGCGTGAGTCTGGTGGCGCCAGAGGTTCAGCCGGCGCCTGCGCCTGTGGTAGAGCAGCCGCAGCCGGAACCACAGCCGGAACCGGAACCTGAGCCACAGCCCGTACCGGAACCGCCTAAAGCCGAGCCGGTGCCGATTCCTGTGCCGCAACCCAAACCAAAGCCTAAACCCAGGCCTAAGCCTAAAGTTGAGCACAAGCGTGAGGTTAAGCCGCGTCAGGAGGCGAAACCGCAGGAAAATCCATTCAAACAGGACGCGCCTGCCACCCAGACTAAGCCTTCTACCGCGCCGAAATCGTCTCCATCCCCGGTTCAGTCGACCGCTCAGGGACCCAAAGCGCTTAGCGTGGCGAAGCCAGGCTATCCCAATCGTGCACTGGCGCTACGCATTGAGGGGAACGTACGTCTGAAGTTTGACGTGGATAATGATGGCCGGGTAGAAAATATCACCATCCTGTCCGCTGAACCGCGCAATATGTTCGAGCGCGCGGTGAAAGAAGCCATGAGGCAGTGGCGTTATGAGCCAGGTCGTCCCGGTAAGAATCAGACAATGACTATCAAGTTCCGCATCAACGGCGGCGCCAGTATTGAATAAAAAAGCGGCCTCAGGCCGCTTTTTTATTACTCCGCAGGCTGTAAATTGGCGCGGCCTGGCGGCAGCGGCCGCGACTTGCCCTCATTATCGACGGCGACATAGATAAACACTGCTTCGGTCGCGCAGTAAGTCTGACCAATCGGCTCAGATGACACCTTTTTAATCCAGACTTCCACATTAATGGTCATAGAACTGTTGCCGGTACGCATACAGCGGGCGTGACAGCTAACCACGTCGCCAACCGCTACCGGCTTGAGAAACGACATCCCGTCCACTCGCACCGTAACCACGCGCCCTTCAGCGATCTCTTTCGCCAGAATAGCGCCGCCCATATCCATCTGCGACATCAGCCAGCCGCCGAAAATATCGCCATTGGCATTGGTATCCGCGGGCATCGCCAGGGTACGCAATACCATTTCGCCTTGCGGCAACTTATGTTTTTCGTCCATTGCTCGACTTCTTATGCAGGTGAAGGCGCGCTGCGCCAGTAATGCCCGGCCTGGCCGGGCGTCACTTATTTTTCTTCTTGTTGCGGCATCTGTCGCCAGATGTAGAGTCCGCTTAGCAGGGTAAACAGCAGGGTAAGCGCGGTCAGACCAAACACTTTAAAGTTAACCCAAAAGGCTTCGGGCAACCAAAAGGCGACGTAAATATTCGCCAGGCCGCAGGCGAGGAAAAACAGCGCCCAGGCGACGTTAAGGCGACGCCAGCTGGTTTCAGGCAGCTGAATCTCTTTACCCAGCAGGCTTTTAATCAGCGGCTGCGCCATAAAAAACTGGCTGTAGAGCAGCGCCAGCGCAAACAGGCTATAGATAACGGTGACTTTCCATTTAATAAATTCATCGTTATGGAAAACCAGCGTCAGGGTGCCAAAGATCGCCACCAGCGCAAAGGTAAAGATGGTCATCTTCTCCAGCCTGCGGTAAAGCACCCAGCTCACCACCAGCGCCAGGCCGGTCGCGACAATCAGCGCGCCTGAGGCGACAAAGATGTCGTAGAGCTTATAGAAAATAAAGAAGACCACTAAGGGAAGGAAATCAAGTAACTGCTTCATAGGCATTCCAGTTCTGTCAGGATAAAAGCCGCGCGCCCGCAGGCGCGGCGGGCTTAACGGACCAGCATATAAAGCCGGAACAGATAGATAATCAATAGCGCGGAAATCACATTGCCGATAGCGGTGATGGTCACGGCCAGCACATTATCCGGCAAGCCCGTCAGCGAGGAAGAGGCGAACAGAATCACCATTTTTGCCAGCAGCCAGAGAATAATCGCCGGGGCGATCAGGCGGATGTTTTTCCAGGCCAGACGGCTGCTGGCGCGCATGGCGGCCAGAATACCGGTTTTTTCACTGGTGAGGATAACCGGCGAAAGCGAGAGCAGAATCATCAGAATGATGCCCGGCACCATCAGCACCATAAAGCCCAGCTGCACCACCAGCGTAATCAGAAAGGTTTGCAGCAGCAGTTTAGGCAGCTGCGGCGCTGACGCCCCAATCGCGCGCAACGCGCTGACGCGCTGCCCGGCAGAAACCATCGGAATCAAAAATAGCATGCCGCCCAGCAGCAGCGTATTGCCAATCAGCGCCGAAAAGGTGCCGGCGGCCGAGGCGCGCAGCAGAATGCGCTGCTGCTCCGGCGACATATTCTGTATCAGCTCAAACAGCGACGAGGCGCTGGTGTCACCCTGCTGAAGCTGCGCCAGCTGATCGCCGCCGGGGGTAAACGCATGCACGAGAATAACCGTGATAAACGCCGTCAGTAACGACATCAGCACAATCGTCAGCAGCTGATGGCGGAAAAAATTTCCTGTGTCACGGTATAACGAGCTTGCCGTGATAGACATGTACACTCCTTGGTGAAACCGGGTTAGTTAACCCGGCGATTGTACATGGTCTGGCCCGATACTGGCACCCGCAGAGGAATAACTTTCTGTCATGAAAGGTAATGTTTAGCCGCGCCGTCCGCGCAAGGGCGATAGCCTGATGACGATAACGACCTTCTGGCGGGCAGCACCCTGAACCCTGCCAAAACAGGAGCCAGAACACTCTGGTGTTCAGGCTCCCTGTGATACCCATTAATTGACCCGGCGATCCCCGTCACAGAGGGATATCGTTATCTCTTCTGCTACATAAGGCAAAGAAGGATGAAAAAGAGGCGGCAGGCCATAGCGGGCGCGGGCGCGATCGCAGGCTTCGTTCAGTACGCCGTTCTCGCCAGACATGGCGAAATCACGACAGGGAGAGGGACGCTGCGTATAGATGCCGCAGGAGACGCAGCCGCCAGGCTCGCCCTGCAACGCCACGCAGCGCGGCTCGCGCGCATTGGTGCCGCGCATATTGCGCATCAGCAGACTCAAGGGTTCAGTGAGTTCGACCGGAACCACGCCGCCGGCATCGTCGGCTTCGGCCCAGTAAAAAGAGACGCGAAAATGGGCGCAGCAGGCGCCGCAGGTCATACAAGGGTTTTGATTATCGCTCATTTGATCGCCCGCCACTCCTGAGGCATCGAACCAAAATCAACACGGGGAAAGAGCAAAATAATAACGGCGATAAATTTCTTCAAGCAAAATTTGAAGGCTTACTCCTCTGTCAAAATTGATCTCAATCAATTCATTGTTTTATATACTCTTTATCGCTATTGATTTGGTCGCATTTTTTGTTTGATCGCGATAGAACGTTGCCAGCAGGTCACGCTACATTTTTTGAAATTTTTTTGTGCAAAGGAGCGATCATGAAACTGGCAAAATGCGCGTTATTACTGGCAATGGCTTTACCTCAACTGGCACTGGCTCATGAAGCAGGCGACTTCTTTATGCGCGCAGGCAGCGCGACGGTTCGTCCCACGGAAGGGTCAGATAATGTACTGGGAATGGGTTCTTTCGACGTCAGCAACAATACTCAGCTGGGCCTGACCTTTACCTATATGGCGACCGACAATATCGGCGTGGAGCTGTTAGCCGCCACACCCTTCCGTCACAAAGTAGGCCTGGCCGCAACCGGCACGCTGGCGACGGTACGTCAGCTGCCGCCGACGCTGATGGCGCAATATTACTTCTTCGACAGCCGCAGCAAGGTTCGCCCTTACGTAGGCGTCGGCGTCAACTACACCACTTTTTACGATGCCGATTTTAATCAGACTGGTCGCGATGCGGGATTAAGCGATCTCAGCGTAAAAGATTCCTGGGGCGTGGCGGGCCAGGTGGGTCTCGATTATCAGATCAACCGCGACTGGATGCTGAACGCCTCGCTGTGGTACATGGACATCGATACCGAAGTGAAATTCAAACATAACGGCGACCAGCAGAATATTAATACGCGCATCGACCCCTGGGTCTTCTTTTTCGGCGCGGGCTACCGTTTCTGACATAAAAAAGGCCGCGAATCGCTCGCGGCCTCTTTTTTTTCTTCAGCGCTATTTAATCTGCATATTGTTTACCACCGATTTCACCCCTTTAACCGTACGCGTGACTTCTACCGCACGGTTGGCCATCTGCGGCGAGCTGACAAAACCGCTTAGCTGAACGCGGCCCTTGAAGGTTTCAACATTAATCTCACGCGATTTAAGCTGATCGTCATTCAGTAGCTCTGCTTTGACTTTGGTGGTGATCACCGTATCGTCGATGTAACCGCCGGTGCCTTCTTCCTTAGGCGTTGGCGCACAGGCGCTCAGCGTCAGTGCGACAACAACGGCGACCAGCGCGCCTGCAAGGACTTTAAACAGTTTCATTGCTTCTCTCCCTGTCTCAAACAAGATGCGCCGTTACCATAACGGCGCAAAATAAGTGTGGGCGGGAAAAGCCAAAGCGGCAACGTCAGGATGTAAAAAAGAGTGGAGAATCATGCCTTATCCGCAGATAAGGCATAAAAGGATCAGCGAGTAGCCGCTTTCAGGCTGCTGACGAAGGCTGTGAGTTTCGCCAGCATCTCTTCTGGCTGAGCATGGTGCTGCTCAATGATTTTCACAATGGCTGAACCCGATATCGCGCCCGCCGCGCCTGCCGCGATAGCCTCTTTCACCTGCGCAGGTTCCGAAATGCCGAATCCCTGTAGCGGCGGGGCGGCATGGTACTCGCCTAGCTTGTTGATCAGGTGTTGCAGCGGCAGGCTGCTGGCGCGTTTCTCTGCGCCCGTCACGCCTGCGCGCGACAGCAGGTAGGTATAGCCCCGGCCGTGTGAGGCGATCTCGCGCAGCAGATCGTCGCTGGCGTTGGGCGGACAGATAAAGATCGGCGCAATGCCGTGGCGAAGCGCCGCCTGACGGAAGGGCGCCGACTCCTCAACCGGCACATCCGCGACCAGCACCGAATCGACGCCCGCTTCGGCACAGCGCGCATAGAAGGCGTCAATGCCGTTGGCGAAGACCAGGTTAGCGTACATCAGCAGACCAACCGGCAGCTCCGGATAGTTGCGTCGCACGGTGGCGAGGATCTCAAAGCACTGCGCGGTGGTGGTGCCGGCGGCAAAGGCGCGCAGGGTCGCGTTCTGGATAGTCGGGCCGTCCGCCAGCGGATCGGAGAAAGGAATGCCCAGCTCCAGCGCATCCGCGCCGCCCGCGACCAGCGCGTCAATAATTTTCAGCGACAGGTCCGGCGTCGGATCGCCCAGCGTTACGAACGGAACGAACGCGCCTTCTTTGCGGGCCTGTAAACGCGTAAACAGCTGTTGATAACGCTCCATCAGATTTCTCCCTGCGCAGTCAGAATATCGTGAACGGTAAAGATGTCTTTGTCGCCGCGCCCTGACAGATTAACCACCAGCAGCTGCTCTTTTTCCGGGTTTTCGCGGATCATCTTCAGCGCATGGGCGAGGGCGTGAGAGGACTCCAGCGCCGGAATAATGCCTTCCGCGCGGCACAGGGTTTTAAACGCCGCCAGCGCTTCGTTATCGGTGATTGAGACATATTCGGCGCGGCCCGTGCTGTTAAGGTGGGCGTGCTGCGGGCCGACGGACGGGAAATCCAGTCCGGCAGAGATGGAGTAAGACTCTTCGATCTGCCCCTCTTCGGTCTGCATCATCGGCGCTTTCATGCCGAAATAGATGCCTACGCGGCCATGCTTCAGCGGCGCGCCGTGTTCGCCGGTTTCAATACCGTGTCCGGCAGGCTCCACGCCAATCAGCCCGACGCTCTCTTCGTTGATAAAA
Organism: Candidatus Pantoea deserta; assembly: GCF_003813865.1. GTDB lineage: Bacteria > Pseudomonadota > Gammaproteobacteria > Enterobacterales > Enterobacteriaceae > Pantoea > Pantoea deserta. The sequence continues at coordinate 419,494 of NZ_RMVG01000003.1, forward strand.
TCGGCAAACATGCCGATAGCGTTGGAGCCGCCGCCCACGCAGGCGATCACCGCATCCGGCAGACGTCCCTCTTTTTCCAGAATCTGCGCTTTGGTCTCTTCGCCGATCATGCGCTGAAATTCACGCACAATGGTCGGAAAGGGATGCGGGCCAGCTGCGGTGCCCAGCATATAGTGCGCGGTTTCATAGCTGCCGGACCAGTCGCGCAGCGCCTCATTACAGGCGTCTTTTAAGGTGGCGGAGCCGCTGTGTACCGGAATCACCTCCGCGCCCATCAGACGCATACGGAATACGTTAGGCGACTGGCGCTCGACGTCTTTAGCGCCCATATAGATGCGGCACTTCATGCCCAGAAGCGCGCACGCCAGCGCCGAGGCGACGCCATGCTGGCCAGCGCCGGTTTCTGCAATGATTTCGTTTTTGCCCATGCGTTTTGCCAGCAGCGCCTGACCCAGCACCTGGTTAGTTTTGTGCGCGCCGCCATGCAGCAGATCTTCGCGCTTCAGGTAAAGGCGGGTTTTGGTGCCTTTGGTCAGGTTGCTGCACAGCGTCAGCGCGGTAGGACGTCCCGCATAGTTTTTCAGCAGATCGGTAAACTCCGCCTGGAAAGCCGGATCTTTCTGCGCGTCGACAAAGGCCGCTTCCAGCTGGCTCAGCGCGGGCATCAGGATCTGCGGCACATACATGCCGCCAAAGTCGCCAAAATAGGGATTCAGTAAAGTCATGGTTTCATCTTCCTTACAGGCCCGCCGCAGCGGACCAGACAATCAGTAGGCGCGCAGCGTACGGAACACCGCCGCGATTTTGCTGGCATCTTTAATGCCGGGTGCGCTTTCAACGCCGGAGTTGAAATCGAGACCGGCACAGCCGAGGCGCGCGGCTTCCACACAGTTGTCCGCGCTCAGGCCGCCTGCCAGCAGCACATTGCTTAAATCCCGATCGTGCAGCAGCGACCAGTCAAAGCGCTCGCCGCTGCCGCCGTTGCCATTGTCAAACACGTAGCGGTCGACATGCGGCCAGTCGCGTTCAGGCAGCGAGGTTTTAATGCTCAGCGCTTTCCAGATCGCCACGTCGGCGGGCAGGGCGTCACGCAGCGCAGCCACATAGCCCCGATCTTCATCGCCGTGTAGCTGGACGGCGGCAAGATCAAGCTGCGTCGCGGTGGTGACAACGTCACTTATTGCGGCGTTGCGGAATACTCCGACGTAGCGGAGCGGCGCGCCGGCCATCACCTTCCGCGCCTGAGCCGCATCGATACGGCGCGGCGAACCGTCCGCAAAAATCAGACCGCCATAAAGCGCGCCGGCCTCAAAGGCGGCGCGCGCATCTTCCGCGCGCGTTAATCCACATACTTTGTTGTCGCCCAGCAGCACACGACGCACTGCGGCAGCCAGATCCTGCTCTTCCATCAGCGCGGAGCCAATCAGAAAACCATTCGCGAAGTGGCTCAGCTCACGCACCTGCGCATAGTTATGGATACCGGATTCGCTGATCACCGTGACGCCGTGCGACAGGCGAGGCGCCAGCTGTCGCGTGCGGTTAAGGTCGATCGACATATCGCGCAGATCGCGGTTGTTAATGCCGACCACCTTTGCTTCCAGCGCGATAGCGCGCTCCAGCTCCGCTTCGTTGCTGACTTCAGTCAGGACGCCCATCTTCAGGCTGTGCGCGACGGCGGCCAGCTGGCGATACTGTTCATCATCCAGCACCGACAACATCAGCAGGATGGCGTCGGCCTGATAGTGGCGCGCCAGGTAAATCTGGTAGGGATCGATAATAAAGTCTTTGCACAGCACCGGCTGCGTCAGCGCCGCGCTGACAATCGGCAGAAAATCGAAGCTGCCCTGGAAATATTTCTCATCGGTAAGCACCGACACGGCAGACGCATAGTGACGATAGATGCCTGCGATGGCGGCCGGATCAAAATCTTCGCGGATCAAGCCTTTAGAAGGCGACGCCTTTTTGCACTCAAGGATAAACACGGTGCGCGCGCCCTGCAGCGCATGATAAAAGTTACGGCCAGCCGGCTGTACCGCATCCTGAAAAGTGGTCAGCGGCTGCTGCGCTTTGCGCGCCTCCACCCACTGCGCTTTATCCTGAACAATTTTTTCTAAAATCGTACCTTGCATGGTTATCCTCTTGCTGCCAGAGCGACAACGCGCTCGTAGGCTTGTCCGCTGCGGATGGCCTGGAGCGCACGCTGCGCGTTTTCACGCAAATCTTCATGACCAAAGACTTTCAATAACATCGCCACGTTAACGGCGACGGCTTCCTCATGGGCCTGCTGGCCATTACCCTGAAGTAAACGCGTTAGAATGTCACGGTTTTCTTCCGGCGTGCCGCCTGCCAGCGCCTCTTTGGGATGGAAGCCGAAACCAAAGTCTTCCGGCGTCAGCTGGTAGCGGGTAATTTCACCCTCGCGCAGCTCGGCGACATGGGTTTCGCTGTGTAGCGCCACCTCATCCATGCCGCCGCCGTGCACCACCGCTGCGCGCTGATAGCCCAGCACTTTCAACGTCTGGGCGATCGGCAGCACCAGTTCCGGGCTATAGACGCCGATCACCGCCAGCGGCGGTCGCGCCGGATTGATTAACGGGCCGAGCACATTGAACAGGGTGCGGGTTTTCAGCTGCTGGCGAACCGGCATCGCGTGGCGGAAACCGGTGTGATACTGCGGCGCAAACAGGAAGCAGACGTTCAGGTCATCGAGCGCCGCGCGGGCCTGCTCAGCAGGCATATCCAGATTGATGCCGAACGCGGCCAGCAGATCGGACGATCCGGATTTGCTGGACACGCTGCGGTTGCCGTGTTTCGCCACTTTCAGCCCGCAGGTAGCGGCGACAAAGGCGCTGGCTGTCGAGATATTAATGCTGTTGCTGCCGTCGCCGCCGGTGCCGACGATGTCGGCAAAGGCGTAGCCGGGCCGCGGAAACGGCTTAGCGTCTTCCAGCAGCGCGCTGGCGGCGCCTGCGATCTCCTGTGGCGATTCGCCTCGCACCTTCATGGCGATCAGCGCGGCGGCAAGCTGGGTAGGCTCCAGCTGACCGGTAATGATAGCGCTAAACAGCTGGTGGCTTTCGCCCTGGGTCAGCGTCTGCGCCTGATAAAGTTTTTCCAGAATGGCATGCATAATCATTCTCCCTGTGATGTCGCCAGCGCCCAGGCCAGCGTCTGCTCCAGCAGACGAGCGCCCTGAGTGGTCAGGATGGATTCAGGATGGAACTGGAAGCCACAGACGCGATCGGCATCGTGCCGCACCGCCATGACCATACCGTTAAAGCTGGCATTCACCGTGAGTTCGGTGGGCGTGTTGCTGCCCACCAGCGAGTGATAGCGCGCCACCGGCAGCGGGTTGCTCAGTCCGGCAAACATCGCTTCTCCGTCATGATTAACAGCCGAGGCTTTGCCGTGCAGGATTTCGCCCGCCTGACCAACGTGGCCGCCGTAGGCCTCGACAATCGCCTGGTGACCCAGACAGATGCCGATAATCGGCAATCGTCCGCGCAGGGTTCGCAGCAGCTCAGGCATGCAGCCCGCGTCTTTCGGCGCGCCAGGACCCGGCGAGAGCATCAGCACCGGGTTCTCCATGCGCTGAAGACGTTCAATTAGCAGCGAGGCTGGCACGTTATTGCGGTAAATCACCACGTTATGGCCGAAGGCGCGCAGCTGATCCACGAGGTTATAGGTAAAGGAGTCGATGTTATCGAGCAGCAGGATATCGGCCATCAGAAAATCTCCTTGCAATGATGGGCGGTGGCGATAGCACGCAGCACCGCGCGCGCTTTGTTGCGGCTTTCGTCTGCTTCGGCCTGCGGGTTAGAGTCGAGCACGACGCCGGCGCCAGCCTGAACGGTGGCGATGCCATCTTCCACCCAGGCTGAGCGGATAACGATACAGGTGTCGAGGTCGCCGTGCGCGGTGAAGTAACCGACCGCGCCGCCGTAGCTGCCGCGCCGCGTACCTTCCGCAGCTGCAATCAGCTGCATCGCGCGCACCTTTGGCGCGCCGCTCAGTGTGCCCATATTCATACAGGCGCGGTAGGCGTGCAGGACGTCCAGATCGCTGCGCAGCGTGCCGACTACGCGCGATACCAGATGCATCACGAATGAGTAGCGGTCCACCTTCGTCAGGTCGGCAACGTAGCGGCTGCCGGGAACGCAGATGCGCGCCAGATCGTTGCGCGCCAGGTCCACCAGCATCAGGTGCTCGGCCAGCTCTTTGTGGTCGGTGCGCATCTCCAGCTCAATGCGGCTGTCGAGATCGCGGTCCAGCGAACCGTCGGCGTGACGGCCGCGCGGGCGCGTTCCGGCAATGGGATAGATTTCAATCTGGCGCGAGGTGGCGTCATATTTCAGCGAGCTTTCCGGCGACGCGCCGAACAGCGCGAAATCCTGATCCTGCATAAAGAACATGTAAGGGCTGGGATTGCTGTTTTTCAGCGTGTCATAGGCCGCAAGCGGCGACGGGCAAGGCAGCGAGAAGCGGCGTGACGGCACGACCTGGAAAATCTCGCCCATGCGAATCGCTTCCTGCATCTGGCGCACGGTATCGCAATAGGCCTCATCGCTCTGGTTGACGCTGAGCGTCATCTGATCAAGGGTCTGCACCGGCAGCGCAGGGGCAGGCTGGAGCATCTGGCCGTGCAGCTGTTCAATGCGGCTTTGCAGACGCTGAAACTCGCTGGTGGACGGGCAGAACAGGCTGGCCTGAAGGGTGGCGCTGCGCGTCTGATGATCCAGCACCAGCAGCGTTTCCGCCAGGTAGAAGCAGTAATCCGGGCAGCGCTGCTCGTTTTCCAGCGCAGGTAAATCTTCAAATCCCGCCACCAGATCGTAGGCGAACAGGCCGCCCATCAGCACGGCTTCGCGCGCATCAGCGGGTGAGTTAACCAGCTGCGGGATCAGACGCAGCGCGTCAAATACCGACAGCGCCTGGAGACGGGAATCTTCATCCTGCACCGCATCCGCCGAGGGGAAGTGCAGCTCGCGGCCATCCGGACGCGCCTCGATTCTGACGGTGGCGGGCAGCGCCGCGTCCAGCAGCGGCAGCAGCGCGCGGCCATTCTCGGACAGTGCCTGCACCGTCACGCAGGCGCCCAGCGCGCTGACGCGCAGCGCGCTGTCGACGATCAACAGGCTTTTCAGATTGCGTTTACTGTCGATGTCCGCCGACTCAAGCAGCAGGGTAGCCGGGCGTGCGCCGCATAACTGATGAAACACTGCGGCCGGATCTTCGCGATAGGGCGCGGTGCCGGTAATCAACTTCACTGTAGGTTTCGCATTTGGCATGGTGGATTCTCTGAAATTCGCCTAAAAAAAAGCCCGCTTCTAAGCGGGCCGGGTCTCTGCACAGCGTTACGCAAGCGGTGCTCGACATTGCCCGTATCGGGAAACATCGCGCCACCAGCCAGCAGAAAGCATAGAAATCATCGCCATGAGGAGTTACCCGTTTAGTTGTGAACTTGTGTACTAGTTAACTGGTTCATGGCGTAAAAGTCAATACGCTTTTTCACCGGCGCGTAAAATCGTTATCATGCTGGCCGCTTCATCATGCAGCAGGAGTAACACTTGAACGACATTGCCCGATTCCCACTTTATGATTTACACAGCCATACGCGCGCTTCAGACGGACTGCTGACGCCGGAGGCGCTGGCAGAGCGCGCCGTGAGTATGCGTGTGGGCGTGCTGGCGATCACCGATCACGACAGCGTCGCGGGCGTAGAGGCGGCGCAGCGCGCTGTCACAGAGCAGGCGCTGCCGCTAAAGGTGCTGGCAGGCGTTGAAGCCTCCACGCTGTGGGAAAATCATGAAATCCATATTGTCGGGCTGAATATCGATATTCATCATCCGGCCATGTCCGGCTTTCTGGCCGGACAGCACCGCTGCCGTCAGGAGCGCGCAGAACTGATCGCCGAGCGGCTGGATAAGGCGCGCATTCCCGGCGCGCTGGCGGGCGCTGTCCGACTGGCGGACGGGGGCGTCATTACCCGCGGTCACTTTGCGCGCTTTTTAGTGGAGCAGGGCAAAGCTGACACCATCGCGCAGGTTTTTAAAAACTATCTGGCGCGCGGCAAAACCGGCTATGTTCCTCCGCAATGGTGTACAATTGAACAAGCTATTGATGCTATTCACCATTCTGGCGGCTGTGCGGTGCTGGCGCATCCCGCCCGGTACGGCCTGTCGGCAAAATGGCTGAAGCGGCTTATCGCCCATTTCCGCGAAGCAGGCGGCGATGCGATGGAAGTAGCACAGTGCCAGCAGGCACCCAATGAACGGACGCAGCTGGCGCAGTACGCGCGCGATCATCATCTGGCTGCTTCACAAGGTTCCGATTTTCATCAACCCTGTCCGTGGATCGAACTGGGCCGTAAACTCTGGCTTCCCGCCGGCGTAGAGCCTGTGTGGGAGCGTTTTCCCGCCCTGGCGCCCGGCGGCTTCGACGCAGACAGGTGATACGAGGTTTTTATGAGTCAACTGTTCCACATTCATCCTGACAATCCGCAGCCGCGCCTGATCTCTCAGGCCGTCGATTATCTGAATAAAGGCGGGGTAATTGTTTACCCTACTGATTCAGGCTATGCGCTTGGCTGCCGTCTGGAAGAGAAAAACGCGCTGGAGCGCATCTGCCGCATCCGTCAGCTGGACGGCAACCATAACTTCACGCTGATGTGTCGCGATCTGTCCGAGATCTCGAACTATTCGCAGGTGGATAACAGCGCCTTTCGGCTGTTGAAAAATAACACGCCGGGCAGCTATACCTTTATTCTGAAGGCGACCAAAGAAGTGCCGCGTCGCCTGATGAACGATAAGCGGAAAACCATTGGATTGCGCGTGCCGTCGAACCCGATTGCGTTGGCCTTGCTGGAAGCGCTCAACGAACCAATGATGTCAACCTCGCTGATCCTGCCGGGCAATGACTTTACCGAATCGGACCCTGAGGATATTCAGCACAGCATTGGCAAACAGGTCGATTTAATCATCGACGGCGGCACGCTGGGGCAGCAGCCGACCACGGTGGTCGATCTCACCAGCGATGCCCCTGTGATTGCGCGCGAAGGGTCAGGCGATACCCGACCTTTTCTTTAACCGCCAGGTCAGGCGCCGGTCCTGGGGGCCTGACCAATATTCTGCTGTAGCCAGCTCTGGAAATCGGAATAAGGAATATAGAGAGAGACATCCTTTAAGACGATTTTGCCACTGCGGTTACTTTTAATTTCATCGCTGAAACCGACAATAACGCCGCCTAGCGTATTGTCCGCATTATAAACCGCGCCGCCTGACATGCCTTTTACCACGCCCGCATTTGACGCCATCGCCATACAGGGTTTTTTATTCCAGCTGTTGCGAATAGCGGTGCGCGCTAAATTCGTCCCGGAAGACTCAACCGGCATGGCGGAAATAAAACTGTAGCCATACATTCTTACCGGATCGCCAACGCCGCTGCTGCGAAATTTCGCCAGCGTGGCGGCGTCATTTTTATGGTAAATAATCGCCAGATCGCAATAGGGGTGATAAGCCTTCACGCGCTGTACGGCAAATTTTGCGACGTGCGCCGCCGTCAGGCTGTATTCAGGGGTAATCGGAATGCTGCTGCCCAGCGTGCCGAGGCCGAGGATCGTCGGAATGCCAGTGAAACTCATGTCCACGTGTTGCATTGCCGTACGGCTGTACTCGGTATGGCCCACAGAACAACCGCTCAGGGCCAGCGCAGCAAAGGCTGGCCACAAGAACTGTTTTCTCATGGTGTTAATCTTCATACTGGCATGTCGGAAAATCCCTGGTGAAGACTTTTGACATGCAATTTCAGACTCTTCAGTGAGCCGTATTAACGCTGCATTCCCGAAGCGCCGGTTTATTTTTTAAGAAAATCGCAAATATTTGGTTGGAATATTGTTAATAGCTTTCAATAAACGAGAAATTAAGATTAATAATGCGAAAGTTATTTTCTTGCATTTCTGGCTCTGATTTTACACATCCGCGTGCTGATAACAATGGATTAAGATTAATCCTAATGAAAAAAGTGGCTTTATAGGGTGTTAATTCAACCTGTAGTCATAAAAATGCTTTAAAGAGGGCCTGGCTTTTGCATTAAGCTGCAATTAGCGTATTTTTTAGCATTAAATGCTGCATCAATCAGCTTTGCCAGTTCTGAAAAGCCGTATTTTATCCGTCAAAACTTAATGTTTTTTTAATAATCACGCCGCTCTTATCAATCTCCCGCATTACGAATATATAAGCCCTGTGAACCTGAAAAAATAAAAGCTCATAAACGTCAGCGAGTTGACGCCTTATGCATTATCAAGGCGTCGTTGCGTCCATTGATAATTGCCGCCAGCGCGAGACGGCAATTACCAGAAAAAATGGACTGGTCAGATCAACGCTGTTGCCAGCGGTGAAACTCCGCGCCGCGACGCGCCGGAGCCGTTTCCGGCAAACGCGCCAGGCCCACCAGGGAAATAACACCTAATACGCCGACATAGAGCGCCAGACCGTACCAGTGTCCCTCTGTCAGCTGCAAAATTTTCACCGCAGCCAGGCCAAGAATACCGCTGCCGATCAACGAGCCAATTTGCCAGATCACCGCAATGCCGCTACAGCGTATATGTGTCGGGAAGAGTTCGGGAAACCATGAGGCCTGCGGGGCGTAACACATACTGTGGCCCAGCGTCAGCGCGACGATCATGGCAATCTGCGTCAGCCAGTAGCTGTTCTGTTGCAGGGCAAGAAAAAAGGGCACGATCGACAGCACAATAAGCAGGGCGCCCGTCAGATAGACGGGCTTACGACCAACGCGATCGGAAAGCGCGCCCATTAACGGAATGGCGAAGATTTCCAGAATCACGGCAACGATCATGCTCTCCATTAAAATATTACTGTCGAGCTGATTAGCTTTACCCCAGGCCAGAATAATGACCGTAAACAGAGCGAAGGCGCAGGCCTCGATTAACTTCGCGGCTACGCCGTTCATGACTAATCCCGGATGTGCCTGAATCACCTCTTTTAAAGGGCGCGACTCAGCGGCTTTGGTAGCGCGGATCTCGGCAAATACCGGCGACTCGTCAATGCGCAGGCGGATGAACAGCCCGACGACCACCAGCAGAGCGCTAAGCAGGAAGGGCACGCGCCAGCCCCAGCTCATCATCTGATCCGCTGTCAGAAAAGCATTCAGTATGGCGAACAGCGCCAGCGGCAGCAAAAAGCCGGTTGGCGCGCCTATCTGTACCCAACTGGCGTAAAATCCGCGTCGGGCGGGCTGAGCATATTCTGCCGTCATCAGCACCGCGCCAGCCTGTTCGCCGCCGACGCCAAACCCTTGCAGCAGGCGAATGGCTATCAGCGCGACCGGCGCCCAGATGCCAATGGTGGCGTAGGTCGGCAGTAAGCCGATGCAAAATGTCCCCAGGCCCACAATCAGGATAGTTGCCACCAGCGCCTTTTTACGTCCGACCTTGTCGCCGATATGGCCGAAAATAATTCCGCCAACCGGCCGGGCGAGAAAGCCGACGGCGTAAGTGGCAAACGCCGCCAGCGTACTCACCAGCGGGTTATCGCTGGGAAAAAAGAGATGACCAAAAAACAGCACTGCCGCCGTTCCATAGGCGAAAAAGTCATAGTATTCCGCTGCGGTGCCAATAGCCGATGCGCTGGCGACGCGGCGGATGACCTGCGTTTTCTCCTTTGCGCTTGTGGTCATTGAGGATGATTGGGTAGTTGCCGTAGTCATAGCCTGGTCCGGTTGAGTAGGGGTCTCTACCATACAAGTCAACACGGCATGTTGTTGCGAATATGATCACATTTGCGGGATAAGTAGCCTGAGATGTAAACAGGCTTCACAAATGTTATTCTTAACGATCTTGTTATGCTGGCGACCAACCGCTGACACCCTGATAAAGCAGGTTACAAATCAGTGAATTAACGGTATAATGAGCGGAACATCATAACTTAAGTTATTGATTTTTAATAAAATTAACCCAAATGACGCCTGGGAAGGCGACAGTGAGGCCGCTATGAGCGAAAAGTTACAAAAAGTCCTGGCCCGCGCAGGCCACGGTTCCCGCCGTGAGATCGAAGCGAAAATCGCTGCCGGTCGCGTCAGCGTCGATGGCAAACTTGCCACTCTCGGCGACCGCATTGAGAATGACAAATCCCTGAAAATCCGCATCGACGGCCATCTGGTTTCTATCGCTGAATCCGCGACGGAAGTGTGCCGCGTGCTGGCCTATTACAAACCAGAAGGCGAACTCTGCACCCGCAGCGATCCCGAAGGTCGTCCAACGGTATTCGATCGTCTGCCGCGTCTGCGCGGTTCGCGCTGGATTGCGGTAGGACGTCTTGACGTCAACACCTGCGGCCTGCTGCTGTTTACCACCGATGGTGAACTGGCGAACCGCCTGATGCATCCAAGCCGTGAAGTAGAGCGCGAATATGCCGTGCGCGTTTTCGGCCAGGTGGATGACGAAAAGATCCGTCAGCTGAGTAAAGGCGTGCAGCTTGAGGATGGCCCGGCGGCGTTTAAGACGCTGCGTTTCGCTGGCGGCGAAGGGGTAAACCAGTGGTACAACGTGACCCTGACCGAGGGGCGCAACCGTGAAGTGCGTCGCCTGTGGGAAGCGGTCGGCGTGCAGGTCAGCCGCCTGATGCGCGTGCGCTACGGCGACATCAACCTGCCGAAGGGGTTACCGCGCGGCGGCTGGATGGAAATGGATCTGGCGGCGGTTAACTATCTGCGTTCGCTGGTGGGCATGGATGACGAAACCGTCACTAAGCTGGCGGTCGAAAAAGATCGTCGTCGCACCAAGGCGAATCAAATCCGTCGTGCGGTGAAGCGCCACACGCAGGTTAGCGGCAGCAGCCGACGCAGCGGCGGCGGCAAGCGCAGCTCATAATCAACGCAGCCTTCGGGCTGCGTTTTTTATTACCAGTCGATCCCTTGCTGGGCCTGAATGCCCGCGTCAAAAGCGTGCTTCACGGGGCGCATTTCGGTAACGGTATCCGCCATCTCGGTTAGCGCGCGATGGCAGCCGCGGCCGGTCAGAATCACGCTCTGGTGGGCAGGGCGCGCGCGCAACGCCTGCTCCAGCTCCTCCAGCGGCAGGTAATCCATGCTTACCATGTAGGTGATCTCATCCAGCAGCACCAGATCCAGGCTGGCATCAGCCAGCATGCGTCTGGCGTGTTGCCACACCGCAAGGCAGGCGGCGGTGTCCACGGCGCGGCTTTGCGTCTCCCAGGTAAAGCCGGTCGCCATCACCTGAAATTCCACGCCGTGCTGTTCCAGCAGGTTGCGCTCGCCGTTGGGCCATTCCCCTTTAATAAACTGAATCACGCCGACCCTTTTGCCGTGTCCGACCGCGCGCAGAGCGGTGCCGAACGCAGCGGTGGTTTTTCCTTTGCCGTTGCCGGTAAATACCATCAGGACGCCGCGCGTGTCGGTCGCAGCGGCGATACGCGCGTCGACCTGTTCTTTTAGCCGCTGCTGACGCTGCTGGTGGCGATCGTCATGCATTATTCTGCCGCTCCGGGCTTACGGCCAGGCTGGGCGTCGAAGCTGATGCCTGTTTTACGGCGGCTGTCATCGCCCATAACATAAAGGTAGAGCGGCATTAAATCGGCGGGCGTCTTAAGCTTATTAGCATCTTCCTGCGGAAAGGCCGAGGCGCGCATTTTCGTGCGGGTGCCGCCGGGGTTAATACAGTTTACGCGCAGAGACTGATGTTTAAATTCATCCGCCAGCACCTGCATCATGCCTTCGGTCGCAAACTTCGACACTGCGTAGGCGCCCCAGCCCGCGCGGCCGGTGCGCCCTACGCTGGAGGTGGTAAACACCAGCGAACCGGCGCTGGATTTCAGCAGCAGCGGCAGCAGGGCCTGAGTCAGGAAAAAGGTGGCGTCGAGGTTAATCTGCATCACCTGCTGCCAGACCTGCGGGTCCAGCTCGGCCAGCGGCACGATTTCGCCCAGAATGCCGGCGTTATGCAGCACGCCGTCGAGGCGGGGGAACTGTTCCGCCAGCCGCTCGGCCAGCTGCCGACAGGATGCGGGCGTCGCCTGCGCCAGATCGAACACCAGGCTGTGCGCCGGCCGTAATCCCAGCTGGCTAATGCTCTGCTGAGTTTGCTCCAGCCGCGAGACATCGCGGCCCAGTAAAATGACTTCCGCGCCGTAACGCGCATAGGTGATGGCGGCTTCGCGGCCAATGCCGTCGGAAGCGCCGGTAACGAGAATGATGCGGTTTTGCAGCAGATCGCTTTTCGGTTGATAGTGCACAACGTAATCCTTGAGCGCGTAAACGGGTTTTGGGTTTTATGCCTCAATTCGCCGGAGGGTGCAATCATCCACAGGCGCTTTCTGTGCCGCCCGCTGGCATTTCAGGCGACGCGCGGCGCTAAACCCGGTAAACTCTCAGAACGGTGCTAATTCTCTGTTTAATAAGGCGGGGCAATGGATTTACTCTCCAGTTATGGATTATTTCTGGCCAAAGCGGTAACGGTTGTGGTGGCCGTGGCCGCCATCGTGGCCATTATCGTCAACGCGGCGCTGCGCAAGCGCAGTCAGGCTGCGGGTCAGCTACGCCTGACGCATCTGGGCGATGACTATCAGCAGATGAAGGAAGACCTGCAACTGGCCAAAATGAAGCCGCAGGTGCAAAAAGTGTGGCTGAAGCAGCATAAAAAAGAAGAAAAGCAGAAGGCGAAAGCCGAGAAGCGCGCGGCGAAACAGGGCGTAACAGCGCCCCAGAAACCCACGCTTTATGTTATTGATTTCAAAGGCAGTATGGATGCCGGCGAAGTAACGGCGCTGCGCGAAGAAGTCTCCGCCGTGCTGGCCGTAGCGGAGAAAGGCGATGAGGTGCTGCTGCGACTGGAAAGCCCTGGCGGCGTGGTGCACGGCTACGGTCTGGCCGCGTCGCAGCTACAGCGTCTGCGCGATCGCGGCCTGCGCGTCACGGCGGCGGTAGACAAAGTCGCCGCCAGCGGCGGCTATATGATGGCCTGCGTGGCGGATCGTATCGTCGCGGCCCCTTTTGCTATCCTCGGTTCTATTGGCGTGGTGGCGCAGATTCCTAACTTTAACCGCTTGCTCAAGCGCAATGATATTGATGTTGAACTGCACACCGCCGGGCAGTACAAACGCACGCTGACGCTGTTTGGCGAAAATACCGATGAAGGACGCGAGAAGTTTCAGGAAGATCTCAACGAAACGCACCTGTTATTTAAAGATTTTGTTCACCAGATGCGTCCTTCGCTGGACATCGATAAGGTCGCTACCGGCGAGCACTGGTATGGCCGTCAGGCGCTGGCGCTGAATCTGATTGACGACATCAGCACCAGCGATGAGCTGATCATCAGTCAGATGGATGTGTTTAACGTGCTGGGCGTACATTACGCGCGCCGTCGCAAAATGATCGATCGCGTCACGCACAGCGCAGGCTCCGTGGCGGAGCGACTGCTGATGAAGTGGTGGCAGCGCGGCGAAAAGCCGCTGCTGTAAGAGACAATCCCGGTTGCCAGCAGGCGGACCTGATAACCGCAAAGCGTTCTGCGCATCAGCGCGCGTTGTCATCGGGACGGGTTCGTCGCCTGTGTATCCTGTCATTAACGAACCCGGCTGCCGCCGGGTTTTTTACGCCAGGTGATAACGTGAAGAGAGCGTAAGGGCCAGATATTTAAATACGTTAAATACTGCGGTGGTTTTTGCCGTCGGCAAGCCTTCTTCGTCAAGAAAAAAGGGACCGCGAAACACCAGGACATCGCCCTGCTGAATCACATTATCCGCTTCGAGTCCGGCAAAATAATCATCATGCTCTCTGGCAAGCGCATTGGCCTTTTCCAGTAACTTCTGGTGTGAAATGGGCTGGGTACTATTCTGCATCTGTTGTCGCCTTTTTTGACATGCACAAAATCCTTTCTATATTACTTGCCGAAACCGCTGTGCGGCAAATCAACAAAATGTGGCAATTTCTGGCGCAAAATTAAACAGAGTGCTAATTAAGTTGCGTAACGAATTTTATCAGGTAGAGTGTGGGCGATTCAGATTTCAGGGAAATCACACCGGGAAGTGTGATTATGTCAGATGAAAAAATCGCATTTATTCATAACGTTGCATATGTATATGCCGCCTGACCTGAGATTGACCCCGCAGCCTTGAAAAGCAGAACAGGCGCAACAATATTGAACCCAATGGGTTTCAGGGCATCAAATCCTCTCCCGTTTATCAGGACGTTTTCATTAGGTAAAGGTACATATGGGTAAAGCACTCGTCATCGTTGAGTCCCCGGCAAAGGCCAAAACAATCAATAAATACCTCGGTAGTGACTACGTGGTGAAATCCAGCGTCGGTCATATCCGTGATTTGCCGACCAGTGGTTCAACCGCAAAAAAGAGTGCTGACGGGGCAGGCGACAAAAAAGCCAAAAAGGTTAAAAAAGATGAAAAAGCCGCGCTGGTTAGCCGAATGGGCGTGGACCCGTATCACGGCTGGAAGGCCGACTATCAAATCCTGCCCGGCAAGGAAAAAGTCGTTTCCGAGCTAAAAGCGCTGGCGGCAAATGCTGACCACATTTATCTCGCAACCGACCTTGACCGCGAAGGGGAAGCCATTGCCTGGCATCTGCGCGAAGTGATCGGCGGCGACGATAAACGCTTCAGCCGCGTCGTGTTTAATGAAATCACTAAGAATGCGATTCGTCAGGCCTTCGACACGCCTGGCGAACTGAATATCGACCGCGTTAATGCTCAGCAGGCGCGTCGTTTTATGGACCGCGTGGTGGGCTATATGGTCTCGCCGCTGCTGTGGAAAAAGATTGCGCGCGGTTTATCCGCCGGTCGCGTCCAGTCTGTGGCGGTGCGCCTCGTGGTTGAGCGCGAGCGCGAAATCAAAGCCTTTGTACCGGAAGAGTACTGGGAGCTGAATGCCGACCTCAATACGGCAAAAGGCGATCTGTTGACGATGTCCGTTACGCACCAGAACGACACTCCGTTCCGGCCGGTAAACGGCGACCAGACCCAGGCCGCCGTCGCGCTGCTGGAAAAGGCGCGTTTCGAGGTTATCGATCGCGAAGATAAACCCACCAGCAGTAAGCCTGGCGCGCCCTTTATTACCTCGACGCTTCAGCAGGCCGCCAGTACGCGACTTGGCTTCGGCGTGAAAAAAACCATGATGATGGCGCAGCGTCTGTACGAAGCGGGTCACATTACCTATATGCGTACCGACTCGACCAACCTGAGTCAGGATGCCATCGCGATGGCGCGCGGCTATATCGATAAAAACTTCGGCAAAAAATATCTGCCGGAAACGGCAAACACCTACGCCAGTAAAGAGAACTCGCAGGAAGCGCACGAAGCGATTCGTCCATCCGATGTGGATGTCGTGGCGGAAAAGCTCAAGGATATGGAAGCTGATGCGCAGAAGCTTTATCAGCTGATCTGGCGTCAGTTTGTCGCCTGTCAGATGGTGCCTGCCCAGTATGACTCCACGACGCTGACCGTGGCCGCCGCAGGGTTCAAACTGAAGGCCAAAGGCCGGACGCTGCGTTTCGACGGCTGGACGCGCGTGATGCCTGCGCTGCGTAAAAATGACGAAGACCATACGCTGCCGCCGGTAGAAAAAGGCGAAACGCTGGATCTTCAGCAGTTGATCCCCAGCCAGCACTTTACCAAGCCGCCTGCACGTTTCAGTGAAGCGTCGCTGGTGCGCGAGCTGGAAAAGCGCGGCATCGGCCGTCCTTCCACCTATGCGGCCATTATCTCCACCATTCAGGATCGCGGCTATGTGCGGGTAGAAAACCGCCGTTTCTACGCGGAAAAAATGGGGGAGATAGTTACCGATCGCCTGGAAGAGAATTTCCGCGATCTGATGAACTATGACTTCACCGCCACGATGGAAGACAGTCTCGATCAGGTTGCGAATAACCAGGCTGAATGGAAAGGGGTGCTGGATAACTTCTTCAGCGACTTTACTCAGCAGCTGGACAAGGCGGAGAAAGATCCCGAAGAGGGCGGCATGCAGCCGAACCAGATGGTTTTGACCTCTATCGACTGCCCGACCTGTGGACGCAAAATGGGTATCCGCACCGCCAGCACCGGCGTCTTCCTGGGCTGCTCTGGCTATGCGCTGCCGCCTAAAGAGCGCTGCAAGCAGACCATTAACCTGATCCCGGAAAATGAAGTGCTGAACGTGCTGGAAGGCGACGATGCGGAAACGAACGCGCTGCGCGCGCGCCGTCGCTGCCAGAAGTGCGGCACGGCGATGGACAGCTATCTGATCGATCCGCAACGCAAGCTGCACGTCTGTGGTAATAACCCGGAGTGCGACGGTTACGAAATCGAACAGGGCGAGTTCCGTATCAAAGGCTATGACGGTCCGATCGTCGAGTGCGAGAAGTGCGGCTCTGAAATGCATCTGAAAATGGGGCGTTTCGGCAAGTACATGGCCTGTACCAACGATGAGTGTAAAAATACGCGTAAGATCCTGCGCAACGGCGAAGTCGCGCCACCGAAAGAAGATCCGGTGCCGCTGCCTGAACTGCCCTGCGAAAAATCAGACGCCTATTTCGTACTGCGCGACGGCGCGGCCGGCGTTTTCCTCGCCGCGAATACCTTCCCGAAATCGCGTGAAACTCGCGCGCCATTAGTGGAAGAGCTACAGCGTTTCAAAGATCGCCTGCCGGAAAAACTGCGCTATCTGGCAGAGGCACCAGCAGCCGATCCAGAGGGAAATAAAACCCTGGTGCGTTTTAGCCGCAAAACCAAACAGCAGTATGTTGCCTCTGAGAAAGAGGGCAAAGCGACAGGCTGGTCGGCCTTCTATATCGACGGTCAGTGGCAGGAAGCGAAAAAGTAACGCCTCTCCTTTATATAAGGCCAGCTCAGCTGGCCTTTTTCTTAGCCTTATATCAAAACGTTCTACATTCCTCCTCGCGATGATATAGTGGTTATAGCATTTCCGACATGTCCCGATGCTTTGCATCTTTTCTCACCGATACGGCGAAAAAAAACGTCAATCGGGGATGCCGCTCTGTAGCTTACTGGGATGGAACAGATATGAAATTGCAGCAGTTGCGCTATATCGTCGAAGTGGTGAATCACAACCTGAACGTCTCTTCGACCGCAGAAGGGCTTTATACTTCTCAGCCAGGCATCAGTAAGCAGGTGCGCATGCTGGAAGATGAACTGGGCGTACAAATTTTTGCGCGCAGCGGCAAACATTTAACCCAGGTTACCCCTGCCGGCGAAGAGATTATCCGTATCGCGCGTGAAGTGTTGTCCAAGGTCGATGCGATTAAATCGGTCGCCGGCGAGCATACCTGGCCGGATAAAGGGTCGCTGTACGTTGCGACCACGCACACGCAGGCGCGCTATGCGCTGCCTGGGGTTATCAAAGGCTTTATTGAGCGCTATCCGCGCGTGTCGCTGCATATGCATCAAGGCTCGCCTACTCAGATCGCCGAGGCGGTTTCCAAAGGCAATGCGGACTTTGCCATTGCAACCGAAGCTCTGCACCTCTATGACGATTTGATTATGCTGCCTTGTTATCACTGGAATCGCGCCATTGTTGTGACGCCCGATCATCCGCTGGCAGGGAAGAGTCAGGTATCGATTCAGGAGCTGGCGGAGTATCCGCTGGTGACCTATACCTTCGGCTTTACCGGACGCTCAGAGCTGGATACCGCTTTTAACCGCGCCGGGCTGACGCCGCGTATTGTATTTACCGCAACGGACGCTGACGTTATTAAAACTTATGTCAGACTGGGGCTGGGCGTCGGCGTTATCGCCAGTATGGCGGTCGATCCTGTTGCCGATCCGGACCTCGTGCGCATCGAAGCTGCGGAAATATTCACCAACAGCACGACGAAAATCGGCTTCCGCCGCAGCACCTTCCTGCGTAGCTATATGTATGATTTTATTCAGCGCTTTGCCCCGCATTTGACGCGTGACGTGGTGGATGCGGCGGTTGCGCTGCGCTCAAATGAAGACATTGAAGCGATGTTCAAAGATATAAAGCTGCCGTTCAAGTAGCGCGTCATACTCGTTAACGTTGTTAAAGGCTGCCTCAGGCGGCCTTTTTTGTGCGTAGCGGTTAGCGCCACCTTAATGTCGAAAAATTTTATTATTTTTTTGTAAATGAAACACCGATCACATGTTTTTCTGTTTAGCTTTCTTAAATGAGAAACAGTACACAAAATTAACTTTGCCGCTTTGCGCACTGCCAGGATTATTCCCATACTCCAGTTAAGACCTGATGAGAAGCCTCTTTAAATCAGATTCTTTTAAGCTAACTCAAATTTAACGTGGTACTAATCGTAATTTAACTCAAATTTGCAATGTAATAATTTAATTAAGGAAATGTATTGCGCTTCATTATTACTTAAGTAATTTCGAACTTTTGATAAATAGCGTTAATCGTAGTACTCAATAAAAATAACTGGATTTTCGGCCTTAATGAGTTTAGGATTCGTCCTAAATCTTAATCGATGTTAACAATCGTTTTATTGAGAGTGATTATCAAAAACTATGGCTACGAGACTGACTGTACAACCCGACTTCCGGGCAAAAAGCACCAAGGTTGAGCGCTCTGGTAATATTCGTCGCAAGGCCTGGTTAACCGTGATAGCTGCTTCTGCGCTGTTCTGGGTAGTTGTCGCATTGATGATCTGGCGTATATGGGGTTAAGCCATGTGGGCAAATACACTCAGCCGTAAACAACTGTTATCCGCGCCTCAGCTCAAAGCGCCTGCCTGTAAAGGCAAAGAAAATAGCGTGACGGATCAGAAAGTGACGATTCCAGATAGCTGGGACCTGAGTGACAATCAGCGTCGCTTCATCGAATCTATCATGGACTCGAAAGCTAAATAAGCGGTCAACGTTTACTGGCGAAGCCAGTATTACTCTTCTTTCCGGCGTTCCGGTGGGCAAATTTACAGCCCGGTCTTAACACTCAGCATATAAAAAGGGTGTCATCACAAATGATGACAGCAGGACTTTTTTACGCCCGTTTTCGGGAGGAGTGATGTATGAATATGATTAAGATGTCATGGCTAAGCGCTTACGCCTTCTCATTTGCATTCTGGGCCGCTGCCGTCTGGATTGCCGTTTAACACTCGCGCGCTAAATTCGTTTTCTTTTCTGACGCCTCGCACTCTGTGCGGGGCGTTTTTCGTTTGCCTGCCGAAACAGTGTGGCAATTCGTGTTGTAATCAAAACGTTAAGGAAAATGTAGTCTATCTTTAACATAAACCTTGTTCTCTCTGAGGTTAACGCGATCACGATAAGAAAAGGAGGAGCTATGTCGGAAACCCTACGCGAACAGAGTCAGGACACGCTACAGGTCGACGAGCAGCAGTATCATATTTTTAGTCTTCCCCGCGCCGCCCAACACCTCGGCAGTATTGAACGCCTTCCTAAATCGCTAAAAGTGCTGCTGGAAAATCTGCTGCGCTGGCAGGATGGCGACTCTGTGACTGAAGAAGATATTCGCGCGCTGGTGGCCTGGCAGCAGGATGCTCACGCCGACCGGGAAATCGCCTATCGGCCTGCACGCGTATTAATGCAGGATTTTACCGGGGTGCCTGCGGTAGTGGATCTGGCGGCAATGCGTGAAGCCGTTAAGCGACTGGGCGGCGATGTGGCGAAAGTGAACCCACTGTCGCCGGTTGACCTGGTGATTGACCACTCGGTGACGGTTGACCGCTTCGGCGATGACAGCGCCTTTGAAGAGAATGTGCAGCTGGAGATGGAACGTAACCACGAGCGCTACGTCTTTTTACGCTGGGGCCAGAAAGCCTTTAATAAATTCCGCGTCGTGCCGCCCGGCACCGGCATCTGTCATCAGGTTAACCTGGAATATCTGGGCAAATCGGTCTGGCACGAACAAATTGACGGCAAACAGTTCGCCTGGCCCGATACGCTGGTCGGCACCGATTCCCATACCACAATGATCAACGCGCTGGGCGTACTCGGGTGGGGCGTCGGCGGCATAGAAGCCGAGGCGGCGATGCTGGGACAGCCGGTTTCAATGCTGATCCCGGATGTGGTCGGCTTTAAGCTGACGGGTAAATTACGGCCGGGGATTACCGCGACCGATCTGGTCCTCACCGTTACGCAGATGCTGCGTAAGCACGGCGTGGTCGGCAAATTTGTTGAGTTTTATGGCGATGGTCTGGCCGATCTGCCGCTTGCGGATCGCGCGACCATTGCCAATATGGCCCCTGAATATGGCGCCACCTGCGGCTTCTTCCCGATCGATGACGTTACGCTGGGCTACCTGACGCTAACGGGTCGCGATGCCGAACAGGTTGCGCTGGTTGAAGCCTTTGCGAAAACGCAGGGACTGTGGCGTAACCCCGGTGACGAACCCATCTTCACCAGCTCGCTGTCGCTGGATATGCATGAAGTTGAGTCCAGCATTGCCGGTCCTAAACGTCCACAGGATCGCGTTGCGCTTGGTGACGTGCCCGCCGCGTTTAACGCCAGCAATGAGCTGGAGGTTAATCATACCCAGCCGGTGCATAAAACGGTCACCTATACCGACAGCGAGACGGGCCTGAGTCATGAGCTGGAAGATGGCGCGGTGGTAATCAGCGCCATTACTTCCTGCACCAATACCTCTAACCCCAGCGTATTGATGGCGGCTGGCCTGCTGGCGAAAAAGGCGGTTGAGCGCGGACTGAAGCGTCAGCCCTGGGTGAAAGCCTCGCTGGCGCCAGGTTCCAAAGTGGTTTCCGACTACCTGGCCGTCGCGCAGCTGACGCCTTATCTCGATAAGCTCGGCTTTAACCTGGTGGGGTATGGCTGCACCACCTGCATCGGCAACTCCGGGCCGCTGCCTGATGAAATTGAAGCGGCGATCAAACAGGGCGACATCACCGTCGGGGCGGTGCTCTCCGGTAACCGCAACTTCGAAGGCCGTATTCATCCGCTGGTAAAAACCAACTGGCTGGCGTCGCCGCCTCTGGTGGTTGCTTACGCGCTGGCGGGAAACATGAAGGTCAACCTGCAAACGGAACCGCTGGGTCAGGATCGTCAGGGCAGGGATGTTTTCCTGAAAGACATCTGGCCATCGCCAGAAGAGATCGCCACGGCAGTGCAGCAGGTCACCAGCGACATGTTCCATAAAGAGTATGCCGAAGTGTTCTACGGCACGCAGGAGTGGCAGCAGATCAAGGTGAGCGAAGCGGCCACCTACGCCTGGGATGAGGGATCGACCTATATTCGCCTGTCGCCTTTCTTTGATGATATGGAGCGCGAGCCGAAGCCGGTGCAGGACATCAAGGGCGCGCGCGTACTGGCGATGCTGGGCGATTCGGTTACGACCGACCATATCTCTCCGGCGGGCAGCATTAAGGCCGACAGCCCGGCGGGGCGCTATCTTCAGGCGCACGGCGTCGATCGCGCTGACTTTAACTCCTACGGCTCCCGCCGCGGCAACCATGAAGTGATGATGCGCGGCACCTTCGCCAATATCCGTATTCGTAACGAAATGGTGCCGGGCGTGGAAGGCGGCTATACCCGGCATATTCCC
This sequence comes from Candidatus Pantoea deserta, assembly GCF_003813865.1. Taxonomy (GTDB): domain Bacteria; phylum Pseudomonadota; class Gammaproteobacteria; order Enterobacterales; family Enterobacteriaceae; genus Pantoea; species Pantoea deserta. Next base: position 441,012 of record NZ_RMVG01000003.1, read on the forward strand.
AGCGGCGAGCAGCTGGCCATCTATGATGCGGCGATGAAGTATCAGGAAGAAGGAACGCCGCTGGCGGTCATTGCCGGTAAAGAGTATGGCTCCGGCTCCAGCCGCGACTGGGCAGCGAAAGGCCCGCGTTTGCAGGGCGTACGGGTGGTAATCGCCGAATCCTTTGAGCGTATCCACCGTTCTAACCTGATTGGTATGGGTATTTTGCCGCTGGAGTTTGCGCCAGGCACCACGCGCAAAACCTTGCAGCTGACTGGGGAAGAGCTGTTTGACATTGAAAATCTTGCGCAGCTGCAACCGGGATGCACGGTCAAGGTTACCATGACGCGCCCGGACGGCACGCAGGAGACGCTGGAAACGCGCTGCCGTATCGATACCGGTAATGAGCTGACCTATTACCGCAACGACGGCATCCTGCACTATGTCATTCGCAATATGCTGAACTAAAGAAAACGCCGGGCAATGCCCGGCGTTTCTTTTTCCGTCTGACAGCGATCGCGAAGCGCGCGTTTCGACCTGCGTAAAACGGATCTCTGTTTAAAACGCGTCCGTTAACGAACCGGCGCATTGCGTCACGCCTAACGCCGTCCGGGGTTATTCTCCCCGCCGCATAGCGCGCGGTGCTTCACGCCGTGCGATCTGTGTCTTAGCCGCCGGGCGCTAAACCAGTTCTGCTATTCAGACCTGGGCAGCAAATGGCCCATCTTCTCGGCTTTAGTATCCAGATAGTGCGCATTTTTCGGGTTACGGCCCACGATCAGCGGCACGCGCTCAACGATATTGATGCCGGCTTCCGTAAGGATCTCGACTTTACGCGGGTTATTGGTCAGCAACCGCACCTCGTTCACCCCCAGCAGTTTAAACATATCGGCGCACAGCGTGAAATCGCGCTCGTCAGCGGCAAAACCCAGCTGGTGGTTCGCCTCGACGGTATCGTAGCCTTTATCCTGTAGCGCATAGGCGCGGATCTTATTCAGTAAACCGATGTTGCGGCCTTCCTGACGATGATACAGCAGCACGCCGCGGCCCTCTTCGGCAATGGCGTTAAGCGCCGCTTCCAGCTGAAACCCACAATCGCAGCGTAAACTGAACAGCGCGTCGCCGGTCAGGCATTCCGAATGGACGCGCGCCAGCACGGGCGTGTTATCGCTGATGTCGCCGTAAACCAGCGCGACGTGATCGTGACCGGTTGCCAGTTCTTCAAAACCTACCATGAGGAAATCGCCCCAGGGCGTGGGCAGTTTGGCTTCTGCCACCCGTTTAAGCTGCATGTGACTCTCCAGAACCTTCAGAGGATGCGCTATTCTAAAACAGCGCACAGGCCAGTATGGCCTGAAAAAATTGACAATATTGTGCCACAACGTGAAGTTAGGCTGGTAATTTGTCGGAACGATTGTAGTGATAAAGCACAATTATCCAATGCGCAACAGGTTATGTTATTATTTTTAAAGATAAAGTTATTATCAGACGGTGACTAACCGCCGTGGCGAGGAAAAAGGATGCTGGAAATTTTACGTCGTACCACGGCAGGTATGCTGCTGCTGCTGATCATACCGGTTGCGGTCTGGCTGTCTGGATGGCAATGGCAGCCTGGGGAAAGCAATACGCTGCTGCGTTTTCTTTTCTGGATGACGGAAACGGTGACCCGTCCCTGGGGAACCCTGACCAGCGCGCTGCTCAGCCTGTGGGTGTTGTGGTGTCTGCGTTTTCGCCTCAAGCCGGCCTTACTGCTGCTGATCATCATGAATGCGACGATCCTCAGCGGCCAGTACACCAAATCCTATATTAAAGATCAGGTGCAGGAGCCGCGCCCCTATGTGGTCTGGCTGGAGCATCATCACGGGCTGGACGAGCGCGAGTTTTACAGCATGACGCGTAAAGAACGCAGCCAGCGCGTGGATGAGCTGCTTGCCAGCGACCAGCTGCTGCCGGGCTGGCTGAAGCGTCACTGGGCGTTTGAAACCGGTTTCGCCTTTCCTTCCGGCCACACGCTGTTTGCCGCCAGCTGGGCATTGCTGGCGATTGGTCTGCTCTGGCCGCGCCGCCGCTATATCACGATTGCTGTTATTGGCGTCTGGGCCGGCGCGGTTATGGCCAGCCGACTGCTGCTGGGGATGCACTGGCCGGGGGATCTGGCAGTGGCGGTGTTTCTCTCCTGGATTCTGGTCTCGCTGGCCACCTGGCTGGCGCAGCGCTTCTGCGGGCCGCTCACCTTACCGCCGGAAGAGCGAAAGGAAGTGTCACAGCGGGAAAGTGGATTGTAATTCGGTGATTTATCCCCATATTATTGATTGCGCTTGCGTAAAAGCCATTCGCCTGGCGTTGCAGGGAGCAGCAATGTTGCCGCTTTTTTGGCATACTTCTACCAGATAACCTCACAACAGGATGCACTGTGAAATATTTGCTGATTTTCTTAGTGGTATTGGTCATTTTCATTATTTCCGTCACCTTAGGCGCGCACAACGACCAGGTCATCACCTTCAACTATCTGCTGGCGCAGGGCGAATTTCGCATTTCTACGCTGCTGGCTGCCCTGTTTGGCGCAGGCTTTGTCCTGGGCTGGGCCATTTGCGGACTTTTCTGGCTCCGGGTACGCGTCTCGCTGGGGCATGCGCAGCGCAAAATCAAACGTATGCAGAGCCAGCTGGATAAAAGTAATCAGCCCGTGACGTCATCGACGTCTGTCGCGGGTCGGGAATAACCCTCCATGCTTGAATTGCTGTTTCTGTTACTGCCCGTCGCAGCGGCTTATGGCTGGTATATGGGGCGACGCAGCGCGCAACAGGACAAGCAACAGGAAGCGAGCCGCCTGTCGCGAGATTACGTTGCAGGCGTTAACTTTTTGCTTTCTAACCAGCAGGATAAAGCGGTCGATCTGTTCCTCGATATGCTTAAAGAGGACAGCGGCGCGGTTGAGGCGCATCTCACGCTGGGAAATCTGTTTCGTTCGCGAGGCGAGGTGGATCGCGCGATACGCATCCACCAGTCGCTGATGGAAAGCGCCTCCTTAACCTACGATCAGCGCCTGCTGGCTATCCAGCAACTGGGCCGCGACTATATGGCCGCCGGACTTTACGATCGTGCGGAAGATATGTTTAAGCAGCTCACGGACGAAACAGATTTTCGCATCGGCGCGCTGCAACAGCTGCTGCTTATCCATCAGGCCACCAGCGACTGGCAGCAGGCGATAGAGGTTGCTGAGCGGCTGGTTAAGCTGGGCAAAGATAAGCAGAAGGGCGAAATCGCCCACTTTTACTGTGAACTGGCGCTACAGGCGATGAGCAGCGACGATCTGGATCGCGCCATGAGTCTGCTGAAAAAAGGCGAAGCGGCGGATCGCCAGAGCGCGCGCGTCTCAATCATGATGGGACGTATCCTGATTGAAAAGGGCGAGTATGCGAAAGCCATCGATCACCTTCAGCGCGTGCTGGATCAGGATAAAGAGCTGGTGAGTGAAACGCTGCCTATGCTGGAGACCTGCTATCAGCGGCTTAATCAGCCTGACGCCTGGGCCGCCTTTCTTCAGCGCTGCGTGGAGGAGAACACCGGCGCGGCGGCAGAACTCTATATGTCCGATATTCTGGAGCGCCAGGAGGGGCCGGAGTCTGCGCAGCTTTATATTAATCGCCAGCTACAGCGTCATCCCACGATGCGCGTCTTTCATCGGCTGATGAATTATCACCTGCACGAAGCGGAAGACGGACGCGCCAAAGAGAGTCTGATGGTACTGCGCGATATGGTAGGGGAGCAGATCCGGACCAAACCACGCTACCGCTGCCAGAAATGTGGCTTTACCGCGCATGCGCTCTACTGGCACTGTCCTTCCTGCCGCACCTGGTCCTCAGTCAAACCGATTCGCGGACTTGACGGTCAGTAACGGGCCGCTAAGTCTGCCGCTTTGCTCGCCTTCTTAGTTACAACATACTAAGTAGCGGTCAATACCATTCCGCGCAACAGCGTGCAACTTCTCGTCAGGCAGGGCGCTCTGGCGCCGCAAACGTTGTCGCTGGCCTGACGCGCGGGTAGAATGCTTGCCGTTTGTCTCACCCGTCTGTTGCCGTCTACTACGAGGAAATGCCATGCCCTTATCGCCAACCGTGACCCCATCGCCCATTCTCGTGGCGCTTGATTATCACGATCTCAACAGCGCATTGCGTTTTGTCGACCAGATTGATCCGCAGAGCTGCCGACTGAAAGTGGGCAAAGAGATGTTTACGCTGTTTGGCCCGACGCTGGTAAAAGATTTGCAGCAGCGGGGCTTTGAGGTCTTTCTCGACCTTAAATTTCATGACATTCCCAATACCACAGCGCATGCCGTGGCGGCGGCGGCCGATCTTGGCGTCTGGATGGTCAATGTGCACGCCAGCGGCGGGGCGCGCATGATGAATGCGGCGCGCGAAGCGCTGCTGCCTTTTGGGAAAGATGCGCCGCTGCTGATTGCGGTAACGGTATTGACCAGCATGGACGCCGACGACCTGCGCGGTCTCGGTATTACCCTGTCGCCGGCCGAGCAGGCTGAGCGTCTGGCGAAACTGACGCATGAATGCGGTCTGGATGGCGTGGTCTGTTCAGCTCAGGAAGCCACGCGCTTTAAAACGGTTCTTGGCGCGGACTTCAAATTAGTTACGCCTGGGATCCGCCCGGCGGGCAGCGATGCCGGCGATCAGCGCCGTATTATGACGCCGCAGCAGGCGAAACAGGCGGGCGTAGACTATATGGTGATCGGACGTCCCATTACCCAGTCAGCCACCCCAGCCGCCACGCTGTCGGCTATTTTAACCAGCCTTGAGGAGTCCTGATGAGCCGCGATAATCCCCTGGTTTATTCAACAGAGACGGGCCGCATAGCGCAGCCTGAAGAAAAAACTGAACGCCCAAAAGGCGACGGTATTGTTCGTATTCAGCGTCAGACCAGCGGACGTAAAGGCAAGGGCGTCTGCCTTATCACGGGTCTCGATATGGACGATGCGGAGTTGGTCAGGCTGGGCGCTGAGCTAAAGAAAAAGTGCGGCTGCGGCGGTTCAGTTAAAGAGGGCGTCATTGAAATTCAGGGCGACAAGCGCGATCTGCTCAAGCAACTACTGGAAGCAAAAGGGCTGAAGGTTAAACTGGCGGGTGGCTAGTAAAACGGGCTACAACGGTAGCCCGATAAGTGTGTAGATGCGCTGCGTAGCCTTATTTTATCAATATCAATCAGCTTTAATCGACCTGATGGCCGATAATACCGCCCACTGCTGCGCCGCCCAGGGTACCCAGCGCGCTGCCGTGCGTTAACACTGAACCACCAATTGCGCCTGCTCCTGCGCCGATAGCGGTGTTACGATCGCGTTTTGACCAGTTTGAACAGCCGCTTAGCGCGACAACTAAAGTGGTAGCCAAAACGGTGGCGGTAATACGTTTCATGGTTGTTGTCATAACTTCTCCTTGGTTGTGCTCACAGAGGCAACGTCCTAAGTATAGGTGGTTTTTTCCTCTGGTCTGTTATCTGCTCCGATTACGCCATCGCTTCTTCCATGAAGATGCCGATCTGCCTTTCACTCTGGACAATGTGGTCTCGAGCAGATAAACGCGGGCGGAAAATAGATCCGTCCATTGCGTGAGGGGATTCTATGCTTTATGCAAATTTTCCGAAGAGGGAAGATTCCTAATTCACGCCACATTTTTCACTTTTTAGCTGTTTCCGCCTGCTTATCCAGCTATTCGCTCCATAACGTTTTTGCGCGACGCCTGCACAATTTCAGGAATAAATCAGAGCAGGAGAATGCAATGCTGGAACAACTCAAACAGCAGGTTCTGGAAGCAAACCTGGACTTGCCGCGCTACAACCTTGTGACCTTTACCTGGGGAAACGTCAGCGCCGTCGATCGGGAACAGGGGGTGCTGGTCATTAAACCTTCTGGCGTGAGCTATGCCAGCATGAAACGCGACGATATGGTGGTGGTCGATCTCGCCAGCGGACAGGTTATCGAGGGCGACAAACGTCCTTCGTCCGATACCGCGACGCACCGCGCGCTCTATCTGGCCTGGCCTGAAACCGGCGGCATCGTCCATACGCATTCACGTCACGCCACCATCTGGGCGCAGGCCGGTCGGGCGATCCCGGCGTGGGGAACCACGCATGCCGATGACTTTTACGGCGAGATACCCTGCACCCGCGCCATGCGCGACGAAGAAATTCACAACGACTATGAATGGAATACCGGCAGGGTCATTATTGAAACTTTCGCCCAGCGCGAACTGTCGCCCAGCGCTATTCCGGCAGTGCTGGTAAATTCCCACGGGCCGTTTGCCTGGGGGCGTGACGCGCACGCGGCGGTGCATAGCGCCGTGGTGCTGGAGGAGGTTGCCTATATGGGGCTGTTCAGCCAGCAGCTGCGCGCCGATCTGCCGCCTATCAATCAGGCGCTGCTCGACCTACACTATCAGCGGAAACATGGCGAAAACGCCTGGTATGGCCAGAAAGCCTAACCTGGCTCGCCTGCGTCTATCCAGAGCTGCTTCTGAACGCTGCGGCGACTCTCTTGACCACGCCAGACGGCACTCGCCGCGACGCAAATGCGTCAGTATCCGTCCCGCAACAGACGCGCCTCAGCATTGGGGCGCGTCTTTTTTATGCCGTGCGCGCCGAGGCGGCAGTCGCATCCGCTCTCCAGCTTTTGTGGGATGCAGGCAGTCATAACGGCGGCTTCAGGCCTGGTATGGCGACTCCGATCAATTTTATGAAACATAACACTCACAAAAATTAAAACAGCGTTTCAATTTTGTGCGTGATCACTGTTTTCCCCTCACTCTCACCGTATGTTGCTGTCAGCGCCTTCGGGCATAACAACGCATCTCCCTCTGGACAGCAAAGGCGATTCCCTATGCATATCAAACGTGCTATCGACAAAATTCCCGGCGGTATGATGTTAATCCCGCTTTTTATCGGCGCGCTTTGTCATACGTTTTCTCCGGGCGCGGGTAAGTATCTCGGTTCATTTACCAATGGCCTGATGACCGGCACGGTGCCGATCCTGGCCGTCTGGTTCTTCTGTATGGGCGCGTCAATCAAACTCAGCGCCACCGGCACCGTGCTGCGCAAATCCGGTACGCTGGTCCTTACCAAAATCGCCGTGGCCTGGGTGGTAGCCGCCATTGCGTCGCGCGTGGTGCCGGAAAACGGGGTGGAAGTCGGGATGTTCGCCGGGTTATCGACGCTGGCGCTGGTTGCCGCGATGGACATGACCAATGGCGGCCTCTACGCCTCGATCATGCAGCAGTACGGCAGCAAAGAGGAGGCGGGGGCCTTTGTGCTGATGTCGCTGGAGTCCGGGCCGTTAATGACCATGGTGATCCTTGGCACGGCGGGCATCGCCTCGTTTGAACCGCATGTATTTGTCGGCGCCGTGCTGCCATTCCTGGTCGGCTTTGTGCTCGGCAATCTGGATGCGGAGCTGCGGGAATTTTTTGGCAAGGCCGTGCATACCCTGATCCCTTTCTTCGCCTTTGCGTTAGGCAACACCATCGACCTGACGGTGATTGCGCAGACCGGCTTACTGGGCATTATGCTGGGCGTCTCGGTGATTATCGTGACCGGCATTCCGTTGATTCTTGCCGATCGCCTGATTGGCGGCGGGGATGGCACCGCCGGTATCGCCGCATCCAGTACCGCAGGGGCAGCGGTAGCCACGCCGGTGCTGATCGCCGAAATGCTGCCGCAGTTTAAACCGGTCGCGCCAGCCGCCACCGCGCTGGTCGCCACCTCGGTTATCGTCACGTCAGTATTGGTGCCAGTCATTACTGCCATTTATTCAAAACGCGTTAAGCGTTCCCGCGCTGCGGTTGGGCAACGTGCGGCAATCAAGTAACCCCGCTTAAGCTTCCCCGACGCCCGTGTCGGGGATCTCTCTGGATTTTACTTTATAAATCAATCTCTCATTTGGTCTGGCCTCTGTCTGCATTACGCTGATATGGCGTTTAACGCATCAAATAAACAGAGGATGAGACAATGACAGTAATTAACCAACCAACCTGCCGACTGTTTACCGAAGTGGGCCAGACAACTCAGCTTGCGGCCTACTACGAGGAAGGGCGGCGTACCATGTGGATGATGCTGCGCGCGCAGCCGCGTCCCAGTTTCAACCACGAGTTAATTGAGGAGATCATGAACCTGAGCTATGCGGCGCAGCGTTCCGGTCTGCCGATTGACTTCTGGGTAACCGGCTCGCTGGTGCCGCAGATGTTCAACGCAGGCGGCGATCTACGCTTCTTTGTGGAATGTATCCGCAACAATCGCCGCGAGGCGCTGCGCGCCTATGCGCGCGCCTGTGTTGACTGCATCCACTCGGCCGCACGCGGTTTCGATACGGGCGCGGTCACCATAGCGATGATTGAGGGCAGCGCGCTGGGCGGCGGTTTTGAAGCGGCGCTGGCGCACCACTTCATCCTTGCGCAGAACAACGCGCGGCTCGGCTTTCCGGAAATCGCCTTTAACCTGTTCCCCGGCATGGGCGGCTACTCGCTGGTGGCGCGTCGCGCAGGGATGAAACTGGCGGAAGAGCTGATTTGTGAAGGAGAGTCGCACAGCGCCGAGTGGTATGAGACGCGCGGTCTGGTGGACAAAGTCTTCCAGCCGGGGGAGAGCTATCGCTGCACGCGCACCTTTATCGATACGCTGCGGCCGAAGCTGAACGGCGTGCGCGCCATGCTGAAAGCACGCCAGCGCGTGCTTCAGCTGTCGCGCGCCGAGCTGATGGATATCACTGAGGACTGGGTTGATTTCGCCTTTACGCTGGAACCGAAAGACATCGCCTATATGGAGCGTCTGGTGCAACTACAGAACCGACACAGCGCATCACTGCGTAAAGCCGGATAGTAAACCAGAACGCTAAACGCGGGCAGGATGCTTAGCCAGCCAATGCCCGAACTGTTCTGCGGGCATTGGTTTTGCATAAAAATAACCCTGACGCCCATCCACGCCGTTCTGGAGGACAAATTCTTCTTCGGCTTTGGTCTCGATGCCTTCGGCGATCACCTGCAACGCCAGCGCTTTAGCGACGGCGACGATGGCTCTGACCAGCGACTGCGAAACCGGTTGCTCGTTGATATTGCGAATAAAACTTTGATCAAGCTTGATGGCGTTAATGGGAACGCGCGCCAGCTGAGACAAAGAGGAGTATCCTGTGCCGAAATCGTCAAGATGCACCTGGGCGCCCAGCTCCTGAAACTGCTTCATCAGGGTCAGCGCCTGCGCTTCGTTTTCAATCAGACAGCTTTCGGTCAGCTCAATATCGACAGGGCACTCCGTCAGCCCGCTGTCCATCAGCGCCAGCTTGAGATCGCTGTAAATACTCTGGTCAATCAGCTGCCGCGCCGAAACGTTGACCGCCACGCGCAGGTTGATACCCTGTTCGCGCCAGACCAGAATCTGACGCAGTACCGTCAGCATTACCCAGCGTCCGAGCGGTACAATCAGGCCGGACTCTTCGGCATAGGGGATAAAATCGGCGGGCGACACCATGCCACGCTCCGGCGAGTTCCAGCGCACCAGCGCTTCCGCGCTGCGCACGCTGCCGTCGCTGTCTATTTTCGGCTGGTAGAACACCGTCAGGTGATCCTGCTCCAGCGCCTTGCGCAGGTTGGTGTCGAGCCAGAGATATTCAAACACGCGCTGATTCATTTCGGCGGCGAAGACGCAAAACTTACCGCGTCCGTTTTCTTTCGCGTGGTACATCGCCGTATCGGCGTTGCGTATCAGGCTTTCGCGGTCGTCGCCGTGCAGCGGGGCCAGCGCGATACCCACGGAACAGCCGCTGTAAACCTCAATCAGCCCAATGCGGAAGGGCTGGCGCAGGCGCTCCAGAATGCGCGACGCCATCGCCTCCAGCTCCGCCTGGCTGGTATGCTCCGCCAGCACGACAAACTCATCGCCGCCGAGGCGCGCCAGCGTCTGGTCTTTACCCAGGCAGCTCAGGATAGCCAGCGACACCGCCTGCAACAGCTGATCGCCGAACATATGGCCATAGGCGTCGTTAACTTTCTTGAAATTATCCAGATCGAGATAGACCACGCCAGTCTCATCGCCTTTCGCCAGCTCCAGCGCCAGGCTGATCTGCTGATGAATTGCGTTACGATTAGGCAAACCGGTGACGGTATCGGTATTAGCCATCACGCGCAGACGCTCCTGAGCGCGTCGCTCCTCGGTTATGTCCGTTCCTGAACAGATGAGGAAAATTTCATTTTTCCCGCTGCCGCTGTGCACGAACTTATTACGAAACAGAAAGAGTCGCTGGCCCTTACGCGTCTTGACCCAGCGTTCCACCTCATAGGAGTTGCCGTCACGGAAGAAACCGGCAATGTTGCGACGCGAGGCGGCCGCCTCCTGTTTGGTCATAAACAGCTGAAAAACGTTACGACCAATCACTTCATGCTCATTCAGGCCGGTGTACTCTTCGCTGAGACGGTTGAATCGCTGAATATTGCCGCGCTGGTCAAGGATGACGATAACGGAGTTGGCTTCAGACACGACCTGCTCGGCAAAAGAGAGACCCTGCGTCAGGTCGCGCGCCACGGCGGAGGTGTCGCCCCATGCCGATGCCGTGCCCGCCCAGCTCTGCTGATTGACTTTACGTCCGACAAAGTGCATCGGGACCGGCGTGCCGTGCAGCGACAGCGTCAGGTTGACGCTGGAAGTGATGACGGGCATCGCGCGTAGCAGACTGGCCTGCGCAGGCGTCAGCGCCACGGCGATATTCGTATGCGCATTCTCGTCTTCGGCAAAATGCAAAGCATCGCTGTCGGTAGTCAGCCGCCAGTGAGGGCTGGTAGTGCCAAACAAGGTATACAGCAACGTTTGCCCTTGCTCATCGGTCATTAAAGGTCCTCCGGGGGAGTGCTCTGCAAGAGTTATCTCATTATTTTATCAACAGTATTCGGCATCTCCCCTTAGCACAAGATGCCAGCCGAATATATTTTACAGTCTGAGAAAGAATGGCACAAAAAGGCCCCGCGTCGCGGGGCCGATTTTGTTGCTTAACAAGGACATTTCCCCAGCTTGCCTGCCTGACTGGGGAACCGCGCATCAAGGCAGTAACGGTGAAATTCCCGCTCGCTCATCGGCGTAACCGCCGGGTGGTGAAGCCGCATATGCTGAAGATAATTTTGATAATCCTGAACCCCGACCATCAGACGGAAGCTCTGCTTAAGGCCACGCCACAGCTGCCGCCAGTTAAATCCAGGCACGGGCGCGGCCAGCGGCTGGCAGCGGATAATCTGGCCCAGCAGCGCCGGGCGGGCGGAACGGCGAATAGCATCAGACACGATGAACCCCCTTACGCAGCGATACCTCAGCTTCACGGGTGGTCGGCTCGTTGCTTTGCAGCGCGCGGCGAATAACAAAGAACGCGGCCACCAGCATGGTGACAGCCACCAGCATAAAGAAACCACAGAGCACGGCATTGATTTGATTACTGAACACAATGGTCTGCATATCCGCCACGCTTTTCGCCGGCGCGATAATCACGCCTTCGTCAATGCCTTTGCGGAAGCGGTTGGCCTGCGCCAGGAAGCCAATGGCGGGTTTTTCATGGAAAATCTTCTGCCAGCCCGCCGTCATGGAGGTGATAAACAGCCAGATCGTCGGCAGAATGGTCACCCAGGCATAGCGCTGCTTTTTCATTTTGAACAGCACCACGGTGCCCAGGATCAGCGCCATAGAGGCAAGCATCTGGTTGCCGATGCCGAACAGCGGCCACAGGGTATTAATCCCGCCCAGCGGATCGACCACCCCCTGATATACAAAAAAGCCCCAGCCGGCGACCGCAACCGCAGTGCCCGCCATATTGCCCACCCAGGAGCGGTTATTCGCCAGCGAAGGAACCACGGTACCAACCAGGTCCTGCACCATGAAACGACAGGCGCGCGTGCCGGCGTCTACGGCGGTAAGAATAAACAGCGCTTCGAACAGAATGGCGAAGTGATACCAGAACGCCATCATCGCGCGGCTGTTAAACACGTCAGTGATAATATGCGCCATCCCCACGGCAAAGGTCGGCGCACCGCCGGCGCGCGACAGCACCGAAGCTTCGCCGACGTCACGCGCGATGCCACTCAGCATTTCGGGCGTGACCACAAAGCCCCAGCCGTTAATCACCTGCGAGGCGTTTTCCACCGTGGTGCCAATCAGCGCCGCAGGGGCGTTCATGGCGAAGTAAACGCCGGGCTCGATCACGGATGCGCAAATAAGCGCCATAATAGCGACGAAAGACTCCATCAGCATCGCGCCATAGCCGATAAAGCGAATATGGCTTTCGCGCTCGACCAGCTTCGGCGTGGTGCCGCTGGAGACCAGCGCGTGAAAGCCGGAGATCGCGCCGCAGGCGATAGTGATAAACAGGAACGGGAACAGCTGGCCGGAGAACACCGGGCCGCTGCCGTCGATAAAGCGCGTCACGGCGGGCATCTTCATCTCCGGCATGGCAAACACAATGCCGATCGCCAGACCGACGATGACGCCGATTTTTAAAAAGGTCGAGAGATAGTCGCGCGGCGCCAGCAGCAGCCAGACAGGCAGCACAGAGGCGACAAAGCCGTAAATCACCAGCACCCAGGTGAGCGAGGTGCCTTTGAGGGTAAAGAAGGGACCCCAAAACGGATCCTGCGCCACGTTGCCGCCGTAGATAATCGCCGCCATCATCAGCACAAAGCCAATCAGCGACACCTCCGCGATTTTACCCGGACGGATAAAGCGCATATAGACGCCCATCAGCAGCGCAATCGGAATGGTCGCGGCGATGGTAAACAGACCCCAGGGCGAATTTGCCAGCGCCTTCACCACCACCAGCGCCAGCGCGGAGAGAATAATGATCATCACGCCGAGGGCGCCAAGCATGGTGATTACCCCGGCAAACGCGCCCAGCTCCTGACGCGCCATTTCGCCCAGCGAGCGGCCGTCGCGTCGGGTCGAGATAAACAGCACCAGAAAGTCCTGCACCGCGCCCGCCAGCATTACCCCTACCAGAATCCAGATAGTGCCGGGCAGAAAACCCATCTGCGCTGCCAGAATTGGTCCTACCAGCGGTCCTGCGCCGGCGATGGCGGCAAAATGGTGGCCAAACAGCACCCACTTATTGGTCGGGACATAATCCAGGCCATCGTTATAGCGTTCGGCTGGCGTGCGTCGACGATCGTCAAGCTCGAAGATATTGCGGGCAATAAACAGGCTGTAAAAACGGTAGGCGATGCTATAGCAGGCGACAGCGGCCACCACCAGCCAGACCGCGTTAACGTGCTCGCCGCGATTTAATGCCAGCATGGCGAATGCGCCCGCGCCAACCAACGCCACGGCTAACCAGATAAGGCTGGTTTTGACGTTTTTCATGACCTTACTCCTTGATATGAACCGAAAGGGACGTTCAAAGACAACGAGTTAAAGGTAATGTAATGGAATGTAAGTGAAAGTTAATCAGTCAAGAAGTGTGAAGCGGGGAACAAATTTAACATTTGTCTAAAGGCAGGGAAAAAAGTGCGGGATAACAGAGGTTATCCCGCGGCTTTTCATGCTCAGGCCGCCGGGCGAGCCACGACGCTGCGCGTTTCCATGCGGACTTCGGCAATGGTCACGTCAATAACGTCGGTCACGCGCCAGACAATCTCGCCTTTGATCTGCACGGTGCCGTTCTCCTGGCTGCACACCAGTTCGTCACGCACAGCGTGGATAAAGGGCGCGGGAATAAAGGCCACCGCGCCGTTCTCCAGCAGACGCACGCGCATACCGCCGCGTGAGACGTCGATAATCTCGGCGCTGAACTTACGATCGGTTCCGGCGTGCGGAGCCAGCCAGCGGGCATAGAGCCAGTCGCCGACATCGCGCTCCGCCATACGGTTAAGGCGACGACGCTCGCTCATAATAGTGGTCAGCGCGTCATCCGGGCGAGCGGCCTGTTCGCCACGAATAATGGCTTTCAGCAGGCGATGGTTAATCATATCGCCCGATTTACGAATCGGCGACGTCCAGGTGGCGTAGGCTTCCAGACCCAGGCCGAAGTGCGGACCCGGCTCGGTGCTGATTTCCGCGAAGGACTGAAAACGACGAATGCGGCTGTCGAGGAACTGCGTCGGCTGGGCGTCCAGCTCGCGGCGCAGCTGGCGGAAGCCTTCCAGCGTGGTGATGGCATTCGCGTCGACGGCGACGCCGTGGTTCGCCAGCACCGCCGCAGCCTGTTCGGCATTGGTGGCGTCGAAGCCGGTATGCACGTTGTACACGCCAAAGCCCAGCTTTTCGCGCAGCACCTTACCGGCGCAGATGTTGGCGAGGATCATCGCCTCTTCGACCATGCGGTTAGCGATACGGCGCGGCTCGGCGATAATATCCAGCACTTCGCCTTTTTCGCCGAGAACAAAGCGGTAGTCCGGACGATCTTTAAACACCAGCGCATGCTGCTGACGCCATTCGCTGCGCGCCAGACAGATACGGTGCAGCAAGCGGATTTGCTGCGCAATGGCGTCGCTCTGCGGCTGCCATTCGCCAGTGTTTTCCAGCCAGTCAGAGACCTCATCGTAAACCAGTTTGGCTTTCGATTCGATCCAGGCGGCGGCGAAGTGGACGTCGTTGCTGAGCGAGCCGTCCTGCGCAACGTCGACGCGGCAGATCAGCGCGGGGCGACGCACGTTGGGGCGCAGCGAACAGACGTCGTCTGACAGCTCGCGCGGCAGCATCGGGATATTAAAGCCCGGCAGATAGTTGGTGAAGGCGCGCTGCGCGGCCAGCTTGTCCAGCTCGCTGCCTTCAGGAACATAAGCGGTAGGATCGGCGATAGCAATCGTCAGGCGAAGCGTGCCGTCGGCGTTCTCTTCGACAAAGAGCGCATCGTCCATATCTTCGGTGCTGGCGCTGTCGATGGTGACGAAGTCGAGCGCGGTAAGGTCTTCACGCGTCAGCTGTTCGTCCTGCATCTCGCCAAAGCTTACCTGTGGCGCTTCGCGCTCCAGGTTATGGCGCGACAGCGTGACCCACCACGGGGCCAGATGGTCGTCGGCCTTAACGATAAATTCAGTCAGTTCGGCATAGAAACCGCGATCGCCTTTCAGCGGATGGCGACGCATTTCCGCCACGGCCCAGTCGCCTGCCTGAAAATCATGGCTCAGACCACGTACCGGACGGCAGGGGATGGCGTCTTTTAACAGCGGATGGTCCGGGACAATAGAGAGACGATCGTCTTTCTTCTGCACGCGGCCGACAAAACGGCTGAGAAAAGGCTCGATCAGCGTTTCAGGTTCGGCGCTTTCACGATCTTTATCGCTGTGGATAATGGCGGAGATGCGATCGCCATGCATCACTTTCTTCATCTGCGGCGGCGGAATGAAATAGCTTTTCTGCGCATCGACTTCAAGAAAGCCGAAACCTTTTTCGGTGCCTTTGACAACACCTTCAGCGCGAGGAGTCTGCGCGTGAAGCTTTTCTTTAAGCTGCGCGAGCAGCGGATTATCCTGGAACATAATTTGTATAGTTTCGTGGCCTAAGAGCGGCTGCTAGTTTTACGCGAATCAGGGGCGCGCGGCAAGGCTAAAAGGGGGAAAAAAGCCGGATTAACCGGCTTTTAGCAGTAGAAGGTTTGACCTTATGCGATACGCTGCGTAGGCAGAGAAACCGACAGCTCCAGCTTAACCGGAACGGATTTCGAGGTCGGCGTGCCGCTGCCGTCGCCGAAGCTGTTGAGCGGAACCAGCGGGTTGGTTTCCGGATAATAGGCCGCGAGGTTGCCGCGCGGAATATTATAGGGCACCAGCTTGAACCCGCTGACGCGACGCGAAATGCCGTCGTTCCACAGGGTCTCAATGTCTACCTGCTGACCTTCGGTAAAGCCGAGCGCCTGCATGTCTTCCGGGTTGATAAACACCACTTCGCGCTGACCGTAAACGCCGCGATAGCGGTCATCAAGGCCGTAAATCGTGGTGTTGTACTGGTCGTGCGAACGCAGGGTTTGCAGCGTGAACGGCACCTCCGCCACGTCCTGCGGGAACAGGGAAACCGGCAGCGCCGCGCTGCTGAACTCCGCTTTCTGCGACGGGGTATTGAAGCGCAGCTCTGCTGCGGCATTACCGAGGTAGAATCCGCCCGGTTCGTCGCACTTGCGGTTGAAATCCGCAAAGCCTGGAATAGTTGCGGCGATATGGTTGCGGATCAGATTATAGTCGGCAGCCAGATCCAGCCACTGCACCTTCTTATCGCCCAGCACGGCATGCGCGATACCGGCCACGATGGCGGTTTCAGAGCGCTGGGTATCCGCCAGCGGGATGCCGATGCCTTCTGAGGCATGCACCATGCTGAAGGAGTCTTCCACAGTGATGAACTGGTTGCCGCTTGCCTGGAGGTCGCGCTCGGTACGACCCAGGGTCGGCAGGATCAGGCTTTCCGCGCCCGGCACCAGATGGCTGCGGTTCAGTTTGGTGCTGATATGCACGGTCAGACCGCAGCGCTGCAATGCCTCTTCGGTGCGCGGTGAGTCCGGCGCCGCGGCGGCCAGGTTGCCGCCCAGCGCGATCAGCACTTTGATTTCGTCGCGCAGCATGGCGTTCAGGGCTTCAACGGTGTTATGGCCGTGCTCGCGCGGCGGCTCGAAGCCGAAGTGGCTGCCCAGCGCGTCAAGAAACGCCTTGCTGGGTTTCTCGTCGATACCCATGGTGCGGTTGCCCTGCACGTTACTGTGGCCGCGCACCGGACAGAGACCCGCGCCTTTTTTGCCCAGCTGACCAAACAGCAGTTGCAGGTTAACAATCTCACGAACCGTATCCACCGAGTGCTTATGCTGCGTAATGCCCATCGCCCAGGTGATAATCACGCGGTCGGCGCTCTGATAGATCGCCGCCGCTTCGCGGATTTGCGCTTCGCTCAGACCAGACTGCTGCACAATCTGCATCCAGTCGGTGCTGTCTACCGCATCCAGGTAGGCTTCGATGCCATGCGTGGTCGCGTTGATAAAGGCTTCGTCAAAAAGACCTTTCTCACCAGCGGCAAGGCGCGCGCGGTGGGTTTCCAGCAGCGCTTTCACCATGCCGCGCACCGCCGCCATATCGCCGCCGAGATTCGGCTGGTAATAGGCGGAGCTGATGGTGCCTGCCATCGAGGTAACGACTTCCAGCGGCTTCTGCGGGTCGGCAAAGCGTTCAAGCCCGCGCTCGCGCAGGGTATTAAAGGAGACGATTTTCGCGCCGTGGTCGGCAGCGTGGCGCAGGCTGTGCAGCATACGCGGATGGTTGGTGCCGGGGTTCTGACCGAAAACAAAAATGGCGTCGGCATGGTCGAAGTCGTCGAGGCGAATGGTGCCTTTGCCGACGCCGATGCTGCGCTTCAGGCCGGTGCCGCTCGCTTCATGACACATATTCGAGCAGTCAGGGAAGTTATTGGTGCCCACCAGGCGTCCGAACAGCTGATAAAGCCATGAGGCTTCGTTGCTGGCGCGGCCGGAGGTGTAAAGCTCCATCTGATTCGGGTTATCCATCGCCTTAATATGCTGAGCGATCAGGGCAAAGGCGTCGTCCCAGCTCACCGGCTCATAGTGATCGGTTTCGGCGTTATAGCGCAGCGGATGGGTAAGGCGGCCCTGGTATTCGAGGAAATAGTCGCTCTGGGCGTACAGCTTAGTGACGCTGTGCTGGGCGAAGAAGTCAGTATCCACTACGCGGCGGGTGGCTTCCCAGGTAACCGCTTTAGCGCCGTTTTCACAGAAACTAAAAGTACTTTTGTTATCGTCGCCCCAGGCGCAGCCGGGACAGTCGAAGCCGCGAGCTTTGTTCATGCGCATCAGATTGCGCATATTTTTTAGCGCGGCTTTGCTGTCGAAGACGAAACGGGTTGTGGCTTCCAGCGAACCCCAGCCGCCCGCAGCAGCGCGGTAAGGCTTAATTTTACGTTTGAATTTCATGGTGAGTGCAGGCTTATGTTTTTGTAGGAAGTTTGTTATCAGGATATATCCTGACGGTGAGAGAAGTGTGCGACTGCAATCATAAGTTGTCTAATTGATTGACTTAATGGTGCGATAGCTGGCGTTTATCGCGCTGATGGCAAAATTGTGATGCTGTTCAAAATTTACTCGTTATTAACCTGGCGATAACGGGAGTTACGGGCGCAACGGGTCAATACTTGCTCATTCTTCACTGAAAGGGCGCACACCATGAAACAGCTCACCAGCCAGATCCATGCGTTTGGTAAAGCCTTAATGATGCCGATCTCGGTTATTGCGGCGGCAGGGATTTTTCTCGGACTGGCTGCCGCCATGCAGAACCCGGCGATTACCGGCGAGGCGTTCGCCCAGATGCAGGTGCCGCAGCTGATTATCGGTTTCATTCGTAAAGTGGCTGGCGCGCTGTTCGCCAATCTGCCGGTGTTTTTCGCTGTCG
This sequence comes from Candidatus Pantoea deserta, assembly GCF_003813865.1. Taxonomy (GTDB): domain Bacteria; phylum Pseudomonadota; class Gammaproteobacteria; order Enterobacterales; family Enterobacteriaceae; genus Pantoea; species Pantoea deserta. Next base: position 459,386 of record NZ_RMVG01000003.1, read on the forward strand.
CCAGCGCGATTGGTCTGGCTAAGGCGGAAAAGCCCACTGCAGCCTTTGCCGCCGTGATCGGCTATATCGGCATGAATGTCGGCATCAGCGCCACGCTGGCGGCAAAAGGTCTGACGGCAGCGACCACAACGCCGGAGGCATTGCAGCAGGCGGGTCTGGATCAGACAGCCGCCATGATGACGTCAGCGGAATACATCGAGATGCTGGGCATCTTTACCTACAATATGAGCGTGCTGGGCGGGGTGATCGCCGGGCTGCTGACGGTAGTATTGCACAATCGCTTCTATACCCAACAGCTGCCGACCGCCATCAGCTTCTTTGGCGGACGTCGCTTTGTGCCCATCGTCACCATTATCTTTTTGCCGCTGGTGGGCGTGCTGCTGGCGCTGATCTGGCCGACGCTAGGAGAGGGCATCGCCTGGGTAGGGCAGATGATTGGTAAAAGCGGGCAGTACGGCGCTTTTCTGCTCGGCACTGCGGAACGCATCCTGATCCCCACAGGGCTGCATCATATCCTTAATGAAACGGTGCGCTTTACGCCCATTGGCGGCATTGCCACCGTGGACGGACAGACGCTGGTGGGCGCGCTCAATATCTTCAACGCCTCGCTGACGCACCCCGGCTCGGTGCCGGACGAGGTGCTGCGCAACGCCACCCAGTTCCTGGCGCAGGGTAAAATCCCGGTGATGATGTTTGGCCTGCCCGCCGCCGCGCTGGCGATCTACCATACTGCGCGGCCTGAGCATAAACAGCGCGTGAAGGCGCTGATGATGGCGGGCGCGCTCACGTCCTTTACTACCGGCATTACCGAACCGCTGGAGTTCTGCTTTATCTTTGTTTCCCCGGTGCTCTATCTGCTGCACGCGCTGCTTACCGGTCTCTCTTTTATGCTGATGTCGATGCTGCACCTGATGATTGGCAACGTGCAGGGCGGCATTATCGATCTGGTGGTGTTCGGCGTTCTGGGCGGCAGCAAAACGCACTGGTGGTGGACGCTGGCGCTGGGCGCTATCTACGCGCCGCTCTACTACTATGCGTTTCGCTTCATCATCACCCGCATGGGCGTCGAGACGCCGGGGCGCGAATCGGAAGAGGAGAAGCCGCAGCAGGTGGCCGCCAGCGAGCGCACCAGCGTCATCATCAGCGGTCTCGGCGGACAGTCCAATATTGAAGATGTGGACTGCTGCTTTACCCGCCTGCGCGTGCGGGTAAAAGATATGAAGGAAGTAGTGGACCAGACGCTGCTCACCACTGGCGCGAACGGTGTAAATCGCGTCAGCGAACATGATATTCAGGTGATTTACGGGCCGCAGGTCGAAAAAATAGCCAGTGAGGTGAAAACCGCGCTCGGCGTAGCCTGAACAGTTTACGTCTACACTTACTACAACTGGAAGCGAACAAGGAGACGGAAATGTTTAAACATAAAACCAATGAAGAACGTAAACAGGAAGGGGACGTGAGCAAGAGCGCCCCAGAGAGCACGCCACACGTCCATAATGCCTATGAGGAGGACGATCATCCGGCGACCGACGCACCCGCTGAGCATGGCGAGATTCCGCGTACCCGCGACGATCATAATGACGACAAAAAGGATCCCTACGAAGATCGGGAAAAGAAATAGCAGAACGGCGCGTTCCCGCCTTACGCATCCGGTAAGGTGGGAATCAGGCAGTTATCCCTGAAGGGAGAATTGCCAGGAACCCATTGCTTTACGTTCCAGCACCATAATCTTTTCTTTGCCGTCAATCACCACGAAATATTGTTCCCTGACCTTCAGACGCTTAGGAAAGTTTTCATTGCCCTGATAGCGAACCGTGATTTTATTTCCAGACATCTCTACGTCTGCGCTGACATCGAACTGCGGAAGATAAATTTTGTTTTTCACTTGCTTTTTCCTCTTACAATCAGTCTCATACTCTTAGCCTGGTTCAAAACGTCGTAAAGAGTGTAACAGCAAACCTGAACAGAGGCTGCGGCAAAACTTTTTGCGCTCCGTTTACTTCTTTGCTTTCTTATTCAGTAACCTGAAAAAGTTATAACAATATTCTCTTTTACTCTCTTGCAATTGCGGCTCATGCATGCGTTAATGAATTCCCGGTCTGATAAGCAGACAACCTCATCTTTCGTTCCTGTTGTATCTCTCATTTACGTAAGTGCCGCTCTTAAGCCTTCCTCTTTGAGTTTTATCTTAATTGTACTGATGTGTCTCTCCATTCAGCTACTATTGTTAACAGGCTTAAAGCAAAGGGAACCTATGCCTAATAAAATATTCGGCATGGTTAAAGGGGTTAACGCCTAAAGAGGCTTCGGCTTTATTTCTCCCGAAGATGGCAGTAAAGATGTGTTTGTGCACTTCTCTGCGATTAAGGGCAACGATTTCTGCTCTCTCGATGAGGGGCAGAAAGTAGAATTTACTGCGCAGGGTGAGCCAAAAGGCCGTTCAGCTGCAAACGTCACAGGACGCTAAAAATTATCTCAGTCATTATGTTTCTCCGCTGCCCGCACTGTCAGGGCTCGCAATATCGCCGCTCTGTTTTTGACGTTAATGTCAAAAACCCGCTTGGCGCAAAATGTATTTTTTGTAAATCGGCTATGATTCAAATAAATCCACAATCTATCGCTGCCTGATTTTATTTTTTCATCCGGTTACTACTCTTATTCAAGGCCACCTTTGGGTGGCCTTTTCGCCTTTTAACCGGGTAACCTGCCTGCCGCTCTAAAAGCGGGAGGGCGGGCGAAGGGTATAAACAACCTCTGCCCGCAACGTTGCAAAGTGGACGTGATCTGCCTGGCAAAGTAGAAGGCAAGGGGACAGACGTTGCAGGTACATGGTTAATGGGGTCTGGTAAAGATTTGGGAGTGCCAGTACCCACCCGAATCGCTGAAAAATTGGTTGGAAGAGAGTTTCGAAACTATAAAGCGTTCCGAAATGCTTTCTGGAAAGAAGTCGTGGCCGATCCAGAACTGGCAAACCAGTTCAAAAAAAGGAATAAGACGCGAATGAAGCAAGGCTTGTCACCAGCAGTGCCAAAAGACGAAGAAGTTGGTGAACGTATTTCTTTTGAAATTCATCATATTGAACTTATCTCTGAGGGCGGCGAGGTATACGATATTGATAATCTTCGTATCGTGACACCAAAGCGCCATATCGAAATTCATTCAAAAAAATAGGATAAGAGTATGGAAGTTAAACAGAAGTTTGAAGATTATACGGAAGCCGAGTTTATCCAGCTTGTAAGTGAAATCTGTAGCGCTGAGGGAGGCGAAGCTTATCAGGATAAACTGGTGGCTAATTTCAATTTAGTAAGTGAGCATCCAAAAGGCTCAGACCTAATCTTTTACGACGACGACGAGGACGCAACTCCCGAGGAGATTGTCGCCACTGTTAAAGCATGGCGCGAAGCTAACGGTAAAAGTGGCTTTAAGTCATAAATGAAAAGCCTCCTTAGGGAGGCTTTTTAATGGAGTGGATATGCCAGACACCTACCGCATCACAGTAACAACAAAATCAGGTGAAACGCATGTAGGCCTGATGAACCGGTCACAGCCTGAGATTGTAAATGACTTCATCGGAGTGGCGAAAGAAGACGGCGCCTGGATATACCTTGCGCCGGATGACGTGCTGAAGATGGAATATGTGCCTGAACCCGACGTAGAAAAGCAAACGAGCAAAGAAAAAGCAGAGTATGGAAAAAATATGACGATATAAGATTGGTAGGCCCTCGAATCGGCCTACCAGGCTGGATTGCTTTGTCTCATTAGGCTATTCGATTTCCTGTCGTTGCTGGTAATGGAATAATCGCCTCCCGGAACGTTTTTTCCCGGGCAAACCCTGCCACTAGAGGTGGCATTTGTTGAGGTATTCATGAGCGGGGCAGGCAATATTTAGTAAGTGCATATCTGCAACGTGAGTTGTTGTTGCGTTGGAGATATTTCGAAAACAGGCGCGCTGGCAAACCTTTGATCCAGCTTTCTGAATGAATCAGCATCTGGTAAAGACAAGCATCCAAAGGCAGACTTCAATCTTGAAGGTTTCGTTGGGTAATCTCTCTGTCTAATCAACTCAAGTATTAGCTCCATTGGGTGTCCAGCATGGCTGGTCATGGGCAAGGCATCAATCAAATACTGCTTACCATGCCGAAAATAATCACCTGTAAGTAACGCTGACAGATTGGCAGCAAGGGTTTGTTATCGTCGACCGCAACGCCAGGATGAAGCCAGGCGACGAAGTTGCGTTTTAATACGATGGCTATCCAATGGTGGGTAAGCTGTTTGCTTCCGGCCTGATAACCCAGGATGGCGAAACAATCGACGGAGAAAGCCTGTAGGGCATTATCGTGCTGGGTAAAGTTACTGCCATCATTGTCGATGATAATGATGAGTCCAGACCGACAATCTGAGTGGAATGGCTTCCATTCTCATTTCAGGCTTCACGTTGACAAGCCGGCAGTGCTATCTGAAGATTCATAGCGAGTCAGAAGGGCATTTTTTTATTATGTACATCAATTAGTCCATAATTTTTAGAAGTGAATATAATCTCGGATTAAGTTATTGACAGGTAAAGAAAATAGACATTAAACAACTCATCTACCTTTGCAATCTCGAACGCGAGCGCCACTTTGGCCGCGCGGCGGAAGCCAGCTTTGTCAGCCAGCCGACGCTGTCGATGCGCCTGAAAAACCTTGAGCGCGAACTGGGCCTGTCACTGATCAACCGCAGCAACAACTTTGCTGGCTTTACCCCCGAAGGCGAACGCGTGCTGGCGTGGGCGCGCGAGATCGTCTCGGTTTATCAGGGGCTAAAGCTGGAGGTTGAGTCGCTGAAACACGGCGTTAACGGCACGCTGCGCATCGGCGTCATGCCGCAGTGCAGCGTCGCGCTGCCGCAGCTGTTGAAAAAGGTACAGCATCGCTATCCGCAGCTAAATTATCGCATCGCCGCCCTCAGCGCCGATCAGCTGCTGGAGGCGCTTAACAGCCATACCGTAGACGTCGGAATCGGCTTTTTTGAACTGGCGACGCTGCGCGAGCTGCATTTTCAGACGGCCTTTCTGCCTGAACGCGGCGTAGAGGCCATCTTTGATCCGCACCAGTTTCCTGAGCTGGTCAGCGATGAACCCTTTACGTTAAAAGAACTTGCCGCGCTGCCGCTCTGCCTTTCGGAGCCGACGCGCTATTTTCGCCGCTATCTGGATATGGCCTTTCGCGAGGCGTCGCTGACGCCGCAGGTGATGGTGGAGAGCGCCTCGATCCTCGAACTGGTGCAAAGCGCTCAGGTTGGGCTGGGGGTGCTGGTCTCGCCTGTTGGTCATCTGCTGCCGTCAATGCTGCACGGGATGGCGCAGCGGCCGATCGCCATCACCCATATGGCGCGCCAGGCGGCGCTGGTGATTGCCGAGCCGGGCCGCGCCACGCCGCTGTCTCAGCACTTCTTTGACGAGGCGCGCAGCCATCTTGAAAGCTACGGCGCTTCGCCCAGGGCGTAAAACAGTCGGCTGTTCCAGTTAGCGATGGCGACGGCCTGTATCAGGGCAAACAGGGTCTCTTGCTGCCAGCCTTCGGTTACCAGCGGCTGCAAATGCGCGGCGCTGAAGCGCTCCGGCGAACGGGTCAGCTGCGCCGCCAGCGCCACGATGCGTCCCTGAGTGGTCGCGCGATCGGCCACGTCATCGACCGACTCCCGCAGCGCATCCTGTACCTCAACCGGGAAGAACTGAAAGGCCCAGCGGCTGCCCAGCACGCGCGCGCAGGTCGCTTCGGCCAGCGGCATAAAGTCGGCAGGCGCGATGCGCTGCCGCAGGGTTTGCCAGCCGTAAAGCGCGGCGGCATCGTGCGCCAGCAGCCATACCGCATCAGTCAGCTCCGGCCGCGGCTGGCAGAAGGTTACGGCGGCAAGCTGATCGGCGCTGGCGTAGCGTAGCTCCAGCGGCCGGATACCCGGCGTCCACGCTCGCTTATCGCCAAAGCCGTCGCGGCTGGCGTCTGGCGGGGGCGTCACGCCGGGCAGCCAGCGTACCGGCAGCGCCATCAGCGCCTGCAAACCGGCCACGATGCGCGCCTGGTAGCTGACGAAGCCGACGATTTGATTCAGCGTGACGATGTCCGGCTCGGTCAGGCCTACCGCATCCAGCGCCCGAAGCGCCGCCGCGCTGATCAGCTCCGGCTGCATCGCCAGCTGGCGCGCATACTGGGTCAGCTGCGTCAGGCGGTTGTTGCTCTCGCGCGATGAGTCGGGGCCGGGCAGGGGATTGAGGCGCGCCGAGTAGTGGTTGCATAGCCGCTGCACGCCTGCCACCTGCGCCACGGTCAGCGCGGTGCTGAGGCGGTCGTAAAGCGTCAGGGTATGCGTCAGGGTCGCCGTGACGCGGTCGGGAAACAGCAGCTGGCTCAGATCTCTGGATGCCAGCAGCATAGGCTGGCTGGCCTGAAGCAGGGGCTGAAGCGCGCTGGCCTCCTGCTGTAAGCCAAGCAGAAAGCGATCGGGGATAAGGGCTGCTTCGGGAACCAGCGGCTCAGCCTGAACGGCATGCGGGCTGGTCTGGCTTTCGTAAAACCAGTGGTTATGGCCGGGATAGCGGCGTTGTTCCATGGTTATTCCTTTTGCAAATAACTGGCACGTCGCACAGGGCGTGAATCCGAAACCAGGACGTGCGCCTGGGGGCTAACGTATCGTCGCCTGCCTGCCGTGAAGAGCAAAAGATTGATCGGTGATAATTAATAGCGCGAAGCTATAAGGCGGGGAAAGTGAGCAAAAAAAAAGGGCGAGCCAGGCTCGCCCTTAACGCTTATTTCAGTTCAAGTTCGTTCATTGCGGCGATGCTGAAGCCGCCGTCAACGTGAACCACCTCGCCGGTGATGCCGCCGGCCAGGTCAGAACAGAGGAACGCCGCTGAGTTGCCGACGTCTTCGATGGTAACGGTACGGCGAATCGGGGTAACCGCTTCGCAGTGCGCCAGCATCTTACGGAAATCTTTGATGCCTGAAGCCGCCAGAGTACGGATAGGACCGGCAGAAACGGCGTTAACGCGCACGCCTTCCGGACCCATTGCGTTCGCCATATAGCGCACGTTCGCTTCCAGCGACGCTTTAGCCAGACCCATCACGTTGTAGTTCGGGATGGCGCGCTCTGCGCCCAGGTAGGAGAGCGTCAGCAGGGCAGAGCCTGGGTTCAGCATCTCACGGCACTCTTTCGCCATTGCCACAAAGCTATAGGCGCTGATGTCGTGAGCGATTTTAAAGCCTTCGCGGGTAACGGCATTCACATAGTCGCCATCCAGCTGGTCGCCAGGGGCGAAGCCGATGGAGTGAACGAAACCGTCAAATTTTGGCCAGGTTTTTGCCAGCTCAGTAAACAGCGATTTGATGCTCTCGTCTTCGGCCACATCGCACGGCAGAACAATGTCTGAACCCAGTTCTTTAGCAAACTCTTCCACACGACCTTTCAGTTTGTCGTTCTGGTAGGTGAAAGCCAGTTCTGCGCCCTGCTTGTGCATCGCCTGCGCAATTCCGTAGGCAATAGAGAGTTTACTGGCAACGCCAGTAATCAGAATGCGCTTACCGGAAAGAAAACCCATAGCTGTAATCCTTATGGTCATTGTTGTTGGCGGTCGCATTGGTTAAAAAACAGGCGACCGACGTTAATCGACGTGCGGATTCTAGCACGTCTCAGGCAAATGGGGTAAACCAACCTGAATTAGCGTTCGCGCCGCCAGGCTTCCGCCGTCAGCGCTTCGCCAAAGTGGCTGGAAATCAGGCGCTTAGTCAGCTCATGCAGCGGTGAGGCCAGCACATCGGCGGTGCCGCCGCGCTCCACCACTTCCCCCTGGTGCATCACCAGCACCTGATCGCTGATGTGCTTCATCATGCCGAGATGCTGCGTCACATAAATATAGGTGATGCCGTGCTTCTCTTGCAGTTCCAGCAGCAGATTCACCAGCTGCGATCGCATCGTCATATCAAGCGAGGCGAGGGCTTCGTCGGCGACAATGACTTTCGGTTGCAGGATAAGGGCGCGCGCCAGGCCAAGACGCTGCTTCTGTCCCGGCGCCAGCATATGCGGATAGTAACCGGCGTGATCGCGCAGCAGTCCTACCTGACGCAACGTGGCGATAATACGCTTTTCGCGCGCCTCGGCGTCCAGGTCGCTGTTCAGCCGCAGCGGCAGGTCGAGAATTTGACTGACGCGCTGACGCGGATTAAGCGACGTCGACGGGTCCTGAAAGATCATGCGGATACGCTGGCTGCGATAGCCGTAATCGCCGAACTCCAGCGGATGGTCGTTGATCAGGATTTCGCCTTCGCTGGGCGCGACCATGCCGCTCAGCATTTTCGCCAGCGTCGATTTGCCGGAGCCGTTTTCGCCAATAATCGCCAGCGTTTGCTTTTCACGCAGGGTAAAGCTCACGGACTTTACCGCCTCGACGTGCTGACGACGAAACAGCCCGGTGCGATAGCGAAAGGTCTTGCTCAGATTGCGCACTTCCAGCAGCGTTTCCATTTACTGCTCCTTCATATTCAGGGGAAAGTGGCAGGCGAACTGGTGCGTTTTACTGCCGGTCAGGCGCGGCGTTTCCACACATTTGCGCTGAGCATAGGGGCAGCGCGGGCCAAGCCGACAGCCGATTGGCAGACTCTCCAGCGACGGAATGGCGCCGGACAGAGTATTAAGACGGCTTTTATGCGGCAGCGAACGGCCAAAGTCCGGCATCGCGCGGATTAGCGCCTGCGTATAGGGATGATGCGGCGTGGTCATCAGGTCGTCGCTGCTGGCCGTCTCCACCGTCTGACCGCAGTACATGACATTAATACGGTTCGCCCACTGGCTCATGGTGCGCAGATCGTGGCTGATCAGCAGGATGGTCGTATTGTTGTTCTGGTTGAGGCGGCTCAGCAGACGGAAAATTTGCGCCTGGGTGGTCGGCTCCATCGCGTTGGTGGGTTCATCCGCGATCAGCAGGCGCGGCTGGTTAGCCAGCGCGATCGCGATCATCACTTTCTGGCATTCGCCTTCGGTCAGCTCATAGGGGAAGCTGCGCATAATATCTTTGTGATCTTTAATCCCCACGCGGTGCAGCAGCTCAATGGCGCGCGTTTTCCGCCAGAACCAGAAGCGGCCCAGCCAGGGGCCTTTATAGGTCCAGCGCGGGATGGCCTGCATAAGCTGACGCCCGATGCGCTCCGAAGGATCGAGGCAGGACTGCGGCTCCTGAAAGATCATCGAAACATTGCGGCCGACAATGCGGCGACGCTCGCGCGGCGACAGGCGCAGCAGATCGACATCGTCGAACACCATGCGATCGGCGGTGACGCGCCAGTTATCTTTGGTTACGCCGCAGATGGCTTTCGCGACCAGGCTTTTGCCGGAGCCGGACTCGCCGACCAGTCCGCGTACTTCGCCTTCCATCAGCGTCAGGCTGACGCGATCGACGGCTTTCACCGGACCATCGGCGGTCATAAATTCAATGGTCAGATTACGAATATCAAGTAATGGCATTATTCTACTCCCGCCTCGACGGCGCGTCGGATGCCGTCGCCCAGCAGGTTGACAATCAGTACGCTGATCATTAGCGCAACCCCTGGTAGCATCACGGTCCAGGGCGCGACGTAGACCAGTTCCAGCGAATCACCCAGCATCGCGCCCCATTCCGGCGAGGGCAGCTGCGCGCCCAGATCGAGAAAGCCGAGCGCGGCAATATCCAGGATCGCCATCGACAGGGATCGCGTGATCTCGCTGATCAGCATCGGCAACACGTTCGGTAAAATCGCATGCCGTAAAATATCAATATTGCTCGCGCCGTCGAGGCGGGCGGCAATCACATACTCTTTTTCCAGCTCATCGTGCACCGCGCTGTAAATCGCGCGCACCAGCCGCGGCAACAGCGCCAGCCACACGGCCAGCAGGGCGTGCTCCAGACGCGGGCCGAGAAAAGCCACCACGATAATCGCCAGCAGCAGCGAGGGGATGGACAACAGCGTATCCAGCACGTGATTCATCACCGCCGAGCGCAGACCGTGCGTAATGCCCGCCAGCACGCCGAGAACCAGTCCGCACAGCGTAGCGAACAGCGTCACCAGAATGGCGGAGCCGACGGTCGGCGCTACGCCGCTCAGCAGACGGCTCAGCAGGTCGCGGCCCAAATCATCGGTGCCCAGAAAAAAGGAGACGTCGCCATAGCGCGACCACGACGGCGGCAGCAGCTGATAGCCGAGAAACTGTTGATCGATGCCGTAGGGGGCCAGCAACCCGCCAAACAGACAGAGGCACAGCAGCGCGGCGAAACCATATAGCCCGATCATGGCGGTGGTATTGCGATAGAAATGGTGCCAGCTGCGGCGAAATGCGCCAGGCAGGCGTTTCTCGGCGTAGACGTTATCGTAGGGCATAGGTAGTCGCTTGAGAGAGGGTTAAGATGGTTTGCCGTACCTTAAATTTTTCATTCATATCAAATCGTTGCTCAATTCTGTCCCTGTCGTAAATGTTCGCTGCGTAGCAGAGACAACCTGACAGCGGTGACTTACTCGCTGATGCTGTCTGAAGGGAGCCGACAGAGTGAAGAAGGCGCCAGACGAAAGCCTGCGCGCAGTTCGCTATTAAGGATTATCCGCCGATAACCCTCTTACAGGCAAGGGAAGGGCGGCAGCAATTTCAATTACCGATAACAGACGGTCAGGATTTGCGCCGCTATGCGGGATCGCCCAGCGCTCTCATCGCAGAACGTCCCCAGGCCAGCGCGGCAGCCTGAAATGTCCTCTGGTCTGCCCGGTCTCGACCGCTGCTATCCTTCTGGCGCGTTATCTGCCGTCTGGCATAACAGGCGTCGCCGGTCCGCTACACTCTTACCATCACGACTTAACGGAAAGGAGAAACCATGACCGAAAAAGAAAAAACCACGGACGCGCAGCCGACAGCTATCGCTCATCAACAGGTGTTGCAGAGCGGCACAGCCTGGAACGGCCAGCCGTATGAAGCTTATCCGGCTGGCAAACCGCAAATCACGGTGATGCGCATGTCACTGCCCGCCAACAGCGAGCTGCCCTGGCATACTCACCCTATGCCTAATACCGCCTATATCCTCTCCGGCCAGCTGACGATTGAGGACAAACAAAGCGGCGAAATTTACCAGGCGGGCGCGGGGCAGGCGCTAAATGAGACTATTAACAGCGCGCACCGGGGCTACACCACCGACCAGCCAGCGGAGCTGGTGATTTTTTATGCGGGCGTTGAAGGGCAGGAACTTTCACTTCCGCTGCCGGGTGAAGAGGCGGAGTTTTAGCCGACCGCCGCTGTTTACGGCGTAAGGTTGCAGGCGCTTTTGTTCACAGGGCAGCGCGCCCGGCTACAGCAGGCAGATGCCCTCTGTTCCGGCAATACAGTTGCGTCCCGCTTTCTTGGCCGCATAGAGCGCTCTATCGGCGGCCTGCTTCAGCGCATCAGGCTGGTCGCCGGGAAAGGAGGCGCTAATACCGGCGCTCAGGGTAACGATTTTTTCCGCCAGTTCGCTCGCCTCGTGGGGCAGCGCCGCGCGGCGAATCGCCTCCAGCGCCCGGTGAGCCACCTTTTCGGCGTCGCGGGCATGGGTGCCGGGCAGAATAATGGCGAACTCTTCGCCGCCATACCGGGTTACCCGGTCGGTGCTGCGCAGCGAAAGGTGTTTCAGCAGCGCCGCTACCTCCTGTAGGCAGCGGTCGCCGGCAATATGTCCATACTCATCGTTGTAGCGCTTAAAGTAATCCACATCGAACATGATCAGGGAAACGGGCAAGGCGGAGTCGCGCAGACTCTTTTCCAGATAAAAATCGAACTGGCGTCGGTTGCCCAGCCCCGTCAGACCATCCAGCATCGCCAGATCGCTGAGCGTGCCGTTAAGCCGCGTAAGCTCATCCTGCGATCGCATCAGCGCCTGGTGGCTGCGCTGGCTGGCGCGCAGCTGACGCAGCACCAGAAAGCCGAACAGCAGCACCAGCAGCCAGGTGAAAATATTCACGCTGATGCCGGTGATATTGCTCATCCACCAGGCCTGACGCATCGCCCGGGTTTCATAACCCACAGCGACGACCAGCGGATAGCGCTCAAGCCGGGCGTAGCCGAAAAGTCGCTCCTCGCCGTCAAGGCGACTGTGCCAGGTGGCGCTGCCAATGCGTGACTGGCTCAGCAGGTTAGTAAACAGCGGGCTGGAGGAGAGGCTGCGGTTAAGTACGCTGTCAGGAAAAGGGCGGGCATAGAGCAGAATGCCTCTGGTATTCATCAGCGCCAGCAGATCGCCCGCACTCTGTTCGTACCAGCCGTAGTACTGGCGGAAAAAGGCGACTTTGACCGAACCCAGCGCCACGCCGCGAAAATTGCCCTCGGCGTCATTGAGTCGCAGCGAGACCGGGATCACCAGCTCGCCGGTGCTGCGGCTGCGCACAACCTGTCCAATCCGCGCCCCCGCATCGGCGTGATCGCGGTGCCAGATAAAGGATTCGCGATCGGCATTGTTCATCTGCCTGAACGGCTGGTCACGCGACGTCGCCAGCCAGTTTCCCTCTTTATCGTAGACAAACAGCCCCGCCAATTGAGGCAGCGGAAGCGACAGCCCGGCCAGAATGCCGCTTCTGCCGCTGTAGGCTTCAGGGCGGCGAAACACCTCATCCGTCTGGCGGGCAATCTCATCCAGCGCGATGTTGACCTGAAGAAAGGTGTCCTGCGCCTGCCGGGAAAGGGAGAGAGCCTGGTTGCGCGCCCGCACCGAGACATCCTGAAGGCGGTCCTGCCACGACTGCCATAGCGCCCAGCTGCATGCCGTCACGATAAAAACGCTAATAAAAAGCAGAAACAGCAGCACTAAGCGTTCGGTTTTCCTGGTGCGAGCTAGAGGCAAATCTCTCTCCGGTAAAACAGCGGGTTATCAGTAAAAGGTAGCAGTAAAAATCGGACCTGGTGACCGGCGAGCATCCCCCAGGCAGAGGAAGAAGGGCGGGCGGGTCTGACAGCGGCGGCGTGGTCGCTGTCAGGCCCGCCGCAGGTTATTATCCCGCGTTAAAATCCTCCATGTTTTTTAACACTTCAACCGCCTGTGCTATATCTGGGGCCAGCCAGCGATCCTGCTGCCAGTTCGCCACCACCGCGCGTAAGCGGCGTAGCGCCTGACGAGTGCCTGAGGCAAGCGCCGCTTCGCCGTGAAAATCGAGCGCCTGCGCAGCCAGCAAATATTCGATGGCCAGGATATGCCAGACATTCTCCAGCAGCCTGAGCAGTTTGAGCGCTGCGCCGGTGCCGAGACTGAGATGGTCTTCCTGCAAACCGGAGGTGACATAGTTATCCAGCACCGCAGGCTGCGCCAGCTGGCGATTCTCCGCGCAGAGCGACGCCGCGACATACTGGGCGATCATCATGCCGGAGTTAACGCCTGGCTGCGCCACCAGAAAGGGCGGCAGGCCGCTGACCAGCGGATTGACCAGTCGGTCGAGCCGCCGCTCGGCGATGCTGCCGATTTCCGCCAGGGCAATCGCCAGCAGATCCGCCGCCATCGCCACCGACTCACCGTGCGGGTTAGCCTGCGACACCACGCGCCAGTCGCCCGGCGAGCCAAGTACCAGCGGGTTATCGGTGCAGGCGTTCAGTTCGGTCTCGATCTGGCGCGCGGCGTGGGCGAACTGATCGCGGCTGGCGCCGTGCACCTGCGGCATCGAGCGCAGGCTGAGGGCATCCTGGGTGCGTATTCCGACGCTGGCCGCCAGCAGCGGGCTGTCGCTCAGTAGCTGGCGCAGCCGCTGGCCGCTGATTTGCATGCCGGGACTCGCCTTTAGCGCCAGCACTTCGGTGTCAAACGCCGCCAGCTGGCCGCGCAGCGCCTCAAAGCTCATGGCTCCGGTGACGTCAGCCCGGTTAAGAAGACGCGCGGCGTCGTCCAGCGCCAGGCAGGCGAGGCCGGTCATGCAGGGCGTGCCGTTAACCAGACTGAGTCCCTCTTTAGCTCCCGGACGGTACGGGGTCAGGCCAGCCAGCGCCAGCGCCTGCGCGGCTGGCATACGCTGGTGTTGATATTCCACCTCGCCGACGCCAATCAGCGCCAGACCGATGTGCGCCATATGGCTCAGATAGCCGACCGATCCCTGCGACGGCACTTGCGGCGTAATCTGATGATTGAGCAGCGCCAGCATATGCTGCACCAGCGCCACCGATACGCCCGATTTTCCGTGGCTGTAGTTGGCGATCGCCGCGCAGAGAATGGCTCGCGCCTGTTCGCGCGTCAGTAGCGGACCGACGCCGCAGGCATGGCTCAGCAAGGTATTGCGCGACAGCTGGCTGAGCTGTTCGTCCGCCAGCGTGATATTGCACAGAGCGCCCAGGCCGGTGTTGATGCCGTAAGCGATCTGCCCGCTGACGACAATCTCATCGACAATGGCGCGCCCCTGAGCGATACGCTGCCAGGCACTCGTGCTCAGGCTTAACTCTGCATTATGCCGCGCCACCGCGACCAGTTCCTGCCACGTCAGCGGGCCGTCGCCCCATACCACGGTCATGACGGCTGCTCCGCGCCGTGGTGGCTGGAGATAAACTGTTTAAAGCGCGGCGACCCCTGCTGGCCGAACATCGCTTCCGGCTCGCCCTGGCAATCAATGGTGCCCTGATGCATAAACACCACACGGTTAGAGACATTGCGGGCGAAGCCCATTTCGTGCGTCACCACCAGCATGGTGCGTCCCTCTTCCGCCAGGCTGCGCATCACTTTCAGGACTTCGCCCACCAGTTCGGGGTCGAGCGCCGACGTCGGCTCATCGAACAGCATCACCTCTGGATCCATTGCCAGCGCACGGGCAATGGCTACCCGCTGCTGCTGGCCGCCGGAGAGCTGCGCCGGATAGAAATCTTTGCGATTAAGCAGGCCGACGCGATCCAGCAGCTGCTCGGCCTGGGCGATGCAGCTTTTCTTGTCGCGCTTCAGCACGTAGTGCGGACCCTCGATAACATTTTGCAGCACCGTCATGTGCGACCAGAGGTTAAAGCTCTGGAATACCATACCCAGGCGCGAACGCAGGCGCTCAATCTGCCGGGGATTGGCCGCCAGCTGGTGGCCGCGGGCATGACGCTTCATCTCAATGGTCTCGCCGCCGACGCTGACCACGCCCGCATCGGGCGTTTCCAGCAGGTTTATGCAGCGCAGCAGGGTGCTTTTTCCCGAGCCGCTGGCACCGAGAATCGAAATAACATCGCCTTTGTGCGCCTGAAGCGAAATGCCTTTCAGGACTTCCATTGCGCCAAAGGATTTATGAATATCCGTGGCGGATAAGGTGACGGGGGAAGTGGAATGCATATTATTCTCCGGCAAGCGGTTTAACGGCGGACAACGGCTTTTTTGCGATGCGATGCACCGGCGTCAGACGGCGTTCCAGCAGTGCGTATAGCTGGACGATTATAAAGTTGAGAAGCAGGTAGATAGTCGCGGCGCAGAGAAACACCTCCATCGTGCGATAGGTGCGCTGAATGATCTGCTGCGCGACGCCGGTCACGTCCCACACGGTAACAAGGCTGGCTAACGCCGTGGACTTCACCAGCAGAATGGCCTCGGTGGAGTAGGCGGGCAGCGCATAGCGCAGCATCACCGGCGCAATAATGCGGCGCAGCAGCAGCCAGCGTGACATGCCGCAGGCCAGCCCGGCCTCAACCTGTCCGGCAGGCACGGCGAGCAGCGCGCCGCGCAAAATTTCTGCGGTATAGGCTGCGGTGCAGAGCGACAGCGCCAGCACCGCGCAGATAAACGGTTCGCGCAGAAAAGGCCAGACGATGCTGTGACGGATCACGCCAAATTGCCCCAGCCCGTAATAGATAAGAAAGAGCTGAATCATTAGCGGCGAGCCGCGAAACACCAGAATATAGCCGCGCGCGAAGCCGCTCAGCAGCCGCCAGCGGCTCATGCGCAGCGACAGAATGCCGATCGCCAGAATACCGCCGCAGATAAACGCGCTGATAAACAGGCCGAGCGTCACCGGCAGCGCAGCGCTCAGTTTGAGAAAGGTGTCAGAGAGAAAGACGAAGTCAATCATGCTGCTACTCCTTAGTGCTGCGCCGCCGTGCGACTTTGCCACGCCCGCCCCAGGCGCAACTCCGCCCGACGAAACGCCTGATTTGAGAGCAGTGTCAGCAGCAGATAACAGACACCCCCGACCAGATAAAAAGTAAAATAGTCGCGCGTTGAACCTGCGGCGACCTGGCTGGCGCGCATCAGCTCGACAATGCCGGTCACCGAGACCAGCGCGGAATCCTTAAGGCTCATCTGCCAGACGTTCGACATGCCGGGCAATGCGTAGCGAACCACCTGGGGCAACAGAATGCGCTGCGCAATGCGCCAGCGGGGCATACCGATCGCCACGGCGGCTTCTATTTCGCCTTTTGCCAGCGCCAGACGCGCCGCACGATAGACTTCGCCCTGATAAGAGCCGGAGATAAGCCCGATAGCCAGCGCGCCAATTAAAAACGGCGGAGCTTCGATAAAGCCATCCGCGCCGAACAGCTGTCCCACCAGGGTAATCAGACCGGATCCGCCGAAGTAGAACAGGTAGATCACCAGCAGTTCCGGAATGCCGCGAAACACCACCGAATAGCTCTCGCCCAACCAGCGCAGCCAGCGCTGAGGGGAGAGCTTCGCGGCCGCCACGCCGGAGCCGACCACGGCCCCAATCATCAGCGCCGCCAGCGACAGCAGCAGTGTGGTGCAGGCGGCGCTCAGGATCAGTCGGCCCCAGCCCTCCGCGCCAAAACTCAGCAGGCTTATCATCTTTCACCTCACTTACGGGGTTACGTCTGTTTTAAACCACTTCGCACTGAGCTTTTTCACCGTGCCGTCGGCCAGCGCGGCCTGTATCGCCTCGTCGAGTCTGGCTTTCAGATCGTTATCCGCCATGCGTACGCCCATCGCTTCGCCTTCGCCCCAGACGGGGCCGCCCAGCTGAGGACCGCTGAAGCTCAGGTTGCTGTTCTCTTTACGCGCCAGCATAGACTGAGCGAAGGTCACATCATCAAATACCGCGTCGATCCGGCCCGACTGAAGGTCGAGAATGGCGTCCGCCGAAGACGTGTATTCCCGGACATCGGCATCGCCTTTGAAGTACTTATCAATAAACGGCGTGTAGACCGTGCCGGAGGCGATGCCAATGGTTTTGCCTTTTAGCGCGGCTTTGAGCGGCGCTATCGCCGCGTTAATCGCCTTCTCATCGTCATGCAGCTTGATAATGTTGCTATCGGCCGGCAGCAGCGGGTTATCTTTACTGGTAATAAAGGTGGCGGGCGTAGAGGCATAGGGCGTAGTAAAGTTGACGACTTTTTTACGATCCGGGGTAATAACGATCGCATCCATAATCACATCATATTTGCCGGCGTTCAGTCCGGCGATCATGCCGTCCCAGTTCTGTACCACCAGCTTGCACTGAATGCCCATGCGCTTGCAGAGATCCTCCATCAGTTCAGGTTCAAACCCGCCTAACTTGCCGCCCGGCAGCGTCAGGTTCCAGGGTTCATAGCTTCCTTCAGTAGCGATAGTGATCGATTTCCACTCTTTTGCCTGTACGGCCATACCGCTGAACATCAGCGTGACGAACAGGGCGGTGAGGCAAAAATGGCGAACTGGAACGCGTTGCGTCATGCGGCTTCTCCTGGTTAGTCGATGAATGACATCATCCTGCGTGAAAATTATGCAAATGACCTTTCATGTATATACAAGTAAATTTGCGTCGATACATCGCTGAAATACCCATTGTGTGAGCATGACAGGATAAAATTTTGTTAAAAAAGAGTCAGCGAACTTACTTGTACATACAAGTAGCAAGAGTTGTGCCAGCGAAAAGAGGTAAAAATCATTCAAAACAAGGAGGAATACTGGCACTGAAAGGTGGCGCTGCACAAAAAAAGGGCGTCGCTGGCTGAAAAGGGTGCGCAGAGAAGCCTGATGGGTTTCTGTCGGGTCGGTTAGTCATCGGCGCGATGCGCGGCTAAATACTGAAAAAGATCGGACGGGATTTATCAGAGTGGTCTCGTTTAATCTTTACCAGAACAGAAAGGCGTAACATTCCGGGAGAGCAATGGCGATCGGGTGGCGATGTCAGCTATGCGCCGGGCCAGTGGCTATCGCCACCGGCCGGCCTGCTCTGGCACAGTTAAACTTCGCTCGGTTTAATGTTCGCGACGGGCGACAGCACGTTCTCCGGCAGATCGCGCAGCGCAGCGCCCTGCGCCACCCGCGCCGGCCAGTCGTGGTTAGCCAGCGCCGCCTTACCGATGGCGACAAAGTCAGCACTCTTTTCAAGCTGAGCTTCAGCCAGCTCGCCGGTATCGAGACCGCCGTTAACAACGATCGCGGTGTCCGGCGCGGCCTCGCGCGCGATTTCAGCGAAGGTTTGCTCGCCGTCGCTGAAGGCGGGTTGCCAGGCCTGATACTCGGTGACGTGAATATAGTCGACGCCTGCCGCCTGGAGCTGCGCGAACACTTTTACCGCGCCCGCTTTTCCCTCTTTCCATTTATGATGGAAGTCGTTGACCTTGCCCTGCGAAATGCGCACGCCCACAATCGTTTCAGGACCGACTTTGGCTCTTACCGCCGCAATCACCGCCAGCGTCAGGCGCAGGCGCGCCTCAATGTCGCCGCCCCAGCGGTCGTTACGCTGGTTGGTGTAGTCGGTAAGAAACTGATCGAGCAGATAACCATTGGCAGAATGGATCTCAACGCCATCAAAGCCCGCTCTGTTAACCGCGCGCTCAGCGCTGGCGGCAAAGGCGTCAATCGCCTGCTGAATCTGCCGATCGCTCATCGCTTCCGGCTGCGCATAGTCGCCCTGACCGTGGTAAAAGCTGAGCTGCTGGCCGACCGGTTTAACGGCGGAGGGCGCAGCGGTGGAGCGCCGATAGATATTCGCCTGCGACAGCGCGCCGCCGTGGATCAGCTGGGCGATAAATACCGCATCCTGCTCTTTCACCGCCTCAACCACGCCTCGCCAGCCAGCAACCTGTTCATCCGTCACGATGCCAGGCTGGAATGCGTAGGTCTGTGACCAGGCCTGATCGACGTAAATACCTTCGGAGATCACCGCGCCGAAACCGCCGCGCGCAAAGCTGGCGTAGTAGCGCTGCATCATCTCGCCCGGCACACCGGTTTCAGAAGCGGAAATACGCGTCATGGGTGCCACCATGGCGCGGTTTTTAACGGGGGTGCCATTAAGAGCTGCGGGCGTAAAAAGTCGGGAAGTCATTATCGAAGTTTCCTTGGTTATTATTTCATGTCGCTATTGTAATGCAGCTGTCACAGGCAAATAATCGCCTGATTCAACAAGCTGTATAACGAGATTCGTTACAATGGACCTGAGGAACGTCGAGATTTTTTGCGGCATCGCTGATACCGGCAACCTGACCGAGACAGCCAGGAGGCTGAATGCCACGGCGATGACGGTTTCCCGTCGGCTGGCCCAGCTGGAGAGCGAGCTGGGCGTTCGGCTGTTTCAGCGCACCACGCGCGCCGTGTCGCTGACCAGCGAAGGCGAGGAGTTTCTGCCCTATGCGCGAATGATGCTGGAGACCGAAGAGACAGCCAGAAGCCTGTTCAGCTCAGAGACGCAGGGCGCAAGCGGGCTATTGCGCGTCACCGCAGCGTCAGAGTTTGGCAAGCGTCATCTGCTGCCGCTGCTGCCTGCGCTAATGGAGGCGAATCCGGCGCTAAAGGTCGATCTCAACCTGACCGATAGCCTGGTTGATATTATCGGGCAAGGCTATGACATGGCGTTGCGGCTGGCGCCGCTGAAAGATTCGACCCTGATTGCCCATAAGCTTGCTGATAACCCCAGACTACTCTGCGCCGCGCCCGGCTATCTGGCGCGCCACGGTCAGCCTGCGTGCCTGAGCGACTTACCCCTGCATCGCTTACTGAAGATTTCCGCCGTAGCGCAGTGGATGTTTGAGCAGAACGGGCAGGTGGTTAACTGTCCGGTAACGGCCCATTTTAGCTGTAGCAGCGTCGAAGGCGTTCGGGCAATGTGCGTGGCGGGGGTTGGCATCGCGCAGCTTACGCTGCTGGATGTCCGGGATGAGCTACGGCGGGGCGAGCTGGTAGAGATAACGCTGTCAGATGTCGGCCGGCATCCGCTGGCGGTATGGGCGCTGCTGCCAACGCGGCAGTATATTCCCTGGCGGACAACCGTGCTTCTGAATGCGTTAAAACGCGCTTTGCAGGATGTGATTTAACGCTGACCTTAGTCTCTTTTAAGTACGGGCATATAATCAGGCGGTCAGCAAAAGGCCTGCGTTATTTATGAAACAGCGCCGCGCAAATTTGAATCACTCTTGCCACTCTTACTGTTCGAACCAGTCTGGATAATATCTGGTCTGGTCAGGCAGGCTATTTATTCCGTTAATTTGCGTTAAGTGAATCTGGCTGTCTTTATAAGTGGGGTATAAAAAGAGATTATTTTTTATTGCCCGGATAAGGAACTTTCCGATTGTTTCAGTGTTATTCTGCATCGCAGAGATTACAAAAAACTTACAAACAATTTATATAAAGCTTTCAGTGATGGTTAAAACAAGGATGTTACTGACGCTGTGCGTCAGCTTATTCATAACGCCGGGAATTGCGGCGCCGTTAAATCCCGCCGACCGCGATTACATTCAGAATCAACAGCAGCAGCGACTCGATCAGGATCAGCAGCAGCGCGATGCGTTATGGCGCGCCGCGTCGCCTGATCGCGCGCCCGCTGAGACGTTATCGCAAACGGGTCCCTGCTTTCCGATTCATGCCATTGCTATTCGCAATGCTTCGCTGCTTTCTCAGCGTCAGGGGGAAAATATTACCGCGCCCTATATTGATCGCTGCCTTAACTTAACGCAGATAAACGCGCTGGTACATACTCTTTCCGACTGGTATATGCAGCGTGGTTATATTACCAGCAGAGCCTTTTTAACTGAACAGGATTTATCGACTGGCGAGCTGGTTATTCCCGTGCTTGAGGGGAAGCTGGATGATATTCGTCTCGAAGGCAAGCATCCGCGCGCCCTGATGATGGCCTTTCCTGGCCTGAAAGGGAAGATCCTCAACCTGCGTGATATTGAGCAGGGTATGGAACAGATTAACCGGGTGCGCAGCATCCCGGTGCAGATTGAAATTCAGCCATCGCCCACGCCAGGTTATTCCGTGGTGAATCTGACCGCGCAACCTGAATTTCCGCTGAGCGCTTCCGTGGGATTTGATAACAGCGGCCAGAAAAGCACCGGCGTCGGTCAGCTTAATGCTTCGCTCACCGGCAATGATCTGCTGGGGCTGGCGGATCGCTGGTTTATCAGCGGCGGACGCAGCAGCGCCTTTAGCGACTGGCGCGATGCGCAGAACCTGCAGGCGGGCGTCAGCGTGCCCTATGGCTACGG
Organism: Candidatus Pantoea deserta; assembly: GCF_003813865.1. Classification (GTDB taxonomy): domain Bacteria; phylum Pseudomonadota; class Gammaproteobacteria; order Enterobacterales; family Enterobacteriaceae; genus Pantoea; species Pantoea deserta. The sequence goes on from NZ_RMVG01000003.1 coordinate 480,764, forward strand.
CCTGCTCGACTACAGTTACAGCTGGAGCAGCTATCACAGCAGCTTCGTCAACAACGATTTTACCTGGCTGAGCAACGGCGACAACGTCGCGCATCGCCTTAACGGCTCCTGGGTGCTGTTTCGTAACGGCGACATCAAGTCCGGCGTGCAGCTCGGGCTAAACCACTATTCCAGCCACAATTATCTCAATAGTACGCTGCTCAACAGCAGCAGCCGTAAAATCACCAGCGTGCAGTTTGGTCTGAACCATACGCAAAAACTGTTCGGCGGCGTGGCGACGCTTAACCCAACCTTTAGCCGCGGAATGCCCTGGTTCGATGCCGAAAACGACGCAGGCAAAACCGGCGATCTACCTAAGGCGCAGTTCCGCAAATGGAGCTTCAGCGGCAGCTTTCAACGGCCGCTGATCAACGACCTCTGGTGGCTCAGCAGCGTTTATAGCCAGTGGTCGCCCGATCGGCTCTACGGCAGCGAGCGACTGACGCTCGGCGGCGAAAGCTCGGTGCGCGGCTTCAAAGAGCAGTATCTCTCCGGCGATATCGGGGGATACCTGCGTAACGAACTAAATTACAGTCTGTTTACGCTGCCGGTGATGGGCGAGGTGAGCGCGCTGGCCGCCGTCGACGGCGGCTGGCTGAAAAGCGACGCGCAGAACCGCGAGTCCACCGGCACGCTGTGGGGAGGCGCAGTCGGCCTCGGCACGCGAGGCCGTTATCTCTACAGCCAGTACACCCTCGGCATTCCCCTCAACTATCCCGGCTATCTGCAACCGGATCACGTCAGCATTTACGCCCGCGTCGGGCTGGTTTTCTAAAAGGTAAAGATTATGGACGATCGTCAGCCTGTTTCCCTTTCCCGCCGCGCGCTGAGCTATCTTATCTGCTGCCTGGTGGCGATGCAGCCAATGCTGCCCGCCGTGGCGGCGCAGATAACGCCGGTCACGCCCGGCACCCAGATGGATGCCGCCGCCAACGGCGTGCCGGTGGTTAATATCGCCACGCCTAATGCCGCAGGCGTCTCGCACAACCAGTACCAGCAGTACAATGTCGGGCAGGAGGGGCTGATCCTCAATAATGCCACCGGTCAGCTTAATCAGACGCAGCTGGGCGGTCTGATCCAGAACAACCCCCACCTGAAAGCCGGACATGAAGCGCAGGCGATCATTAATGAGGTCACCGGCGCGAACCGAACGCAGCTCCAGGGCTATACCGAGGTAGCGGGCAAAGCCGCCAGCGTAATGGTGGCGAACCCCTACGGTATTACCTGCAACGGCTGCGGCTTTATCAATACGCCGAACGTTACGCTTACTACCGGCAAGCCGCAGCTGGATGGGAACGGCAATCTTGCCGCGCTGGAGGTGAGCAAAGGCTCGGTAATTATCGAAGGGCAGGGTCTGGACGGCAGCCATGCTGACGCGGTGTCGATCGTCGCGCGCGCCACGGAAATCAATGCCGGGATCCATGCGAAAGATCTTTCAGTGACGGTGGGCGCAAATCGCATCGGCGCTGACGGCTCGGTCACGCCGATCGCGGGCGAGGGCGTCGCGCCGTCAGTGGCGGTGGATACCGGCGCGCTGGGCGGCATGTATGCTAACCGCATTCGCCTGATATCAGGCGAAAAGGGCGTGGGGGTAAACCTTGGCAATCTGGTGGCGAAGCAGGGCGACATCCAGCTTGATAGCCGTGGCCAGCTGACGCTGAACAACAGCCTGAGCAGCGGGACGCTGACGGCAAAAGGCACATCCGTCACCTTAAGCGGCGATAACAAAGCCGCCGGGCAAATCGCCGTCAGTGCGCAGCAGGATGTCGCCATCGGTGCGGGGACGCTGGTGAGCGATGCCGGGATCGCCGTAACCGCAAACGGCAGTCTGGCGGCAAAAGGCGCACAGTTAACGGCGGGGCGGGATATTCGTCTGAGCGGCAACACGCTGTCGGTAGATCAGGCCAGCAAGGGGAATGCGGGCGAGGCGATTCAGTTGCAGGCGAATACGCAACTCAGCAACGCCGGACACTTTACCTCCGGCAAAACGCTCAGTGTGGCCGCACAGCGGGTTGATAACAGCGGCTCCCTTGCATCGGCCACAACCACTGTCAACGCTGGGACGCTAAACAACGGCAGCGCAGCGTCCATTGCCGCCACCGGCAACCTTTCATTGCGCAGCGATCGTTTGATCAATCAGGGTTTACTCTCCGCGCCTGCGCTGACGCTCAACAGCGCGCAAACCGATAACAGCGGGCAGATACAGGGTTCGGATGCGCTCAGTTTTAGCGGAGACCGTTTCAGCAACCTGGCGAGCGGCGCGCTCAGCTCAAATAACGGCTTCAGTCTCAATTTCCAGAATCTCGATAACGACGGCGTTATCAGCAGCGGCGCGACGCTGACTCTGAGCGGCAAGGACCTGACCAATGCGGGTGAAATCAATGCCGCGAACCTGACGGCGCTCAACGAGCGCATCAATAACCGCTCAGGCGGCTCGCTGCTGGCTGAGCATCGGCTGCAGCTAAAAAACCACGAACTCAACAATGGCGGCAAGATCGCCGCCGAACAGCTAACGACTGGCGCTGGCGCAGTGAGCAACAGCGGCACGCTTCAGGCGAAACAGACGCTGGAGACGCAGGGCCAGCAGCTGACAAACAGTGGCACGATCCTGAGCGACGGCCAGCTGACGCTCATTGCCGACACGCTTAACAACGCAGGCACGCTCCAGGGCCAGCAGTTAGCTGTCAGCGCCACTGACGCGTTAAACAGCGGCAAGGTACTTAGCCTCGGCGACGCCTCAATAACCGCAGAGAGTCTGAACAACAGCGGCAATATTCTCGCTCAACAGGCGTTGCAGTTGAGTAGCCAGGAAACAGACAACAATGGGCTGATTCAGGGCACCCGGGCGCTCAGCGTAACGGGTAGTCGCCTGACGAATCTGGCTAATGGCACGGTGAGTTCAGAGAACAGCTTTGGGCTGAATCTGCCAGAGCTGAGTAACCTTGGGCTAATCACCAGCGGCGCAGGCCTGATTCTCGATGGAGCCAGCCTGACCAACGCGGGCGAAATCAACGCGGCGGACATTACGGCAAATAACACCAGCCTGACCAACCAGCAGGGCGCACTGCTGCTGGCGGATAACGCCCTGACGTTTAATACCGCTCAGCTGGCTAACGCCGGACAGATGGCTGCCAGTCAGCTGAGCATCGCCAGCGGCGCAGTGAATAACAGCGGCACTCTTCAGGGCAAACAGGCGCTGCTTGCGGCAGGCGAGCAGCTGACTAACAGCGGAACCTTACTGAGCGGCGGTCAGCTGAAACTGGAGGCTGACAGACTGGCAAACAGCGGCCTGATGCAGGGTCAGCAGCTTAACCTGACCGCTGGCGACTGGCAGAACAGCGGCAATGCCCTGAGCGTCGGCGATGCGCAGCTAAAGGCGGGCAGCCTGACCAACAGCGGCAAGATCCTCAGTCAGCAAAGTATGCTGGTAACGGCCGATAAAACGGATAACAGCGGCTGGCTGCTGGCGCAGGCGCTGACATTGCAAAGCGATCTCATTAACAGCGGGCTGATGCAGGGCACTGACGCGCTGGCGCTCCACGGGAGCAGGCTCAGCAACCAGGCGAAGGGAGAGCTGATAAGCGGCGGTACGCTTGCGGTACAGGGCGATAATCTGACCAATCAGGGCGACATGCAGGCCGATCGCCTCGATCTGCGGTTAACAAGCTGGCAGAACCCAGGCAGCGCGCGCGCCACTTCGCAGCTCAGCGCAGACGTCAGCGGCCTGCTGGATAACGGCGGCGCTCTGCTGAGTGAAAAACACCTTGATCTGAACAGCGGGGAGACCCGCAACGGCGGCACGCTGGCGGCGGATCAGGCTGACATTTCGACTGCGACCCTTACCAATGCTGGTCTGTTACAGGGGAACAGCGCACTGACCCTTAACAGCGCGGCTATCGTCAACGCCAGCGGGGGTCAGCTGATTAGCGGTTCGTCGCTGGCGCTTTCGCCGGTGACGCTGAACAATGCCGGCCGACTACAGGTGACGGGCGATTTCATCGTGAACGGGCGCGACTTTGATAACAGCGGGACGGTCACGGCGGACAACCTTCATACCACGCTGACCGGCACCCTGAGCAACGGCGGTGAAGGACTAATGCTGGCGCAGCAGCAGGCCAGCCTGCATGCCGCTACGCTGAACAATAGCGGCACGCTGGCCGCGCAGCAGCTGGCGACGTCGGGCGGGTCGTTAACGAATCAGGGAACGATGCAGGGCAATGCGGCGCTTTCGGCTGATTTCAATCAGTTTAACAACCTGAATGCAGGCGCTTTGCTGAGCAGCGACGATCTCCGGTTACAGGCGATCAGCGGCAACAATGCCGGGGTACTACAGGGCAACAACCTTAATTATCAGTTCGCTTCTCTGAGCAACAGCGGCACGGTAAACGGCATCGCGGCACTGACCGGCGTTACGACCGGGCTGCTGGATAACAGCGGTAATATGGTGACAAAGGGCAACGCCAGCCTGACGGCGGGCCGTATCGACAACCGCGGTAAGTTAATGGCGGACACTCTGGCGCTGCGCGGCGATGTGCTGAATAACAGCGGGCTGTGGCAGGGGAACACGTTGCTGGACGCGCAGGCGACGGACGCGATAACGCAGACGGCATCCGGCAAAGCGCTGAGCGGCGGCGCGCTGATGATCGGCGCGTCCCGCCTCAACACGGATGGCACATTACAGGGTAACGGGGCGCAGATTGATGCCGACAGCTGGCAACATCAGGGAACATTGCTGAGCAGCAGTGACCTGAAGGCATCCGTCGGCGGCGAGCTGCGCAACGACGGCGAGATTATGTCGCAGGGCGAGGCCGTGCTCACCGCGCAGAATATGAATAACAGCGGTTCGCTGCTGGCAGAAAAAGGGATGACGCTTCAGGGAGGCGAACTTAACAACAGCGGTACCGCTCAGGGCGAGACGCTGAGGATTACGCCTGCCAGCGTCACCAATCAGGGCAGCCTGATTGGTCTGCAATCGCTGACGTTCGGACCGGCTGCAACCCTTCACGGTTTGCGTCTGCTGGCAGTGCAGACTCAACCCACGCGCGTACTGATCAATAACCCAGGCGGCAAGTTACTGACGCAGGGGACGCTGAGCATTACCGGGGATAACGTCATCAATAACGGGACCTGGCAGGGGCAGCAGATTCTGCTGAACGCTGTCAGTCTCGCCAACGGCGGCGCGATTCAGAGCGCCGATGGGATGCAGCTCAATCTGAGCGACAGGCTCTCTTCTTCTGCTGGCAGTAAAATCACCGCGAACGGCACCGCCGCGCTCAGCGCCCTCAGCCTGACCAGTCAGGGGCAGTGGTTAGCAAAAAACCTGACGCTGAACGGATCAACATTAGATAACAGCGGTGAAATCTCAGGGGTAAACGGCCTGACAGTCCTTCTTGGCGATACGCTGACGCAACAGCAGAACGGCTCGTTACTGAGCGGCGGGCGGCTGGAGCTTCAGGCAGCCGCCGTCGACAATGCCGGGCGCGTGCAGGGCGACGATCTGGCTGTGACCACCGGCGGCGTCAATAACAGCGGGCGTTTGCAGGGGGGCAGCAACCTGCTGCTCAGCGCCAGCGGCCGCGTGACCAATGAAGCCAGCGGCACGCTGCTCAGCCAGAACGGCGTGACGCTGACCACGCCGGAGCTGTACAACTACGGCCTGGTTCAGAGCGCGAACAGCCGCCTCACCGCCAGCAATGCGGCTATCAATAGCGGCAGAGTGCTGTCATCCGGCGAGCTGACGCTGAACGCGCCGCAACTGACCAACAGCGGCTGGCTACAGGCGGCACAGTTGACGCTAAATGCGGCGAATGCCAGCAACAGCGGCACTCTGCTGGCAGATGGACAGGGGACGCTGACCGGTACGCAGTTGCAAAACCAGGGAACTGCGCAGGGCGGCAACCTGACGGTAAATTATGCGCAGCTTACCAATAGCGGAACGCTGCTCGGCGCGAATCAGCTCAACGTGAAGGCTGTGCAGGTGATCCAGCAGGCGACAGGCAGGCTGTTCAGCGGCGGCAACCTGCAACTGGAGAGCACCGGTTTCGATCAACTGGGCCAGGTGGTGGCGCTTGGCGACGCCACCCTGAACCTGATTAACGGGTTTACCGCACGCAACACGCTGGCGGCGGGTAATCGTCTCAGCATCAACAGCAACGGCGCGATTGATAATCAGGGCACCCTACAGGGCAAGGCGCTGACGCTAAGTGCGGGCGGCGATCTGACTAATAACGGGCAAATAACTACCGGCTCCGGCGACAGCAGCCTGAGCGGCAACGCCATCAGCATGAATGGCGCGGGGTCGTTGCAGGGCGGCGGCAACGTTGCGCTTAACAGCCGCAGCGACGTAACGCTGAACGGCTTTACCGGCACGCTCGGTAATCTCACCGTCAGTTCGCCAGGCAGCATTGTTAACACCGCGCTGCTCTATGCCGGGCAAAACCTTGCTCTGTACGCGAACAGCATCCGCAACCAGCAGGGAGAACTGCTGGCGGGCAACAGCCTGTGGATGCAGCGCGATGCGGCAGGAAATGCCAATGGCGAAGTGATTAACACGTCAGGGACCATTGAGTCGCAGAAGGGCGATATTACTGTTAACACCGGACATCTGGTGAATACGCGTGAGGGGCTAAGTAGCAGTGAGAAGATAACTCAGCTTTCTGTACCGGCCTGGTCGACAGGAAGCAATGTAAAAATCCCAATTTCATGGTTTTCACCAGATCAATATGGGCTTTTCGTCAGTAAAGCACAGCATTTTCACGGTCATGGCGATGACTGGGATGTCAACACAGGAAGCTATGCGCCCTATCCTGAAGCTGATATACAAAAAATTGCTTACCAGACCATTGACGTGACCGTTAATGCGACCGGTGGCGCGGGACGTATTGCGGCAGGCAGGGATATGAATATAACTGCTGCGCAGCTTGATAATTTTGCATCAAATATCATTGCCGGAAATAACATTGCCTTAACAGGTAATGAGCTTAATAACAAAAGCTGGACGGATGGCATCTCGACGGTCTATCAGGTTTATCATTATGGTCTCGGTTTAAACGTTGTGCCCAGACCCAGTAAAATCAAATACTCTTATAATTCGATTAGCTCAACGTCTATTCCCTACGAGCTGGAAAGCAGCCCTGTATATGAAACGACAGGAAGCGGGAATGTCTTTCGCGCTGTTGTTCAGGCAGGAAATAATGTCGATATAAACTTTAGCCAGAATATCAGTAACACCTCGGCCGATCCTCATGTAAGTGGACAAACTAATACACTTGCAGCGCCTGTATTAGCTACCCTTAGCCAGCAATCAATGACCGCTGGCGTCCAGAAACAGACAATGAGTTCACTCAGTAACGTGACGGTAAACTCACCTGTCTGGAAGAATGAAGTTCAGGATGCGCTGCAAAAAATAAACGGCGGTGGTTCGCTGGAAACAGCAGACCAGAATAGTATCGCTGTTTCTTCAGTAACTGCCGATAAGAAAGACAGTGCCAGTCTGGGTAATAGCAAAGCTCTCAATGATGCACGCTCTACTTTAAAGGTTAAGTCGCTTGAGCAATATCAGACCAATAGCGTTGATGTTAGTTCATATCCTGTACCTGTTAATGAAAATGGTTATTTTGTCGTCTCTGCTAATACTTCAAGTCCATACCTGATCACCCTTAACTCCAAACTTGATGGACTGGGGCAGTTAGATGGAAGCCTCTTTAAGGATCTCAATACCTTATTAGGTAAGCAGCCAGGTAGTGCGCCGCAAGAAAAGCGTGAGCAATATACTGATGTTAATAAATTTTTAGGATCATCCTATCTTTTGGATCGTCTTAATCTGAAACCGGAACGTGATTACCGCTTTCTTGGCGATGCAGCATTTGATACTCGCTATGTCAGTAACACGGTACTTAACCAGACTGGCAGTCTTTACCTGAGAGGAATAGGGTCAGATCTGGAGCAGATGCAGTATTTGATGGATAACGCTGCAAAAGCCCGGCAGTCGCTCAATTTACAGTTTGGCGTTTCACTTAATGCCGAACAGATTGCTTCTCTTGATCACAGTATAATATGGTGGGAGTCAGGCGCTATTAATGGTGAAACGGTAATGGTGCCTAAACTTTACCTTTCACCCGACGATGTTGTTATGAATAAAGGCAGTGTGATCGCCGCTAAAAATATTAATATAACAGGTGGTAATATCACCAATAGCGGCAGTTCATTGCTGGCAGAAAATTCGCTTGCTCTTGACAGTAAGAATAGCATTAACAATTTAAACGATGGCCTGGCCAAGGCCGGGAGCGATCTTAATCTCAGTGCTATTGGTGACATAAATAATGTAAGCAGTATTCTTCAGGGAAAAGCCGTCACGCTGGAAACGCTTGATGGAGACATTAATAACATTACGCTGGCTAACCCTCTTGCTATAAAATCCAGCGGAAAAGACATTAGCTCACTAAAAAATATACAGCAGGGCAGCATTGCTGATATATCTGCGGAACAGCAACTGACACTCATCTCAGGAAAAAACATTACCCTGAATGGGTCGACTCTCTCCGCTGGCAATGATTTGTTAATGAGCGCCTGGGGCGACATTGCCGTGAATGCCAATCAGATTGCCACCACATCCGGCAGTACGGGTTACCAACCCGTTCAAAACGACAAGGTTTCGTATCAGGGAAGTAAAGTCAGTGCGGCCGGCAACCTCCTTATTGAGGCTGGACATGATGTTGCGATCACTGCAAGTGATGTTTCTGCTAAAGGCAATGCCACCCTTAGCGCCGCAAATAATCTGGACCTTAACGCCGCGCAAACCAGTGAGAGCAGCAAGCTGGGCAAGGGGAATAAGGAAACGCACAGTTCTGGCTCCGCGCGATCTACCCTGTCCTCTGGTGGGAATCTGGTGCTCACGGCTGGTCAGGATCTTACCAGCAAGGCGGCAGCAATAGTCGCAGACGGCGACGTCGGGTTGCAGGCCGGACGTAATCTCAGCCTGAAGGCGGAAGAGAGCCGAACGGGCAACAGTGAGCGCGGCAGCAAAAAAACCATTATCAATGAAACCGTACGTCAGCAGGGCAGCGAGATTGTCAGTGGCGGCAGCGCGACGCTGCTGGCTGGAAACGATCTGACCAGTCAGGCAAGCACCCTGACCGCAAATAACGATCTGACACTACAGGCCGGACACGATGTTAACATCACGACCGCAACAGAGAGTGATTACGCCTACAGAGAAGAGACGAAAACCAAAAAAGGCCTTTTCAGCAAGAAGACCACCCACACTATCAGTGAGGAGAGCGCCACAGCTGAAAAAGGCTCACAGCTGAGCGGCGATCGCGTTTCAGTCATCGCGGGCAATGACCTGACGGTGAAAGGCTCTTCTGTAATTGGCGACGGCAATGTTGGCCTGAAGGCCGGCAACGATCTCACTATTGCGGCGGCTACCGACACTCAGACCAGCTATCGTCTGAGCGAAACCAAAAAGAGCGGCATGATTAGCAGCGGCGGTATCGGCGTCACCTTTGGCAGCGCCTCGTCGAAACAGCAGCTGAAGCAGGACGGCACTACCGAAAGCCAGAGCGCCAGCACGATAGGCAGCACCGGCGGCAGCGTGACGCTGGTGGCTAATCACGACGCGCGCGTGGCAGGGTCGGATGTAATTGCGAAGCAGGATATCAGCCTGGCAGGAGGTTCAGTTACTATCGATCCAGGCAATGATATGCTGACCCGCCGTCAGAGCTATGAGCAGAAGCAGAGCGGTCTGACGCTTCAGCTTACCAGCCCGATTACCGATGCGTTGCTCAGCCTGGGTTCACAGGCGAAAGAGGCCAGCCAGGCGGGAGACGATCGCCTCAAGGCGCTTGATGCGGTTAAAATGGTAGAGAGCGGCTGGGTGATGTCAGGCGCGGCCGGGAAGTCCGCTGCGGCGCTGGCAAATGGCAAATGGCAGGATAAGGATGCCGGCATTAAGATCGAGCTTAACGTCGGGTCCAGTAAGAGCAAATCCACCTCAGAATACAGCAGCAATACCGTCAGCGGCAGTTCGCTCAGCGGGGGCGGTAGCGTAGCGGTAGTCGCCACCGGCGCGAATGGCGCCAGCGGCGATCTCAAGCTGGCGGGCAGCGGTATCACCGGCAATGACGTTACGCTGGCCGCCGCGCACGATCTGATTCTGGTCGCCGCCAGCAACCAGACTCAGCAGAAAAGCAGTAATAGCTCTTCCGGCTGGAGCGCCGGGGTACACGTCGCTATTGGTCAGAAAACCGGCTTCGGCATACAGGCCAACGGATATATGGCCAGCGGCAGGGAGAACGGCGACAGCACCACCTGGGTTAACGGCCGCGTTAATGCAAAAGATGACCTGACGCTGAGCAGCGGCAACGACATGCTGCTCTCCGGAGCGCAGGCGCTGGGCGACAGCATCAGCGTCAACGTGGGTAACAATCTTACGCTGACCAGCCTTCAGGACACCGATAACTATCAGAGTAAGCAGCAGAGCGCCAGTGGCGGCTTCAGCCTGACCTGGGGCACGGGCGGCTCGATTGGGCTGAGCCTCAGCAGCAGTAAGGTGAACAGCGAGTACGCCAGCGTTGGTGACCAGAGCGGGCTGTTTGCGGGCGATGGCGGCTATGACGTCTTTGTCGGCAACCATACGCAGCTCAATGGCGCAGTGATTGCCTCTACCGCAGACGCGGCGAATAACCGCCTTTCTACCGGCACGCTGGGCTGGGACAGTATCGACAACCACGCCGAATATCACGCCAGCAGCGCCTCTTTTGGCTTCAGCGGCGGATATGACAACAGCTTAGCGCCGGGCCAGCGGTTTGCGGGCGGCGGACTGCCGACGCTGGTCAATATGAGCGACAGCGCTTCCGGCACCACGCGTTCTGCGATAGCCAAAGGCGCGATAACGGTGCGTGACGCTCAGCATCAGGCACAGGATGTCGCAGGACTCAGTCGCGACACTGAAAATGCTAACGGCCATATCGACAAGATTTTCGACAAGGAGAAGGTCGCAAACCAGATGGCGTTTGCGCAAGGCGCGGAGGAGCTGGCCGGGCGCGTGGTGGGCGACATTAAAGAACTTAAGCTGAAAGCGGCAGAAAAAGAGACGTCGGACCGCCTGCTCCTTGAACATCCTGAATATGCCCGCTATACGAAGGATCAGCTCAGCGCGTTAGCGCAGAGCGATCCGGGCTACAAAGCGGTAGCGGAGCAGTGGGGCACGGGCGGCACCTATACCATGGTGGCGACCGCCGTGGCCGGCGCGCTGGGCGGGCTGAGCGCTGGCAATCTGGGTGCCGCAGCGGGCGGAGCGATGGCGCCTTACATCGCTAACGCGATCAAGAAAGCCACGACAACGCACAACCCTGACGGCACGGAAAGCACCAACCTGGCGGCTAACACGATGGCGCACGCGGTAGCGGGCGCGGTACTGGCACAGATTGCTGGCGGCAGCGCGGCGGCGGGCGCAACGGGCGCC
>NZ_RMVG01000030.1 GCF_003813865.1 Candidatus Pantoea deserta
GTAATTACGATAACATTTGACGCAATGCATACGAAGAGGGCATCATTTGATGCCCTTTTTGCACGCTGTTATATAGAACCTGGCTCATCAGTGATTTTGGATCATAATCATTGCTGAGACAGGCTCTGTTGCGCGGCGTAGGATACCGAGTTACGCCCAAAAGCTCATTCGGTTTGGATGCCTCGCTTTGCGGGGCAGAATAGTTTCTGAATTATTGTGGCAGGTTGGTTTATGAGTGCGAATACCGAAGCTCAAGGGAGCGGGCGCGGCCTGGAAGCGATAAAATGGCTGGCTGTGATTGTGTTACTGCTGGTAGCCATTGTAGGCAATTATATTTATCGCGACGTGACGCTGCCTTTACGCGCGCTGGCTGTCGTGGTGCTGATCGCAGCTGCGGGCGGCATTGCGCTGCTGACAGTTAAAGGCAAAGCAACCGTGGCTTTTGCGCGTGAAGCACGCACCGAAATGCGTAAGGTCATTTGGCCGACTCGCCAGGAAACGCTGCATACCACGTTAATCGTTGCCGCGGTTACCGCCGTGATGTCACTGATTTTGTGGGGGCTGGATGGTATTCTGGTCCGTCTGGTATCGTTTATCACTGGCCTGAGGTTCTGAGATGTCTGAAGCTCCAAAAAAACGCTGGTACGTCGTGCAGGCGTTTTCCGGCTTTGAAGGCCGCGTAGCACAGTCGCTGCGTGAGCACATCAAATTGCACAACATGGAAGAGCTGTTCGGCGACGTCATGGTTCCTACTGAAGAAGTGGTAGAAATCCGTGGCGGTCAGCGTCGTAAGAGCGAACGTAAATTTTTCCCAGGCTACGTGCTGGTGCAGATGGTGATGAATGACGCCAGCTGGCACCTGGTGCGCAGCGTGCCGCGCGTGATGGGTTTCATCGGCGGCACCTCTGACCGTCCGGCGCCAATCAGCGACAAAGAAGTGGATGCGATCATGAACCGCCTGCAACAGGTGGGTGACAAGCCGCGTCCGAAAACGCTGTTCGAGCCAGGCGAAATGGTGCGCGTCAACGACGGCCCGTTTGCCGATTTCAACGGTGTGGTGGAAGAGGTGGATTACGAGAAGAGCCGCCTGAAAGTTTCCGTGTCTATTTTTGGCCGCGCCACGCCGGTCGAACTGGACTTTGGACAGGTGGAGAAAGGTTAATCACCTTGCTCACATTCTGACTCTTGCAGCAGGCGCGAAATTTAACTATAATTTCGCGCCTTTTGTTTTTATGCGCTGGCAACAGCGTGTGAACTGTTATCACGGGGAGCCTGTTTCAGGCGCTATACCCAACTGAGGATTAATCATGGCCAAGAAAGTACAAGCCTACGTCAAGCTGCAGGTTGCAGCTGGTATGGCTAACCCGAGCCCACCGGTAGGTCCGGCTCTGGGTCAGCAGGGTGTTAACATCATGGAATTCTGTAAAGCGTTTAACGCCAAAACAGAATCTCTGGAGAAAGGTCTGCCGACTCCAGTTGTTATCACTGTATACAGCGACCGTTCTTTCACCTTCGTTACCAAAACTCCGCCGGCTGCCGTACTGCTGAAAAAAGCAGCGGGCATCAAGTCTGGTTCTGGTAAGCCGAACAAAGATAAAGTCGGTAAAGTAACCCGTGCTCAGGTACGTGAAATCGCAGAAACCAAAGCTGCGGACATGACTGGTGCTGACGTAGAAGCGATGACTCGCTCTATCGAAGGTACTGCTCGTTCCATGGGCCTGGTAGTGGAGGACTAAGAAATGGCTAAGCTGACCAAGCGCATGCGCGTGATCCGTGACAAAGTTGATGCGACTAAACAGTACGACATCACTGAAGCTGTTGCTCTGCTGAAAGAACTGGCTACCGCTAAGTTTGTAGAGAGCGTGGACGTTGCCGTTAACCTCGGCATCGACGCACGTAAATCTGACCAGAACGTTCGTGGTGCGACCGTTCTGCCGCACGGTACTGGCCGTTCAGTACGTGTTGCTGTCTTTACCCAGGGCGCAAACGCCGAAGCTGCTAAAGCAGCTGGCGCTGAGCTGGTAGGTATGGAAGATCTGGCTGACCAGATCAAAAAAGGCGAAATGAACTTTGACGTTGTTATTGCTTCTCCGGATGCAATGCGCGTTGTTGGCCAGCTGGGCCAGGTTCTGGGTCCGCGCGGCCTGATGCCAAACCCGAAAGTTGGTACTGTAACCCCGAACGTTGCTGAAGCGGTTAAAAACGCTAAAGCCGGTCAGATCCGTTACCGTAACGACAAGAACGGCATCATCCACACCACCATCGGTAAAGTGGATTTCGACTCTGACAAGCTGAAAGAAAACCTGGAGTCTCTGCTGGTTGCGCTGAAAAAAGCTAAACCTGCTCAGGCGAAAGGCGTTTACATCAAGAAAATCAGCCTGTCTACCACCATGGGCGCTGGCGTTGCCATCGACCAGGCGGGTCTGAACGCAGCAGCAAACTAATTGCTGCTTGAAACGGGCGAAAAATTCACCTAGAATCTTACGCCCGTTGTTCTGGTAAACCAGACACTGAATTTATATCCCGCTGTTTCCTTCGCTGCTGCTTCGGCAGCGCGACAGAGACGGCGGGGTAGGTTGGAGCCAGGCCTTTCCTGGCCTCCGTCCAAGACCGCAGGTGCGGCACATCTTCGGATGTTACGCTTAATCCCCTGCGTAGACGGTGACAGAACCAAAAAGAATTTTTCTTAACTGGATTCTGCTCACCGTGTTTTAGCGCTTACTTTCCCTCGGGGCGGTAAGTGAAGTGAGTTCCGGAGAAATTCCTTCTCCGGCCAAAATCCAGGAGCAAAAGCTAATGGCATTAAATCTTCAAGACAAACAAGCGATTGTTGCTGAAGTCAGCGAAGTAGCCAAAGGCGCGCTGTCAGCGGTTGTTGCGGATTCCCGCGGCGTGACCGTTGATAAAATGACCGAACTGCGTAAAGCAGGTCGTGAAGCTGGCGTTTACATGCGTGTTGTTCGTAACACCCTGCTGCGCCGCGTCGTTGAAGGTACTCAGTTCGAGTGCCTGAAAGACACGTTTGTTGGTCCGACCCTGATTGCATATTCTATGGAACACCCGGGCGCTGCTGCTCGTCTGTTCAAAGATTTCGCGAAAGCGAATGCAAAATTTGAGGTCAAAGCTGCAGCCTTTGAAGGTGAGCTGATCCCGGCGGCACAAATTGACCGTCTGGCAACGCTGCCGACTTACGAAGAAGCACTGGCACGTCTGATGTCGACCATGAAAGAAGCCGCTGCTGGCAAACTGGTCCGCACTCTGGCTGCTGTTCGCGATGCAAAAGAAGCGGCTTAAGGCCAGATTCTTTTTCTTCGCACTTGCTAACGTATAAACTTTTTCTGATTCTTAGGAACAATTGTCATGTCTATCACTAAAGACCAAATTCTGGAAGCCGTTGCCGCTATGTCCGTAATGGAAGTAGTTGAGCTGGTTTCTGCTATGGAAGAAAAATTCGGCGTTTCTGCTGCTGCTGCTGTAGCTGTTGCTGCTGGCCCGGCTGAAGCTGTTGAAGAGAAAACTGAATTCGACGTCATCCTGAAATCTGCTGGCGCGAACAAAGTAGCTGTAATCAAAGCCGTACGTAGCGCAACTGGTCTGGGCCTGAAAGAAGCTAAAGACCTGGTTGAAGCAACCGGCGTGATCAAAGAAGGCATCAGCAAAGACGACGCAGCTGCTCTGGAAGCTGCTCTGAAAGAAGCTGGCGCTGAAGTTGAAGTTAAGTAAGACAGCCTTCGGGTTGCAGCCTGAGTAATATCAGGCTGGTGGCTGGTGACTTTTTGGTCACCAGCCTTTTTGCGCTCAAGAGCCTTGATGGGGTTTCGCACTGTTTGTCCATCGCTGCTCTTCAATATCTTTTTCTATCGACGCCTTAATATACTGCTTTCCTGCCGGGTTCCCTGCCCATGCTGAAGCAATGAAATGATTTAAGAGTGATAGAAAGATGTATTGCATGTGACCGCCGCGTCGCATGAATCAAACAAAATAGTGTTGCATGAACTGTCCTTCAGGACGGACAGCGTGGGTCGACTTGTCAGCTAGCTGAGGAACCCTATGGTTTACTCCTATACCGAGAAAAAACGTATTCGTAAGGATTTTGGTAAACGTCCGCAGGTGCTGGACATACCTTATCTCCTTTCTATCCAGCTTGACTCGTTCCAGAAGTTTATCGAGCAAGATCCGGAAGGTCAGTACGGTCTGGAAGCAGCCTTCCGTTCCGTCTTCCCTATCCAGAGTTACAGCGGTAACTCCGAGCTGCAATACGTCAGCTACCGTCTGGGCGAACCCGTCTTTGACGTTAAAGAGTGTCAGATTCGTGGCGTAACGTTCTCCGCTCCGCTGCGCGTCAAACTGCGTCTGGTGATCTACGAGCGCGAAGCGCCGGAAGGCACCGTAAAAGACATTAAAGAACAAGAAGTCTACATGGGCGAAATTCCGCTCATGACGGACAACGGTACCTTTGTTATCAATGGTACTGAGCGCGTTATCGTTTCTCAGCTGCATCGTAGTCCTGGCGTTTTCTTCGACAGCGATAAAGGTAAAACCCACTCATCGGGTAAAGTGCTTTATAACGCACGTATCATTCCTTATCGCGGTTCATGGCTCGACTTTGAGTTTGACCCGAAAGACAACCTGTTCGTACGTATTGACCGTCGTCGTAAGCTGCCGGCCAGTATCATTCTGCGCGCGCTGCACTACACCACTGAGCAGATCCTTGACCTGTTCTTTGAGAAAGTGGTGTTTGAGATCCGCGACAACAAGTTGCAGATGGAACTGGTGCCTGAGCGCCTGCGTGGCGAAACCGCCTCTTTCGACATCGAAGCGAACGGCAACGTCTACGTCGAAAAAGGCCGCCGCATCACTGCGCGCCACATCCGTCAGCTGGAAAAAGACGGCATTCAGCATATCGAAGTGCCGGTTGAGTACATCGCGGGCAAAGTGGTCGCCAAAGACTACATCGATGAAAGCACTGGCGAACTGATCGTTCCGGCGAACATGGAACTCTCCATGGATCTGCTGGCGAAACTGAGCCAGGCAGGCCACAAGCGCATCGAAACGCTGTTCACTAACGATCTGGATCACGGCCCGTACATCTCCGAGACCCTGCGCGTTGACCCGACCAACGATCGCCTGAGCGCGCTGGTTGAGATCTACCGCATGATGCGTCCGGGCGAGCCGCCGACGCGTGAAGCCGCTGAAAACCTGTTCGAGAACCTGTTCTTCTCTGAAGATCGTTACGATCTGTCGGCTGTAGGCCGCATGAAGTTCAACCGTTCGCTGCTGCGCGATGAGATCGAAGGCTCAGGCATTCTGAGCAAAGAAGACATCATCGAAGTGATGAAGAAGCTGATCGACATCCGTAACGGTAAAGGCGAAGTGGACGATATCGACCACCTCGGCAACCGTCGTATTCGTTCAGTGGGCGAAATGGCGGAAAACCAGTTCCGCGTTGGCCTGGTTCGCGTAGAGCGTGCGGTGAAAGAGCGTCTGTCGCTGGGCGACCTCGACACGCTGATGCCGCAGGACATGATCAACGCCAAGCCGATTTCGGCGGCGGTGAAAGAGTTCTTTGGCTCCAGCCAGCTCTCCCAGTTTATGGATCAGAACAACCCGCTGTCTGAGATTACGCACAAACGTCGTATCTCTGCTCTCGGCCCAGGCGGTCTGACGCGTGAGCGCGCCGGCTTCGAAGTTCGAGACGTACACCCGACTCACTACGGTCGCGTATGTCCAATCGAAACTCCTGAAGGTCCGAACATCGGTCTGATCAACTCGCTGTCTGTTTACGCGCAGACCAACGAGTACGGTTTCCTGGAAACCCCGTATCGTCGCGTTATCGACGGCGTGGTTTCTGACGAAATTCACTACCTCTCTGCAATTGAAGAGGGTAACTACGTTATCGCTCAGGCGAACGCCCAGCTGGATGAAGAAGGTCACTTTGTTGACGACCTCGTCACCTGCCGTAGCAAAGGCGAATCGAGCCTGTTCAGCCGCGATCAGGTTGACTACATGGACGTCTCCACCCAGCAGGTGGTTTCTGTCGGTGCGTCACTGATCCCGTTCCTGGAGCACGATGATGCTAACCGCGCCCTGATGGGTGCGAACATGCAACGTCAGGCTGTACCTACTCTGCGTGCTGATAAGCCGCTGGTTGGTACCGGTATGGAGCGCGCGGTTGCGGTTGACTCCGGCGTAACTGCCGTGGCGAAACGTGGCGGTACCGTTCAGTACGTTGATGCTTCTCGTATCGTTATCAAAGTTAACGAAGATGAGATGTATCCGGGCGAAGCGGGCATCGACATTTACAACCTGACTAAGTACACCCGTTCTAACCAGAACACCTGCATCAACCAGATGCCGTGTGTATCGCTGGGCGAGCCGGTCGAGCGCGGCGACGTGCTGGCTGACGGTCCGTCAACCGATCTGGGCGAGCTGGCGCTGGGTCAGAACATGCGCGTAGCCTTCATGCCGTGGAACGGTTACAACTTCGAAGACTCCATCCTCGTTTCCGAGCGTGTGGTTCAGGAAGACCGTTTCACCACTATCCACATCCAGGAACTGGCGTGCGTGTCTCGCGACACCAAGCTGGGACCAGAAGAGATCACCGCTGACATCCCGAACGTGGGTGAAGCGGCGCTCTCGAAACTGGATGAATCCGGTATCGTCTATATCGGCGCGGAAGTGACCGGTGGCGATATTCTGGTTGGTAAGGTGACGCCAAAAGGTGAAACCCAGCTGACGCCGGAAGAGAAACTGCTGCGCGCGATCTTCGGTGAAAAAGCCTCTGACGTGAAAGATTCGTCACTGCGCGTGCCGAATGGCGTTTCCGGTACGGTTATCGACGTACAGGTCTTTACCCGCGATGGCGTGGAAAAAGACAAGCGTGCGCTGGAAATCGAAGAGATGCAGCTGAAGCAGGCGAAGAAAGATTTGTCTGAAGAGTTGCAGATCCTTGAAGCGGGCCTGTTTGGCCGTATCCAGGCTGTTCTGATCTCTGGCGGCGTTGAAGCCGACAAGCTCGCCAAGCTGCCGCGCGAGCGCTGGCTGGAGCTGGGCCTGACTGACGAAGAGAAGCAAAACGCGCTGGAACAACTGGCTGAACAGTACGACGAACTGAAGCACGAGTTTGAGAAAAAACTCGAAGCCAAGCGTCGTAAGATCACCCAGGGCGACGACCTCGCGCCGGGCGTGCTGAAAATCGTTAAGGTGTATCTGGCCGTTAAGCGTCAGATTCAGCCAGGCGACAAGATGGCAGGCCGTCACGGTAACAAAGGTGTTATCTCCAAGATCAACCCGATCGAAGATATGCCTTACGACGAGAACGGCACGCCGGTCGACATCGTACTGAACCCGCTGGGCGTACCGTCACGTATGAACATCGGTCAGATCCTGGAAACCCATCTGGGTATGGCAGCAAAAGGTATCGGCGACAAGATCAACGCCATGCTGAAGCGTCAGGAAGAAGTCGCGAAACTGCGCGAATTCATCCAGCGCGCCTATGACCTGGGCGCGGACGTGCGTCAGCGCGTTGACCTGAACACCTTCTCTGATGATGAAGTGTTGCGTCTGGCTGAGAACCTGAAAAAAGGTATGCCGATCGCGACGCCGGTGTTTGACGGTGCGAAAGAGAGCGAAATCAAAGAGCTGTTACAGCTGGGAGATTTGCCGACTTCAGGCCAGATTACGCTGTTTGACGGCCGTACCGGCGAGCAGTTTGAGCGTCCGGTAACCGTGGGCTACATGTACATGCTGAAACTGAACCACCTGGTTGATGACAAGATGCATGCGCGTTCCACCGGTTCTTACAGCCTGGTCACGCAGCAGCCGCTGGGTGGTAAAGCACAGTTCGGTGGTCAGCGCTTCGGTGAGATGGAAGTGTGGGCGCTGGAAGCTTACGGCGCGGCATATACCCTTCAGGAAATGCTTACCGTTAAGTCTGATGACGTGAACGGTCGTACGAAGATGTATAAAAACATCGTCGACGGCAACCATCAGATGGAACCGGGCATGCCGGAATCCTTCAACGTACTGTTGAAAGAGATTCGCTCGCTGGGTATCAACATCGAGCTGGAAGACGAGTAAGCACTCGCAAGTACTGGTTATGGGGCGCGCGGCCTGCGCTGCGCGCCCCTGAGAGTTCCACTCCGACGGGAGCTAATCCGTGAAAGACTTACTTAAGTTTCTGAAAGCGCAAACTAAAACCGAAGAGTTTGATGCGATCAAAATTGCGCTGGCTTCGCCAGACATGATCCGTTCCTGGTCTTTCGGTGAAGTGAAAAAGCCGGAAACCATTAACTACCGTACCTTCAAGCCGGAGCGTGACGGTCTTTTCTGCGCCCGTATTTTCGGACCGGTAAAAGATTACGAGTGCCTGTGCGGTAAGTACAAGCGCCTGAAACACCGCGGTGTGATCTGTGAGAAGTGCGGCGTCGAAGTGACCCAGACTAAAGTGCGTCGTGAGCGCATGGGCCACATCGAGCTGGCTTCTCCAACCGCCCATATCTGGTTCCTGAAGTCGCTGCCGTCCCGTATCGGTCTGCTGCTGGATATGCCGCTGCGCGACATCGAACGCGTGCTTTACTTTGAATCCTACGTTGTTGTCGAAGGTGGCATGACCAACCTCGAAAAACGTCAGATTCTGACTGAAGAGCAGTACCTTGACGCGCTGGAAGAGTTCGGTGACGAATTCGACGCGAAGATGGGTGCAGAGGCGATCCAGGCGCTGCTGAAAAACATGGATCTGGAGCAAGAGTGCGAGCAGCTGCGTGAAGAGCTGAACGAAACTAACTCCGAGACCAAGCGTAAGAAGCTGACCAAGCGCATCAAGCTGCTGGAAGCCTTTGTTCAGTCTGGCAACAAACCAGAGTGGATGATCCTGACCGTGCTGCCCGTACTGCCGCCGGATCTGCGTCCGCTGGTTCCGCTGGACGGCGGTCGTTTCGCGACTTCAGATCTGAACGATCTCTACCGTCGCGTCATCAACCGTAACAACCGTCTGAAGCGTCTGCTGGATCTGGCTGCGCCGGACATTATCGTACGCAACGAAAAACGTATGCTTCAGGAAGCGGTTGACGCCCTGCTGGATAACGGTCGTCGCGGTCGTGCGATCACCGGTTCTAACAAGCGTCCGCTGAAATCTTTGGCCGATATGATCAAAGGTAAGCAGGGTCGTTTCCGTCAGAACCTGCTCGGTAAGCGTGTTGACTACTCCGGTCGTTCGGTGATCACCGTAGGTCCATACCTGCGTCTGCATCAGTGCGGTCTGCCGAAGAAGATGGCGCTGGAACTGTTCAAACCATTTATCTACGGCAAGCTGGAGCTGCGTGGCCTGGCCACCACCATCAAAGCCGCGAAGAAAATGGTTGAGCGCGAAGAAGCGGTGGTCTGGGATATTCTGGACGAAGTTATCCGCGAGCACCCGGTTCTGCTGAACCGTGCGCCTACGCTGCACCGTCTGGGTATCCAGGCGTTTGAACCGGTTCTGATCGAAGGTAAAGCTATTCAGCTGCACCCGCTGGTGTGTGCGGCCTATAACGCCGACTTCGATGGCGACCAGATGGCTGTTCACGTTCCGCTGACGCTGGAAGCGCAGCTGGAAGCGCGTGCGCTGATGATGTCGACCAACAACATCCTGTCACCGGCGAACGGCGAGCCTATCATCGTTCCGTCTCAGGACGTTGTTCTGGGTCTGTACTATATGACCCGCGACAAAGTTAATGCGCGCGGCGAAGGCATGGTGCTGACTGGCCCGAAAGAAGCCGAGCGCGTTTACCGTGCTGGCCTGGCCGAGCTGCATGCGCGCGTTAAAGTGCGTATTACTGAATACAGCAAAAACGAGCAGGACGAGTTCGTTGCGAAAACCAGCCTGATCGACACCACTATTGGTCGTGCGATCCTGTGGATGATCGTACCGAAAGGTCTGCCTTACTCCATCGTCAACCAGGCGCTGGGTAAGAAAGCGATCTCTAAAATGCTGAACACCTGTTACCGCATTTTGGGTCTGAAGCCGACCGTTATCTTTGCTGACCAGACGATGTACACCGGTTTCGCCTATGCGGCGCGCTCTGGTGCGTCTGTAGGTATCGATGACATGGTGATCCCGGCGAAGAAAGTCGAAATCATCACCGAAGCGGAAGCGGAAGTTGCTGAGATTCAGGAGCAGTTCCAGTCTGGTCTGGTTACCGCGGGCGAGCGTTACAACAAAGTCATCGATATCTGGGCTGCGGCGAACGAGCGCGTAGCGAAGGCGATGATGGAAAACCTCTCTACTGAAACCGTGATTAACCGTGACGGCGAAGAAGAGAAACAGGTTTCCTTTAACAGCATCTTTATGATGGCCGACTCTGGTGCGCGTGGTTCTGCGGCTCAGATTCGTCAGCTGGCGGGTATGCGTGGTCTGATGGCTAAGCCGGATGGCTCCATCATCGAAACGCCGATCACTGCGAACTTCCGTGAAGGTCTGAACGTACTCCAGTACTTCATCTCGACCCACGGCGCGCGTAAAGGTCTGGCGGATACCGCACTGAAAACTGCGAACTCCGGTTATCTGACGCGTCGTCTGGTTGACGTTGCGCAGGATCTGGTTGTGACCGAAGATGACTGCGGCACGTTCGAAGGCATCATGATGACGCCGGTTATCGAAGGTGGCGACGTTAAAGAGCCGCTGCGTGAGCGCGTACTGGGTCGTGTGACCGCTGAAGACGTGCTGAAGCCGGGCACCGCTGACATTCTGGTTCCGCGTAATACGCTGCTGGATGAGCACTGGTGTGATGTGGTTGAACAAAACTCTGTCGACACCATCAAGGTTCGCTCTGTGGTTAGCTGTGAAACCGATTTTGGCGTGTGCGCCCACTGCTATGGTCGCGACCTGGCACGTGGTCACATCATCAACAAAGGTGAAGCGATCGGTGTTATCGCGGCACAGTCCATCGGTGAGCCGGGTACTCAGCTGACCATGCGTACCTTCCACATCGGTGGTGCGGCATCGCGTGCGGCAGCTGAATCCAGCATTCAGGTGAAGAACAAAGGTACTATCAAACTGACCAACGCCAAGTCGGTAACCAACTCCGCTGGCAAACTGGTTATTACCTCGCGTAACGTCGAACTGAAAATGATCGATGAGTTTGGCCGTACTAAAGAGAGCTATAAAGTTCCTTACGGCGCGACCATGGCGAAAGGTGACGGCGAGCAGGTTGCAGCGGGCGAAACCGTAGCAAACTGGGATCCGCATACCATGCCGGTTATCACCGAAGTGAGCGGCTTCATTCGCTTTACTGACATGATCGATGGCCAGACCATCACGCGTCAGACTGACGAACTGACCGGTCTCTCTTCGCTGGTGGTGCTGGATACCGCTGAGCGTACCTCTGGTGGTAAAGACCTGCGTCCGGCGCTGAAAATCGTCGATGCACAGGGCGAAGACGTTCTGATTCCGGGCACAGATATGCCGGCTCAGTACTTCCTGCCGGGCAAAGCGATCGTTCAGCTGGAAGACGGCGTGAAGATCAGCTCTGGTGACACCCTGGCGCGTGTGCCTCAGGAATCTGGCGGTACCAAGGATATTACCGGTGGTCTGCCGCGCGTTGCCGACCTGTTCGAAGCGCGTCGTCCGAAAGAGCCAGCGATTCTGGCGGAGATCAGCGGCATCATCTCCTTCGGCAAAGAGACCAAAGGTAAACGTCGCCTGGTGATTACGCCGGTTGACGGCAGCGAGCCGTACGAAGAGATGATCCCGAAATGGCGTCAGCTCAACGTATTTGAAGGTGAGCGTGTAGAACGTGGTGACGTGGTTTCCGACGGTCCGGAATCTCCGCATGACATTCTGCGTCTGCGTGGCGTCCATGCTGTGACCCGTTATATCACTAACGAAGTGCAGGAAGTTTACCGTCTGCAAGGCGTTAAGATTAACGATAAGCACATCGAAGTCATCGTTCGCCAGATGCTGCGTAAAGCAACCATCATGAGCGCGGGAAGCACCGACTTCCTGGAAGGCGAGCAGGCAGAAGTGTCTCGCATCAAGATCTCTAACCGCGATCTGGAAGCGAACGGCAAAATCGGCGCGACTTACATGCGCGATCTGCTGGGTATCACCAAAGCGTCGCTGGCAACCGAATCGTTCATCTCGGCAGCCTCGTTCCAGGAGACTACACGTGTCCTGACCGAAGCCGCTGTGGCAGGCAAGCGTGACGAACTGCGCGGCCTGAAAGAGAACGTGATCGTGGGTCGTCTGATCCCGGCCGGTACGGGTTACGCTTACCATCAGGATCGTATGCGTCGCCGTCAGGCAGGTGAAGCACCGGTAGCACCGCAGGTTACTGCGGATGAAGCCTCTGCAAGCCTGGCTGAACTGCTGAACGCTGGTCTCGGCGGTAGCGACGACGAGTAATCGCTCTTCGCCTGATAAAAAACCCTGCTTCGGCAGGGTTTTTTTATGGGCGCAATACGGTGAATCGGCAAAAGAAGGAGAGACCGCGTCTTACCACCGTTCACGCTCTATATCGCCGCGCGTCAGGCCAATATCTTTCAGCTGCGCATCATTCAGATGCGAAAGTATGCGTCGGGTCTGACGTTGCCGCTTTATCTGCCTGAGGTAGCGTACGAGATCGCGTATCAGACTCCAGGGCGTCACCGCGAAAGGTTTTGCCGCACGATTTTCTTCATATCCCATTTTTCTGCCCTCGCTGAGTTAACTGAGAGACATTTTCTGCCGGAGCAGAAAAAGGATACAGACGCAAAAATCGATTTTGTTTAACATACAGATTGCGCTAAGCGGCATCTGAATGCTAAAAAAACAGCTTATCTGTACTGTTTTTCTCTTCAGGCTAAGGAGTCAGTTATGACACGTTATCAGCGACTGGCGATGCATCTGGCGCAGCGCATCGAGCAGGGCCTTTACCGCAGTGGGGAGAAGCTACCCTCTGTGCGCAGCCTGAGCGTTGAGCATGGCGTCAGTATCAGCACCGTGCAGCAGGCGTATCATATGCTGGAGGAGAAGCAGTTGATTCTGCCGCAGCCGCGCTCTGGCTATTTTGTGGCGCCGCGTAAAGCGGCGCCGCCGGTACCGGCCCTGACGCGGCCGGTGCAGCGTCCGGTAGAAATCACGCAGTGGGAATCGGTGCTGGATCTGCTCGACAGCCGCCAGGAGGCGAATACGCTGCAACTGGGCAGCGGTATGCCCAGTCTCGCTCAGCCCACGCTGAAACCGCTGTGGAAGATGCTCAGCCGTCAGGCGCAGAAGCAGGAAACGCAGCTGCTCGGCTATGACAACCTTTATGGCGTGGTCGGCCTGCGCGAGCAGATCGCGCGGCTGGCAATCGACAGCGGCTGTCAGCTGTCGCTGGAGGATATTGTTGTCACTACCGGCTGCCACGAGGCGCTGTCGGTATCGATTCGCGCGGTTTGCGAACCGGGCGATATTATTGCGGTGGAGTCGCCCTCGTTCCACGGCATCATGCAGACGCTGCGCGGCTTCGGTATTCGGGCCATTGAAATTCCCACTGATTCGGTCACCGGCATCAGCCTCGAGGCGCTCGAACTGGCTTTTGAGCAGTGGCCAATCAAAGCGGTGATGGTGGTGCCTAACTGTAATAATCCGCTGGGATTCATTATGCCGGACGCGCGCAAACAGGCGCTGCTGACGCTGGCGCAGCGTTTCGACGTGGCCATTATCGAAGATGACGTGTACGGCGAGCTGGCCTGGGACTATCCCCGACCCGCCACGCTGAAATCCATGGATCTGGATGGCCGCGTTCTGCTCTGTAGTTCGTTTTCGAAAACCATTGCGCCGGGGCTGCGTATCGGCTGGGTGGCGCCGGGACGCTATCGCGATCGCGTGCTGCATATGAAATATATCTCTACTGGTTCGAGCAACACGCTGGGGCAGCATGCGCTGGCGGAGTTTATTCGCCAGGGCCACTATCAGCCGCATCTGCGGCGTATGCGTCAGTTTTACCAGCGCAATTACGACAGCTTTAGCTGCTGGGTGCGCCACTATTTTCCGTGCGGCATCTGCGTTTCGCGGCCGCAGGGAGGTTTTATGATGTGGATCGAACTGCCGGAAGCCTTTGACGCCGTGCGTCTTAACCGCGAGCTGCTTGATTCCCATATTCAGATTGCGGTGGGTTCTCTCTTTTCCGCGTCGGGCAAATATCGCAACTGTCTGCGACTGAGCTTTGCGATAACGCCGGACGAGCGCGTCGAACAGGCGCTGGCAACCGTCGGTAAGGCAGTCGAGCGCGCGATAGCCGCCTGCGCGAGCGAACATTCTCCACCATCCATGCAACATGACGTCCTCCTGGCTAAGTGATGAGGGCAGGGCCAGAGAGGATGAAGGGAGTTTCCGGCCCTGGCCGGGTATCTCCACCCGGCGAAAGCCACTGTAGCGAAAAGCAAAAAGGGCGCGAGCGACAAACATTATCGCTGCGCGCCGTCTCCTGTTTTTTCTGCCGCTGTTGCAGTGGCTTACCGCACTTTGCGAGGCGGCTTCCTGATTACGCGCCAGGCGGTTCGGCCAGCCTGAGCAAGGTTTGCGTTGCGGCGCGCCAGTCCGCGGCCTGAGTAATCGCGCTCACCACCGCGATGCTGCCTACGCCCGTCGCCAGCACTTCCGGCGCACGCGCAATGCTGATGCCGCCAATAGCCACGGTCGAAATGTTATCGAGCCGCGCGATATGGCGTTGCAACTCGGCCAGCCCCTGCGGCGCAGAGGGCATCGCTTTGGTCTGCGTAGGAAAGATATGCCCCAGCGCGATATAAGACGGCCGTATCGCCAGCGCGCGCTCCAGCTCAGCATCGTCGTGGGTCGATACGCCCAGCCGCAGACCGGCTTCGCGAATAGCATCCAGATTAGCGTCATTCAGATCTTCCTGCCCCAGATGGACGCCATAGGCATGGTGCTTAATCGCCAGCTGCCAGTAGTCGTTGATAAAAAGGCGCGCGCGGTACCGCTTACCGAGCGCAATCGCCTGGGCTACGGCGGGTTCGACATCCTCGTCGCGGCGATCCTTGATGCGTAGCTGGATGGTGCGCACGCCGGCTTCCAGCAGCCGGGCGATCCACTCTACGCTGTCGACGACGGGATAAAGGCCTAAGCGCGGCGCGGTGGCGGGAAAAGGTGCGTTCACGGGTTCTCCTCGTTCAGCGCGTCGGCTGAGTGATAAAGTTCGCCGCCGCGACGGCGAAAAGTTTCCGACATCTGCCGCATGCTGACTTCAACCGGCTGCGCCGCGGCTTCCTGACGGGCTGCATAGTCGCGTACTTCTTGCGTAATTTTCATTGAGCAGAATTTGGGACCGCACATCGAACAGAAGTGAGCCACTTTGCCCGATTCCTGCGGCAGGGTTTCGTCGTGATAGGCGCGCGCGGTGTGCGGATCGAGCGCCAGATTGAACTGATCTTCCCAGCGAAATTCAAAGCGCGCTTTGGACATAGCGTTGTCGCGAATCTGAGCGCCAGGATGGCCTTTCGCCAGATCGGCCGCGTGAGCGGCGATTTTATAGGTGATTAACCCCTGCTTCACATCCTCTTTATTCGGCAGGCCCAGATGCTCTTTAGGCGTGACGTAGCAGAGCATCGCGCAGCCGAACCAGCCAATCATCGCGGCGCCGATACCAGAGGTAAAGTGATCGTAGCCCGGCGCAATATCGGTCGTCAGGGGACCCAGCGTATAGAAAGGCGCTTCGTGACAGTGCTCCAGCTGCTCGGTCATATTGCGACGGATCATCTGCATGGGGATATGACCCGGACCTTCAATCATCACCTGTACGTCATACTCCCAGGCAATTTTCGTCAGCTCGCCAAGCGTGCGCAGCTCCGCAAACTGCGCTTCGTCGTTCGCATCCTGAATAGAGCCGGGGCGCAGCCCGTCGCCAAGCGACAGCGCCACATCGTAGGCCGCGCAGATTTCGCAGATGTCACGGAAGTGCTCATACAGAAAGCTTTCGCGATGATGCGACAGACACCACTTCGCCATAATGGATCCGCCGCGCGACACAATGCCGGTCAGACGCTTTGCCGTCATCGGCACGTAGCGCAGCAGAACCCCGGCGTGAATGGTGAAGTAATCGACCCCTTGCTCCGCCTGCTCCAGCAGGGTGTCGCGGAATACCGCCCAGTCGAGGTTCTCGGCAACGCCGTTGACTTTTTCCAGCGCCTGATAAATCGGCACGGTGCCGATGGGAACCGGGCTGTTGCGCAGGATCCATTCGCGGGTTTCATGGATATAGCGCCCCGTAGAGAGATCCATTACGGTGTCGGCGCCCCAGCGCGTTGACCAGACCAGCTTCTCGACCTCTTCTTCAATCGAGGAGGTCACGGCGGAATTGCCAATATTCGCGTTAACCTTTACCAGGAAGTTGCGGCCAATAATCATCGGCTCGGATTCTGGATGGTTAATGTTAGCAGGAATGATCGCGCGTCCGGCGGCTACTTCCTGACGCACAAACTCAGGGGTGATGTTTTCCGGCAGCTGCGCGCCAAAGCTGTGGCCGGGATGCTGCTGGCGGAGTATTTCGCTGCGAATACGCTCGCGGCCCATGTTCTCACGCAGCGCGATAAATTCCATTTCCGGCGTGATCCTGCCCTGACGCGCATAGTGAAGCTGTGTGACGCGACGTCCCGCTTTTGCGCGCCGCGGCTGCGGTAGCTGGTCGAAGCGCAGATGATCCAGCCCCTCGTCGGCCAGGCGCTGCTGCGTATAGTGTGAACTGATATGCGTCAGGGGTTCGCTGTCGTCGCGTTCGGCGATCCAGCCGGCGCGCAGCTTCGCCAGACCGCGCTGCACGTCGATAACGGCACTGGGATCGCCGTAAGGCCCGGCGGTATCGTAAACCGGCACTGGCTCATTCTCTTCATAGCGCGGTTGCGCTTTGCTGCCGCCCGTCAGCGTTGGGCTGAGCTGAATTTCCCGCATCGGCACGCGAATATCGTCGCGGCTCCCCTGAATCCAGATGCGTGTGGAATTAGGGAAGGCGACGCCGCCCTGAAGCGAGTCGATAAAGGCCTGCGCCTGAGCGCGCTGTTCACGTCGGTTGGTTTTGGTCATAGACATAGCAATTTTCCTGTTAATGGGGAACGTTGCTTGTCCGGAGTTCGGAAGGAGTAACAGAAACGACAGGCGGAAAGCGCCAGCGTACTGATGATCTTTACTCTTGTTCCCTTCGCAGGTTCTAACCTGATCAGGTTCCGCGGATCCCGAATTAACGGTCTCAGCCCTTGCGGGCACTCCGACAAGATGCGTAAACGATTTTCTGGCTATTACGCTTGCCATTCCACGCCTGGGCAGTGCTCGTGACGGTCACATACTTCAGTATGCTCCCGTCCCTGCGCGCTGTCCGAGCGTGAACTGGCTGCGCTCACGACGCCAGAAATCTCGTTTACTTCGGCTACGTTGCAAAAAAATGAGTAGCTCAAAAAACAAAACGGGTTTTCGACAATAACGCCGAAAACCCGTTCAGCATAAAAGGGCTATTGCAGAATAACAAGCGATTTACAACTGAGTAACCTTAAGCCGGGCGAGACAGCTGGCTGCTGTCGTTCGCGACCGGCGCGCGTACCAGCTTGTTATCCCAGGCAAGCTGGATCAGCTTATCTTCCAGCGTAAAGCGCGCTTCCAGCACTTCGCCGACTTCCGACAGCGCCAGCTGGAAATCCACGCAGTTATCATCGTCGATAGACTGTTGCAGATGACCGTCATAGAGCTGCATCAGACGTTCGGTATTCGCCTCCAGCGGCGGATAAATCTGCGCCGCCGCAATCATCGGGCTGTCGCCTTCCATTTCATTAATGATGCGTTCGTAAATGCTGAAATGACCGGCAGAGAGGTAATCGACCAGGCCGTGACAAAAATTGTCGAGCGCCTGCTCGTCTAAAGTGGTGAGCGCATCTTTGTTAGGCTTCAGCCCAACGAGGTGGTAATAAGAAACAAGTAGCTGGCGACGGGCATCCAGCCACGAATCTACCAGTTCGTTACTGCCACCTACGCGCTCGGTCAGGACATTTAACTGGTTAAGCATTTCTGACTCCATGTAAATAAAATCCCTCTACCGTAGTAACTGGGGCTGGGCTGAGGCCGCCTGCAAGCTGAACGATTTAGGGTATAGTTGTTTGTCTACACACTTAACATCAGGACTTCAGCGTATCACTTCGACGCTAAGGATGACGAATTATATGCAACGTGAGATCTCAAGCGTAGACGCTGGATGGTGGGTTGTCAGCCACGAACAGAAACTTTGGTTGCCGCAGGGTGATCTGCCGCACGGCAGCGCCGCTGCGTTTAAGCTGGTGGGAAGCCGCGCGCAGTCTGTCGGCGAGTGGCAAGGCGAAACGGTATGGCTGGTGTGTGAAAATCGTGAGCGCGATATGTTCTCCGTACGTCAGCTGATTGATGAAGAGGCTGGGCTGTTTCAGCTCGCCGGACGCGCCGTCCAGCTGGCGGAGTTTTATCGTTCGCACCGTTTCTGCGGCTACTGCGGCCATGAAATGCACCTGAGCAAACATGAAAACGCCTGCCTGTGCGCGCACTGCCGCGAACGCTACTACCCGCAAATCGCGCCCTGCGTTATTGTCGCCATTCGCCGCGGCGATGAGATTTTACTGGCGAACCATGCGCGACATCGCAACAGCATCTATACCGTGCTGGCGGGCTTTGTCGAAGTCGGGGAGACGCTGGAGCAGGCCGTTGCGCGCGAGGTGATGGAAGAGAGCAACGTGCGCGTCAAAAATTTGCGTTATGTCACCTCGCAGCCGTGGCCATTCCCTCACTCGCTGATGATGGCGTTTATGGCCGAGTATGACGGCGGCGATCTGCAAATCGACAATAAAGAGCTGCTGGACGCGGGCTGGTATCGCTATGACGCGCTGCCGCAGTTGCCGCCGCCGGGTACCGTGGCGCGCCGACTGATCGAAGATACCGTTGCCATCTGCCGCGCGGAAGCCTGAGAAGTGCTACACTACGCGCCTGAAATTGAGAGAGTCCTGAAATGAGTGAACTGAAGAACGATCGTTATCTGCGCGCCCTGTTACGTCAGCCGGTTGATGTCACCCCGGTATGGATGATGCGACAAGCCGGGCGTTATTTACCGGAATACAAAGCGACGCGCGCCCAGGCGGGTGATTTTATGTCGCTGTGTAAAAACGCCGAGCTGGCATGTGAGGTGACGCTACAGCCGCTGCGTCGTTATCCGCTTGATGCGGCGATCCTCTTCAGCGATATTCTGACCATTCCCGATGCGATGGGGCTTGGACTCTATTTTGAGACCGGCGAAGGTCCGCGTTTTTCCAGCCCGATTACCTGCCGCGCCGACGTCGATAAGCTGCCGGTGCCCGATCCTGAGCAGGAGCTGGGCTATGTCATGAATGCGGTGCGCACCATCCGCAAAAACCTGAAGGGCGAAGTCCCGCTGATCGGTTTCTCCGGCAGCCCCTGGACGCTGGCGACCTATATGGTCGAAGGCGGCAGCAGCAAAGCCTTCACGAAAATTAAAAAAATGATGTACGCCGATCCGGCTACGCTGCATGCCATGCTCGATAAGCTGGCAGACAGCGTGATCCTCTATCTTAACGCGCAAATTCGCGCGGGCGCGCAGTCGGTCATGGTGTTCGACACCTGGGGCGGCGTCCTGACAGGCCGCGACTATCAGGCGTTCTCGCTCTACTACATGCATAAAATCGTCGACAGCGTGCTGCATGAGAACGAAGGCCGCCGCGTGCCGATTACGCTGTTTACCAAAGGCGGCGGACAGTGGCTGGAAGCGATGGCCGCCACCGGCTGCGACGCGCTTGGTCTCGACTGGACCACCGACATCGGCGACGCGCGCCGCCGCGTGGGTGATACAGTCGCCCTACAGGGCAACATGGATCCGTCTATGCTTTATGCGCCAGCTGCGCGTATCGAGCAGGAAGTCGCGGGCATTCTCGAAGGCTTCGGCGCGGGCAGCGGTCACGTCTTCAACCTGGGACATGGCATCCATCAGGATGTGCCGCCAGAACATGCAGGCGTGTTTGTTGAGGCGGTACACCGTCTCTCAGGCCACTATCACCAGGAGTAAATATGGATATTGCTGCACTGCGTGCGGAGCAGCTTCAGCGCGCGGCAGAAGTAGTGCGGCAGGATGATTTCGAGGTCCTGCCGCCACGGTTTATCGGCGGCGCCGATGTCGGATTCGAACAGGAAGGGGCGGTGACGCGCGCCGCCCTGGTTATCCTTGAATATCCCTCTCTGAAGCTGGTGGAGCATCGCGTGGCGCGCATCGCCACCACCATGCCCTATATCCCCGGCTTTCTCTCTTTTCGCGAATACCCGGCGCTGCTGGCGGCGTGGAATACCCTTGAGCGTAAGCCGGACCTGCTTTTCGTCGACGGGCATGGCATCTCGCATCCGCGTCGGCTTGGCGTCGCGTCGCACTTTGGCCTGATGGTAGATGTCCCCACCATTGGCGTGGCGAAAAAGCGACTGTGCGGGCGTTTTGCCGAGCTGGGCGCAGAGCCAGGCTCGCGCCAGCCGCTGATGGATAAGGGCGAGCAGATTGGCTGGGTGTGGCGCAGCAAAGCGCGCTGCAATCCGCTTTTCGTGGCGACCGGCCACCGCGTCAGCCTGGACAGCGCGCTGCACTGGGTAGAGAAGTGCATGGGCGGCTATCGGCTGCCGGAACCCACGCGCTGGGCTGACGCCGTCGCGTCGAACCGTACCGCCTTTCAACGCTGGCAAAACGCGCTTTAACGCTGTGCTGGCGGTGCTTTTGCGGTACACTGCCGCCAGCTAAACGATGAAGAGCCTTGTTCATGTTACAAAACCCCGTTCACCTGCGTCTGGCAAAGCTGGAAAGCTGGCAGCACCTGACGTTTATGGCTTGCCTGTGCGAGCGTATGTTTCCTAACTACTGGGCGTTCTGCCAGCAGACCGAATTTGCCGATCCGGCGCTTTACCGCCGCATCCTTGATTTAGTCTGGGAAAGCCTGACGGTCAAAGACGCTAAAATCAATTTCGACAGCCAGCTGGAAAAGCTTGAAGCGGCGATTCCCGATGGCGAGGCATTTGAGGTGTACGGCGTTTATCCGGCAATCGACGCCTGCGTCGCATTAAGCGAAACGCTGCATGCGATGCTGAGCGGCGAAACGCTGGAGCATGCAATCGAGGTCAGCAGGACATCGATTACTACCGTTGCGATGCTGGAGATGACCCAGGCTGGGCGCGAAATGAGCGACGAAGAGCTGCGGGAAAACCAGGCCGTTATTGACGAGTGGGATCTGCAATGGGAGATTTTTCGCCTGCTTGCCGACTGCGAAGAACGAGACCTTGAATTGATCAAAGGATTGCGTCTGGACCTGCGGGAGGCGGGAATCAGCAACATCGGTATAAATTTTCAGCAGTAAGGCGGGAAAACGTGACTTCAGGCCCGAATTAGCGCGCCTGGAGGCTTCACATCGGCCCCCTGTCTGGTCTACATTTGGGGGGCTGAAAATTGTGGCTATCGGTGCGTGCAGGCTGAAGAGTGCCAGAATATGGCTTTTCCCTCGCACTCGTTGCTTAGCGAGCGATAAATACACTTTAAGGATAACTTATGAACAAGACTCAACTGATTGATGTGATCGCGGAAAAAGCGGACCTGTCAAAAACCCAGGCTAAAGCGGCTCTGGAATCTACCCTGGCTGCGATCACTGAGTCTCTGAAAGAAGGTGATGCTGTACAACTGGTTGGTTTTGGTACTTTTAAAGTGAACCACCGCGCTGAGCGTACCGGTCGCAACCCGCAGACTGGCAAAGAGATCAAAATCGCTGCGGCAAACGTACCGGCGTTCGTATCTGGTAAAGCGCTGAAAGACTCTGTTAAATAAGACGTCGCACTGCGGTCAGAATTTAAAAGAAGGGGCGATTTCGCCCCTTTTGTATTTGGGACCAGCTATGCCGAATCTGCGCTTGCACTCCTGGTTTGCTCCTCTCTTTCTACTTTTGCTTTCAGGGTGCAGTTCCACCCCTGACATTCCTCCTTTCACCGCCAGCGGCTATCTTGCCGATCGTGGCGCGGTGCGTATCTGGCGTAAAAACAGCGGCCATGCCTCTGTGCATCTACGTACCCTCTACACGCCCTTTAACGGTGACGCGAGCGAGACCACCGATTATCTGTGGCAGGAGGAGAAGCTGATCAGCGTGGAGCGTCACGTTGGCGGCAACCAGCCGAATGATGTGACGCTGCGTTTCGATCAAGACGGCAGCCTTAGCTTTATGCAGCGACAGCTTGCCGGTCGGCGCGAGGCGGTTGATGCGGATACGATTGAACTCTACAAGTTTGACGCGCAGCGCATGCTGGCGCAGAGCAATGCGCTGCTCAGCGGCCGAGTGGCGCTGAAACAGGGCCAGTGGCTGGGTGGAAATCAGATTAAGCGCTGCGACGGGGAGCGGGTATCGC
This sequence comes from Candidatus Pantoea deserta, assembly GCF_003813865.1. GTDB lineage: Bacteria > Pseudomonadota > Gammaproteobacteria > Enterobacterales > Enterobacteriaceae > Pantoea > Pantoea deserta. Next base: position 22,400 of record NZ_RMVG01000030.1, read on the forward strand.
CCTCCTTTGATGATTATGCGCTGCAGACGCTGGCAAGGCAGCGCGACGGCGGCACTTTGCTGGTGTCGTGGCTGGAAGCGCCAGAGGGCACGCAGCTGTTGCGCGCCGCGCCGGGAGAAAGCTGCGACTCGCAGCCGACAGAGGCAGATTTTTAAGGCAAAAAAAGGGGCACCTGCGGTGCCCCTTGTTGCTTACTTGCGATTAATGGCGCGATAGCCGATGTCGCGGCGGCAGAAGCTGCCGTTCCACGAGATGGGCTGGGCCAGCTCATAGGCGCGTTTTTGCGCCGCCGCTACGTCGCTGCCCAGCGCGGTCACGCAGAGCACGCGACCGCCATTGGTCAGCACCAGATCGTTTTCGAGGCGCGTGCCGGCATGGAACACCTTGCCATCTTCAACCTCTTCCAGCGGCAGGCCGTGGATCTGCTCGCCGTTGACGTAGTCGCCCGGATAGCCGCCCGCCGCCAGCACCACGCCTAGCGCCGGTCGCGGATCCCACTGCGAATCTTTTTGATCCAGCGCGCCTTCGCAGGCGGCCAGGCAAAGATCGACCAGATCCGACTGCAAGCGCAGCATGATCGGCTGCGTCTCCGGATCGCCGAAGCGGCAGTTAAATTCGATCACTTTAGGCTGACCTGATTGATCGATCATCAGACCGGCATACAGGAAGCCGGTATAGACATTGCCTTCCGCTGCCATGCCGCGCACGGTTGGCCAGATCACCTGATCCATGACGCGCTGGTGGATCTCATCGCTTACCACTGGCGCAGGGGAGTAGGCACCCATACCGCCGGTATTAGGTCCGGTATCGCCATCGCCGACGCGTTTGTGGTCCTGGCTGGTTGCCATCGGCAGAACATGTTCGCCATCAACCATAACGATAAAGCTGGCTTCTTCGCCCTCAAGAAACTCTTCGATAACGATACGGTGGCCTGCATCGCCAAAGGCGTTGCCAGCCAGCATATCTTTTACCGCGGCTTCCGCCTCTTCCAGCGTCATGGCGACAATCACGCCTTTGCCGGCAGCCAGACCGTCAGCCTTAATGACAATAGGCGCGCCTTTCTCACGCAGCCAGGCCAGCGCGACCTCGACGTCGGTAAAGTTGCGGTATTCTGCGGTTGGAATCTGATGGCGAGCCAGAAAATCTTTGGTAAAGGCCTTAGAGCCTTCCAGCTGCGCGGCATTTTTGGTCGGGCCGAAGATTTTCAGGCCCGCCGCGCGGAAGGCATCGACGACGCCGATAACCAGCGGCGCTTCCGGACCAACGATAGTCAGGTCGATTGCCTCGCGCTGGGCGAACGCCAGCAGGGCAGGGATATCGGTAGCGCTAATATCGACATTTTGCAGCGCAGGCTCCAGCGCCGTACCGGCATTGCCGGGAGCGACGAAGACGGTTTCCGCCAGTGGCGACTGTGCTGCTTTCCAGGCCAGCGCATGCTCGCGACCGCCGTTGCCAATCACTAAAATTTTCATATTGCTCTCCGGGAAATTAATGGCGGAAGTGGCGCATGTCAGTAAAGATCATGGCGATGCCGTGCTCATCGGCGGCAGCGATAACCTCATCGTCGCGGATAGAGCCGCCCGGTTGAATCACACAGGTCACGCCGACAGCCGCCGCCGCATCGATACCGTCGCGGAACGGGAAGAAGGCGTCGGACGCCATCGCCGATCCTTTCACTTCCAGTCCTTCGTCTGCGGCTTTGATGCCCGCAATTTTAGCGGAGTAAACGCGGCTCATCTGACCGGCGCCGATGCCGATAGTCATATTGTCGCGCGCATAAACAATGGCATTCGACTTAACGAACTTCGCCACTTTCCAGCAGAACAGCGCGTCGCGCAGCTCCTGCTCGCTCGGCTGACGCTTGCTGACGATACGCAGCTGGCTGGCGTCTACCATGCCTAAATCGCGATCCTGAACCAGCAGGCCGCCGGTTACGCGTTTGAAATCCAGACCGGCTACGCGCTCCTGCCACTGACCACAAACCAGCACGCGGACGTTTTGCTTCGCCGCTGTGATTTTCAGCGCAGCTTCGCTGGCAGAGGGGGCGATAATCACTTCAACAAACTGACGGCTGATAATTGCCTGCGCCGTGGCTTCGTCCAGTTCGCGGTTAAAGGCGATGATGCCGCCGAAAGCGGAAGTGGGATCGGTCTTGTAAGCACGCTCATAGGCTTCCAGGATCGATGCGCCCGTGGCGACGCCGCAGGGGTTAGCATGCTTAACGATAACGCAGGCCGCTTCGCTGAACGCCTTCACGCACTCCAGCGCCGCGTCGGTATCGGCGATATTGTTGTAGGAAAGCGCCTTGCCCTGCACCTGCTGCGCGGTGGCTACGGAAGCTTCCTGTACGTTCTCTTCTATATAGAAGGCGGCGTCCTGATGGCTGTTCTCGCCGTAGCGCATATCCTGCTTCTTAATAAAGTTCAGGTTCAGCGTGCGCGGGAAGCGGCCGGCAGGTTGATTACGCTCGCCATGATAGGCGGGAACCAGCGAGCCGAAGTAATTGGCGATCATACTGTCGTAGGCGGCGGTATGTTCAAACGCTTTGATAGCAAGGTCGAAACGCGTTTCCAGCGTCAGAGAGTTTTCGTTGGCGTCCATCTCGGCCACAATCGCGTCGTAGTCGCTGCTCTTTACCACAATGGCCACGTCTTTATGGTTCTTGGCCGCAGAGCGCACCATCGTCGGACCGCCGATGTCGATATTCTCAACCGCATCTTCCAGCGTGCAGCCCTCGCGCGCCACGGTCTGGGCAAAGGGATAAAGGTTAACGACCACCATGTCGATAGGTTCGATAGCGTGCTGCGCCATAATCGCATCGTCCTGACCGCGACGGCCCAAAATACCGCCGTGCACTTTAGGGTGCAGCGTTTTGACGCGTCCATCCATCATTTCCGGGAAGCCGGTATAGTCAGACACTTCGGTAACGGCAAGACCCGCATCGGCCAGCAGGCGCGCGGTTCCGCCTGTTGAGAGCAGTTCGACGCCGCGGCGTGAGAGCGCCTGAGCAAATTCGAGGATACCCGCTTTGTCTGAGACACTCAGCAGAGCGCGGCGTACAGGACGACGTTGTTGCATGGTGGTTTTATCCCTTGGCTTTGTTTCGCGTAAATAAGAGCGTTACATCAAGCTTAGCGAGCTTCTTGATAATAAGAAGAGACCAAACTTCAGGTAACGCCCCGAAAAGGGGCATCCGTGACGTCGCGGGGCATTGTAGCGAAAACGTTTGCGTGCTGCTCGCAAAAATTCGCCTGAGCGGGCTATTGTGGATAACTTTGTGAGTAATTGCGTATAAGGCGGGCTTTTGCTGTGGAATGCAGCGAACAGTCATTTTTCTGCAATTTAGCTGTTGCGCTCTCTGAACGACTCCCTATAATGCGCCTCCATCGACACGGCACAACGGCTTACGGAATGCGGTGTTGAGGTGATGAAAATCACCGTCGGTTAAAGCGAAAATAAACGCTTGACTGACAC
>NZ_RMVG01000031.1 GCF_003813865.1 Candidatus Pantoea deserta
AGAGACCAGCATCACCTGCAGCGGGACGTCGCGGGGGGTCACGTCGCGCAGCAGGTACTCCAGGCTTTCGGCCAGCTTCTCGTTGGCGCCAATCAGCGGCTGCGACTCAATCACGAAGCCCACTGACTCCTTGTTCACCCAGATCTGACTCTCGCTGTCATAGTCCCGGTAAGGCAGCAGGTCGCGGATATGGGGGTAGTCCATGTCCTGCAGCTTCTGGCGCGTTTCATTCGTGGTGTCGCGCTCCCCCAGAATGCCCGCCACCGTCTCCACCACGTTCAGCGGGTCAAAGCGGAAGCCTTTCAGAAATTTCATGCTGACCTCACATCAAAATGCCGCTCCAGTCACTGCGACTGGAGACGCTGTAGATGACCTCACCCATGTGGACGTTGTTGTCGGGGGAGACATACGGCGCAATCCAGATGCGCGCCACGCCGTCAGGGCGGCGGAACGCGGCGGCCGGCTCCGGGAAGCAGTGCGCCGCGCTGCAGTACGCCGTCTGCCGGGCGTCAGTGCGCAGGACGCCGTTTTCGCGGGTGAACGGGCGGACGTCGCTGGATGACGCCACGCGCACCGGGATACCGTCGTTCAGGCCGCTGCGCCCCGCCTGCGTCTCCGTCTGCGGGTCCAGGCGGATGGTGCCGGTATCAATCAGGCGGTAGTCGTCCAGGCGAATGCCCGCGCCGGTGAAGCCGTTCGGCGCGATAGCCGCTGGCGCGTTGCCGCTGCTACCGGCGGACATATCGTCGGCCTGCGACATCCAGACCCCGGAGTCCTTAGCCGGCTTGTCGAACTCAAAGTCGCTGTTCATGCCTGCGCAGCCGCTCAGCATTACGGCCAGCGCGCTGATGATAAAAGAGTGAGCTTTAGTCATGGTGCTCTCCGTCTGCGTGTTGGTTGAGAAGGTCTTTCATAAGGGTCATGGCCAGCGCGGTTTTTCCCGCGCCGGTTTCGCCCGTTGTCAGAAAGTGACCAGAAAGAGGCTGGTCATCAGCAGGCTGGGTATGGCTTACATCTGTCGGGTTATTCATGGTGTTCTCCGCCGACGCTACCGGATGACAGCGCGTCGATTTCGGTAAAGTCGATAAAGAGGTCGCCGTTTTTGCCGCTGGTCCCGAGCCGGGACAGCATGCTCATGGCAAAGGCATCGCCGGGGGCGACCTCCAGCAGTCGCCGCAGCGTTTCCCCGAACAGGGCGACGTAGCCGTCGTCCGGGATGAGGCCGGGCTTGCAGTAGAGCTTCTTTACGCCAAACCCCAGCGCCTGCAGGCCCGGGATGCGCGCGTCGGCCTCACGCCCGAAGCAGTTCACCGTCCGTTCGGTAAAAACCATCCAGCCGCAGTGCTCTGCGTGACGAAGCCGGATTTTTTCAGCCGTCATTGCGCCACGTCCTGCGGGGTCGTACCCCTCGCCTGCCCGCCACTGGTCGGGGTCACAAAGTCATTCATGTTGAGGCGGGTGGCGTCACCGAGCTTGCCCACCAGATCCGGCGGCAGGCCGCTGTTGCCCTGCTCCCGCGTCTGCGTGTCCTGCTGCTGTCCGCCCGAGCGCTGCTGCTCTTTCGCGAGCTTCGCGGCCTCTTCATCCTCAATAAACTTCGCGCGAAAGCCTTCGATAAACACCACTTCCACGCGGTTCGCCGCGCCGATCGGGATAATCGGGTGATACTGCTCGGCGCGCTCGATATAGTAGTCGGCCAGCCTGTCCGCCGCCTTGCCCACGCCGCCGCCGATGGCGCCACGCGCCACGTCTCCGCCGCTCAACGTGCTGGTTGCGCCAATGCCGGGCACCGTCTGGCCAACCTGCGAGGCGCTCTGTCCCAGCCCGCCCAGCGCACCAGAGGTAAAGGCCAGCCCGAGGATTTTGCCGTTGCGCATCACCGGCACGCCCTTGATACCGTTTTTGCCGTAAAAAGCGACGTGGCCCTTCACAGCCTGATCGATGTGCTTGCCGTCGATGATGCAGGAGAGGCGCTGCAGCTGAACGATGGCCCGCTCGCTGGAAATGTCCCCGTAGGCTGCAGCCGTCACGAAGCAGTTATCGAACCGGTCGAATTTGTTGTTGCCTGGCAGGTGCGCTTTGCCCTTGAGCTTGAACTGCATCGGCACCAGGTTGTTCTCCCCGCGCACCGAGGCGTTGGCATCGGCGCCTTCAATTACGATGGCGTCGGAGAACGTACCGGTCGGCACCCAGAAAGAGGTGTCCTTCGCTTTGTGCTCAAACTGCGAGTAGTCAAACGTCTGGTTATCAATCTGGCCCTTCTGCACCGGCGCGGGCGCAAAGGTGTATTCCGCGCGCGGCGGCGTATAGCCTGCGCCCTGCTGACCGCCTGGAGCGGCCTTCGGCTTGTCCTGCTGATTTTTCAGCTGTTCCATCAGGTCGGAGACGTTCTGCTGCAGGGACTTGTTATTGTTCATCACATCCGACATCTGGTCTTTCAGCGACTTGAAGTCTTTCTGCATCGAGGCGAGCTGCTCCCGCGCTTCCTTCTCCCGGTTCTGCGCGCTCACCAGCAGCGAGCCCTGTCCCGAGCCGTCAAACGTGTTCACCACCCCGCCCCCGGTCAGGTCCGGTTCGGCAGCAGCACTGTCGGGCTTGTCAGCTTTTTTTACTGAATGTCCGGACACGCCCCGGTTGGCAAGGTACAGACCGCCGATGATGACGGCAGCGGCGGCCAGGATGATGGCAAACAACCGGCGCTGTTTGCTGCGGACCAGGCTGTTAAGGTTCATCCGGGCCTCCTCGGGTGCGGAACACGGTTATTACCGACACTTTTGCACCTGGCTCCAGCACGTCGAGCTGCGGATGAAACGCCACAGCCATCACGCCCGGGCTCCAGAAGTAGCGCTCGCTCAGGCGGATGCGCTGCGAGGAAAGGCTGGTAATGTCCGTGCGCACGATGCGCACCCGGTCACCCTGCCATGCCGTCACCGGGCGCAGCGCAAACGCGCTTTTTACCGACTCGCTAACCGGGACATCGGTGTTTTTACTCAGCACGTAGCCCGCAGGCTTGCGGTTGGTGATGAAACGCCCGACCAGGCTGCTGATAAGCGCGCTGTAGGTGTCCTGCTTCTGCTCGTACTGCCTCGCCTCCTCCGTGCCCTGCACCTCGCGGTTGTCTACCGTCAGGCTCAGGCCCGCGCGCCTTCCCGGGGTCGCCTGTACCGAGAAGGCAAAGCCTGACGCGGTCTGTACGAACATGGTGAACGGCTTGTCGGTCAGGGTGGAAAACACAATCGCGCCTTCCGGCGTCGGGGATTTGGCGCTCAGCACCCCCTGCGCAGCCTGCACGCTGAGAATGCGGTCGTCATTCACGCGCAGATAATTGGGGTTGGTATTACTCACCGCCGCGTTGACGCGCGCGCCGGGGCTCAGCGTCAGCTGCTCCGCGCGGGCACCAAAGGCGGTCAGTAGCGCCACGGCGCTGATTAGCAGGGATTTACGCATCGGGAACCTCCAGGAAAGCGCTCCAGCAGAGACGGTTGTTTCGTGTATCGGTGCGCAGGCGGTAATGCTTCTTTACCGGGCTCGCGTCGTGCAGTCCGTAGCTCAGTTGCAGATCGCCTGACACATCGACGATGCCCTTATCCGGCCAGACGCTGACGTCTTTCGGATAGAACACCGAGCCGCCGCTGTTTCCCTTCACGCGTGAGGCTTCATCTGCCAGCACGCCCTTCAGGGACTTCTCTGCACCATCGCAGGCACCTGCCAGCAGCATTTCATGGCTGGCGTCTGCGTTGCTGTCGGAAATGTTGAGGCGCAGGTTCATCCACGCCAGCGCCATCAGGCGCAGGTAGCGGGCGTCGCCGCGCTCGCCGGTAAAACTGAACGGCGTATCCGCGCCGTAGGGAATAACAATGGTCTGTCGGTTATTAACGAGCTGATTCATCAGCGCCCGGTTATCGCCATAAATGCGCCAGCTGAGCGCCAGCGCGAGGATTGTGATAACGAGCAGCACCAGAATAGCCACGGCCATATTGCGGTTTCCCGCCGAACGCAGCTTTAATTCCATGTTGTCTCCGGAGGGGGGTCAGGCGACCCAGTGCCGTTTGTAGCTGTCAGGCAGGATGCTGATAAAGAAGCGCATCACTGATGTAGGCAGGCACCAGTACGCCAGGTTGAGAAGATACTGAGAACCGCGGCCTTTCTTGAGATGACGAATTCCAACCACGGCGGCTAAGAGCGTGGGGCCGAAAATCCACATGTTGAGGAAGATAGCCAGCAGTGCCAGTGGCACGTACAGGCAGAACTCATCAGGTGGCAGCCCCACGAACCGCTTTTGCTCGGAAAACGTAGCCGCAAAGGTATACCGGTCACGTTTATCCATTAGCGCGCGTTAAGACGGGATGATGCCGAAGGCAACGTTGATAAACACCATGACCGCTGCGATGCCGCCAAACATGGCCAGGTTCTTGGTTTTCACATAGGTAAACACGGCAGCGATAATTTCGAGAATATACAGAATCCATACAACTGTACTTCCAGATCCGAAGGTATCGTTAATCGTAGTTTTCCCGTTTGCGAAAAGGTCTTCCGCGTGGGCTGGCATAGCAGCAGCAGCAAGGATCGCCATTCCAGTGAACAGAGCAGGTTTGTTTGCTTTGTTCCACGCTACCGCCCCTGCCTTGCGGCAGTAATTTACACACGAAGAGAGAGTGCCCTTCATAGGAAATTTCCTCAGTTAGGGATATAATGGTTAATTGGTTGAACTATCGTTTTACACTGCCTGTATGGTCTTAAGTCAAATTTCGAGCTTACTGGTAACGCCTCCTTTACATAATTGTGGTCTGGCAACAGAAACTTACGTTTTCCTTACTGGCTGACGTTTTTTTACGCTTCTGGATCGCACACTTCAATATAAGTTATTGATCTTACTGATCAATTTCATTTATCGTTATGGTGAGCATTTTCGCTTGTCTCTCTAACTGACTGACTGGAAAAGAAAAATCATGGCTGACTCTGCCGATTTGGTTGTTCTTGTCGCCGATCCGGCGGGCTTTGGAGCCGAGGTTTTTAGGACAAAGCATGAGGCCGTCTTATCTGATCTGCTTAACGATGCCCTCCTTCATTACATGCGTGACCCTGGCTGGTTTGAGGTTAGCTTCAGAGAAACCCGCTTTTATGCCTGCCAGCTCGTAACCATTCCACTGCTCGCCTTTATTAAAAATCGCGTCCCGGCCAGACAGTTGCAGGCGGCGGCCGAACGGTCACTCACACAGTTGAGACAATATTCAGACGTAGCCGACCCGGCTGCATGGATAATGGTTAATGCGGATTTCTTAGCCCCCCTTCCCCGTCCCGGCGTAAACCTGTGGCACGCCAGAAAAATAAAGAACAGCCTTGAAAAGGCAATATTTACTGAGCCCGGGGAAATAACTCATTCCAAAATAAAAACCGCCCCGGTCGGTAAAAAATCCGCAACATCCTCTAAAAAAGTAAATCAACCAAAACATGTGTCGGAAGAAAAATACGGACCCGATGCAGATAAAGTGATGGAGCGTGTGATGCTGGGCTGGCGCGTCAGGGATATATGTGAAGAACAGAACTGTTCTGAATCTTACGTCTACAAGCTGATAAAAAAGCGCAAGGGAAGCTCTGCAATGGATTACCGGTGGAAGCAGTGGGAACTGATTGCACGCATGTATCATGCCGAGCCAAAAATGACGATAGAAGAAATTGAGCAGACCTGCGGAGTATCTCGTGCAGTCATCTATCACGCCGTTAAAAAAATAGCGGATCGTGACGGAAAGGAAATCACCCCTCGGGAGCATGAGAGAAAACTGACACCAGAAGATGTTGAGGCGATAAAAGTAAAGTTGAGCCAGGGCGTACTCAGAAAGCATATTCTGACTGAATACAGCATCACGAACGACACGCTTATTAAGTACGTTGGCACGCATGAAGATTACAGGGTTATATCTGAAGAATTAAAAGATTATGCGGTGCGATTGCGCGTGCAGGGTAAAACCCTACAGCAAACCGCCGATATACTTGGTGTGACGGTCGCAACGGTTAAACGCGCATGGAGCAAAAAGAAAGACTCTCCTGACATTAAGGAAAAGCGCGTCAAGTATGATAACCGTAACGTGCTGTCTAAACGTGACCGCGATCAGGCAGTTAATGCTGTCTTACGAGACGGCCATACAAGAAAGCAGGTTTACACACAATACGGAATTAATGCACTGACGCTACGCCGTTATATTCGTGACGCGCTGAAAAGAGAGACCGATGCACTGAGGCAGGATGACAATGAAAAGGATGGACAGGGTGATGCCTGAATAAGAAGCCTGATGTATTCGCAGATAGACCAGGCTGGCGTTAATTATTTAAAGTACTCCAGTAATTTACCGGCAACTCTTTCCTTCATCTCTTTAGGCCAGTCTGGATCAAGAAGCATTTCGTTCCTGACGACTTTAGAAGTATCAACCGTTTCTTTAATGATGCCGAAAATGGCGTCGATAATGAACCCATTCATGAGCGCGTTTTTGGCAATTAACTCCAGCTTCTGATCAAGGGTTTTTTCTGAAGCATCCTTGTTGATTTTGTTTTCATGCACTCTTAAACCGAGTTTGAACATCTCCATAACAAAGGATGATCGGTTAGCGGTATCGCGAGACTCTCCATCCTCAAGCATTTTTTCAACGTGCGCATCAACCTTTTCAAGTAAAGAGAATGGGACGGTAAGGTAAACCCGGTTTCGCTTGGATGAGTTATCGTCATTCATATTAATTCTGGCCTTAACTTTTTTTAAGAGATTAAACCCATCTCATCGGATGAGTTGCCTCGGCTCCTACACAGCTTAAATAGCGCGCTCTTTTTGGATGCCACATGGCAACCTTATAGCCACCATTAAGAAAACACAAGGCCCCCAAAAGGCATTTTTTCAAATATTATTAGTGCTATCTAGCTGATTTTCATAGTTATGCCTTACAGCCTCCTTCTGGAGGCTTTAAGGCCCTCTTAGAGCAACCATTAGGCAACCATTAATCTGTGTAAATATTCTACGATTTAAAGCTAAATCACTGAAATTAAATGCATAAATCAGCAAAAATAAATTTGCGAGTGGTGTGTAAAAACCCGACTCTTATGATATTATTGAGCCTGACATCTCCTCCGAACTTTTCAAATCAGGAGCCGCAATGCGTTTATTTACTCACGCTGCCGCCCTGCTGGCGTCAGGCATTTTATCCGCCAGCGTGAATGCGGACTGTTTTATTAAAGCCGGCGAATGGTATTCCATCGATCCGGACTATCTGCGCGCTATCGCCTGGCAGGAGTCCCGCTATAATCCGGGAGCCATTAATACTAACCGGACGAAAGACGGTAAGCCCGGCAGCAGTGATTACGGCCTCATGCAAATTAATTCGGAAACAATGCGACGACTAAAGAAAGAGTATCCCGGTCTCAGTAAAGAAAAGCTGCTCAGCGATCCGTGCCTGAACATTTATATCGGTGCGATGCTGCTGCGCCGTAACTTCAATCAGTACGGCACAACGTGGCTGGCGGTGGGAATGTACAATGCGGGAATGAAAAACAAGCCTGTGACCGTAACGAACCGCTATAACTATGCGATGCTGATTGACAGACATTATAAGGCCATCAAGGCAGGTACGATCCCACGAAAGGCATTCAACGGCTAAACGGATTTTTGAAACTGACGAAGCGCGCAATGCATCTTTATCCTTCTGCGCAGGATTATTTTAAAGGCTATAACGAATCCAGCGCGCAGATTTACCCGCTACGACTCAATGCCGGGAGCGGGTAACAGGAAAAATCGCTCCTTTTTCTTACTCCCTGCCCGTTCCGTACATCGCCCCGGTTTATATTTATCCGTCTCCGGTTCAATACCGGCGGCGGATAACAGGCGAAAAAAAGGAGCCTTCAGGCTCCCCGGTGGATGTTATTTTATTTCTGCAAGCGTTCTGTTTATCTCACCCTGCAAGCCCTGACTGTGCCAGAAACAATCTCGCCCGACCCGGTGAAGCTCACCGTTTTTAAAACGCGCCAGCGTTATTTCCTCACCTTCGAGACTCCCGCCATATTTTTTAGCGATAATGTCCAACGCCTTTTGCTTCATTTCGTCCGAATAATCCCTGTCGGTAAAAACGTAGCCCACGCCTCCGTAAATCCGGTTAAAGGGAGAAGCACAGGAAACGGACATATCCTGCATGCCATCAAAATAACTGTCCTTGTACTTATCCGTTACTGCTTTTACTTCTTCCTCTGTCGGCCCGCCCACCCAGTTAACGCTTACGCTGTCATAGCTTCGCTTACGCACCGAGAATTTAACGCCCGGAAACTTTGCCTTCAGCTCTTTCCGAATGTTGGATGTAACCTGCACGGCCCCGTTTTTATCCTGCGTGAGCGTGGCATATTCCGGAGCCGTTTTTAAACGCTCGCATTCAGATGCATAAAGTCGCGCGGCCTCCTCTTCTTTCTGCTGCTTACGGCGCTCTTCAAACTCCGCGTGTTTCACAATGCGCGCCGTCTCTTCCCCACTTTTTATTTCCGGAAATATGCTCCACTGTTTTCCGTGCAGGATACTTTCGGGCAGCCCACGCGATATTCCGCCGCTCTCAAACGCAATATCAAATGTTGCATTACCACCGTATGACACACACCCTGAAAGCGACTCGACTGATGCCAGATTTTGCTCACCGTGAACGGCGAACACGACACCCCGGCCGCGATTGTAAAGAACTGTGCTGACAACCTGACCGATGACCACTGCCTGTGCATTCTGCATTTTCATTTCAGTTTTCCTTAAGTCATTTGAGACGAAAAAGCGGCCCGCCCTTACAGGCCGCGCAACGTTTTCAGAACGGGATCTCGTTCAGGGTGGTATCAACGGCACCGGCAGTTACCTGATTTTCAGTCGCCGGGTTCAGGGCGCTTTCCAGTGTGATGATCCCGCGCGCGACGTCGCTTGCCTTGTAGAGGTCGAGTCCTGCCGCCATCGCCGCGTCAAAGTTATCGAGAAACTTCTGCACCTCCTCCCTCCGCACCTCTGCGGCCCGGCCGACATACTCCCGGCGCACTTCCTGCCATGAATCCGTGCGGTAAAAAATCTGACCACGGCTGGCAATCAGGTAACGCCCGGCGGCCTTTTCGCCCAGGTCGTACAGCGCTGTCATGCCCGGGCCTGAACATGCCAGACGCGGCAGCGCGGTATGTCCGGCAGCCATCAGCGCTACAACATCCGTTTCATCGAGCAGCAGTACATCCGTACCATAGCTGCCGTTTCGTGCCGGGTAGTGCTTCCCCTCTGGCGGCGTGACATTTTTTCCGTCTTCGCCCGTGGTGTGCCAGCGCATGCGCAGATCGTTTGCACTGACGCAGATTTTCGGGCCGTTACCCCATGTTTTGGAAGATTCTGAAGCGGCGACGTTGACGTTTTGTGTGTGCATGCTGGTTCTCCTGTCAGGTGGTTAATTCATGTTTCGGTTAGTTCCTCGCGGCAAAGGGCTGAGAAGCAACGGCAGGCAGCAGATACAAGGGCGCCGCAGGCGTGCACTTCACCCTTGTATCTGATGAATGACGGTGCCTGGATTCGCCCGCCGCGTGGGACGTACCGCAACATGACCACCGCGCCGGAGATGAGCATGCACACACCCGACCGCAACGCGGGCGTCCTCAGCGGCCACGTCTTTATGTGGCCAGTGAACGCGCCGGCGCCAGCCGGCTGCAGGGGTTGACCTGGCCGTTCGCCATCAGACCCTGGCCGTCTGGCCCGGAACGCTTCGCGGTCCGGCGGAGCTTACCGGCTCTGCCGGTTAGCGGAGTGGGGCTCGACGACCCGGCAACGCCGGGGAGCCGATGGGGGCCATGAGTTGTCAACAGCCACGTGTGTATCGAGCCCGAGGTAAGGAATTAAGACCACCAGCGCTTTTACGACTGAATTGGCTTAAACAACGGGAGGAGAAAAAAGGGATGTTAAGTAATGCACTGCTCAGACAGTGCGTGCAGGCAGGATGGAATGTTGTGCAGAGAATTTTGTTCATAACGAACGAATGGCTGGCATGCAGTTAAGACTCAAAATATGAAAGCCTTAGCGAATGGGGTATATCTTTCATCGGCCCCGGCGCTGTCCTTAGAGATTCAACCTGGCCGTCATCGCAGCAACATCTCTGCTGAAGTGGTGCATGCCGTGATACAGTGTTCACTCGCTGTCTGCCTCCCACTGTGACGAGTTTTCACACGTACGGTTCAGCAAAAAAACTTGCTATCTGCCAATTCCATTCAACAATCTTCCCGGGTTTCTGAAAAGCCTGAACTGGCCTGTGCTCGATTAGGCACCTGCGGAGGTAATTTTAAAGTTTTCAATGTAAGTGCCGATAATATGCATTGCTTAGGCAGGTGAGTTTCACAGGGTATAGATCCTCAGCAGAAAAACCTTAATCACCGGCTCCCCCGCCGCCGTCAAAATCAGAATAAATACTCTAAAGGGAACTCATGAGACTCAAATACGCCGCTCTGTTACTTGCCGTTGCTCTTTCTGGTTGTGACAACAATAAAGAAGTGATTGGCTGCTCTTCTGACATTACCAAATCTGCTTTTCTGGATTTGATCAAAAAGGGGGCTTATGAAGGTCTGTCCGAACAGGTCGACAAATACCAGGACGTTACCAGTCAGACGAAAAGAAGTGCTCTCGACAAAATTAAACTTGTGCTTTCTGAGATTTCTACGACTTCCAGTGACACAGGCAGCACTATGAAAACCTGTGAAGCCACGGTTTCTATGACGCTTCCCGCAGATGAATATGCGCAGCTCACTGAAGCGTATCGCACGAACTTCAACCGCAATCTGGACAAGCAGCTTGAAGGCCTGTCGCTAGAAAATAACGCGAACATTTTCTCTAAGCGTATCAGCTATACAGCGCAGGCAACTGATGATCAGAAAAACGTGTTCGTTAAGGCCCAGATGGGTAACCCTGTCTCCGCGGGCGCAAGTCTGATAACAGCTCTCTCCATCATCAACCCTATCGTTGAACAGCAGAAAGTTCAGCAGACTAAAGACGCCCAGCAGCGTCAGATTGAGATCCAGCAGCAGGCTCAGCTGCAAGCCCAGAAACAGGCGCAGTATGAGGCTGAACAGCAAATTCAGAGACAGGCGCAGCTTCAGGCACAAGAGAAAGCGCAGCAACAGGTCCAGCAGCAGTCTCTACAACCTACCAATCAGCAGCCTCAGCAGCAGAACTCTGACAGCCTTGCGCAGTCCCGGATTGCATTTGCGAATGCTGACTCCGACCTCAATACTGCCTGGGGAGCGTTAACGCCTGTTAAGAAAAAGGAATTACTGCCTTCTCAGCGACAGTGGATCAAAACCAAAGACGCGATGTGTGGCAAGGTCTCAATGCAGGGTAGTGATTACGAGGTGAAAAAAATGGTCGACTGCCAGGCACAGATGACCGTATCGAGAACCGATTTCATCAGAAACCAGTAATCAGGTTTACTCAGACAGGCATTGCCCTGCAAGCTGGTGGCCTGTACCGCGCTGGCGCCATCCAGTTGCAGGGTTATTCTTAAGGTCGTCACGGTATCCTGACGCAAAACCTTAACCTTATCCAACTGAGATACTGACTTTAGCTGCTTACCGTTTCAGAAAACATCATCATATGGAAATAAAATGATTAAATTTCGCATAGCTAACATTGCCATTGCTACATCATTACTTACTTCTCTATTTGCAAACACGGCCTCGGCCGATCCTGACCGCGACTTTTCAAACGTTGACTGCAATGATGCGAAAATGAGAGGCCTGCTGCTCGAGACTTACAATGATATTAAGAGTAACTCAGATGCTCCAACGGTTATTGATGTATATGACCAAAAAAAAATCATGGGGGATATAAACAAGCTGGCCTGCCACGGAACCTATGAGTTTTCTGACGGAGATAAGCTGAATATGACCTTTAAACTGTATAAGAACAGCATCGGTCAGTTTATAAACAGCTTTGAACCTGACTCTGACAATTAACACAGTAATCGTCAAGTAATTAAGTTAGCGGCGCTTCGCCGCTAACCAGCAAGAACAGTCTTCAGAAATCGCTTCTAAAACGCTGTAATAACGTTATCTAAAAACAGTGCAACCTGACGGCGCTACTCACAACCTCTGCAATCTGAATAGAGTGATCAGCGTTAAATCATCAATCCCGTCAGAGCTTCTTCCCTTCAAGATGGCAATTATATGACGTACCGCCGTGTTCACGGATCAACCAGTCTACCGCCTGACCGGAGATGCGGTTAATTGAGACCCTGGACATGCTGATCCATTGTTTTTTATCTCTGGACGCCTCAATGGTGTATTCAATTTCTCTTTCATTCACAGTCGGCCTGGCAACTCTGAACCAGGTATCATCCCTACCCATCGATTCTCCATCGACAGTGATGATGACCGCCTCAGTAAACCATGTGGTTGTCAGTCCATTTTTTACGCACGTATTCCCTGTCTGAGCTTTCATATTGAAGCAGAGTTTATTTTGCGTCAGATAGGGAACAGGCCAGATACCAGTGGCTGACATGTCATTTTTTGAGGCAGGTTCACATACTATCAGTTGAGTGGCTGCAGCTACGTCTGTAATAGGCAAAGCTAGCAGGGTTAATAAAATTGCTCGTTTCATAAGTTTGAAATCCATATCGGTAAAAAATTTCTATAGCATCATCTTGCATGAGCACACATCAGGCTTTAACACGCACAGCGAAATGAGTATCGGCTGTTAGCTACGGATCATTAACGCAATAGTAGAGAGGCACAATGAAAACGCTAAACGCAGGAAAAGCCCCTGATCTGGCAATCAGATCTCATCCCCACACCAATGCTCCCCCTCACGCTGAGGAGCATTTTCCGGAGCCTGACAATATGAATGATGATTGCCGATGGCATGAGCTTGAAAAGGCTGAGTTGACGGGCATATGGCCTCAGGTCGTCAACTGACCAGAGCGTCCTGCCTCAGTTGTAGTCAAACACGGTGGTAGCGAGTCTGGCTTTCCCCCTGCATGTATTGCCGAGGCCCTGATATTAGTCAATCAAATGACATCTCATACGTGTGCTCATATCAGGTCTCATTTTGACGTATGAGTACATTGGTCGCCTTTAATTCCGTAGCCGCTGCACCCCCAGAACTCGCCAAACTTACCCTGCCTTAATTTCATTGGCCTGCCGCATTTTTCACAGATTTTCATTTTGTTATCACATGCAGGATTATTGCATTGGCTGTGACTTCGCATGTCGAATGAAGGAGCAGTGCATTTTTCACATACCCTCGCCTTCCCTACTGTGCAACCCAGTCCAGTACTGCAACTGTAAAAATCTCCAAACTTGCCCTTTACCAAACGAAGGTAGCCTGGTTCGCAGTGAGGGCACTTAAACATTTTGCGATACCGCTCTTTGAAGGTATCAGAGGCGATTTGCAAATCGTATTTAGGTGTAAGAAGCTCGGTAACAAAATCAGATGGTGCAGTGGGATCGGCAATGATGTAGCACTTGTGCCTTGCACGCGTGATACCCACGTACAGGAGGCGTCGCTCTTCAGAGTGCGGGAAAGTGTCCAGAGAGGGTAACAGCGCTTCGATGACAGCATCATCTCTGTTTTCGTTAGGAAAACCTGTCTTGCCCTGAGAAAAGCCAATCAAAATACAATAGTCTGCTTCCAGTCCCTTCGACTTATGAAAACTCCAGAAAAATACGTTTTCCTTAAATTCAGCGCCCCACACAGATTGTTTGGCTTCTGCTAACAGGTAATTATAGCGAGCAATAATAGCTATCGATGCGGTGGGCTCGTGCTGCCTTATTTTCTTAACCACCTCCAGCGCTTTGTCGCACAAACTCCTCTGAACACCAATTTTATCATCAAGAAGATAAACCTGAGGCTCCTCAACCTTGTGATGAGTATCAATCTCCTTTTTATACTGCTCGGGATTTTGCATAATGAAAGTCCCGGCAGTTTTGGCAATGCTATTGTTATACCTGAAAGTTTTCTGAAGTTTAGTCACCGTGCAATGACCAACAAGATCCTCAAAGCGAGTAGTCAACTCCAGTTTACCGCCTGAAAACCGATAAATAGATTGCCAGTCATCACCGACAATCGTCAGGGAGGGTGCGGGCCCTTTTGCTAAAATGCCCTGAATGAATTCCATTCGGGCCGCAGAAATATCCTGAAACTCATCAAGCAGAACATATTTCCATTGCGGAACATATGCTCCAGTGTTAATGACATCTATGGCACGGATGATCATGTCATCAAAATCAATAGCATTCTGACGTTTGAGTTCATCAATGTAGCCACTGTGCAACTCATCCAGTAAATTGGAATATTTCTCTGCATTAAAAATTTTTGCCGCGGTAAAACGCGCAAATATCCCTTTTTTATCTAATCTTTCGACACGGATTGACTGGAGAGCTTTCGTCATCAGTTCAGCCCAGCTTCCTAACTCCTGCTGTTGATTCAATTTCTCAAAAATTTCTTGGGGACTCATAGGGTCGAAACTGACCCCTGCCGCGGCTAGTCTGGCCTTAAACGCCGACAGTAATTTTTTCTCCTGCCATTCATAATGAAATGTTTCGATTAACGTAGTTCCACACTCCGCATGAAGTGCACGCTTTTTCTCTATAATTTCACCGTAATTACTGGCATCAATATCCGGCCGGGTTTTTCCGTCCCGGTCAGTTCCGTAATGTTCAATATATATATCGGTATCTTTAATGTGAAAATCAGGACGGTAATCAAACCCAATTTCCAGTCGTCGTTTCGTTACATAATATGATTCATACTCATATTCAATTCTATTAACGTGCATGAAGTTAGCCAGCAAAAGTTCCTGGTAACCTCTCACTTTTTCGCCACCTAACGTTCTGAATTCGTTATCGCGTAGATGCTTCTCATACTCCGATTTTGTACTGAACTGCAGAGCATCTACGGGAGGCGTAGTCAGCTCAATCAAATCAAAAACGCGCGCAGGATCGGCGCTGATATACTCATAAATCCATTTTGTAACCCACTGCTTGAGCTTATAATTATCTTCTGCAAACACACTTATCTGTGTGGAAATACCTGCATCTCTGAGTATCTGCCTGCCCAATGCATGAAAAGTAGAAATATAGGGCTTAGTGGCTAAAGTTACGCTTCCATTAATTGCTTTGCTTTCCAGACGTTCTTTCAGCTCATTTGCTGCAGCCTTGTTATAAGCAAGAACAAGAATTTCGGAAGGTTCAGCGAGTTTTCTGTCGATCAGGTCAAGAGCCTTAGCAACCATGACGGAGGTTTTCCCCGTGCCTGCAGCAGCCAAAACCATATTACGATCGTTAGACCTTAAGACGCCCAGTCGCTGCTCAACTGTGAGAGGATTAGCTTCTACAACATCAAAGAATGCTTCCCGACTCCGGAGCTGGCAGCTTTCATGATGTTCACGCAGAGATGCCATATCCAGTGGAAAGAATTTTAACATCATCTCGATCCTCTCAATAACCGAGGCGGGTAAATACTTCTTCCAGGTATCAGCTTGCAACACGTAGTGCCTGTGCAGCTCTGATAGCAGGCTTTCGATTTGCTCTGACCAAGAGTCTCGAGGGTAATGGTTGATCGCTAAAGCATCAAATTCAGAAAAGCTTGCCTTCAGATAATCCTGAATGTGCTCTGACACAGATCGATTAATAAACTCGAGAAAATTTGCTGTTACTTTTTTTTGCAAAAACCCGGTTTTAATCTCAGTACCATCAGAACTGAAGCGCAACTGACTTCCAAGAACCGATTCATCAACATGCGCAAACGCACGCATTGACCTGATAGAGTAATGGGCCACTTCTTTACCCTGAAGTGACAACCACAACGTATCTGAAGTCGCATTGACTGAAGGTTTTCTAAAAAGTTTCCCAAGGAAATTAACCTGGACAGAACTGATTTCATTCATCAAAGTATCACTTAACAGCGCTATCTATTCATACCCCATTCTCTCTGACATTTTTTTTGTACGCAACACCCTCCTGTTTCGATAAATATTGCACTTGACACGGTCACGTAAAGAGCTCTTCCTCCTGAAAGATATGGATGCTTAAGTTAAATGTGTAAGATTAAATCATACAAACCAATGCCTTAATTGACAGACCTTACCTGCTTGCCGATAAGCTGCAAGCCTACATAACTACTATTTATGGCAGGTGGGTTTCATAAAGAGTTCTGCTATGTTGAGCAACTTCTCATAAAGGGGTTCTACATCATGGGCTTAGGAAAATTGTTTGGTATAAAAAAAGATAAAGTTTGTAATTGGCGGGATTACAACAAAGTTACCTGAGACTGACGAACAGACAATGAATTTAGTTTCACAACTAGCCCGAAAGTTAGAAATGAAAGTTCCGAATGAACAAGATATCTATTGGTTCGTTATTGAGTTTTTTGATCGCGCGGCTGCGTTTAATATTTCTGCCAAAGGTATATTAGATAATTTACCCTTTTATCTCTTTAAAATGGAATATGAAGGGCGCCGATCAGAAAAATCATATGTTGGAAAGAAGAACTCTGGTGTCTCATATCTTCTTGAGGATGTGGCACCTTCGTTCCAAAAAGCTGTGTCTCATCTCGGTGCTGGTTCTGAACAGGTCATAATTACTCTCGCCTATGTCGTTTTCTGCACTGCGCATGCTGAGATGATTAAGAATTTACGTATCAAATATGCGGTTCACTATCACAACAATTGTATTTCGAGCGGAAGTTTTAATAGCGCTGAGAAATGGGGTGAAGTGATTGAAAGTTTGGAGTGATTATTAAATCCTCCATGTAACCGATACGAAAAGGCTGATCTGACCTGCTTTCATTTTGTGAATAAACGTGATGCCAGCAATGTGTTAATGACTTGTGTGAAGCATTGAGAATTATTGCTTTTTCACTTTCGGCAGAGGCATACATCCGACCGCAACGCGGGCGTCCTTAGCGGCCACGGCTTTTTGTGGCCAGTGAACGCGTCGGCGCCAGCCGGCTGCAGGGGTTGACCTGGCGGTTGCCATCAGACCCTAGCCGTCAGGCCCGGAACGCTTCGCTAACCGGCGGAGCTTACCGGCACAGCCGGTTAGCGCAGTGGGGCTGACGACCCGGCAACGCCGTGGAGCCGGAGGGGGCCATCAGGCTGTTTATGTCTTTGACCTTCAGAGACAGGAAACCGGAGAAGCAGCTGCAGCACAGCAGCAGAACAGAGAGCAGCAGGAAGCAGAGAGAAGACCGTGAGACACCGTCCCGGACAGAGAAAGCGCAGGCGAAGGGAGAGAGCCGGTGCGTCAGCATCGGTTGTCCCCGGCCCGCAGGGCCGCCCGCTTTTCAGGCGATGCCCGATGCCGGCATAATCGTAACTCCAGGTCGCAGGTATAAAAAAGCCCCTTCCGGGGCTATCGATGTCAGGCTCTGCGCTTTTTCTTTCTGTCTCTGCGGTTCTCCATGCACCAGACAAGATTACTGTACAAGCCCGCCAGGCCATATATGAGCGCAAAAACTGAAACAGCGGCTAACAGTTTCACCCCCGTCTGGCCTTCTGGCACAGCCATTATTTCCAGCATGTCTCATCCTTACTTGTCCGGTTACTTTATGATCCACGCCGCGCTTCGGCTATGCCGCCACTCATAAACGCCACAACGAGTGTAAAAAGGCCACCGATCATTAGCAATGTTTGCAGAATCATTCTTGCTTCTTTCATTGCGTCAGAAACTGAATTCAAGTCTGGATTTACATACCTTGCAACGGAGGCAATTACTCTGAAAAAGCCCGGGATAAACATCATCCAGCAACCCGCCCTGACGTAGTCCAGGCGCATATTACGCTTCAGCCACTTACCCAGTCGGGTTTTATTGCCAAAGCTGTCACTTTTCCCAAAATCAATGCTGTTTGCGGTCATTAACACCCATAAAACCGCCACGGTAAACAGTGCTGTCAGCCAGAATATATAGTCCATTTTCAGTCTCCTTAAGTGGCTGTAGATAATATTCAGTCTCCATATCTACAGCGCAAATTAGTCCGGTCAGGTCGTCCGTTACCGGAGCATTACTGATAGCCCAGCGCCTTCATTATCAGCACGGTAATG
>NZ_RMVG01000032.1 GCF_003813865.1 Candidatus Pantoea deserta
TGTGTAAGAGACCGGCATTGCTATTTATTGGGATTACTTATGCGTATTTATGTAATGAGTTTTCGCACCCCAAATAATCATGATTTGGTACACAAGCGTGGCTTTTTTTGAATCTGAACAGCGAAGTGAAAGTGATAAGTTTTTTGATGGACTGGCTACGCTTGCAATCAAATGGCCGCGTTCAATAATCTGTTTGACCACTTCTATTTTGAACGATTCAGGAGAAAGTTTGTCGATCGCCAGCATTTTTTTAAGTCATCTTAAATGACTCTGAGGTATCTGTTAAACTCGTAGCGATTCATGAGTGCAATCATTTCGCTATACAAATAGCTGCCTACGCTAAGTGTGGTGATAATGAATGTTGCTGACGATACCTTAGAAGTTCCACTGATTCTGCCCAAATGCGGAGTCCAGGGCTGCGCTGGCGGCCTGAGAATACTGTCAGAATAATGCTGACAGGTTTTCTCTCCGGTTCTATACTCAACCGCTAGGGTGATGGCGTTCCACCTTACCCAACCGCTCTGTTCCGGAGCTGATGACGCCTGATGTGACTCTTGATTTTCAGGAGGTGCGTCAGGCCGTCCCTGATTTCTTCCCGACCTGCGTGCCTCCCTCTACGGGGAGGACCTGTGATACACGTTTTTGGCCATATCAATCCTGACAGTGACGCCATCTGCACGGCTGTCGTCACGGCGCACTGGCTGTCCATGCGCGGCATGGATGCCCGCGCATGGCGCCTCGGCGAGGCTAACCGTGAAACACGCTTTATCTTTGACGTCGCCGGACTCACGCTGCCGCCTCGGCTCGATATCCCGCTACAGAATGAACGGGTCTGGCTGGTTGATTTCACCGAGCCGGCGCAGGAGCCTGATGACCTGCTCCGGAGCAACATTGTGGGCATCATTGACCACCACCGGCTGGGCGGGCTGATAACTCAACTGCCACCGGAGGCACACATACGCCCGCCTGGCAGCAGCGCCACGCTACTCTGGCTTCTGACGGACGCGGACGCGCACCGCGCGTTGCTCCCGACGCTCGCCGTTCTTCTGCTGGGCGCACTCCTTAGCGACACCGTGAATCTTCGCTCGCCCACCGCGACCGAAGTCGACATCCGTTCGGCTACCGAGCTGGGCGTGCTGTCCGGCGTGAACCGCAAAACTTTTGCCCGTGACCTCCTTACTGCAAAAACTGACGTCAGAGGCCTCAGCGCACAGCAGCTGCCGGACAAGGACCTCAAAGCCTTCGTGATTGCCGGCACCAACGTGCGCATCGGCCAGATTGAAGTCAGCTCTCCGTCACAGGTTGCCCCCGTTATGGACGACTTGCTTGCTGCCCTGGCATCTATGGCAGACCTGTCTGGTGCCGACCTGGCGGTACTGATGCTGACCGACATCCGTGCCAGTTTTTCCTCTCTTTACTTCGCCGGGCGGGAGAGCGTTTACGCGGCCTCCTGCTCCGTACCGGGCATGCTCAGCCGCAAAAAACAGCTTCTGCCTTGGCTTGAGTCCCGCCTTAACCAGAACGGGAGTTCATTATGACCTGTTACACCCATGCACTGATACTTGTGAACGATAAAGACGACGGCACCCTCCTGCTGAAACGGGCGGTCGCGCTGGCGCAGCCGCTCGGCATGAAAATCACCCTGGCCCACATCAGCGACGATTACCGGGAGATGAACTACGTGTCCGACAGCCTGATGGACGACGTCGTATCGGAGGAGGTGGTGAAGGCCAAGGCGTTTCTGAGCGAACTGGCGGCCTCAGTGCCTGAGACGGTCGATACGCGGGAGCTGGTGACTATGCACCGCTTTGAGGACGTGGAGAAGTGCATCGCAAAGCTGGGCGTGGACCTCGTGCTTGCCGGGCACCGCAACCGCTTTATGGGAATGCTGACCTCCCGCTCGGCGGAATACATCAACCACCTTACGGTGGATGTGCTTATCACTCACCTGACTGACTGAACCGGGAGAAATTCTATGCGATTTAAACTGGATAATGTGACCGCCCGTGAAATTCTTGACTCGCGCGGCAACCCTACCGTTGAAGTGGAAGCCTGTACCTCGGACGGGATGATGGCGCGCGCCTCGGTGCCTTCCGGGGCCAGTACCGGGTCGCGTGAGGCGGCTGAACGCCGCGACGGCGACGCCCGCCGCTTTGGTGGCAAAGGCGTACTGGATGCCGTCATGGCAGTTAATACAGAAATCTGCGAGGCCGTGCGCGGCAGGGACGTGCGCGAACAGCGGCAGCTGGACAACATCATGCTGGCGCTGGACGGTACAGAGAATAAGAGTCGCCTGGGTGCGAACGCCATTCTCGGCGTGTCGCTGGCGGTGGCCCGGCTGGCGGCAAAGGCCTCGCACGAGCCGCTCTGGCGCTACCTGGGAGGCCTGCAGGCAAACCTGCTGCCCGTACCGTGCATGAACATTATCAACGGCGGCGTGCACGCCCGCGGTCAGGGCGCGGACTTTCAGGAATTCATGATAGCGCCACACGGAGCACCCACGCTGCAAGAGGCCGTGCGCCAGGGCAGTGAGGTCTACCATGCGCTGCGCCAGATCCTGCTGGACAAAAACCTGTCGGCGGCAGTCGGGGACGAAGGCGGTTTTGCCCCCGCAGTATCGTCTAATCGCGACCCGCTTACGTTTATCGTACAGGCTATTGAGAAGGCAGGATACCGGCCCGGAGAAGACATCAGCATCTGCATGGACCCCGCATCGAGTGAGTTCTTCAGAGAGGGGCAGTATCATCTGCGCACCGAGGGCAGCGCGCTGAGCGCGGCGGAAATGACGGCGTACTACGGTGAGCTGATGGATCAGTTCCCCGTCATCCTACTGGAAGACGGCCTGGCCGAGGACGACTGGACGGGCTGGAAGCATCTGCACCAGCAGCTTGCAGGCCGGGCCGAGCTGGTTGGCGATGATCTGTTTGTCACCGACGTGAAGTACATCCAGCGCGGTATTGACGAAAATCTCGCCAGTGCCGCGCTGATTAAGCTTAATCAGATAGGTTCGCTCAGCGAAACGCTGGACGCCGTGGCGCTATGCCAGTTGCATGGCTGGGGCGCGTTTATGTCCCACCGCAGCGGAGAAACAACGGACACGTTCCTTGCCGACCTGACGGTAGCCCTGCGTGCGGGACACCTGAAAACCGGCGCGCCGTGCCGCGGTGAACGCGTGGAAAAGTACAACCAGCTGATGCGCATCGAGCAGGCGCTGGGTGACGATGCATGCTACGCGGGTCTTCACGCGTTTGTGCGCCGCACGTAACACTTCCGGCACAGGAGCACTGCATATGGCACCTTCAACGCTGGTTCTCCTGCGCCACGGCGAAAGCCAGTGGAATCAGGAAAACCGTTTCACCGGATGGACAGACGTGCCGCTGACGGACCGGGGGCGTCAGGAGGCTGACAGGGCAGGTGACGCGCTGCGAGCAGCGGGCCTGCTGCCCGACCGGGTTTTCACCTCGGTTATGATGCGCTGTGTTCACACGGTCTGGCGGATACTGGACCGTCTTGACCGCAGCTGGACGCCCGTGGAAAAAAACTGGCGGCTGAACGAGCGGCACTATGGTGCGTTGCAGGGGCTGAACAAGGACGAAGCTGCCCGACTAATGGGTGCAGAGACCGTCCGGCTCTGGCGCAAAAGCTTCAGCGGCATTCCGCCCGCGGACGCTGAGGCACCAGCGCAGCTGCGTCGAGACCGGCGCTATTGCCGCGTTGCGCTGACCGACCTGCCTTCGGCGGAAAGTCTGGAAATGACGCTGCGTCGCGTCATGCCGTACTGGCAGCACGTTGTAGTACCCCGGATGCTGTGCGGGGGCACCGTCCTGATCGTGGCGCATGGCAACACGCTGCGCGCCCTGACAGCCTTTCTGCACGGCATGACGCACGACAGCGTGACACAACTGCATATCCCGAACGGTGTTCCGGCTGTGTATGAAATGGATGCGGCCGCACAGGTCGTGTCCCGTTATGTTCTGAATATGAAAAAATAAAAGGAGAGAATGTGAATCAGCTTTTTGCCGTCATCACCGGCGGTGCTCTGGGGTGTGTTATCCGCTGGCAGCTGGGCGCGCGCCTGAATGCGCTTTTCCCAGACCTGCCGCCGGGCACGCTGCTGGTCAATCTGCTGGGTGGATTCATTATCGGGGCAGCGCTGGCGTATTTCCTGCGCCACCCCGGCCTAGATCCGGCCTGGCGGCTGCTCATTACCACCGGACTGTGTGGCGGTATGACAACCTTTTCCACTTTCTCGGCTGAGGTCTTGGCCCTGCTGCAGTCCGGCAACTATGCATGGGCAGCCACCTCGGTGCTGATACACGTACTGGGTTCTCTGGCCATGACGGCAGCCGGTTTTTATATAATGACGCTGGCTGGTTAGCCCTAACAGTACGCTCTTTAAGCGCATAAGGAGTCCTCAGTGTAGCGGTCGTCACACTGAGGACAGACAGTTTCAGGAAATGTTCAGGAGCACTTTTTTGGGTAAAACCAGGCTGGGCTTTCGCAGAATATTATCCCGAAAACGACAGGCTCCCTAATATGATGTCATTCATCCGCTGCCGTCTGATCATTCTGGGACATGACAATATCCGTCTGAGGATCGTTTATCTCTGCTAAAAGACCCGAACCGAGTACGACGAACCAAAAGATTTGCTGGATTTCGAAGTGCAACACTCACTCTGACTAAAGCTTCTCAAATGTCTTAAGGCGTGATAGAGACAGCTAAGAAGAAATAGCGCGGCCCGTTTTCATGTACAATTTGAGGGTTATTACATCTCTGTATAGAGGAGAGCGACATGTCAGTTTGTTCACGTAATCAGCTGCACGGAAAGGTATCTGCAGTACTTCCCGGTTCTGTTAATGATGAAATTGAAGCTTGCGACCCGGCAGCGCCCGGGAGCCGGAGGGGGCCATCAGGCTGTTTTAACAATGTCCGCTTTGTGCCAGAAGCGGACGTTGATGCAACTGGCTTACAAGAAAGCTAGTCAACAATAAAAAGTTTTGCACCCGTAGTAGTGCTTGACTGATGTTGCTCAGCGTTATCGCCAACCTGATAGCTCATCCCTGCCTTCAAGACGAATTTTCGCCCATCATCAAGCATTGTTTCTAATTCACCTTCCAGGCAAAAAAGGATGTGTCCTTTTTGACACCAATGATCCGCAAGGTAGCCAGGAGTATATTCAACCATCCGTACACGGATTTTATTGGGCTCATTACCAAAGAACTGTGTGCGCCAATAGGCGGCACCAGTTTCTCCCGGATGCTTTGTTCTTTCGACTTCATTCCAGTCTGTTGTACCAAAAGCAAATACATCCATCTTCATTCTATTACTCTCCTTGTGAATAAGAATTTCATCCCCGCATCAAGACAGGATTGTCGCTGCGGGGATAACGTTCACGCCCGTAAAATTAATTTTCGAATAGCATTTTTACGACCGGCCACCCGATTAAAACGATCAGCATCAGAGTTATCGCTGTCCACACCGGCAGAAGTAGACGGCCTTTCAATGAAAACCCAATAAGGGTGCTGGCAGCGAGCAGCATACTGCCATACAGAAACAGGAAACGCGGCGAGGTCAGCTCTGCGGTGCTGGAAAACTGCGATGAAAATACTGAGCCAACAAACATGACAACCAGTGGTAATGCCCAGTAAAAATTCAGTTTCATAAACCGTTTCCTTTCCTTGTTTTCAAGTGTCGATGCAATCAGCATAGTTTGCTCCCTGACGGCTAACCTAAGGCTACGTTAGCATTTTTCAGTAACTGCAAAAAGGTTATCAATGTCCGCTTCTCGCTCATAGCGGATGCTGGCCTGCGCGTTTGTCCGCTTTGTGCCGGAAGCGGACGTTGTAAACGAACTTCTACGTTAAATATCGGAAGCCGTCATCGATGATGATCTTATGGTAAATCGAGTGTTGTCATGTGCTTGGTGGGTTGTTTATCAAAAATGACTGAGAGAGGCTCTTTGGTAATAACAATCAGGGAGGTTACTGTGAAGATAACGAAGATTGACCACATACACGTATACGTCGATAACATTGAACTGGCAGAACGCTGGTACCAAGAGGTTCTTAGCTTTTCCCGCGATGACTCGCTGTACTTCTGGTTTGAGCAGGGAGGGCCGCTGGTTATCAGAAATAACGGCGCATCACTTTCCCTGTTTCTCAGGAAAAATCAGCACCCCGGCCATACGGTGGCTTTCGCAGTAGAAGCGGCTGCGTTTCTCAGTCTTATGCCTGCTCTCAACGCCAAAGGCATCCCGTTTACTGTATGCGATCACGATGTATCTATGTCCATGTACTTTCACGATCTTAGCGATAATAAGATTGAGCTGACCAGCTACGAATACCTTCAGGCAAAGCAGCTATTGGAGAGCGTTGTATAGCTTTCTCCCTTGACTGCAGTCGGATCGCAACAGGAATGTTATGTCTAATGTGGCATAACATCCCTACCCCATAGGTTTGACGTCCGCTTTTCGCTCATAGCGGACGTTGGCCTGCACGTATGTCCGCTCTGTGCCAGAAGCGGACGTTGGTACAGTTAGATTGCCCTTGAAAGAAGAACCGTGCATGGTGGTAAAACAGCCACATCAAATATGCTAAAACCAGGGGAAATGATGACTGCTCAGCAAGCGCCTCGACTTGAAACAGAACGACTGATTTTAAAGCAATTTACGCTCGATGATTTTCCAGCGCTTATGGCGTGCTGGAGCACTCCTGAAATGGCTAAAATCAATGGCGGTGAGAATCCAACGGCAGAAATGGTTTGGACCCGCTTATTACGTTATATCGGGCACTGGCACGCGTTAGGATACGGCTATTGGGCAGTTTTTGAGAAAACAACAGGTCGTTATGCTGGTTCGATTGGTTTCCAGGATGCTCATCGTGATATCACTCCTGAATTAAAATACCCTGAAGCTGGATGGACGTTGATTCCTGAGGTTCGTGGCAACGGTTATGCGTCTGAAGCACTGGCCACAGTTTTACTATGGGCGGACCAGACTTTTTCCTCTCCAGTGTGCTGCATCATTGACGAAGAAAATAAGCGTTCCAGTCATCTGGCTGAGCGTTTTGGTTTCCACTTTCGAGATTATGTCAACTATCGCGGTAAGCAGGTACGCATGCTGGTACGCCAGTAGTTAATTAAACCATAAATGCAAATTTAAACGGGTCACTGGAGGAATTAGCCTTTAAAGGTCTTCGTCGCTTCTGGTTAGTAAGAATCTGACTGGCACTTTCCTTTCGAAGCTCTTTTGACCCCTGTTGCAAACGGAACGCCCGTTTTTCGCTCATAGCGGACATTGGCCTGACGCCAGTCCGCTTTGTTCCAGAAACGGATGTTCATACAGATATTGCTTTCGTAGCAGCAATCGAATTCGCAAAACAGGGTTTGCCTAAAGCAATATCGCCATCAGCACCATGCACAGCAGCATCACGTAGATTCGCGCGTGCCAGACATCCGAGACGGCGGGGATTGCCCGGCGACTGAACACAATACCTGCCCAGCCGGTCACCAGGAGCAAGCCCAGGATTTTCAGGCTGATAAAACCCACAAAGCCGCCTGTCGGAATTTTATGCCAGCCGCTTATCGCATAGGTCACCGCACCGCACAGCGCCACCGGCAGGGAAAGTGGGTTGGACGCGCTAATACATTCGCGCATCGCATGGCCGTGTCGTCGCAACAGCGGCACCGTCATTACGCTGCCGCCCACGCCCAGCATTGCGGCAATCATGCCGATTAGCATACCGCCAACGGTGACCGTTAAAAGTGATAAACGACGCGGCGCGGTGCTGCTGAAGAAGCCTTTGCGCAACATGCAGTCCCCAATCGTCGCCAGCATATAAAGGATAAAAAGCGCGCGAACCAGCGCCTCGCTCAATATTCCCGCCAGCCACGAACCGGCCACCGCGCCCATGACAATAAACCACAGCAGCGGGAACAAGACGGATGAAGAAAGCCTGCCCGCGCGCCAGTTTTGGTAGCTAACCCAGCCCGCGTTGAAAATCATCACCGCTGTCGATGTGGCCACGGCAATATGCATTGCATTGCCTGCCAGCTGCGGCTGCCGCACCAGCAACTGGTAAACAAAGGGCACCACCACAAAGCCGCCGCCGAAGCCAAAAAGGACAGTGGTTATGCCGGTAGTAAAGCCGGCCATTGCGATAATCATCAAATCGTTCAAAGAAGTGTCCCCTTGCAAACAAGGCAGCAGCTTATCGCGCCAGCGCCCCGCTTCCCATTGGCGCAGCGCTCAATTACCCTTGCAAACTGGTCAGATGGGGGTGGATGTGCGAAACGGAAAAATTGACGATTTCGATCGGCTGGATCGCGAGGTTGTGGCGCTCGGCAACGACTATGCGCAGGGATTTGTCCTGCCGCAACACCAGCACCGCCGCGCGCAGCTTCTGTATGGCGCAACCGGCCTGATGCACGTTTCAACCCGTGACGGGGAATGGGTGGTGCCGCCCCAGCATGCGGTATGGATCCCCCCCGAAACCCTGCATGCCGTCAAGTTTGCGAGCGTCACTACGCGTAGCCTGTATATCGAACCCGCATGCGCGGTCAGACTGCGTAACATCAGCCGTTGCGAAGTGATTGCCGTATCGCCGCTGTTGCGGCAGCTACTGCTGGAGGCTGTAGACTTGCCGCCGCGCTATGACAGTGTACGCGATCGGGCGCTGACAGATTTGATGCTGCTTGAACTGGCGGCAATGCCGGTGCGCGAGTTCGAGATCCCTTTGCCGCAGCAGCCCGCGCTGTTAGCCCTATGTCAGGCTTTTTTACGCGCGCCAGCCATCCATGATCCGGCCGAACGCTGGGCCAGCGCGCTGTTTATGAGCGGCAGCACATTTCGTCGCCATTTCCGGCAGCAAACCGGCATGTCGTTTTCCGCCTGGCGTCAGCGAGCCTGTGTGGTCAGCGCGCTGGCATTGCTGCTAACGGGCACACCGGTGAATGAAGTCGCGTTGTCGCTCGGCTATGACAATGGCTCCTCCTTCGCGACGATGTTCCGTCGGGTTACAGGCCAGCCACCTTCATTTTATCACCCGACTTAACAGGGGGGCTTTGCCTGCTGCTACCAGGTCAGGCCTGTAAGCTTCCCTGCGCCATTGACTGAACAGACGCATGGCAGTTGCTGTTTTGAAGGTAGAATAAGCGCTGTATAGCCAGGGTAAAGAAGCAATGCTGGAACAATAACATCCGCGTTGTGCCAATAGCAGACTGTCAGCCAGCTCACAGGTTGCCCTGACCGTTGCTATCTGACCCCAGCCGTAAGGCTTTAAACGCCGCCTCTGCTGGTTAGCGGAGTGGGGCTGACGCTGGGGAGCTGGGGAGCTGGGGAGCTGGGGAGGGCCAGTATGATATTATTATGAATTAAGTAACGACGGTATTTATGCTAATCAGAGATCGCATGCTTATTTGCGAACCTAAAACGGTTTACTACAAAATCTGATAGGCTCGCTCGTACCGATTCAGCATCCTGCATACCGCCGAACAAATCGGACAACTCATCGTTGGTTCCTAACATTCAAACCTGACAATCGCGCTTCACGGTATCATAACGATACAGCCAAACGGTTTTGCCGTCTCGGCAGATGCGTGGGCAGCAGGAGCTTTTGTTAAATGGGATATGCCTCGTGATGTGTCCTGCGACAAGCCTGCAACATGTCGTCTACATCTGACAAGCGGGTGTAGCAGCATTTCTAAAGATCCAGATGGGTATCTGATAAGCAGTCTTCCTCTGTGCCTTTTCTTCTCATGTCCCTGGGCGATACGTTCAGGCTGCGCCGAAACGCTTTTCGCATAAGGGCTGTATCAGAGAACCCGCTTTCCCTGGCAATAAAAGATAAGGGCTGGTTCGTATTCTCAATCCTGCTTCTGGCAAACTCCAGACGCATATTTTCAACCACACGCGCCGGTGAAAGCCCGGTATGCGTTAAAAATTCCCGTGAAAGCTGTCTTGGACTGAGAAAAGCGTGTTCGGCCAGCACGGGAACACTCAGGTCCTTCTTTAAATTCTGATTGATGTAATCCAGTATTTTCTGCAGTCTCGGTGGCGGTGGAGTGATTGCCTGTAAATTCATAAACTGCATCTGGCCACGGGTTCTGCGGTGAGGAATAAGCAAAATTCGCGTTATCAGATGCGTAAGCTGTTTACCGTGTTCCGCTTCCACCAGCGCAAGAGCAATGTCCATACCTGCCGTAGCGCCAGCTGATGACCAGACATCGCCATCCTCAACCACAATCTCATCGGCCAAAAGCGTGATATCAGGCTGAAGCCTTTTCAGCTCAGACGCTCGTGCCCAGTGGGTGGTAGCCTTTTTACCCGCCAGTTTTCCGGCGGCCGCCAGGATAAATGCCCCGGTACAGACAGAAACGTACCGTGACGCCACCCGATCCCTGAAGAGAGACAATACATCCGGATCTCGACTGGCCGCATCCACGCCTTTCCCGCCAACCACGATTAGCGTATCGAACGTTTTTCCTCTGAAAGCATCCACATGTAACTGTACGCCGGTAGAGCTGCGTACTTCCCCCTCAGATACCCCACAGATTTCCAGCCTGTAATGGTTTTCGGGCGCCAGCTGATTATTGGCTGTTTCAAACACACAAAGCGGACCGCTCAAATCGAGCAGATTGAAGTCGGGAAAGATCAGAAAGCCAATCGATTTCAGCATGTCCTAAAAGAACCTTTTTATGTCATTTGAGACGGAATGATAGTGCACCATAATCGGTCGCGTAAACAAAAAATGAGGATTTCAGATGAGTTACGTAATCGATAAACAGCTTCACGAACAGCTAAATTCGCTTCAGCCGCAACTTGCTGCTTTCCCGGAATTTACTCCCGGCGATCCGTCAGGCTGGCGCCGCCGGGCAAATGAGCTTTACAAGCTGGTCAATCTACAGTTCCCTTTTCAGGAAGGGTTAAGGACGGTTGAATTACACATTCCTTTTCAGACACAGATGCTGCAGGCTAGACGGTACTCGCCGGACGATGCATTCTCCCGGGGGGTGGTATTGTATGTTCACGGTGGCGGCGGTGTTGCAGGAAGCGTTGAACTCTATGACAGACTGGTGCGCGCCTATGCTTACCAGAGCAATGTTGACTTTATTTCTCTGGAATACGGCCTGGCTCCTGAAACCCCGGGACTGACTCAGACAGAGCAGGTGATTTCAGCCATTAGCTGGTTGCAGGCGAACAGCGAAGAACTGGGAATCGACCCTGAACGCATTGTTCTGATGGGGGACAGTGGCGGTGGCGGCATTGCCGCATCCGCCGCGCTTTTGGCCCGGGACAGAGAGATAAAGCTTGCGGGGCTGGTTATGGTCTATCCAATGCTCGATCACAGAACAGCGTCTGAAGTGCCTGAGCTGACACCTTACCTTTCCGTGACGGCAGAAGAGGCAAAAACCGCCTGGGCTGCCCGACTCGGCGACGAGATCCCTGAATCCCGGCTTTACGCCATCAGCCCGGCCAGCGCGGTGAATTATGCCGGGCTGGCTCCGGTTTACATGGACGTAGGAGAACTCGATTTATTCCGCCGTGAAAATCTGGAATGGATCCATAAAGCATTACGGGCAGCCGTGCAGGTTGAATTTCATCTGTTCTCAGGGGTGAATCACGGTTTCGAACTTCTGGCACCGACCTCTGACGCTGCCCGTCAGGCTTTTGATTTACGAAGCAGGGCAATCAAAAGAATGATTGCCTGATAAGATAATTTGCTTTTATTTTTTATATTCACACCAAATTATCTCAACAGGACGGCGGAAAGGGAGCGCCCTCTGAAGGAAACTCCCCGCCCGTAACCCTGAATGTCGTTATGCACTAAAGCAGCAGACTTAAAAAGACCAGGAATTTTAAGGCCGTAACGTGCTGTCAGTTCATGAGATCGTTACGCCTTGCTGGCGTCCCATAACCGCATTATCTGGGAAACAGCAGCGTTTAGTTCCTCAGTCGTCGCGCCATCCCGGGCCTGGATGGATAAGCCGAACAAAAAGGTACTGAAAGATGTCGACAAAGCCATAACGTCGACCTCTTTACCGAGCTCTCCACTGTCGACAGCACGCTGAATTGTCGCAGCGATCCCCTCACGGGTTCGAATGCGTGAACGCGTCAGAGGTTCAGCCGCTGCGGCATGTTCAGCAGAAGTTGCACTTAAAGCACCTAAACCGACCATACAGCCGGAAGGGTGTCCATCCTCACACTGCATCTGAGCCGAATTTCGCAAAGTTTTTTCCAGCGCTTCGCGCGGAGGAAGCGAGTTATCCCAGAGAAATGCCGTTACCTTGCCAAAAGTAGAGAGGTAGCGCTGCACACACTCCCTGAACAGGGCCTCTTTTGAGCCAAACGCGGCATAAAAACTGGGAGCGGATATCCCATTGCCGATACCAGCCTTGAGCTGGGAAAGCGAAGTAGACTCATAGCCGTACTGCCAGAACAGATACATGGCATTCTCAATCGCCTTATCTCTGTCAAACGTCCTTGGTCGGCCCATATTGCTCATCATTTTCTCCATCAGACGCAGGGGTAATAACAAATATACTAAACGATACATATATCGTTGACAACGGCGCCCGCAATAAATAATGTATCGATCGGTATATTAGTAAGTTAAGTATGTTGAGCGCGCATAGAAGGATAATGAAACCTCCTTGTTGCTCGCTCACTTATATACCAATTGATACATATCATGTCGTGACGCAGCATAGCTGAGCGGCAGAGAAAACTATCAGCGCGGAAACTTCTTCCTGAAATTAAAGGCTTAAGTTATCCGCGCTCATACGCTATGCAGAAAGCCGCATTCAGCAGGAATAACTGTCGAATGCACAAAAATGTGTGGTGCGGATTTTAATGAAAAGGTGAAACCAATGAACCCGGTAACGCTATATGTAACGTATCAGGGAGACCAGGACGCACACTTCGATCGCAGCTATTACGCGAAGAAGCACCTTCCTCTGGTTAAGGCGTCATTCACACGATACGGATTGTTAAGCCTTTCGGTGTTTTACCCTGAAATGAGTCAGTCTGGAACGATTGCCATCTGCGAGTGCGTTTTCCGGGACGATATGGCGATAAGTGCCGCTTTCGACTCGCCAGAGGCTTCAGCAGTCATGAAAGATGTCGTTCAGTTTACCCGTATCGTTCCTGTCCGTTTACGCGCAATCCCACTTTAAACAAGGAATACAGCATGCAGCAAAACCCGCATTTTCTGCCATGGCACAGTGCCCCCGTACGCACCCTCCGCCGAGGACATTTCTGGATCCCGGGTGAACGCATCGAGCAAAACGGGCTGACCTATCAACGCGGACCGATGTATGTGGAATGGGAAGCGCCAAAAGAGATCAGCCGCCCTTATCCCGTCGTACTGATGCACGGAGGTGGTTTTCAGGGAACGGAATGGTTTGATACGCCGGATGGCAGACCCGGCTGGGCTCAGCGCTTCGTCGAAGAAGGATACGCTGTACTGGTTGTTGACCGGCCGGGACATGGACGATCGCCGTTTCACGTAGAGACGACAGGAGAGATGGGGCCGGCCTTTTCTTACGAAGGGGGACAGCAAATTTATTTCCCGGGAACCGATGAACGACACACTCAGTGGCCTTTTGCTGCGG
Organism: Candidatus Pantoea deserta; assembly: GCF_003813865.1. GTDB lineage: Bacteria > Pseudomonadota > Gammaproteobacteria > Enterobacterales > Enterobacteriaceae > Pantoea > Pantoea deserta. The sequence goes on from NZ_RMVG01000032.1 coordinate 13,610, forward strand.
AAGACAGCGCGGCCATGGATGAATTTATCGCCGGTTACGGCCCACTCCCGGCCGATCTGGCGCTGTCTCAGACAATGGACGCAGACCGGATGGCTGCGTTGCTTGACCTTATTGGTCCGGCGATTCTGGTTACGCACTCCGCTTCCGGCCCGGATGGCTGGCTGACTGCTGACCGTCGTCCAGAACTGGTGAAAATGATCGTCGCTGTTGAACCCATGGGGCCTCCTTTTGCGGAAATACCGAATATTGGAGTGATGAGCTGGGGACCCGCTGCGGCGCCCCTGAAATTTGAGCCGCTAATCGAAAGTCCTGAAGATCTGCATCGCAGAGCATCAGGCAGCTATCGGTTGCCTTCGATGGCTGATAAACCGGTACTTATTGTAACCGCTGAGGCCTCAGCGTTCGCCGCCGCAAGTCCACCTACAGCCGCTTTCCTGAACGCCGCCGGCGCGTCAGCCGAACTTCTGCATCTGCCAGAGCATGGCGTGTATGGCAATGGTCATGGACTGATATACGAAAAAAACTCTGATGAAGCGCTTGCCCCCGTTCTGGAATGGCTCCACAGCCGTATGCCCGTTAATGAATAACAGGGCATGTGACTGACGGCAGATTTCAGTTATCAATCTTAACATGCGCTGATTTCGGTCAGCGCCGTTTACAGGGTCATATTATGAATATCGGTATTATCGGCCTGGGGGCGATGGGAAGTGCTGTCGCTCAGCAGTTAGTGACGGCAGGGCATTCGGTGTATGCCTGGAGCCGTTCAGGTAAGGAAATTGCCGGCGTCACATCAGTTAATACGCCCGATCAGGCAATGGAGGGCGACATTACGCTAACGCTCTTATCCGACGATGCAGCGATACGGGAAGTCATTATTGAGAGTGGCTTACTGCATCAGGCCAACCCGGGACTGGTCCATATTATCGTTTCGACTGTCTCGGTTACGTTCTCACATGAACTCGACACGCACCATCGCAATGCCCGCATTGCCTGGATTGCGGCCCCGGTGCTTGGACGCCCGGATGTCGCGGCTCGTGGTGAACTGAACGTACTGGCGGGCGGAGCAACCGATGTACTGAAGAAAGCAGAGCAAATCCTGAAGGTGATAAGTAAACGAATCTGGCATATGGGCGACACGCCTGCTGCTGCATTTGCAGCGAAAATCGCATGCAATATGATGATTACCATGGCCATTGAGGCGATGGCTGAAGCGGTGGTTATCACGGAAGCCAACGGACTGGCGCGTGAGCGATTCTTTGACCTCATTCTCAATACACTGTTTGGCAGTCGTAGTTATCAGGTTTACTCAGACAATATTGTCAGAAGGGTGTATGAGCCCGGTTTTAAAGCCACTCTGGGTCTGAAAGATTTGCGTCTGGCGAAACAGGCTGCCGCTGATATGGAGGCTGAATTACCTGTGCTTGAGGCTGTACATCAGCAGATGAAAAGGGCTGTAGAGGCGGGAGGCAGCCAGAGAGACTGGTCGATTATGGCGGAGTATACTTTACGCTTTTCCATACAACGCTCTATATAAGCTTTATAACCGATCAGGCACTTACAGAGCGTTTTTCCTGTATAGCGCCTGGCGCTGTCAGATGTCTGCGTATCTCTTAAAAAGCTCAACCGCTGCGCCAGCCTGGGCATTGATGTACTGGAGTTAATTTCATTTAGCATAATTCGCGTTAAACGAACGTTACACATAATAGCTAAATGCAGAGGCCTGGCCTGGATATGCTTGCTGAGAAAGCAATGCCTTTATGCCCAGCGATTCAACCCGATGTCGGCTGTCGCTCAGTACCAGGTCCAGCGCCAGCAGCATACTGCTCTTGACGGACTCGTTATCGCCGGTGATCACATTCCTGCCAGGCTGGAAAGAAAAGACAGCGAAGAACATTTTCTGAAATTTTTGAGACATCTACTCTCGAAAGGAACCGGGTGCATCAGAAGGTGTATCTGGATATCTGAAAAATCGCTCGAAAATGGCTGGGCTGCTCAGTGATGAATTTGCGCCAGCTCATCTTCCGTCAGGCCGGTCATCTGCATGACGGTACTCTGGTCAAGGCCATTCTGCAGCATGGTTCGCGCAATTTTAAGGGTTGCTTCGCGCTCGCCCTTTTCAATACCTCGCTGCTCGCCAAGCTGGATCCCTTCCTGGCGTCCTTCCATGCGTCCTTTCTCAATGCCCTTCTGCTCGAGCTGCTGTGCGATGGTCATGAGTGCGTCTCCGTGTTGCGGCACACGCTGTGCCAGTTCGCGAACGAAGGCTTCGGAGTCGGCCGACTCTCCCGCCTGTAGTAAATAGTGTATCAGCACTGTCACCTGAGATGAAGAAAGATAGTCCGCCATCAGCAGCGTAGCCAGCCGATCGGTCAGAGTAGCCATGTCACGCTGATGGATGTGCTTTTGCAACAGGGTGAGCGCCGCCATGCTGCGATGGTTCATGATGTCATCGTCAGGGATAACGGTAATGTCTGTCAGAGGAAAGGCGCTTCCATATAGCTTCTCAGCCACTGCCGGATCGTCGAACTCATCCAGCCAGCGGGTGGAGTACGGATACGGGCTGCGTTTTCCGGTATAAAACAGCACGGGTATCACCAGCGGCAGCTTCCTGTGACCGGCCTCAAGATGGCGCTGCATGGCCGCTACCGCATAGCGCATCAGGCGAAAGGCCATATGACGGTCCGGGGAAGACTGGTGCTCGATGAGCACGTGAACGTAGCCGTCTCCGGCGGTAGTCTTCAGACTGTAAAGGACGTCGCTGAAGTACTGCCGCAGGTCATCCTCAACGAAGGAGCCGGACTCCAGCTTCAGGGTGCTGAGGTCGCAGAGCGCGCGCAGCTCTGCCGGAAGGTGAAGCTCCATAAAGTCCCGGGCAATCTCCGGCTGCGTGAGAAACTGTCTGAAAGTCGCATCGTGAGGCGTGGGCGTGCTGTTTTTCTTCTTCATCCGTGCTGACTCATAAAATGACGCGAATATAATACCATGACAGCAGAAGCGCTGTGCGAGGAACCACTCTTATCAGATGTTCGCAACTGTTTGCGTTAGAATAACCGCTCTGTACGTTTACGGGGAAAAATGTAGTGCCTTTAACAGAAAAGTCTGGCCATCTGGCCTGGTGCGCTCTGATCGCACTGGCTCTGGCCCGAAAAGACGGAACAGTACGTTCTGCCGCTCAGGAAAATCTCTTTCTCACGCGCTGGCTGGCTTCTGCTCAGAAGCAGCGTCGCTTCTCTCGTGATGTCGCTCCCGATATTGACTGGTTGCTGAAACAGGGTCGCCAGTATGGCGTCAAAGCGCAGCTGGCCGGCAAGCTGGACTATCTGTGGCAGTCATGTTCCGGGACGCTTACTGAACAGAATGCTCTCGGTCGCCTTACCTTCGTAATGGAAGCCGCAAAAGATATGGGCTGGATTTACCGGTTGCTCACTGACAGAGAGTGGTCGGGACGTTACGCAATAAACCTGAATTCCAGTGTAAACGGCATCTATGTCTCGCAAATTAGTCTGGCTGAGGCGTTTGACCCCGAAGGCCGTCAGGTAAAACCACTGATGGCGCGCCTCACAGGGAGCGTGGCTGGCCTTGAGCAGCTCTTTGACCGCTGTGGATGGAAGCTTGTTGCAGAGCGCAATGAGGATTTCAAAAACCTTTTCACGCTAACCACTGAAAACAATAGATAAATCAATCCATGCATAGAAACGGACGTGCTGGATAAAGCTTAAGATAGCTCAATAAAACGAAACTTACTGATTACAGTGGATAGTATCTTACTGAGAGATAAGCTACTGAGGGAAGCATAACGCATTAGTCTTACGTTACGGCGTAACTTCCTGACAGGTGTGGAGTGCATATTATGGTCAGGCGCGCTACGATTCCTGTAGGCAGAACTGTTCAGCATGCAGACAGGTTGGCGCTACCTGACAGAAATACAGTTTGTAATCTTAAAGCCAGCGGCCACCATTCCACATCATACCTGGTCGCTGATATCAAATGAGCAAAGAACGACTATGGTCATAAAAACCTGTCAAAGCTAAACGATATCGCTTCTTTCCAGGATTTTCGCAGCCGACCGCCTATGCTAATCCCCTTAAACCGGGCAAGTCTTAACCCAAAACGCACTGGCGACGCTACGTGAATTCTGGCGGGGTAACCCTCTGCTTTTTTCTCAGAATTCACGTAGCATTGCCCGTTTTATGTACACCTTTTCGCAGGATGAGCAGGTCAGCTGCCTGCAAGGATCCTGAACCGGATCCTGACTTTATATAACGCCAATTATATTAAGTCAGGATTATACTTAATGATCCTGTATCTATGGGGGCAGGTAGGCAGGTAGGT
>NZ_RMVG01000033.1 GCF_003813865.1 Candidatus Pantoea deserta
ATGTTATTATCATCTAAAGACTACATAAGAAACAGCGGGGTACCCAAGGGCTGGCGTTTATATCTTCTATCAAAGCATAAATGGAGTGTGGCAAGCTTAATTACTGGCAACGCTCTAATGAATGATTATCAGGCGATGTGGCATATTTTAAAAAAATCTAGAAATGATGCAGTCGCTTCCGTAATCATACCGAATACAATGCGGCAAATTTTAGAATATTATTTTAGCTTTTCTGGAAAGTATTTATCTTTTAACTCTGCTTTGGAGCGACTTTCACATGATAAAAGTGAGCCGGGCTTTAAGGCTTTTGCCCGATACGTAAATCGCCATTCTCATGCAGATGCTCGAAATATTAAATTATTAGAAACAGCTTCTGTTGCTCTTTATCTTGAGTGGTTTGAAAAAATATTTTCAACTGTAGACGCGGAACACTATCATTTGATGATGCACGAAGATCAACAACTCTAATCAAAAAAGGTTGCCACCTCCTCCAGGGTTATACATCAGCGGTTTGGCAGGGAGCGCATATGCATGCAAACGTGCTCCCAACGGCCGAATCGAAAACGCATATACTGGCGAACCAGAACAGTTTTCAGTTTCATACCTTGGACCTCCTGATACCGGCGAGCCGCCGGCAAGCCCCATACACCTAGTACGTGCATGACTAACGCGCAGGAGCAGGACCCGGAAGGAAGTGGCCAATATAATATACCGGATACGTCAGTGAATCTCAAATTGTCACATAGATTAAAATGGCTCTTAGTAAATTCATTTTGATGGGGTTTGCGATATGCTCCCCTAACCCATATTTCTTTTGAAATGTAAACACAAAAAACACACTAAAATTACATTTCAGCTTCATTGACCATTTAAAGTCAACCAAAAAACAACATGAAATCTTTAATTAGTTTTAAAATATTATTTAAAATTATAATTTTAGTTAGAAACATTGATTTGATCATTCTCATTGCAAATGTAAAAAAATTACACTTTGATTGTATTCTTACAAAACTAACCAAGGAGCAGCAAGAAATGGCAATCCCATCATACCTGTGGCTTAAAGACGACGGTGGCTCAGAAATAAAAGGTTCGGTTGATGTTATCAATCGAGAAGGAACTATTGAAGTAACGGGTTTTTCCCATAACCTGAGGCTCCCAACCAGTCCCCTAACTGGCAAGCCAACAGGGAAAAGGAAACACGGCCCTGTCATTTTCCAAAAAGAATTTGATTGTTCCTCTCCATATCTTTACAAAGCTGTAGCGACAGGCCAATCCTTAAAGGAAGCGGAATTTAAATGGTATAAAATAGATCATTACGGGCAGGAAGAAGAGTACTTCAATATTATTTTAGAAAACGTAAAAATTGTCGGAATCTCTCCAATAATGCATGATACAAAAGACCCAGAAAAAGAGAGGCATAATCATCTGGAATGTATAGAAATGGCTTATGAGAAAATTACCTGGAAACATTGCGATGGAAATATTATTTTTTCTGATAGCTGGGATGAGAGACCTTGATGAATGAGACGTCCAATATTAGCAGCTTCTCCGCATTCGCCTTATGATGTTGTATCCTTTGCTCCGCCTGGCGTTTCAATTATAAATAATATGATGATGGCACGTTTGCATAGAGGACCTTCAGCACTGACTTATGTATGGTTTTATTTCCAGGTTAGAGGACATGGTCCTTGGGATTATAAAAATCAAAATGGTAGACAATATGCCAATTTTGGCAATTTCAATTATGGCGCTACTGGTCATGCTGCTGGGATTACAGATGCCGTATTACTACGAGGAGCTGGTTGGGCTCAAAGTCGTGCAGGTACTAGCAGACCTGAATATGGCGACTGGTATGGCGCTAGTCCATTTGGCGATGACCCAGATGATCAATACTGGATAAAAGCGGGCATTGAATATGCGAAACGCGCTGGTTTTTAATAAAAAGTATGTAGCACTAGCGATGCTGATAATGCTTCTGATATTTACTCTATACCAGATAGCTAAATTCTCCCCTCTTCAGCAAAAAATCTATAGAAAAGTAAGCATTAATTCCCTTGCCAGTCTTTACATCACTGAAGCGAATGCAGGCGCCACCACGGATTTTTCATACCGCTATTATCTGTTTGATGCGAGTAAAAGTGAGGAAGATTTTACGGCTAGCCTGACCGCGAATAGCCAGCCGTTTTTGATAACGTCTGACCCTGATGCATTCCAGAAGGTCGAAAACCACGCTCTCTGTATGTCTGTTAAAGGAGAGATTTTTGCTTTTCGCAACTTCGCTGTTTACACGGTCAACGGCGCTCTGTTTTCTGTTCCTGTTTACCTTACCTCTGCGCCGTACCAGTAAAACAACTCGGGCGGACTCCGCCGCCCTTACCTCACGCCTTCGGGAAGATCCACAGGTGGTTTTCCGGCAGCGCCAGATAACAGTGCTGCGGGTCGCGCACCTCATTGCCATAGGCGCGGATAGCAAAATCATCCCCTGCGGTGCGGAAGAGATATTCCCAGCGATCGCCAAGATACATGCTGGTAACCAGCGGCAGCTCCAGCTGGTTTTCGCCCGGTCCCTCTGCCAGCCGCACGCGCTCCACGCGGATCACCGCCGTGGCCTCCTGGCCCTGTTGCACGCCCTCGCCTGCCATGCCCCACAGCGCCCAGCCTTTGCCCTCAATGCGTGCTTTTCCGTCGCGCAGCTCGGTGATTTTGCCGTGCAGCCGGTTATTGCTGCCCATAAACTCAGCGGTAAACAGCGTTTTAGGCGATCCGTACATCTCCTGCGGCGTGCCCTGCTGCTCAATCTTGCCGTTATTCAACAGCAGGATACGATCGGAAATCGCCATCGCCTCATTCTGGTCATGGGTCACCATCAGCGCCGACAGGCCCAGCTTAATGATCAGCTCGCGCAAAAACACGCGCGCCTCTTCACGCAGCTTAGCGTCGAGGTTCGACAGCGGTTCATCCAGCAGAATAACGGGCGGGTTGTAGACCAGCGCGCGACCAATGGCGACGCGCTGCTGCTGCCCGCCGGAAAGCTGATGCGGATGACGCTTGCCCAGATGGCCCAGCCCCAGCTGATTCAGCACGTCCTGAACCCGCTGATTGATTTCTGCGGCAGCGACCTTACGCAGCTTCAGCGGATAAGCCACATTTTCAAAAACCGTTTTATGCGGCCAGAGCGCGTATGACTGAAATACCAGCCCCAGATTACGCTCCTCCGCCGGGATCTCGCTGCGCGGCGTACCGGCGTACACCTGATTTTTGCCGATGACGATTGTGCCCTGCGACGGCTTTTCCAGTCCGGCGACGGCGCGCAGCAGCGTGGTTTTACCGCTGCCGGAAGGCCCAAGCAGTGAAACCACTTCGCCGCGCTGCAAATTCATGGAGACGCCTTTCAGCACCGGGTTGTCGCCATAGGTTAAATGCAGGTTTTCCACGGTTAACTCAATCATGTAATTTCACTCCAAATCGCAGGGCAATACCCAGACCCACCACCACCAGCAGGATGTTAATAAAGGAGAGCGCGGCAACAATATCAATGGAACCCGCCGCCCACAGGGAAACCAGCATTGAACCGATGGTTTCCGTACCGGGTGAGAGCAAATACACCCCCGTGGAGTATTCACGTTCGAAAATCAGGAACATCAGCAGCCAGGAGCCAATCAGGCCGTAGCGCGAGAGGGGAATGGTGACGTGACGCGTAATCTGTCCGCGCGTGGCGCCGGTGCTGCGCGCCGCCTCTTCCAGTTCCGGTCCTACCTGAAGCAGCGTAGAGGAGATCAACCTCAGCCCATAGGCCATCCACACCACGGTATAGGCCAGCCAGACGCTGAAGATGGTGCTGCGCAGCGATCGCAACCAGACGACCAGGTTCTCGCGCATCCACTGCGACCAGGTGAAATCGGCCAGCCAGCCTGATTTAAGCGAGTTATCCAGCCACAGCGGCAGAAACAGAAAGACCCAGAGGAAAGCCAGCCCCGCCAGCAGCCCCGGCACGGCGCGCGGCACCAGCACGCTGTAGTCGAGGAAGCGCGTGGTGTTGTCCGGTTTACGGTGCATGGCGATGCCGATAAACAGGTAGCAGCCCACCGCTAACGCGCCGCCGATAACCCCGATCGCCATCGAGTTGACGATAGCGCGCAGCAGGTTCGGCTGCGCCCAGATGGCCTGAAAGGTCTTAATCGACAGCTCATCCCAGATGGAAACGCCGACGCCCCAGTTAGAGATAAAAGCGCGCAGCACCACGCCCAGCAAGGGCACGCCAATGGTGACGGTCAGCCAGAACGCCACCACTGCGCCGGCGACCCAGCGCCATTTCCCCAGCGGCAGGGCGCGCGACTGGGAGGCTTTGCCCTTCAGGGTGACGAAGCGGTTGGCGGTGCGCATCAGGCGGCGTTGCAGCATCACCAGCGGAATAGTGATACAAATCAGCACCACGGCCACCGCAGCCATCAGATGATAAGAGGGCGTACCGAGCTTGTTGGTCAGCTGATAGAGGTAGGTCGCCAGCACCATATTGCCTTCGGGATCGCCCAGCACCAGCATCAGGCCAAATACCTCCAGCCCAAGAAAAAACAGCAGCACAACGGCATACAAAATCGAGGGGCGAACCATCGGCAGACTGACCGCCGTCATCACCTGCAACGGCGATGCCCCGGCGATACGCGCCGCCTCTTCCACGTCCGATCCCACGCTGCGCAGGGCGGAGGAAATATAGAGATAGGCGTGTGGAACGTGGGTCAGACCGGCAATCACCACAATGCTCGACATGTCGTAGATATTCCACGGCACAAAGCCAAGCAGGGACTGCGCCCACAGCGATAAGAAGCCGACCGGCCCGGCGGACACCACATAGCCAAAGCCCAGCACCATCGGCGAGACAAAAATAGGCACCAGGATCAGCGGCTCAATGATGCGTCTCCCCGGCAGATCGGTACGCACCATCAGGAACGCCAGAATACCACCCAGCGGAATCGCAATAATGACCAGGCCAAAGGCCAGAATAAACCCGCTTCTCAGCGCCTTGTAGAAATCAGGGTCGGTAAAAATAAATTCAAACGACTCCAGGCTCCACACTTTTGACGGCACAAAGAATGGCGCGGATAAGAAACTCTGTATGACAATAAACGACAGCGGCACATAGATAACCAGTGCGGTTAACAGCACCACAACGCCGCGCGGCAGGCTTTGCCACTTTCTGCGCAATGCACTCATAGTGAAATCCTGAATGGCGAAATCAGACGAGAGAAAAAGAAGCGCGGCGCAGCAGGCCGCGCTTCGATACGGCCGCTATTTACCGACGGCTGCGCGCCACTGTTTGATGTAGTCCAGACGTTTTTTCGGTTGCAGATACTCCAGCAGGCTTTCATCCACCGGAATAGGCTTCAGCGCATTGCCGAGCATTTTGGTCAGGCCATCAATATCGTTTTTGCCTTCGATGTCATTGCGCAGGGAGGGAATATCGGCCTGACTGGCCAGAATGCTCTGCCCTTTCTCCGACAGAACATAGTCCAGCCACAGTTTCGCCGCATGGCTGTTCTGCGCCTGCTGACTGATAAACGAGACGCGCGACAGCACCAGCGTGTAGTCCTTCGGATAAGCGATGCCCAGCGAAGGATCGGTTTTGGCGCGGGCTTCGGCGTAGGAGCCAAGAATGTTGAAGCCGATCAGGTTTTCGCCGGAGGACACCCTTTCCATCATGGTGCCGGTCGAGGACTGCACCGCCAGACCGCCTTTCGCCACGTCCGCCAGGGTTTTGAAATAGTTAGCGTCGGCTTTGGAATCCTGCACCGAGAGCATAAAGCCCAGACCCGATTTCTCAATATCGTAGGTGGTGACCTTGCTTTTGAATTTGTCGGTCTGGCTGGCGATCAGTTTCGCCAGCGCAGCATGCGAATCGGGCGCCTCAGCGGCAGGGATCAGCCGCTTGTTATAGATGATTACCACCGGCTCATAGGTGGTGCCGTAGGCTTTGTTTTTCCACACCGCCCATTTGGGTAGCTGCCCCAGTTCTGGCGAAGCATATTCCATCGCGTAGTCGGTCGCCAGCTTCAGGCCGGTGTCCATAGAGGAGCTCCAGACCACATCGCCGCTGGTGCCGCCAGAGGCCTGCTCGCTGATAAAACGGTTATACAGCTCGGTGCTGTTCATATCGTTATATTCAACTTTGATGCCGGGATAGGCGGTTTCAAAGCCTTTGATGAGCGGCCCGGCGGCTTTGGTGTCGGTGGTAGAGTAGATCACCACTTTGCCCTCTTTCGTCGCGGCATCGATAACGCCTTGATAGTCCGCAGGATACCCCTGCGGCAATGCGGAGAAGGCTGAGCAAGAGATAAATACGGTCGCGGCGACCAGAGACAGAGGTGTGAAGTTCGACATTATAATTAACCTTTTAGTTACACTTTATGAACTAAAGGTCAACATAGCCCAATGGATACGCCAGACAAGAGGTCACGGATTGTTATCTTCGCGAAGTGTGATTATTGGCGGTTTTTTGGCAATTAACTCCATTAAAACCACGCTGGGCTGATACCGCCTGTTTGCTTTCGATCACACTATTTTGCGTCGGCAACTTTGCGATAGAGTCGCCGGGGATGACCGATATTGCCATACTGCATCTCAACGGCGAGGAAGCCGATCTCGACGCAATACTCCAGATAACGGCGGCCTGTGGTTTTGCTGATCCCTGCGCTTTCTACCACCTGTTCCACCGACCAGCTGCGGTCAGGCGCCGCGCTAAAAAACGCTTTTACCCGCGTCAGGGTCAGCGACTCAATGCCTTTGGTCGAGGGCGCTGTCGGCGCGTCGCTGGCGGGCAGGTTAAACAGCTTATCCAGCGCCTGCTGGTCCATATTGGGCATATGGCGCATCGTCTGCACCAGCAACATAAAACGCTCCAGCGAGGCGCGCAGGCGGTGAAAAAACACCGGTTTGATCAGGTAGTCCAGCGCGCCGCTGCGCATCGCGTGGCTACAGGTTTGCATGTCGCTGGCGGCGGTAATAAAAATCACCGAGCACTCAAAACGCTTCAGCAGCGGATCGTCGATCAGCGTAACGCCCTGCCCGTCCGGCAAATAGTTATCCAGCAACACCAGCCGGGGCTGATGCCGTTCTATCAGCTCGCGCGCCTGCTCCAGGGTGGCGGCAATGCCTGCCACGCGCAGATGAAAATGTTGCTCAATAAAATCACGATGCAAACCGGCAAGATGCGGCTCATCTTCAACAATGACGACATTCAGTGGCTTAACGCTGTTCATGAAAGATTCCTGTCGACGCGGCGGGCTGAAGCGGAATAAAAACCGAGAAGATAGCGCCCTGCGGCGAATTATTGTCGATCTCAATGCTGCCGCCCGCCTCGCGAACATACCCCGCAGCCAGATAGAGACCAATACCGTGCTCTGAACCCAGCACCTCATCGTCGCCGGAGGGCTTGCTGGTTATCCCCTGCTCAAACAGGTGGGGTCTCAGGCTTTCGTCCACGCCGCAGCCCCGATCGGCCACCTCGATTAGCAGCTCCTGATTGCGATCGGAAATATACAGCTCAACGGGCAAGGCGGGCCGACCGGCGTTAAGGGTGGCATCCACGGCGTTGTCCAGCAGATTTCCCACCACCGACATCAGGGCGGTTTCGCTAATCGTCGCCGGAATGCGCGTCAGCTGGCAGGCCGGATCGAATGTCAGCTCAACGCCTTTTTCCCGCGCGCTGACATATTTCCCCAGCAGCAGGCCGCATAGCGCGGGCGAAGTAAAACGCGCCGAGACAAAGTCCAGCACCTGCTGCGCGCCAGCGGACTGCACCTGAATATAGCGCATCGCATCCTCGTAGCGCTGCATCTGTAACAGGCCCACCAGCGTGGCGGTCCAGTTGAGCTGTTCATGGCGCATGATGCGCAAATTATCAGCATAGCGTTTTACCTGGCTTAGCTGGCTGCTCAGGGTGTTGATGTCGTTTTTATCGCGAAAACTGCACACCCAGCCGCCCGGCTCGCCGGGTTCAAGTTCAATCGCCACCCGGTTGATAATGACCTGGCGCTGATTCAGCACGGTGATGTGGTCGTGATGGCGCGTCTTTTCCTGTGCATCAGTCTGGCTTAAAAACGCGGGATGGATCTGCATAACCTCATGCAGCGGCTTGCCCGACAGTTCGCTTTCGCTCTGCTCAATGCCCAGCAGCTCTCTGGCAGCGCGGTTGATGAGGATCAGCTGCCGCTCGGCGTTAACCGCAAAGACGCCTTCATACATCGCCTCCAGCAGCGCCTTTTGTTGCAGCACCAGCAGCGCGATGTCTTTCGGCTCCAGCCAGAACATCTGTTTCTTAAGGTTACGGCTAAACATCCATGAAAAAATAAACAGCAGCAGCAGCAGCGCCAGACCGTACAGGCTCGCCTGCCACAGCAGGCTGATATTGATATTGGCAATATAGGAAGTGAGATAACCCACTGAAACAATGCCGATAACCTGATGCTGCGCATTAAAAATGGGCGCTTTGCTGCGCAGGGAAACGCCAATTCCGCCTTTACGCACCGAAATAATGGTTTTTCCCTGCAACACTTCGGCATTGTCGCCGCCAATCAGCGGTAAATTCAGGCGCTCAGGCGACTCAGAATGATAGAGGTGCCGCTCATCTGCATCGCCGATAACAATATAGCTGGCGTCGCTTTCAGCGCGCAGAGGCTGGATCAGCCTGGCGATCCCCGCCGTATCCCGGCGCGCCACCCGCTCCGCCAGCCCTGGCATCAGCGCAATTTCGCTGGCCTGCACGCGCGCGCGCTGCCCCAGATCGTGATGCAGTTGCCGGTCGATAAAATGAAACAGAATCGCGCCCAGCAGCGTCAGCAGCAGGCAGGAAAACAGCACCAGAGAGAGAAAGAGTTTTACCTGAAAAGGGAGTCTGCGTGTCATACGACCTGTCGTTCAGAGCAGCGGGAGCGAAGCATACAGGCAGACTAGCACGCGCCAGGAGAGGCGATGATCGGCTAAGTTCAGAGTTGTGAACTGGCTACAAACCTCAGCGCTGCGCTGCTTCGCTGCGGCTGCGCTGTCAGAAACGGGAAGAGGATCGCAATTACGCAATCCGGCTACGTCACGGGATCGCCGTAGCCGGACTGCGCGCTTTCCGATGGCTTATTTCGCCATCAGCTCGCGTCGCACAATCTCAGCGCCTGCGCTTAATGCTTCCAGCTTGCCTCTCGCCACGTGGCGAGGCAGCGGGATCATACCGCAGTTGGTGCAGGGATAGAGCTTGTCGGCATCGACAAACTGAAGCGCTTTTCGTAGCGTACTGGCGACCTCTTCGGGGGTCTCAACGGTATGGGTTGCCACGTCAATGGCGCCAACCATCACTTTTTTGCCACGGATGAGTTCAATCAAATCCATGGGCACGCGCGAGTTCTGACACTCCAGCGAAACAATATCGATATTCGACTTTTGCAGTTTAGGGAAAATCTCTTCATATTGCCGCCACTCCGACCCCAGCGTCTTTTTCCAGTCGGTATTGGCTTTGATGCCGTAACCGTAGCAAATATGCACGGCCGTTTCACATTTAAGCCCTTCGATGGCTCTTTCCAGCGTGGCGATTCCCCAGTCGTTTACCTCATCGAAAAACACGTTAAATGCCGGCTCATCGAACTGAATAATATCGACGCCCGCCGCCTCCAGCTCTTTAGCCTCCTCATTGAGGATTTTGGCAAATTCCCAGGCTAACTTTTCGCGGCTTTTATAGTGGCTGTCATAGAGCGTATCGATCATCGTCATCGGCCCAGGCAGCGCCCACTTAATCGGCTGGCTGGTCTGCTGACGTAAAAATTTCGCATCCTCCACAAAAACCGGCTTCGGGCGGCTCACAGCGCCGACCACGGTCGGAACGCTTGCCTCATAGCGGTCGCGAATTTTCACCACTTCGCGCTTTTCAAAGTCAACGCCGCTGAGGTGCTCGATAAAGGTGGTGACAAAATGCTGGCGCGTCTGCTCGCCGTCGCTGACGATGTCGATGCCAGCCTTTAGCTGGTCGTCAAGGCACAAACGCAGCGCATCTTTTTTACCGTCGATCAGTTCCTGATCCTGTAATTTCCAGGGTGACCAGAGCACCTCAGGTTGGGCAAGCCAGGAAGGTTTCGGCAAGCTACCCGCGGTCGACGTAGGTAATAACTTTTTCATAAAAGATGACCTTATATTTTGTTAATCAAAGAGCGGAATCAGCAGCCCAACGCTCAAGAATATGTTTATAGGGTTTAATAAAGTTCTCTGCGGTGAACTTGCCCTGCTCAACGGCTAACTGGCTACGCTCTACTCGATCATAAACAATGCGCGTTAAAGAATAATCCTGATGATTCAGGTCTGGTCGATAGCATTGACCCGCCGCGGCGTTGGCATTATATATTTCGGGCCGATAGATTTTCTGGAACGTCTCCATCGTACTGATGGTGCCGATCAGCTCAAGCTCCGTATAATCACTCAGCAGGTCGCCGGAATGGTAAAACGCCAGCGGCGCTACGCTGTTGGGCGGCATAAAATAGCGAACCTGCAAGCCCATTTTTGCGAAATAGCGATCGGTAAGAGAAGCGCTATCCTGCTGATACTCAACGCCCAGCACAGGGTGGCAGTTACCGGTTCGCTGATAAAGGTTTTTACTGGACACGCTCAGGCAAATAACCGGCTGCTTGCTGAAGTTATTTTTGTAGCTGTCTGAGGCGATAAAACTTTTAAAGATATTGCCGTGCAGGTTGCCGAAATTATCGGGAATGGTGAACTGCGGTTTTCCCTGATTATATTCTGACAGCAAGACGCTAAAGTCATAGTCCCGCACGTAAGAGGAAAAATTGTTGCCTACGATACCTTCGATGCGCTGATTTTTTTTCGCGTCGATGATATGCGTTTTCAGTATCTCGATAACCGGAAAGGCGCGGCTGCTGCCTTCGGCAGCAATGTTCATTTCCGCAGAGATGATTTCAATCTCGACCGCGTAGCGGTCGCCATTAGGATTATCCCAGTGCGCCAGGCTGTTGAAGCGGTTGTTAATCATAGCCAGGGTATTACGCAGATTCTCCTGACGTTTGTCACCCCTGGCTAAATTAGCAAAGTTGGTGGTGATTCGCGTGTTTTCGGAGGGGTTATAATCTTCGTCGAAGGAAACCCGTTTGATAGTGAAGGAAAAATCATTGTTCATCTTAATCTGGCACCCTAATCTCTGATATAAAACCTGACCCTGCTTTACGCCCTTCAGGACATCCCGGTTTCTGTTCGCTACGCTTTATATTATCGATGGTTATTAACATTCCTTACTTTATGCCTGATTCACTGGTTGCAGAAAAGTGATTTGATTTCATTAAACATGAAGCAAATTCATGATCGCTGTTGCACAGATGTTCATGTTGTGACGCAGGCGACGGCAGCGGCGCGCGCTGCCTGCCGCCGCCCCGTTCTCCTGTTGTCAGCGCGGCATCCGCTCGCACTGCCCGGTTTTATCATCCACACTTAGCCAAAGCCGTAGTCTGCGCGCGCATTGTGCTTTACACTGCGCGCTGTAAAAACTGAGTAGATTAACGATTAAACAGGCGGTAAAGGCGATGAACGGAACGATCACAACCTGGTTTCAGGACAAAGGTTTTGGATTTATCAAAGATGAAAATGGCGATAATCGCTATTTTCATGTGATCAAGGTCGCCAACCCTGAGCTGATCAAAAAAAATGCGGCGGTGACCTTTCAGCCCACCACCAATAACAAAGGGCTGTCAGCCTATGCGGTGAAGGTGGTGCCGGACAGCAAATATATCTTCATTGCGGGCGAACGCATCAAGCTCACCTCGATTAAATCTTTTCTGGTCTACAGCGAAGAAGTGCCTGTCGACGCCCCAATCGATAAAGAAAACACCGTACTCTCGGTGGGCGCGCTGCTGAACAATATCAGACCCAAAACAGCCGCACAGTCTGGCGAGATGCGCTCGCTGAAAAAACTGGCGATCACCACCTTCCACGGATCTACATTAATTTTTTCGGAAGATGAGATTGATATAGACGCCACGGTAAAACTGCTTAAGGTCTGAAGCGTCTCCCTCTTCCTGAAGCAGGCAGACAGGCATTAACCTGGAGATTATTGATGAAAGAAGAAATCGCACTTAAATATTATGACGTTGCGGATGAGTATGCGACGGAAGCCGTTGAGCCGGTCAGCGAAGCGGAGCGTGAACCGCTGGCGCGCTATTTCCAGCTGCTGATTACCCGCTTAATGAATAATGAAGAGATCAGCGAAGAAGCGCAGCAGGAGATGGCCGGAGAAGCCGGCATTGACCCGCAGCGTATTGATGAGATCGCCGAGTTTCTCAATCGCTGGGGCAATGAGTAACGGGCGCAAACTTCCTTACTTCTCGCCAGCCGCGCCGGTAAAGAGGGCGCGGTAGGCAAGATCTGTCGAGGTCTCAACGCCCTGACAGAGACGGCTTATGACTTCAGGCTGCCTGCCAGCGTCTTGCGCTGGTCTTCCAGGCTAATCACCCGGTTACAGACTTCCTTGCCGAAGTTTTTGAAGTCCTGCTCCTGATTGCTCCACTCCGCCTGAATCGACTGTTGCAGCCCGCCCAGATTGCCCATGATGGCCTGTAAGGGATTGCTGCCGCTCGCCTGTTTGCTGCCCATCTCATTCAGACTGTCCTGAAGCACGCCGCCCATGGTGCTCTGCACCAGACGTTCGCCGTCGGCGCGCACCTGATCAATCGCCTGATAATGAAAAGTCAGACCGTCATCGCGGTGTTCAATAATGCGGTTCATCTGCTGTTTCAGCTGGCCATTCAGCGTCGTCAGGCGATTGCGCACGTTGCTGTCAGCGCCGAGCTTTTCAACGATTACCTTATCCAGCGCGACGCGCCCTTTCTCCAGACGAGACGAGGCGCCGGTATCGATCCACGGCAGATCGCGACGCAGCGCGTTCTGATAGTCGATCGCCTGCTGACGCTGCGCATTGTTTACCGCCACCTTCTGGCCGTTAAACTGCACGTCGCCCTGCGGAGAGATCACCAGGTTGCCGTTTGCGCCGACCACCTGCACGCTTTGCGGCTTAATGACCACATCATCCTGCGGTTTCACGCTGCACTCCCAGGCAGCCTGCGCCTGCGTCGCTGCCAGCAGCAGCGCGGCGATAAGCGTTTTACGAACCATAATCTCTCCCAACAAAACATATTCCGTGTGATCGCCCTTCCCGCGTAAGGGTCAGGCAACGGCCAGCGCACAGCCTCCGGATCGTACTGGCGTACGTGAGGAAGACGAGCACTGCCCGGCGTCAAAAGCGCAGGTAAGCCAGCCTGAAGCGGGCTTAACGCCTGGTAAAAATATTAGTCCCACCAGACATCGAAAAGTTCGGTAACCTGCACATCGCTCAGCTGACGATCTTCCAGCCACTTACGCACCAGCTCGCGATGCTCGTCGGTGCACTTGCCGGTCTGTTGCAGGCAAACCAGGCCTTCCCATACCAGATAGCCGCTACCGTCGTAGGCCAGTCCGTTTGGCGCAATCACCTCATTGATAAAATCATCGACGGTTTTATCAATCTCCTGCTCCGACGTGCCGTCGGCGAAACGCCAGGCAACGGAAAAGCCGAGTTCCTGAAACTCATCGATATGCAGTTTTTTACGTAAACGGCGGCTGCGTTGTGTGGCCATTATTTCATCCTCTCAAACATTAAGTCCCAAACACCGTGGCCCAGTCGCTGCCCGCGCTGCTCAAATTTGGTCAGGGGGCGCGTCTCCGGACGCGGCACGTAATCCTGTGTCTCCGACTGGTTTCGATAACCGTCGATGCTGCTCATGACCTCCAGCATATGTTCAGCGTAGGCTTCCCAGTCTGTGGCCATATGGAAAACCCCGCCCAGCTTCAGCTTGCGCATCACCAGCTCAGCAAAAGGCACCTGTACGATGCGGCGCTTGTTGTGGCGCGCTTTATGCCAGGGATCGGGGAAGAACAGCTGTACCATGCGCAGCGAATTATCGGGGATCATCTTCTCCAGCACCTCTACCGCGTCGTGACACATCACGCGCAGATTCTCCACGCCCGCCTCTTTCGCGGAGCCCAGACAGGCGCCGACGCCTGGCGCGTGCACTTCAATGCCGAGGAAGTTCTGCTGCGGGTTATTCTGCGCCATCGTCACCAGCGATGCGCCCATACCAAAGCCGATCTCCAGCACCACCGGCGCATCGCGGCCAAACAACTGCGTCAGGTCCAGCGGCTCCGGTTGAAACTCTACGCCCATCTCCGGCCAGTATTGATCGAGCGCCAGCTGCTGCCCTTTGGTCAGACGCCCCTGGCGGCGCACAAAACTGCGAATACGGCGCAATGGCCGCCCGTTCTCATCAAATTCCGGAGTGATGACGTCATTAATCATGTTGTAGCCTGCTGAGTAGCCTGTTTGGGGAAAGGCGCATTATGCAAAGTTAATTAGCAGAAGCAAGCCCTTGCAATCTTCAGGTTTACACCGGGGCTGCGCCTGTGCTGGAATGCCTGCCTGAGTGTAGAGTAATCACGGAAAATTTCCTTCTTATGATGCAAGCGCCGCAGTTCGCGCAACAGGTGCTGGCGTGGTATCAGCGCTTTGGCCGCAAGACCCTGCCGTGGCAGCTGGAGAAAACGCCTTACAAGGTGTGGCTCTCCGAAGTGATGCTGCAACAGACCCAGGTTGCCACCGTTATCCCCTATTTCGAGCGCTTTATGGCGCGCTTCCCCACCGTGGCCGATCTGGCCGCCGCGCCGCTGGACGAAGTGCTGCACCTGTGGACCGGGCTGGGCTATTACGCCCGCGCGCGCAATCTGCATAAAGCCGCGAAACAGATCGTAGAGCAGCATCAGGGCGAGTTCCCGCGCCGTTTTGATGAAGTCACGGCGCTGCCCGGCGTCGGACGCTCCACCGCCGGGGCGATCCTGTCGCTCTCACTTGGCCAGCACTTCCCTATTCTCGACGGCAACGTGAAACGCGTGCTGGCGCGCTGTTATGCGGTTGCCGGCTGGCCGGGCAAGAAAGAGGTCGAAAAGCGGCTGTGGCAGATCAGCGAAGAGGTGACGCCAGCGGAAGGGGTGAGTCAGTTTAACCAGGCGATGATGGATCTCGGCGCGCTGGTCTGCACCCGCTCCAGGCCGAAGTGCGACATCTGCCCGCTAAACAGCGGCTGCGTCGCCTTTGCCAACGGCAGCCAGGCGAGCTATCCCGGTAAAAAGCCAAAGCAGGTGTTGCCAGAGCGCAGCGGCTGGTTTTTGCTGTTGCAGGATGGCGACGACGTCTGGCTGGAGCAGCGTCCGCCGGTAGGGCTATGGGGCGGGCTGTTCTGCTTTCCGCAGTTCGCCACGGAAGAGGCGCTGCACGACTGGCTGCATGCGCGCGGCATTAATGCCAGGCCGCAGCCATTGACCGCCTTTCGTCATACCTTCAGCCATTTCCACCTGGACGTAGTGCCAATGTGGCTTTCATGGTCATCTGTCGGGGCGGCAATGGATGAACCAGGCGGTCTCTGGTATAACTTAGCCCAGCCGCCGTCAGTGGGGCTGGCGGCACCGGTTGAGCGGCTGTTGCACGAGCTGCGTCATCCACAACAGCTGGCCCTGCACCGGCATGAGATTGAAGAGGAAAAGTAATGAGCCGCACAATTTTTTGCACCTTCCTGCAACGTGACGCTGAAGGTCAGGATTTCCAGCTTTACCCGGGCGAACTGGGCAAGCGCATCTACAATGAAATCTCTAAAGAAGCCTGGCAGAAGTGGATGGCCAAACAGACCATGTTGATCAACGAGAAGAAGCTCAACATGATGAATCCGGAAGACCGCAAGGTGCTGGAGAAGGAGATGGTGAATTTCCTGTTTGAAGGCAAAGAGGTCCATATCGAAGGCTATACGCCGCCAGAAGCATAAACTTTAGGGCCTCAGCGTTGAGGCCCCTCTCTTTTCCGGGTCAGGCACGCATTTACAATGAATAAGAAATTACTCGCACTGCTGGTGATCGCTCCCCTTTTGATCTCCTGCTCAGGAAAGAAGTCTTCGCAGTATCACGAAGAGTGGGTCAAGGACACCAACGGCTTCGACATTTTAATGGGTCAGTTTGCGCATAATATTGAGAATATCTGGGGTATCAATGAGGTTCTGATTGCCGGACCTAAAGATTACGTCAAATACAGCGACAACTATTACACCCGCAGCCATATCAACTTCGAAAGCGGTAACATTACCGTCGAGACCATTTCTGGTACCGATCCGATGGCCAGCCTGCGCCAGGCGATCGTGACCACGCTGCTGATCGGCGACGATCCGGGCAATGTCGATCTCTACTCCGATGCCAATGACATCGTGATCAGCAAAGAGCCGCTGCTCTATGGTCAGGTGCTGGATAACACCGGTCAGCCGATCCGCTGGCAGGGGCGCGCCGGCAACTTCGCCGATTACCTGCTGCAAAACAAACTCCAGCGCCGTGTTTCCGGCCTGCATGTGATCTACTCGGTCACCATTCCGATGGTGCCCAACCACCTCGACAAGCGTGCGCACAAGTATCTGCCGATGGTGCGTAAAGCGGCCGAGCAGTATGGCGTGGACGCGTCGCTGATTCTGGCGATTATGCAGACCGAATCGAGCTTCAACCCCTATGCGGTCAGTCATTCTGACGCGCTGGGCCTGATGCAGGTGGTGCAGCATACCGCGGGCGTCGACGTGTTCCGCATGAAGGGCAAATGGGGCAAGCCGAGCCGCAGCTATCTGCTCGATCCAGAGAATAATATCGATGCCGGAACGGCGTATCTGTCGCTGTTGCAGAAGAGCTACCTGGGCGGGATTCAGGATCCGCTGTCGCGCCGCTATGCGGTGATTACCGCCTATAACGGCGGTGCGGGCAGCGTATTGCGCGTCTTCTCCAGCGATAAGGATCGCGCCTTCAATACTATTAACAGCATGTCGCCGAGTCAGGTGTACAACACCCTGACGACGCAGCACCCGTCGGCGGAGTCGCGCCGTTATCTGTATAAGGTGAGCACGGCGCAGCGCAGTTATCATCGGTATTGATGGCGCGAGCGGGGGCGCTCGCAAACGCGGCGGCGTTTGATGCGCGAAAGGTGCGGGGTTGCGGCCCCGCATGCCAGAGGATTTGCCTGCTGCGCAGGCGGCTCTGAGCGGGTTCCGCTTTTTACCTGCTGCGCAGGTGACTCTGAGCGGGTTCCGCTTTTTTGCCTGCGCAGCAGGTGACTCTGAGCGGGTTCCGCCCGCCAGGCGTCAGGGAGTTTCAGCAGCTGCGCTGCCGGCGTGCGTGTTAAGGGGCTGGCCAGCCCCTTAACAATCCCGGCTTCCGACAGCCTCCACGCCGCGCTCCGCGCGGTCCCTTCGTTGCTTACGTCGGCCCCACGGACCGCGCGGATTCGACATCCTGTCTCATGCCGCGCTCTCGCCGACGTCCTGTCGGCTCGTCCTGGCCGCCGTGCGCGCCTCAGCGTGTCGGATGCCTCTTACACTGCCCCGCCTGTAAACCCTCTGTCTTTTATTAGCGACTGTATGGTCTGAATGATGGTTCACGCTTGCAGCAATAAAGCTGTGCCTTTAAGAGACAGGGCGTGCCGCGGGGGTTTTG
>NZ_RMVG01000034.1 GCF_003813865.1 Candidatus Pantoea deserta
TACAAAATAATATTAGCCAACGATCTTTGTAGCTCATTACTCAAAAAAGGTATGAGCTATCACTTTATTAATATGGCTGCTACGACAATTATATGATACTAACTGATTGTAACAGGCAACAATGCTGATGGCAGAAAAAACCGCAGCTATGAAGGATTGCCCATTAGAATCAACCTCAATGCCAAAGCAAACATTATGAAACCTGTAAGCCTTTGCTGCCATATCAAAGCAACTGGATATTTATTAAAAATCTTTCCAATGGCATCCGATGCCAGGGCTATAATGGATAATATAATTAGCGCCAGAGTTTTTTGAATAGTGCCAAGAACGGCCAGTTGATACATCACATGTCCGTAAGAGTTGTTTACAAACTGAGGTAAAAAAGCAAACATAAACAACATAACTTTCGGATTTGTAAAATTATTAATCAGCCCTTCTTTTACAGCGCTAAAGGGACTTATTTCTGTCGAATTTAAGAGAGAAACTTTTTTTCCAATCGAGGTCCATAGCATTTTTAAGCCTATGTAACCCAAGTAGGCTGCTCCAGTAAAGCGCAAGAGTGTTAAAAAAATCGGGTGTGATTTTATTAAGGTAGCTAAACCTAATGCAAGGAGAAGGATTTGAAAAACGCCAGAGACCACCGTGACGCCAATAACCACTAACAGAGCTGTTTTTCTTCCCTGGCTGATTCCTCTCGCAAGGATAAGCATCATATCAGGTCCAGGTGAAAGCTGTAAAAGCAGAACAGCAAAAATGAAGGTTGAAAGTACTTCGTAGCTAAACACGTTAATATCACTCACTTTTCAATTTAAAAGATAATTATTCTTTTTACGGCCATAATCTCGATCAGGATTATACACAAATGATTCAAAAAAAACATCAAGCAACCCCCGCGCCACGCAAAGAATAAGCCATTGAATTATATACAATTAAAATTAAATCATGAGGCAAAACCAGTGATTATACCTCCTCTTTTGCTAAATTATGATTTATAAATGATTTTTTATTATAGCCAAATACACATCAAATGATTGTGTAAACCCATCATTCCTAATATTTTAGCTGAGAATTTTTATTTCATCGATTAGCCACATAAAACTGCACAGGGAATAAGATGTTTAAATCAAAAATTAAATCAGCTCACGTATTAGCTTTATCGTTGTCATTAGTGACAGGTTTAGTACACGCCACGACTCTGAAAGTAGGTGTACGTGCCGGTGTAGATGAGGAGCTGTGGAATGTTGCTGCTGTGGAAGCAAAAAAATCAGGTTTAGATGTAGATGTGGTTGTTATCAGTGGTTCGGCAGATCCTAATGAAGCATTAAACAATGGTGATTTAAATGCCGATTCTTTTCAGCATATCCCTTATTTAAAGTCAGAAATTCAAAACCGTGGCTATAAAATAACAAATGTAGCAGATACTTACATTTCACCTATAGGGTTTTATTCTAATAAATTCAAAAAGTTAGAAGATCTCCCTAACAATGCAACCGTTAGCCTTCCATCCGATCCGCCAAACCAAACGCGAGCTTTAGTTATTCTTCGTGACCATAAATTAATCACGTTGAAGGATGGTTTTGATCCTTATAATGGCACCGCTACTTTAAATGATGTTGTATCTAATCCCAAGAAACTCAAATTTATTGAAGCCGGTAATATTATACAGGCGCGCTCCCTTAACGATGTTGACGCGGCTGCTATCGAGAATCAATTTGCAGCACAAGTTAATCTGTATGCCACACGTGATGGTATTGCGATTGAAAAACGCGAAAACAATCCGTATGTAAACGTGATTGCTGTTAAAGAATCTGATAAAAACGCTGAGTGGCTACCTGCTTTAATAAAAGCTTATCAATCAGAACCCGTTAAACAATACATAAAGACACATTTTCACGGTTCTGTAATTCCTGCATTCTAAGTTAAAAAGTGCTCTGTTACATGCAGTCATAACAGAGCCTCTTTGAATTAATTTTTTAGAGTAAATCGTGGCAGATAAACATATAGAAGTAATAAATGTCAGTAAACACTTTAAAACTGACTCAGGACAAGCTACGGCGCTTGACAATGTCTCATTTGAAGTCAACAGGGGAGATATTTTTGGTATCATCGGCCAAAGTGGGGCAGGAAAATCTACCCTTCTTCGTACGCTTAATAAGCTAGAGGATGTTTCATTTGGCCGCGTTTTTGTAGATAACATTGATATAGCCTCGATTGACTATGCCAGCCTCCTGAATTTAAGAAAAAAAATTGGGATGATTTTTCAGCATTTCAATTTATTTTCCTCTCGCTCTGTCGTTGCGAACGTTGAATTTCCGCTCATAAGTTCAGGGTACAAGCGCAGTGAAGCAAGAAAAACGGCTCTTGCTCTTCTTGAAAGAGTAGGCTTGCAAGAAAAGGCTTTTGATAAACCCTCTAAATTGTCAGGAGGGCAAAAGCAGCGCGTTGGTATTGCGAGAGCGCTGGCGCATAACCCAGAAATTTTACTTTGTGACGAAGCAACTTCCGCCCTTGATCCTGAAACTACCCATTCAATTTTGAGTCTCCTCAAAGAAATAAACAAAGAACTGGGTATTACGATCATTTTAATTACTCATGACATGGGTGTCATAAAGAAAATCTGTAACAGATTAGTTGTCTTAAGCAAGGGGAAAATCGTAGAGACAGGCTCTACACATGAAATTTTTTCTAATCCAAAAGCTGAGGAAACACAGCGTCTGCTTTCTCCACTTTCCCTGGATGGAATATCTAGCCTGAATGGATATTTTGAGAGCAAACCCACTCATCAAAAATATAAAAAAATCCTGAAGTTATCTTTCCCGGGGAAAACCCTGTCACAGGGCATTCCTATTTCTGTACTGTATTTACTTGGAAAAGAGTCCGAGATTATAAAATCCAATATTGAACAATATGAATCCTTTATCCTGGGAAATATCATAGCCGTTACACCACAACATCTGGATTTAGAAGTTTTAAGATTAAATCCTGTTATTAAAGATTACAATGTTAATATTGAGGTTATGGGTTATGTCTCAGATCATGCTGGATAAATATTTTCAGGCTTTACTACAAACATTAGAAATGGTTGGCGTTTCAATGCTAATCGCTGTGGCTGCAGGAATGATAATAGCTATACTGCTTACTATTACATCACCTGGTGGACTGTATGAAAAACCGGTTGCATATAAAACTCTCTCTCTTGTCATTAACCTTTTAAGATCCGTACCTTTTATTATATTGCTTGTTGCAATCCTCCCATTTACCCGCTTTATAGTAGGGACCACTCTTGGAACGTGGGCGGCCATTGTTCCTATAAGCATTAATCTGATTCCTTTCTTTGCAAGGATTTCGGAAGTGAGCTTAAGGAACATTGATAATGGTCTGATTGAAGCAGCTAAAGCAATGGGTTGCCGAAGAAGAAGAATTATTTATAGTGTTCTACTCCCTGAGGCATTGCCTTCTCTGGTCGGTGGAATAACCGTTACAACCATTGCTTTAGTCGAAACTTCTGCTATGGCAGGAGCTGTGGGAGGCGGCGGACTTGGAGATATGGCAGTCCGATACGGTTACGAAAGATATGAAACACAAGTTATGATTGTCGTTATAGTTATTTTAATCGCTCTTGTTTCATTGATTCAAATTATTGGTGATCTGTTCGTACGCAAAATTCTAAGTGCGAGATAGTTTTTTAGCGAGATTGGAAGCCAGTACCTACAGCTTGCGCTTTTTAATCTCGCTCAACCAGAATCTTACTAAGAAACATTAAAACATTTCTTCCATTTTTTAAAATCCTAAAAGACCCTTCTCCGTCTGGCCTCTTCTTTCTTAAAGAATAGCAAAATCACAATGTGTAGGTATTTACTGTTTAAAAATATCTTGTGCTCATCCACAATGCTTTTTCATAAACAAGGAAATGTACCTCTCTTTTTACATAGTGATAATAAAATAGACATTAAGTTTTCTCCACCTTTGGCAAATATCTGGTTAATGATACTTCCCATTTGGGATGAGTATTTTTTTAGGACGTTTTGCTGATCTTACGAATAAAAAATGTAAGCTCTGAACTGGCAGTCCCAGGGACTTTAACTTCACAGCATGTAATTACTCTTGGTTGAAAACGACTGTTGAAATAAGACCTTAAGCAAAAAAGGCGCTCTGAGAGCGCCAACGAACCCTACGTAGTCACTCTGCGGTGACTAACTCTTCTTTTTAACGCGTCCCGACTGTCGGTATTGATCTATCACTACGGCGAGCACGATGATGCTGCCCTTGATGATATCCTGATAGTACGCATCGACGCGCAGGAAGGTAAACCCAGACATCATTACCCCGAGTATCAGCGCACCGATTACCGTACCAAGGATGCGACCGCGCCCTCCCGACAGCGAAACACCCCCGATTACTGCCGCAGCGATTGCATCCAGTTCATACATCATCCCCATTCCAGCCTGTGCCGTCTTGATACGAGCAATGGCCACCATTGCAGCCAGTCCCGCCAGTAGTCCCGCGATCACATATATCTTTATCAGATGACGTTCAATGTTGATCCCTGAAGCGCGTGCAGCCGGCAGATTAGCGCCAATAGCATAAGTGAACTTACCAAAGCGGGTATAACGCATGATGAGATGGAACAGTAGCGCGACTACAATGAATATTACTACCGGTGCCCAACGTCCCAGACCATTACCCAGCCATGCAAAACCATCAGTAAAACCAGACACAGGACTGCCTTCGGTATACCAGTTGGCAACACCGCGCGCTGCCACCATCATCCCTAGAGTGGCAATAAAGGGAGGGATTTTAGTCAGGCTAATAAGCAATCCGTTTACCAGCCCCGCTGCCGCGCCGATAAGCAGCCCAACTCCCAGAGGCACGATAAAAGGCAGGTCCGTCATACCCGGATAAAATACTTTAGGCCAGAGCGAACTCTGCGCAAAAGTAGCAGCAATCATGGCGCTCATCGCGACCACCGACCCGGAGGAGAGATCGATACCGCCGGTAATGATGACTAACGTCACCCCTACTGCAATAATGCCGATAACAGCAACCTGCAAAATGATAATTTGCAGGCGATGCAGGTTGAACAGGAAGCTCTGACCGACCACGATCCAGCCTGCGATTTCAAAAAGTGCGGCAATACCAAGAAAAACCAGAAAGATACTCACTTCAGTTGGCAGACGTTTTTTGCGCCTCACCGGGACTGGCTGGATATTATCTGTGGATGACATAGTCATGATTACCTCACATGAAACTGTTAATGAGCCGCCAGACTCATGATGGACGTCTGGTCAGCCGTCACCGCATCAACAATGCCGGTGACCCTTCCCTCGTGCATCACTACGATGCGATCGCTCATGCCAAGGACTTCAGGTAGCTCAGATGATATAAGGATGATGGCTACACCCTGCCGCGCCAGTTCGACGATCAGACGGTGGATTTCTGCTTTCGCCCCAACATCAATACCCCGGGTCGGCTCATCAAGGATCAGAATGCGGGGCCGGGTAAGCAGCCAGCGGCAAATCAGGACCTTTTGCTGATTTCCTCCAGAGAGGTTTTCAATGCACTCATGCATATTGGGCGTTTTTACGCGAAGCTTCTGACAGATGTCATGGCAGTCCACCTCCAGCCGCGCCTCGTCAACAATGCCGTTGCGGCAGTAGTTTTCATGAATGGCGGCGATCTGCATGTTTTCCTGAATATCCAGCGCCAGAAAACAGCCGGTTTCCTTTCGATCCTCCGTCAGCATCGCCATCCCGTGCCGGATAGCTTTATAGGCAGAGGACATCACAAGCGTTTTTCCATCCAGCGTAATAGTGCCGCCTGTAGCCGGTGTAACCCCGAAGAGGGTTTCCGCCACGTTTGAACGACCAGAGCCCACAAGACCAGCAAATCCCAGTATCTCACCGGCACGCAGATCAAAAGAAACGTCCTGAAAGATGCCTTCCAGCGTCAGTCCCTCTACTTTCAGCGCCACATCCCCCATCGGCACCACTTCTTTTGGAAACATCTGTGTGATCTCGCGGCCAACCATCATTTTGATGATCTCTTCTCGCGTCACGCTAGACGCATCATGCGTCCCCACGTATTTCCCGTCGCGAAAGACAGTGAACTCATCTGCAATCTCGTACAGCTCGTTCATTTTGTGCGTGATATAAACAATGCCGATGCCGCTGTCGCGAAGGTCGCGGATAATGTCAAACAGATGCGCAACCTCGGTTTCCGTGATGGAAGACGTCGATTCATCCATAATCAGCACATCTGCCTCCAGCGATACGGCTTTCGCTATCTCAACCATCTGTCGGTTAGCCATGGAAAGCTCACTGACAAGCGCATCGGGATCCAGATTTAGCTTAAGACGATGCAGCAATGCTTCTGTCTGATCATACATAGCATCATGGTCGATCAGTCCAAATCGATTACGGGGCTCACGACGTATCCAGATGTTTTCTGCCACCGTCATAGAGTTCATCAGCAGCAGTTCCTGATGAATCATCGCGATGCCTGCCTGCTGTGCGGCGAGCGGGCTGGTCAGCGTAATGGTCTCTCCGCGCAGCCGGATGTTACCGCTGTCAGGCTGGTACAGACCGGAGATAATTTTCATTAAGGTGGATTTTCCGGCACCGTTTTCTCCCATTAATGCATGCACGGAGCCGGGTTTAATTTTCAGTGAGACATCGTCGAGTGCCACCACGCCAGGAAAGGCTTTACGCACCTTCTCCACTTCCAGAACGTAGTCCCAGCCCAGCGGCGATCGCGACACGTCTCTCGGACGTACCGGGGTTGAAAGAGTAGTCATGAGCGTCTCCTGGTTATTTCAGGAACTGATTCATATTTGCTGGCGTAACCAGCTGATAAGGAATAAGGACGCGCTTTGGCACCTTTTCCCCTTTGACCAGCTTCATGGCGGTGACAAGTGCCTCACGCCCCTGAGCCGTCGCATCCTGGAAAACGGTGACATCCAGATCGCCTGCTTTCATTGCATTCAGCGCATCGACCGTAGCGTCAATACCGGCTACCACAACGGTTTTCATATCGCGGTTGGACGCGTGTAGCGCCTGGATTGCACCAAGCGCCATCTCATCGTTATTCGCAACGACCGCATCAAATTTCAGGTTGGTTGAAAGCCAGTTAGTCATCAGGTTGTTGCCGCCGGTGCGCGTCCATTTGGCGATCTGCTTGTCAACGACCTTGATCCCATCGCAAGGTGCCTTTTTAAATACGTCTTCCACCGCCTGAGTACGCAGGACGGCTGATTGTTGAGCCAAATCGCCCTGCATAATGAGCACATTCCCTTTGCCGTTAAGCAGGCGACAGACCTCTTTGCCCTGCAACGTACCGCCTTCAATTTCGCTTGAACCTACGAATGCCTGGTTTTCAGGCAGCATGTTGATGTTGGCCGGCTCCCGATTGACGTAAACCAGCGGTATTTCGGCTTCATGCGCTTCGTCCGAAATCGACTGTACTGCGGTACTGTCCACTGGATTCACGATAATGGCCTGCAGGCTGGACGCGGCGAAATTCTGAATCTGGTTAAGTTGGGTACCGACCTCATTTTTACCGTCCTCCATCTGAACGGTTGCCCCCTCTTTTTTGGCTTCGTCGGTAATGGCGCTGCGCAGAATGGTCAGCCAGTTGTCATCAAATGCTGACATGGCAACACCAACCTGAGGGGAAGCAGCGTGAAGAACGCTGGAGAGGGGCAGCATGCACAGCAGGGTAATGAGTTTTTTTGTAGGGTTACGCATGATGTTCTCTTCTTTCGTGAGTTTATTATTGGGCCGTTAAGGCGGCCCTGTTTTTACGTCAAAGAATCAGCCGATGTCGGGCAGCGTATAATCCGATACGGCATCCGCAAGGCAGCGTTTCAACAGCGTTACGGATTTCAGCACGCCTTCGTCGCGCGCCATGATTGCATCCTCATGTTCAATGCTCAGTACGTCGTCGTAACCAACCTGGCGAAGGTGGTAACAGAACTGCTTCCACCACAGTTCGTCCTGGCCGTATCCGAGCGTGACGTAATTCCACGAACGCTCGCGGTTTTTACTCCCGTGCAGGGTTTCCAGCCGAGTCGTCAGCGCCGTCTGACGATGGTTGATCCACGTGTCTTTCGCATGAACGTGATAGATGGCATCTCCGAGGTCATGAATGCAGGCCAGCGGATCAGCACCCATCCATATCAGATGGCTGGGATCAAAGTTCACCCCAACGGTTTTGCCTACGGCCTCACGCAGGCGCCAGAAAGTCGGCACGTTATAAACCAGCTGGCCGCCGTGAAACTCTATGCACAGGCGTCCGACTCCATGACGGTTGGCAAGCTTCACGCGTTCTTTCCACCAGGGAATGGCGACTTCATTCCACTGGTATTCCAGAATCTCGCCACAGAATGGCGGCCAGGCGAGAGTTATCCAGTTTGGCCACTGATCTCCCGGACCACCCGGCAGGCCGGACATCATGACTACACGATCGATATTTAGCAGTCCGGCAAGCTCCAGCGTGGCATCGGCACAGGCTTCGTGCTCCTTGCCGCTAGCGCCAGGGTGAAGGGGATTGCCGCTGGCGTTAAGAGCTGAAATACTCAGCCCATGATCTTTTACCCTGGCGAGAAAGTTACGGCGCGCATCACCGCTGGAAAGCAGTTCCGACAGGTTAAGATGGGGTGCCG
Organism: Candidatus Pantoea deserta; assembly: GCF_003813865.1. Classification (GTDB taxonomy): domain Bacteria; phylum Pseudomonadota; class Gammaproteobacteria; order Enterobacterales; family Enterobacteriaceae; genus Pantoea; species Pantoea deserta. The sequence goes on from NZ_RMVG01000034.1 coordinate 8,660, forward strand.
ATGACCAGTTACCACAGCAAAATTCGATATGGCTCAACCCCAGCTCAGCTGCAGCACGCAGCATATCGTCCTGGTTCAGATGGCCCAGGCTATCTGTGACCATGCCGACTTTCATAATTGCACCGCCCTGCCGGTTTTGAGCGACGTCAGAGCCGCATCCGCCAGACGCAGCGCCTGAAGGCCATCTTCGCCAGAAGGATGAATGGCCGTTTTGGTCTTCAAGTGCTCGATAAGGCTCGCAAATTCCTGACGATAGGCATCGCCATAGCGTTGCAGGAAGAAATGCATGGGTTTCTGAGCCACTACACCCTCAGCGACTGACTTAATCAGGCTGTTTTCAGGATGGTTAGCCACAGCAAGCATTCCCTTGCTGCCATGGACTTCAATTCTCTGGTCGTAACCGTAGCTGGCACGGCGACTGTTAGTAATCACTGCCATTTTCCCGCTGGCGCAGGTCAGCGTGATCACGGCGGTATCCACATCGCCGAGTGCTTTGATCTGTGGATCAATCAGCGCAGCTGCGCTAGCGAATACTGAGACTGGCTCTTCCTGCAGCAGCCAGCGTGCCATGTCAAAATCGTGGATCGTCATGTCACGAAACAGACCACCGGACGTTTTAACGTAATCCGCAGAAGGGGCTCCCGGGTCGCGAGAGCTAATCGTCACGAACTCAAGCTCACCGACTTCCCCATCTGACAGCGCCTGCTGAAGACTCGCCATGCTTGGATCAAAACGACGGTTGAAACCAACCATTAAGGGAACGTTCGCTTCACGCACGGTTGCCAGGCAGCGCTCAACGCGCTCCATACTGAGGTCTACCGGTTTCTCACAAAAGATGGCCTTACCGGCGCGAGCAGACGCTTCTATAAGATCAGCGTGCGTATCTGTCGCGCTGCAAATAGCCACAAGATTGACACTACTGTCTCTGAGGGCATCTTCAAGCGAGCTTGCCTGAGCACCGTATTTTTCAGCCAGTGTTTCTGCGGCGGGCTGGTGTACGTCAACGACGCGTACCAGCTTACAATCAGGGTGTGCGGCAATGTTACCAGCATGGATTTGGCCAATACGTCCTGCGCCAAAGAGGGCTACATTAAACATGAGCGTTTCCTTTACTTGAGCGAGTTGATAGCTACCGGACGACGATCGCGGGCAGCATGTTGAATGGCTTCCAGTACCCGTGCGACGGCGAGTCCGTCAGCAAAGCTTCCTTTGGTATAAGCGCGGTTTTGCGCCACAGCCTGCATGAACTCGGCGATCATGAACCCAAACCCCTCCGCATAGCCAATAGCAACGCCGTCGTGTGGTACAGGGATCATGTCGCTGAGATACGGGAAAGTTGGGTTGTTTGCCTGTGTCATAAAGGCCCCCTTTTCAATCCCGGCTCGGGCAATTTTGTACTCCCCCGGACGCTCGGAGTTGAATAACACGGTGCCTTTACTGCCCGTCAGGGTGAAGGACAGCGTATTACCCATACCCACCGTTACGCGGCTGGCAGAGAACAGGCCCTGACATCCGTTGTTGAAGCGCATTACGCAGGAGCTAATGTCGTCCGTGTCCACAGTTTCTGTTTTATCGCTCAGTGTGACGTGGGTGTGTCCGGCACCTGCTGTAAGGGGCAGATAGCGCTCTTTTATGAAAGTATCCGTAGTGGCACCTACAATTTCTGTAATGTCGCCACAGAGGAAGCGGGCTATATCAACAGCATGCGCACCCACGTCGTGTAATGCACCGCCGCCCGCTCGACTCTCGGTGTAACGCCAGCTGTGCGGCAACAGCGGATCGGCAGCATATCCGCACTGGTACTGCACCAGCAGGTGTGTCGGCGTACCTATTTCGCCCCTCTCAATAAGCTCTTTGATCATGGACACAGCCGGAATTCGCCGATAGTTAAAGACGCTGCCGCTGATGCCCTTGCTCGACGCAGCCAGCTCAGTCAGCTCTTTCGCCTGTGCAGCCGTCAGCGCCAGAGGCTTTTCACACAGCACATGCTTGCCAGCGCGCAGCGCCGCCGCCGCGACGTCTGCGTGCAGAAAGTTCGGTAGCGCTACGCTGACGATATCAATCTCGGAATTATCCAGTACGGCCTGCCAGTCGCTGGCGACATGAGCAAATCCCCATACGCGCGCCAGTTCTCGAGCAGCGTCCTCACGTGCGTCGCATACGGTATGCAGAACAAACTGGCTGTCCGGGCCAGCGAGTCGAGCCTGATGTGCCCGATATCCTGATGCGTGAGCAGCGCCGATCATGCCGGCACCGATAATGGCGATATTGAATGTTTTCATTTCGCCACCTCCTGCCACTGCCCTGACTCGGCTGAAGCAAAGAGCGCGTCTATTACGCGCATCTGAGAAATGGCATCTTCCACGCCAAACTCCGGAACCATCTCACCGCGAACGGCGCGGGAGAAGTTGGTTGCTTCACACTGATACTGCTCGACTACCGGCAGAATACGCGGCTGTGGTGCGGCATCGTCCAGACCTGTGTGGGAGTCAACCCAGAGCGTGGCTGGTGAGCCTTTACCCGGTACATAAGGGGCAGAAAGGTCCAGAAGGGATTTTTCACAGACAACCTGTACACGCTGTGACGCGGCCATCTTGAGACCAACGGTTAGCGTAACCTGCTGCCCCAGACCGAAGTCCAGGATGGCATGCGTAGTTTCATCGGTACCGTTTTCTGTTGAGCGCGCCATTGAGCAGAACACGCGCTCAGGTTCGCGTTCCAACAGATAACGGGCCGTCATAACGGTGTAACAACCCAGGTCAAACAGCGCACCGCCGCCCTTTTTCGTGTCAAAGCGAAAGTCACCGGGATTATCCAGCATGAAGGAGAGCAGAATCTGCGCGGTCTGTAGTTTGCCGTGCTCTCCACTGCGAAGCTGCTGGCGCAGAATATCGAACTGAGGGTGATGACGAACCATAAAGGCTTCTGCAACCAGAATATTTTCTGGAATGTCGCGCAGACGCAGCGCTTCAGTGGCGTTAAGGGCGATGGGTTTTTCACACAGCACGTGCTTCCCGTGTGCCGCTGCGGCCATGACCATATCGATATGCTGATCGTTTGGCAGAGGAACGTAGATGGCCTCAATATCGGGATCGTTCAGCAGTTCCTCATAACTACCAAAAGCTTTTCCAATGCCGAACTGCGCAGCCTTCTCCCTGGCTTTTTCAGGAGAACGCGAAGCGATGGCTTTAACCTCACAATATTCGCTTGCCAGCATCGCTGGAATAAGTTTGGCACAGGCTATATTGGCGGTGCTGATAATCCCCCAGCGGACCGGATTACTTACTTTGATAACCCCTTGGTTCGACATCCTTTACCTCTCAGACTGAGTGTCATTGCGTATTTCGCTGTTCTGCGAAAGTGAAAAATTTATGTCGCAATTGATCGCTCTCAGTGATCTTTAAGTCAATCAAGCCGAGATAAATGATGCTTAAATAATGATGTGCATCACACATAATTTTGATGTTAATTAAATCATTTCAGTAAATACTTAGTTTAATCAGTGTGATAGGTAATTTTGTTTTTTGGGCCTTTATAGATATGATTAATCATGTCGCAAGAATGATGGGGTTTACATCAGTTATGAACGATAAACTTTTTCGCCGTGGTCCGACTGTTGCTGAGATTGCTACTCTTTCCGGATTAGGCTCTGCAACCGTCGATCGCGTCATTAATGACAGGCCGGGCGTAAAAGAAAAAACACGTAGTCGTGTTCTGGCGGCTATTAAGCAGCTCCAGGAAGATCAAGATGCCCATACAGAAGCCCCAGCTCAACGCATTGCGTTTATATGCGAAGCCGGATCCAGCTTTATTACTATCATTGAACATGAAGTTAAAAAATTTATCAGTGAGAATACGCAATATAAATTTACTTTTGACAGCATTCCCAATATTCAGGTGAACAGCGAACGATTCAGTGCACTTATTCATAGCCGCTCAAAGGAGGCAGAGGGTATTATTCTTGTGTCGCGGGACGAGGCAAAAGTTAATCGAGCCGTCAGGGGGGCCGTAGATCGAGGTGTGCCAGTAATTTGTCTGACAACCGACCTGCCTAATTCACGGCGTACAGCCTATGTTGGCGTGGATCAAGTCAGCACCGGAGCGACAGCAGCCTGGCTGATGGGAAAAATGTTGCCAAAAAAATTTGGAAAAATTCTGCTGCTGTTCAGCGCCAGTTATCGCACGCAGGAAGAGCGAGAGATAGGTTTTCGCCGGGTATTACGCACCGAATATCCACATCTTCATATTCTCGAGCGAGTGAATTTTAATGATGAAGCCGAGGGTGCTTACATAAGCGTGAGAAAATTTCTGCTTGAAAATGAACCTATGGCAGGGATCTATAACATGGCGGGCGGTAACCGTGGCGTAGCGCGTGCACTCTCAGAGTTTGGCCTTGCTGACAGGGTTCTGTTTTTTGGGCACGAACTCAGCAGTTTTACCCGCACACTACTGGATACAGGCGAAATGGACATCGTGCTTGGCCACGACGTACAGCAGGAAATCCAGCATTGCATCAATATCCTGAAGAAAATTCGAGCAGGCAAACCCTGTAGCGATGTAAAAACTGCTCTCCAGATTTATAATAAAAACTCGTGGTTTGACTGATTTTTAGCGATCAAATGAAAATACTAGAATCGTGAATAGCGAGTGTAGATAAGCGATGGATAATAAGATCGCTCGGGTTTAACACCACGACACAGTTTGTCAATGGCTTCAATACAGCCGCTGACTTCACGATCCATGTCATGTGCGAATACAATATCCATCCCTCCCTGTTCGAGCAGCTTTTGAGTATGTTCAGTCAGCTCATGCCCAATAAAGATGGTTTTGCCGGTTAATCCTGCTTCATTAAGTGCTCGGGCTACCCCACGGTTGCCACCAGCAAGATTATAAATTCCAGCTACGTCAGGATTCTGTGCCAGGAAATCGCGGATGATTTTATAGGTCCCGTCAGATTCATCGTTTGAATTAATTTTCTCAATCACACTGAGGTGCGGGAACTCGCTGCGCATAACACGCCGGAACCCCATTTCCCGTTCTTCCTGAGCCCGGTAGGTGGAGCTGGCTACGAAAACCACTTTGGCACTTTTTTGTCTGATCATCCGGCCCATGAATAAAGCAGCGTTCGCTCCTACACTCACTTCATCGACACCAATATACGCCGCCGAATGCGGCATATCCGATGTCAGGCTGACAATCGGAACGCCCTTACCTGCTGCCTCACGAACCTCGCTATTGATCAGCATGTCCTCACGTGAGACAAGCACTACCCCATCAGAATTTGCGATGCGGGATTTTAGCGTCTGGCAAAAAGAGAGCTGTTCGCGTTCACAGTTCAGCACACTGTCAAAGGTAAAGCTGATATGAGGAAAGGCATATTTAACTCGCTCCAGTGAGGCACGAACTATTTCAATAAAGCTGCTGCCAGCATCAATAACAAAGGCTATGTGACGGGAGGTAAGAGGCTGAAGTTCTGGTCCACCTTGCTTCAGAGCATTTTCGACGCGCGTTCTGGTACTTTCTTTGACTCCTGGGCGGTTATTCAAAACGCGATCAACTGTTGCAGTGCTTAACCCGGAAATACGGGCAATATCCTGAATAGTAAGTTTTTTTCGCACGTTTTGCTCAGCCATAGAAGTACCCTGGAAAGTGAAAGGGAAGTCATGATAGTGCATATAGCATGAAAAATTAACAAATGATGAGGTGAGGTATGACGGCAAGAACTTCTGAATGAGGGCTATCAGCACCAGGCTGATACCCAAAGTATGCAAAATTAGCGCTTTTTGCGGCAGAATTTGACCATAAATATGAGCGCAACTAGCAAGAAAATCGCGCCGGCCCCAAATCCAATCCATGCGAGCAGGGCCGCATAACAAATCAAAAATGATGAGCCACCGCCTTGCTGGATTTGCAACACGTCCTGCTCGGTCAGTCCAGGATCGTCTTTCCCATACTGCGCCATCACGTAGTTAGTTACGGAGGCAATCTGAGCGGGTGAAAGAGTCGACGTGATATGTTCTGCCTGGGCACTAAATGCTGGCATTGAGGCCATAGTTCCCTGAGTCTCACGGTAAATGCCCTGGCTTATTGCCATCACAACGTTATTGGCCAGTTCGGCACCGACCGCAGAATTACGAGACAGTGACGGAATAACCTGATCTGGCGTTCCTTCACCTTGCATGCCGTGACAGGCCGCACACGCTGAGTTGTACAGAGAGACCCCGCTAAGGTTAGACAGGTTATCGTGTCGGGAAGGTGTGGCATTATTATCAATCGGAAACTCGCTGCTCTCCCAGTCAGCTGTTTTTGCCTTATCAACAGAATAAGCCGGTGTCTGCTGCTGAGCATTTCGAACCGGTTTCACCGTTTTCAAGTAGCTGGCAATGGCTTGCAGATCGGCATCGCTCATATGCTGAAAACTGTTCTGCACCGCTTCAGCCATACCGCCGCCTGCTTGCGCTTTGCCCTCAACATGGCCAGTTCGCAGATACTGCACCAGCTCTTGATTGGTCCAGCCGCCGATGCTGGAAATCATGCCCGTATAATGTGTGGAAGTGTCCTGTGTCAGGGCCAGGAAAGAACACGTCTAATAATCCCTGCGGAAAGAATCACTGGATAATTTTATTATTTTCTTATTTCTGGACGAAAAGCCATTACTCGTATCTATTCACTTGTTCAAGGCCGAGCTTGAGATTGCCACTGTATCGCCGGCTTCGGTTTAAGAAAGGGCGAGATCATCAGCATCCTGATGGTCACCACGGCTAAACTTTGCAGATAACGGCAGGACAACCTGGATTAGGCTTACTGCCTGCGCGTTAACTGGCTATAAAAACATGTGGCCGCTATACAAGGTACGAACATTAAACTTACCGTATCGGTAAGGCTTATTTCACAGGTTTTGAAACGACACCAGAACCACTGAGAAGCATGCGAATACCAAGACCTACCATGACAACGCCTGTAAAACGCTCCTGCCATTTGATAAAGCCAGGGTGTTTACCTAACCAGTTGCCAAATGTCCCTGATGCCATTGCAACGGACCCCAGAGAAACAATTCCAGCCAGTTTCTGAATACTGCCCAGAACGAGCAGCTGTAGCCAGACAGGGCCAGCCACGGGATCGACAAACTGAGGAAGAAAAGCAAACATAAACAGCAGGGATTTTGGGTTAGTGAGGCTGTTCAGAGCCCCCTCTTTCACCGCATTCCAGTCAGAAATCTTTGCGGTTTTTCTCAATCGGGTATCTGTGCCTGAGGTGGCGATCATTTTTATGCCCAGCCATATCAAATAAGCAGCACCGCCCCACCTCAACAGATCCAGCGCAACCGGCCAGGCGTGAACGACGGTTACAAGTCCCAAAACTAAAAAGGAAACCTGCACAAACCCAGCGACAAAGACATTACCCAGTACTGTCAGTAAAGCTATTCGTCTTCCCTGACCAACGCCTCTGGCGATGGTTAGCATCATGTCGGGCCCCGGAGAAATCTCCAGAAGCGTCAGAGCTAAAAGGAAAGTGATGAAGGTTTCAATGGAAGGCATGATAGTGGCATCCGAGAAAAAATTTCTTGCTACGTTACCTCACCCTCAAAAAAGCCGAAAGCAGAACCTCTTGTCAGCACAAGGTTACGAACGCTTCACCCTCATGAAGGTATCTGTAGGGGTTAGAAATTCTGATATTCAGAAGGCTGTATAGGCGAAATATTTTCTCTTACAGGCGCAATCATATCCCGGTAGCTTAATTAGCACGCTGTT
>NZ_RMVG01000035.1 GCF_003813865.1 Candidatus Pantoea deserta
GGGATGAACAGGGCACGGCCCCGGAACGGCACACCACGGTGCCGGGCCGGTTCGCAGCGGCCACGTCTTTTTGTGGCCAGTGAGCGCGCGGGCGAAAGCCCGCTGCAGGGGTTGACCTGGCCGTCAGCCATCAGACCCTGGCCGCCAGGCCCGGAACGCTTCGCGGTCCAGCAGAGCTTACCGGCACAGCCGGTTAGCGCAGTGGGGCTGACGACCCGGCAGCGCCGGGGAGCCGGAGGGGGCCATCAGCTTTTTGATACTGACGTCCGCTTTGTGCCAGAAGCGGACGTTGTACACTCAAAGGAACTGTGGCCGGGCATTGAGAAATGCTTGTTATGTTTGCTTTTATCTATCGGTATAGATATCAGGCCGGGTGATAGCCCACGCGTAGTTTTTCTTATTCACCGGTTCATAGCCAAACTTTTTATAAAGCCAGGGCGCAGTTGTTGTGAATAACAAGATCCTACGAAGCTTTTCAAACACCGGGTGGCTATGAATACATTCCATAAGCCATCTTCCTAACCCGTCGCCCTGGTATTCCTCAAGCACATACACATCACAAAGATACGCGAAAGTAGCATAGTCCGTTATCAGACGTGCAAATCCTGCCTGAGATTCATTGTGATAAATGCCAAAGTTAAGGCTGTTCGCTACTGAAGCCGTGACGGTTTCCAGATCTATACCTTTTGCCCATGTAGATCTCGTCAAATACTGATGCACAGCCTGTATATTTAACTTTGCATTGTCTGTACTAATCAGAAAATCATTCATACGCCATTCATATATCGCTGAAATGCTCACGTTCACACCTGTTTAGATGTTGCAGGGAGACTTAACCTTATCATTATCTGAGAGAAATTATCCGAATTGAATCGAGCTGACTTCCAAAGATTGAACCGTTAGCGCTAATGCATAACGTCCGCTCTTCGCTCAAAGCGGACCCTAGTCTTCAAAGCAGCCAACTTCCTAAACAGAGCATGACCGATTCGAAAAGCTCCCGCCCTACCCGCCTCTGAACCCTTTAGGTATCGCATAATTCATGTAAGCTACCAGAGTGAAGTCCCGCCGGCCTTTGGCACGTTTGACCGGCTGGCTACGCCCCCTCTCTATGAACCGTCCAGTTTCATTTCCCACTGTGCCTGCATGCTCTAAGGAACTGCACCAGGCCGCTTTGTACCAATAACGGACGTTGCCGCTTACTCGAAAGAATAGTTTTATGAAGCCTTAGGATCAGTCGATTTAGCAAAATTCATTTAATTGATGATGAATACATTCTGGCGCTATAAAGAGGTTCAACCCCACAACTATCAGGTTAAAAATGCGAATTAAAAACCTAATGGATCATCCTGATTATCTCCATGTAACAACGGAACTACTGTTTAATGAATGGTCACATCTGCCTTCTTGGGCAGGTCTACAACAAATTCGCACCCGTCTCATTGAGCGTAATGCTACCGATAGTAGGGAATTCACCTTAGTGGCTTTAGATGCACAGAACACAGTGACTGCTGCCGGTAGCCTCATCTGTTATGAGCTTAAAGATGATCCGGCGCGCATTTACTGGTTGGGAGAGGTGATTACACGCTCAACTCATCGAGGTCAGGGGATAGGTACTGAACTGATCAAACGCATTATTGAGTTAGCTGCTCAGCAAGATATTACAGAACTTTGGCTTTACACTCCTGACAAGCAGTCTTTATACAGAAATTTAGGATGGGTAGAGCAAGAGCAACGTGTAGTCGCTGGTGAATTGGTAACAGTTATGGTTCGTAAACTGACGTGCTAATGACTCATTTCATCGCTTGATCCGTGAAGTTAAGTAAACCACCCGCTTGAGGTTGCTGCTTTATGTGAAGGGCATGTTATGACCAGCTTTAGCTCAACCAAATTTCAACTAGCTCAGCAAAATCGCTGTCTGCTGCAGAAATTGTAAAGGTCCGCTTCTCGCTCATAGCTGACCCGGGCCAGCACCTGTCCGCTGCGTACCAACAGCGGGCTTTTTAATGACCCGCAAAATACCGCGGAAGTGTTGTGGCTTAATGTGCAAACCTGCGCGAGCCGATTACACAAAGGATTACGCCCAGCGTTATCATAATCATCACCGGGCTAACCGTTTCAGACAGCAGCGTTGCCGAAAGTCCTAGACCGAAAAATGGCTGCAACAGCTGTAACTGTCCTACAGCTGCGATGCCCCCCGCGGCCAGCCCCCTGTACCAGAAAATAAAACCAACCAGCATACTGAACAGGGATACGTACCCCAGTGCAAGCCATACCGGCAGACTTATATCACTAATGCCCTTCGGTATTGTCTCAATGGTGGCAACCAACATCACAGGCAGCGAAATGATTAGCGCCCAGCAGATAACCTGCCATCCCCCCAGCTCACGCGAAAGCTTTGCGCCTTCGGCATAGCCGAGGCCACACACAACAACTGAGGCCAGCATCAGCGCATCGCCCGTCACAGATACAGCCCCGTCCAGGAATAGGGCAAATCCCATCACCAGCAGGCTGCCGGTCAGAGAAAATATCCAGAAAGCCAGTCTGGGCCTTTCGCCTCCTCTGACAACGCCAAAAATAGCGGTTGCCATGGGCAGAAGCCCGAGAAACATAATGGAATGAGCCGAGGTAACGTACCGTAGCGCCATTGCTGTCAAAAGAGGAAAGCCAACTACTACGCCCAGCGCAACGATAAGCAGAGAAATCAGCTGACACCGCTGAGGGCGTCTCTGTCTTAAAAACAAAATCAGCATAACGGCCAGCACACCGGCGACTGAAGCGCGTAAAAAAGTCAGAAAAAAGGGGTTCATTTCCTGTACTGCTATGCGGGTTGCGGGCAAAGAACCACTGAAAATGACCACTCCCGCCAGCCCGCTTAACCAGCCTGACTTCAGTCCTGAATTGGTTTTACTTACCCTATTTCTTGCCACAGCAGACCTCTTTCAGTTCATATAACGTTTTAATAAATTTGACATCTCCCATGCTAAGTTCCAGCATTCATTACAATCAAATAATTGTCATAGATACAATTTATGAAAGCGAGATACAAAGTCATCGTGGATGAGTTCGCATCCGCTATCCGAGCCGGCACGCTTCTGCCGGGCACACGTCTGCCTACTCACAGAGCGCTGTCGGCTGCAAAACACGTGTCTCTTGCAACGGCTAGCCGCGTTTACGCTGAGCTGGAAGTCATGGGTCTTGTAAGCGGAGAAACCGGAAGAGGAACTTTTGTCAGGGAAATCTCGCTGCCCGCTGGGCTGGGTTTGGATCAGCACGCGGTGGCGTCAGATGTGCTCGATCTGAACTTCAACTATCCTTCCCTGCCGGACCAGGCGGAACGGTTACGCGAAGCAATGCGACAGCTGGCCACATCAGGCGATCTGGCTTCACTGTTGCGTTACCAGCCTCATGCTGGCAGGCAGAGCGACAGAGAGACCATCGCGACATGGCTTCATGGCACCGGCCTGACCCCGTCAGCCGATGACGTTTTGATTGTGAATGGCGCGCAGCAGGGCCTTAGCGTTGCAGTGATGGGACTGCTAAAACCCGGTGATGTGGTAGCAGTTGACGCGCTGATTTATCCCGGTTTCAAGGCGCTGGCCAGTCTGTACCATCTCGAACTCGTGGCGATACCCGCCGATGCCAGCGGACCGGACCTGACAGCACTCAGGCAAATCTGCCAGCGCAGGCATCTCCGCGCAGTTTATACGATGCCGACACTGCATAACCCGCTTGGCTGGGTGCTGAATGATGCCCAGCGCAGGGAACTGGCCCTGATTGCCAGAACCTTCGATCTGCTCATCATTGAAGATGCAGCCTATGCTTTCCTTGTCCGCCGTCCCCCGCCGCCGCTTGCGACTTATGCGCCCGAAAGAACCGTGTACGTAACCGGTTTCGCTAAAAGCATTGCCACTGGCCTGCGTGTGGGTGCCGTTGTATGCCCCGCTGACATGCGCATAGCCCTGGAGCGGGCTATCAGGGCAACGACCTGGAATACTCCCTCTCTCATGGTGTCGATTGTCTGCGGCTGGATCAAGGATGGCACCATCAGGCGCTTTGAGTCGCTTAAAAGACGTGACGCCCGTCAGCGTCAGGCGCTGGCCCGCCAGATACTGGCGAACAGTAAGTGGATAAGCCATGTAAACTCGTACTTTATGTGGTTACAACTGCCTCAGGAAGTAAGGGCTGACAAACTTGTCCGCCAGCTGATGCAGCAAAACATCTCAGTTTCCACAGCAGAACCCTTCAACACCTCACATAGCATGCCGCACGCTATTCGCCTCGCGCTTGGCTCAGTAACTATGAATCAACTGAGCGAGGCCCTTATTACAATTAAAGAGACTATTGAGTATCAGCAAGATCTCTGAGCGAATGTCCGCTTTGTGCCAAAAGCGAACATAGCCGTTCATTTAAGATGAGACAGTAACTGGCTGCACACCAGTTACTGATGTTGCTGGCACCTTACTTTGTTTTAAGTGCCTCGAGTATTCTAATGAGGCCGTATAACAACAAGTCAGCCAGAGCAATAAGGCTGAATGTCAGCGCCCCACCGCAAACCGCTATAGTCAACAACTGCTCCGGCATAAAAGTTGCCGAATCAGTACAAACCATAATAGTCGTCACTCCAAAAGAAATGACGCCTAATACTAAGCTATTAAGCCTGTTTATCACCGGTGACCTCTTGGGGAAAGATCATATCGTCATAACTCACAAAGCGTGACTTTTTGGTAATTCTGTATCCCAGCCATGTCAGTAAAAACAGCGGGATCCCGACATAGGTTGCCGCGACGTTGTACCAGTCAACACTTTGCTGCATAAACGCCATATAGTTCTGCCCGAGCATGACGACGACACACATTCCAAAAGCCAGTGCGGGCCCCAGCGGAAACCATGCTGCTCGGTAAGGCAGCCGGGAAAGCTTATGCCCCTGTCGAACGAACCCGCGACGAAACCGGTAGTGGTTGACGGCAATACCGGCCCAGCATATGAATCCTGTCATGCCGGTCATATTCAGCAGCCACATGTAGACTTCATGATTACCGAACAGAGAGGTTAGCAGGCACAAACCCGTCACCATAATCGTGGCCATGAGTGCGTAAAGAGGGACGCCGTGCTGAGTAAGACGGGAAAAAATGCGGGGCGCATTTCCTTCACGCGACAGGTTAAAGAGCATCCGCGTTGAAGAATAAACACCGGAATTACCGGCTGACACAACGGAAGTCAGAATTACGGCGTTCATGATCGCCGCAGCTGACAGCAACCCGGCATTCCGGAATACCAGAGCAAAAGGACTAACGCTGATATCGGCAATATCATTTCTGAGTAAACGGGGATCGTCGGAAGGTACGATCAGACTGATGACTAGAATCGCAAAAACGTAGAACAGCAATATCCGCCAGAATACCTGCCTGACAGCCCGTGGAATGGCTTTACCGGGGTTATCCGATTCTCCGGCCGCGATACCGACCAGCTCGGTTCCCTGAAATGACACTCCGGCAATCATTGCCGTCCCAATCAACGCGGTAAGACCGCCCGAGAAGGGTCCTCTGCCGGTAAACCAGTTATCTAAGCCTGATGAAGGTGCACCACTGAGAATACCGGCGATCATCATAAGGCCGGTTATGATGAAGAGCAGTACGGTGGTCACTTTTATCAGTGAAAACCAGTATTCAGCTTCGCCAAATCCTCTGACAGATACCGCATTCAGTAAGAAGATAATGCCGAGGAATGTTGCATTCCAAACCCAGCCTGGAACGTCAGGCAGCCAGTATCCCATTATCAGCTGCGCGGCAACCAAATCAACGGCAACCGCTACCGCCCAGCTGAACCAGAAGTTCCAGCCAAGCGCGAAGCCGAATCCTTCATCGACATAACGTGCACCGTACAGGGCAAAGGAACCAGATTCCGGCATAGCGGTAGCGAGTTCCGCCAGACTGGTCATGAAGAAGTAAACCATCACGCCAATCAGGATGTATGACAGGAGTGCGCCAGCAGGGTCGGCCTGAGAAATTGTGGCACCAGAGGCGATAAACAATCCGGTCCCGACAGAGCCGCCAATGGCGATCATGGACATGTGCCGGCTTTTGAGCACACGGCGCAGCCCCGTCTGCGGGGACGGTTCACAAACAGATGACATATTCATACCTGATAAAGCAGACGCGCAGAAACGCCGGGACGTCCGGCAATTCTGCAGACAGAAAAAAGGATTTTGGCAGCAGCCCGGTCGGCCTGCCGGAACAGATAACTACAGCGTCATGATCATTTCATGCCAGGCCATGCCGCCATGATCTGAGTCCGATGGTTTGATATACACGTAGCCGAATTTCCTGTAGAGCTCAACGTGATGCGTCTTGCACATGAGATGAATGGTTTTCTTGCCTTTCTCTCTCATAGCACTGATGAATGCACGCATCATTAAACCGGCGTAGCCCTTTCCCTGATAAGCAGGATCAAGCACAACCGACATGATCACCACGTTCGGTGCGGCGTCATCATGACCAACAAGCTCTTTGAACTCTTCGTCTGACATGACGACATCCCATGCACACCCGGAGTTGATGAAGCCAATCAGCACTCCGTCCAGCTCAGCACAAAGAAATCCTTCAGGATACTGTTGAATACGTGTGGCAATTTTTTCCCGCGTTGCGGCTTCGTCACCTTCATACGCTTCACTTTCAATTGCATAACATCTGTCGAGGTCTGACATGCTGACTTTGCGGAAATCTGGACTGGTCATTTTTTACCTGCGGTTTCTGGTTCTGGACGCCAGCATTCTACCCGAATAGTATAATGAACATACTGCATTCTATTCAGAGATAATATGAACAATATGCATCATGAATTGCGTACTCTCGACATGAATCTGCTGCTTGTTTTTGATGCGATTTACCGGCATCGCAGAATAAATATGGCTGCCGGAGAGCTGGCAACCAGCCCTTCAGCTCTGAGCCACGCTTTGTCACGACTCAGGACAACCCTTAACGATGAGCTTTTTATCAGGCAGGGTAGCAACATGCAGCCCACGGCCAGAGCCCACGTCATCGCCCCCGGCTTATCTGCCGCGCTGAATGCGATGTCGGAAAGTCTGCGATCAGCAAACGTATTTCGTCCTGAAAAGAGCACTCAGACCTTTCGCTTTGCCGTGACGGATTACACGGCGGCTGTCTTTTTACCGGCGCTTGTTACCCATTTACAACAGTCCGCACCCGGTATCTCGGTTAGAACCATCTACTCTACAGGCCATGATTCTCTGGAGGACCTCGTCACCGGGAAGGTAGATTTCGCAATAGGATTTCAGACGCCTGAGATGAGCCATCACAGTCAGCTTGGTGTGATTGAGGGATTCAGGGATGATTACATGGTTGCGGTGAGCAGTCATCACCCGCGTATAACTGAAAAGCTGACACTTGAGCAGTTTCTGGCGGAAGGTCATGTAGTTGTTAATCCGTGGAATGAAGCGCGCGGAACCATTGATCAGGAGCTGGAAAAACTAAATATCCGGCGACGCACTGTTGTCGAACTTCCCAGCCTTTTATCAGCACCTGCAATCGTCGCAAATTCAGAACTGATTGCCACACTGCCCGAAAGGGCGATAACAACCCTGTTCAGTTCGGAAGCGCTGACCTACTTTGCTGTGCCGTTTTCTGTTTCTCCCTACGTGCTGAACGTGTATTTCCATCATGGGCGCAGTGTTACTCCAGGTCATCACTGGATGAGGGAAGTTATAAATGAGGTGATGAACACTTTAACTCATACAAAATCATCGGCAGCCTATGTGACCAGCTCCCGCTGATAACACACCGCAATGCGAGTATGAACTACGATCTGCGAATGTCGGCTCATCGCTCATAGCGGACAGTCTTGTGTTAGAAGCTGACGTTAGAAACGTAAGGGGCATCAATGAACAATTAGCAGAGCATGCCCTTAAAATTATTCATAAAAAGCAGGTGAAAGACGTAACGAAGCCCATTGCTCAGTGTCATGCCCGTAAACCACGAACGCCGCATTTTCGCTTTCAGCCAGGTCTGCTATTTTTTGCGTACCCCGCCTGATACCGGGTTCATCCTCCATATCGGTGACAAACATCTGGCGTGTAGCCGCATTTGCCATTGAGTGATGCATAACAGCGTCAGCGGCAAGCAAAACGGTTCCTGTTTCAGAAAGCCGCACTAAAAGAGACTGGTGACCTGGAACATGCCCACTGGTTTCAAGCAGGACGATGCCCGGTAAAAGCTCATAATCACCTTCAATCAGGCGATACCGGAGGGAGGGATGGTCCCATGATTCTCGATTTGCGTTCAAGCGAGGATGCCCGTTTCTGGCCAGCTCGTAATGTTCTTTCTGAATGATGAACTCCGCATTGCTGAATAAATCATGATTGCCGGAATGGTCTTCATCAAGATGAGTGCATATGAGGTAACTGATATCGGCTGGATTCACGCCGATAGCCTCATGGAACTGCACCAGTATGCTATGTGCCAGAAGCGGACGTTGCTGTACCGAACTCTGTTGATTTATGCATTGCAGGGCATTTCTCGCGTGTATAACGCCCCCTGTCGCTCTGTCACTGCGTTAGACTGCCTGGTTCCGCTTTATCACGCTTTTCTACGTACCCTTCAATTTACTGCTAAGCGGAGTAGTCGGTTTGGTTCTGAAGTGCACCGTTCTTTCTGACCCCTTCGCGCAATTCCTTCCAATACCGATTACAGATGCAGTGGTTAAGTAAACCTCTCGTTACTTATAATGGAAGGGAATTTCATGTTTACGACACCGTTCTGGCCCGCTGCTGACTCATATCATATCCACATGATGGATATCCCTCTGCCTGACTCGCTTTCGCCCGCTGCGCTGGATCTTATCCACCAGGCTACGCGTCTTGCAGAGGCAGCCAGTCATATTCACCCGGTTTCCACACGGACCGGGAGTACGCTGCTTCAGTCTGTTGAAGAAAAGCTCAGCATTATTTGTTTCAAGCTTGCTCAGGAATTTGACGATCCGGATACCTGCAAAGCGTTGCAGTTACGTGCAGAAATCCTCTCTGACGCCAGCACAGCAAAAGAGCTTCTCCCGCAGATAGCAGGACTGGATGAACAGGAACTGGTGCAGGGAATAGGTTATATGTCTACATGGGTTGGTAAGTCTCGCACGCAGCATTATTCCGCCTGGTTTGGGTTACCCGATCGCGGGCTGCAGGAAGTTTCGGATGTGGTGGATGAGCTCTTTCCGGACAACCTGAGCTGGCTGCAAAATCATATCGACCAGCGGCTGGTTGCGCTGCCTGGATGCCGCTACAAAATTGTCGACCTGTTTGCCATTGCTGGCGAAGCTAACAGCTATCCCAAGCATTTCGCCTATTTCTTTCCTGAAGATGAAGGGGTGAAATACGCCCCCCAGAAGCGCACCATTGTGTTTGCAAATACCTATCTGAACCTGTTTGAACGCTTTGCCCAGTCCCAGGCTTCCCTGCTTGGCTGGCGGCATGAAGCTATACCGGACAGCGCTCTCTGTGCCCGCCACCTGATCGCCTGGTTCCGCGGTCATGATCTGGGGCATTCCGTTGTCCTTGAAAAGATGATGTTTGGCAAATTAAGTAAACAGGACAGATGGGGATCAATGGTTGTGCAGGAAGCACTGGCCGATGTCTTTGGGCTGCTGATGTGCCTGACAGAGCCTTCCCGGCAGGCCCTACAGCTGAATGAGACGTTGCAGTTAAAAATTTTCCTGCTGGAAATGCTGAGATATTTGCGCCGCGGCCCATGTGATTATCCTGACGCAGGGGCGGCCTATATACAGCTCAAGTGGCTAACTGAACACCAGTGTCTGAACTGGAGTGGGACGCATTATGTGGTGGAACTCAGCGCGGTGAAGCCTGCTCTGACGGCACTGGCAACAGCAATGACACGTTCTGTATTACAGGGTGATACAGAGGCAGCCCTGGCGTTCCTGCAATGCTATTCACCTCACCATCAGCGTGAAGAGGCGGATCTGCTGCTGAACCGGCTGGGTAAAACTGTCGATATGATCGAGTACGACCAGAAGATTAAAGGTTTTACGTTATGATCGAGTTTTCAAATGGTTTTTTACTGAGCCTTTCGCTGTGTCTTGATATCGGAATTGCCAATATCGCCATGATTACCCTTGCCATGCAACGCGGGTATTTTCATGGTTTCTGGCTGGGAATGGGAACCTGTGTGGGTGACCTGGCATATGCATTACTGGCGCTGGCGGGAATGGCCGTACTGCTTCAGTATGAAGCCGTACGCTGGATACTGTGGATTGGCGGTGGCGCGATGCTTCTGTGGTTCGCCGGCAAAATGCTGGTGGCCGCATTCAGGAAGGCTTCAGAGCTTAACGTGAGCGAAACCCATCAGTATCGCCCGCTGCTGCGTGAATTTGGCCGGGGCGTGGTACTTGCCATGTCCTCCCCCACGGCCATTCTGTGGTTTGCGACAGTGGGCGGTGCGCTGATATCCCGGATGGGCCAGCACAGCGTTACGGCAACGTCCTGGTTTCTGAGTGGCTTTTTCATTGCGGGAATGTTCTGGACCTGTGTATTGTGCCTGGTTGGGAGTTTTGGTGGCAAACTGCTTGGTCACCGTCTGCTTAAATATTCCTACATAGCCTCAGCGCTCATATTCAGCTATTTTGCGCTTTACGTGATTGTGTCAGGGTACCGGGAGTTTATGGTGGCCTGATCTGACCTGCGAAGCATAGTGATGGGGGGTTGTCCCCATCACTTTGCGAAACGCATTAATGAAATGACTCTGATCGTAAAATCCCAGCATTATCGCCGCATCGAGCGGATGCACGTTTCTGCGAAGCAAGTCGCGGGCATGGTGCAGACGAAGCTGCATATGATACTGCAGAGGCGGCATACCCGTATGCCGGGTGAAGAAGCGAACAAGATGATATTTGCTCATCTCCGCCAGCTGCGCGAGCATCTCCAGCTGCGGCTTTACGCTGAGGTGCTCCCGCAAGTACTCAATAACAACGTTGATTTTCTGTTCATCATCCTTCTGAAGTAGAGCTGGCGTCTCAAACAGCTCACCACAAAGTAAAATCAGTTCCTGCTCCTCATCTGTGCCCTGCTCCAGCCGGGCTGATGTTGCAAAACGGTACAACGCGTCAAACAGGCGAGTGTTATTAATTATGCCTTCTCGCAGAACAGGGGCTTCATGAGCGCTATTGAGATTGTCCTCATCTGCAAGCATTTTTATCACTGTCTGGGGTATGTGCACACTGATGAATTCCACGGCTTGAGTATCAAAACGCGAAGCCTGAATGGTTCCCGGATTGTATAAGGTAACCTGACCACTTTTAACATACGCGGTTTTACCTGCCAGCCAGATTTCCTCCACCCCCGTCAGGTTGGCACTGATGACATATTCATCGTGAAGATGTTTCGGAAAGCCCGAATTACGGGCTCTGACCCGCGAACACTCTATGCCATTCCGGCTAAACCATTCTGCAGACTCTAGTGACAACGTATCTGACCTTATGCAGTAATAGTGAATAATTATTAATGAATTATAAAACCATTTACTGAACGCTTTTTCAACTGGTGGTTTTAGGACTCCAGCGAATAAATTATCCTCCGGGCGCTAGTCTGCCAGTAATCGGATATGTCCCTTCCTGACCAGACCGGGCCCGCGCGGCCTGGTAAATCTAGCTGGGTTTTTCGGTTAGTTCACCAGAACACACGGACTGGCAATGCAGGAAAGGGACAGAAGGATGTTGTTCCTGATGTCCGCTTTGTGCCACAAGCGGACGTTGGGTATCGCACATAGCGTGTCTGTTAGGGATGCCTTCCTAATGTACTGCGCGCGCCCTTCTCAACCATGACTGGCCGCTGCGACGTTTCAGGGATACGTATTATCTCCAGTCCGTACGTTTCAGTAAAAACGAGAAGCAGAAAGCTGCAGAATGGAGATATCTCTCTTTTGTCCGGTAGCGCGCCTCGTTATATCCGGAATGACATTTCAGGACCATGAAAACATCAGAGAATACTTCATTGCTGTTCTTCATTCTCTGTGCGACTGGCCGCTTTCTCCTCAGCAGGGACTGATCGATCTGAGAGACGACCTATCTCACCGTAACGGGTATACCAGAACGGACTCCAGGGTTGAGGTCTGCGTCCATGATCTGAGGAATGCCGTTTTGGTTGTGAGAAACATTTTTGATACCGCGATAGCCTCCCTGCAGCTGGAAGGGTCGTTTTTTATCAATGGCCGCAAGGAAGAGGAGCGCGAATTTATGACTGCGATGATCGGCAACGGTTCATCATCAGGAAAGAAACCATGACAGAAATCGTTTCGTGTGGATATGCCTAGCCGCCTGCACAGCTGCCCGTGGCCATCGATTATCCCGCGGCGCTGGCCCAGCGTCAGATGGCGGCCCGGCATGACGAGTATGCGCAGTATCTGCCGGAACCGGAAATCAGTGCCCTGCTGCAATACGTGCCGGATCTGCACCACAAGATGCTGTTCACTACCCTGTGGAACACCGGGGTATGTATCAACGAAGCGATAGCTATCACAGAGGCAATGTCAGCAACGGGTGCCTTTTAGTTTCGTATCAGCCGCAAGTAGACTTTTAGATTTAAAGAGGAAATGACTTTATGTGGACAAAGCGTAAGTAGTTAAGATATTTCTTATTCCATGAGGTACATTATCCTGCACCGGAAGCCACACTTATACAGGAAATCAAAAATGGCAGGCAGGCAAAATATTCCCGCTCAGCTGCGGCTAAAGAAAATTGAAATTCAGAACCTGAAAGGCATTACTGACTGCACTATTGATTTTCCACCCGATAAAAATGTCACCGCCATTATGGGCATGAATGGCTCCGGTAAATCGACGATCATTCACGCCCTTGCCTGCTGCTACAGACCCCGGGCTACCACTTCCAAAGAAAATAACCAGTTTTCAGATTTTTTTACGCCCCATGATGAAAATAACTGGCGGGACAGTGGCTTTAAGGCTCAGTACTATGCAGGTACTCTGATGAATAACGGAGCCAGAATCCTATTCATATCCTCGCTGGCACCAAACGATGTTTTCAGTCAGGATTACAAAAAAGTAAAGCGATGGATGCCGATATATGAACGTCGTCCAGTCAAGGAATCACTTTACCTTGGCTTACAGACACTCGGCACCCTTTCTGACGATTTAGCTGCCTCCCGACACTCTAAATACCGCAGCGTACCGTTTGGTCCTCCACATCTGAAAACAAAAATTCTTCATTCCATGAGCCGGGTGATGGAGGCAAATTACTCTGACCTGATGATATGTACGTCTGGACGTGGCAATTATTCCTTTATCAAGCTCACCAAGAATGGTGTTACCTATACTGAACACACGATGGGCGCTGGTGAAAAGCGCGTTTATGAAGTGCTGCGGGCAGCCCACGATCCTCTGCTTCATCCTAACGGGTTACTTCTGATTGACGAGCTAGATGTGCTGTTGCATGAGAAAGCCTTTAAGCGACTGGTTAGCGAGCTCATTGAAATAGCCGATAGTTCCCTGCTGGAAATCGTCTTTTCAACTCACCGGGAATCCGTCATTCAGTTTAAAAGACTCATCAATATCGTCAGCATTTTCAATATGGGGACCGGCGTGCAGGCCTTTCCGGGCGTATCAGCTGATGCGTTACGGCAACTCAGTGACATTCAGCCGGAAATGGTCAGTGTGTTTGTTGAAGATGAGCTTGCGCGTACGGCGGTTAACGTCCTGCTTGAGCGTGAGGCCCTTACTGACAAGGTAGATGTGGAACTATTCGGAGCCGCGGAAAACTCTGCCGTCGTGCTTGCCGGACTGATGCTGGCCAGAAAGGATATCAGCAAAGTCATGTGCATTCTGGACGGCGATATCTGTCGTACCACACAGGAGAAACTCAAAATCATCCAGAAATGCCTGACCGGTACGGATAAAAGGCCTCAGCGGCGCCTAGTGCTGGACCGTATTTTTGAGTTCGGTCTCACTGACTTTCCACAGAAGGGAGCTCCTGAATACAACCATAAACAATGGTTTGAGTCCATTGATGCTGCAGATGTCACAGTCGAAGAGCGTGCCGAGTTCACCAAGCTGAAACAGTACTCATTATCGATTCAGGGCTTACCTGACTGGCATGACTATTATGAAAGACTGAACCATCTGGCGCGCAAACCTAACATTGAACATACTGTTTTAAGCTATATCAGTAAGTACAGTCCCGCCTGGAGTAATTATATCCATGATATTCGGATAGAAATTCTGACTAAAGCTGCTGAGCTTGAATAGCCTTATGAGCCGGTAAGCACTGGCCCAGCACCCGCGCGATCTCATCCTGCGATACGGAAAATGCGTTGGTTACCCCTTTCATGCCTGACCTCCCTGTAAGTTTCTGACCGTGGCCATAAAGCACGGCCAGTCACTGAACCGCATCGCCGACATGCTGGCGGGTCTGCCCTCACGATAAGCCTGCGCTAAACGCTGCGCCTGCGCTTCAGCCTGGTGCATCATTGCCAGTGAAGTTTGTTCTGACGCCACAGAAGCGGGCCGCCCGATATTCTCAGACAGACTCAGCAACGTGAGCACAGGAGGGCATGCGCTATTCTTTCTTGCTGTCGTCTCCGCCTGCGCTAAAGACTGCGCAGGGCGTGAGGATACATTGTGCAGTCTGCATACCCTGTGCCGCTGCGGATAAAGGGGAGGCGCCACTGCTGGTATTATCATGACAGTATTCATACGCGCGCTCCTTTTCTGCCCAGTACCGCCACAATTTCCGCTGGCGTAATGCCCGCTGAGACCATCTCTTCAATACGCGTCAGCAGCT
>NZ_RMVG01000036.1 GCF_003813865.1 Candidatus Pantoea deserta
TTTGTACGAAATGTAGCCTCCCTCCGGCAAGTCAGCTCCTGTTAATAGCATAGTTCTATCCAGAGACACCTTCTTCTCAATGGCCCAACCTCTCTAATTTACCTGCAAAATAAGCGGCGGTATCCCTACATCTTCGTACCTGCCAGCCTATTCAACTTTGTTACCCATACAGATAGCAAGGTTGACACGAATTTAACGAAAGGAAATAATTTGTATACACAAAAAATACAAATCAAGATTTTTCGACTGCTTTTTAGGATAAAAAGTCAATATTATCAGCTGCTTGATATAAATTATGATGCTGAGGGAAGAGATGTCTCGGCTACCAAAGCGCGGTGAGATGTAAAAGCCAGGTGAAATGAACGTAACTATTTCTGTCCATCGCTATTTATTTCAGCCATGGCACATGCTGCAAGCGGAGCCTGCGTCAGGGGTACAAAAGTGGCGATGATTAAAAGGTCTACCATCAAGGAGTGTGTTTAATGGGTATTTCTCGAAGGAAATTGATCATCGGCACAGGCGTAGGTGCAGGCGTAGTGGCGGCAGGAGCCGGCGCGTCGCTATTGACCGATAACCTTCCACCTCCCCAGGATAATCTGCTGAAGATTGATGCCCTTCCTTCAGACGATCCAACGCCTGGCTGGTTCCATACAAGTCAGAAGCGGCAGCCAAAACCGGCTCTTGTTGGCGACGCCAGCGCGCCGTGGGTAGTCATCGGGGCAGGTTTCGCCGGCCTCGCTGCGGCCCGGCAGCTGGCGCTGAATTTTCCACAGGATCAGGTGATTCTGGTGGAAGCGCAGCAGGTCGGCTTTGGCACATCTGGCCGTAATGCGGGCTTTCTGATCGATGTCCCGCACGATATCAGCGCACCGGACTACATAGGCGATAAAACTATCGCGCGCAATATTCTCAACCTGAACCAGACTGGTCAGCGCATTTTGAAGGACTTGGTAGAAGAACATAACATTACCGAAGCACATATGCGGCATTCAGGTAAATATCAGGCAGCGGTTGAAGATAGCGGTATTGCGGTACTGGAGGCCTATCGTGGCGGCCTGGAAGCTCTGGGCCAGAAATGTAAAATCATTGAAGGCAATGACCTGCCAGACATTTTTGGCACAAAATTCTACCGCAAAGCGCTTTATACGCCAGGCACCATTCTTGTGCAGCCATCGGGCCTCGTGAAAGGGCTGGCCGACACCTTACCGCAGAATGTGACGCTGTATGAAGAGACGGCGATCACTGCGATTGAATATGAGCCAGAAATCGTTTTACACCATGCTACGGGTCGCATCAAAGCCAAAAAGCTAGTACTGGGGAATAATGCCTTTGGCACGCACTTCGGGTTTGGCGAACGTACTATTTTCCCTGTTTTCACCTATGGCAGCCTGACGCGTCCGCTGACTAAAGCCGAACAGGACAGCATCGGAGGCCAGGATTTCTGGGGAATTATTCCTGCAGACCCCTTTGGCACGACCTGTCGTCGTACACACGATAATCGTATTTTGATCCGCAATAGCTTTAGCTTTAACGAAAACGGCCGTTATAAGCCAGGCTATACCCAGAAATACCGCGAATCGCATCGTCTCTCTTTTGAGCGTCGTTTTCCGACGCTGAAGGATGTGAATTTCGAACATACCTGGGGCGGCGGGCTGGGTATGACGCGTAACGGCTCAAGCCTGTTCGGTGAATTGCGTAAAAACGTTTACGGCGCTCTTGGGTGTAATGGGCTGGGAACCGTACGTTGTACCGCTATGGGCACCATGCTGGCGGACTGGCTGGCGGGCAAGCGCAATGACACTATCAACTATTTGCTTTCGCTGCCGAAACCGGAGTGGAATCCACCCGATCCGTTACTTACCATGGGCGTAAACTTTACGCTACGCCGCGGCATGCACAATGCAGGTCTGGAAGCTTAACGTAATGGATATTCCCTGAAAATATTGCTGCATCACTTCAACAGTGATGCATTTTTTTTGGGATTGCGGCCTGATATGCCATGTTTTCCCGTATCAGGCAGCACGTTTTTACCAGTTCTTCAGTACGCGTTGCTGTACCTCTTCAGGATAGCCCTGGATAAAAGAGGCATGCAGATGGCGTTTGCTTTGAAGCGTATCGAACACCACTTTCGGCCCTTTACCGGCGGCGTATTCCTCTTCTTCATAACACTGTGGCAGACGAATGACGCGCTGATCATTGTAGATTACACGTCGGCTTGTCGGATGCACACGCGTTGAGATCGCCCAGACAACCTCACGTAAATTGGTGGGGTCAAAGTCATCGTCCACGACATAAACCTCAGGAATGAACACCATGGCGCTGGTTTTGAAGAGCTCGTCGCCGATGCGTTGTGCCAGCGCCATGCTGCTGGTATCCGGGAGCTGCTCGCGCCAGTTCTGCGGCATGACTACCAGCAGCCAGTGAACAGCTGAGTCTTCCGGTATCCATGTCGTTTTAACCGGAAGTCCGGCTTCACGTAAGGTTGTAAGCGCGTCCGCCGCAAGCCCCATTGCCCATAGCGTATGTGATTCATCGGTCGGGCGTCCGGTTATCGACATTGGCCAGATGGGATTATCGCGGTGAGTAATGACGTCCACATGGAAAGTGGGCTGCGCGGAGGCTCCTTCACCCAGATAGCCGCCATATTCACCATAGGGGCCTTCCATACAGTCGCGCGTAATGGAAACATGACCTTCAATCACAATTTCGGCGGTAGCGGGTACATCGAGATCAAGACTTTCGGCTTTCACCACCGCCACTGGCTCGCCCGCCAGTGTGCCGATATAGTCTGCTTCATCGGCCTGTGCCGGGATGGGAATACCCGATACGCATGAGATGGCTGGGGCCGCTCCCTGTACCAGCGCATAGGGCATCAGCTCGCCGCGCTCGACCCACTGTGTCCAGATCTGACCAATATGCTGACTCGGTACAATCAGTCCTGTCATGCGCTTGCCGTCCACCTTCATTACTCGCGCGATCGACCAGTTTACCCATTCACCGTCCGGTGTTTTCACGATTAGCGTGCCCCATGTGTTGGCATAGCGACCACCGTCTTTATCGTGTGCGAATGGAACAGGAAAACGATCAAGGTTCGCCTCGTTACCGCGAAGAATATTTTGTTTACAGGGTGCTTGCGCCGCATCAACCTGCACAGGCGGAATGCCTGGTTTTGAACGCGCGGCAGATAAAGCCTCAATAATCTCCGGGCCGGTCGATTCTGGTGCTAAACCAAACGACATTGCTACCCGCGCATAGGGTTTTTCCTTGCAGGAAGAAAGTGCCGCGGGCGCTCCGAACAGGCGAAAACCGGGCGCAACGCCACTCACCTTATGGAACAGGGGGGCAGGTGACTGGATCTCATAGCTGCGGCGGGTTATCGCGCTCGGTTCAAAGTCTCCGTCTACTTCCCGATGGACATGCATGATGTCGCCCATGGTGTCGAGTGCATCAATAAAACTACGTAAATCACTGTAATATTTCATAAGGCTCTCCTAAAGCCGTGATTGAGGCGGTTTGCGGTGTGGCCCGGCATCAGTCGTACTTATTGTTCAGACTGAACTGTTCTAAAATGCGAGAAAGAACAGGGTTTAGGATGCGTACTGAATCGAATGGCCTGTGCTGGACGGTGGGCGTGGGCGACAGCTTCATCGCGACGCTTAATGATTCAACCCAAATTACTGTTTGAGTTCGAACTGTTCGTGTTAAAACTATAAGATTACTCTTTCAGGAGTCAAGACAGAGAATGTCACAACATGCAGATCCCATTATCGCGGCACCTTTATGGCCGCACGGTGAATGCTCTCTTATGCACCTGGTTCGTCGCGCGGGTCAGTACTCGACGACGTGCTGGACGCAATGTGTCGATACGGGACTGTCTGCTGTGCAGTACGCTATCCTCGTCGTGCTGGCGGAAGAAATCACCTGCGATCAGCAAACGCTGGGCAGCCGGGCTGGATTTGATAAGGCGACTGGAACCTACCTGATTGATCGCATGGTCAAAAATGATCTGCTGCACGTGAAGGTGGATCCTGCTAACCGGCGCCGCAAGCTTGTTTCAATGACCATACAGGGAGAGGAGATGCTGAACCTGATGATTGAACAGGCTAAAAGTGCAGAAGTGATGATTGCCCAAAATCTGGATGTTAAGGATGTTGCAGATTTAAAACGTCTTCTGAGCAAGTTAGGTGGATTGCAAGAACCCAAATAAAGGAAGTGTGCAACAGAGTCCTTTAGCGGTTTGAATGACCACAGGCATGGCATCAGTTATTCGAATTCAAAGCTTTCTCCTGTATGCGGAGGCTGATAAAGGCTGGTCACTTCGGCGCAAATACCGCCCAAACGCTATCGAAGTGAGCAACCTGAATCTAAGGCTCGACTAAAGAGTGAGTAGGGTAACAGGCTGGAGTTCCATACCTATGCAACACCTGACGCATCCTGAAATTTTTACACAGCCGAAACCCGATCTTACCGTCGGTTTTTTGCTAATGAATCATTTTACGCTCGTCTCCGTTGCGGGCCTGGTGGAGTCGCTGCGCTTTGCGGCGGACGAATCTTTTTTCAGTCGTCAAATTTTCTGCCGCTGGCAGTGGATGACCTGCGACAACCAGCCAGTCACCGCCAGCTGCGGATTGCCGGTTGCGCCGACAGCCGATCTTGATTTCAGCCAGAGCTGGGATTATTTCGTCGTGGCTGGCGGACTGCTGGAAGACACGCGCCAGTCGCCACCCTGGTTACTTCAGGATCTACGCGAGCTACATGCACGGGGCGTGCCCATCATCACACTCTGTAGCGGTGCCTTTGTGGCGGGCAACGCCGGCCTGCTGGACGGTCGTCAATGCGCCATTCACTTCACTACTCGCGACGAGTTTCGTCTACGTTTTCCCAAAGCGATTCCGGTCATCGACAAAACCTACATTAAAGATGGCGGCATCATTACCTGTCCCGGCGGCACCGGTATCGATCTGGCGGCGGATATCATTCGTGAGCACTGCGGACTGGTGCGGTCGCAGAAGGTGCTAAAGTATCTGCTTGTAGAGGAGCCTGCCGCGCCGGTAAGAAAACCGCAGCGTAACGTCAGCGAGCCGGATGTCTATGAGAACGAACTGGTGAGTAAAGTGATTGAGTTTATGAAGCACCATCTCGACTCGCCTACGCCATTGTCGGAAGTGGCACAGTTCGCCGGGGTGACGTTCCGTCAGCTCAACCTCATCTTCGCCAAATGTACCGGCTATTCCGCTGCGGTGTACTGGCGTCGCATGCGGCTGGAGCAGGCGCGTAAGCTGATGGCGGATTCCAGCAACAGCCTGAATGCCATCGCCTCCGCCACCGGTTTCGCCGACGCGTCCCATCTGATCGACTGGTTTCGTAAACAGTATGGCGAAACGCCAGGTTCATTCCGTAAGCGCCGACGTGACGTCGAACGGCTTATTAATGAGTAAGCAGGGGCGGCACTCGCCCCTGTGGTTTTACCAAGAGCTGCGTTTCGAGAGGTTGCCGCTTACCTTCGGCTGCGGCGCGTCCAGCGACGCGGCGTCTTCCAGGCTGCGCGCCGCCGTTTCAGGCGCCAGTAACCAGGAAACCAGCAGGCCGAAAAATGTAATGCCCGCCGCGATATACATGGTGTAGCCGATGCCGATAGTCTGCAGCGATATCGGGACCAGCCAGGTGCCGACAGCGGCGCCTACGCGCGACATCGAGGTGCCGACTCCGACCGCGGCCGCACGAATTTCCGTCGGGAAAATCTCGTTTGGATAAACCAGCTGCAGCACCTGCGCGCCGCCGATAAACAGGGCGTAGGCGCCAAACATCAGCAGGATCACCATTGACGGCCCGTCGCGCAGCAGTCCCAGCAGCAACAGCGCCAGACCCGACCAGAGGAAGCTGTGCAGCAGTAGTTTGCGGCGGCCCAGCGAATTCACCAGTCGGGTGGCGATAATGCAGCCGACGACAAACAGCAGCGTAATGGCGATCGAGCCGTAAGAAGCCCAGTTGCCGCTAAGGTGCAGCGCTTCCAGTACGCGCGGCGCAAAGGCGTAGACGGCGAACACCGGGATCACTGAGCAGGTCCAGAATATGGTGACGAAGGCCATACGCTTACCGTAACCCGAATGCAGCAGGCTGCCGAACGACAGGTGCTGGCACTCCGCCTGCTGTGGCAGATTCTTAAGCCCGAAGTCGTGGCCATAAACGCGCTTAATAATCGCCTCCGCCTCTTGTTCGCGTCCTTTGCTCATCAGCCAGCGCGGGGATTCCGGCGTGCCGAGACGCACCAGGAACAGCAGCGCGCCGATGACTGCGGTGCTCGCCAGCGTCAGACGCCAGGCGTCCGGTCCGCCAAAATTCAGAATGGCTTCGCCGGTAAGGTAGGCCGCCGCCGCGCCGGCAAACCAGAGAATGGTCAGCGTCGCCAGGCAGGGGCCGCGATAGCGCTTCGGTAGAAACTCCACCAGGAAAGCGGTGGCGACCGGATATTCGATACCGACCGCGACACCGTTAAGAAAACGCAGGGCAAACAGCATTTCGCCGCTCTGCACCCAGTATTGCGCCAGCGAGCAGACGATAAACAGCGTCGGGCCGACGAAATAGAGCACGCGTCTGCCGAGCCGGTCAGTAAGCGCGCCGCCAATAAAGCCGCCGAAGAAGATGCCGATCAGGGCGGATGCGGCGATAAGCCCCTCCCAAAAGGCGTCAAGGCCCAGCGCAGGCGAGACCTTCGTCATGGCGATGCCGATAATGCTCAGCACGTAGCCATCAACGAACGAACCGCCGCCGGAACGTACGGTAAGCAGACGATGGAAACGGCTAAGCGGTACATCTTCAACAGAAATGTGATTAGACATCACAGGCTCCTCTCTTTTCACCAGCGTATTAACGGCGGGCTAACCAGAAAAAACGGCTGCAGGGCGCCAGCCCCGTTAAATACGTAAGGGGTCGGGATATATAAGACGTGAGATCGTTAAAAAGATTATCCGGCAGGCTATCCTGTTGCCGATAAAATAAATATGTCAGGTCGGTAACGTCATAGGGTATTTCCTCCGGCGCGGGGTAATCGGTTATTTATATTTTTATTGTCATGTGTAACGGAGAGGGCAGCGGCCCTCTCAGGTAATAGTTACGACGCCTCGCGCGTCACTTTCTTACTCTCAGGCGAGCGGGTTGACCACCAGCAGAGCAGTGAACCCAGACTTACCATCGCCGTACCCTGCCAGAACGCTATCGTCAGGTGTGAACTCAAGATAAAAGCGGCCAGCACGGAAGAGATAATCGGAATGAAGTAGGAGGCGGCCGCCAGCAGGTTGACGTTGCCGTGTAGGATACCTGTGTTCCACGCGGCGTAGCCGAAACCCATCGCCATCGCGGCCAGCGCCAGATTAATCAGCACCAGCGGCGAAACTGCGAAGGGCGGCTGCGGTGACAGCAGGAATTTCACCCATAACGTCAGTGCGGTTAAAATAAAAAACAGCGTAATGCCGTTGCTGCCGTTGGCGATCTTTTTCGTCACTACACAATATATCGCCCAGATTACCGCGCCGCTAAATGCCAGCCCGTAGCTCAGCGGATTATCCATGATATTGTTGCCGATTTCGCTAACTGAAAAAGCATGCTCGCTGCCGAGTACGCGACATATTCCCGCAACGGCCAGCAACACGCCGGGAATAATCAGCGGGCTGGTTTTTTGCCGGTTAACAATGACCGCCAGCACAATGGTCATGCTCGGCCAGAGATAGTTTACCATCCCGACCTCAATCGCCTGTCGGCCGTTATGGGTAAAGCCGAGTGACAGCGACAGGCAGAGTTCGTAACAGACGAATAATACACTGCCAACCACCAGGTAGCGTCGGGGAAAGGTGCGCAAGCGGGGAAAGCCCAGGGTAAACAGCAGCAGTACGGCGCTGCAGCTGTAGATTAGCGCAGCACCGCCTACCGCGCCGAAACCCTCGCTCACGCTTTTTATCAGTCCAACAATCGCGCTCCACAGCACTATGGCAATCAGGCCGATGAGCGTTGCTTTTTTCTGGGGCATCACCCGCTTCCTTCTTTGATAGCCAGGCTTACTCGTCGAACTGACCAATGAGCCTGTTAAATTCAGGTTAAAACTTGCAACAAACCTATGCCTCCTGACAGAGGCTGTAAATATGTCTCAGCAGGTCAGAATGCGGGAATGTGATCGTTATCTGAATTCATTTAGAAAATTTCTACGAGGATAATTAAAACTTAGTTGTTTGTTTTATAGGGATAAAATAAATCCTTCATGTAGAAATATTCTACTTTTTTGTATTTTCTTTGTATTTTTATTGTATGCAAATTTTCTCGCCGGATTGACCTGCCTCTCAGGGCTATGCAAATTGTTAAACATCGCAACCCGTTAAGGTTGTATGCGGACCTGAATGTATCCTGGAGGCTACTGTGTTGACATTTGAAGGCATCTATACCCCGGCTATTACCCCTTACGCCGCCGACGGCAGCATTGATTTCGCTGCCTTCGCCGACGTGCTGGAGTCGCTGATTGAAGCGCGCGTACACGGCATTATCATTGGCGGCTCAACCGGTGAGTACTACGCCCAGAGCGCGGAAGAGCGTCTGGCGCTGGTTGAACATGCGCGTAAGGTTATTGGTCAACGGCTGCCGTTGATCGTCGGCACCGGAGCCATCCGTACCGAAGATGCTGTCACCTTCGCCACCCATGCGCGCGACCACAAAGCGGACGCCATTCTGGTCACCTCGCCGCCCTATGCGCTGCCGACCGAACGGGAAAACGCCCATCACGCCCTGACCATCGATAAAGCCGCGCAGCTGCCGATCATGCTCTACAACTATCCGGGCCGTATGGGGATTAGCATGGGTGAAACTTACTTCCGCGAAGTGAGTCGCTCCGCCAACGTAGTGGCGATTAAAGAGAGTTCCGGCGACTTTAACAACCTGCATCTGCTGGCGTGTCAGTTCCCGAAAATTGCGCTCTCCTGCGGCTGGGACGATCAGGCGCTGGAGTTCTTCGCATGGGGCGCTCGCAGCTGGGTCTGCGCCGGCTCCAACTTTATCCCGCGCGAGCACGTGGCGCTTTATGAGGCCTGCGTGGTGGAAAAAGATTTCGCTAAAGGCCGCAAAATTATGGCAGCGCTGATGCCGCTGATGAACTTCCTCGACGGCGGCAAGTTTGTTCAGTCGATCAAGTACGGCTCAGAGCTGGCTGGGCTGAAAGCGGGGCCGGTACGCGCGCCGCTGCAGGCGCTGGATGAGGAAGAGCAGATGCAGCTTAAAGCGGTTATTGAGAGCGTGAAACGTAACGTGGCTGCGGTCACCGCATCGTAAGGAGAGGGCATGAGTCACATAGCAACCCTGAGCGATGCCGAGCATATCGCCGCAGCACTCACCCTGCCTGATAACGCGTTTATCAACGGGCGCTTTTGCGCAGCGGCGTCGGGCGATACGCTGACCACGGTCAACCCGGCGACCGGCGAGCCTCTGACGCGCATCGCCGCCTGCGATATCCGCGACGTCAACGCCGCCGTTGCGGGCGCACGCGCCGCATTTGAGGCGGGCAGCTGGAGCCAGGCACATCCCGGCGAACGTAAAGCCGTGCTGCTGAAGCTGGCGGCGCTGATGGAGCATGAGCTGGAATCGCTGGCGGTGATGGAAAGCCTCGACAGCGGCAAGCCGGTCAGCGAATGTCTGGCAGTCGACGTGCCGGAGACCATCCACGTGCTGAAGTGGCACGCGGAGGCGATCGACAAGCTGTACGATCACAGCGCGCCGACCGGCAACGGCGCGCTGGCGCTGGTGGTACGCGAGCCGATCGGTGTCGTGGGCTGCGTGCTGCCGTGGAATTTTCCGCTGCTGATGCTGGCCTGGAAAATTGCGCCGGCGCTGGCGACCGGCTGCTCGGTGATTGTCAAACCTGCTGAACAGACCTCGCTAACCGCGCTGCGCGTGGCGGCGCTCGCCGTCGAAGCCGGGCTGCCGGCCGGCGTGCTGAATATTGTCACCGGCACGGGCAAAGCGGTCGGCGAGCCAATAGGCCTGCATGCGGACATTGATATGGTGAGCTTTACCGGCTCTACCGCCACCGGCCGACGTTTCCTGCGCTATGCCGCAGACTCCAACCTGAAGAAAGTTGTGCTGGAGTGCGGCGGCAAAAACCCGGCCATCGTATTTAACGATGCGGAGGATCTCGCCAGCGTGGCGGCTAACGTGCTGAACGGCGCGTTCTGGAATATGGGCGAGAACTGCTCGGCTACTTCGCGCCTGCTGGTGCAGGAAGAGGTGAAAGAGCGTCTGCTGGCGCTGATGGCTGAACAGCTGGTGGAATGGCCGATGGGCAATCCGCTCGATCCGAAAAATCGGCTGGGCGCAATGGTCAGCGCTGAGCATTTCAGTAAGGTGAGCAGTTATCTGGAGACGGCGCGCAACGAAGGGCTGCGTATTCTGCAGGGTGGCGGCACCGAGCAGGGCGCTTACGTGCAGCCGACGATTATCGACGATGTGACGCCGGAAAGCGCGCTGTTCCGCGAAGAGATCTTCGGACCCATTCTTTGTGTGACCAGCTTTAAAACGGAAGCGGAAGCAATCGCGCTGGCGAACGACACCGACTACGGTCTGGCGGGCTCGGTCTATACCGGCAGCCTCAACCGAGCGATCCGCGTGTCGCGCGCGGTGCGGGCCGGCACCGTCACGGTGAACTGCTTCGGCGAAGGCGACGCGACCACGCCGTTTGGCGGGTATAAACAGTCAGGGTTTGGCGGCCGTGATAAATCGGTATTCGCACTCGACCAGTATACCGAGCTGAAGACGCTGTGGATTGACGTTCCGGCGCAGGACGCCTGAACCGCATATAAAAGCTGCCTGGCCTGCGCGGCAGGCAGCATGATTGGAGACTTATCACTATGCCAGCGAAGACACAGGTTCCCTTCGCCGCGTTCCAGCACGTCAATGTCCGCGTGCATTTTTATTTCTGTTTGCTGGTAGCGGTTAGTCTGTCGCGAAAACAGGGAAGAGTGGGCTCTAACCGGCAAAAAAATGCGTTTATTATGAACTGGCTTAAGCGGGCGCGTACTAATACGACGTTTCAGCTGGCTGCCAGCGAAGAGATTACCTGGCTGCGCAGCGAAATCCTGCGTCATCACCCCGACCGCGATCCCGAACCGATGCTGCAGCTTATTTATCAGACCGCCAGGAATATGAGGTGATAAAACATTCGGCAGAATGTCGATTTAATTTGCCAGTAAGATTGCCATTATATTTTCCAGCTATATGAAAGCCTGCCTCAAATGTGTTATTTCAGCTGTGTTATGCGGTAAGAAAACGGCATGATTATTTTTGCTGTATACATACTTTTTCTGTAGGTTATAGCAGCATTGCTGCGTATCACGTTCGTGGCGTTATCTGATATGAGTCATCGTCCAGGAGGCAGAAGTGAGATCAGGAAAGGCGGCGTTGTATGAAGATCTGAAACGGCTCATTCTCACTATGGAACTGGATCCCGATGAAGTGCTGGATGAGTCGAGTCTGACAGCGCAGTACGGGCTGTCTCGCACGCCGGTACGCGAAGTTTTCCAGCGCCTTGCGGGCGAAGGTTATCTTGAAATCGTGGAGAAGCGCGGCGTGCGCGTCATCCCGATGAGCCATGCGTCGCTTCGTAACTTTTTTCTGGTCGCGCCAATGATCTATGCCGCTACCG
Source organism: Candidatus Pantoea deserta (assembly GCF_003813865.1). Taxonomy (GTDB): domain Bacteria; phylum Pseudomonadota; class Gammaproteobacteria; order Enterobacterales; family Enterobacteriaceae; genus Pantoea; species Pantoea deserta. Next base: position 11,675 of record NZ_RMVG01000036.1, read on the forward strand.
GGCGTCTCGCCGTACAGAACTATAAACCTGCGCAGTTAAAGGCGCTGAAGGAGACGCAAAAACGTTTTCGCAAAGCGGTGCAGACCCATGACGCCGCCGTGCTGGTGCTCGAAAATAACCGGTTCCATGAAATCATGGGCGAAATGGCCGCGAATCCTTATCTTCAGCCCAGCCTGGGACGGTTGCTGATCGATCATTGTCGTATTGGCCACACCTTCTACCGCCCGCAGAATGGCGATATGGAACAACGATTGCAGCTTGCGGCCGATCACCACGATGCCTTTATCGCGGCGATAGAAGCACATGATGAACAGGCGGTGGTGGATCTTGTTTTCGAACACTGGGAGCTTTCTCGGGAAAATATGGAAATCTTTATCGCGCCGCAGGGGCTTAAAGCCGACCATCTGATTTAAATTCCTATTTATTTAATAACCGTTTAGCTGGCAGATTCTGCTGCCAGCCAGTTTGCGCTTGCCGCTATAAAACAGCACGTTTCGCGGCATTTTCCTCACTGCTTTTCCTCATTTTTAGCCTCGCAGACAACTTTTTTTTAATTTTGCGATACCGAACGCAAATGGCTCGTCAGGCCGTTGACGAACTCCTCCCACGCTTCATATTTTATACTTCATGTATACATTAAAAATACAAATAATCTTCATTTGATCATCTCTGTTTACGTAATTTAACGGCTCAACTCTGTTAGCTGGAATAAACAGGTTTGCCCTGTCTCGCTGGCCAACAGCCCTACAAAAATGTACTGGAGTAACGGAATTGCAAAAGATCACTTCTTTACCCGCAGACGATTCTATGCCGGGATGGTTTCATACCAGTCCGGCGCGTACCCCGCGTCCTGAGCATGCGGGACAGAAAAAAGCGCGATGGGGAATTGTCGGCGCCGGTCTGACCGGGCTGGCGGCGGCGCGCCAGCTGGCGCTCAACTTTGCTGACGACGAGGTGGTGCTGATCGAAGCGCAGGAGGTGGGATATGGCTCCGCCGGGCGCAATGCAGGCTTCGCCATCGACGTGCCTCACGATATCGGCGCGAAAGACTATATCGGCGACGTCACCACCGCCAATAGGGTGCTCAGGCTGAATACGCTGGGACAGGATTATCTGCGTCAGATTGTGCAGGAGAATAACATTCAGTGTCAGATGTCGGCGTCCGGCAAATACCAGGCGGCCGTCGGCGATCAGGGAATTGCGATTCTGGAAGCCTATCGTCGTGGGCTGGCGAAAATCGGCCGCGAGGCTGAAATGATTGCTGGCAAGGATCTTCCCGATCACATTGGCACTTCCTACTACAAGCAGGCACTGTTTATTCCCGGGACGCTTCTGCTACAGCCTTCGGCGCTGGTAAAGGGGCTGGCGGACAATTTGCCTGCCAACGTCACGCTTTATGAAAATACGCCAATCACCTCGGTAGACTACGGCGACACCATCACGCTGATGCATGAGCGAGGTGCGATTACGGTCGATACGTTGATCCTCGCCAATAACGGCTTCGCCTCCCACTTTGGTTTTCTGCAGCGCCGCCTGCTGCCGACATTCCTTTATGGCAGTCTGACGCGGCCTCTCACGGACGAGGAGCAGGCGGCGCTGGGCGGCAAGCTGGTCTGGGGCGTGATCCCGGCGCACCCGTTCGGCAGCACCATTCGCCGTACCGCCGATAACCGCATCCTGGTGCGCAACAGCTTTAGCTTTCAGCCGGACGGGCGTCCACGCGAAAAACATCTGCGGCAGTTTATCCAGAACCATCGCAAATCTTTTGAGCGCCGGTTTCCCATGCTGCCGCAGGTCAATTTTGAATACACCTGGAGCGGCGCTATCTGCCTGTCTGAAAATCATGAAGGATTTTTCGGCAAGCTGGCACCCAACGTTTACGGTGCGCTCTGCTGCAACGGTCTGGGCATTACGCGCGGCACCGCCACCGGTAAGCTGCTGGCCGATATGATCGCGGGTAAGCGCAATGATCTTATTGATTTCCTCACCGCTTCGCCAGGGCCGAACCTTACGCCGCGTGAGCCGTTTTTATCGGTCGGTGTCAATTCAGTGCTGAAATGGGGCCAGTTTCGCGCCGGTCTTGAAGTGTAGGTCTTGAATCGCCACCGGTTTAA
>NZ_RMVG01000037.1 GCF_003813865.1 Candidatus Pantoea deserta
AACAGCACGATGCAGCGGCAACGGCGGCTGAGCGGCAGCGAAACGGCGTTGCGCCTCAGAGCGGCGGCGGATCTGTGCCGACGCGGTTCGCGCCAGCCCACGGGCTGGCTGCAGGTCCGGCTGTGGCCCTGCCGTTTTTTTAAGCTGTAAGGTGGCCAGACGTGGCCGTCAGAAGTCTGTCCTCAGCGCGCAGGAGCGATACCGGAGGAAGAATTTGAATAAATACGGGAGAGGTATGGATTTCAAAACATAGTCCTTATGCGAAAGATCCCTGAAAACGAACAGTAATCATACGCCTGCGGCTACGTTTAAAAAAGCCGCAGCGGGTTTTTCAGAGGAGCGCCAGGCCGATTTGGGTTAAGCCATCAGACTCTAGCCGTCAGGCCCGAAACCCGAAGGGATTCGGCGGAGCTTACCAGCTCTGCCGGTTAGCGCAGTAAGGCTTGACGACGCGGCAACGCCGGGGAGCCGAAGGGGGCCCTTATCCACATCTGTCCTGTAAAACTGGCGCATAAACCTGTGGGTAATCTGCTTCAGGCCTTGCCAGCTGAAGCCTGCACCCGATCGATTAAATATTAACCATTCATTTTGCTATAAATATATATAAATCAATGGCCTTCTTTTATTCCCGCGCGCTGATGATTTTCCGTGTCTTGCGCAGGCCGGCAAGCCAGATAATACTACTGTAAATACATACAGCGCTTTAACAGGGATTTTGCTATGTTTAACGCCTTTGAGTTGATGCACCCGGCGGACAATCCGCCGCCCAGCTTCAGGCCTCTTTTCCTGGAACGTGTGCCCTGCGGGTTTCCCTCACCCTGTCAGGATTATGCGGAGCAGGAGCTTGATTTAAACGAATATCTTATAGCCCACAGGGCAAGCACCTTTTTCCTGCGCGCGCAGGGCAACAGCATGCAGGACGTCGGCCTTTATGACGGCGACCTGCTTATCGTCGATCGCTCCCTGACGCCGGAGCACAACGACGTGGTTATCGCCGAGCTTTACGGTGAGTTCACGGTAAAGCGCCTTTTGCTTACGCCGAAGGGGCCCGTTCTGCAGCCCATGAATCCCGCCTATCCCGTTATCATTCCGGACCCGGACACGCTTGAGATCTTCGGCGTAGTGGTGCACTTCGTGCATACCCCACGCAAGAGGAACTGACATGTTTGGCCTGATTGACGTAAACAGCTTTTACGCCAGCGCGGAGAAGGTCTTCCGGCCCGACCTGAAAAATGCGCCGGTGGCCATCCTGTCGAATAACGACGGCTGCGTTATCGCGCGCAGTAAGGAAGCCAAAAAGTATGTGAAAATGGGTGACCCGTGGTTCAAAATAAAGAACCAGCATTTCCCTGAAAAGATTCATATTTTCTCAAGCAATTACGCCTTGTACCACTCAATGAGTACACGGGTCATGTCCTGCATCGAGGAGATGGTGCCGCGTCTGGAGGTGTATTCGGTTGACGAAGGGTTCTGTGACTGCACGGGTATGGAAATGGCTATGCCGTACGAGGACTTTGGCCGCATGATCCGGGCGCACGTCAGGGCCTGCACAGGCCTGACCGTCGGCGTCGGACTTGGTCCAACGAAGACCCTGGCGAAGTCGGCACAGTGGGCCGGAAAGGAATGGCCCCAGTTTGGCGGGGTGCTGGCGCTCACGCCGGGGAATCCGAGGCGGACCGAAACGCTGCTATCCCGACAGCCCGTGGGTGAACTCTGGGGCGTAGGTTCCCGGCTTGAAAAACGCCTGCAGCTGCTCGGCGTGACAACGGCGCTTGACCTGGCACGCACCTCCCCTTCTTTCATCCGCAAGAATTTCGGTGTGGTACTGGAGCGAACGGTACGCGAGCTTAACGGCGAATCCTGCATCCCGATGGAGGATGCGCCCCCGCCCAAACAGCAGATTGTCGTGAGCCGCAGCTTCGGCGAGCGCATCACGGAATATGACGCGATGCGACAGTCCGTCTGCGCGTATGCTGAACGCGTGGCGGAAAAGCTTCGTGAGGATCGGCAGTTCTGCCACCACATCTCCGTTTTTATCCGCACTTCCCCTTTCGACACCGGACAGCCTGGCTACGGTAATACGGCGTTCGTTAAATTGCGCGTTGGCACGCAGGACACACGTAATATCATCGAGGCAGCGGTGAAATCCCTGGACGCGATCTGGCGCCCGGGTTTTCGCTATGCGAAAGCCGGCATCATGTTGAGCGAGCTGCGGCCGAACGGCGTGGCGCAGCTCAACCTGTTTGACGATGAGGCGCCGCGCGCCGGCAGTGAAGCGCTGATGAGCCTGATGGATTCAATGAATCGCTCCGGGCGCTATAGCATAGGCTTTGCGGGTAAAGGTATCGACCCTGACTGGAAGATGAAGCGGGAGATGCTGAGTAAAGCCTGGACGACGAACTGGAAAGAATTACCGGTCGCAAAAATAATCTGAGATTCAGCTGCAGGGCTGATTACAAAGCGTTTTTGTATATACAAATATATATACACTAAATTGTTAATCATTAGCCTCTTCGTTACCTAACAATACAATAATGCCTATACAAAAGTATAGGCATTACGCTTCATTTATGTATATACAAAAGTATATACATAAAGCTTATATTATGTATATACAAATCAGGTATTTTCAACGAGAAGCTGAGCCAGCTTATCGATCAACTTATCATCTTCTATATAGCAGGCGGCCCGGACTACACGCGACCGCGTGATGTTTTTGTTAGGCAGCCTTTCCTGTATTTTTTCTACAAGAATGGATAGCGCATCGTCATCCAGACCAGTAAGGCGAAGGTTCATCTGCTTTCCGGTGGTGATATTTCTGCGCTCAGTAACGCGCGTAACCCCTTTCGCTATACGATCACTTCTTGCCACTTGCGGCCTCCTCAATCTGCTGCAGCAACTCCTGCGTGAAGGCTTTGTAATCCCGGTAAGGGCGTTCATTTCTGGCGAACATCATAACGGGACGATGCACCTCAGTTGCTTGTTTGAATAGCTCACTCTGGCGTATTTCAGTATTCGCAACTTTGTAGCCCGCTTCATTGATGTACCCATCAATGGCTTTTTTCATTTTAGAGTGAGACTCGTTAACTTTTGTCTTTACAAGTGTATATACAAAATCGTCATTACGCCTTACTTCGCGAACAACCTGAAAAAGGTCATCAATGCCTTTTACCGCCCTGCGATCCATGTCTACCGGCACAACAATTTTATCTGTTATCAGCAGCGCGTTTTCGATGCTGAGATCGATGGCTGGCCGCAGGTCAATCAGTATGAAGTCGTAAATGGTTTTGAGCCTTGCCAGACCTTCATCCAGAATATTGAGCCGGTGACGGAAACGTTCGGCGCTGCGCGCCTCAACTGCGAGGGTTATATCAGCGGGGATAACATCAAGGTTAGGAATAACGGTTTCCCCATCGAGGGCGGTATAAACGAGTTTATTCGTATCGAACTTAGGGTCTTCAAAAAGATCGGTGATTGTATAATCTTCGTCACCACGTCCCACGTCGTCACTAAGGTTTCCCTGATGGTCCAGGTCAACCAGTAAGGTCTTATAGCCAGCTGAAGCCAGCGCGCATCCAACTGCAATACAGCTTGTTGTTTTAGCAACACCGCCTTTGCTGTTCGCAAAAGAAATAATGTAGGGCTTCTTCATTTTAGACCGCCATGTATATACAAAGGTATATGCATACTACATGCATCCTGCGTCATGTCAATGTATATACACAAGCATATACATGTCTGCTTATGAGTCTTTGCCGGGTTATGGCAGGTTAACCCCAAAAAAATCAATAATGTATATGCTTATGTATATACAAGTATATTTTAAGTTACTGTATTATATAACCTTATCCGCTTTGGATTGGCGCATCAGATTAGTAGTCTCAGAAGAGAAGGGCAGGGAGTGGGCAGGTTTTGTTTGAAAAAATAGCAGGTCTTGTCATGATACCCGGCACCACTTTTAAGGAGGGAAGATCGCTCATGGATATATCTAACTGGCTTTTGATTGCCATTGTGGTCGTGATTTTTCTGGCGGTCCGAGGGAAGAAAAAAAGTAAGAAAGGGCATTACCAGCCATCACCGACTCAGAAACCGGAGTGGCAGGATCACAGACCAACGCCTGAATATACGCGGGAAGAAACTACGGCTGAGCGACAACTGAATGCCGTCAGAAGCGGCGATTTCCGCAAGCGTCCTCTGATGAATAAAAGTGAGTACAGCGTATTCTGCAAGCTCGAAAAGCTGCTCTCAACTTCACACCGTGGCTATCGCGTATTCTCTCAGGTATCACTCGGTGAGATTCTGGGCTCAGATGACAAACAGGCTTATCTGGCGATTAACAGCAAGCGGGCAGATTTTGTGATCATAGACTGGTCAGGGCAGCCGATAGCCGTTGTTGAGTATCATGGCAGCGGCCATTTCCAAGGCGATGCTGTCGTACGCGATGCGGTCAAACGTGAGGCATGCGCCAGCGCAGGAATAGCGTTTATAGAACTAACTGCAAGCTATTCAGACAATGATATTAAGGCCATAAGTGATCATTTGAGTGCAAAAGCTGCCTGACGTTAGTGACACCACCAGTTAAGCCGTCTCTTTTTTTCATCAAGCACGCGCCGCAGCTCCCTGCTGTGGCGTTTTAACTCCTGACGCATCATTTTTTGCTTTAGGACACCAAACGTTTCGTTTACACCTTTTGGATAGCTCAAGTCTGTTTCTAATTCACTGCTCGCAATAACTTCTAAGAGCCAATCCATATATAGATTGAGTTGTTCGTCCGCTACGCCTTTAAGCTGAAATTTTGAGAACATAAAAAACTCTCCGTATCTTCATTTTTACTTGACAAGGGAATCAAGATTCACCTTTATATCGGCAGAATGTTCAATACCTTTAATGTACATTGTTAGTGTTATTCGGATCTAAAACATGTAGAGGAAGGAAAGTGAAGATCGCAGTGGACAAATCGAGTGGATTTTATTAATTCACGACAAGTAATATTAGCTTACCAATATTACTTGTGGTGCATTTTCTTAACATGAAATAAATTTAATAAATTAGTGATGCAAGTTTAGCCACTCTTTCAACTTCTCATCTGAAGGGGTAATATGCCCCTGCGTGATATAACTTTCTATTCCTCTGTGTTCAGCCGGCTCAAATCCAAAAGTGGGTTCTAATTCATTAACCAGTAAATTATAAAAATGCAGATAGCGCTGAAATGCCTCTTCCGGGGAGCTAACAATATCCAGCATCTCTGCCGTATAATACATAGCATTAATACTACCACGGAGGTAATGCACCAAATTCGCATTCAAGAATTCAAAAAAAGGACTGGAATCCGCATTATGAATAATTGCATTTCGCAAAATATATAAGCGGTAAATATGCAATTCCACCTTTTTACTATGCTGTATTATCTTGCATCCCAGATGGCGCGGAACCTGACAGAGAGAAGAAAATTTCCTTAGCATAAACGCAGCATACGGATACTTACTCAAAGCCTCGTCAAAACTTCTAACAAACTCAGGAGACTTCAAGTGCTCGTATAAGGCCAGTAGAGATAGGCTACTATCTATAACTATTTGATTACCAGCGTGCTCAAAAGAAATATCAAGTGCAGAAGCGACACCACGAATAGAAATTAACTGTTTTGTAATGTAATCCAAACCCATACATGGAGCAGCGGTAAATACTACATGTTCATCATGTTCCATCTGTTTAGACGAAACATTTAACGTCAGGGCTTCAAGCGCAGACCATAGTGATGTGAATTTATTTTCTTGAGTTTTAGTATTAACAAGGCCATTGCGTAGGAAATGAAAGGCTGAGCTAATTTTTTTTACTGATTCAGGCGTAGCTTTAGTATACAGGCTAGTAATTGCCTTCATGAAGTGAGAGAACTCAGTCATAGTTAAACGATCACTATTTGTTAAAATTTCATTTGAAAAGCCATTGATAGCTGCTGAACTTCTTCCGCTTCCATCTGGAAAATAATATGAAACAAAGAATCTATTCCTAATATCTATCTGACTATTCCCTGCCATATAACTTACTACATCAAGTGAATCTTTAAGAATAAAGTCAGCCTTACTTCTTGCGGCGAGCACAGAAATAGTTTTTACTTCTATTTTAACGAGCGCACCTTTTTTATCTTTTTGTATTTCAGGCGTATAATGGCAACCATTAAATTTCAATCCATTATCAGTAGTTGATAGCATGTCATATAACCTATCACTTTCAAGGCGAAGCTTGACAAGGTATACCTGCTTTTTAACGTTTACTTTATTAGCCCAAGATTCGAATCTTTCTTCAAAAGATGCATCTGTTTTCTGTAATGATCGCACATAAATTAAATAGCACTCGGATAATGGCATCCCAAGTGTTAGCAATACGCTCATCATATTATTGCAGATTTTAGAAATGAGAGAATAATCTTCGTCTGTGACGGGAGAATCTTTATTAATACTTTCGGAAAGTAACTTTATGCTAACCTTAAGATATTCAGCCTGTATAGTTTGACGAAGTTCAATAAAAAGACTTTTCATTAGCCCCTGTAACTTCTCAACAGGACTACGACTTTTATCCGACCATGCATTTTTAGAATCCAGCATTTTCTTTATTTGGAGAGGCAGTTCTCCGCATAGATTTTGCTGAAGCGCAGGATCATCCTTAAGAATTTCAAGTAATTCTTCAGAAGCCCTGACTCGCTTTTCTGGCCCCTTAAATTTATTGCCCTGCTTGATAAGATCAAGTAATTCATTTATAGCGTTGAGAATATTATTAAAGCTGACCCTGTCAGTGTCACTACTTTCTTTGTGAGAAAGGCTTCCCCAACATTCAATAAAAAAAAGCTGTCTTTGTGTCAGGTTATCGCGATCAGCATAACTTAAGCGGGGGTCTACTCTCATCCTCTTTGCTTCCTTTCTTAAGGGTGTTATAATTCATATAGTAACCTAATCAACCTTAATGGCCCTAGTGGCGGTTGAGGAAACTGAAAAAAACGGCCCTTACTTGCTCGCCTGTGGCTTAGTCCCGGACTTGTTTGGGCCATCCCTTCAAAAACCGCCTCCATGCAGGCGGTTTTTTTATCTTCGCTTTACAAATTGCTTATCACCTTAACTATTAACAACTTAATAGTACCAGAATGTAAACTTAAGCCACATTCAATCCCCTGTCCGTAAACGGTCGTTTTCGGACACCCATCACAACATATGTACGGAAGTCAGTGTTTTTGAATTCGTACATGGGTTACAATAAGTACACCTATTTAGTACACGTAGTAACCCCATGTCACGAGTTTTTGCTTACTGCAGGGTTTCAACCCTAGAACAGAACACCGAAAACCAGCGTCGAGAGATCGAGGCTGCTGGTTTTGCTATTCGCCCCCAACGTCTGATAGAGGAATACGTCAGTGGCTCGGTTGCAGCTGCCGAACGCCCCGGGTTTATGCGACTACTCGACAGGATGGAAAATGGTGACGTCCTGATTGTGACAAAGCTCGATCGCCTCGGACGTAATGCAATGGACATCAGAAAAACTGTCGAGCTTCTTGCTGCATCAGAAATTCGTGTGCACTGCCTCGCGCTTGGTGGAGTAGACCTGACCAGTCCGGCCGGCAAAATGACGATGCAGGTGATCTCAGCTGTCGCTGAGTTTGAGCGTGATTTGCTCCTTGAGCGTACCCATGCAGGCATCGCCAGGGCAAAAGCGTCCGGAAAGAGATTTGGCCGTCCTCCTGCGCTTAACGATGAACAGAAGCTTGAGGTTCTTGCGCGAATTGATACAGGTGAAAGCATCAGTGCGATAGCGCGTAAATTTGAGACTACGCGGCAAACCATACTCAGGATTAAAGCGTCCCGGCCTGGCGGTGACGCCGCGTAAAACGGAATTAAATAAACGGAATGGCAGGCGATCAGGATTTACCTGATGAACGCTCTATCGCTACGCCATGACTCAGAGAGGACGCAAATATGTCAGACATCAAAACATATCCTGTCTGCTTCACGGGACAGGTAAAAACCGTTGAGTGTGATGCCGCATTTCAGAAGGATCATGCAGAGACATTCAAACACTACATCCGGTTTGCACGACAGAACAAAGCGACGACGCTGATTACCTGCCAGTGCATGAAGGACGGCGAAGGTGAAAACCGCCGCCGCCTTAAAGCCTGCTATTCCTCCACGCATGATAATTACTGGCTGGCTCGCTGGTCCTACAGTGGTTCAGAACACGCATCTGACTGCCGTTTCTATTCTGTATGGGCAGATGAAAAGCAGAGTGAGATTTACACCTCAGACGTGGTAAAGGCCGTCTCTCCTGGTCATTTCCGTATCAAATTACCTACCGGGCTACAAAAAAAAGCGGCTACGGAGCGCGATGCGACGGAGCAGCCAACAGATACAAGAGCAGAAGGAAAACGCAAACGACAGCCAGCTATGCGTCTTCTTGGCCTGCTTCACTTCATGTGGGAACAGGCTGAAATTAATCACTGGCATCCTAATTTTGACAAGCGTACCCGCGATAATGCCTGGGCTGCATGGCGCCTGAAGCAGGTTGCAGAAAAAATCACCATTGGGAAAACTCTTCTGAAATCTGTTCTGGTCATAATGGCGCGACCCGGTACGCAGGAGATCAGGAACAACTGGGCAACTATTGACGCGGCAGCTGCGTTAAACAAGCGTCTCGTAATGATTACCAGCCTGAAGTCATGCAAAACTGAGGAAGAGGGCTGCCTGAACGGCGCGCTTCCGCTCGCTGAGGCAGCAGGCTTTCCATCTCTTGATGTGCCGGCAGATTTAATCAGCCGGCTTAACCGGAGCTTTTCTCGCGAGCTGGGCGACTGGCGCCGCGGGCAAAAAGTTATGCTGATAGCTGAAACCGATCCGCCGGTAAAAAAATTCAGGCAGCGTGACGGCAAACCTGTTCCATACAACACCTGTACAGTCATCGATGCGGCGCTGATGACAGTCAGCCCCAGATTTATTCCTCTCGATTCGTCATGGGAAGGCGTCATTGAGGAAAAGCTCTGGCAGGAAAAACGTCAGTTCATTAAGCCTCTGCGCTATGACGGTGAGGCAGATGTGTTTCCTGATTTCCTGCTGAAAGACGTGCCTGGCCGAGAGATCGTGCCGCTTGAAGTGTTCGGCATGAACACATCAGATTATCTCGAACGTAAAGCTGTGAAGCTTGAGCATTATCGTGAAGAGTACGGGGAGGGTAACTGGTGGAGCTGGGATGCACATAAAGCTGATGCCTTAAGTAACATTCCAGCGTTTCCGGTTAAAGGTTAAAAAGCCTATTTATCAGCTTCCGGCTTTGCATAAACAGGATCATTCCCGCGAGGGAACTGTAGTGCAGCATTCCTGTAAAAAGTCAGTCGTTCACGGAAGTATTCGCGCCACTGTTCTGGCTGCTGACGTTCAACTTCAGCAGCCAGCACCGGCATATTCATGCGCTCTTTATATGCAATGCCGGAAGCAGCCAGATCAATATTGACCCGTTCACGCTCCTCAGTCGATCGCCGGGCTATATTGTTCTCGCTGCGTTCAGTCATCATTTAGTTCCTTTTGCATTTTACCTGTGGGCACACACGTTATTTTACTCGCAAAGTTTCGCTCAGGCAGGTGGTGTAACGTGGAGAAAGCATTTCGCGTTTCATTTTCCATACGTTGTCTGTTCCCTGTCCTGCAAACCACACCTTACCCAGCCCCGAACGGTTTATCTGATCTACAGCAGACATCAGAGCATCCGCGTTTGCGCGCGGCAGCTGCTGACTGAACATGTCCAGCTGTGCGACACCTGACTGGTAAAAATCCCCCAGGGTGACGCCCGCTTTTGCGTACCGGTAACCGTCGCGCCATATTGCATCGAGAGCACGCAATGCCAGGCCGATAATGTCCCGGGTGTCACTGGTTGGATATTCGCACGTCATAGCCGCTGAGTTGGCATACTGTGGTTCGTTCCCGTATCGCCCTGTATTGACTGACACACTGACGTGCTGACACTTTGAGCCCTGTTCTCTGAGCTTTTCACTGGCACGCGTGGCGTACGTTACGACAGCCTGCTGCAGGTCTTCGATACTGGTTACACGCTGTCCAAAACTGCGGCTCACAACAATCTGCTGCTTTGGCGGTGGAGCATCTTCAAGTGCCAGACAGGATTCACCGTTAAGTTCGCGAACCGTACGCTCAACTATCACATCGAAGCTTTTCCGAATCATGCTGATGTTACTGTCAGCCAGCTGGAGCGCTGTACTAATCCCCATCGTATGCAGTCGCTTACTCAGCCTGCCACCGATCCCCCAGATGTCATCAACGCTAACCAGTGCGAGTAATTTTCTCTGGCGCTCCGGGCTGGTTAAATCGACGATACCACCTGTACGCGTCCATTTCTTAGCAGCAAAATTAGCGAGCTTAGCCAGTGTCTTTGAAGGGCCAAAACCAACGCCGATCGTTAGTCCAATTTCTTTCTTCACTCGATTCCGCATCTGCAGGCCAAAGTCTTCCAGTGGCATATACGAAGAAATGCCACTGACATCCAGAAAGCTTTCATCTATCGAGTAAATTTCCTGGCCTGGTGCCATTTCACCCAAGATGGCCATCATTCTGGCGGACATGTCGCCATATAAAGCGTAGTTAGAGCTGAAGATATGAACGCCATTCTCCCGAAAGTAGCGCTCATTTTTAAACAGCGGGGCGCCCATTTTGATACCCATGCGCTTGGCTTCTGCAGAACGGGCAATCACGCAGCCATCGTTATTTGACACTACGCATATGGGTTTACCTCGCAAATCGGGTCGAAACACCGTTTCGCAGGATGCATAGAAATTATTGGCATCGGCCAGTGCGAACATTTTTTAAACTCCGGCTGTTCTCGCTCATTACAGCTTATACACCCCATAGCTTATCTGGGTCATTCATCTGGCGGATGATGGAATCCCAGTCCTGCGACATCGGTAAGCGCATAGGCTACAACGCCCCAGACAGGCAGTTCCTGGCTTTCATCGAGCAGAGTAATTGTCTCATCTCCTCTCAGCTCTTGCAGCGCTGATACGGGGTTTATAAGAAGTCTGCGAAGCACGAGTTCACCTTCAACTTCAGCGACAATGATGTGTCGATGTTGAGGGGTAATCGCGCGATCGATGGCCAGAACTGAGCCCTGCATAATTCCTGCTTCAGGATAACTGCTGTCGCTACGTACAAGGAACGTGGAATGAGGAGATAGTGTGACCAGATCGCCCAGATTGAGCCGCTGTTCTGCAAAGTTTTGTGCCGGGTTCTGAAAAGCCATCTCAGCTCCAATATCCTTAAAATTAAGAGAGTTAGAAAATTTTTATCCACATATTCAGTAGATAGATCAATTCTTTTAGATCATATAGAGATCAAGTAAAGGCCAATAAAGCTCTCCGCCTCCGTAATCTTATGATAGATAAATAAAAAATAGCACTTCGGGCGGTCACTTTCATAAGTATAGCGGTTACTTTCATAATAAAAGCGTTTACTTTCATAAAATAGGCGGTTACTTTCATAACCCTAAAGCGGTTACTTTCATAAATCTGGATATTATTTGCTCATTCGGTGTGGATAAATGGAAAAAGCACAGGAAAACAGCGAGATAGAGAGTCCTTTTTGCATTATTAAAAAAGAGTCCAACACAAGTTATGAATTGACACCAAACAGCAATAAGTCCGTTCAACCTGTCGCGCTACTTCGTCTCAGCGTCTTCACACCTGTTGCACCTAAAGAAAAGGGTAAACGTGACTTCCTGATCGATGCTTCTGAAGAACTATCAAGTCTGGAAGTGGCAAGGCAGGAAGGTTACACCGACATTAAAATTCAGGGGGCAAAGCTAAGCATGTCCACTGATTTTAAAACATGGATCGGAGTGATTTCTGCCTTTTCAAAGTACGGCTATAGCAGCGAGAAAATCACGCTGCCGTTCTCTGAGTTTGCACGGATGTGTGGCCTTAAGCCTACTGATATTAACGGAAGGGCCCGCGCACGATTGCACGATTCACTTTTTAATCTTTCAAGTGTAACCCTATCTTTTCGTGGGAAAAATACCAAAAAATCGTTGGTAACTCACCTTGTTCAGCGAGCAGTGCTTAATCATGAAACCGACCAGGTTGAAATCGTTGGCGACAGTAGTTTGTGGGAGCTTTACCGCTACGACCATAAAGTTTTGCTCGGTCTGAAAGCTCTTTCAGAGCTGTCCCGCAAAGAAGCGGCACAGTCCCTGTATGTGTATCTGGAAAGTATGCCTGCCGGCCCCCTGTATATCTCGATGAAGCGCTTTCGTGAACGTCTCGCGCTTGAATCGCAGATTAAAGACCAGAACGCCATTATTCGACGTGCGCTGGCTGACCTGGTAAGAATCGGCTATCTCGACTTTACCGAGTACAAAAAAGGCAGGGAAATCATGTTTGTTATCAATAGCCGTTCGCCAAAACTTCAGGCTATTGGAAGAGCGACCAAAAAATAGCGGTTACTTTCATAATAACGGTAGGGCGGTCACTTTCATAACGACTGCTGCGCCGGGTAGGGTACATTCATAAGACCTCCTCGCAGAGTAGGGTACTTTCATAAATCAGTGCCGATAAGGTAGGGTGCTTTCATAAGACAGGCTCTACGGGGCACGGTGTGTTCCACAAAAACCGCTCAAGCGGCTTTTTGGAGAGCGAGAATTTATGAAAGTGACCACCTTTAAGGCGTGGTTTATGAAAGTAACCGCCGTACCTGAATGAAAGTGGTGTCCCTTATGAAAGTGAACGCCTTTATGAAACTGACCGCTTAGTGACAATGTTTATTACCCGCGCCAGCTCAGGGTATGAATCAACATAACTTGTATGGAGTGCTTAGACGGAATGGAAACAGCTCAAGTATACGTAACAGGTAGTGGTGACCCGCATACTCGACTTGGCTTCGCGCGCGTACTGATCGAACAGGGCTCCCGGAAAACGCCGTTTATCTTTAACTATGAAGACACGACCTATAAGCGCAGCCAGATTCAAGGCATGATTGATGCTGTACTGCAGCTTGATTGTCCGCACCATGTAGTATTCATTAGCGCCTCACCGCTGGCGCTGGAAAAGGCTGAAATTGGCGAGGGGCCTAACCGGGATCTTATCTACGAGCTCTATCGCGTTCTGTCTGCAAAGGGCTGTACGCACGTATTTGATTTCCGGGTAGGGAAGGGCAAGGAGATAAACAAACTGCTGTCAGCTCACAACGTTTGATTTGATGCTCTCAGCTTCTTCCAGCAGTGCGTTCCCTGATTTACTTTTGCCATATTAGGCTGGCGGCTCTATCAACTGTTCGATTGCAAAGATGAGCGCCAGCTCAGTATCCTCTGTTCGATCTAACATTTTGAATGCTAAGATCTACATAAACATAAAAATGAAATGACGGAATCTTTAAACATGACTAGTGATAATCCAGCATCAAGACTGTATGAAATTCTCAGAATCGCAAAGGGCTCAGCCATTCATGTGAGCCAAAGAGAGGTATGGAAGAAAGCGCTGAACATGAACAATTGCTCTGACAGCCAGCTTTTATCTCAATTAGGGAAAGTGATGGCATTACCTGAAGAGATACATTGCTGGCTTGAAGAAAAATTCCCTACAAAACAATGGATAACATGGAAAAACAGCATCGACAGTGCGTTCTCTAATACCCATCTAAATGGAAAATGGGAGTTGGCAACTACCCACATAAATGACAGAGCAATGACTGAGTTGGATATTATTTCAACTCTTTATGAAACGGCCGGAGCAATAAA
>NZ_RMVG01000038.1 GCF_003813865.1 Candidatus Pantoea deserta
AGGTGCCGCCTCGCCCACGGCCAGCGCAACAAAGGCGGAATACAGGTTTACCGTCTCAATGCCGACACTGCGCAAAGCCAGCCGGTGAGCCGATTTGCTGTTGATCTTCTTGTAGGGGGGATTGAGGATGGCATGGGTATATCCTCGTACATGAAGACCGCCAGCGGTAGCCTGTTCAATGTAATCTCCCGCGACAATGCGAGGCAGTACGTGCTCGTATTTATTCAGCTGCTGTGCAAGGTGGCTGCGCAGGTTAGTGTCAATCTCGTAAGCTGTAGCTTCAACGGATTCGAAATTAAAACCGCCCGACACCCAGCGATCCAGAAAGGCACAAGACAAGGCACCGACCCCCGCACCAGCATCTAATAAACGGCACACCTGCTGGGTACCGGGCGGGAATAAGGATGCCATAAAGCGGGCCACACTCGCAGGGGTCATAAACTGACCAAATTCAGCCTTATGTTTTTGCGCGGTCCGGGGAGCTATTTTACGACGGATACCGTCTGCTGCGTCTAAGTGCTGGTTCATTCAGAATCCCTGTTGGCGCGGCGTGATAGCACCGACTTACTTGTAAAGTTTTCCGGCGTCATCAGCTGCGGGTGCAGCAGCAGAGTCACCGGCATCATGGCCGGGCAGGTTTTCATCTCCCGGATGCGCGCCGTTTCGGCTTCCGTCAGGCGGTGCGTGGCTGAAAAAACCTCAATGAAGCCGTCCACCACGTTCTGTACGGCCTCACTGTAGCGAGGCTCACCGCCTCCCTTACTCCAGCGGCGAAGCAGCGCCCCTTCTGCCCTTAACTCAGGCAACCAGGCCATCAGCATCAACAGGGTAACGGCCACGGTGGCCGCAATAAACAGTAATGTCACAGGGTCTACTCCAGGGTTTTCTGAGGTTTATGGCCAAACTCCGGCTCGGGTTCGCTGCGCTCGTGGCGCATCACGTTGACTTCATCGTTCATCATTGCGGTGCGGTCCTCCCGCTCCGGCGACAGGTCGTAGTCGCGATAATCAAATGCCTCCTCCTGCAGCTCTTCCAGCGCGGCGGCCAGTGCGGCCTCGCGTTCGCTCTCCCGTTCGTCCGGTGCGCTCCGCGCCTCTTCAGGCGCAACAGGCTCCGGCTCTTTCTCCTCCTGCCCCAGCGCGGCCTTAACGGCTTTCTCCAGCGCCTCGGCTTCGCGGCGGTCCAGCTCCTCCCCACCCGACGTCGCTGCTGCCGATGCGCCTCTGGCATCCGGACGTTCACTGTGGTCAGCAGAGAGCACGACAGGGCTTTCCGGGTTGTCCTTCATCAGCTGCAGCGCTTCCGCGACATCCGCGGCTTCCAGCACCTTTCCGTGCTTTTCCCCGCGCTGCAGCACGATGCGGCTGCCGTCCGCTGCCCCTTCATAGTGGGCAGCTGAAAAGTCTACCTCTCCGCTGGAGGGTGACACCGGAACGTGCCAGTTCCCGCGCTGCCGTCCGTGCTCGTTGATAACCGGCCACAGCATTTCCGGCGTTTTCCCGGCCATAAAGCGTGCGTCCGCCGTCAGGTCCTGATCCACCCGGTCCGCCAGGCGCGTGCCGGACACCGGCAGGCTTTTGTCCCACGCCTGTATCTCCCGGTCAGCCCGCACGTCTTCCGCCCGCATCAGCACGTCGTGCACCGTCTGGCGCCGCCCGCTTTTACTCTCCACCTTCGCCGCCCAGCCGGACAGGTTGTCGAAGTAGGTCTGAACGTGCTCCTTTGACCGTGAAAGCTCGACGTAGGTACTGTCCATCGCCGCCATCCGGCCCCTTGCTCCCTCTTCGCCAAAGAGGCCGATGAGGTACTTCACGGACGCGCCCTGCGAGCTGTAGGTGGTGACGGCGTAGCCGTAGTCCATGTGGCGGTCGGCGTAGCGCGCGGCGGGATCAAAAGACAGCTGCCGGTCGCCGGTATCGAGCAGAATTTTTCCCTCCTCCGTAATGCCTGACACCACGGCCATGTCGCTGGCGCGCACGTTGCGGTCGCGGTCCGTTGCCGTCAGGCGGATTTTTTCGCCGGAGCTGATTTCCCGCTCTACCTCCTTAAACACCGCCACGTCCTCCTTGCGCATCTCGGCAGGCCTGATCCAGCGGTCCGGCGCACCATCAAGCCCGGCCATGCGCACCACGCCGCTCTCCGTGTCGGTTTCACCCACCCGGAAATATTGCTCGCCCCGGCGCACCACGTTGCCCTCCTGCGCTTCCCAGAATGTCTGTCGGCCCAGATCGGCGTTGCTGTTGTTGACCCGTACCAGTAGCGGCACCGTGACGCTGTCACCCAGCGCCCCCTGCGTCTGCAGCCGGTCGTGCACGGCGCTGTTGATGGCCTCGCGGTCGGCGTTCAGCTCCGCCACGATAAGCGTGTTGTCACGCGCCTCCGGTGTCCGGCCGGCGTAGTCGTCGGCAATCATTCCGGTCAGGTCGGGTTTTTCGGCCTCCCCGCCTGCGGGCCCTGCCGCCGGCACCAGCCTGCTGCCGTCCATTGCGCTGCTCTCCGGAACGTATGCGTAGGGCTGGCGCGGCACGCTCTGCGGGCTGGTGTCCGCTGTGATGCGTACCGCCTCGCGCACGTTGCCGGCGATAACCGCCTCCACGGCGGGCCTGAGCGCGGGGATCTGACGCACGATTTCCTTCATCACCGCGACGTCGGCGGCGCTGCGCTCCAGGGCAAGTGCAAACGGGGCGCCGGACTCCAGCGACTTCAGCTGGTCCTGGTCCCCGCTCAGCACAGCGCGTCCCCCGCCCTCGGCGATGACGTTCATCAGGGAGGCCATCTGGGCGTTACCGTTCATGGAGGACTCATCGATAACGAACACGGTGTTGCGGAAGTCGCGCGCCTGACCGGCGGCCTGCCACTGGCTGCTTTCGCTCAGAAAGCTGGCGATGGTCTGCGCCGGGATACCCGCGTCAGACAGCTCGCTGACGGCGCGGTGCGTGGGCGCCAGCCCACGAATGTCCGGGGCGTTGTCTGCGGCGGCGAGTGCGGCTGCCACGGTGCGGAACTGCGTGGTTTTCCCCACCCCCGCATACCCCTGAATGGCGGTAAAGCGATCGCGGGTGGTCAGAATGAGATTGCCCGCCTCGCGCTGGCCGTCCGTGAGCCCGGCGGCTTTCTCCTCACTCAGGCCGCCGGCCAGCAGAGGTTTTACGCTGTTTTTGCCTTCGGCAACGTGGCGCAGGATGGACACCTCATTCTCAAAGTTCTCGCGGGAGATGTACTTCCCGGCCGCGCCCTGCTCCCCGCTGAGTTCAAAAATCTCCCCGCGCTGCACCAGGCGTGACAGCTCCTCCTGCGCGCGCTCGGGCGTGATCCTGCGGTCGGTGTTAATCACCCCGGCCAGCGCCCGGACGCCCGTGAACGTCACGTCGGTGCCGGTGGCTTTCTCGATGGCCAGCCGCATAGCGCGCTCCGGCTGCGACATCTTCCGGGACTCCAGCTCCCGCAGGGCGTCCGTCAGCTCGCTTTCCCCGGCAAGCGATTTGATGCCCTGCGTCACGCTGACCACCGGGCGGTTTTCCTCCAGGCGGCGGCCGATGGTGGCCTCGTCCAGCGGGGTGAATGCAATCACGTCCGAGCCGCTGCGGCGCAGCATGTTGACGGTCGCGTCGTTCACCTCCTTGCCCGCCAGCACCGCCACCACGCTCCCCTCCGTGCGGCGCGTGGCGCCAAAAGACTCGGCGTAGGCGTAGTCCGCGTAGAGCGGCGCGTTGCGGTCGAGCCTGACGCGCTCGCCCTTTGCGTTCTCCATCGTGATGGTGTCCTTAAAGAGCCAGCGCCCTTCCTTTACGCCGGTAACGGTCAGCCGCTCCCCGCTGCCGGCCCGGCTGCCAAGATCGGCCGTGGCGCGCAGCTGCTCGCCCTCGCGCAGCTCCAGCTTTTTCTCCCGGTAAAGCCGGTAGTGGCTGTCGATGCTGCTGATGCTCACGCCCTGCGTCTGCCCCTTTTCGTCTTTCAGGGTCAGCAGGTTATGCCGCTCGCTGACGCCGGCGATGGTGAACACCGACTTCTGGCCCTGCCCCTCGTGATGCTCCAGCACCATGCCCGCGCGGTAGACGCTGCGGTCGTTGCGGTTGCTGGCGTCCAGCCACACCGGCACCCGCACCGTGGCCTCGCCCAGCACCCGGCCGAGCTGCCCCTCGTCGGCGAGGATTTCCCGGGTCCGGGTCGTGAGCTGGTCGCGCGTGCGCGCATTGCCCGCCTGCAGCGACACCTGCCGGCCCTGCGCTTTTTCCTGCGCGTAGTAGCGCGCCGCCACGCTGAGCCGGTCCTCCACCGTGTCCTTCTGCACCATCGTCACGCGCACGTTTTCGGTCTTCGGCGAGGCGGTGAACTGTTTCACGCCCGCCGCGCTCAGCACCTCCGACGCAAAGCCCGCCGTGCGTCGGGCGTGGGTATCTGTCACCAGCGCGGCGCCGTCGAGCTGCGCCGCCGTCTTCAGCACGTCGTGCAGCCCGGATGTGTTGAATCGCTCGGCCTCCGCGACCAGCACCAGCGGGCGCGCCGGCAGCTCAGCGCTTTTCATCTCCTCCGCCGTCATAAGCTGTACGCCGGGCTTGTCGCCGAAGGTCGCCAGCTGACGTTTACGCGCGGCGCCGTCGGCGGTCACCACGACCAGCGGACGCTTGCTTTCGCTGGCCATCGTCATAATGCTGCGGTTCAGGTCGCTGATGAACTGCGTGCCGCCGCGCACGTCAATCAGCGACACCGCGCGATCGGCATCGGCCACCTGTGCCAGCACGCCACGCTCGCCACGCTCGCCGGACGGCGCCGTAAGCCCACCGCGCTTTTCCGCGAGGCCAGCGGCCAGCTGCGACAGGCGCGCCTCGTCGCGGACGTGGGCGGCAGTGGTGAACAGCGTCTGGTTCTTGTCCACGGCGATCAGCTGGCCGTGGCCGATGGCGCTGTCAATGGCGCTCCGGGCCTGCCCGTAGACGCCCGGGGCGACCGGGACGTGATTAAGCACGCTGGTCATCACGTCGTCATAGGTCACGCGCACGCTTTTAGACGACAGTCGCTCAATGGCCTCGCGTACCGCGCCCTCCAGCGCCGGCGGCGTGGCGGCCTTTTTTTCCTGACCGGCGCTTTCGGCTTCACGCTGCTGCTGGCGCTCTGCCAGCTCTTTCCTGAACGTCTGCACGTCAAAGCCGGTATCCTTCAGGACCGTCTGCCAGTGCTCGCGCAGGGTTTCGGGGTCTTCAAAGTGCTTGGCCTGCCGGGAGTCCAGCGCGGCCATGCTTTTCTGCTTCGCCGTCGCGTCTTCACCGACCAGATCGAGAATGTCCTGGCGACGCGAGGAAAAAGGCTTAACCGGCACGCCGGTGATGTCCCATTCGCCGCGCGGCCCCGTGTCCTCGGTCTGGTAGCCCGCGGGCTCAATAATGGATCGATAGTGACCACGATAGAGCGCGCCAATGCTGACCTGCTCGTTCCAGACCACGTCGGTAAAGCCCTGCTTCCCGTTAATGTCGGTAGAAAGCGTTTTCCAGCCGTTTTGCGAAAGCGTGGCGTTAGCAACCACCGCATGCGTATGCATCTGGGGTTCAAGGTTACGACTGGTATCGTGCATGAAGGTCGCAATCACCAGGTTGCCGGTTTTCTCCATCTCGGTAATGCCGTCGGTCATGGTGCGCGTGGTGGCCAGCTTCTCCACCTCGTCCAGCGTGCGCCGTACCGCCTCTTTATGGGCGTCCACCAGGAAGGTGTCCCCGGTCACGAGGGCGAGCACCGAGGCACTTTTGGGCGCGGAGAAAGTCAGGTCATAGCCCGGACGGTGTTTGTTGACCCCTCCCTCCATGCGGCGCATGTCGGTGCCGTCCGGCAGCTGGCCTTCCAGCACCGCGACAAAGGTATCGCGGTTAACCGGGCCCTCAAGGCCCAGATTTTCCGCGCCGGTGCCGTACCACTCCGTGGACTGCTCGCCGAGGAAGTAATAGTTATCTTCATTGGTGTAGTAAGCGCCGGCTTTACCAGCGCTTTTGACAGAAGAGACTGACAGCATGATGTACCTCAGAAACGATCGTCAGGGTCGAAGTCGCGATGTTTAACAATGTCCACCTGCTGCAGGGAGTTCTCCGCTGCGGGCTGCGCGGGAGGCGTCGGTGCGGCTGGCGCCGGCGCTGCAGGAACGGCTGGATTTGCGGGCGGAGGTAGTGCTGTTACGCGCCCGCCAGCTTCAGCAGCTGCTGCCTGTGCAGATGATGAGGATGCCGTTTCCGCAGGTGCCGTAGCGTTGTCAGCGGGCGCCGCAGCGCTCTGCGAACCTGCAGCAGGCACGGCATTACCGGCGTTCTGTTCTTCTGCAGGCGCTGCCGCTTCAGTCGAGTCACCGAACAGCCGCCCGACAATCTGGCCGGCCTGGTTGTCGGCAGTTTCGCCCGCAAGCGTCGCCTCGATGTCCGGGTCAAACACGTCTTCCACGTCGCGCGGGATGCGCCCTTCAGCAATTTCGCGGTAGGATTTCCAGGGCAGCTTCATGCGCACCACCGGCCACTCGCCCGGCAGGGTGATGTAGCACTCCAGGTCGTTGAGGCTCTGCACGTCGGAATAGCTGACCAGGAATTCGTTGACCTCATCTTTGGAGAACTGCACGCCGTCGCGGATGATGTCGATGCCGTAGCTGTACTGATCCTTGAACTTCTTATGCCGCTGCTCGCCGATTTCCTTCTGCACCCAGTCAGCAATCGATCCGCTGGGCGCGCGGTAAAAGACGCGGGTATTCAGCAGGTCCCAGATGGATTTGGCCGCGTTGGTGCCGTACGTCTCTTCCAGCTGCGGGAAGTTCTGCAGGCCGGCGACGGTGCAGCCGCCGAACTTGCGGCCCTCGGCGCAGAACTCCGGCAGAATGGGCAGCTTATGCAGGGACGGCAGCTCGTCCAGGAAAATCCAGATGCGGCGGTTGCGGTCGGCCCTGAGCCCGAGGATGCCGGACATGGTCATGTAGAGCCACGCGCTCAGCAACGGCTTCAGCGCGTTGTGGTTCTGGCCGTCGCTGGAGATGAAAATCCACGGGTTGTCGCCGCTCGCGTCTTCGGTGTGAAGCCAGTCGCGGATGTTGAACGGCCGGCGTCCGTCCTGATCGAGCCCCTGCAGGTAGCGCAGCGAGCGGACGTAGGTGGTCAGAATGGTGCGGATGGTCATCGCCGTTTTTTCGATGCTGCCGTCTACCAGGTTCGCCGCGTCCGTACCTTCCAGAAACGCGCGCAGGTCCGCCAGGCTGATGGACATCAGCTTTTTCAGCAGCTCGCCGATGCTGCGGTCCTTTTCACGGGCCATGCGCCGTGCGGTGGCCACAAACAGCGATCGCGCCGACAGCACCCAGAACGGATCGCTGCTGCCGCTGCTGTCAGGAAGCAGGGAGGTCGCAAAGTTCTCAAAGTCACCCACCGTCTTGCACTCTTCCCACAGGTCCCACGGGGCACAGCGCGCGTCGAAGGGGTTAAGGATGAGGTCTTTATCCTGACGGTAAAAAGTCGGAATAAAGTTATTGCCTTTGTCGTACACGATGACGCGATCGCCGCGCTCGCGCAGCTGGCGCAGCAGGTCGTTCAGCGCGGTACTCTTGCCCGACCCGACGGTGCCGTGGAGACCGAAGTTCTGCATTTCCGAGTCTTTCAGGATGTGCAGACCGCAGATGCTGAGCGGGGACATCACGCCGGCCTTTTTGAGCAGGCGGTTCACCACGGCAGGGCTTGTCGCCAGAATGCGGCCGCCGGTAAGTTCGCTCTCGCGCTGCTTCGCGCCCTTACTTCCGAGAAACCAGGTTATGCCGAGAATGGCGGCTACAAAGCAGAATGTGGCAATGCCCCAGCCGTAAAATGCGGCGTCTTTAACGCTTTCGCCCATCTGCACGAAATACGGATCGTTCATCACCTGCTGAGCAGTGTGCTTAAACGCCACCACCTCGCCGTTGGGTCGCTCAAAGTGAAAGGTCCAGCCGCTTTTAGAATTTCCGCCAGAGAATTTCGACAGAGGCATGACAAACCACTTAACCAGCCAGTAGGCGCTACCGTGAATAAACTCCTGCATGGTAAGGCGCAGCAGCATCCAGCTGAAAAATACCAGTGCTGAAAACAGCACGACCCAGTAGGAGGCGATATTCATGATCTGCACAAACATGCCGATCATGTATTTCATCACCTGGCCGCCCTGGGTAAAGTCGCGGGCGTTAAGGCTCATTGAAAGTCCTTTATGTGGAAACAGAGACAGGCGCGCAGGGCTGCGGGCAGGCGAAAGCCAGGCAGAAAGCTGCGCGGGGTTTACTTACGGTGCGAACGTGCCCGGATGGGCTGATGTGATGTTCCGCCTCCTCCACCAGACGCAGGGCGCGTCAGGCTGTGCGGCGGGCGGTCTCAGCTCACTGAAACGCGAAACAGAGGCTGATTAATCTGGTATTCGACAAACTGCTTTTCAGCATCGCTCAGCGCATGAAAGTGCGTGGAGAAGCGGCGGATGCTGTTCATCAGGTTGGTGGTATTGGTAAAAAACACCGGGCAGACGGCGCGAACCTCCTGTAGCACGGGCTGGATTATCGCGGTGAACGCGTCGAGCTTTCCCTCTTCCGTCAGGTCGCTTTCGATAAGCTCCTCATGCTCCGTCACCGGGCAGACGGTCACGCCCGGATACGCATAAAGCACGCGCAGCGTGTCCGCATATTCCCGCACCTTGCAGTCAAAAGCGTCTTCCAGCGCTGGCAGCCGATCATTGCTGCGAGTAGGCGTCAACAGCCGCTCAGGCTCCACGGTGGCGGCGGTGAAGTATTCCGTCTGCTGACGGATAATCCCGGACGCGTCCGTAAGGCGCCAGATTGCCGGCTCGCGCTCAGACGGCCTGTCGCTGGCGCAGACGCTCAGGCGCGGCTGACACGACGCTGGTATCCAGTTTTTAGTCAGGTCCGGTGCTTTATCCCGGAAGGGGGTATTGAAAATTCCGCTCCAGAGGTGAATAACATCGGTGGCCGCATCGTCGGCGCCCACGATGTGCATGTGTACGCGGTGCGTAGAGACTTCACCCTGCACGGCCCAGCGCGTAATGACGGTAATGTCCGTTACGTGCTTATCCGTGTTCAGCAGAATGCCGTACACGGCCTTGCGCCCTTTTTTACGGCAGACATAATGAAGCCGTTTATTGGGCGCAGGGAACCGGACAGTTATATCTTTTTCATTCTGAAGATGCAGGCCTAACTCAGGAACTTCCACGTCAATTAAGTCAACAGAGATATTAGAGTAATTAAGAAAAAAAGAAGGAGTCAGATGAATAAGCATATAATCCTCGAATTAACAAGCGCAGCCCTGCTATAACGCAGGGCCTTAGCAAGCTTTCTAGTTAAG
>NZ_RMVG01000039.1 GCF_003813865.1 Candidatus Pantoea deserta
CACGGCCCCGGAACGGCACGCCACGGTGCCGGGCCGGTCCGCAGCGGCCACGTCCTTTTGTGGCCAGTGAACGCGCGGGCGAAAGCCCGCTGCAGGGATTGACCTGCCGTTCGCCAAGATTTGGTAAAACCCCTAGCCCTGTATTACTGGCATTAAAAAGCCGCTTCAGTAGCGGCATGTTAAACGCGTTAAATCTCACTCGCGGCTGTATCACTCGACAACATAGCGATGGAACAGGTAGCTGATCAGCAGCACTAATACAATCGCCAGAAACTGATAGCCGCCTACCCCGTACCACGGCCTTTCGTCGAAAAAGCCCATTTCCCTGGCACGTCCTACCACACTGCCGAACTGCTCTTTATCTGCCATATAATTAAGAAAGGGGAACGTCCCGGTGATAAACCATGCCGCCAGTACGCCGTTAACCAGCCATTGCGGAAAAATGTCGATAAAGTCTGACAGGCCGCCGCCGTGAAATGAAGAACGCCGCGCGTCACTGAAAAAGTAATACCAGATCGCTACGCAGAGCGTCCCCCAGATAATGATTGCAAAAACCCACGCTTTAAAAAAATTTACCCCGTCGTAAATCGTATCAAGCATGTTACCGCCTCCTTTTTGGCCCGACTGATTAGCAGGGCTTATTTAACCATCTTTTCCCTGAAAATTCCCGGTCTGCTATGAGCTGGCACTAACGGTTTCTGAACATTCGGTAAAACTCCGGTAAAGGCAGGTTTTCCCTGGTGCGATCTACCGCCAGCGGAGTTTTTATTCTTGCTTTTTTACAGATTTCACATTGGCAATGTGGAGTTAGAAAATGTTATTTCTGACATTAAGCCAGTGTCCGCTTTTCGCCCATAGCGGACTGTAAGCAGGCTGCTGAGGCTATCCTTGCCCTTGCCATCAGACCCTAGCCGTCAGGCCCGAACCTGAAGGGTTAGGCGGAGCTTACCGGCGCAGCCGGTTAGCGCAGTGGGGCTGACGACCCGGCAGCGCCGGGGAGCCGAAGGGGGCCATCAGGCTGTTCATGCTTTTGACCTTCAGGGTCAGGAAACCGGAAAATCAGCTGCGCGGCACAACGGACAGCAGCAGGAAGCAGAGAGAGAAGACCGTGAGACAGCATCCAGGAGAGAGAAAGCGCAGGGGAAGGAAGAGTAACCGCCGTGGCGGCGAAGCCGCCGCAGCCGTTATTAGCCGCCGTGGACGTTTGCGGACCAAGCTGGTGGCACTAATTCGGCCCCGCTCGCGCGAAGCCGGTAAGGCAGGTGATCAGGCATCAATGCGGACAATCATTGTTGAAACGTCCGTATAAGCGAATGTCCCGCGTGGCAGCACCTCCTGATGCGTCGCAATATCCTTAAATTCTCGCTGCTGACGCGGACCGTTTGCGCAGACCGCCATCAGGTTACCGCCCGGCGCCAGCATTTTCAGCGCGTGCCGGATGTGCTTCAGATCGTCGCCGTGGCGAAAAGGCGGATTCATGATAATCCGGTCATAAACGGCCTGCGGGGCGCAGCTCAGAAAGTCCGCGCAGGTCACGGCCACTTCAGGAAAAGTGGCGCTGAGATGTTCAGCCAGCGCTGCGTTCATTTCCACGCACTGGCATATTACATCCGGCACGGCCGCAAGCACCGCGCGGACAATGGCGCCGGTCCCGGCGCTCGGTGAGTATTTGCATTCACTTGACTACCCGTTTGCAAATTACTTGGTCATTACCAACTAAAAATCATGCTTAGATAGAAGGTCTACTCAAGTTAACAATCGGCTGGTAAAAAATCGCAGATAAAATTAAAGCCACTAAAGTGGCTTCATTCATCTGCTTTACAAAGCGATTAGTCTCTCGAAAAGACACTGAATGACTGACTGTCGTTTGCCAAGAATGACATGGGCAGTTAGTTCCTCCTGTTCTGTATCGTAGGAGTAAAGGATGCGATAACCATCCCTGGTAATACATTCACGATAACGGTCACAGCCTAATTCAAGCAAGTCAGGTGAAATCTGACAACTCTCAGGGAAAACATCAACTTTCTTTTCAAACTCATCGAGTTGTTTATTAAGTATTTCTTTTGGCTCTTCAACACTGGTCGAAAGAAAATTCAAAAGATTGCGAGCAGTGAGTTTGAACGTTTCGGTGTAAATAACACCTTTTTTTGTGTTGCTTTTAGGCATGTGCCCTCCAGTCATAGCAAGTATTAAAGACTTGCCATTAACTGGTCACGACTATACGTGCGTCCCTCGCTTTTGTCCTTTTCAGAGATAGTTAAGAGTTTCAGCAATGCGATTGCATTATCTCTTTTCAAGCGCTCTTCATACGACTCAACAACATAAGCGGGCACACCGTTTTGTGTGACCAATAATGGCTCTGTAAGATCAAGCACCGCGGCGTGCTTTTTCAGATAACTAATGGTTTCGACTCTCATAGTCTTTCCTCTTAATAAACCTCTATTTAACGAAGCAACTCATTTCATTTGAGTATCATTTAACTCCGTGCTGACGCTAAGTGGTCAACAAATCATCGGCACTTAAGCCGCTTTTAGTTCAATCATCATATTGTGACCCCATCCGCATGGGGTTACCCGAAGGTGGTCTTAATTTAGACCTAATTAAGACCAATGTCAACCCTCAGCATGTTTTGTTTTAGTGGGCAAGTTTTTTATGGTTTTACGAAACCAAAATGTGGGGCGTTCACCTTCACTACTACGAAGGGCACGTTTTAACATCCTCTGAACACTGGTGAGGATGTGGGTAGATGCCCATGATTCCTATGACGATGAAGGGCTAAGCCCCAAATATAAAGGACCTCAATGAGCTAAAAGCGGACATTGCTAACAGCAGTCTGTGTGAATCAACAGGGAGCAGGTCAAACGAACCATTCACGTTTATAAAGTCCCTGACACTTCAACTTCCCCTTTTGGCACACAGTAGCGCCTCAAACAGGCATCACTCAGCCATCAGCGGAGCGAAAATTTTTGTTGGCGATGGTCAAGTAAAATGCAAATGGGTAGTCAAGTAATATGCAATTACGCAGCTCGGCTCCAGCACCCGATTACCCGGCCGGATGTCGGCCAGAGCGACAAGCTTCCGGCACACCAGGTTGGACGAAACAAACAGCTGTGTATCTGCATGCACCCGGGCCACGGGCTGCAGGCCGCTGAGTTTCTGCTGCATCTGCGCAATTCGCGCGCTGAGTTCGGTACGCATTTCTCGTTCTCCCGTGCCGGCAATGCCGGCACTTTGTATATTCATCTGTATATACATAACCTCCCCAGCGCCGCCGGGGAGCACTGGCTTTTAACGCGGTATTTCAATCGTCTTCGTGTCAGTGATATAAACCGGTGACAGGGTGTAGCCCGTGGACATCACTCGGCGGATGCGGTAGGCCTTGTGTTCGTCACCGGCCGCAATCCCTTTCACCTGCTTAAAATCAGCGTGCTTTTTGCTCCACTGCTCCTTAGTCATGTGCTCAAAGCCTTCCCCCGGATAGTTCACAATCGGCGGACGCTTTGCGGCCGCCTTCGCCGTTTTTGCTTCCTCTGCGCTGGGCGCTTTGTATTCCGTAATGCGATCGGGCGTGATGGTGATGACGGCACCGTTTCCCCGTGACATGAATGAATACTCAGGCGTAACCAGCGAGCTGATTTTTCCGCCGCTGCGGTTTACGCGGATGATTGTCAGCCACTCCCCGCGACTTTTAACCTGCCCGCCCGGCACCATTTCGGTATCTGAGGCCAGCACGCCGCCGTGTTCATCCAGCATGGCGCGCTCGTAAGCGATGCGGTTGCGATAATGCGCGGTCCAGCGGCTTAAGCGCGCAATGGTGCGTTCATGGCACGGAATGCAGATGTCCCGGGCCTGTTCGGCGGTAATAATGTCGTCTTCAAGGGCTGACCAGATGCTGCGGCTGCCTTCATACTGGCTTTTTTCCGGCGGTCGCGGGTACTTCGCCAGGGTAAAGCAGCAGTGAAGGTGATCGACGCCTGCAATAACAAGAGCCATTGCCCGGTCAAGGTTCGCGGACGACCAGAGTTTGATAAATTTCTGCACGTCCTGAAGCCGGCGCTCAGCCTTACGCAGGTCGGCCTCAATCTTTTTGATCCGGCGCCAGCGCACGTCCGGCCGCTCCTTGTAAGCAGCATGACGCAGTGACGCCTCAGCCCGGCGCTCCCAGTATCCCGAGGTTTCAAACAGGTTGACCGCGCGGCGCATGCCGTTTTCAATTTTCTGCGCGTGCTTACGCGCGCGGCGCTCGCTGTGGTGTCCGACCAGAATCGGCTGGCCGAAAGGAATGGCCGAAGCCAGGCTGTCCACAGCGGCCAGCGCCTGCTCTGATTCGGCGGCGCGCTTTTCGCTGTACTCTTCGAAGCGCTCCGCACGTTCCTCCTGGCGGTCAAAGAGCGACTGATCTTCATCCTCAATTTCACCGGCCAGCTCGATCAGCAGGTCTTCGCGATCGGGCGTCCACATTGGCGCAACAAAAAGCCCCTGACGCGGCGCATGCTTAAAGCCTGCATCCTTTACGCGTTTATACGTCTCCTCATCGAGGCGGTGCAGTGGGTAAAGACGCAGCTTGTTATCATCAGGCGAATACGTTGCGCGGTAGTTTTCGCAGTTAAAAAAAGATGATTCTTTAGATTCTGAAGCCGTGGTGTTGACGTTCTGCTGTGACATGTTGTGTCTCCCGTGTGGTTTAAGTGATGTTTCTCTGAGTTCCTCGCCGTGAGGGCAGAACGGGCGCGCGGGCATCAGGCTGAACGCAGGGGGAAACGGCAAAGCCGCAGCCCGCAGGGACCGGGTGCAGCCGTTTAGCGCGCGACCCTTGCGTGAAGACGCCCGGGTGCCAGGTTTCTGCACGGCGAAGGGGCTCAGGGGAACAAAACACAACGCGGAAGGATGAACAGGGCACGGCCCCGGAACGGCACGCCACGGTGCCGGGCCGGTCCTCAGCGGCCACGTCTTTTTTGTGGCCAGTGAGCGCGCGGGCGAAAGCCCGCTGCAGGGGTTGACCTGGACCTTGCCATCAGACCCTAGCCGGCAGGCCCGGAACGCTTCGCGGTCCGGCGGAGCTTACCGGCACAGCCGGTTAGCGCAGTGGGGCTGACGACCCGGCAACGCCGGGGAGCCGGAGGGGGCCATCAGGCTGTTTATGCCGTTGACCTACTGGGAGAAGCAGCTGCAGCACAACCGCAGAACGGAGAGCAGCAGGAAGCAGAGAGAGAAGACCGTGAGACAGCGTCCCGGAGAGAGAAAGCGCAGGCGAAGGGAGATGACCGGTGCGTCAGCACCGGTTACTTCCGGCCCGCAGGGACGCCAGGATTTTATGCGATGCCGGCAGCGCCTTCATGCGGATCAGAACGAAAGCCGATTCAGGCAGGCGCGGGCCTGCCTGTGTTTAATTACTTACGGACGGAAGCTCAGCAGCCTAGCTATCAGCCCTCTGGGAGCTTCCGGGCCGGCGGGCGTAAAGAGCGGTGCAGCATCCACACGGGCGCGTATCGTCAGCTGATCGACCACGTCATTCCATGCCCACTCTTCGTCATCAGGCTCTGATACCACATAGCAGCGCAGCTTATGGCCAGAGGCCGCTGCAATGCTGCGCGCGAGGTTCAGCAACCAGGCTGCTCCTTCGCCCGGGTATGCGTCAGTGATGAACTGCCCGTTAATGTAAAACGCCTCGGCGCCCGTGTTCAGCGTTATGTGACAGCATGGGCCCAGCACACGCACAATCTCACCCTGCGATACCGGAAATGCATTACTCATCCCTTTCATACCTGACCTCCCTGTAATTTTCTGACCGTGGCCATAAAGCATGGCCAGTCACTGAACCGCATCGCCGGCATGCTGGCAGGTCTGCCCTCGCGGTAAGCCTGCGCAAAACGCTGCGCCTGCATTTCTACTTTCTTACTGTAACGCATCAGTTAACTCCTTCGCTTCTGCTTTAACCGGCGCGTTTGCTGCCGCGCCGGTGCTTTTGACGGCATGACTGCCGTGTTTTACCAGTCGTAAGTTACAAAACCCGGCTGGATGTCTGCGTCGCGGTCGAAATGGAACATGCGCGTGCCGGACAGCCGTGAGACCGTCTCCAGCAGGTAACAGAGGCTTTCCGAAATACCCTGATTACGCAGCCACCGGAGCCTGCCCCCCTCGGTGTCGAGACAGATAAAGTGCCCGTAACCCGTATCGTGTATCCACATCCAGGCCCCCTCCCCTTTCTCTGAACGACGGGCGAGCCAGTAAAACAGGCCGCTGTCATCCTCAGTCATGTGCGCGGTGCTCAATATCAGGCATTTTTCGATGCCGGAGGCGGCCTGCCCTCCCCCCCATCTTTCCGAGGGTTCCTGAGCGGCGGTGTTGACGTTCTGTGTGTGCATTCCAGTTCTCCTTTGGTTAGTTAACTCATCTCTCGTCGGGACCTTTCGCGGCAAAGGGCGTGCACGCGACGGCGATCGGACAAAGCAGGGCCGGCGAAGCCGTACACTTCAGCCTTGCTTTTTCCGGACGACGGTGCGAAACCCGGCCCTTCGCGAGAGAGCCGGTGAGAGATGACCAACGGTAAGACAGGGAATGAACACACCCGGCGCGCCGTTCAGGCGTGACGACATGAAAGCGGCGGCGGTCGTATGCCGGCGCGGTGAAGGCACGGGCGCAGGCCCGCTGCAGCAGTTAACTGTTAAAGCCATCAGACCCTAGCCGGGAGGCCCGGAACGCCACGCGGTCCGGCGGAGCTTACCGGCTCTGCCGGTTAGCGCAGTGGGGGTGACGACCCGGCAGCGCCGGGGAGCCGGAGGGGGCATACTTCTCATTTTTATGGCTTTACAACTTCCCTGAATAAAGGTGTCACTTGAATAACCTGGCTTGTTCTTTGTTAACACTACCAACGTATGAAGCTATACCTTTTTTTTCAGGCGGGTGCGAACTGGATATATAGGCTTGCAAAAAATCAACAATCCTTTTAGCTGATATACGCAGTGAGTTTTGGCTAAGTTCTAAATTAAATACATTCACGATTGTTGATGGAAGCTGAGTTTTTGACCGGTTCACCGTATAACCTGACTTAACCAACGCTTCATTGACAGCTTTAAAAGTATCTTCCAGCCTTCCTAAATCATTACCTGAAAGAAGGATGTCATCCATATAGATACTTACATATATATCACCAGATTTACTGATGTTTTTAATAATATTCCCACAAAAGGATTGATGGAAACAGAAACTTGCCAGAATTGGTGACTGTGGATAGCCATATGGAATCACATGCTTCAATCCATTGCCGTTTTGGTTTTTCACGGTTGATAACTTGGCGATTTTTCTCGCTTTGTCATAGGGAATCAAATTCCCTAGCGCTCTTGTTATGCGACTTTGGCTGGTGGCGCCAAAAAAATCTTGTATATCGATCAATGCAAAGTATTTTTTCTGAACATGATGATTTGCAGCCGCAACATGACCACCTTCTCTCAGGTGAAACATATAGGGGGGGGATTTCCATTTTGATCTGATATAAGCGTGTATTAGCTTTCCTTGCTTTAACGTAGCCTCATTAGGTATATAAACCCAGCGGCCCGGCTTTATCTCAAACTTATGAAGCCATTCATTTTCTGTATTCATAAAAAAACAAGTAGTTAGGGACTATGTTGAAGAGGCTCAACACCTTCTCAACGAAAGTCCACGACTCGTTGATAAAGGCCAGGACTGCTGTAGCAATCCCGAGCACTTCAACTAAGCCGATTTTATGTTGTTTAGACATAGATCGTTCTCTCTATACAATCCTGACGATTCTTAGCGCAAGCGCATAGCCCAAACTAATAACGCTACGCCCCCTTAAGAGGCGATAAGAAACCTTTGGCAACCCCAAGTAGCGAGAAGCAGCGTATAGCCGCCCGCCGCGACGAACGGTAGCCGTCGGTATGTCGAATAACGACGAGTACAGAGAGGCCGGATAACCGGCTAACGTCAGGAGTGTACAGGTTACACCTTGAGTGAAAGATAAGGAACTGTTTAGCGTTTGCGATCTACGTAAGCAACACGCCCTCACTATACATCCCCTATCACCCGTCAACATTGGAATGTAATCCATTGAATCATAAATAGTCGGATTCTTTTGTACATCCCCAAAAAAAAGACGATGCCGTGAAGCATCGTCAAAACGGATTTGCCATCAATGTGTATCCCTGGTGAAGGATTTGAACACTATCGGCGCCACAGCCTCAAACATTAACAGGTCTGACCGGTCGAGATATTCTGTCTTCATGCAGGCGCAGACAGTTGACTGACAGAATGCTCTCTATTCTCAATCAGTCCGGGCACGCTGGCGCCACATCCAAGTCATATCCAGCAGATCGTTCACCCGTACGCCACGACGCCGCCAGTGCGAGTACCATTGCCGGTATGTGCGAACTGACTGGCTGGCCAGCGCCGTTTCGGCCTCACAGATAAGTCTTTCCAGCACTTCAGCCTGGTGCATCATTGCCAGTGAAGTTCGTCGTTCTGACGCTACAGAAGCGGGCCGCCCGATATTCTCAGGCAGGCTCAGCAACGTGAGTACAGGGGGGCATGCGTTATCCTTTCTTGCTGCCATCCTCGCCTGGGCTACAGACTGCGCAGGGCGTGAAAATACATTGTGCAGCCTGCAGACCCTGTGCCGCTGACGATAAAGGGGAGGCGCTGAAGGTACTATCATGACGGTATTCATACGCGCGCTCCTTTTCTGCCCAGTACCGCCACGATTTCCGCTGGCGTAATGCCCGCTGAGACCATCTCTTCAATGCGCGTCAGCAGCC